>VGMF01000028.1 GCA_016866475.1 Chlamydiota bacterium | reverse complement strand
GGATTCAGGAGCCCTTACATCCTCCCGAACCAAGTCTCCTCAAGTCCCGTCAAGAGGCGGAGGCGCTTGTTGAGGCTGCGGGATGTCGCCTGGTGCGGTACGACTTTGGCCCAAGGGACCTTTGGATACAGGCGGCTATTGTCCTCGAGAAGAAATAAAAGCTGTGAGCGCTTTCTTAATTAAACCTGGAATTCTTAAATGGATTCGACCGACTTCCGCAACCTTCATATATACAGTGATCTGCCGGCCCTTTTTGTTTAAAAAAATTGTCGGTTTTTTAATAAAGAAAATAATTCCTGAGGAAATTGCAATACATCAGACCATCCTATCCCTAAACAAAAATGACCCCATTCTTTCGGGGAGTCTTTTTTTGGGATGCTATGAGACAGCAATAATTGAGTTTTTTTTATCGAAGCTAAAAAAAGACACTATTTTCATTGATGTCGGTGCAAATATTGGTCTGTACTCTGCCTTAGCCTGCAAGGTTGTTTCGAAAAAAAACCCAGTTATCGCAATCGAACCCGACAAAAAAAACGTTGAATTAATAGAAAGGACAAGAATGCGAAATGACTATAAAAACCTATGTATCGAAAAGTTAGCGGCTGGAGAGTATGCTTGCACAAGAAAACTCTTTTTAAATCCAATGAACCCTGCCGACCACAGGTTGTACGACAAAACACATTCAAGAATATCAAATTCAATTTTAGTTGACTCTATTGATAATATTGTCAGGAGATATGGCCTTGCTAGAGTTGATTTAGTTAAGATCGATACGCAAGGATATGAAGCAAAAGTTTGGGGTGGAATGTATGAAACTTTGAAAAAAAACCATAACATACAGATCATAATGGAATTTTGGCCTTGGGGCCTTAATGAGTCAGGCTCATGCCCGAAAAGACTTTTAGACTCAATCCGCGCTCTTGGTTTTTGTATTTACGAATTAAGCGATGAACAAAAACCCCTTGTGCAAAGGGACTCAAACGAATATCTGCTTTCATTTAAAAAAGAAAGACAACACTTAAATTTGTTCTTAGCAAGGACATGAAAACTTATCGTTTTTGTAAAACCATTCCAGACGGCGTATTAAAAACATTTCTGTATTGAGGAACACCCTTTTGCTCAATCAACAAACGGACATTTGGTTGCTGGAGGGTCCAAATAAGGTCGATGTAAGTAATTACAACAAACTTAGCATCTAAAATATCTGCCTCATAGCGAAATCGCTCTCTTGGCAGGCCGTTTTCAAAAAGGTGGGTCTTCATTCCCTCCCAGGCCGTGCACTGCAGAAGGTCGGCAGACCTGCAGTTCAAAAGCCATCCAATATTCCAATGACATACGACGAGATCCGAATCATTTGTGTTTTTGTTGAGCCAGTCTGCAATTTGCTTTTGATCTGAAATTGATGGTACTACCCAAGGGTCATTCCTTGAAAGCAGGCCAGCGGACCATACTTGGGGTGCCACGTGCAGAAACATGAGCAAGGGGAGAAGAAATAAGGCCCAACGGGTCCATCGCCAGCGGCGCAAAAACCTTCGTTGTAGCCATACCAAGCCCCAGCCTAGG
>VGMF01000027.1 GCA_016866475.1 Chlamydiota bacterium | reverse complement strand
CAAGTTGCTAAAAAAAGGTTCAACCTGTGCCCAGACGAATAACCTTCATTTATGACTGAGGGTTTAAAAAACCATTTCTCAGCAATCGCGCATGTTTACGCAGTAGCCATTGACGTAATATAAAAGGGGGATGGGGATCTGACAAGAGCCAATGTAGTAGATAATTCAACCAACCAAAAGGCTGGGCTAATCTATTAATGGCTTGTGAGGTCATTCTAGAAATGGATTCTTCTGCAGCCTCTAATACTGATGGGTCCTTGATAGAGCGAGTGGCCTGAAGATCGGCCATGATTTCAAAAACCAAGGTGACAATCATTTTCATGCTCCAGCCAGCACAAAAAAGCCAAAGAGATTTGTTGAACCATGAGTCAATTAGATGATTTGAGGGGAGTAAATAAGAAAATATACAGGGGATCCAAAAAAATAGGGCCGTAAGCTGAAATAGTTTACGTACGTAAAATAACCAAGGTAAATGACCAGATTTTATGTGGGAAATTTCATGCCGGGCAAGCCAATCCCAAGCCTTTATTGTATTGGATTCCGGATGTTCGATAGGTCGAGCTATGAGTGCACCAGAAACCAGTACATAAATATGCTTATTCCATGAAAAAATAGCGCAGTGTTCAACTAGCGCTTCTTTTGTCACAACTACGGAAATTTGTTCTTTAAATTCAGGTAAGAGCTTCTGAAAAAGAGCGTGAATTCGATTTCTTTCTTGGAGAATGGATTCCACTATTTGTTGGTCTACAAGTTTATTGGCCCGCATCCTTTCCTCATACCTAGCTGCACAATCTAACCACTCTTTGGCTAGAGTTGGTCTTGGGTCCCACATGCGCTTGAGTTTTGCTAATAACTCTCGAAAATCCATAAAAATACTATTTGACCTGGGTGATTCTATCACTGTTTTCTAGTTTAACTCAATAGATATTAATTGCAAATTTTACGAATCGAAGCCATTTAGACTTCAGACAAAATGTCCATTAAGTGTGTCTTTCACCCTAATTCCAGCCTGCGTCGCATCGCTATTCTTATAAAAGTTAAGGGTGCTATTATTTTCTCCTAAACGTAGTTCTGATAAGGCGAGTTCACCCGCGTGCAAGAAACCCATAATAACCAAGCGAGCTTCTGATCACAGATAATCCTTTTGATAAACAAACTGGAATAACAATAAACAAATAGATTATTTAAATAATAATTATATTTTAAAAGTTTTCGTGGGCGGTCCGCTTTTCGCTTTGCCGTGTTTGGAGCACCAGTAAACGGAAAGAGTCGATTTCTTCTTCAATTTTTGTGCGGCTCTCTTCCAATTCAGCCGCCTGCTGGGTGGCGATGAGAGGAAGTGCCTGCTCTTTTTCTTGCTCTGTTTTGAATTCTTCCCTCGTGATAAGATTTTTCTTTAGTTGGTCTCTTGTCGCCTTTAAAATCCCCACCTGACCATTTAAAGAATAGACCTCCCCTTCCAAAAGTTGCTGAGAAATCAAGTCGCTGATGGGCGACAAGTCGATCGCATTCGCCCTTTCAACTATAGGGGCTATTTTAGCCTCAACAGCGCTTAATTCCTTGGCGATGGAGTCCATTTTAGCAAAACACTCTGTCCCGTTGAGCTTTGCTCTCAAAGCTTTGACCTCACGTGATCGCTTTTGGAAAAGATTTAATTGCGTTTGCGTCTCATCAAAAAGCTCCAGTTTTTGTTTGAGATTTTTTCTACGCATTTCCCAAAGGGATTCTATAGACTCTAAAACAGTTGTTTCAATGGGGAACCATTTTTCTAAATTGTCTATGAGCATCCTTTGTACCCCGGCAGAGAGCTTGTCGATATTTTTCGAAAAAATTGCTTCAAAGCGGGGCCTGAGAAACCATCCCTCATCTTTTTGATCCAAAAATTCGAGGACGTATGGGATGAGATCTTCGGGCATAAGACCTACGACATATTGTACAATATTCCTATCATAGGAAAAGAGTTCGGTTGCTAAAAACTGGATCCATCGCCCCTCACCGATCACCGTTTGCGGGCAACGGTTCAGAAATTT
>VGMF01000026.1 GCA_016866475.1 Chlamydiota bacterium | reverse complement strand
AAGCGCCGCAAAAATAACGCTAGAAAAGTGGGCCATCGTCAAAAATATGCCCGCATTAAAATCCTTCAGATCAAAAAAGGGTAAACCATGGCACACAAGAAAGGCCAAGGCTCTTCCAAGAACGGACGCGACTCGCATTCCAAGCGCCTTGGTATAAAAAAATATGGTGGGGAACAAGCCATTGCCGGCAATATCATCGTTCGCCAAAGAGGAACACGCTACCATCCCGGTAAAAACGTAGGGATTGGCACGGATCACACTCTTTTTGCGCTTGTTGATGGCAGAGTTCAGTACGAAACCAAAACCAAGACGTTCGTACACGTCGTTGCCTAAGAGACAAAAAGATGTTTATAGACAAGGTTCGCATACGCGTAGAAGCGGGAAAAGGTGGTGACGGAGTGATCGCCTGGACCCGTGAAAAGTTTCGTCCAAAGGGCGGACCTTGTGGTGGTAACGGGGGCGTGGGGGGCTCCGTTATCATTCAGGCTACTTCCAACCAGTTCGACCTTGGTCGATACCGTAATCAACAAATTTTCAGAGCCCAAAGTGGTGCTAATGGTGCGATTGCCTGCAGACAGGGGGAATCGGCTGATGACATTACTTTGCTGGTGCCTATGGGTACTATTATCTACGACGCCGAAACTGGAGAGGTTTTGGCAGATCTAGGGACGCACGGCGAGCAATTTGTGGTGTGCAAAGGTGGCAGGGGTGGACTTGGAAACAACTTTTTCAAGAACTCCTATAATCCTGCACCAATGAAATGCACTCCGGGAAAACCTGGCGAGGGAAAAGAGGTGGTGCTCGAGCTCAAGCTCATCGCAGATGTGGGCTTTGTCGGCTTTCCTAATGCGGGAAAATCGACTTTGTTGAACGCTCTTACCGCGGCTAAAGTAAAAGTGGCCGATTATCCATTCACTACTTTAGCGCCTAATTTAAGCTACATAGAGTGGGAGAACTTTACTCGTACATTTATCGCCGATATCCCCGGGATTATCGAAGGCGCTAGCAATGGACGAGGGTTAGGATTCCAATTCTTAAAACACATCGACAGAACAAAAAGTCTATTGTTTGTTTTAGATGCCTCTCAAGAGTCTCCAAAAGCGCAATACGACATTCTACTCAAAGAGCTTGAAGCCTACAATCCGGAGCTTTTGACAAAGCCTAAAATTGTTGTATTGAATAAAGCAGATCTTGTTGAAGAAGAGACCATCTTGGCACTCTCTTCATTATTTCCAACAGAGGTACAGACAGTGGTAATCTCTGCTTTGATGAAAGAGAATCTCGATTCCCTTAAACAACTCCTATCAGCTTAAAATATATCCTGAACACCCTTTAAGGTGTTTTCTCTTTATTCAAATATTGTTTATTTTCTTTATTTAAAATATACAAACTTTATACTTATCCAGAAAAAAATTGCAAGTAGAGCAATATGATCAGAGCATTCCAAAGTTTTTTTTCTAGAACGACCCATACCCAACAACAATTTTCGACTGTGGAGTTAAGAACCCCTCAACAAACTCCTCCAAATACTCCTCGATCTGAGTCCGACCTCTTTGAAGGCTCTTTAGCTCCCCCAATGGAGCCACTTGAGTACAGCGAAACCTTGCTGAACCTTTTTAGACCAATTTTTTCTGTTACGGGCGATGCAAAAGAAAAGGGGGGATCACGCCTAAGAAAACATAGCTGTTATGTTCTGAGCGAAAAACACCAAACGGTGAAGAGAAAGGTTTTTTTCGTACACCCTTCAGCTTTAGATGATGGCTCTCAAGACGCCTCAGCAAATCCAGCATTGCAAATGGTAGAAAATGAAGTAAAGCGTAACAAAAAAGGAGAACCTAAATTTTACGTTTACTTATCTCAAAAAAAAGCCGATAACCCTTTTTCCCAATTTCTTCCGGATAGACTGCAAATTTTGGACCAAGCATATAGGCTTGGACTTACTCCCAAAAAATATACCCTTTTTGAACCAGTGCACCCAACTGACCCAAAAGAAAGTTTCGTTGAGTGCAGAAGTGCTCTATTATTGCAATTTGTGAATGGTGGAGACTTGCAGAATTTTCTTTGCGACCATTTAGAGCTCTCTTTCGATCAGAAGTTAGATCTTGCCCTACAGGCTCTTCGTTTAGTAATTCAACTCCATGAGAATCAGATTGCGCATCTTGATCTTAAGCCAGAGAACTTTCTAGTTTATATACGCGATAGTAGATATGAACTCAAGTTAGCCGATTTTGGGTTCGCAAAAAACGCTAAAAAAGGAGATAATACTACCACTGATAGGTGCCATAGCACCGGCTATATGCCCCCAGAATATGCTCAAAACTACTGGATCAAAAAACAATGGCGAATCAATTATAAATTTTTGCCTCCTAATGGAGCCCCTCTTCCTATTTTCAAGCTCGACGAGTGGAGCTTAGGGGCAACACTCTTTTTTATTTTGTTTGGATCTCGTTACGAGAAAAGCTTGGAACAAAATTTTCAGGGGCACGCTCC
>VGMF01000025.1 GCA_016866475.1 Chlamydiota bacterium | reverse complement strand
CTATGAGTTTTCAAGCTCCCGCTTTTTATCAAAAACTAGGTTACAAGATAGATTTTTCTAGGAAGGGATATTACAACGATGCTGTTAAAATTTTTATGTCCAAAACAATTTGATGAATAAATACGTTTATACCCCCTACAATAAGAAATTTCCCGAGTTGTTTAATAGGGAAAAAGCAAGGCTTTTAGGCCCTCTAGCTCACAAGTGTCTTGATATTCAGCACATAGGAAGTACGGCCGTTCCCGGTCTTGGTGGAAAAGGGATTATCGATATTGCGATTGCAGTTGAGAAAGACTGCATGGAAGAAGCAAAAAACAAGCTGCAAGAACTCAACTACGAATTCCGTCCTTCTTTCAGTACGCCGGACCGCTTTTATTTCATCGCCTATCTGCCGGACCCGGAAAAAAATAGTAGGAGATACCACATCCATCTAACTTATCCTGAAAGTAAAGAATGGGAAGAACTGACTGGATTTAGAGATTATCTGAGAACCCATCCGGAAGCGATGGAAGAATACGCCAATGTCAAAAAGCAGGCATCAGAAATAGCAAATCAAAACGGAGACCAATATCGCAAAATGAAAGAACCTATCATCCAGAAAATTAATGCGTTTATTAAAGGATCCAATGCCAAATAGCCGTGTGCAAATCATCTATCTCAATGGACCGTCAAGCAGCGGAAAGACAACGCTTGCAAAAGCATTACAGGATGTATTTGAGGAACCTTTTCTCCATGTCGGTATTGATAAGATCATTGGATGGATGCCAGAAAAAGTAAATGATTGGACAGGCAAAGAGGCTTCTATTGGATTTAGCTGGAAAAAGAGTGAAGATGTATCTGGCAATCCCATTCAAGAACTTCAAATAGGTCCCTATGCTGCTAAAATAGCAAAAACCTTTCAGGAAGTAGTCGTTACGTTAGCCAAAATGGGACACCATCTTATCATTGACGATGTTTCTTTTGGCAAAAAACAAGTAGATGAATGGAGAGAGCTTTTAAAAGATTTTGCCGTTTTGTGGGTTGGAGTCAACGCGCCTTTACCTGTCTTAGAACAAAGAGAAAAAGAGCGGGGCAACAGAATAGTAGGATCGGCGCGCGGCCAATTCCATAAAGTGCATGCTGGCACTGCATACGACTTGGAAATAGATACCCATCATACGGCTCTTGATGAGAACATCAGCAAAATTAAATCCTTAACTGCCAGCAGCGCGAACAGCGATCAAAACAAACAGCACCCTCTCATACGCCCTTTGCAAAAAACTGACATTCCAAAAATAGTCGGACGTTACTCATTCCCCTGGTCAACACCCGAAAAGACGCAGACTCTTTGGGACGCATACTATCAAGAGCAGGAAGATAGAGTTCGTACAGTTGCAGTCATAGAAAAGGATGGCGAAATCCTAGGTTATGGAAGTTTGCTTAGAAAACCGGAATCACCTTTCTTTGCGCAAAGAAGCATTCCCGAAATCAACGCAATTTGGATCGATGAAGATTATAGAAGACAAGGGTTGGGTACAGCATTGATTAAATGGCTTGAAGACCTTGCAAGCCAGGAAGGTTGCAATGAAATAGGGATTGGGGTGGGGCTATACCGCGATTACGGGCCTGCACAACAGCTTTATTTTCAACTAGGATACACCCCTGAAGGTAATGGCATTACTTACAAAGGCGAAGCTGCTATTGCTGGCCAATCTTATCCACTCGATGACGATCTTATTTTGTGGCTTGTTAAGCCCCTAACTATAGCAAAGAGAATTCAATGAAACACGCAGGGCATATCGAAATCGATGGCTTTAAACTAAAATATCTCACAGAAGGAATAGGCCCTGATGTCCTGATCGTTGGCAGCTCAATCTATTACCCCCGAAGCTTCTCGCAAAATCTTCGGAAATCCCTTCGATTGCACTTTATTGATTATAGAGGGTTTGCAGAAGGACCGGAAATTGATCTGACTTTTGATACTCTGCTTGATGATATAGAGCATGTCAGACAAGAGCTCGGTCTCAAAAAATGCATTGTCGTCGGCCATTCAGCTCACGGTCTCTTAGCTCTTGAATATGCGAAAAAGTACAAAAAGCATGTTTTTGGCGCTGTCATCATCGGAATGCCTCCGCACATGAGGCCGGATCACATCGCAATGGCCCAAAACAATTGGGAAGATTCTGTCTGGCCGGAGCGGAAGGCGGCATTCGATCGGAATATGAAGCTGATGCCTGATGAAAAGTTGAATCAGCTGCCAAGGGACGAGTGGTTTCTTCAGATGAATTTCCGCAACAGTCCCAAAAGCTTTTACGACTATAATTTTGATTCAACCCATCTTTGGCAAGGCGTCAAGCCGAACACGCATGTTCTGGATCAAATGTACCTCAAGTTTGCCAGTGAAATCGATGTCTCGCAAGGTCTGGAGTCATTAGACCTTCCCGTGTTGCTTGCTTACGGACGTTTTGAATTCTTGGTAGCGCCCGTCCATTCTTGGGATCCTCTTTGCTCTAAGTTCAAAAATCTAACCGTCCGCATCTTTGAAAAAAGCGCTCATTCACCTCAATATGAAGAAGCGGAACTCTTTGATGCAGAGCTGTTAAAATGGATGGGAGAAGCATGATAGAATCCATCATTATAGCTTAAAGGATCGAGGATGCAGGAGAAAACACATAGCATGGCATCTATTATTCCTATTTATAGACATCGTTTAAATCTTCCTGAGGCTCAATTCACATTCATAGACCATGAATATGATTATCTTTAAAAATAAAACATTGTAATTAAAAATCAAAAAAGTATAAAAAAATAAAACTAAAAAATTAAAGAGACTATAAAATGATCCCATGGG
>VGMF01000024.1 GCA_016866475.1 Chlamydiota bacterium | reverse complement strand
AGATAGGGATGAAATATGATCCTGAAAATGATTTTACCCTGCCTAATGTGCCTATTGAAAATAAAATGTCTAAATGTGTTCTCTATCGAATCACCAAAAAAGAGTGGGAAAATCGGGCCAATAACCCCTCACCCTTTTGCCGAATTCAATATTGCAAAAATCCTTAGCTCGCCGAGACTCTTGTCGCGTGCGGTTAAGCCCCTTCCATGAAAACACCCTGACCCTGTGAATAAAATTTTGCCCCCCTTACTTAACAGGCAAACCCCTCACGATTACGTTGTTAAAGCGTACGAGCATGCTAAATAAAAAAGTTGGACAGTCAAAGAACACATTCAATATCAACTAGATAGCGATCTCCCCTTGACTTATAAAAAAATTTAATATATAATAGAAATGTATCTTAGGGGGGTAAAATGGGAATTTCAAAATCATCGGCAGAAGCAGTGCAAGCCCAATTTCATGCTGATTGGGAACAGGCCCCCCCCCCTCTAAAATGGCTTAGAGAGCTCTCTTTTACCGAAAAGGTGTCCATATTTTTCAATGAGTTGATAAAGTCGATATCTAGACCATCAGAACAAACCCTGTTTTTTCCTAATTACTGTTTCGGTAAAGACATACTCGATTTAATCAATGGAGTTAAGCATCAGACAAAAATAATAGAAGAAATGCAAAAAGAAATTCTTCAATATAGAAAGGAATTAGCCTGTAAGGAAAGCCAATTCAGGACCTTTATGTTTTGCTATGATCAAAGACCTTATAGGTCTACCAAAACACGGTACTGTTCCAGGAAAACAATAACCTGACAATCAAGTGCACCCTTCTGTTGTTTTGGGCACCCCTTAACCATCTAGCAAAGACTGCGGAGCGTGTTTTTCAACTTGGTACAGCCTACCATTTTACGAAGGTGAAACTCATTGAAAACACTTTAGATCCTAAACCCCATCCCCTCCGAAGTCGGATACAAAAACAGGCCAGTGACTTACTTAAAATTTTAGTGACACCAATTTTAGTGTCTGCTCTTTTGCTATCTGCTCTATATGGAATCATTAATCCGAAAGACGGAAGAAAACTTTACAGATCCATAGAAAGGCTTTTCTCCTCAAAATGCAAAATGAAAGCGATTGATCCACTCTCAAGAAAACCAGCTCTTACAGCCCCCTGCTTTCAACCCAAAGCTACCCACCATGCTCTTAGTGGTGATCCAAGAAGTGGAAATAACTGGTAAAACGAAATGTTCTGTCGAATCATTTCTTAAATCTCTATCTTACTGGGGCTTTTTAAATCCTTTCGCTAAAAATAACGCAAAATATACCTGGAAAATTTTCCTAGACTAATGTCCGAAGTAGGGCATAGAGCACTTGCAACCCAAGACCCCCTTTTCAATTGGTAAAGCATGGGGTTCGGTTTTGAGGTATCCACTCCCCTATTCTTCTTCTTCCTGGGGCAAGGAGTCGGCTTTTACCGTTCTTCTCAATTCTATAGCTGTTTGTTTCGGTTCACTAGGGGCACCAGTTGGATGGAGTATGTTTCGTATGCACCACCTTTGTAATTCTCTAAATTCCCTATACTTAGGATGCATAGGGTTTGCACGGTATTTGTTGGGAATCAATAAAGAATCAGCCAAGCTGTTAGATAACGCTAGTGAGAGCATCCTTTGAATATCACTCTTGAGATTTTTGTTTTGGCTGTTTAGAGCGAAACTTTCTACAAGGTCGAGGTACTCTTTTATTTTGAGATCTATTTGACAAAACTTTTTAGAAAAAGCAATTAAAGAGTCACTATTTTCAAAAATAAGGATAAGGGGTAAGATTTTTTTTCTTTCACCTTGCAAATGATGCTCGCAGCCCTCTCCCAAATTATGAACTGATGCAAAAAATTGACCATGGCATTTAAAAACCTCTGCATAAATTGCGTGATGCTGGAATCCTCCATGCATGATTATTGAGGGGGCTTTGGAACTCATACTTAAAAGGCTGTCTAGATTTTTTACCACGCAGCTTCCAGATTGTTGTTTGTTTTTTACCCTTGTACATGGCAGTGAATCTTTATCATCTAGATTTACTTCTTCAAGGTTTTTTATAGCTTCTTCAGGCGTTAGAAATAGTGTCCGAATTTTACCGATGAATCTTTTGGAATCAGGGTCTAGTAAACGATAATCTTCGGCTAGCTGACGAGGTGTGATTTGGCTAGTAGAATTTCCAGTAGCTACAATTTTTTCTCGTATTTTGGGATACAGTATACCCATTGAAAAGAGTAAAAATTGGACAGGATTGTTCCCCTCTGGTAGAAAATTCAAATGGCTCTTGCCGATGTCAAGTATGCCATTTTCGAAACGTTCCAAAACACCTTTTAATGGTGAAAGATCTGAACGTGTACCAATAAAGCGAAAAATTTCATTCCAAAAACAACATAAGGCTTTTGTTAGAAATTCTTCTTTTGCTCCCCAACCCGCTTCAAAAAAATGAACGCGTAACTCCTGAAACTCAGAGAGGTAAATAAGATCAAACTGACTTGGTATGTCCCAATTTATTAAGAGTAACTTCTCGCAAATTCTTATAGCCGTATTTTGTTTCCCAACACAAAATTTATCTATCAATTGTACAAATTCACTTTGTGAAGTCCCAACTGAAAATTTTTTGTCATAAATTTTTTTAAGTAAAAGAACTGAAAGAAAAGGGGCATTTTCTTGAATAGCTTTCTCAAAAAAAAATTCACAGTCATCGGCTTTAATGCAGTCTACTACCCTTTTTTTTATTTGGTTCCTCTGATCTATTTTAGAAATTGCTTCATAAGCTAAATCTCTTTTTTTTTGATAAATTACCTGGAAAACTTCAACCAATAAATCCCCCAATAAATTATCTTCTGGTCTTTGAACTAACTCAGTCCAGATCTCTAAAAGGGTGTTATCACCCTTTATTTGTCCAATGATCCCTTGAAAAGCTTTTAATGCTGGATAAGGTGGTTTCAGTGTTTTAAGAATGTGGTCCTTAAGTTCTAATTCCCTTTCTTGAAGCGATAAAATAGTAGGATGTTCGATAGAATATTTTGTTTTATCCCCATCTTCGGTAACATTTCTATTAAGGGAGGCAGTGTATTTGTTCCATTTATTGGATAAGGTAATTACAAACCGAGCAATAGAAGAGACCAAAGAACTTGAATCTCCAGGTTTTTTTGGAGGCACGCAAGAACCAAATTGGTTGGATGTGGGGGATGGTGTATAATGATCACCTGGGGGTATGTTTGACATAAACCCTCGGATAGAGTGATAAAAATTATTTTACAACAAAAAAATCAAAGCTTTATCAAAATGCCCAAAATCAATCCTCGGTGTCGGTTTTTATGACATTAATGAATTTTTCCTTTTGAATTTGGACGTTTCTAAATCCTTACTTCCGCCCCTTGGCCTCTTTTTCTCAAAAAGTTTGCATTTACGTTTGATGCCTTGGCCGTAGCCTTTCGTTGTAACGTTTTTGGCTAATGCACTGATCTTTTCACAGGGGAATTAAGCGGCACCGAATAGCCTCCTGTATAGGTATTATAAGGAGATATTTGGGAATCGATTTTTTTTACACATATGCCACCTCCACGTCGCTTAGCTTTTGAGCGGTGCGATAAAAACAGAGAAAGCATCTACAGTCTCTTCGTTGATCCGTACCCAAAAGCTTTACGATATCCCCTTTTTCGCTATAGCAATCTAGTCAAAAAAAAAAAAAGGTTCTATACTCGATCCTAAATTTAGGACTGGTGTTTTCATGAAGCTTTCCTTAAAACTTGCTTGTATCAGCTCTCTTTGTTTTTTTATTTCCTCTGTTTCAGGAGCGCTAAGCGGTAACTACGAGGAACAAATTGAAAAAACCGGAAGCGTGTATATAGGGTTTCAAGCTGGGCCTGCCGCCTATGACGGGCGCTACACAGCGCAACACGCTGTCAATACGGTCGCATTTGATGTAGGTAGCACCTCGGGGATTGCGGGTGGATGCATAGGGATCGACGGCCGTTTTGGCGTCGGTTATGCAGCCATCGAGGGGAATGTTTACTACGACACGCTAGATACCATGATCGGCCTCCTTACAAGTTCGATCGGGATCCCCAACCATGTGATAAAAGCCAAAAATTCGGTCCTGGGAGGGGCTCTTTTAAAGCTGGGTTTCTTTGCTGAGGACACGGCACTTTATGTTCTAGGGGGATTTTCTGCCGGTAGATGGACTTTAGGGCTAGAAAATGATTCGGCAATCTCCTACAACAGAGGGATTCAGCCCCAGGCGAGTGTCTTTTTCAATCATAACCTTGCCGGCGCAAAAGTTGGAGCTGGGGTCCGCTTTCCAATTCAATGGAATTGGCTGGTTTTCGATATGCAGTACTCTTATAACTGGTACGGAGATATGACGATCAATTTACGTGATCTTGGCACAGACTCCATTTGGACCCACACACTGCATAGCGATCAACATATGTTCCTCTTTTCGCTCAATTTTTCCCTCTATGATTTTTAGCATAAAGCTCCGAATCAAAATTGAGCCTGCCGATCCGAGATTTCCCCCTAAATGGATCCCAAATTGATAGCTCTCATCGAGAAAAACTATGATCGAAGGTTTTTTTGCTGGATTCGATAAAATTACGTTCTAGAGATCCCTTTTTTTATCAGCCTGCCGATCCGAGATTTCCCCCTAAATGGATCCCAAATTGATAGCTCTCATCGAGAAAAACTATGATCGAAGGTTTTTTTGCTGGATTCGATAAAATTACGTTCTAGAGATCCCTTTTTTTATC
>VGMF01000023.1 GCA_016866475.1 Chlamydiota bacterium | reverse complement strand
TGAGTTTGATCTAGCAAGATCCGATTACAACCATTCAAAAATCGATTTTCCAGAACCTCTTCTAGTTGAAAAAACTGCAGGGCTTTTGCTGATATCTGTAAAAAGTTCGAAGTGTTTCCTATAAATGGAGTTAAAAAAGCCCTGCTTTGTGAAGACGCTGGCTTCATAATCGGACAAACCCTTAGTGTAAATGGCGGTGGCAGCCTCTAACCAATCAAAATTAAAAGGAATGTGAGATGAACAGTTTTGATATAGAAAGTCCTCGGATCAAAGAACGGTTAATAGCGCGTAATGATTTGGCATTTTCCTTTCTTACCCAGATGCCTATTGTACCAGGCCATCTTTTGATCTGTCCAATCCGTGCTGTGGCATCATGTGAACAATTAACTCCCGAAGAATGGCAAGCAATTTTAGACCTACAAAAACATGTATGTCAGGCGTTATGTAAAGCTTTTGATGCGGAAGGGTTTAATTTCGCCTGGAACATGGGAGAAAATGCAGGCCAGACTGTTCCTCACTTTCATCTCCATGTTGTGCCGAGAAAAAAAGGTGATACAGGCATCTTGGAGTACGAACCAAGAGTATTTTTATACCGACCTGGAAGTCGAGCTGTATCTCCTATAGAAGAGCTTAGGGAAGTAGCAGAGGAGATAAGAAAATCTATCAAACAACTTTAGATCCATCTCACATCAAAATGATCGATGTAATCATTTTCCCAAAAAACTTCTTCAATTGAATTAAAGCCTTAGTTCGATTCTTACTTGGGGAGTTGAAAAGCCCTTCATAAGAATTTCGATACGCCAGCAGATGCCAACAAAAATCAGACGACAAAAGACATTCGTTAAGACTTAAACCTTTACTTTTGCGCTTTGACGATGCTACGCAGCACATGCCACATTACTACCAAGGCATCAGCATAGCCAAGCCCCCCATAGTTCGTTGAATTGGTCGAAGTCAGCTGGAAAGATTCAGGAAAAGATTGCATGCGGTGCGACCTGGCGAGGTGTAAACATTCTATACCTTCCAAATGACAAATTTCACCTCGGTGTCACAGACGAATAAGGTTCATAGTGCTAAGGCTTTTCTTCATCCTATTTCTGTTTTCATTGTCTCAAAAAGGGCCCTATTTTCCGAGTAATCTATAGCAATCTCGACGATGCAAGGGCGCTTGGATGCCAGTGCTTTCTTTAATGTAGGGATGAGTTCGGCTGCTTGCTCAACGCGATAGCCCAGAGCACCAAAACTTTCCGCATACTTCACTAAATCTACACTACCTAATTTAACCATGCACTCCCGTTTGAAGTTGATCTGCTGCTGTTGTTTAACCATATCGAAGGCTCCGTCGACCCAAACGCAATGGACAAAAGAGAGATTTTCCCTCACAGCGGTTTCCAGTTCTTGGGATGAGATTAAAAATCCCCCGTCCCCTGAAATCGATAAGATCTTTTTTTCGGGAAAAATAAGCCTTGTCGCGATTGCCCAAGGAAGGGCGATCCCCAGAGTTTGCTGACCATTGCTTGTGAGGTAATGGCGCGGGGAGTAGGATAAGAAATAGCGCGACATCCACATATAAACCGAACCAATATCGCAGATAACAAGTGCCTCGTCGTCAAGCAGAGACCTTAAGTCGTGGATGAATCGCAACGGATGCATCGGCATATTGCTTTTCGAGGCTCCGGAGCTGATGATTCCCTCTAATTCCTTACGGTAGCCTTCAGAATTCTTAAAGGCTCTTTTTTTCAATCGGTTTTTTAATTTAGCTTTCATCAAAGCCACCGTCTTAGCAATATCGCCAATGAGTTCTACAGAAGGGTTGTAGGTTAAGTGAAGATCTGCCGGAGCACAGTCAATATGGATAATCTTTCTCTTTTTATGCTGTTTATTCCAAATCCCCGAATCATATTCCACGGCAAAAAAACCGATTGCGACTATTGTGTCGGCCTGATCGAGCATCTTGTCGGCTATCTGATTTTTAAAAAGGCCCACGCGCCCTGCAAACAGGTGCTCGAGTTCTCGCGGAATGACTCCGGCCCCTTGATAGGTCGAAGCGACAGGTAAAGGACACTCCCGAATAAGATCCCTAATGGCAGCGCAATTTCCAGGTTGGCTTGCTTCCATACCTAAAAGAAATACGGGGGACTCTGCCTGATCGATCAAGGCGACCGCCTGATCCATAGCCTCCTCGTCGGCAGGACCAAGAGCAAAAGGCACCCTCTCTTTAAATCCCTCAGCAGCCACTTTTTCTAATAAAACATCTTTAGGAACGCTGATGAATACCGCCCCTCTTCTAGGCTCAAGAGCTTTTCTAAATGCTTGTGCGCATACGTCTGGGATCGTCAATGTATCCACTATCTCGACGCTGGACTTTGTGGCAGCCTTTGTCAACGACACGTTGTCGGCAATTTGATACGCCTTTTTATACCTCATAGAACGGGGATTACTTCCCCCAATTGCAACCACGGGATCCCCTTCGGTAGTAGCTGTCAAGAGTCCGGTCACCAAATTGGCCACACCGGGTCCCGATGTTGCTATCACAACTCCCGGCCTGCCCGTGATCCTGCCGTACACTTGCGCCATTAAGGCGGCATGCTGCTCATGGCGGCAGAGGATCATCCGAATAGAACTGTCGATCAATGCATCAAATAAAGGGTCAATCTTAGCACCGGGTAGCCCGAAAACGATCTCTACCCCTTCTACTTCCAAACTTTCTACAAATAGCTGCGCACCATTTTTCATTCTAAATAGTCCTCCACGCTTTCAATAGTGAATATTTTTAGATCCGCTTGTGTGACAGCAGATTGCTCACAAAAAAGGTGCAGGCACTCTCTAGCATGACCGCCGCTGATAGCACTTTCCGTTTCGCAAGAGGTATCCAAGGTCACAATATGCGCATGCGATGAAAGCTGGTTACTTTTTTCAAAAGGATTATGATAGAGGACAGTCTGTAAAGAGGCATTGACGTCCCTCATCACCGTGTCGTTAAAATCGGCAACAACCCCCATGGCAAATCCGTACTCTTTACCTCGAAGCATCGGCGGTCTGGAATAATAAAAACCTCTATTATCAAAAATATTTTTCCCCTTGGTGGGCGATTGTTCGATAAAAGTTGCGTGGAAAGAAGCAAATTTCATCCAACCGCAAAAAGCAAACGGCTTTGCAACCTTTTGGTAAATCTGCCGGTACACTTGCTCCAGAGGGAGGCCATTCTTGGAGGCCATTTTTAATTGGAATGAAGGTGCTGTATTGAGAGAGATGACAAATAGGCCGTTTGTTACAAACTCATCTCCCGATACAAGCTGTCCATACCTCTCATGCTTTGGATCGGTGCATGTTGAGAAAAGCTTATCGCCCACAAGAAGTGCCTCCCCCATCGCATCAAAATTCAGCGAGGATCCCACCTCAAAACCATACTGGAATTTTTGAGCTGAAAACCGGCGACCCTTTAGACGCAAGTCGACCGAGCCCTCAATAACATCAACAACAGAGCCGATGTGGAAGGCTTTTATACCAGACGGATTTAAAGAATCTAAATAGAAATAATCGTTCATGAAAATTTGTTTTGATAACTAACAGACCCCCCCCTGACAGTCAAGCATTTTTCGTTTTTTCAAAAAATTTAGTACTCAAATCGGTGGATATAAAAGAGACGCTTTAGCCTAGAAATATCCCCTTATCTCGCTAGGTTAAATTGTTTTCAAATAGTTGTATTAAAAAGGGAAGAGATTCGTAATATTTGTCTTGGCAACCTAGGGCTGCATGACCACTAGTTTTCTTTTTCACTTGTCGACAAGTGTGGAAAACGGCTTAAACAAAAGAGGACCATTATATTTATATGAGATCCACTTTGCATGCAAATAACAGATCGGATGATCCCCTAACCTTGCCCGCGTACCGAAATCCTATGTAACGGCGACGTAGGAAACTTCTTCAGCGCATGCTCATTCTGTAAGACAGCATTGGAGATGAAAAAATAAAAGGGGTGCGTTAAAAAACTTTTTTCACGACATGTTTCCCCTAAGTTAAAGGTCCCATTCGCTAGTTTATTGTTTTTTTTCAATTAGACAAAGCAGTGATTTGGCGATCGATACGCTTTGAGTCTCTCAACACGGAAATTTTTAACTTATCTCCAGGATGCAAATCCATGAGATGATGAATGACCTTTTCGTCTTTCATATCAATTCCATCGATGCCGATAAGTGTGTCTCCCACCCTGATTCCGGCCTGAGCCGCATCGCTGTTCAAATGAAAGCTAAGGATGCTATTGTTTTCTCCTAGACGTAGGCCCGTCTGCGCCGGTGCGTACACCCAAACAGAAAAGACGCTCCATGGTTTATTTACCTCGATAATACTTGGTCCTATGGAATACCCGCTCGCGGTACTGCGACCGGTTCCATTGCTCGATCCCAAACTCACTGTAGCATTGGCATCATACGATGTTGATCCGGGAACGTACAAATTGCTTTTTTCCACACCCGAAAGCACCGGAATCATGAAATCCCCCCCCATTTTGGCGGCTTTCTTTTTGGCGTCTGTAATTAAATCTTCAAAGTTTGCATAACCATTTCCAATCGATGCAACTGTTCCGATCCGATAGGCAACACGCGAGGGCATTTGAGGAAAAAACTCGACTCTGGTGTGTTTTTCTCTGGGTTCTTTGCAAAGAACCACTTCATTATGATAAGACGAGCTCACCCGTGCGCAAGAAACCAGTAGTACACAAAATAAAAAATGAAGCGAGTACTTGATCACAGCCATCCTTTTGGTAATTAAACGAGACAATAGTAAATAAATAGATTATTTAAATAAATAATAATTAACTTTTAAACCTTTTTAGTGGGCGGGTCGCTTTTCGCTTTTGTGTTTCGAGCACCATCAAGTTGCTAAAAAAAGGTTCAACCTGTGCCCAGACGAATAACCTTCATTTATGACTGAGGGTTTAAAAAACCATTTCTCAGCAATCGCGCATGTTTACGCAGTAGCCATTGACGTAATATAAAAGG
>VGMF01000022.1 GCA_016866475.1 Chlamydiota bacterium | reverse complement strand
CTCTCAAATCGAATCTTCAACCTTCTAAAAGAGCAAAAAGGGCGCTACTTGTTGGTCCCGATTATGATCACCCAAAATAGTGATCCGATGCAGCTCTATAATGGCCAGGAGGGGGTGCATCTGTTCGATAAAAAAGGGGCAAAGCAACTCGCCTATTTCCCCCACCTTTTGGATCCTATCCCACTGCCCCTTTTGCCCCCTTATGAGATTAGCTACGCAATCTCCATCCATAAAAGCCAAGGCTCTGAATATGAAGAGGTTGATATCTTACTCCCCTCCTCTAAAGAACCCCTTTTGACTGAGCACCTATACACGGCGATGACCAGGGCCAAAAAAGCCTTTTGCCTCTTCGGTTAACCCACTCTTTCTTATAATCTTACGGGCCAAAATTTACTTTTGAATTTTATTAAAAAAAGTATTATAATTTAGGGAACAAAATAGATAAATTTACTATCAAGTAGGGGGGATAATGAATCCGGTTGAAGGAACAAATTTAAGACCAGTAGAAACGGCACAACAACAGCAAAATCCGTCCTCGGTTATTACAGATTTACCTCAAGAGCTTTTAGAGAGAATTTTCAAGAGTTTGCCACCAAAAAATCAATCCTTTATGGCCCAGACCTGTAAAAAATTTCACGAAATTTCTAAACTCACCTTTATTGAGCTAAAACAACAGGTACTGCCTTTTCTAAAAAGAATTTTAGGGACAAAATTACCAAAAGACATTAAACAGCGTTTAGATAATTCAAAAAATTTTGCAGAATTTTCAAGCGTCATAAATGATCGTATTTGGCCTATTGAATGTGATATGGCTGAAGAATTTAAGCCTTTCCGTCTTCTTTTGCCACTAGCAATAAACACTTCTACTCAGCTCAAAGATCTTTCGCCTATCGAACTTTTACATGAGATTCTTGAAGTCTCCCCAATCTTTTTCATATCAGACGATTTTTATTCAAGAATCCCACAAGAAACTGTAGATAGATTAGTGGATATGCTCATTGAAAAGCATGGATTAAAAGATACATTAAAGTTTTTGAAACGTATAAATCCCCTTAATCTTATAGCTGGTCCTTTAAAACATTCTAGAAAGCTCCTTCAATATGCCCATCAAAAGGATGCTGAGTGTATAAGTATTGCGTCAGATAGACTTAAAGATGATAGAAATTTCATTCTTAAAATGATTAAAGAATGGACACCGCGCCGGTTTACATCTCCTAACAAATGCTGTGCTTTTAGATATGCTTCAGATAGACTAAAAAATGACAAAGATGTAGTGCTTGCTGCCGTATCAAAAGATGGTCATAGCTTAGAGTTTGCTTCAGATAGACAAAAAGGTGACAGAGATGTATTGCTTGCTGCCTTGCTCTCTGATCTTCGTCTAGATAACATGACAGAGCTCGTACCACAAGCGCTTAGGAATGATCCGGTCATAAAAAAATTGCTGATACTACAGTACACTATTGAGGGTATAAACGAATTCAAAGCTCTTCAAAAATCTCATGGACGAAAACTTACCTAAACCATGTCAACCTTGATTTGGAATCTTTAAGCTCCCCCGTTTGCCTCAGGCTGGGGGAGCTTTTCTCTGTTTTTAAAAATTTTTTAATTCTATTTGCTTTTGTTGCTTAACTGCTAAAACCTTGAGAAATTAAGTAAAAGAGCTTAATCTTGTCCTCATGATCACCCAAACTCACCTAGAATCAGAGATCCTGAAAAGAAGAACTTTTGCCATCATTTCCCACCCGGATGCCGGGAAAACCACCCTGACCGAAAAGCTGCTGCTCTACTCAGACGTACTCAATACTGCCGGGATGGTTGCGGGTAGGAAAGGGAGAAAAGGGGCCCACTCTGACTGGATGAGCATGGAAAGGGAGCGTGGGATCTCGATCACCGCCTCTGCAATGCAATTTCACTATAAAGACAAGGTGATCAATATTCTCGACACTCCGGGGCACGAGGATTTCTCTGTCGATACCTACCGCACTCTGACTGCGGCCGATTGCGCTATCATGGTGATCGATGCGGCCAAGGGGGTAGAAAAGCAGACCATCAAACTTTTTGAGGCCTGCCGCCTCAGAAAAATACCCGTGATGACCTTTGTCAATAAAATGGACATGCCGGGGCTTGAGCCGATCGATCTGCTCAACGAGGTAGAAAAGGTCCTAGGGATTTTGGCCACACCGATGAATTGGCCGATCGGAGGGGGACGTGATTTCAAGGGCGTATACGATCGAAGAGATCAACAGCTCATCGTCTTTGAAAAGACCGCAGCTGGCGGCGCC
Source organism: Chlamydiota bacterium (assembly GCA_016866475.1). Classification (GTDB taxonomy): domain Bacteria; phylum Chlamydiota; class Chlamydiia; order Chlamydiales; family RGXB01; genus RGXB01. The sequence continues at coordinate 2,739 of VGMF01000022.1, read as the reverse complement.
AAAAAAGCTTTGATGCACCAGGTTTCAAAAGAGGATTTAAAAAAATTTCTCACTCCTCAAGAGTTATCCCAGCTTCAAGATGATTTAGAACTTTTAGACATGGCCGGAAATCCGTTTGTACTTGAGAACTTTTTAGACGCTAAGCTCTCCCCTGTTTTCTTTGGATCTGCATTAACAAACTTTGGTGTAGAACCTTTTTTTGACGCCTTTATTGAGCTTGCCCCAGCACCCAAACCCTATGAAGCGATAGGGGCGGATGAAAAGCCAATTTTTATCGATCCCATCGATTCCCCTTTCAGCGCCTATTGTTTTAAATTACAAGCAAACCTGGATAAACACCACCGCGGTGTCACCGCTTTTTTTCGAATTGTATCGGGTCTTTTTGAAAAAGACATGCTTGTTTTGAATCACCGATTAAAGACATCTTCCCGTATTTCCAGACCAAGCCAACTCAGCGGAAGCGATCAGGTAACTATAGAATCGGCTGTGGCCGGCGATATCATCGGTATTGCATCCAACGGCTCTTTTCAGATTAACGATACGATCTCGACCACAAAAGGGGGCTTTCGCTTTAAACCCCTTCCCCAGTTCCAACCCGAATTTTTTGCCAGAATCCGCCCCAAAGAAGTTTCGGGGCGTAAATCTTTCGATAAAGGGTGTGAACAACTTTCAAATGAAGGGGCTATTTTGCTTCTAAAAGAGGAGAATTCACCCGATCCGATTTTTGCTGCCGTAGGTCGCTTGCAATTTGAAGTGCTTGAGTGGCGTCTAAAAGATGAATACAACGTCGAAACAACCATCACCCCCCTCTCATTTCAATGCTCGGCATGGCTTGTAGGAGATCTGAAAACTTTCAAAAAAAACACCACTGCGATCATCGCTTTTGACTTGGATAAAAGGCCTATAGTCCTTTTTCAAAGCACTTGGGAGAAAGAGTACGCGATCAAACAAAATCCGCACCACAAGCTTGTAGATATTTTAGAAAGTTAGATTTTTTGCCATAACCTAGGTGTCGTATAGGGCCCCCCATATTGAAAGGGCCTTGTATACACGGTAAAAGTCTCTTTTCCGTTATAAAGATGTACCCATTCCAACATCGGAAAAATATAGGAACCATCCAGCGTGCGCCGAAAAACCCCTATTTCCTTCGTCTTGGGATCCAGCTGAAAAGACAGATAGAGAACCTTTTGATCCGGGGTTTGCCAGTTCGAGTCGGCAAAAACCACAAAAGGGAAATTTGCGCGGTGCCCTTGAAAAAAGAGCTTATATGCACCCTGCAAACCTACTGCTCGTTCAAGATCTAGAAATAAATTTGGCTCTTGATCCAACAATTTTTTGCTCGGCAAGATCAGATGATCTCGTACCCAAGTGTAACTAAATCCTAAGTCCTCCCACCCTTGACGAAATTTTTCAGATCCAGGGAGCAAAGTAAATGCATGGGTAGGAAATAGGGCCAAAAGCCGTTTTTGGGGGTTATTTTGAAAAAGAGCTAGAGTATCTGTCGAAAGAGATTTCATCAGGTCTAAATAGAAAACAAATAGATCCTGGGGGGTTTCAGGTTGCACCTCCTCTTTTTGAAAAGGCCCTTTCATTTCGAAATACCCCTCTAAAAGGGTCTCTAAAGATCCCCCGGATGGGTACGCCCAAGGTTGTTTTTTTTCGATACGCCGACGGAAAGGGATCGACTGGAGCTGCTGCTGTACAATAATGCTGCTGGTCTCGATTAAACCCCGCAAATAGGGATGGTCCACAACCATCCGCCGCTCAAAGTCGATAAAGAATTCTTTGATCGCAAACAGGTAGGTTTCTAAATCATTTATCCGGATGTGTTGGGTGATGTTTTTTAATCCGTTTTTCCAAACAAGGCGAAAGCCAGCTTCAGAATCCTGAAAATTTTCTTTTTCCTCCCCCTTGATTTGTGGATCATAAACCTCATAGAACTCCCCTATAAGGGCATAATCCAGCTCCTCAAAGAAAAGTTTGGAGCCCTCCTGGATGTCTACGAGTTTTTTTTTCATCTCCTGAGCATCCAGCTCCAACATGTCCAAGCGCATATTTTCCATTTGCATTTCGGCTTGTACGCGTCGTATATCCTCCTCCCGATAAGCGCTTTTAAGACGCATCTGAGCCCCTTGCAAAGCCGATTCATGATCCCGAATATCCTGGAATTTATTCTGATAAGACTCTTTAAGGGACTCAAAGTTTTTTTCAAACTGTTTCCACAAGGCCTCCCCTAATCCTCCGGGCTCTTTTGGATCGAGACCCAAAGAGGAATGAAAATTGTAGCGATAAGCGTTATGGTGATAATCCGTAAGAGACGCAATTGTAAATTCCCAAGCTTTAAGTAGCGGATATCCCCCCTCACTAAAAGGGCTCAAGGGAGCTATGCACTCATGCCCCTCTACAACACGCACAAGGCGCTCTCGATATAAGATATCCTCCAAATCCTTGAGCAAAAGATCGGGGCGCTCTTTTTGCACCAAAATAGCTACAGAAGTTGCAAAACAGGAACCAACACTCTGTCTAAGAGGGCTCTTTAAAGCTTTTTCTACAGCTTCCATGACATGCTTAGATTCTAAAGGGGCAAACTCCTCCAGGCCTAGAGAACATCTGATAAGCCTTTGTGAGTAAGCTCCAAAGGGCACTTGAGAAAAAAGGCTCAAATCATGTTTCTCTGGTTCCATAAAAAAATTCTCTCTCAATAGAATTTTTTTTGCTAGAAAAAAGGACCTCTTTTTC
>VGMF01000021.1 GCA_016866475.1 Chlamydiota bacterium | reverse complement strand
AACTCTTTTAACATTAGCCCATGAAATAGATCTTGTACGCTGTTTTCCGAACTTTGAACAAAGAACAAAACCTAGTCTAATGAGGAATTTATCGGGTTGGGTTCTTGATGCCACGACGAACGTAGAGATTGTTGCCGCAAGTCTTCAAAAATTTGGAATCGAAGCCAATACCCTTGTGGGACAACAAGTAGCAGTCGAAAAAAAGGACTACGATCTACCAAGATTTTTTGTCCACAGCACCTACGGTGAATATTGCCGCTATAGATTAAGCAAGCTTGCGTTTTTTATCGACTTGTCAAGCTCTTCTCCTTCTGCTGCAAGCTCACCAAGTATACCAAAAAACGAACGCTGCATTTTGATGTAAAGCGCTATAACGGCCGAGGAATGGAAGGAATTGAGGAGGCAACATGGGTTTTACACCAACTAACGAAAACTACGATAGATATGAAGAAGCAGTAGAGAAAGCCAAGAGCAACGATACGATTGAAATGATCAAGTTTTTGGCTGCCTTTGGTCCCCCAGAATATAGAATGACAGAAAGAGAATTATCGGATTTTTTGAATGAGATCCAAGAAATAAACCCAATTTTAGTCTGAAAGTTTACCAAGAATCATTTTGGCTTTCTGAACGTAAGAATTTCGTTCGAGCTTCCAAGCTCTTACAATTTGTACTTTAGAAAATTCTGGATGCTCCTTTGAACAGCGCTGTATAAAATTTAGGTAAGCCCACTCTTGCTTGGGTGTCGCTTTCTGTGTTTTACGTGATTCGTATTCCTTTTCAAGAAAATCCTTACAATCGCTTTTTCTTATGTTGCTAATTTGGTATAAATTGAGGAGGACGTTATACTGGGAGCAAGCGCACACATTATGGCAGTAGCTAGGAAAGAAGTAGAAAAAGAATGAAATTTCATCAACCACCTTCGTTAAAACCAGGCGATAAAGTTGCCATTGTTTCCCCTTCTTCAGGAATGCCTTTTCTTTTTCCATGGGTATATAAACAAGGTATAGAGCGCTTGAAAAGCGTTTTCCAGCTTGAACCTGTCGAATTTCCTACTGCCCTTCAAAGCCCTGAGTACCTATCTCGTAATCCACAAGCTCGTGCAGAAGATATTAATGCTGCCTTTGCTGACCCGTCTATCAAAGCAATCATAGCAACAATAGGTGGCAATGACCAAATTAGAATACTTCCATATCTTGATAAGAAAGTCCTTTCAGCCAATCCCAAAGTTTTTATGGGCTATAGCGACTGCACCAATTTACATCTCTTTTTATGGAATCTAGGAATTGTCTCCTACTATGGAGGAGCGATTATGACTCAATTCGCTATGGGAGGAGGAATGCAAGAGTACACCATTCATTCATTAAGGAAGGCTCTTTTTGACTCATCTATTGGTAAAGTTGAACCTGCCACGGAATATAGTGATGCAGATTTAGATTGGGGTGATAAGGAGAATTTAAGCAAAAAAAGGCCAATGTATCCAAGCAAGGGATGGCTTTGGCACAACTGGAGCAATGAATTAATCAGGGGAAGATTATGGGGCGGGTGCCTTGAAGTTTTGGATTTTCACCTCTCAGTAAAACGCTATTTACCCGATTATGAACGCTTGAACGATACGATTCTATTTATCGAAACTTCAGAAGAAATGCCCACGGATGGTTTTGTTTATCGCTTCATTGCCGCTTTAGGAGAGTTAAATCTACTCAAAAAATTTAAAGCTATTTTAGCTGCATATCCAAAGGCTCAATTTTGTGATAAGCAGCCTCCAGGTGGACGAGAATTTTTCATTTCACAACAACAAGAAGCCATTAAAAGTGCCTTAAAGGATTACAAAGCAGAGATTCCTGTCATCTTTAACATGAATTTTGGACACACTGACCCACAGATTATCATTCCAAACGGGGGGTTAGTATCAATTGATAGCGCTAAGAAAACGATCCAATTTAGCTAACATTATCTGGAGTAAGTGCGGGAATAGATTTAGATATTTACAAAAAGCAATTTGCTCTCCAATCAGCCACATTCACTCATATCAATCACACCGATACTATCAAGGCAGAAGTATATAGAGTCGTTGTCATTTAATTTGGCGCGCGCCCTTGAGACAATTGACCGCTGCGATAAAGCCATTTGCCTTTCACTTTTTCAAAGTAGCTTTTTTCCGTAAACGAAACATCTTTTTTGTCTTGAATAAGATATGCAACAAAAGTGACTGTAGCAAAGGAACCGCTCTCGTGAAATCCCAGAATCTCTAGGTCTTTGAATTCAGTATGTGAGGAGAATTCAGATATTTTTTGAGCCCACTCCTTAACATCATGGAAAAATTGAGGACCGGCTGGATGTGTCGTATGGATAATGTAGTCTGGCATGCACAGCGCATACGCTGCAAATCTCGACCGCATAAGCTGTAGTGCTGTATCTGGCTTCTTTCCTAGATGAAAAGGTTGGCAGCACACCTCATATTGTTTACCGCTTTGACAGGGGCACGGCATTGTCTTATCGTGTTCACTTTTCATGCGAGTCTCCATCGAGATGATTTGGTTTAGGGATAGACAGAAACAACTCCTTGAAAATATGCCCGTGTTCTTTTCTGCAAAGGATCGGACCAAATGGGTAATCTGAAGGGACCAGAACTTCAATCAGCTCGCAAGACTTGACGCTTTCTGTTGACAGTCGCTTTTTTTCTGCTTTCAATTTTTGTTTAGGTGCCATATAACCCCCCCCATAAGGTAACTACTATACGGCAAAAAATTAATTTTTCATAGAGCTGAGTGAAACTGCGGTGCATGAACGGTGCAATGGCGGTGCAACTTTTTTGAGTTTGATCTAGCAAGATCCGATTACAACCATTCAAAAATCGATTTTCCAGAACCTCTTCTAGTTGAAAAAACTGCAGGGCTTTTGCTGATATCTGTTTTTAGTGAGATAGATGATCTAAAATGGCTTTGTTTTGGAAAAACTTGATTTGGATCTCAAGCTTCTGTTTCGATTCTTTGTCGCCGTTCTTCTAAAGTTTCTCCCTCATAAAGCCAATAGATCGGCCCTTGTACCTGTGTCTGCTTTCTTCCTGATTCACATAATAATTCTGAAGCGGCAGCACTTAAACTAGTCACCTTACCTCGAAATTCGACGGCTTTATCATCAATTACTTTGCAAGTAATCTCGTCATTACGAGCATAGTGCAGCTTAACTCCTAGAGGGATCTTTGCCAATGAGAATCGAAAAGATGGCCTTCGTGCGAAAGCAAAATCTCCTATTTCAGAAGTCATATCTGGGTCATTAAAGGAACTTCTGGAGAAGAAATGGATGGTGCAGGAAATGGCTTAGGTGTTGAGGTTTTTGTTGTTTGCCTCCTACAACATAAGAACCTGAAACTATAAATCTCTTTTTCCATGGACGGTGCACTAGCGGTGCAACGACGAACCTATTGCACCATCAAAATCCAATAAAATCCAGTAGCATTTTAGCCTTTAATCCTTTAACATCATACTCATAGCGGTTGGATGGTAATGGGTAATATTGAAGGCGACCGCCCTCATAATCCGTGGGTCGTAAGTTCGAATCTTAATCGAGAATCAGAACCACATAGAATATCCAGATTACAGGAGATCACCGATAAAAATTGATTCTAACTTTTCTTCATGAATTTTCTGATTGCTCTTTTCGACCTTATAGGCTGAGCCTTTTTCATTAGCTCTCACAACGCGAGTTAGTTGATCTTCGATGTAATGCAAAGCAACGTGATCATCGATAGCCAAGCCGTTTGAAAGCTTGGTTTCTTGTAATAATTGGTGATAGGTAGGGCGTCTATTTTTCTCTCCATCATAGTGAGGGCAACAACTGCCTTTAAGAAAACCTAAACATTTCAAAGCTGTTAGATTTCCTGGTATAGAATCTGTAACACATTCTTCAAACCAACAATTAGCTCCAGCACTGATACCAGACAATACTACACCTGCTTCCCAAGCTTTTTTGAGATAAACATCTAATTTCCATTCTTTCCAAAGAGCAAGGCAACTTTTTGTATTTCCACCTCCTACATATATTGCGTCTTTTTCAAGGATAAAGGACTCTAAGTCGGAAGAAGGAAGATCAAATAAAGAGAGATGAGAAGGTTTACAATTCAATTGTCCAAAAAAACGATAGAAATCAATAATGTATTTTTGCGCTTCACCACTTGCTGTAGGTATAAAGCAAATAGTAGGACAACTTTTCCCTGTTTGTTGTAAGCAATATTCTTCAATAAGGCTATTGATTGGTGAATATTCGCCATATTTTGAAAATCCGCCTCCACCAATGGCTATAATTTGTTTCATGTTAACCTCAAATTCAATCCTAAGCGATCACTAAAGAAATAAGAGTATGCCATTTAGGATTGCCTGTACCTGAAAGAGTCTTGTAAAGGCTCTCTCGACCGATATTCGCTTTCTTAGCTAAAGCTCCAATTCCCCCTTGTGCGTCTGCAACAATATGTAATGCTACAAAAAAAAGCTACTGAGACTCTTCATCTCCTAGATAAGCAACAGCAAAATCATGATCTTTAAGCTGCTCTAAAAGAAAATCCTGATATTTTCTAATTCTTGCGATTGTTTAACTGCCCTGATTAATAATCTTTCGCTTTATTAATATCCCTATTTTGGCAACCTTTGTCGCCACCACAAACCAATAAAATGAGCTTATTACCAATTTTCCCATAATAAATTCTAATTCCTGGTCCATAATGGATTCTTAGTTCAGAAACTCCGTCTTGCAACGTTTTACAATCCTAAAAGTTTCCAAGCTTTAATCATTCTAGCTGCATCGAGACTGTAGCCTTTGCATGAACCTCTTTAAGCCAATTTCAAAAGGGTCTCTTGCCCGTCGTGATGTCGTAAACTTCAATTTCGATCTCTTACATAAATCCTTATAGCATCCTGTGCTATATATAGTTGGTAAGAGGTTTGTAAATAGCTAAATATGAGGATAGGTAAAATTTATCTTTAAAGCCTGACCAATAAAAAGTTCGAAGTGTTGCCTGTAAATGGAGTTGAAAAAGCCCTTCTTTGTGAAGACGCTGGCTTCATAATCGGACAAACCCTTAGTGTAGATGGCGGTGGCAGCCTCTAACCAATCAAAATTAAAAGGAATGTGAGATGAACAGTTTTGATATAGAAAGTCCTCGGATCAAAGAACGGACAATAGCGCGTAATGATTTGGCATTTTCCTTTCTTACCCAGATGCCTATTGTACCAGGCCATCTTTTGATCTGCCCAATCCGTGCTGTGTCATCATGCGAACAATTAACTCCTGAAGAATGGCAAGCAATTTTAGACCTACAAA
>VGMF01000020.1 GCA_016866475.1 Chlamydiota bacterium | reverse complement strand
TACTCTGTGGGCCTGTATTCGCTCTGTGGTGAAAACCAATGGACATCCACCTCTCCATCTGATCCCGCATATAGCGGTGTACCGCCTCCTCCACAAAATCCAATCATTACTCCTGCTCGACATAGATCTCTCACAGCGGCTTGAGTGATTGAGGTGCCTGATCCTAAAAGAATCGTTGTTGTATTTGCGATCGGAATATTCCAGTACAAAGATTGGTTCTTTTCCTCTGTAACGTACTCAACACGCCCTCCATTAACGAGCACACGACAATGCTCGAGATAATAGATATTTGCGCGCTTGGAGTGCAAAATAGTCTTTAAATCTGAAGAAGTTACCATATTTATTAGAAAATTTATAAGTGCCCATATTTTATGTGTTTTTTGTTTTTATTTACGATGAATAATTATTTTCTGATCCTCAGGTGTCTTTGAGCTTATTCGCTCCTTTTTCCGACCAACCTTTAATCCTTCGCTCCAAAATCTCTCAGCAGCTTTTTCATCTCATTGTCACCGGTCAGCTCTATTGCTGAATGACCCCCATTATCTTTTAAATTAGGATCAGCTCCATTCTCTAAAAGTAGTCTCACCACATCTTTTTTATTTTGATGGACTGCATGCATAAGTGGAGTCCTACCATGAGAGTCTTTTTCATTCACTTGAGCCCCATTTTTAAGCAGCAATTGGATTTTTTCTAAACACTCCGTACCACCGCATTGAGCCAACAACCTTAGAAGCGTCCGCCCATTTTGATCTTTGATGCCGTTGAAGTTGAATTTTTTATCGATGCAACTTTGAAGAAATGAAGCGGGAAGGTTGATCAAAACCCTAATCGCACAACTACTTTGGTTGTGGGGATTCAAGATGCCAATTTTTAGAAGATAGTTAAAGTTATCTAGGAGTTGTTCCATAGACTTAACTCTGCTGTACCAATTTAGGGACTGCCAGATACCAACGGAATTTACGCTGTATCCATTTTGAATCAAATGACGAAGCAGTTTGCTTGAATTGCGATTAATACAAAAGAGGATCAGGGACTCCTCACCTTTAAAAGGGTATTGTTCTATAGATTCGCTTTTAAAGTTAAAACCACGCTCAATTAGGAGATCAAAGAGCTCGGGATCATCTGCGTAGAATACATTAAGAGCATCGTAATCGTTAGAACTCTCCCATTTCTTTGCATTCACATCGGCCCCCTCATCGAGCACAAACTTGACAAGGTCTTTGTCTTTAGACAGCAAAGCATACTTCAGTATGCTCGCGCCAAAGGCGTCTTTTGTATGAATGTCTGCCCCGTGGGCTAAAAGAAGCTTCACAGCCTCTTGGTCCCCTTTTTTTGCTGCATAAAGGAGGGCGGGAATTCCATCAGAGTTGTTGCCATACTTGATCATGATATCCAAAAGCTTTGCCTGATCACTATCCGCTTTTGGGGTAAGTACCTCAAGGGTGCGAACGGTTGTGGAGAAGGTAGTCTCATTCAACCTGAGCTTGGCTCCCCGCTTCAGACTCTTTGTTCTTGACTCGGTATCGGGCAAGGCCGATCCGGTGGCCTCTTCTAAAGGGGCGCTCCTGCTCTCACGCAGATTCGGCTATAAATCTCAAAAGGGCGTACGTAGGACATTTCAATCTCAGGTTAGTGGGGGGTTTGCTTGTAGGATCTGTAATTTCAGGGGTTCGGCTCTTTTTCCTTAAGGCAGGCCCAGACTAGGGCGCCCACCCATCCCATAAACGACCAGCCAAGGAAAAAATTTAAAACAAATATGGCTAAAGAGTTTCTCTTATTTCGGCCAACAATCGAGGGTAAGAAATAGATAAACCCAATAAGAATTATTAGAAAAAGGCAGACAATGAATTCTCCCATCAAAACCTCCATACAAGGGGGTAATTTTATAAAAATTTATAATAAATGGGAAGGGAATTGCCTGGGGGCGTTGCAAGGGTTTTCTGATCAGGAGATAAAATATTTGTTACTTGATGCGTTGGTGAAGTCAAATGCGCTGCGGAGAGGTAAATCATAATTTAAACTTTAGATTTCTTCATGATTTCTTTGTATATTGGGGATTTATTGGCCCCTTTTTGGTACAATTCATTTAAAATTATTTTAGGGGAAACTAATGTCAGCCGCCTCTAGCATTTTGAATTTACACACTTTTGATAGAGCACCAGAATTTACCAAATCCTTGCAGCAAAACATCGATGAAAGTACTAGACTCAAATCGTGTCAAATCGTTGGCAAGTTTCTGGTCTCAGATGAAGATTTTACGGCTGATGCTAGCATTTCTTTTAGGTGGCAGGATTACCCCTCTGACGAGGAGATCTTTCAAGAGGCGACAAAAGAGATTACTGAAAGTCCTGAAATCATGCCCCCTCATCTGAGACTTTTTGCAGGGCTGCCGATCGAAGATCCAAGAGTTAAAAAATGGCTACTCGACACAAGACAATCTTTTCTTGAAGATAAACGAGACCCTTTAAAAAGAGAGCTTGAACCCCGTATTATTAAACTTCTGTCAAATGTTCTAGAACCGCATCGGAAATTTGGGCCTATTGCAGATAAAATAACCTCCCTCTCGGTGAAGGTAATTTTCTTTAAAACGGCTCAACCAGAGCAAGATTTATCGATCTGTTTTGAGGGAAATCCAAGCCAAGAAGAGGGTCCTTTAGTCGACCTTTTTAGACTTTCACCCCCCTCCCGGTTTAGACGGTTGGTCCTCAACCCTCTAAAAAAGATGGCTAACGTCGTTTCTGCCCTATTCAAGAGGTTAGCTGCTATCCTTACTTGGCCTCTACGGTACACCCGACAAAAGCCAACAGAGGGCCGACTGCACCAGATATAGCTCATACATGATAGTATAAAGTTTTTATTTTACTAAATTTTTTATAGAGTGTTTTATAAAATTTTTATAAAATATAGGTATCGAAAGAGTCTTGAGGAGTTTTTTATGCTAGCCGCTTTGCCTGTGAATACCCTGATCACAACTGACAACGTACCTATTTTTTGTCAAAATTTGGAGAAGAACATCTCAGCAAGTACAGAGCTCAAAAAGATGAAAATGATCTTTTTTACACAATTTAATAGGACCACTATAGACTGCAGTTTCGCCGATCGGCCTCTCCCGACACCTCAAGAGTATTATGAAGAGTTTTGTCAGGAAGCAAGAAAAGCCCCTTTTAACGTCGTAATCCCAGCGTTTGATGATCCAGAGACACAAAAAGGATTAGCAACTCTACATCAAAAAAACCTGATAGTTAAAGAGCGTTTTTTAGAGGCAAAAAAAAACCCTTTAAAAAGTCAATTAGAACCGGCAATTATCGAATCACTAAAACGCGGGCTAGAAGAAGTACATCCTACTTGTCTAAAGAATTTATTCATTGAGGTAACTTTCGCTCAAAAAAATGCCCTTGAGCAAGATTTATCGATCTGTTTTGAGGGAAATCCAACCCCAGAAAAGGGTTCTTTAGTCAACCTTTTTAGACTTTCACCCCCCTCCCGGTTTAAACGGTTAGTCCTCAACCCTCTAAAAAAGATGGCTAACGTCGTTTCTGCCCTATTCAAGAGGTTAGCTGCTATCCTTACTTGGCCTCTACGGTACACCCGACAAAAGCCAACAGAGGGCCGAGGAATCTCTAGCAACACTCCAGTCGCACCGGGCTACTCTTACCGCCAAGGGGACGCCTCGGCAGTAACCTCGTAAAGGCCGGCTAATCGAGGGCGAAACATTAAGCGGTGGCGCAGATATCCTTATATTTTTTATAATATTATGGATTTTGGAACTATAGGGGGAGCAAATGACCCATTCAACAGAAATAAGGGCAGGCATCTGCGGAGCCATCTATCTGCCCTCTAAAAAAAGGTTTGTCCACCCCTTTTCGCCGATCCCTCCTTCTCGGGGCTTCCTACCACCGACTATCGTCCCGATTCTTTTACCTCAATGAGACCCTTTAAAAAGAGAGCTGGAACCCCGTGTTATTCAACTTCTGTCAAATGTTCTAGAAATGCATCTGAAATGTGGGCCTTTTGCAGATAAAATAACCTCCCTTTCGGTGAAAGTAATTTTTTTTCAAAACGGCTCATTCTGAGTATGATTTGCCTGTTTTTTGGTGTTTTGTCGCTTAAGATTCATAACTGCCTCTTCTGTTGTGAGAGTAGTTACCATAACAGTTGGGTCCATAGGCGGTGACAATCCTGATGACCTTCAAGAAACCGATTGAAAATTTTTTGTACTCTGTATAAAATAACGCCCTCTTAGTTAAAAATCTTTTTACTTTTCACGGTTTAAACAGGCATTTCGAGTTGCAATGATGACGATGCATCGACCTAAAAAATTTGCACTTATAGGATTACCGGGAAGCGGTAAATCCACTTTTGCCTCCCGACTGGGGGAAATTTTAAAAATCCCGGTTCACCATCTGGACAGGCATATGTTCGAGCCTGGAGGGGAAAAAAGGGACAAACAAGAGTTCATAGAAATCCAAAAAGCTATGCTCGATGAAGAAGCCTGGGTAGTTGAGGGGTGCTCTTTTTCGACTTTCGAAATGAGGTTTAAAAAGGCCAATATTGTGATATATTTTCAGTTTTCTCCCCTTATCTGCTTTTTAAGACTTTTAAAAAGAATTTTCCGTTATCGAAAAGAACATGGGAGTTTGCGCTTCATTAACCTAAAACTTTTACAGTACACCTGGAATTTTGATAGGGAAAAAAGGGGGCGAATCGAAGAGCTCCGAAAGAAATACCCTGAAACCCTTTTTGTTATTTTAAAAAATCAAAAAGAGGCCGACCTTTACCTTGAGCACCTCTATGCAACCGGTAACCCCCCTATCTAACTCGTATTTTTCGAAAATATTATGGATTTTGGAACTATAGGGGGACCAAATGACCCATTCAACAGAAATAAGGGCAGGCATCTGCGGAGCCATCTATCTTCCCTTTAAAAAAAGGTTTGTGCACCCCTTTTCGCAGACGATCTCATCCCTATGAAAAAAAATCCCGAACTTTAATCCTTATGTCCGATATAAAAAATAACGAGGATTCATTTCATAAATCTAGATATGCAGAAATCTTAGAGAATACCCGTTCATTTATTGAAAATTACCTTCAACCGAATAAAAATTGGGATTTAGGGTTATCGCCTAAAGATAGGATCATAAAATTAAAATATTCTGATGTAAATTACAGAGAAGTGTCTGATCACATCAAGAGCTTGACCTATAAAAGTTTTTTAAAGACGCCTTACTGGAAGGCAATAACCTCATACAAAAAGTATCTTGCAGGGTTTAGATGTCAGGTATGCAACTCTTCAAGTGGTCTGAATACTCACCACAGAAATTATGAAATTCA
>VGMF01000019.1 GCA_016866475.1 Chlamydiota bacterium | reverse complement strand
CATGGACATAAAAACTCAAAATTGAGTATAATTAAGCCGCTTATGCTTGGTAGCATAGGCGATCCATTTAAGGAGAAGTTATGAAACAGGAACAATTTGATTACAAGACGAGGCCATATTCGGCTAAGTCTGGTCTATCTATGTACATCTTATCAAGCTGTGTACGCGTTCATCATCATTCTTCTCATCATGAGCATCTCGCTCATTAATTTTTTTCCCTAAATTTTTTACATATTTTTTGAGCTGGTTTTATTGACTTAAGGACCAAATGTTCTTTTGTTAATAATCACTCAAAACAGAAACTTTTTAACAAACATTCTTTTCATGCAATGGTCATGAAAAGAGTACAAACATATATGGAGATTTTATGACTAGTTTAGTTACTCAAAGAAACTTTTTAAGTGAATTATTGCCCTATGAGGCTTCTACCAAAATTCATAAAGGTCTGAAAACAGGGCTTAAAGAGTACAGTTTGCTTTTGGCAGCAACGAAGGAAGCAATGATCGCTGTGCAGAACGGCGATCTAGAACAATTTGATGCCGTTGTTGGCGAAAATGCCTGTCAAATTCGCGCGGTTAAAATTGCAATGGCGTTTCCTAGATATTTGGAAGCAAGTGAACCTGTTCAAGCTCAAATCGAAATAGCTCAGGAGAAGGTGGAAAAGTTATCCAAATCTTGGGATTCTCTCATGAAAAGTGGGGTATCTTTACAAAAATTATTACAAGTACAAGGTTTAGACGTTGTACTAACAGCTGATGAGCTTTTCTTAGTGGAATCTTACTTGCTCTCTGTTGCAAAAACAGTAAAAGCATCAAAAGCTTCCTCTCCTCTATGCAGGAATGATGCAGCTGATCACAAAAGGTTGAGACGATTTGACGAAGATGTTTCATCAAATTTTCTTAACGATCTTGTTAAAAAAACGCGGCAACTCTTATCAACGGCCTCTGTGGGCTTTGTTCGTGAACAAGCAAAATCTTTGGGTGATGAAAAATTAGAAGAGATGAGTTCAGATCGTTTTACCGTTATCTATAACAGCTGGCCGTGCATTCCTATGTTTTGGACCTATAAAACTCTTCTTTTGGCAGCACAAAAAATGGGCGTTCCTCTTATAGTGTGTGCCAAATTCTTAGCAAAGGACATGGAGTATCTTCATTGTTCGTGAAGAATGTCTCTTTTTCAAATCAAATCTAAACAGTCGAAGTCAAACTTATGAAGCGGTCACTCCTTACCCACGCGATTTAGTCTCATCAGCAATCGTTGTACAGGGAGTTGTTGCCTCAACCTCATTACCCTCTCCAGCAGCATGGAAGAGCGTGATCTCAGCGCTGAACTTAGGAGTCATTCTCGCAGGAGCAGCCGACCACAGGCAATACCCCGATCCTGGAGAAGACCGAAGGATTGAGGAACTAGGGGATAAAGAATTTGAAAGCTATCGAAAAATGGCTCGTGCAAGTGGCTATGCTTTAGAAAATCCCAGTACATTTTTTATCCAACACGTTTATCCAACAACTGTCGGAAAACTCCCTCAAATCGTATTAAAAGCCAGGTTAGCAGAGGAGGTCATACAGACTTTTCCGCCAGGACGATCTATAGCAGAATGGCCCCAGAGAGTTGTTACTCAAATCATGGGCTATCTTGGGGAGGAGGTATAGATGAGTTCTTACAATGTTAAAAAACAATCCTGGTGGCAACTACTAAGCATCCAAACTGGGGGGACAATCTGTCTCCCCGTTATCATGATTGGCAGTCTTGTCTGTCAAAAATTTGGATGGGTTGCTGCATTACTTAGTGTAGGCACTGGCAATCTGTTTCTGTTGATTTTAGGTTATCTTCTGGCGTCTTTGAGCACATACCGCCCCCAAAGCACTGTAGAACATGCTACAACTTATTTTGGCAGGACAGGTAAGTGGCTTTTTGGATTTGTAATGATCCTTTCCATGTTAGGTTGGTTTGGCATTCAATTGAATGTAATGAGCCTAAGCGCAGCTCAAGTTTTTAGTGGATTAGGATTTTCAATTCCCTTTCTTCCTCTGAATATTGGAATGGGTCTAATCATCAGCTTGATCATGTGTCTTGGCATGAAAGCGATGAAGAACCTGTCTTATGTTAGCGCTCCACTATTAGGGATTACTCTTGTTTATGCTGCTTTTTCCGCTGGGGGAGTTATGCCTGCTGTGACTTCTCTACCCATTTCATGGATTTCGGGTCTTTCTTTGGTGATTGGGGCTAATATTGCGGCTGTTATTGATTTGCCAACCTTTTTTAGGCATGCAAAATCAAAAAAAGATGCAAAGGTCTGCATTCTTTTACTCTATGGGATAGTAGTTCCTTTAATTGAAATCATTGGAGTCTATCTTTTCTCTATCATAGGAGGAGATTCCATCTTGGATACACTGCAGATAGGACACGGCGCTTTGTGGGCGATGTGGACCTGCTGTTTTGTCCTGCTATCAGGATGGCAAACAAACAATGCAAATTTGTACTCCTCTATTGCTTCTTCCTTTTCATTGCCAGGCACGTTCCCTACTTGGGTTCGAGCCGTTGTTTTAGGAGGAATAGGCACTTTGATCGCCTGTTTTAACCCTCTAGGAAACATTGAATCCGTTCTTGATTTTTTAGGGATTACCATCGGAGGAATGGGAGCTGTCATTCTTGCTAACTATCTCATGGAAAGAACGACTACAAACTATACACCGATTCCGCAGTTATCTCTTGTGAGCTGGTCTATAGGAGTTGCAATCAGCATATCTGCCTCATTGTTGCAATGGTGGACAACAGGTGTTCCTGCCATGGACGCTTTCCTCACATCATTTCTAACACAAATAACTTTAAATCTTATTTATCAAAGGAGAAAAACTTATGAAAGAATTGACGGTTAATGATTTAGAAGACTTGAGTCTAGGAAGTGCTGTCTTGGGTTCAGGAGGTGGCGGAGACCCCTCTTACGCTGCTTTAATGACACGCTATCTAATCGAAAAATATGGCCCCATACAAATAATCACAGTAGATGAGCTGCAAGAAGATGATTTAGTAGTACCACTTTCGCAGATGGGAGCCCCTCTCATCAACATGGAAAGATTACCCAGCGGTAATGAATTGAATATTCTTCTGCAAACAATTGAAGACCGCTTAGGCCGTAAACCGACTGTTTTAATGGCAGCTGAAATCGGAGGGGCAAATGCTTTTACTCCTCTCTTGGTTGCTGCAAAATTAAAATTGCCAGTCTTAGATGCCGATATGATTGGGAGAGCCTTTCCTGAATTGCAGATGAGCAGTTGTTTTTTAAAAAATCTTGAAAGCACCCCTGCTGTTATGGTGGACTGTCTCGGTAATCGTGTGATTATTGAAACTTCAAATGCTAAGACTTTGGAAAAAATAGCAAGATCAGTGACTGTATCTATGGGGTCTAGTTGTGCAGTAGGGTTCTACCTGATGAAAGGAAATGAAGTCCCTGGAAGCGTAGTTACAGGTAGTTTATCAAAAGCCTTACGTCTAGGGAATGCTATCAGGACTGCCCAAGAAGCTGGCAAAGATTCTATTCAAGCACTTATCCAAAGTGCAAACGGAGTGATAATAGGACGTGGCACTCTCATTGATGTGAATCAGGAGGTAAAAGACGGATTTTTACAAGGTTCCGTGACTCTTCTATGCGATAAAGAAAAAATTCAACTGTTCTATCAAAACGAATATCTGCTCGCCAAAAAAGAGTCCGAAGTTCTAGCTTCTACGCCAGATATTTTGGTCTTATTGGATGAAAATAGCGGCACTCCATTGACTAGCGAAATGCTACGCTACGGACTCCAAGTTGCTCTCATTGTCCTTCCTGCTCCAGACATTTGGCAAACATCAGAAGGTCTTAAACTTGTAGGACCCAAAGCCTTTGGGTATGAAATCAACTATCAACCCATTTTGCAAACAATCATAGGAGACTAATTTATGACAAAGTACGTTATTGGAATGGATATTGGGGGAACAAATACGGACGCCGTGCTTCTGGATGGACAAAATAAGATTGTTTGGGCTGTAAAAACAACTACCACAGAAGACATCAGTTTGGGATTTAGGTCTGCTTTAAACAATTTAATAGAGCAATCAGCTATTAACCCAGAGCAAATTCAGGGCATCTTTTTAGGGACAACCCATGCAACAAACGCTATTTTGCAAAAAAGGGATTTATTCCGTGTTGGAGTAATTCGGATTGCAGGACAAAGGCCAGAAACACTACCCGTAGCCTTTGCATGGCCTGAAGAGTTAAAAAATGCTGTGATCGGAGGAGTAGAAACAATCAGCGGAGGATTAGAATGTCACGGAGGTAATTTAACTGATCTCTGCAAAGAAGAAACCCGTAAAGCTATCCAGTCCCTTCTTGAAAAAGAAGTGAATAGTATAGCCATTATAGGCGTTTTCTCTCCTCTAAACGGCTATCAAGAGCAGGTTGTTTCGGATTTGGCAAAAGAAATAGCAGGCTTTGATTTTCCGATTTCACTCTCTCACGAAATTGGAGGCATTGGATTTATTGAAAGAGAAAACTCCACCATTCTCAATGCCGCCTTAAAGCAGGTGATGGAAAAGGGTTTTTACTCTCTGCAAGCAGCTTGTACAAGCCTAAAACTAACTTGTCCTTTAATGATTACGCAAAATGATGGAAGTCTTATTGAAATCCAAAGAGCGATTGACTACCCAGTGCTTACTATTTCAGCAGGACCTACGAACTCATTCATCGGAGGAGTGCGACTTGCAGGACTAGAAAATGCCATTGTTGTCGATATTGGAGGAACTTCCACAGACGTTGGATTAGTGCGAAAAGGATTTCCTATCAGAAGCTTAAACAAATCGAATATAGGCGGCGTTTCTCTCAATTTTTCAATGCCTGATGTTCTCTCGATAGCTCTAGGCGGAGGAAGCACCGTTTGTTTCGATGCAGATAGGCCCTTCATAGGGCCAAATAGTGTGGCTAAAGAGCTCACTTCAAAAGCCCTTTGCTTTGGAGGTGCTGAGCTTACACTGACGGATGTTGCTCTTCGTATGGGAAATTTGGAAATAAAAGAATCCAATCCTGATCTAGTTTGTCTCGATTTAGACAGTGCAAACGTGGTTTTTAAAAAAATTAAAGCTCAATTAGATGTATTGATAGCAAATATTCAGGGAGAACACAAAAATATCCCTGTCGTTTTTGTAGGTGGTGGATCAGCATTGCTCCCTTCTTCGTACTTTCGAGAAGGATATCAAACGCCCTCGTTCTTTAACGTTGCGAATGCTTATGGAGCAGCACTTTCAGAAATCTCAGGAACTATCGATACTGTGGTCAGTCTACAAAATAGAGAGGAGGTATTAAATCAACTTTATGAAAAGGCCAAACAGAAGGCAGTCGATCAAGGGGCTAAACCAGAAACATTACGATTAATAGACCAGCAAATCATTCCCTATTCATATGTCCCTAACCAGATGGCAAGAGTGGTGATAAGATATAGTGGGAAAAGAGTCCTATAGTCTCATACCCTCTAAGGAAAATTCTTTAGAGGGTAACATCATTGTTCATGGCACGCTAGCGGCACAGTGATGGCCTATTTATGCCAGATGACAACATCTTTCTTCATTTGACTTCAACACTTAAGTCTTTGTATGATAGTGATGTGAACAGATGGTCAGAGATGACCAATGTGGTAAATAAGCGGACTCATAACCCGAGTGAATGAAAAAAGCGATTATTATTGGAGCCTCATCAGGAATAGGAAAAGAACTTGCCATCGTCCTTGCAAAGAATGGTTATGAGATCGGCTTAATGGCACGACGCACCGAATTGCTTGAGGCTTTAAAAAATGAGATTCCAACCAAAACTCACGTGGGACATATTGATCTCAGCAAACTTCCTGAGACAATTGAAAAATTCAATAATATGACTCAAGCTATGCAGGGAATAGATCTTGTAGTTATCAACTCAGGTATCGGTTTTTTAAATCCGGAATTAGATTGGTCAAAAGAGCAGCAAACACTCGATGTTAATGTCTATGGCTTCTGCGCTTTAGCTGGAGAGGTATATAAATTTTTTGCAAGACAGAGACAAGGTCATATAGTGGGCATTTCATCCATCGGAGCTTTAAGAGGCAATCCGATAGCTCCCGCTTACAACGCCTCTAAAGCCTTCATGTCTAATTATCTTGAAGGATTAAGAAAAAAAGCATTCCAAGAAAAATTACCCATCATTGTTACGGATATTAAACCAGGTTTTGTAGACACGGATATGGCAAAAGGAGAAGGTAAATTTTGGGTTGCGACTCCTCAAAAAGCTGCGAAGCAAATTTACTCAGCAATCAATAAACAGAAACAATGCGCTTACATCACCCATCGCTGGCGACTTATTGGCTGGGCTCTTAAATTAATGCCTAATTGGCTTTACCAAAGAGTAGGCTAGAGAGATTCAAGTATGGATGGCAAGACTTTGACTATTGACGACCCTAAAATTGCATTTGAACCCCTCGCAGCCGACCACTTTATACTTCTTCACAAGTGGATTCAAGAGCCTCATGTATGGCAATGGTGGGGAGAAGGCAAGTCGTGGACCCTTGACGAGATTACAGCAAAATACAACTCTTATACCCTTCGTTATAAAATAGATCGTGGGATTAAAAAAGCAATCCACCCTTTCATTATCAATTTTCAGGGACAACCTATCGGCTTCATTCAATTTTATAATGCTTTTGACTTCCCTAGAGATGATGGATTTGATGTGCAAGAGATCTGGGATAGGAAAAATGAATCTCTAGCCGCTCTTGATTTCTATATTGGCGAACCTGCCTATATCGGAAAAGGGCTTGGATCTCAAGTGTTGCGATTTTTTCTTCAGACTCAAGTATTTAAGCAATACGATGCTTGTCTAGTAGATCCTGAGAAAAACAATAAGATAGCTCTCAAAACATATTCTAAGGCCGGATTTTCTACTGTTAAAGATCTGCCTTCAATTATCATTATGGTTGCTAGAAAAATAGAACAACGCAAGCCTATCGTCATTTTTGGCAGTTCCCGCAGCGATGGAGATACTTTACAAGCTATCAAGGCTGTGATCAAAGATCTTTCGGTACCAATTATTGATCTCAAAAATTTAAATATTGCCCACTATGATTATAACTACGAAAACAAACATGACGATTTCATGGCAATAGCTGAAAAAATGGTTCAACACAACCCTATTATTTTAGCAACCCCAGTGTACTGGTATACAATGAGTGCACTCATGAAAACATTCATTGATCGTTGGAGCGATTTACTCGATACCCGAAAGGACATAGGACGTCGACTATCCCATAAGGAGTTATTTGTGATAGCATGCTATGAGACAAGCCTGCCAAGGGGGTTTGAAGATGCTTTTTCTCAGACATGTGATTACCTGGATATGCAATACAAGGGATGTTTATACTTTTACAGTGGAGAAGATCCGGAGCTTGCCAAAGATAACGAATCCTCCGCTAAACAATTTTCTGATCGGATCTTTTATTCTAAGGAGAACCTGGAATGATTCGTATTGCGGCTGATTGGCAAATTAGATCAAAACAGGGCAAAAGAACTTTATGAATTCATTATCCAATCAAAAGAAAACGGTTGTCATTACAGGGGCATCAAAAGGCATCGGGTGGGCTACAAGCCAACGTTTAGCAAGCGCTGGTTACCATATAGTCGGCATTGCGCGCTCATCACCGGCAGAAGCTTTTCCAGGTGAGTTTCTTTCTTGCGATTTAGGAAGTGAGAAAGAAACCGAAAGCGTCATCAAGATTCTTATAAATCGCTACAATGTAGACGCATTGATAAATAATGTGGGAGCTGGTGGCCCAGAGCCTCTTGGTTTTATAGATCTTGACTCTTTGCGAACTCTCTATGACATTAACGTTCGCACAGCTGTTCAAATGACTCAGGGACTTATAAATAGAATGAAAGAACAGAATTGGGGACGCGTTATCAACCTTGCTTCTAGAGCAATTTTTGGAGTGCCCGGACGTACGAGCTACGCAGCTGCCAAAAGTGCTCTAATTGGCTGCACCCGCGTATGGGCTTTAGAATTAGCTATGTTTGGTATCACGGTGAATGCAGTGGCTCCTGGCCCGATTGAGACATCTATGTTTCGCAAAATTCGACCTATCGGTAGCCAAGAAGAAAAAGAACTTTTAGCATGTATTCCAATGGGTCGCGTGGGCAAACCTCAAGAAGTTGCAGCGGCAATTGAATTTCTTCTTTCTGAGGATGCAGGCTTCATTACTGGACAAACACTTTGTGTGGATGGTGGCGGTAGCCTTTAGCTAGCTAAAATTTAAAAGAGAAGGGATGGGTTATCTATCTATAAGAATTTGGAATCCCATGAATCAAAAACTAAAAATAAACGGAATCAGTCATATTACATTAATTTGCAAAGATCTAGAAAGGTCTGCTGGCCTATTTAGTGATCTGCTTGGAGCTGTTGAGGTATACTCTAGCGAGGCAAAGCAATTTTCAA
Source organism: Chlamydiota bacterium (assembly GCA_016866475.1). GTDB lineage: Bacteria > Chlamydiota > Chlamydiia > Chlamydiales > RGXB01 > RGXB01. The sequence continues at coordinate 1,087 of VGMF01000019.1, read as the reverse complement.
TTTCTAAAGAAAAATTTCTCCTCATAGGAGATCTTTGGATCGCCTTAATGGAAGGAGAGCCTTTAGAACGTTCATACAACCACATCGCCTTTCACATCAAAGAAAAAGATCTTTCGTTTTTCGAAGCCAAAATTAAAGCTCTAAAACTTGATATTGCTCCAAGCAGGCCTCGGAATTCACAAGAAGGACAATCCATATACTTTTATGACTATGATAATCATTTATTCGAACTCCATACAGGCGATCTGACAACTCGGCTAAGCTATTACAGAAATGCTATAACAGTCAGAACTGCGAGAAAATCGGAAATCGAATGGATAAATAGCTGCTATGACCAAGTCGAATTTATGCATTCTGATTTTGATCATGAAATCATTGCAATTGCAGAATGTGATGGACAGAAAGCAGGATTAGGCCGTCTTGTTAAAGTGGATGAGGAGCATTTAGAACTTGGGGGCATGTATGTTTTTGAAGCCTTCAGGGGTAAAGGAGCTGCCAAGGAACTCGTAAAGTTTCTTTTAACGCACGTAAAACCAACGCAACGAGTGTACTGTATTCCCTTTGAACATCTTCTCCCTTTTTACACACAGTGTGGATTTAAAAACTGCTCCTACCAAGAACTGGTCCCTCAAAAGATTCTAGACAAGTACCAATGGTGCCAAGAAAAGTATTCTCATCCAACCGCTCTTCTGATGCTCGAAGCAACTTAAAAGACGGTGCACTAGTGGTGCAGTGAGCCACCCACTTTTCCATCAAAATCCGATAAAATCCAGTAGCTTTTTGCTGAAGATTTCTCTATTATTACTCGTAAAGCGGCTGGATGGTGCTGGATATGAGGAAAATCTCCCTCCCTCATAACCCGTCGGTCCCTGGTTCAAGTCCAGGTTGCCCCATTTTCTTAAGCTGTTAGATAACAGTCATTTGATAAGCTTACTGCGTATAGAGCTAAAATTAGCTCAAAAAAACGTTGACATATAGCCTGCTATTTCTTATGATACCTAATCATTAGGTAAATTGAAGAATGTTTTATGGCAAAAGAGAAGAAGACTAAGTTTGTTATTCTGGGGTTTCTTTTGAATGACTCGCT
>VGMF01000018.1 GCA_016866475.1 Chlamydiota bacterium | reverse complement strand
GGCTCAATTCACATTCATAGACCATGAATATGATTATCTTTAAAAATAAAACATTGTAATTAAAAATCAAAAAAGTATAAAAAAATAAAACTAAAAAATTAAAGAGACTATAAAATGATCCCATGGGAAAGTGTAATTCTAAATCCTAGCTTTATTAATTTAATCAATAGCGTTTCCTCTGAACCTGTTCAATCCGATTCAAAAAACAATAAATTGGTTTCTATCTTTTGCTCTTGCTTTAAACAAAACATCAATCAAGTTAAATCACTTTAGCTCAAACAGTAGGCTAATTCCAATCGACGAATCCAGGGTACAGCAGAAAACTCATAGCATGGCATCTCTTATTCCTCTTTATAGAAATCGTTTAAATCTTCCTGAGGCTCAATTCACTTTCATAGACCATGAAGATGCAATGGTGGCTGCGGTCTTTAGGATTTCGCAGCCCGGGCGCCCTGAGCTGATTTTAAAAGTCTGCTCTCGACAAGGAGACTTTTTAAGAGAGTCTTATTTTTTAAACCGTTTTGCCGGCAAGATTCTCGTGCCTAAGATCACTCAGCTTATAGAACCGGAAGCGGGACTGGATGGAGCTGTTTTGATGGAATGCATCCAGGGCGATCTTCTTAAATCGGAGGCCATCACTGAGGGTTTGGCATCGGAAATCGGTGCACTTCTTGCCCGCATCCATCTCGAACAGGCCGAAGGCTATGGAGACCTGACAGATCCACCCCATTTGAGCCGCGACCCTCGAATTCCTTTTACCATGAAATTTGAAGAGGGGCTTGAAGAATGCAAAGGCCATTTGCCTGAAAGCCTTCTTGAAACATGCAGAAGGCATTTCGATAAAGACATCGATCTCCTTTTGTCCGCTGACGGCCCCTGCGTGATACATCGTGATTTCCGTCCGGGCAACATCATCGCTTCTGATGGAAAAGTACGGGGCATCATCGACTGGTCGTCCGGCAGGGGAGGATTCGCTGAAGATGATTTCTGTCCGTTGGAATTTGGAGAGTGGCCCGCGGGCTGTAAGAGCGCCTTCTTAGAAGGATACGCCTCCATTAGAAAAGTTCCCGACTATAAGCGGATGATGCCGCTTTTGCGCTTAAGCAGAGCGGTTGCAGCTGTCGGATTCACAGTTAAAAGAGGAACCTGGGAATCCAGAAACGCGAAGCTTTATCAGTTCAATCTTCGATATCTTGAATCTCTTTCTGCAAAAGAGAAAGCATGATATTCGCACAAAAGGATTTCGAGATCGAAGACGTCATCAGCAAACCGCTGATGGCTCATTTATCGACGGTTGAGGATGGAGCTCCCCGCGATTCCCCAGTCTGGTTTCTTTGGGAAGATTCCTGCCTGTGGATTTTCGGTTCTTCAAAGGATAGTTTTGTGAACCGGCTCCAAGCAGAACCCAAATGCGCTGCCGGAATTGTGGAATATGACCTGGAGAAGGGAATTCTCAAACATGTAGGCATCCGGGGCACAGCTTCCGTTGCAAGCTGCGATAAAAACCGCTTAATGCGCTTTTTGGCTAAATACTTAGGAGCGGATGAAGAAAAACATAATCCTTGGTTCATAGAAAATGTCGTTGATCCATTGGATGCTATGATAAGAATCGATCCCGAATCGGTCGTAGCTAAAAACGTTTCGTATTTTAAAACCGGACCAAATCTTGCCTCTTAGGAACCTTCTATGGAAACACTGAAACATAACATCGTTAAGATCTATGGAAAGCGAGGGGAGAGCTGGCTTGCCGAACTGCCGCACAGGACTAAGCAATTAGAGCATTCATGGGGATTGTCGGAGTTAAAGCCTTTTTTAAACCTAAGCTATAGTTACGTCCTTGGAGGACTGCAAGGCAATATTCCTATTATTTTGAAGCTCAGTCCGGATATAGACCTCATGAATAAAGAAGCTAAGGCTCTGAATGCTTTCAAAGAATTTGGAGCTGTCTCAGTCCTTGCCCAAGAAGAAGGGGTTCTTTTGCTGGAACGAGCTGTTCCTGGAGATCTTTTGAAAAACAGCTTTTCCAAAGAGAAAAGAATTGAGACTGCCTGCAAAGTCATGGAAAGGCTGCATCAAGCGCCTATTCCATCCAAGGGAGGTTTTCCCCTCATTGAGGAATGGTTTGCCGCCGTTGACAAGGATTGGGATCTTCCCAAAGATCATTTGAAAAGAGCTCGCAATTTGAAAAACAAGCTCATAAAAAAAGATTACGGCCATAAAGTTCTTCTCCATGGAGACCTCCATCAAGAGAACATCCTATCCAGTGGAAAGGACTGGCTGGTTATCGATCCTAAAGGGGTGATAGGCGACCCGATCCATGAAATTTGGGCATGTGTCGAAGATCCAGGCCACGACCTCAAAGTTTTAGCTACCTACTTCGGCTATCCGTTTCAAGACGTTGTTGAGTGGTACTATGTCCGCCTTATTCTAGCTGCCTGCTGGCAAGCTGAAGACGGTCTAGACGCTAGCGGTTTTCTAACATTGGCGCAGTCGGTCTTGCCGTTAGTCGAGTCCTAAAGCATCAAAATTTATTGAAATCGACCGGAGTCTATGATAGAATAGGGGAGTATTCATCTTAATAAGGGAGCCTCGTCCAGTGAGAATTTAAGTTTAAATCCAATCTGTTAGTTAAAACAAACCCAAGGATGAAACTTATGTCTCGGCTCTTTATTCAATTTACCCATCTTTTTAAATCTTTCGGCTCTTTTTCTCTTTTTGAAGATATCTCTCTTTCCATCAACGAAGGGGATGTTTTTGCCCTGATTGGAGAAAACGGCGCTGGGAAAACAACACTTCTTCAACTTCTGAATGGCACAGCTAAAGCCGATTCAGGCAACTTCAGCAAAGCGTCCGGTCTTTCGATCGGATTCCTGCAGCAGGAAATCGTTCTGGGCGATTCTTCAGTTTCTGTAAGGGAATTCATAGAGGGAAATGCTCTATCCGACCTGGAAAAAGAAATGGCTGCCTGCCTTGAAGATCCAAACCGTTTATCGGAATGGGCTGAATTGCATGAAAAATATGAACGCTTAGGCGGATACCGCCGGATTCCGATTGAGCAAGTGCTGCGAGGATTGAAAATCGAAAGCAGCCTTCTGGACCTTCCGATGCCATGCTTAAGCAGCGGACAGCGTGTGCGTGCAGCTCTAGCGAAAGCTTTAATTGAAAATCCGGATCTTATGCTCTTAGACGAACCAACCAATCATCTTGACCAGGAGATGATTCAATGGCTGGAAAAAGCTTTGAAGCAAAGGGCGGGAGCATGCGTAATCGTCTCGCATGATCGCAAGTTCCTGAATGCTGCCTGCAACCGCCTAATCGAAATTAAAAATGGAAAGCTTGCCTCCTATGGAGGAAGCTACGATTTTTACCTGGAAGAGCAGAAGAGAATGCTGGAAAGGCAGATGAAAGCTTATGAAGCTCAGGAAGAAGAAAGGGCGGATCTAAAGCAAAAAATCAAGGCAATTACCTTTTCCAAAGGCAAGGCAACTCCTCCTAAAGACCGCAATATCATGGCGTATGACAGTAGAGGGGAGAAGCATCAGAAGTCTTTGCAGCACAAGCTCGGTGCGATGAAAGGGCGGCTTGAAGAAATCGAGTCGAATCTTCTCTTTCACCCAAAGCCACAAAGCATCAAGGGCTTGAAATTTGCCGAATCGCCGCTGGCATCCTCATTTGCAATTGAACTAGACCATGCAGGCAAGGCGTATGGGAATAAAAGCTTGTTTTCCGGCTTTTCTAAGAGCATCTTTAAAGGAGACAGGATTCTTGTCACAGGGCCGAATGGATGTGGAAAAACAACCCTTCTGAAGGCGATTGCCGGCCTTCTTTCGCTGGATGAGGGGAGCATCCGCTTTGCGCCTACTGCAAAAATTGCCTTCCTGGACCAGGAAGTCGAACTGCTTCCAATGGATCAAACTCCTCTTCAGTACTTTGGGAGTGCTTACCAACTCCCTGAGGAGGACTTAAGGCGCGAACTTCATAAAGCAGCTTTAGGAGGAGCCGATTTGCTGAGGCGCCCATTTTCCACGCTGAGCACAGGGCAGCGCAAGAGAATGATGCTGCTGGCGCTTGTTCTTAAAAAACCTAATGTCCTCTTACTGGACGAGCCAACGAACCATCTCGACTTCATGACCTTGGAGGCATTTGAAAAGGCCCTTCTAAATTTCGATGGAGCTGTTGTAGCTGTATCGCACGACGCCACTTTTATTGAAAAAATCGCTACCCAGGAATGGAGGCTTGGAACCTAATAATAATACCTATTTTTTATTTTAAAAAATTTTTCGTTGACCCTCACGCTTACGTCATTCCTTATAATAGGACCATCCTTTAAAATCAAAGGGATATTGAAGGAGAAAGTCGATGGCTTACAGTAAAAAAATTGAGCGAGCTCTCTGGAGTGACAATACGCACCCTCCATTTCTACGGGGAAATCGGCCTGCTAGAACCAGCATACCACGGCTCTAATGGCTACCGATACTACGAAGAAAAGGAGCTTCTGCAGCTCCAACAGATTCTCTTTTTTAAGGAGCTTGGCTTTTCGTTGAAACAGATCCAAAAGGTTCTGGGACGAGACGATTTTGACCAGCTTTCAGCCCTCTATACTCATCGAAAGTCTCTGACTCGAGAGTGGGAAAAAATAGGGGTCCTGCTTAAGACCATCGATAAAACGATCAAACACATGAAAGGAAAGAAGAAAATGAAAGACAAGGAAATATTTGATGGGTTCAACGCTGGGTTAGTGACGTTAGCGAAAGAGGGGGAGCCCTTTTTTACTGCCGAAGCGATCATTCTATAAAGCGTGAAAAACCCCACCTATGAGAAAAGAGAAAAGGCATTTTACGAGAATATTACCAAGGCGGCTCACGCTATTTTTAAAGATCTCGTTAATTGCATCGAAAAAGGGCTGGACCCAGCTTCTGATGAAGTGCAGCGGATCATTAAAAAACACCACACTTTTATGGAACAGGTCCACGCTGCTACGCAAGAAGTGTACAAAGCGTATGCGAAGCTGTACAGGGAACATCCCGACTACAGAAAGCAACTAGACCCGTTTCATTCCGAGCTTGCCACATTCATGGCTGACGCGATGAAAGTGTTTGCTGATAGAGAATTATCTTAAAAGCGAAGAATCCTCCCTCAAAAACGAGGGAGGATTCTTATTTTTCAACAGATTATAGTATTTGCATGAACTGCTTTTCGAAAAGATCCTCCCAAAAAGATAGCGACGAACAGCCATAAACCTAATAAGGGGAAGCATAATGCTCCGCTTAGCACCAGGTAGTGCGACTTTCCTGCCAGCGTTCCAAAAGCATTTTGAAGAGGTGCAAGAGACATATTAAATATTGATCCCGCTTGTTTAGAGGAACGTGAGCCGAATGTTTCTATCCAAGCCTGAGCCTTAAACTTTACATCAGGAGTTGTTGGGATGTAGAGCTGTTTGAGGGCTGGTCCATTGAGCGCATAATTGATCGCTTTTGAACCGACCATAAGAGCAAAAAGGAACGAAAGCGAATTACAACTTAAGAATCCTAATAGCGCTCCTCCAACAATGACGGGCATAGCGGCCAATGCAACACCGACGCCTAAAAATCTGGTAACATTGCTAATCCCGAGAAGCAGGCAGAGCAGAGACACAATATTCACGCTTGAACCATAAATGCTTAAATAATTGCTAAGTGCAACGCCAGAATATTCAGAACTTGCTGCAATTTTAAAATTAAAATCAAAAATAGTCACCACGACTTCATATATAAAATTCGCCGCAAAAATACCAAGAAGATACCGATTCTTAAGAAGCAATTTTAAACCTTCTAAAAACCCTGGTTCTTGTTTGCTTTCTACTGCGACCTCGTTCTTGCCATGGAAGGACGCAAGCAAATGGCTTGGAGTTGTTCTCAAAAAATACCGCACCATTGGCACTATCAGCAAAGTGAGAACGCCCAAGCACATCATAGATAATGCGTCAGTGGATAATCCAAGCCGATGAGGAAGCCCTCCAAAGGTATAAGGAAAAATAATTCCGCCAACTTGTCCGATGGCCACTACGAGAGGAAACCCCTTTTTTGCTGGAGCAGCATTCGTTGTATCTGTTGCAAATGCCCAAAAGAGAGCAATCATCAAGGAACCAAAGCTCTCTACGAAGACATAAAACAGATAGCCGACTATTTTCGTAGCCGATAAGAATAAGAAAGAACGGCTAGCTATAATATCCACTGGAGCCTGAAACCACATCATCAAAATACTAAAAATAACAACAGCAACCCCGTAAGCCACGGGTAAAATGACAAGCATCTTTTCTCTCGAAGTCTTTTCAAGCAGCTTTGTATAAAACATCACTAATGGCAAAAGAGCAAGGACCGAAACAGTCTTTGCAAAGGGGAGCTGTAATTTATCAACAAGTTGAATAAAAACTGCATCTTTAAGGGGGCGCAATGTCCAATATACCCCAATCATCAATGCAAAAATTACGCCCATTCTAATAAATTTTTTGAATTCTTCTTTTTCAAAGTTTCCAAAATTAAATCGACAAATCGATTGAAAAAATCGCAATATACCACTTGTATTATCCATAAATCTGACTCATTTATCAAAAATGACAGCATAACTCCTTGATTTTTATTTGTACCGTTGATATATTCGGTTTCTAAAATCGAAAAAATCGATTTAAAAGCAGGGGGCTTTTTGTGAAGGGATCAGAAAACAATGTTGATACTACCAAAAAATTATTGCAGAAACTTGAAAACTCGCTAAAAAATTTACGCGTTGCTGATGTAGAATTATTTATTACAGCAGCCCATATGAAGAATCTGGGAAAATCAGCTTCGTTTCATCACTTAAGTCAAAGTGCAGCAAGCACAGCAATTCAACGAGTTGAAGCTGCCTTCGGAATCTCCTTATGCACGCATGAAAAACGACAGTTCCGGCTCACGCGGGAAGGGCAAATTCTCTTTCCACGCCTAGAAAATTGGGTTAAACAACTCCGGGATTTGATTATTTCAAAGAACCAGATCCCCATCCGCCTTGTTACAACTCACGCAATTTCACAAATCGCAGTGCCCGCTCTTCTTTCAATCGACAACATCGATTTCAAGCACATGCGTCCAGACCACGCATATGCAGCTATTCTACATGATGAAGCAGATATCGCCCTTGTGCTCGACAATGCTCCTTGGAAAGGGGTTATCGCTGCTGAAGTGGGAAAAGGCTGTTTCCAACTTTACTCAAGCGATAAAGATGCATCTCTAAAAGCAGTTTTGCTTCCTGAAGATCAGATGGAAGTTTTGTCCTTGCAGCAAAGCTGGCAGCAAGTCCATGGGTACCCCATTCCAGTAAAATCTCGTATTCCAAGTTGGTCGCTGATTGCTAATATTTGCTCAGAGTCTCAGGAAATCGGTTTTATGCCGGATTTTCTAGCAAAAAAATTTGACTTGCATCCTGTGATGTGGCAGCCGGCAACCTCTCAATACCGCGTACTTGCGATTTACAAGAATACCGGAAAGCACTTGCAAGAAAGGTTAGACCTTCTTTTGCATGAATTACGCAGAGTTTTACAATTCCATAAGGTTCATGTTGATACCACTTTAGCGAAATCGCCATGAAAAATTTAATCATTGAGCTAACTCCTTATGAATCTGAACAGGCATGTAGAGATATTTCCACTGATTTACTTGAATGGTTTGGCATCCCTGAAGCTAACGAAAGATATGCCAATGGTGTAAAATCGCGATTGACCTTTGGTTATGTTATTGATTCGATATGCATAGGCATACTTTCGCTTGAGTTCCCGTTCGAAAATACAGCTAACATTTATTGGATGGGAGTTAAAAAAGATTGGCATCACAAAGGAATCGGAAAAGCCCTCTTAAGTCATGCAGAAATGATTTGCAGAGAAAAAAATGTATACACGTTGTCTGTAGAAACATTGAGTCCTAAGGAAAAGGATAAAAATTATTTAAAAACTTTTGAATTTTATCTCAAAGAAGGGTTTAAGCCTCTCTTTGAACTTAACACCTACGGCCCAGAATACTCAATGGCTTACTTAAATAAGGTCATTTCTCCTCAAATATTCGAATGGATTGATTTGACTCATGAACTTTCCGAAAACATTCCAACTTGGAACGGGGGTTGCGGCTTTCAACATATCAATATTCTAAAATATGAAGATTGCACAACGGATTGTAAATTTTCAGTACAACGAATTGAAATGCTAGCGGGAATCGGAACTCATATCGATGCACCTGCTCATTGTTTCCCAGATGGCAAAACCGTCGATGAGCTTTCGTTTCAATCCTTAATTTCACCATGTATAGTGATAGATGTGTCCAAAGAAGCTCATGCAGATTATTGTATTGGTATAAAAACAATAAAAGATTTTGAAAGTCAATATGGCAAGATCTGGAAAGGGGCTTTTGTAATTTTCTATACAGGGTGGGACCAATTTTGGACCACACCTGAGAAATATCGCAACGACTATAAATTTCCATCTGTGAGCAAAGAAGTAGCCCAATACCTCGTGTCTGAAGACATTATAGGAATTGGCGTCGATACACTTTCTCCAGATAGACCAGAAAGCGGCTATCATCCAGTGCATCAAACACTTTTAAGCAATGAGAGGTACATCATTGAGAACATTGCTAATGCAAGTCTTTTACCTAAGATAGGCAGCTATATTTTTGTTATGCCTCTTCAATTCGCTAAAGGAACAGAATCTCCTATCCGCCTTTTAGGAATGGTTCAAAAAATACACAAAATTTGAGTTTCACCCCTATGCAAATAGCTATAAATACAGCCTCTTTAGAAGATATGGATACAATTCAAAATTTGGGTAGATTTTATGTTTACGACATGTCCCGATACTGTGGTTTCCTAAGTGGGTGGCAAACGCCTGAGAACGGTCTTTTTGAATGTATTGATTTAAGTCGTTATTGGAAAGAGCCAAACAGACATCCTTTTTTGATAAGAGTTGATAATGAGTTAGCCGGATTTGTCTTGATCAATAAATTAGGAAGCACACCGGACGTCGACTGGAACATCGGAGAATTTTTCATCGTCTCCAAATTTCAAGGAAAAGGCGTAGGCAGCTATGTGGCGCAGCAGATCTTCAACCAATTTCCTGGCATATGGGAAACATCCCAAATTCCTGAAAATAAAGCAGCGTTGGATTTCTGGGAAAAGGTCGTGGACAGCTACTCAAACGGCCAATTTGAAAAAAGCCTTAAGACGGTTCCAGAACCTGAGCCTCATCCAATGGTTATTTTAAAATTCGCATCCAAGGGGAAGGCATGAATGCGATTATCAGAAAAGCAGAGCTAACAGACGCTACAAGCATATTCAAGGCGGAGCAGGAAATTGCTCAAGAACCCAGCTTCTCGCCATTCGTATGGGCTATAATCCATGGAGAAAAGGCATGTACAAAGTGATCATCGATCATAATCCTAGCCTCTCTGACAACGATGTCGTAAAAGAAGGTTTGATTAAGTCTTACGAAGCTCAATTCGGCGAGCGGGATAAAGAGTTCTCTATCTTCCTTAAAAACGACTTGGGAAAAGTTTTCGGTGGCATTCAGGCAATGTTTGATTCGGAAGCGATCTATATCGAAGCATTGTGGATTGAGGAAAATCTTAGAAAACAAGGCTATGGTAAAAAATTGCTAGCTGCAGCAGAAAAAGAAGCTATCAAAAATGGATGCAGATTTTCTTTAGTTGATACATGGGATTTTCAAGCGGAAGAATTTTATTTAAAGAACGGCTATGAAAAAATAGGGGAACTCAAGAATTATTGGCACGGCCATTCAAAACTATTCTTTAGAAAAAAATTAACTTCATCCGAGTTCCATTTTTCACCTGCTGATTCCTCTCAAATACCTTTGATACATAAATGGCTGCAACAAGACCACATTAAAGAATGGATTCATGGAAAAGGTCTTCAAAGTACATTATCCGGCCTGGAAAAGTTTTTTCACGGAGAGTCCAGCGCCACGTACTGGATCGGATATCATAAAAATACACCTTTTGCATTCCTGATCACTTCTCCTGAAGGATCTGATGCGACTACCTTAGACTTATTTATTTGCGATCTCAATTATTTAGGAAAAGGGCATGCAGTGCCCATGATTCGGGAATTTTTGATTAGCCATTTTCCAAAGGTGAAAAAGGTTCTGATCGATCCCGAAGCTTCCAATGAACGAGCCATACACGTATATCAGAAAGCGGGTTTTAAGATCGTCAGGGAGTTTATCGCAAGCTGGCATCCTGTGCCGCATTACCAGATGGAGCTCTATATGGAAGACTTAATTGAATCCCAAAAAAGAAATCCGATTATGCCATAGAGTCATGAAGCAACTGCGCCCTCATTTAACGGATGAGCAGGCATTTGTCGAACAAGTCCGGCTTCTATTAACTGAAGGCTACCATTTGGTGTATAGCCAAGATAGGGGAGAAGCGACGGCGATTGCCGGATTTAGGTTCCTGGAATTCTTAGCCTGGGGAAGGGTTCTCTACAGCGACGACCTAATCACAGACTCTGGAGCGCAAAGAAACGGACATCGAGGTAAACTATTAAAGTGGTTAATCGAGCAGGGTAAACAAGCCAAGTGCGACCAAATCCATTTGGATAGCGCCTTCCAAGGAGAAAAGAGGAGCTTAAAACAGGGCGACTCATTATCTGAGTGCCTTCACAAGAAGGGTAAATCCTAGTTCTGTGTAATGACTTCTATTTTTTCTCAAAAGAGAGCCTTTTTTAACTCTGCACTTATAAGTGATACAGGGTACGGGGTACTTTTATTTTCTCGCAAACCTCGCATAAAATTTTCCTTTAAACGAGCAAGGTTACGATAGCGTCGCACAATACCATCCTGAGGTAAGGGGAGCGTGCAACTTAGTGGTTGTTGAGAAAAATATTGATCAGCTGCTTCTTCAAGTTCTGATGGTTCCACTGACATTTTGAGCGCAGCGCAGGCAAGTTCTGAGGCAACATACATCCTATCATAATCACGATGCTTGTCTATAAATGCTCTTTCTTCTGTATTAAGCTCAAATTCTTTGCTAATCGCTAATCCAAAATCAGCAAAATAGACATGTTTTCCATTTGTAAGTAAGTTGTGAAAATGGGCGTCAAAATGTAAGAAACCTTTTGCTTGCATAAATGCCGTAACAAGAAGTAACTCTTTTTCTAATTGCGTTAAGTCGCCATTTTTCCCAAAGGCAAGAGCTGAATGCAGAGATTCTGACAATTGTTCCATGCATACAACTACTTCGGCAGTTGCTGCATCCATGGCTGCCAGGCGTTTTCCTACCGCTTCCGATCCATCCCAATAAACAACAAGCTCATTCCTTTCTTCTTTTGTGAGCATAGGTTGCTCTGAAAGAGGGCGTGGTAATACTCGTGCATGATACATCAAAGGAAAGTTGTGACATTCTCCATCAAGCACCCATTGTGTAGTCATTTTATGTGCTGCGAGCTCTCTCCATGCTCCAAATCCCGCTGATCCTACGCCATATTGATATTATGAAGGCAAATCAAAAAAATTGCGTGTAGATTTTTGATGCTGCATTTCTTCTTGTGTTAAACAAATTTTCTTCACAATTACAGGCACCCCATTGACAGTAAGCGATAGTATGTCCCCCCAACCTCTACTGATAGAAGTTGCACTTGCTAATAGAGAAGCAAACTGATCTTGTGATAGACCTTCCAAAAAAGGATGGGCTTTTTCATATTGAGACAAGCGCCTTCCCATTTCTTCGGCACTATGTGTAGGCGCACTCATGCTCAATTTACGAATCATTCTACTTTCCAACGTTTCTTTTCCGCCTAAATGCAGTGCTGAATAAGTTCTTAAGAAAAGCTCTTCATAACGTCGCCTTACCCCTAAATCAGGGTTTTCTGATGGACGAACGATGAGGGCTTGAGAATTCGTTATATTTGTACTTTGATCAACTGGAGGAATTGTCATCAACTACCTAATGAAGAGTTTTATTTAACTTAATAGCACGTACATGAATACGTTGTTAAGCTGATTATAACAAATTTTTACAAATATTTCAATTTTTAAACCATCCTCTTTCAAAACACATCAACATTTTTATTAAAAGTTTTTGTATTTTATGTAGATAACCGCCTATGGTTTGCAATACCCCTGTAATCGGGCGAAATTCAAGAGCCTAGAAATATTATGCTTCCCACCAAACCAGAAGTATTTTCCCCTGCTGGTACAATAGGGCGTCAACCTGGAGTTAGGTATTCAGGCAGCGCTGCGATTGGTGCTAACGTTATCAAAATTATATGGTTGTAAATTATTTCCATCGACCAATTAGAAAAGAGCTTATTTTGTTTGATAACGAACTTTTTTTTGCTAAAAACAGGTAAAACTGCTCCCTATTTTTTATTATATTGCGTAGAATAGTTGTCGGTAATTTAATAAAATATTTCGGGGAATATGCAGCACGTGGAAAAGCCAAAGATGGAATCCGTTTGTGAGATGCAAATTAAAGAGACTTTAGATCTTCTTAAAAAGATTTTCGAGAAAGATCTTTTGGGTGTCTATCTCTACGGTTCGTCTACCCACCAGGGGATGCTAAAGTATAGTGATATCGACCTTTTGGCTATTTCTCAAAGGGGTTTTACTTCTCAGGAGGAGAAACTTTTTATCGATCAAATGCTAAAGATCTCTTCGTATCCAAAAAACGATAAAAAAACCCCGATCGAACTTACGCTCATAGAAAAGTCTCAGGTATCACCATGGCGTTACCCTCCCCAGTTCTTTTTTCAGTACGGGGAATGGCTTCGGGAGCGTTTTGAAAAAAAGGAGACCGCTAACGATATTTGGCCTCAAAAAGAGATGCCCGATCTCGCGGTGCTGATAACTTTGGCGCGATTATCGGGGGTTGCTGTTTTTGGCAAAGATCCCAAAGAGGTGCTTCCAGCTGTCCCATATAAAGATTTTATGAGAGCCCTTGTAGAGGGAGTCAGTTATCTATCTAGAGAACTTTATACGGACACACGGAATGTCCTTTTAACGCTAGCTAGAATCTTAATGACCTTAGAAACAGATACCATCTTCTCCAAGACCGATTCGGCTAGCTTGGTTATGGAAAAAATCCCCCAAGAATTGCGTTTGCCCATGGAGCGAGCCAAAAAGATTGCACTTGGTGTACAGGATAACGATTTTAGTGATATGAAAAACCTCCTTGAACCTCTTTTAGAGTTTATGCTCCAAAAGATCAAAGCGGAGGTTGCCTTGGTATTCAATGGGCCCGATAAAGAGGTGCGCCTAGGAAAAAA
>VGMF01000017.1 GCA_016866475.1 Chlamydiota bacterium | reverse complement strand
AGAAAAACTATGATCGAAGGTTTTTTTGCTGGATTCGATAAAAATTACGTTCTAGAGATCCCTTTTTTTATCAGCCTGCCGATCCGAGATTTCCCCCTAAATGGATCCCAAATTGATAGCTCTCATCACAAAAACTATGATCGAAGGTTTTTTTGCTGGATTCGATAAAAATTACGTTGTAGAAATGCCCTTTCGCACAAGAGAGCTTTTGGACATATTGGCTATGCGGGTTCACGGGGTACGATAGACTCACTAAATTCCATTCCCTGCTGTGTCTACTTAGAATGTGGGAATTGATTCCAAGGCTGATCGCATCTTTATCGGTAACAAAATTTAATACCACCCCCCCATAGCAGGCGGGGATCCATTCGGCACCGCCGTAGGTAATGAGCGAAAGTCGATCCTTTTTATCTTCAGGAAAATGCTCGAATGCCAAACTGGCGTTCAACGCCCCCTCGCTGTGTGCCCAGACCCTCACTTTACGGGTGGGCTCTTCCAGTGTGGCGTGGGCCACCTTATTCAGCAATTCCGCAACCTCCCCTTTTGCTCTCGAAATCATGTTTTTAGCTGCTCGACAGATATCGTAGAACAAAAATACTGAGGTGTTGTAAACAAGGTACACCTCTTTGCTTAAACCATTTGCAATCGACAATGCCGATTTTTTGGCATCTTCCAGCGAGTTGTTCACACCGTTGGTAAAAAATTCATAGGTTGCATCCATGGGGTCATGGGGCGCTACAAAATCAGGCTCTATCCGATGCACCAAAGGGTGTACTAGCTGTAATAAAAGAGGGCGGAAGCCAAGCGGTCTTGAACACATCCCATTGTGCGCCTCCCTAAAAGACTTGTGAAGCCTTTTGTCAATTGGCGACCGTACTTTTTGGATAAAAGAATAGAGTGATTTCGCCCAATAAGAACCCGTGCTCGCCAAAGATCTTGAAAATTCCTCAAGCGGAAAAAAAACCTCACCTCTAATGGTGCCGATTAGATTCGTCCAGCTGAGTTCCCTCCCCTCGTACATATGATTGAGCAAAGTAGTGATAAATTGCGAAAGATCGAGCGATACCGAGTCGATGGGGGCAAGACCGGAAGGATCATCATATTTCAAAGGGTTATTAAGACAGAACTGGTGCTGGTAAAAACTATATTTTTCTCCCAAGGGGTCTCGAGTGATAAATTGGTGTGTGGAGGGATCATAAAGGCGCACTCCGAAAATAAACAGCTTCAGATCATCATCCCATCGACTCTCTTTGTAGGACCAGGCGGGCTGCTTTTGCCCTTGGGAGAGGTTTTTTGTCCCAAACGGGGTGAATCGGGAAAAAGATTCCCACTTTTTTTCTATCGGGTTGTACTGGCCGATTAGGTTTTGAAAAATATCATGACAAACCAGCAAGATTTTTTCGGGTGTTTCTATCAATAGGGTGAATGGCGCACTCTCCTTTTTGGATGGGAGAATGGTCCTAAACTCGTTGAGGACCCCTTTTTTTGGATCCACCGAACCCACCTCGATTGCATCCTGATACAAGTAGTCGGTGATCTCCTCTATTGTTTTGGATTGGACTATTTTTTGTACCAACCTATTTTTGTGGTCGTACGAAAAAAGGATTTTTTTATTTTTGAGATCCGCTTTAACCAAACGGTCGAAGGCATCGTACGTGTAACTGATACTATCCTCACCGTTTTTCAAAAATGAGAGATTCCCTCGTGGGTCATACTGAAAAAACCGCTTGTCGAGGTTACGAATTTGGAGTTTGGTATCGGCTAAGACTTTGTTTTCCTTAAAAAAATCGGGTATTCCGATACCGTTATAGACCTTGTTTATCTCCCCATCAGTAGAGGATTCAAGCTGATCATGAAAATCATAGCTATACTCCACAAGAAAAGGGCCGGCAATATCTTTCCCCCCTCTTGCAATCGCCGATCCCATGAGGTCTTTTTTTTGTATTCGATCGATTCCGGACAAATCGCTTTTAAGAATGACTCTCCCGTCAACATCGTAGGCGTACCTAAAAGGGTCTATCGAAAAGGGGAGGTCTATTTGTTTCACACCATTCCCCCCTTCTGTTTTGTGTATTTTAAATGCAATTGCCCCTTTTTGAAACGATTCTCTCACCACCTCCGTTATCCCCAAAGGGCCCCTTTTGTAAAACACCGATCCTGCATGGGAAAAATCGAGGCTTTCCAAATCCATATTGGAATCATACCCCATTTTTACCCACGTGCCGTTTTCCAAAACCTCCTCCAGCAAAAGACCTTCGTCGCAATAGCTGTACCTTGTCGATTTTTGGGAAACCCCGTTCTTTACCTCGATAAGACGCCCTTTTTCGTCGTAAATGTATTTGTAATCGACCGTTCCATCAGAGGAAAAGACCCGTTCCATTTCATCCGAATCGCGGTAGGAATAGTAGATCAGGGTTGAGGAGGGCTTTTTCAGGGTCGTGAGGCGCCCCTTTTCGTCATACGTAAACGTCGTAACTTGCGGATGGGGTGATCGGGCATCATAGGTTTTTTTCAACAGATGTGAAGCCGCGTCATAGGTGCATTCCATGTGCCATTTCTTTTCACCCTCCATAGTTTGGTAAACCAACTCCAGTTCGACCAGGTTCCCTTTAAGATCCCTTTGGTAGATCTCTTTTTTGATTAGCGTATCCTTCGGGTCGAACAAAAATAGGGCTGCAGGGAGCCCCATAGGATCGGTATAGGTGATTTCTTTTGTTCCGCAGGGTGATAGTTTCGTCTTTTTTTCCATCAAAGTACCCGAGAACGGAACTTTGTCCTGATAGGTGTAGATCGTTGCATTCCCAAGAGGATCTACAGAGAGGATTTCCCTCCCCCAAATGTCACATTCCTTTCTTGTTACTGCCCATTTGCCATCTATAAGAAGGTGTATCTCGGTTATATGGCCAAAGCGGCTGTAGGCCTGTTTTTTATGGCTAAGTATCTCATTTCCAACCCCCGTTATCACCTCATCGATCACCCGGTTTTTCTTATCGAATACCCTTTGGATCGTCTGCCCTTTTTCAAGAAATTGCACCTTTGCGGGATTTTGAGCCGCATCATACTCAGTCCTTTTTGTCATTTTACCCCCCCCTTTGACGGTTGTCTCCTGAATGAGGCGTCCGGCATCGTCGTAGGTATAAAAAATATCGGTCCCATCAAATCGATGCTCTTCGGTGATATCAAAGCCGTTGTAGCAATAGGTGGTCTTTTTCCCGTTTTTGTATGCCTCAATAACTCTGCCTAAAGGGTCATGGATCTCTTTTCGTGCCATTTGACCCAAAATCCTCTTTTCGGTCATCAACCCCTGCGGATTATAGGAGTAAAATCCCCTTAAGCCCTCCATCTGAACAAAAGTTTTATTTCCCAAAAGGTCGTTTTTGTACTTGATACAATGTCCGAGGGGGTCAGTCTCCTCTTTGAGATACCCAAGCGCATCATACTTATAGGTAATCACCCCCCTTTTGCCACGACACTCAGGAAGAGTCAGTGAAATGATTTTGGAAAAACAGTCCCAAATTTGGGTACGTACCCCACCAAAAATATCTTCGCATCTCACCGGGCGCTTAAATCGGTCGTAGGATATCTTTTCTTCCCCTCTTAAAGAGGAGGTGGTTACAAGGGAGCCTCTGATGTCGTAGCCGTATGTGGTGTCTACCCCGGTCAATAGATCCCTTTGTCTTGTAACACGACTAAAGCTGTCATAGATCGTCGCCGTACCGAACCCGAAGTTATCAAGAGTAAGTACTTTCCTGTCATGTTCATCGTATATATGAGAGGTCGTTTTCTGGATTTCGTTCAGACCGTCCAATTCGGTCTCCAAAATTTTGTTGAACCTGGAATCGTAGGTGCAACTTACCGACGAGAGGGTCCTGGAGGGGCTTTTGTAAGTCGTAGTGAGTATCTGGCCTATGCTATTATAGGTGTAACTAACACTCTTTTCGATCCCGGCTGTCGGGTCAGTGTCAAAAAAGTGCTCCAAACGGCGGCAGGAGTCGTAGATGAATTTTTGCCTTTTAGTTAGGACTCCGTTCAAGTAGAGTGCGACCTGGGCAGCCTGCCCCTCCAAATAGCTGAAATGCTCTTCAATCCCGTTCGATTGCGCCCTCTTGACCAATCGGCACACACCCTCGATATTTGCATATTCCTGTTCTATTCTAAGGGCCGGCTCTTGCCCTAAAATCCTCTTTTTCACAGGATCCCATTCAAAGGTGCTGATCGGTTTCATTTCCAGATCCTGGTAAAGCTCGGTTCGAATAAGATCAAGGGCATCGTAAACAAAGACCTGAGCCTGCAAGAGGCGACCTTTGGCGAAAAGAAATTTCTTTTCTATAAGGGGAAGCGTAGGATGATAGAGAAATTCGTTTGTCTCTACAGAGTCCCGCTGCGTCCTGTCCAAAAAAACTTCCTTGGAGGATGAAAAAAAATAGTTGTGCTTATCCTCAATCTCCTGGAGGATAAATTGAAATTTTTTTCGTTCCAGCGTATGGTTTTTTTGAACCCTGTAGCCATCATGCTCGGTGATTTTGCAGATCCCAATTGAATCTTCAACCAGATTGACATTTTCGTAGATTCCCCTCTTGTAGACTTCATGTAGAAACTCTTTCCCCTCCTGATCTTTCAAATACGTCTCTACTATCCTATGGTCGAAAATGGAAAAGCCCCTCCAATCCCCTTTTCTATTTTCATAGTACCCCGGCATTTCCTCCATGGGCTCCACAAACCTCTCTTCAAAAAGTCCTAAAATATGTAGCTCGTAACCTGAGGGATTTTGTTTGAAAAACACTCTCTCCTGGTCGTACACCCTAGCCTCCAAAACATTCCCTTTATGGAGAATATCGACCCGGTCTATCAATAGTGTTTTTTTAGGATCCCAAAGGGAGATCTCCTTAAGTTTGCCATCGTCATAAAAATACAAAAGCTTCATCCCTGAGGGTAAAGTCTCTTCGCGTAGAAGTAAAAGATAAAATCGATTTTTATCAAAGGGACTCTCGTTGATCTGTTTTTCCAACGTGTAAATGCGCTCTCTCCCCTCTTGCAGGCGCACAATAACTTCGCTATGTTTGGTGCATTCGACCTTGAGACTTGAAGGATTTGTCCTCGAGGTATAATCGGAACCATAATTAGAAAGACCTTTAATCGTATCAGGATCTAAATAGAAGGTATTCTTTTTGTTGGAGCGTTTAAATTTCCAAAATCCGCCGCTAGTATCTTTGAAGGCAGCCTCAGTTAAATTCGCATTGACCTCCAAAAAGAGATGCGGAAACGGCTCTATTGCGCTGTAATGAAACAAGATAGGCTCAACCCCTTTAGTGAGTGGCACAGATCCCCAAACATGCAATTTATGCTGAATAGGATCAATCGATAGAGTTGCGCTAAATAAAGGAAAAAAACAGAGGAACAAAAAAATTTTCATTATGGAAATAAATTATTTCAATAATAAAAATTTTCTTTCAAGATAAATTTTTCTTTTGGACTTAGTTGGTATTAGTAGGTTTTTGCAGATTTGAATACCATGCGTTTATTTTTCTTTTTGTTCTCCAGTGGATATGTGTTTGGGGCCGTGAATTGGTGATTTGCTTCAAGGCTTCCCCGTACGCCTTCTCAGTATCATCATCATTTTTTAGTTTCATCAGGTAGGCTATAGCAACAGCTGCACATCTACGAACTCCGGCCTTGGAAAACAAGACCACATTTTTTCCTTGTTTTAAAGCTTCCTCTATATAGCTAACTGCTGTTCCTATCTGTTCTTCAGTTATAGGCTCGAAATCTTTTACAGAGACATTAGTATGTCCCTTTCTCATTTCTTCGTTTAAAAAACGGGTTTCAAATTTTTCGGCTAGCGAAATATAGGTGGTATTATCAGCCGGTTTAGTAAAAAGAGGGATACCGCTAAGAAATAATTTAGTACCTTGAACTTTAGTTTTTGACCAGGTGTGTCCTTTAAGTGCTCCGAGGACCAAAGAACCCAAAAGTGAAAAAAACCACTTGGTCCGATGCCAGACTTTTTTGATTTTTTCGACCAATTTGGTCTTTACGTCATCCAACCATGAAGTTTTTTCGGACTTGTATGCAACTATACAACTGTTTGGTGGGTAACCGTTACTTCCAGTATTCACTACAACGCTATTTCCACATCCTAAACGTTCTGTTGCAACCTTTACAAAACTTAGAATTTCTTTTGTTCGTACACTACGGATTTGAGAAAGTTTCTCATACAGCTGTGTGTTTTCCTCTCTAGCTGCAGAAAGTTCCTCTTGTAAATTCGTATTTCTTTGTTGCAGAATCTTAATCTCGACTTCCAGGAAGGGTACTTCTTCGACCTTATTTTTTAGCTGCTCATTTTGTTGACGTGACCTAAGTATTTCATCTTTAAGTATATCGATTACTCTAGATTGCTGAGCTACAGTAAATCCCTGTTGTTCATTGCGACGAGTTAGTTCTTCTACAAATTCCCTAAGCTCGGCGATATTACAATTTAAGTCTCCCTTAATGCTCATAATAAAATACCTTGTTACTATTACCCCAAGGGGTTTACCTCAAGTAATTATATATTAAATTTTATTTTAATTATAATAAATTTTATATTTTTTTTGAAAAACTGCCTCTTCGAGTAAAAGAGGATAAGCAACCTATTAGAAATGAGGGGGTTAGTAAGCTCGGTTTTTAAAAATAATTATATATATAAAATACATAGAATATGATATAATTAAAGTGTTACAGGATACAGAGGGGGTAAAATATGTCTATTAAAGCGGGTGCCTCTTCGCCCATGGATACTCTATTAGCTTCTATTGAAGATCTAAAAAAATTGGCCATTATCCATGCTGATACTGTGGATAAAAGTTTGAGTACCCCCGAAAATCGAGCACACATTGATAAAGAAAGTCCTCAAATTTCATCCGAAATATCCAAGCTTACTACCGAAATTTGTCAGTTAAAACAAAAAAACTTAGCTTTAGAAACCCTTATAGAACAAATTAGAGACCTCCAATCTGCAAATAAATCACTTCATGGGGAAAATCTAGATTTAAAAAACGCTTTGGATACCTCGAAAAAAAGTATTTCCAACTATTACAGTCTTATGTTGAAGCTGAATGATCGAAATACCAGCCTTCAAATTGAATTGGCTGCTTCCAAAAGTGATAAATTATTTAAAAGAGCGGCACTTGGTTTTGTCGTTGTATGTTCTTTGTATCCTTTAGGTAGCAAATTTTGCACTACCGAAACTGCCCGCATGATCGCCAACGGCGCGGTTCAACTCTGTTCTGCCTTAAAAAGGGGACTCACCGGCGCAAGGGCCGATCAGTTGGTATAGATTCCATTTGCAATCACAATAGGGGATAGATCAAAGCCCATCCGATTTTCAATTTTACTCAGGTTGTTGAAACGGGGTCTATTTTCAGCCCCGTTCAAACTCAAATGGGTAATTTATTAAAAAAACTTTGAAAAGCGAGCACAACACCGATCGCTGCCACCCCTAGGAGGATTGAGTCGGAGGCCGGCACTTTATAGACAGTCTCTACCCCCTCTTGCCTTTTTTTCCAAAGCATGAGAGCCGGAAGAACGATCACCAATACACATGTGAACATAGACGAGTATTGCAACGCTAATACAAAACCCTTAGGGACCAAAATAACAAAAGCGACCGGCGGGACAAATGTGATCAAAAAAGTCGCCACTTTTCCCTGCACATTTTTTTTGAGGTGAAACCCATCCCGAATGAAGTCAAAAAGGCTTAAAGCCACCCCTAAAAAGGAGGTTGTCATGGTGACATTAGAAAATCCATTGAGCATCCATGTAGCCCATGGGGAGGCCTTTTCCCCTAAAAACTCCAGCATTTTTGACAGAGGCTCCTCGGAATTGTTCACTGCCACAAAGCTTTCGGGTCCCACTTGGGGGATAATCCCCTGGATAAATAAAAACCAGCACGCATAGATGAAAAATGGTAAAAAAGAGCCCAGGATAATTGCATTCCTGATATAGGAGCTATTTTCTTTGCCGAGATAGTTCACAATCGACGGGATGATGAACTGGTACGAAAAGCAGGTTGCAAATATAGGGAGCGATTGCGTCCAGTAGTTGCCGAGCATGTCATAGGAGAGGATTTGGCCGGGCTGAACATCAGGGACGATAAATAGAAGGCTTAAGAGAATAAAAACCCCTTTTGCCGAAAAAAGGAACTTGTTCAGAGTGTCTACAAAGAAGGTCCCTATTGCGACCGCGGTTCCGAAAAAAGCGGTAAAAGCCAGGCTGCATGCCAAACTCGAGACAGTAAAACCAAGCTTACCCAACAGGCCTGATACCAGGCTACCCATCCCCTCCACGTAGGCCGCCAATACCATGTACAAAAGCATGATAAAGCAGATCCAGCATACAATTTTTCCGGGGATTTTGAGATACCTTTCGGCCATCGAGCTAAAGCTATTGCCATCCTTGTGCATGGACAAATTGACCTCAAGTGTCATGAGCCCCGTGTAGAGCATGACGATTGCCATAAAAAACATCACGATTAAGGAAATGATTGAACTTCCAAGTGAGGTGACAAGGGGTAAAGCAAGTATCCCTGCACCAATCGCAGAACCCATGATGAGAAAAATGGATCCTATAAATTTAGCACGCAACATAGAACTTTCCATTAAAAAGCAGTTCCTATCATACACAAAAACCCGATTATGCACAAAATGCAAATCCCCTCCTTAGAGAGTTAGCAGTTTTAACCTTGTTTCTAAATCGCTCCTCTTTTTTATAGGACAATTAAGAGAAGATATTCCCTTTTTCGAAAATGATAAACTCCCTAGCTCGATAGATGGGGATTGATTTTTTGAACTAGATAGCATAGGATCACGAGAGTCTTTGATCGTTTAACCTTAAAAAAACCTTTGTGACTTGCCGGTGCAAAAAATGTGGATTTTCCTATTTTACCTATTTACAGCCCCCCTATTCACTCAAGTAGAACGATCCACAACCGAGGAAATTCAAAAGGTATTGAAAGAATGGAATTGCTACAAGGCGAAATTTCCAAACGGCCATTTGGAAACGGTCTTGGGTCTTTTCCAAAGGGGCGACAAGGTAAAATTGGTCAGCTACAACATCCTTTTATCGCAACTCGATTTGTCCCATGAGCCTGAGCACCGGTGGGAGAAACGCCAAAAGGGGATCATCGAAATCCTAAAACATCTTGACGGGGATATCTACCTCATCCAGGAGGCATCCTTGCTGCAAACCGAATGGATCAAGGAAAATTTCAAGGATTCCCATGAGATCATCTCCCCTAAGAAAGGTTATGAGACCCTCCCTGTCCTTTTTAGAAAGGGGCGTTTTGTTTTAAAAAGGAGCGAATCAAGAACAATCGGTGGATCGGAAAGGATCCGTTATGTGCATGTAGTGGATAAAAATTCGAACCAAGATCTCCATTTTGTCAATACGCACCCCACATTTTCCCGTATCGATCAGAGGCATGAGGTTGTCGAGGCCATTTTAGATCTTTTTTGCGAGCTGAACCGCCCCGCGAATTTCATTGTAGGTGGCGACATGAACGCATTTCCTCCTTTGATCGATTTTAAAAAGCTTCCCTATTGGGATGGCCATCTATTGCATAGTAAATTCGTTCGCGAAGGGTTAACAGATCTTAGGGAGGCTGTTTTGCTAGGGCATTTTGGACCAAACAGCACCTTCACTAGCAAATCGTCCGATGATCCGACCCCTTTTGAGGGCGAGGGGGTTCCCGGTGTCCTTTTAGATCGATTTTATATCCATTCCGGAATTGTCCCCCTTTATTTTGCAGTAGAAAGAGGATTAGTCGATGGAGCCTACCCATCAGACCACATGCCGATATGTACCGAATTTCTATGCAAGGACCCATCTGATTTAAAATAGCCAGTAAAAAATGGCCTTTAATGTCCACCCCCTTGACTTTGACGAGTGGAAAATTGCCCTTATCCCCGGAGGGGGGAATTTTTCTTTTGAAATCGCTTCGAAAACAGCTCCTCCTTTTTTTTTCACTTGGAAAATGGAAAAAAAACCGTCGTCTTCACCGCATCTCTTGATTTTTTCCCTAAAAATCGCATACTTTATTTTCGTCATAAAAATCGGGGTGTATGCAATTTTTCTTTTTAAGACACGGCGAAACATTGTGGAATCTCGAAAAACGGTGTCAAGGGAAAACTGATATCGCTCTTAGCGAAAAAGGGGTAGAAGAGGCCGAAAATTTTGCAAAAAAATCGCTACATCTTCCGATTGGACACATCTTTACCTCTCCATTGAAGAGGGCACGTACCACCGCAGAAATTCTTAAAAAAAACCATCCCATGGCCGGTTTTACCGTTTTGAAAGAATTTGAGGAGAGGGGTTATGGGTATCTTGAGGGCAACCCAAGTGCAATGATGTATGCTTTCGAGAAGGAGGAAAAAAGAAACCCTTCCAAGCCGATAGATCCCTCAGTCGAGAGTTTAGAAGCGATAAATTTTCGTTTACAAAAAGGTCTTGAGACCGCTTTTGCAAATGACTTTTCCCCTTTCATCGTCTCTCATGGTCGACTTTTTGTCTCCCTTTGCGAATATCTTGAGGTTCCTCACGAAAGCCAGATAAAAAACCTCAGTCTCTACGAGTTTACAAAAACTTCAAAAAAATGGGAAATTCGACAGATTCTTTTCCACTAAACAAGAAAAAAACTTTAAAAAGAGTTGTCGAACAAATTTTGCTAAGGCCTCCAAGGTGGGGTTTTTTAAGGACTCTTTTATTTCGTTACGTCCGTCCAGGCTGATTGCCATATTTATAGAAAATTCGATTTAGATCGATTTTATATCCATTCCGGAATTGTCCCCCTTTATTTTGCAGTAGAAAGAGGATTGGTCGATGGAGCCTACCCACCAGACCACATGCCGATATGTACCGAATTCCTATGCAAGGACCCATCTGATTAAAAATAGCCAGTAAAAAAATAGCCGTAAAGTTTTACGGCTAAGCTTTGAAGGATCTAAAAAACTCTTCAAGTGGAGGGGCTAAAAGAGTTCTAAAGACTCCATGTAATCTTTTACGGGGAGATTTTTGACCTCAGCCTCCTCACACTCAACAGCCATCAAATAGACTCTGGAATCTGCAATCACCAACCGGCCAGAAAAACAGACGGTGCCGTTACGGATGATAAAATCGACCCCCTGATGTCCTTGATGCCGGATAAGAGTTGCTCTATCGAGCCTGTTATCCGGATTTTGACTTGTAATCCAGGTCAAAAATTGCTCAAGACTTGTCTGCTGGTTGCTTTGCGGTATGGCTCTTGGGTACTCGGCTACAAGCAGAATATAGACCGCCCTGTTATCGACGGGTGCAACCAAAACATCATAGTTGAACTGCTCCCCCCGTACCTGGTTTGCATGCGAACTTGCATACGGAACCGACGGCATTTTTAGGGTGCAACGCTTGGAGCGGACTGTTTTCCACCCTTGGATTTCGGAGGACTTAAGCGCCTCCGGTGCCTGCGCAACCGGTGCCATTCCCGAGACTGCACAGGTGATAAACAGGAAAATTTGGGGGATAAGTTGCATAAAGTTCTATAGTCCTATGATGAAAATATGTTTGCGAATATCGAAACGAAAATCCAAAAGCCCAAGAGGACAAATGCGGACAATACAACTACGACTAAGGAGACCCATGCGGAGTATCCGTTCACTTCACTTAATGTTTGTAAAGAGCTTACCCAAGTCCATACTACGATCAACGCCATGAAAAACGTTGTGACTTGGTACGTGTAGAATTGGACACCTGCCATCGTCACCGGATCTTGAAGATAAAAAGCGGCAGCTCCGAACATACCGATGTTTATCCCCCATAAAATCAGGTTCAATGAACGGGGAAAAAATGCCCATGTGATTGCTGCCCTGTTATCGTAGTAATTTCCCTTTCCCTTGAAGAGCTTACTTATCCAGTACACAACAACGCTGTAGATGGAAAGCATAACGTACCCGTACGGCAGACCAAAAATAATCGATAACCCCAAAATGGTCATCAGATCAAATTTTTCCCCTAGGTCGTTCATCGCCGAGAGGTCGAACATCCCGATGATACCGAGGACGAATGCGATCCATAAAAAATATTTACGAGCATCCGCATTCACTATCCTACGGATCACCTCTCTAGGTTTTACCACAATCTGCAGTAGCTCTTTGAATGACGGAAATGCGCTCATATTGGCCCTTAAGAAATAAGAATCTAATTCTTTTTAATTTCTTAATAGCCTAATTAAAATGGAAATATCAAGGATTATTTATAAATTATTTTAACAAATTGGATCTTACTGAGATGCACCCTTTATAACTTCGACGGGCGAACCAATGAGTTGAGGGTCGGGTAGAAGAATATATACCCTGCATCCAAAATTTTTTGATTTGAAATCGTCTGTGAGGCAAAGAAAAGCTCTTCTGCCATCCCCTTTCCAAAAAGGATCTCGACTATAAATTTGGGCAAAGGGGGGGCTAAAAAGTTCCATTTCGGTCCGTAGAGGGATTGCATAACCTTAAGAGCTAGCTCTTTTTGAGTAGGCTGGTCATCGGCAACCAAATTATAGATTCCCGATAGGGGGGGTGTCATTAAAAAATGGTAGATTGCCCCTAACACATCCCGATGTGCTACCCAGGCGGTTTTTTGTTGTCCATTGCCTATAGGGCCAAGCAATAAAAGACGCCCAAGCTTCCTAAAAACATCCAGCATTCCCCCCCCCTGTCCCAAAACCACCCCAAATCTCAAAAGAATGAGGCGACAATTGCGATGGTTTACAAGGGTTGCGGCCCGTTCCCAATCGCTTGCAAGGTCTGATAAAAATCCTTGCCCTCTCGGAGATGTCTCTACGCAATCTTTTGCCTGGGATCCATAAAAGCCAACAGCCGAGGTAGAGATAAACATTTTGGGCGGTCTTTCCAGACTTAAAATGAGTTTGCTTAATTTTTGAGTATGCTGCACCCGGCTTTGATAAAGGATTGTTTTACGCTGCACCGACCACCTTTTTTCTGCGATATTTGCACCAGCAAGATTGATAAAAGCGTCAAAACCTTCAAAGCTGTCCCGGTTCGCCTCACCGCTCTCATCATTAAATAGCACGGTGTTCATGGAACCGAGCATAGCTTTTGACCTGACCGCCCTAAAAACTTGATGCCCAAATGAGGTTAGCATCAGATCTAGTGGATGGCCGATAAAACCGTGGCTTCCAAGCAGGAGGATTTTTAGGGGGGTGTGGGACGGATAGCGCTTCAAAAGCTCTAATTCCTGGCAAATAACCGTATTTTTATCTGCGATAATCCCTTTTAAAACCTCCTCGACCCTTTTATGACGGCTTTTATAGAAAAACCATTTATAGCCCAATTCAAAATGGATTTCGTCAATGATCGCAGTCTCTTCCCCCTCTTTAAAGCAACTGACGGAATATTCAAATTGTTTGAAGACACCCCTATCCTGTTTTACCCTGAAAAGATTTGCCGGATCAAAATGGATCCTCATATAGGACACAAGGGGGCGCAAAAGGTGTTTCAAACGGAAGCGGATCAATCTCTGCCCATTTTGAGTAGGGAATGACTCGCTTACACTCAAACGATCGTTCAGCATCACCCATCGAAATACTGCATCCGGATCCAGATGGCGTCTTTGCACATCTTTTACAGGAAATGAGACTAAGGTTTTTAATTTTATGGCCTTCATTCTCTGCTAATATCTCTTGAATAGAAATTTTTTGCAACAAAGAAAGGGCCGCTCAACCGCAAAGAAAACTTAATAAATAATCATCGATTGACAGCATACACCCCATCTTGCATAAAACAACGTTTAAACAGGTTTTACTCCTCTTAACCTCTTACCAAAAGAAGCGTGAGGTTAGAAACTTCAAAGCCCATTTATTTGTTAACGATAAAACATTCCCAAATTGATGAAAGAATTGATCGACTTTAAAGGATTCCTGCTAGAATGTCCTTTTGAAACGATTTTAGTACGTGTCGTGGCTGCAGAGGGGCTGGTTTTGGATTCAAATTGCACGTTTATGACAGTTTCCACTATGGATCGGGAGGCTCTCCCCTTTTATTTAAAAACTTGGGTGCGAGATCGAATTTGTAATAGAGGGCTACCAGAAAAATCCAAAATAGTCTTTTTATGAAAAAACTAAAAATGAGGGCTGAAATGATTTACGTTTTTTGGAGTTGCAAAGACAAAACCGAGGCAAAAAGGGTGATTGATAAACTATTGGATCAACGTTTGATCGCTTGCGCTTCGATTTTTCCTAAAGTCGAATCCATTTACCGATGGGAAGGAAAAACAACAAAAGTAAAGGAGGTCAAAGTCCTCCTCAAAACGATTCCTGTAAATTTCGAGGCGATCCAAGATAGCATCCTAAAAGATTGCAGTTATGAAGTCCCAGAAATTGTGCAGGTCGATATACCCCGAGGTAATCCCCGGTATGTATCTTGGTTACAAGAGGAGTGCCTTTCAAACGTTTATTGACTCTAAAACAAAGACCATTACACCCTTTAAAAAGACAACCGCCGTTATACTTATACCCTGTTAAGTTTTTTAATCTTGAAGGCCGGCTTTTATAAAAATAGCATGAAGTAAATGTCCTGTATTTGGATCCTCAGTCACAAGCTCTTTATCGCTACTTTTTTCAATCCCAAGATCTCTTGCCCAAGCTTTTTGCCATTTTTCGTCAAGGATTATCCAACTTAGATGTTCTAAAAAGTTTTTCTTGATCTCCTCAGTAGGCGGATATTTTTCCAGATCGACAGGACTGTAATACTTGGATGTTTCAACATCTAAATAAGCACCTATACAGTATCTTATGATCCCTTTTACTCTGTCCCACTCCGTTTTAGAAATAGCTCTCCCCCCTTGAATTTTTGATTCAAGAACTTGATTTAACTCTTCTAAAAAATCTTTCTCGTTTAACTCGGCTTCTTGAAGCTGATCGAGATATCCTCGAACTAAGGTCTCAACGTCTTTTTTATATCTTAAATAATTTTTGGGATCCTGAAATATATTTAAAAGTGTAGGCATTACATGAAAAAAAAGGTCGTGGGGTTGTGCGCTTGTACTACTGCAAATTAAAAATTTACCGAGCGATTTTTCAATAAATTCATCGGCTTCAAGGAGACCTCCAGGTTGAACAAGCTCCAGATCTTTAAGTTCCGGATTATCTGATTTCAAGCGGACTAGAATTTCTTTTAGCTTTTCAATAGAGGGGGTGATA
>VGMF01000016.1 GCA_016866475.1 Chlamydiota bacterium | reverse complement strand
GTCCGTTCTTGGAAGAGCCTTGGCCTTTCTTGTGTGCCATGGTTTACCCTTTTTTGATCTGAAGGATTTTAATGCGGGCATATTTTTGACGATGGCCCACTTTTCTAGCGTTATTTTTGCGGCGCTTATATTTAAAAGCGACGACTTTTTCCCCTTTTACGTAGTCAACGAGCTCAGCCTCAACACTGGCACCAGCAACTGTAGGGCTTCCTACCTTGATTGAGCCGGATTCGTTAAGGAGAAGCACGTCGTGGAGGTGGATTTTGCCACTATTGTCGGCTTTCAAAAGCTCAACATCGATGACATCCCCTTGGGCGACTCGGTATTGCTTACCGCCCGTTTTAATCACTGCGTACATAAACTCTCCAATAGTAATGGAAATACAATACACCAAAAGCCCCTTCAAGTCAATGAGAGGCTTAAGCTTCTTTTTTCCATAGAAGTAAAATAAAATAAAAACTACTGCAAACGAGGGCAATAGTGGCCCCCAATGGTATGTTCCAAGTAGCTGATAGCAAGATCCCTATGAATGAAAAAAGGGAACAAAATCCCACCCCGGCGGCCATCATTTGGTGGATGCTTTTTGTGCATTTTCCGGCAACTGCAGACGGTAAACAGAGAAATGCAATCAATAAAATTGCCCCAACAGCTTGTATTAGGATCACAACCGTGATTGCCACGAGAGCCAAAAGGATCAGATAGAGACGATCTACTGGGACTTTATTGAGCCTTGCCTGCTTTTCATTGTAGGAGATGGCTAAAAAAAGGTAACGGTAGCGGAATACAGCCAAGAGCAGGATAACATCTAGGCAAATTAAAAGTTTAATTTCACGCATCGATGCCCAGAGGATATTTCCGAAAAGATAATTCATCAATTCGACGTTGTATCCGGGTGTCATCGAGGCAAAAATGATGCCGGTAGCCATCCCTATAGTCCAAATAGCGGCTATCGCGGTATCTTCCCTATCTTTATGCTTGAGGTAGACCCACCCAATCACAAGAGCAGCCAGCAGGCTAAAAACCAGCGCTCCGTTCAGGGGGTAGAATAGGGGGGAGGGGTGCTTTGAGTAGAGGTAGATGCAAACACCGATTCCGCCGAGGAGGGCATGCGAGATGCTCCCGGCTATGAAAACAATTCTTTTAATCACCACATAAGTGCCCATGATGCCGCTTGCTATCGAGGAAAGGAGCGAGGCAACGGTCGCCATCATCACAAACGGATTGGAGAAAATTTCTGCTATCACGAATTGCCTCCGAGTGTCGATAAACGGTGCTCATAAAGACCCATCGCCGTATGCTTACAGAGAGTGCTCTTTTCCACAATTTCTATCCCGTTGCTTACAAGCAGCACCTGATCCGTTTCAGGTAAAAGGGTCTCTAAATCGTGGGTGACCATCAAGATAGTTATCTCTTTTTTCAGTTTGTGCAAAATATCCATTATCTGCTTTTTTGCCTTGGGATCTATATTTGAGGTGGGCTCGTCGAGTATGAGAAGGTCAGGGTTTGAGGCCAACGCATGGGCGATTTGAGCCCTTTGAAGCTGGCCGCCGGAGAGCTCTCCGAGGCGTAAATCCCTAATAGACCATAAATCAAGTTTTTCAAGAAGTTTTTTGACAAAACTTTCGGTTTCCTGATCAAAGCCGCCCCACCAAGTAAGACGCTGTATGCAGCCTATGCGCACGTGATCGATGAGACGTATTGGAAATTCAAGGTCGATCCTGTGGGCTTGCGGCACATACCCTATCTGGTTAAATTCTGATTGGAGTTTCCCCTTTACAGGCTTTAAAAATCCCATAATTATATTTAAAAGGGTAGTTTTACCTCCACCATTAGGGCCGATGATGATTGAAAATGTTTTTGATTTTAACTTAAGGGAGGCATCTAAAAAAATCGGTTCAGATCCGGGGTAGTGAAAATCTAAATTCTCAATCTGTAGCATGGGTCACCGGTTTACGTTTATTTGCAAGGCTTAGACCTATACGATTGCATGTGTCCCTGTAATTTTCGCTGTAAGGATCGATGTTATAGACCGGAATTTGCAAGCTGCGGGCGATATACTCTGCCGCTTTTCGAGAATGTTGCGGTTGCACCAACACACAATCGATTTTTCGGGTATGAAGTTCTTTGAGCAAATTGTTCAAATCCTGGATATTCGGCTCTTTCCCGCCAACTTCGATAGCGATTTGGGTTACGTCAAATTCTTTTGCAAAATAGGAAAAGGCGGGGTGGGGAGTTAAAAATGTTATGGGTCGTTGGTCTTTGATGTTGGTTTCGATCCAATCTGCCAACACATCGTGCTCGCGTACTAATTCTTCCAGGTAGCCCTCAAAAACATTTTTGAAATAGGGGTATAGCTCGGTAAGTTTTTCTACAATAATTTGGGCCTGGATGGAATCCAATTCCAGTCCGAGCCAAATGTGTCTATCATAAGGGTTAAGGGGGCAATTATGATCGTGAGAATGCCCTTCGACTGCGCAGTCGTGGTGTTTGTCATCAAAAGGGATAAGCATGTTTTTGTAACCCTTTTTTTCGATCTCTGTTAACAAGTTTACGTAGCTGATACTTGTGCCGGCCCCTTTTAATGCTTCCAAGAGCTGGTACTCAAACGCTTCGCCAATTCCGAACCATAACACCGCATCGTTGAGTTTTTTCATGTCTCGCGGTTTGGCCTCGTACATATGCGGATCGAATCCGTTCGGGACGACCGATTCTACCCGAAACCGAGTTCCTACAAGAGACTGCACCATTTGTTTATAGGGGGGTACAGAAACCAGTATTAGAGGCTCGTTCAATGCCTCGTCCTGCAGGTTCGTCCTAAAAAATAGCAACGGGATCATAGCAATTAACGAGATGACTAGGATAACAATAAAAATTTTAGCTAGGGGCCCTTTTTTGACGGACTCCCTGTTTTTTGGTTCTTCTGGCTTCATATTCGAGAATTCTACATTGAATTAGATTTACAATAAAACCAAAATCCACTAGATTAGATAACGATTTATTTTCAGACACGGAAGAGTGTCCGAGTGGCTTAAGGAGCACGCTTGGAAAGCGTGTATACGTTAACCGCGTATCGAGGGTTCGAATCCCTCCTCTTCCGAAATTCATTTACAATAAGATGAGAATCCCTTAAAAGGGGGAAAATCGATCTCATGAAGTGCCCATATTGTAGTTTTTTAGAATCCAAGGTAACAGATTCCAGAACAGCCCCGGAGACGAATGCGATCCGGCGCCGTAGGGAGTGTCTAGGTTGTTTGAAGCGTTTTACAACTTTTGAATCGGTTGATTTGACCGTTCAGGTGCGTAAAAGAGACGGCAGTTACGAGGATTTTGTTTTAGACAAATTAATTCGGGGACTCGATGCTGCCTGTCGTCGCACAAAAGTGAGCCATGAGCAGGTTTTGGCAATAGCTGCCGAGATAGCAGCACAGGTCGCAGAGAGGCAACGCGAGATTGATTCAACCGAAATAGGGGAAATCGTCATGTCGAAGCTGAAAAGTTTAGATACTGTTGCTTACATCCGGTTTGCCTGTGTATATCGCCGTTTTAAAGATATGGATGAGCTGATGAATGTGATCAAAACAGCTCAATTTGCTTCAAAGGAGAGCTAGAATGGGTCTATCGAAAAAAGAAATTGAAGATTACAAGCATATTTTGATCCGGATGAGACAACAAATTACGCGTCAGGTGAAGGAATTTTCGGAGGATGCCAGAGATCTTGAGGGGGTAAAAGGGGCCTCGCAGCACCAGGCTGAAGGGGCTGGCGATTCATCCACTCAAAACGTCCTTTTGGAGGTCGCAAGTAAGGAGGTCGATGTTGTGAAACTCATAGACCGTGCTTTACAAAAAATCGAGGAGGGGAACTACGGTATCTGTGACTTGACCCAAAAACCGATTCCCAAGGCGCGATTGACTGCGATTCCCTACGCCGTGTACACTGTCGAAGCCCAATCCATGATAGAAAATGATAAAAAGAACGTCCGAACAGACAATTTTTAAAGCCTGGCTTTACCCCTTTTTAACTCTAGTGCTTGCCTTAGTTGCGGACATATGTGTTAAGAATCTTGTGCTAGAACATAGGGAGGTCTTACCTTTTTTTGTTGCCTCTTTTTTTGGCAAAATTGATTTGTGGATAGACCTTATTTATAATAAGGGGGCTGCTTGGGGTTCTTTTTCGGAGTATGCCGATACGTTATTCATCCTCCGTTGTATAATTCTGTTGTTTGTGTGCGTCCTTTTTTATCGTTCTACCGATGTTACTCGAAGAGTTGCCTTTGCTCTTGTTATGGCAGGTGCCCTTGGCAATCTTTACGACACAGCAGCTCATGGTAAAGTCATCGACATGGTCCATTTTATTTTTTTCGGGAAAAGTTTCGGGATCTTTAATTTGGCCGATACATCCATTTTTTTCGGATTACTTTTATTGGTTTTTTCTAAGAAATCTGCTGAAATCTAATCCATGCAATTAAACGTTTCTTTATTCGAGGAGATTTGCCTGCTGATCGATCCTTTAGAGATGAAGGATTTTTTAGACCAGATCCCCACCCATTTTTTTGTCGACGCCTCAGCACCTTTAAACGGTCCCGAGCCGAACCGGGTTGAATTCCTTCAAGCCTATAAAGAGTATGTAGAGTCTATTATAAATGGGGAGTACCGTGATCCCAAAGGGCTCTTTCATGCGCGGATGGTCTTAGATCCCGAAAGCATGGAATTTCAACAGGTCAAAGGTGGGAAGTGGATCACGGTTTTTTTACGGCCCCCTATCTATTTGAAACACACCACAGCTGTGGTTGCCGAGGATAAGTCGTGGAAATTGCATGTGTTTGGCAAAGACCGCCTTTTTTTGGGTGTCACGTTTCAGTACCCACGAATTTATGAGGGCAAGGATCGCATAGCAAAAAAAACGATCGGGCTAAAAGAGTTTTCCGCCTTTCGGGTTTTGTCCGGTTGGGCTAAAAAGAACACCTTTCCCTTAAGATACAAGGGTAAGCCTATTGGGATAAGAGTTACCGAAAAAAGCCTAAGTTGGCTTAAAAACACCCTTCAGCTTAAAAACTATTTTGAAACAGGGGGGCTCTCTTGAAAAGCTATTCGGTGAGTTTGGCAGAATCGATGACCGGTGGGCTTGTGAGCGCTAAAATGGTGGAAATCCCCGACGCTTCTGACTATTTTTTCGGGGGTGTGGTTGCCTACAGCGATCGTTCGAAGGTGGAACTTCTATTTGTAAAAGAGGAAAGTTTAGAAAACTATGGGGCCATAAGTTCTGAGGTTGCTATAGAGATGGCCAGAGGGGTTAAAAAAAGATTTCACACAGATTTGGCTTTGTCTGTCACCGGATACGCCGGCCCTAAGGGAAGGGATGTGGGGTTGGTGTATGTGGGAATTATTTTTAAAGATCATGAAGATTGCAAAAAACTACAGATCAGAGGAAAATCTAGGACAGAGATTATCAATGAGACCACCGAGTGGATGATCCGTCAAATAGAATTTTTGAGAAAGGCTCCAT
Source organism: Chlamydiota bacterium (assembly GCA_016866475.1). Classification (GTDB taxonomy): domain Bacteria; phylum Chlamydiota; class Chlamydiia; order Chlamydiales; family RGXB01; genus RGXB01. The sequence goes on along the minus strand of VGMF01000016.1, from coordinate 9,831 downwards.
GAAAATCCTCAGTACTAAAAATGAAAAGATCAAACATTTGGTCCATCTTAAAGACAAGAGGGACAGAGATCGGCATAAGGAATATATTATAGAGGGATATAGGGAGCTTTGGCATGCCAAAAATGCAAATGTTCCAATAAAGAGAATATTTTTTTGCCCTGAGCTTTTTTTAGGACAAAATGAGGTACCTCTTTTAGAATCTTTTGCCTGTGAAAAGATCGATTGTGCGGTCGAGCCATTCATAAAAATGTCCTACAGAGACCGGCCCGACGGATTGATTGCGATTGCTGACCAGGAAAATAGAGTGCTTGGCGAATTGGAAAAAATTCTTTCGAAAAAAGCCCCCTTTATTGTTGTTGTTGAGTCTATTGAAAAGCCTGGAAATCTTGGTTCTATTTTGCGCTCATGTGATGCAACCGGTGTTGATGCGTTGATCGTATGCGACCCTAAAACCGATATTCACAATCCGAACGTGATCCGTTCGAGCGTGGGTGCTTTTTTTCTTGTCCCTATGTTTCAACTGGGGTCGAGCGAGGCGATCGACCTTTTGAAAAGGCATTCCATAGACTTACTCGCTACGACGCCCCACACGGACCAATTTTATGACGAGGTGGATTTGAAGAAAGGGGTTGCGGTGATTCTAGGTACGGAGCAATTGGGCCTTTCGGATCTTTTTATGGATGAAGCTACGATCAAAGTGAAAATGCCGATGCTGGGGAAAATGGATTCATTGAATGTTTCTAATGCCGCAAGCGTAATGATGTATGAAGTGGTAAGGCAAAGGCGTCATGCAGATCGTTTATGAGGATAACCACTACGTTGCGGTCATAAAACCTTGTGGAACCTCCACTGAGCCCCATTTCGAAGAGGAGGTGAAAGCTTTTATCAAAACCCGTGATGAAAAACCGGGGAATGTTTTTTTAAAGGCTACACACAGGCTCGACAGGCCGGCCTCTGGAATTGTCCTTTTTGCTAAAACGGAAAAAGGTTTGGCGCGCATGCACAAGTTGATGCGTGAACGCAAAGTGAAAAAAACCTACTATGCTCTGGTCGAGGGGATTGTAAAGCCCTCAAAAGGGACCTGGCATGATAAAATTTCAAAAGGGGACCGAAAAGCCTATCTAGATCATGACGGTAAAGAGGCGCTGCTCCACTATGATACGATCAAAACAGATCGAGGGCACACTTTGTTAAGATGCGATCTTGTAACAGGGCGCTACCATCAGATACGGATCCAATCTGCTTCAAGGGGGCATTGGATTTCAGGTGATGATCTCTATAAAAAGAATCTTTCGACAGTGCAAATTGCCCTATTTCACTCTGAAATGGAATTTATTCATCCCATAAAGGGAACTTTGTGCATAATTACAGTCGATGCGACTGCTCCTTTAGAAAACTTTCAAGTTTAGGTTTGGCTGTTTCTTTTTTTTTTCGGAGCCGTGGGATAATCCCTTGCACATTTTTTCTTTTCTAAGAATGGACATAAATATGATTTCTGAAATGATCCGACGTTCCGTTGAAGAAGCAATGCAGATTCAAGGCTATTTGAACAACCCCATAAGCTTAAAGTTTATCCAAACAGTATCTGAATGGATCTATCGGGCGTATGAAGGAAAAAATAAAATATTGATCGCCGGTAACGGGGGCAGCCTTTGCGATGCCGACCACTTTGCCGAGGAGTTGACCGGTTTTTTTCGCCAAAGATCTAGACCGGCTATTGCGGCGGTAAGTTTATCGCAACCGGCACATATGAGCTGTGTGGCAAATGATCTCGGATTTGATTTTGTCTTTTCAAGGGCTGTCGAGGCTCTTGGAAGAGAGGCGGATATTCTTGTGGTTTTGACAACAAGCGGGAATTCCAATAACCTCATCCAGGCTGTCGATTCGGCAAGAAAGATGGGTTTGAAAACGGTTGGTTTTTTGGGAAAAGAAGGGGGAAGGCTAAGGGGAAAATGTGATTTAGAGTGGATTGTGCCCGGTTTTGGATTTTCTGATAGAATTCAAGAGGCGCATATGAGTGCGATTCATATTATAATCGAAGCTGTTGAAACGATGATTTGCTCCCCATGTACAAGCGCCACGTCTCCTTGATTTTTGAAACCCTATTGAATGCTCACGAGAAACGGGGGAAAAACAGATTTTTTTTGGTTCCCTTCAGCCGTGTATTTAAAGTCTGGCTGGAGATTCGTCATTTTTTTTACAAAAAAGGTTTCCTTAGGTCACATAAAGCAGAGCTTCCGGTTATTTGTGTGGGGAGTATTTTTGTCGGTGGATCTGGAAAAACCCCTTTCGTAAGACTTCTCATGGAACATTTACCTACGAGTGCCTACGTACTGACTCGTGGTTACAAAACCATCGATGAACCTCTTTTTTTTCAAAATTGCGTGGTCGAAAAGGATCGAGTGAAGGGTGCAAAATACTGCCTGGAAAAGGGCGCCAAGATTATCGTATTGGACGACGGATTGCAGCACCTTCGATTAAAAAAGGATCTAAAAATTGCGGTACTGAGTAAAGAACAGTTGGAGAAAGGGTGGGATCTTTTACCTGCCGGTTCTCTTAGAGATTTGCCTCATGTTTTGGAGGATGTGGAATACATTGTTCTTCATGAGATGGATACCATAGACGATTATAATCGGGCAAAAACCTGGCTCAATAGGTATAAAAAACCCGTTTTTATTGGCTCTACGACCGAGTTTGCAGGTTTTTATTCTATTGATGGAATGCCCGTCGCCAAGGTGCAAAAGGCGATTTTGTTGTCCGGAATTTCCCGTCCCCACCGATTTCGGGCCATGGTTGAAAAAAAGGGGGTTCTTGTACTAGAGCATCATCTTCTGGAGGACCATGGAAAGCTATCTTTTGAGGAATTGGAGCGTCTTTTGTATCGCGCCGAATCCCTTGGGGCATCTTTGATCATGACCGAAAAAGATGCAGTCAAGTATCCCTATTTTACGGAGGCGATTCAGGCGAAAGTCCGGACTAGAATTGTTTTTGATGAAGAGAATTTTAACGATTTGATAGGGAGAATTCATGAAGCCATGGATTAAAGTTGTTTTAGCCCTTTTTCTGGGATCCATTTTTGGTTTGGTTACCAAGCAGAGCTTCCCCTTGTTAGACAAAGTCGGACAGGTTTTTATAGATTTGTTGAAAATGAGTGTGGGATTGATTGTGCTTTCCTCTATCATCACAGGGATCTGCCACATTTCTTGCCCCAATAAACTCAAAAGGATCGGAATCCGATCTTTTCTTTTTTTTCTTCTATCGACGATGATAGCAATTTTCCATGCGATTGTGATTTCTTATTGGATCCGCCCTGGTTCAGGTTTGGAGATGATCCCTTTAAACAATTCTTTGACAAAGTCCATGTCCATGACGGACCACATTTTTGCCCTTTTCCCTTCGAATCCATTCGCAGCGCTAGCACAGGGAAACATTTTGCAGGTGATTGTTTTTGCGACATTTTTCGCCTTTGCTCTTTTAAAAGCGAAAGAAAAAGGGGAGCCGGTATTAAAATTTTTCGAATCTTTGTTAGATGTAATGATCCGCTTGACCCAGATCGTCATGCGGTTCGCTCCGATTGGGGTGTTTGCCCTGATGGCTTCCTCGATCGGGGATATGGGTCTCGGTCTTTTAAAAAAATTATTCCTGTACCTTTGTTGCAATTATCTAGCTCTGGCAGTGCAGCTTTTTTTAGTCTATTCTTTTTGCCTCTATTTTTTAGCCAAAATACCCCTGAGCCAATTCTATAAAGGGATGAAGGATGCTATTGTGTACGCATTCTCTACTTGCAGCAGTTCGGCTACTTTGCCCATATCCATGGACTGCGTAGTGAAAAATCTTCAGGTCCCTAAAGAGATTTCCGGGTTTGTTTTGTCTATAGGATCTACAATCAATATGAATGGAGCTGCAATAGGTCAAATCTGTTGTACTCTATTTATTGCGCAGGCTTATGGAGTTGAATTGGATTTTTCTTCTTTGGTTCTTTTGGTTGTTTCGACTTTTTTATCAGCTGTAGGGGCAGCCGGTATACCGGGAGCTTCCATTATGATGATGTCAATCATCCTAAATGCTCTGGGGCTCCCTTTGGAGGGGATTTTGCTTGTTGCGGGGGTAGACCGTTTAAGGGAGATGTTTTCAACCGTGGTGAATGTTTTGGGTGACGCGGTAGCAGCGGTTTATGTTGCCCGAAAAGAACAGGAAGCTATCGAATACGCAAAAGAGTTAGCGCTCTCATGAAAGGAAAATGTATAATGTTTCAAGATCTACTAAACAAGCAAAAAGAGTACATCCAGTTCTTTTTTGAGGCGATAAATCCCCAAGCGGCCCAAGGATTGCTCAAGAAACTTCAATGTTTGAAAGGGAATCTTATATTTACCGGGGTTGGGAAATCGGGACAAATTGCAAAAAAACTAGCTTCTACTTTTATTTCAACAGGAACCAAAGCGTTTTATTTACATCCTGTTGAGGCGCTTCATGGGGATCTCGGTATAATTTCTCACGAAGATATCGTGGTTTTTTTATCGAAAAGCGGAAGTAGTAAAGAGCTCGTAGACCTGGCCAAAATTTTGTACACCCGTTCCGTCTATCAAGTTTTATGGGTTTGTAAAGAGGATTCATTGTTACAAAAATTCATGAACCTTACTTGCCATTTACCCCTAAAGCGTGAACTTTGCCCCTACAACCTGTCCCCAACGACTTCACCGCTCTTGCAGATGTGTTTTGGGGATACCCTTGCAATCGCTTTGATGCACCAAAAGGAGTTTTCCATAGACCAGTATGCAGAAAATCACCCTTCCGGGTTTATTGGCACCAGAAGTCGCAAAGTGAAAGATGTTATGTTGCAAGGGGAGAGGTTACCTATTGTCCGTACAGATAGAGAACTTAGGGATGTTTTAGTCGAGATGTCTCAAAAGAGGTTAGGGTGTGTATTGGTCGTCGACGAAAAAGATCTTTTGGCTGGTATTTTTACATCAGGAGATTTGAATCGCGCTTTGGTAACAAAAGCCGACTCTCTTCTAAAAACCCCGATTTGTGAGTTGATGACCACCGAGTTTTTTTCAATAGACGTAGAGGAGCGTGTAGATACTGCCTTGAATTTGATGCAGAACCCTGATAAAAGGGTACAAATGCTCCCTGTCTTAGACGGCAAAAGTTTGGTGGGTTTGATTCACCTGCATGACGTCGTGGAAGATACCTTTCAAAAAAGCAGAAGGGAGGAAAATTGCGTCCTTTAGAAAAATAGGTAGGACATATGGGGTATTTTGATCCAAAAAGCCTGATTTTGACGATTTTTTTGGTAGGCTACATCGTCATTATTTATGAGATCTATACCCGAATCAACAAGGCGGCAACGGCAATTTGCATCGCGTCCATTACCTGGCTGCTGTTATTTGCATATGGCTTTCGACCGGACGTAAATGCGCAACTAGTAGACTATCTTGCAGAGATTTCTGAGATTATTTTCTTTTTGCTCGGAGCCATGACACTTGTTGAAGTGATGGACGCGCACAGAGCTTTTGATCCCATCGGAAAATACTTAAAAACCCGATCCAAACCTCTTCTTCTAATTATCTCTTCGTTTGTAACTTTTTTTTTATCGGCAGTGCTCGATAACTTGACGACGATGATTCTCATGATTTCGATTTTGAGAAAGTTAATCCCTGAAAAAAAAGAGAGGGTAATTCCCCTTTGCTTAGCTGTGATCGCTGCAAATGCCGGGGGTGCATGGACCCCCATAGGGGACGTAACGACCACGATGCTTTGGATAAACGGAAAAATTACGACAAGCGCTGTGATTGCTACAGTTTTTTTCCCAAGCATCGTTGCTCTCATCATCCCACTTGGAATTTACTTGATATTTGAAAGGGGAGCTTACCCACAAATAGCCCTTCAAAATCGGGAAAAAGAGCCCAAGTCCCTTCTAATTTTGGTGGTGGGGATACTCGCATTTATCACAGTTCCTGTACTCAAAGCTTTAACGGGTTTGCCCCCTTTTATGGGAATTTTGCTGGGTTTGGGTATTGTATGGTTTTTGACCGATATTTTCCACTCTCCCTATAAGGAGCGGGAGCATTTAAGGATCACCTATGCGCTGACCCAAATCGATGCTTCAAGCATTTTGTTTTTTTTAGGGATACTTTTAAGTGTAGATGCTTTGAATGCTGCCGGAATTTTAAAACAGCTCTCTGTTTTCTTATCCCAAAATTTAGGGGGATACACGCAGATTGCCTCCGCAATCGGAATTGTTTCTGCCCTCATAGACAACGTCCCTATTGTTGCGGCGTCGATGGGGATGTACAATGTGCCGATAGATCACCCTTTTTGGCTTCTGACAGCATTTACTGCAGGAACGGGAGGCAGCATTTTCCTCATAGGATCAGCTGCCGGAGTTGCATTGATGGGAATAGAAAAAATCGATTTCCTAGAGTATCTGAAGAGAGCGTCTCTCCCCGCTTTTTTGGGATATGTTGGGGGGATTGTTTGCTACCTTCTTTTGACTTAGGTTTCTCAAGGCCTGCCCTACAAGATCGTAGTCTAAAGAGTCGGTGATTTGTACTTCGACAAAATCCCCTATACCCACATGCTCAAAACCCCCATTAATGATCACACAGCCGTCGATTTCTGGGCATTGGCCATAGAATCGTCCAACAAAAAGGTGGTCGACCTCAGGATGAACCCCGTCCACTAGGACTGTGAGAGTTTTTCCAACATAGGTTTTGAATCGTTTTCTTGTCGCTTTTTGTTGCACTTGCATCAATCGATCCCAGCGTGATTGTTTGGTTGCTTCGTCCATGTGCCCCTCGAGCTGGTGCGAGTAGGAGAGCTCTTCACGAGAGTAGGAAAAAACACCCACATTATCCAGCTTGGTCTTTTCTACAAAATCGACTAGCTCTTGAAATTCACTCTCTGTCTCGGAGGGAAAGCCTACCATTAAAGAGGTGCGGATGACTATGTGGGGAATTTTTTCTCGAAGTTTGTGTATGGTGGTAAGGATATCCTCTTTAGAGGTTTTTCTAAACATGAGCTTGAGTAGACGGTCGTTGATATGTTGAATGGGCATATCAAGGTAGGGGAGCACCCTAGCATCGTTTTGGATAATCTCGATGAGCTCATCGTCAATTTCATCGGGATATAGGTAAAGAAGTCTTATCCAGAATTGCCCCTGTTTTTGAAGCAGGTGTTTCAGTAGGGAGTGGAGCGCCTGGTTTTCGCGTCTGTCCTTACCAAAATCCCCAAGGTCCTGGGCAATCAAGATAATCTCTTTTACCCCCTGATGCAGGAGGGCATGAAATTCTTTATCAATCTGCTCTAGGGACTTTGAGCGAAGGGGGCCTTTGATCTTTGGGATGATGCAGAAAGCACAGTTTTTTCGACACCCCTCTGCAATTTTCAGATACGCGTAGTGTTTTGGGGTAGAGGTAAGTCTCGGTACCTCACCGTTTTGTAAAAAACTTTTTGCTGTAGAAACGATCTCCCCTTTTTCAAAAGAGCGAACTGCGGTAAGAATCTGGTCGATATCTGCCGAACCAAGGAAATAGTGAATTTCGGGAAAAAGCTCAGCCAACTTGTTTTTTTGGATACTTACCATGCACCCAGCAACAATAATTTTAGCACCGGGCTTCATGACTTTGAGTGTTCGGCTAACCGTATCAACCGCCTCTTGTCGGGCCGCTTCTAAAAAGCCACAGGTATTGATGATGTGAAAATCGGCCAAGTCCGGATTAGCGGAGACTTCATACCCGTTTTTTAAAAGCAGAGCTAGCATCACCTCAGTATCTACAAGGTTTCTGGAGCAGCCTAAGCTGGTGAAAGAAAGGGTATTTCCCATATGGAGTTCGTCTCATCTGTTTTACTGGATAGATTTTAAAAGGGGAGGCAAATTTTTGTACACCCAAACCGGTAAAAAGTTTCAGGGAAATTTTGTGGTAAGAGTCTTTTTAGAAATGATTGAAAATAAAAATTACCTAAGCTTATGTTTAAAGATATTGTTTATGTTTGTTAAAAAAAATTAAAGGTATGCATGTCAGTACTCCCAACACCATCCCCCTGTGCCCTAACCCAAACTACTAATTCTGATGTCATTATCCCGCTGGAGGAGATGTATGACGACAGTATTGAGGGTCTTCAAAATAAGTGTGACAAATATGTTTCCAATTTAAGAAATACTGTTACTTCTTTAGGGGAAATTTTCAAGGATCAAACTATACAACCCCAACAAATCAAAGACCTTTTAAGGTTTCCCATTTGTAATTTGGAAAACGGAAGAAGGAAGTTGGAGTGGGTCCAAACAAAAGTGCGTGGGATATATGGGGATGATATCAGAAAAGAAGAGCGTTATTTTTTAAATACCTACTTTAAAATTAATGATCTCAAAAGCTGGGGCTACAGATTCGTTGACTATGCCTCAGCGTCTGTTGCATTGGCGATGATTTTTATTGAGGCGACTAAGTCCCAAGAGAAGGAGCAGGAATCCTCAAGATTAACAAGCCACTGGGCTGTGACGGGCGGATTTGTCGTTTTATCGAAAGCGCTAAGCGCGGTAACCGATTACCGTAACAAAAAAATTAATGAAAAAGCTTTAAAAAAAGGCCGATTGCTAGACCTTAAGTACAGGTGCGACAAAATCTATGAGGCGACTGCTATAATTGATTTCTTAAAGGCAATCACCCTGTCAGTGGAAGAAATTGATCCAGTTGCTCTTAGGTGCCAATTAAAAAAATCTGTTAGGGCATTAAAGGATGAGGGAATGGGAATAGTTCCAAGGAGCATCGCTAAAGGGGTTAAAAAAAGGTTAAACGATCTCCTAGAGAAAAAAATTTTTCATGAAGCAGGTTCCGTTGGTCTTCTCCATTTTCAGATAGAAAAAAGGGCTTTGAAAAAGACATTCGATGCTTGGAATCGAAGCAGATTTTCCATAGATAGCGAAGCCTCTGTAGATGGAGACTGGTCATCTTGCCAAGTGATCCCTCTTGAGGAAGCGGCAGGAGTAGGATTACACAGTAATCTATCTAATGAACCTCAAGAGCAAATAGACGCTACTGTGGTAGAAGTGGGAATAGTTCCAGATGCAATGGGGATAGTTGCAGATGCAATTAGAGCAGGCGAAAATCCAGAGCAGCAGCAGGTTGCACCGCATGAGAATCAAAATTTTAGCCTCACAGCGCAATTGCAGTATGGAACGGGATACAGCACGCATTCCAGTTTTAGTTCAGTAGCTCCAAGAAGCGTGGGGTTCAACACACCCAGAGGGCAAGCTTCCAATATGATTGCTGCTCCAAACCTGTTGCAACTTGCACAGAGTAACGAAAATTTTAACTTGTGTTAAAAAAATTTAAAAAAGCTTTAGAAATAACAGGCTCGAAGAGTTGTGTGGAAGTGTATTAAAGGGGTATAAAGCACACGAATTCAACGAGAAAAAACAAAAAAAGAAAAAAGAAAAAAAGAAAAAACACGACACAACTTGTTATTTTTCAATAGGTTAAGGTTAGCTAAGAAAAAAAGAAAAAACAATTCGTTGCGTAATAATCTTGCCTGGTGCTATTGTTTTGAACATCTTCAACGAACACGGTGAGTGTAAGACGAAGAATAGCAGCGAGATAGCTGCAAAGTTCTGTGACAGTAATAATGAAGTGACGAGCGGCGAGAATGTTGTGTAGAGCTTACTAAGAGTAAGTGTAACAACTTCTCGAGTATGCTCTAGTCAAAACTTTTTTAAAATTATTTTCTGAGAATTTGATCTTGGTTCAGATTGAATGCTGACGGCGTGGATGAGGCATGCAAGTTGTACGAAGTGAGGGCTTGTCCTCACTTAGTAGCGGAAGGGTTAGTAATACA
>VGMF01000015.1 GCA_016866475.1 Chlamydiota bacterium | reverse complement strand
CTCCTAATGGAGCCCCTCTTCCTATTTTCAAGCTCGACGAGTGGAGCTTAGGGGCAACACTCTTTTTTATTTTGTTTGGATCTCGTTACGAGAAAAGCTTGGAACAAAATTTTCAGGGGCACGCTCCCTTCGAGACTATCGAGGCTTTTGTTGCCTATAAACAAAGTTTATCCGATCGAATGGTTCGCGGATTTTGCGCAAGCTTTGCTCCAAAAGTTGCACAGTTACTCATAGGTCTACTTCAGTACGATCCTGAAAAAAGGTTATCAGCTAAAGAGTCCTTGGAAAATTTTACAAAAAGCTAGAAACTTCTGCCCATAAGAGCAAGCTCTTCGCTCGAAATACCCGTAAAAGGGTAAAAATGAAGTGCTGCTTCTTTTTTCAAACACCCTCTTTGCTCTATTTTCTAAATTTGAGCGAAGGGGACCTTTGATTTAAAGCTTTAAACAATTCAAAAAAAAGGCACACTTAGTGAATAAGTGCGCCTCTAAAGATGTGGCCAAAGCCGGAGCGTTCTCGAACCAATTTATCGAGGGAATGAAGCTCCTCTATGAGCTAGAACCTCTTATCAAAGTAAAGCCCTACCTCACAAATCAGTGGGAAAAGAGCGGTTTGGCAGCAAAAAGAGCTTCCTAAGCCTGAAAATCCCTGTTTCATCACTCCCTATTACATAATAGAACCCGTCTGCGTCGACCTGCTGATGAACATCTGTCACCCTCTTTTTGAGACTTGTAAGAAAAACATGCTAATATTTCTTACATAGGAGGCCAAACCTTGGATTTCTCTAGGAAAGACCCTAATCAAGAAAAGAGGAGCTGAATTAATTCAATCTGTGACGAAAATAAAAAAATTATAAAATCTTGAGCCCTTCACGACCCTGAACAAAAATTTCGATTGCGAGTGCCGCCAAAATTAATCCTCCAATCCTGGTAACAATATTGAGACCAGAACTGCCAAGCTTTCTTTCAACGGGTACAGCAAAACAAAGAAGAACAGCTGCCATAGCTCCCACACCAATTCCGCAAATAGAAAGAATGATATGATCGGATAAAGAGGTATATGTATTTGAAGCAACAATTACACTGCTAAGAGCTCCAGGACCAGCCATAACAGGAATAGCGAGAGGAACAACAGAAACGGATGGAGCTTTAATTTTGGTCTCTTCTTCACTGTGTCGCATCGGACTAATTTGAGCATTCAACATGGAAAGAGCTAGTAAAAACACAATAATTCCTCCCGCACATTGAAAAGCCGGAATTCGTATGCCTAAAAAGGCTAAAAGTGGGGCTCCTATCCAAGTTGTTATAATTAAAATTACAGCGACTGCAAGACCAGACCAAAATCCGATTTTCTGCCTATGTTTCTTTTCCCTCCCTTGGGTCAAGCTCAAGAAGACAGGGATGGCTGTCAGTGGACTGCAAAGCATAAAAAGAGTAACAAAATAATTGATAATCAATGTAACTTTCATAGTTTTTCTGAAATCCGGTTTTGGTAAACAACTCCCTCTTTGAGAATGAGATCATATCGATCTTCGTGCAAAAGAGAAATATCTTCGAATGGATTACCTCTTAACACCAAAAGATCAGCTATGGCATCCTTAGCAACGATTCCTAATTTTCCTTGCATCTGAATAATTTCCGCATTCACTAATGTCGCTGATGTCAAAATCTCTCGAGCCGTTTCTACAGAGCTCCGAATCGAAAATTCTTGCAATTGCATTTTATGGGCTTCTGATCCTTAAAGATCTGTACCAAAGCCTATTTTTACACCTGCTTTGCGTGCAATTTTGATTGCTTGTAATCCTTGTTCTCGCACAGCAGCTAATTTTTGCAAACTCTCCTGAGGAAACCCTAACTTCTGGCCTATTTCAGCCAGTGCTTGATAAATAACTAAAGTAGGAACTAAATAAGCCTGTCGTGCTGTCATTAATTTCGCTGTGTCTTCATCTATCAAGATTCCGTGTTCAATTGTTCTAACCCCACAATGCATACAGCGTTGAATAGCCTTAGGAGAATATGCATGAGCCATCACATAACTTCCATGATCAGCAGCCTCTTCAACAATTGCTCGGATCTCTTCTTCTGAATATTGTAAATCCGTAATTTTATCAGGTGGATTTGTATATTACATATGTAAGTGCACCGAATGAGGCGAAAACGACAAAATCTTAGTAGATGTAATCTATTGATAATCAATATATTAAAATGATCAAGAATCGAACCTAGAAAGATTGATTTTCTATGTTTTTCTAGGTTTGTTTCTAGGTTCGGCTAAAATAAATGTTTTATAAGGGTCGAAGGGGCCGGTAGAGAGCTCAACGAGCAGCCCTTCTAGACACATCTTCTTCAGGCGATTAGTAGCGGTTGTTCCGCCCAGGATCCCTTGCATCATTCCTGGGATTGCAAGGAGGCTATTCATGAATATATTCTATGGACCCCTCATCCCGAATCGACCGGATAAACTTATCCAAATCTTTTGTGGCCACCTGGTAAGTTGCATAGAGTCTCCCCTCTTTATCTTGCAATTTAGGCATTTGATAGACAAGCCTAGACGAAGGGAGGTTCGAACGGTCTAAAGCAGTATCTTTAAAAAGAACATCCACTGAGATCGACTCATTCCCCCCTATGTTGATCAAAGATATGGAGGGTCTTTTACTTATAAGTTTTAAAATTTCGGTGCAAGGACGGTAACGGGGAATAAGCAGGTACTTTCTGCCGGTTTCTACAGAAAAAATCACCTCTATTTCCTTGTCTTTGTCATTGGGGCCTCTTTCTCGAGCCCATTCCTCTTGCACATATTTTATAAGATTTTCCGGATCATTGATCTCTAAACGGACTTTATCGGGCTCTATCGCCTGACCCGTAAAGATAGCTCGCACGGGGGCGGAGACAGCCGACTTAATAAGGAGGGTAAACGTCCTTAAGATGGCACCGGGGACGTTGGCAATCTTTGTGAAATACCCCTCTTTTGCGCCAAGGACTGCGTTCCAAAGCTCTTTTATTTTTTGAATATGCCCAAAACTGTAAAAGGGGGTGTGATCAATAAATTCCGAGTACTCTTTTTCCATTTTAGCATCATATTTATCCAAAGTTGACAGCTCTATTTGATCAGCCCAATTTTTTCCGTACCGCATCCTTGCTAATAGACGGCTTGGAATGGACACAACAGTCCCTATCGAACACTGGACAGCTGTTGCTAAAAGGATAAAAAGATTCATCGCCATGTCAGTTGAGAAAAGGAGCTCACCCCAGGATATCTTATCAGCCCTACACTCTTTGACAAACTCAAAAAAGTATCTAAAGTGCTGCCTCAAATGGCCAATTGAGTCAAAACTATAGGCGGGATGGTTTTGAATATACTCTGCATATTGTTTGGAAGAACGGACATTTCCCCACTCGATCCAGGTAGCTCTCGTCCCCTGTTTAGGACGAAGGGGGTCATTTCTATACGAGATTGCCTGCAAGAGCTCCTCCTCCGTTTTAGGTCGGCGAACAAATGCTAAAGTTCCGTTTCTAGTAGGATCATCTTTCAGGATAAGAGCTTTTGGACTTACACAATCAAAACCTTTGTCAATCATCAGCTGCTTATAATCTTGCAAGCTTTTGAAAGTGCGGATTTCTTGACTCTCTTCTTGCCAAGAGACTTTCGCAGTTGCGTTAACAAAAGTGTGGACTGCTGCGGCAATGGCTTTGACTTTTTCATCCCCTGCATCATGATCCCTTAAGAGTAGAACTGCACCCGGCTTAAGGACCCGGTGAAGCGATTCTACAAAGGGCTCGAGCCGCTTTTCGGGAATATGGTGGAGACCACCCAAAACAGCGAGTAAATCGATCGTTTTATCCCCCAACTCCATCGGATCTATAGGTCTCGATGTCAATTCGGGTTGCTTAGAGGGTTCCGTACAATCCCGATCGTTGAGAGCTATATGGTCTTTATACGGAAATTTGGAAAATAGACTCCCCGCCTCCAATTTTTCTTGAATCCCCCCCTTATAGGGGAAATCTGCTAAAGCTATCGTTCTACCCCCTAATGGAAGATGGGCCACTTTTCGCAGCACATCACAATAGCGACGGTTATAAACTTCTAGGTAATCTTGGAATTTCTTATTTTCATACCCTTTCATCAGCTCTTTGGCTTGACGTGCCATCCCAAGCTTAACAACTCTTAATGCCCACAGCTGCCGAAGAGGGGCAAATGCTTTTTTCATAGAGTCAATTCTGTCAACAATCTCTAGGTAAACCTGCTCGTCAGTTTTCAAGGGATCTGCTAAAATCTCCTCCATAGTTTGAAGCACTTTTTCCTCATCAAGCTGGAAAAAAATGGTCTTTAAAAATTTTGCAAATTCGCCCTTCATCTCGGGGGTCGTTTGAAATACCTGCCTTAAAGGAGAAAGAGCCTCTGTTGTCTTCAAGATGTGTTTGAATAAAGGGGGATTTATAGTTACCCCTCCACCTAAGCCGGTTGTTTCTGGTATGAAAGGGAAATTTCTTACTTCATTTGCCGACGCCATCTTTAATCTCCCCTATCATAATATTTGTTTGTGTGGGCGTTCCCAAAAAGATGGGAAGGATCGTATGTATCTTTTAAATTCCGCATCCGCTCGACCCGCTCCTTTCCATAGGATCTTTCGAACTCCTCTTTAGTGGCGAACGGCATATAAGCCTGGTAAAACACACCCCCTACCGATAGAAGATAGGCATTGACCTCCTTGATCCACTTTTCGGTTTTTGCGATCTCCTTTTTGGTCTTTTTCTGTGCAAAGCAGATCACAACAGCAAACCGGTCCTGTTCTGCATAGGGCAAGATAGACAAATCATCTTTTGGGGTTGGACGAATGGTAGCGTTGATGAGACGCACCCGATTTTCTTTCACCGTTTTTCCAAGAAATCTTAAAAAAGGCTCCAGTTCTTCTTTAGTCAAAAAATATTCTTGAAGCCACTGGGCATGCAAATTGGAAGAGTGCAGCATAAAAAATGAATTGATCGGCGGATGCAAAGCTTGATTTCTTGTTATTTTACGCCCCTCTAACATCGCCGCTTTTTCTTTTGACCAGAAATAGCTCAGAATTCGTTGTGTTGTTGGAAAATATAATTGGGAGATAAGACTCAGTGCAATCCGCTCAAAGCGGGTCCCTCTTTTTGGCTCGGCTTGGATGTGAGAGAGAGAACTTTGGCTCCCCTGCTCCGATTCGGTATCTAAGTCAAAGCGATCCATACAGACTGTCGTGAGTGGATCTTTATGAAGAGAATCAAGGCTTAACCTACCACCAAATAAAGGAACCTGACCTGTTTTGATCTTAGTTTCGTAATACTCCGAGAACCTGCTGATATCAATCTCCTCGGCGCTCTCGACCAGAAGGGCATTCTTTACGATCTGGATCTCAGCTTTTACAAGGATGCCGAAATACCCCATAGTACCGATCATACATTTGAAATGTTCGTCTTCAGGCTTTAGGACTTTTAGCTCCCCATCGCTGTCAATTATAGTCATCTCTTTGATGGTTTTAGAGATCGAACCGACATCGTGGGCCCACCCGTGACAGTTGATTCCCGCAATCGATCCGCCTACAGAAAAAGGATCGGACGCCTGCTTCACAATGACAGAACGATCACAGCGATCCAAACAAAGCTGCAGCTGCTCCCAGGTGGCTCCGGCTTCCACAACAACTGCTTCTAAATCTTGTTTGAGCTCAATCTTATTTAGATGCCTGGTATCAATCACAATCTGCTTAGAGTCCACCGGAACGGTCTGAATCCCCTGGCTCATCCCGGCACCAATCACAGATATTTGTCTACCGTCCTCTTTTGCCTTTTTAACAATCTCTTGAAGCTCTTCTACAGTTTTAGGCTGATGAATAGTTTCCACTTTTTTACCAAATTCTAACTCCACACCGAATGGGCGCACAGCTGTTTCAGGTTTTTGTTTCAGAAAGAAAAGGGAAAGCGCATCTGCAGAACGGAGACTAAGAGGTGTAAAAATGAGGGTCAATAAACGCCTCAATATCTTATCTAAGCGACGATTTACCCCTCCCTTAGCAATTGCTACGCAGAGCTTGGGGATATCTTTGAAAACAAGTTCCAAACATACAACTACTGGAAAAACCACAAGGCCAATGAGACGACTCAACACGAAAACTGAAGCCCTGACAGCAAAATTTTCCCTCTCCTCTTGGAGAAGAATCAAATTTTCAATGCCTCGGGCGACAGACGCAGAAGGGTGGGTCAGGGTATATAGGGCCATATTTTTCCTTAAAGAGGGGCTTCTTCAGTCTAATATTATACATAACCACCCCTATTTTGGGTACTTTTCTAACTGTATGCATCAACTTCTTGATTAGCAGGGTATTAAAGAAGGGTTCACCCGGTTGGTTTTCCCTAAATAAAAGCGAGGGGGAACGACAAAATCTCAAACTAAAGTCCTAAAGCGGGAGGAAAGAGATCTTTGAAAGGGCTTATTCTATCTATTATTTTAAGGTGAATGGGGAGCGGTGGAGCATTCTCGAACCAATTCGTCGAGGGAATGAAGCTTCTCTATGAGCTAGAACCCCTTATCAAAGTGAAGCCTTACCTCACAAATCAGTGGGAAAAGAGGGGTTTAGCAGCAAAAAGGGCTTGTTGACCCCCATTTCCTTTCTTCATCTACCTCCTATACAGAAATAGAACCAAAGAAATCCTCCTCCTTTTTGCTACTTTTTAACCGTTTTTTGTTAGGAGGCGTTTTCATAGCTTTAAAAATTCTCCTTTAATTTATAAGTTGAGTTTTCAACGTCTTGGTCAAATGGATTCAGTGCATCAACTAGTAAAATGGAGCTAAAACAGCTTTCTTGAAAAAGCGGATCGATATCAACCGCCAATTTATCTAAATAGGAGCTTGAAATTTCTATATCCTTTTCAAATCCGCAAAATGAAGGGTCTAGTATTTCAACAATCAAAGTTCCTTTTTTTAAAAAGGAATTCATTTGATATGGATATGTCATGGTTAGTTTTTTCTCTATTCCAGCTTGAAGCCTGCTTTTTGTATCTACACGGTACTCTCTCCAATCCCCCCCTTGACTAGAGGGAATAGAATTGGGCGTTACTTTAACACCGTACATTTTTTCAAATTCTTGAAAATCTTTTATATTAAATAGATTTTGAAAGAGATGCTTCGCTTCTTGATCATTTTGAATAACATTTGTGCACTCACCCCATTCATCCTTTCCAACAAAATCGCACCAATCCGTTCTTCCTGAAATGGCATCCAATATTTGGAATTTTTTATTAACTAGTCTTTCATAACTTTTTACTGTTCTTTCCATTAGCAAGAATCTAATTACATTCTGAAATGTTCTGTTTTTCATATATCTATATCGTTATTGAGGTTTCTAAAACGTCGACTTCCTCTTGAATTTTTACTTTCAATTGTGTACTCTTTACTCTTATTTTCAAAAGAGATTTCCGATGACTCAAAAGAAAATTTGCCTTGCAAGCGATAACTGGACACCAGCCCATCCGCTTATCATCAAAGCCATCACTGAAGCAAACGAAGGCTATGCCCCCTCCTATGGCTCAGATGCTTGGACGGAAGAAGCAGGGAGCCTTATTCAAAAAGTTTTTAAAAGCAAATGTAAGGTCTTCGTCGTTCCCACTGGCACAGGGGCAAATATTTTCGCTCTTAGACTTTGTTGTAAAGGTTATGAATCGGTTATTTGTACGGACATTGCTCATATCCAATATCAAGAGTCTGGGGCAGCTGAAGCTCTTGTTGGATGCAAACTTTTGACGGTTCCAAATAAAGAAGGTAAGGTCACGGCTGACGAAATAGTAAGAAAACTAAAAAAAGAACGAGCTTTTGGCAAACATTCTACTGCTCCTCGTGTTTTGTCGATTACCCAACCTACCGAAATAGGCACAGTTTATACGCTTGCGGAACTAAAGACTCTTGCAAAGTTATGCAAAGAGGAAAATCTGCTGATGCATATCGACGGAAGCCGTCTATACAACGCAGCGGTTAGTCTAGACACGTCGTTACACGAAATTGTCGAAGCCGCTCAGGTCGATATCTTATCACTGGGAGGAACTAAAAATGGGTTGATGGGAGCAAAAGCTCTTGTAATTTTTAATCCTCACTTACAGGAAGGCAGCGATCATTTTCAAAAACAAATGCTGCAACTGCTTTCTAAAATGCGATATCTATCTGCGCAGTACATCCCATTTTTTAAGAACGACTTGTGGCATACGCTTGCCACTCAAGCGAATCAAAAAGCGCAAGAAATTGCCTCTATCATTAAATCTACTCCTGGCCTTTCCCTGAGTTACCCTGTGGAAACTAATCAGATTTTCTTCATTGCGCCTACGTCATGGATTCCATTAATTCAAGAGAAAATCTTTTGCTACCCTTGGGATGCTGAAAAAAATGAAGTTCGTTTTATTGCCTCATGGAATACTTCAGAGCAAGATGTTAAAGAAATACGTTCCATTCTCTCAGAGATATCTAAACATTCAAAGTAAAAGGTCCCTATGACAGCTCTTCTCTACCTCGAAAATGCTTACCTGAAAGAAATGGAAGCCACTATTCTCGAAGTTGCAAGAGAAAGCGATGGGCAGCAGAGATGGTTGCTTGTACTAGATAAAACTATTTTTTATCCAAGAGGTGGCGGGCAAGCAACTGATCAAGGATTTCTTTTTACAGATACCTGGAAAGGGAAGGTAAGTCAGGTTTTGCTAAAAGAGGGTAAGATTCTTCATTATGTTGAAGGTGATCAACCCCCTCCTGTTGGAACACTGGTTAAAGGAACTCTAGATTGGAATAGACGCTATCTCAATATGCGCCTTCACTCAGCAGGACATGTTGTTGATTTTGCTCTGTACCTACTAGGCTACTCTCCCTCCCCATTGATGCCGTTTAAAGGTGAACATGAGAAAAAACCCGTGATTTACTATCAAGGGACAATAGAAAAAGACTTTCAGGAAGAGCTTGAAAAAAAAGCTAATGAGCTTGTTGCTCAAGATTTGCCCTTTTCATTCCGTCTTGTTGATGCTCAAGAACTCGAACGTGAAACCATTTATCTTCAGCCAGGATTACCAACAAACAAGCCTTTAAGACTTCTAACTCTAAAGGGAGTAGGAAGTGTTGCAGATGGCGGCACTCAAGTTAATAACACCTCTGAGGTTGGACATATTTCCATTTTGCCCATCGAGAAAAAAGATGGAGTTACTCTAATCCGCTATCGGATCATCTAATAGGTTTTTCTATATTGATTTCTAGGTTTGTTTATAATTAGGAAACAACCTATTTCAATTCCTATGAAAAATCAGCATTTAAAAGAAGAATTTATTCGCCTGCGTGCTCTAGGCGTTTCTTATGATAGAATAGCCAAGACCATCAGCGTTTCAAAGCCAACCCTTCTTAAATGGGCACAAGAGTGTGATGACCAGATAGTCAATCAGCTTTATTTTAACGTTGATTCCCTGTTAGACAAGTATCGCGTAATAAAAACCTCACGCATCGAAGCTTTTGCTGGCTGTCTTAAAAAGGCTCTAGAAGAGCTGTCTAGCCGTGATTTTGGCTCTCTTCCTACAAAGGAACTTTTCTCTATTGCCATGCTTCTCGAAAGTAAACTGAAGGCAGAAGTAGACTCTATCAAGTATTTGCCAGACAGGGATGGACTTTCGCGCGACTTGTTTGATGACAACTTCCCTACTTCGTACTGAGTTTACCAAAATTTTACCGATTTCTATTTCATAAATCTTACATATATGTTAGGTTTAAGCATTCTTCAAATCAAGGATGCATATGGAAGACCAAAATTCTTGTAAGCCACCTGTTTTCAGAGGAGATTCTTTCCTCATTAATCTCGGAATGCTTTGTGATTCTGTAAAAGCTAATGAAATCATAAAACGATTCCACTCTCGACATCTCGAGATAGAAAAAAGCGATGTTTCCTATCGAGTATTGACCCACTGGGACTCATTAGGTTTAATCGAATGTGAAAGAGATTCATCACAAGGCTGGCGTCGCTTTAATCTCATTGAAACCCTATGGCTATCAGTGATCAAAAAAGTTAGGGAATTAGGGGTATCTCTGGAACAGGTTGCAAAGGCAAAGCCTTCATTTTTTCAAAAAATCTCTTCTGACAGTTCAATCGATTTCGTTGACTATTACCTAATTGGTGCGATTTTTATGAAATTTCCTACCTTTTTCACGATTTTTCCTGATGGGCATGGCGAATTTCTTTTTCATGAGGAAGTCGATCTAAACTTGAGTATGGGAACCATTGAGTCGCATACGAGCATCTTTCTAAACCCTCTTTTAAATCAAATTTTACGCAAAAAGATTGAATGGTCATTTCCTCTTCAACAAACCGTATCTACTAAGCAAGCGCATGTTATCGATCTTATGAATACTGAAGATTTTGACTATTTACATATTCTTAAAAAGAAAAATGAAATCACTGATGTGAGGATTATAAAAAGCTTTTCAGGTGCAACTAAACAGCATGAACTGGAAGAAGGCTACGAAAGTGTGACCATTGAAAATCAGTATGAAAATGGGATCGTCAAGACTAGGAAAAGAACCATCCACAAAAAAGTGTAACAGCTAACTATGCAGGCATTTAATTATCCACGATGGAACATCGTGCTACAAAAAACAGAAGGCTCCCTTGAGGAACTCAGGCTCCCCTTCATAAAGCAGTGGAATACACTATGCTTTCAGAAGAGAAAACCTTGGAGATTCTCAATCGTAATGGGAAGAAATACTTCCGTGGTGAAGCCAAAATCATTAAAGAATTCATAGAGAGGCTTTGTCAGATTGAATATGAAATACTCACCCAAAGATCAAAAACAGAAGACAGCAATCTTATACACTCGCGTTTCAACAGATGATCAAGCTGACTATGGTTATAGCTTAGCCAACCAAGAGGATGTTTTACGCAAAGAGTGTGCCCGAAAAGGGATTCATGTTGTCGGTCATTTTCAGGATGATGGATATAGTGCTAAAGATTTCAAAAGACCACAATTTCAACAGTTGCTGGATTATCTTAAGAGACATAAAAAACAAGTTTCCTATTTGTTTGTAACAAAATGGTGTCGATTTTCAAGGAACGTAGAAAATACTATTTTAATGAATCGTGAACTACAGTTACTTGGGACTCGAGTTATTACCTTAGACGATGGTGAGGAGTCAGATAATCCAGCAAATCTGTTACTCACCATGTTAAATATGACTCTTCCAGAGATTGATAACCGCATCCGTGCTAGAAACACAAAATCAGGTATTATCCGAGCCTTAAAAGAGGGGCATTTCCCTCATGGTAACCCTCCTAGAGGGTACTCAAAAGATCGTAATTCACCAAGAACACCAGTACTAGTTCCTAATGAAGAGGCTGCTCTTGTCCGTGAAGCTTTCGAGGTATTTTCAACAGGAGCTTTTCCAATCGAAGACGTCAGAAAAGCATCATGGAAAAATGGATTAAAACTCCAGAAGTCTCAATTTAGCAATATGCTTCGCAACCCTGTTTATGCAGGCAAAGTCTATGTTCCAGAAACGGTTACTGAAGAGGGATATTTGAATCAAGGGATTCACGAAGCAATTGTCTCTGAAGAGCTGTTTTCCAAAGTTCAAAAAATTTTAAATAAAAGAACAGAAGCCAGCTCATACCCAAGCACTAGGGAGAAGTTGCGTGAAGAACTTCCTTTAAGAGGACATTTAAGCTGCCCATGCTGTGCTAAAACATGGACGGGCAGCATTTCTTCAGGAAATGGCGGCAAATTTCCTTATTATCACTGCGAAAGGGCATGCAAAGCTCGCGTCAATGCTAACTTTGCTAATCAACGCTTTTTGCATTTTCTAGGAACATTGCAACCTCCTCAAGAAATTATCGATCTCCAAATGGCAATGATGGAAGTCCTGTTTAAAGCAAAAGAAGGAGATCGCGATCAACAAATCAATAAGCTAAGAATAGAAGTCGATAGACACAAACAAAATCTCTTAAAACTCGATCAACAACGATTTCTTTCTGGTGACATGGACGCAGATTCCTACAAACGACTGAAAGCTCACACAAACGAACAAATTGATAGGCTAATAATTCAAATCAGCGATTTGGAAGTTTCAGACACAGCATTTGAGAAATATGCCCGCTATGGAATGAGCCTTTTGAAGGATTTGACCTGGTATTTTCAAGAAGCAGGGCCGCAAGCTAAAAAAATGTTGCTTGGTTCGATCTTCCCCGCAAAATTGGTCTTTCAAGATGGAAATTATCGAACCAGCGTATTGAATCCCGCACTTGCTCTTATCCTTCAGAAAAACAGGGGTTTACAAAATGAAAAAGGCGAAGACATGATCATTTCTGAAAATGTCTCCGCTGGTGTGGCTTGGACCGGAATCGAACCAGCGACACAAGGATTTTCAGTCCTCTGCTCTACCGACTGAGCTACCAAGCCGTTCAAATGAATGGTGATCAATACCATAGCATCAAGAGCGAATTTATAGCAATAAGAAGTGCTTTTTATACCTTTAAGGCCCACTGTTTTATCTGGGGGTATGGGGACAACTCTTTAAAAAAAAGCCTACTGTTGATTTTGGGAGGTATTTAAAAGCATGACCAGGTCTCTTGCTATTTCCTGCGCCTCAAAAAGCGCCGGATCTATCACATCCTGCCGTAGCTCCCTTTTTTCACTGAATGATCTCAGTTTCCCAATCCAGTTTCTAATTTTGGAAGACTTGTTCTGCAATTGATAAAACGAAAAAACCTGGCTTATTTCATCCTTTTTGGCAATAGGGAGCTGTTTCAAATTATGCGTAATCGTGTCATAACCCAAGGGGTATTTCAAAAATTGTTCCCCGATTGGAATCTGGGACAACTCTGTTGGGACCACTATATCAGACTGCACCCCCTTTAACTGGACAGAAGCGCCCGAAATCGTATAGTACTTGGCAACCGTTACTGCGTAACAGTAAGGGTCGTCTGCGGTGATTGTTTGGAACTGCATTGACCCTTTACCATACGAGTTGACGTCGCCGACAATAATAGCAACCCCGTACTCCTTTAGGGTCTGCGCCACAATTTCGGAGGCAGACGCTGAAAGCTTAGAAATCAACACGATCAAAGGACCGGAGTAGACGGGGCTCCCCGTTTTCTCTTTCACGACACTGATCTGACCATTTCCATATCGGGCCAAAACAATAGGCCCTCCCCCTGTAAATATGGAGCAAACTTTCGCCGCCTGGGTCAAAAAACCCCCAGTGTTGCGTCGAAGATCCAGAATAACAGCTTTCAAATCCTCACCTTTTTGTGCCGAATTAATGGCAGACTCGAGCTGCTGGGTCGCAGAATTTCCCTGCTCGTTATCAAAAAAACCGTCTAGGCGAATGGCGGCTATAGTCCCGGTTCCAAAAGGAAAAATCGTCACTTGAGCCTGAGATTCGGGGGACAAAATCGGCGCCCTTGTCAAAGCTACCTCAAAATTTTGATCTCCCCGTTGTATCTGAAGGCGCACCTTTGTATAGTTGCGCCCGCTTAAGAGTTCTATTGCCTCCCTAAAATAGAGGGGGGCAAGATCCTGACCGTCAATACGTAAAATGATATCCTTCGCTTGGACACCCGCATGTGCAGCCGGCGAATTTTCTATCACACGCTGAATGACTAGGCCCTCCATCGAATCTCTTATGACCACACCAATTCCACTATAATCTTTGGATAATGCCTGCCGCATCTCCCTTTTTTCGTCAGGACTGAAGAAACGGGTATGGGCATCCATGGAGGCGGCTACCGCTTTGAGAACGTGAATAGAAAAAAAATGCTCCTCTAGGGCAGGCCCCCTCTCTGCATACTCAAGCTCTTTTTCCCTTTGTTTCTTCTGGAAATAGGAAAAAATCTTATGTTTAACCTTCTCGTAATTGTGCTTGCCGACCAAGACCTCCCTCGCCGTGAAGTAAGCAATCTCAGCCTTGATTTTCGCCTTCAATTGAACGAAATTAGCCGGGTAAGGATCGTATTGAATCGCAGCAATCTTGTGCATATCGGCAAACGTTTTTTCTGATAACTCCCTGATCGCCTCCTTTTCAAAAAGGATACGACGCTCAATCGCTTGTTCAAAAAATTTCTGTATTTCAATAAAAGAATCGAATGTGCCGTTTGCAAAGGAGCGCCGGGTAAAATCGATCCATTTTCCGGAGGCGCTTAACATAGGCTTTACCTCGCTCCATAAAAAATAGGAGTGATCGGGGTCGAAGGCCTCGATAAAAACATCCAAAGATCTCTTGGCCAGCTCTTGATCGAAAGAATTCTTATTGTAGTGGTAGGAAAATAATTCCTTTATGCCATCCGGTATGTCATTAATAGTGAACAGCGAAAAGAAAAAAAGACTTTTTATCAAGACCATATTTTCCTAATACGCGTTAAAGGTTTTTTTCACACGAATTTTCTATTTGGCATTTATTCATTCTAAGCGGTATAGTGTTCTCAATTCGACATAAAAGGAGTCTGGCAACTATGCCAACTATCAACCAGTTGATTCGCAAGCCCCGAGTGCCCAAAGAAAAACGATCTAAAAGTCCAGCCCTCGAAGCTTGTCCACAAAAGCGTGGAGTTTGCACGAAAGTCTATACACAGACGCCAAAAAAGCCAAACTCCGCTTTGAGAAAAGTCGCAAAAGTTCGACTTTCAACTAAAAAAGAGATTATCTCTTACATCCCGGGCGAAGGCCATAACCTCCAAGAGCACAGTATTGTTCTCGTGCGTGGCGGTAGGGTTAAAGACCTTCCCGGTGTTCGTTACCACATCGTTCGCGGTAACTTGGACACACAAGGGGTAAAAAACAGGAAGAAATCGCGGTCTAAGTACGGATCGAAGAGCGGTAAATAGTCAGGATCACTAGAGGAATTCATGTCAAGAAGACACCAAGCTGCAAAGCGTGAGATCAAAGCTGACGAAAAATATGGATCAGAGGTTATTGCCAAGCTCATCAATCTTGTCATGGAGCGTGGCAAAAAAACTGTTGCAAAAACCATAGTTTACGATGCATTGGAACTCTTTGCGAATAAAGTCGGAAGCGCCGACACCAAAGAAAGCTTCGATAAAGCAATTGAAAACGTTTCCCCCCTTCTCGAGGTTAAATCTCGACGGGTTGGCGGAGCAAACTACCAAGTGCCTATCGAAACGACCCCTGCTCGTCGCTTATCCCTTGCACTTCGCTGGATTATCACCCACTCCAGAAAAAAGGCAGGACAACCCATGCACATCAAACTTGCAAATGAGTTGACCGATTGCCATAACCATACTGGTGCAAGCGTTAAGAAAAAAGAAGATACCCACAGAATGGCTGAAGCGAACAAAGCTTTTGCCCATTTCCGTTGGTAAGCCAAATAAAATACCCACTACTTCCCTAGTGGGTTCTTCATTTTAGCAAAAGATTTAAGGATTAAACACAGCATGTCGCAAGCGGCAAAACAAGACCTAGCTAAGCTCAGAAATATCGGGATCATGGCCCACATCGATGCCGGTAAAACCACCTGTACTGAACGCATTCTCTTCTACTGCGGTATGGTTCATAAGATCGGTGAGGTTCATGAAGGAGCTGCAACAACCGATTGGATGGAGCAAGAAAGAGAGCGTGGAATCACGATCACTTCTGCTGCCGTTACCGTGTTCTGGAAAGGGCATAAAATCAACGTCATTGATACACCTGGCCACGTTGACTTCACTGTTGAAGTAGAGCGCTCCTTGCGTGTTCTCGATGGTGCCGTCGCCGTATTCAGTGCTGTTGATGGTGTAGAGCCGCAATCCGAAACTGTATGGAACCAGGCAGACCGCTACGGCGTTCCCCGTATTGCGTTCGTTAACAAAATGGACCGTGTCGGTTCCGATTATTTTGGGGCGATCCAATCAATGCGCGATAAGCTAGGTGCTAACGCGTTTGCTGTTCAGCTACCTATCGGTGCTGAAGGGGACTTTAAAGGGATGTGCGATCTCATCACCATGAAAGGGTATGTTTTCAACGACGAGACCATGGGCGCAGATTACGACACCATTGAAATCCCAACCGAGCTGCTAAGCGAAGCAAAAAAATTAAGAAAAGAGCTACTTGAAGAGCTTGCCACTATCGATGAAGAAGACGAAGACTTCATGATGAAAGTCGTTGAAGATCCAGACAATGTTCCAGAAGAAGAGGT
>VGMF01000014.1 GCA_016866475.1 Chlamydiota bacterium | reverse complement strand
TTTATCAGGTGTGTAGAACGCCAGTTGGGCAATCTTTTTAAATACTCCACATTCAGTAAAGGAGCCGTCGAGCCCATCAATTTTGACTTTAAGATGGCGATCAAAAAATCCTCCCATATCATAACTAGCAATGTCTCCAATTGCTTTTGATATTTCAAATAGATTTACAGCGAATTTTGTTTCTTTTTTGGTTTCTCTCAGACTGTTACCAATATTATCCAATTCGTTTTCCACTACAGTTCTATGAAGACTACTAGATTTGAATCTGACATCTTCTGCTCTAGTTAGCGCTTCACCGATTACTGTTCGGGCTTCTGAATAGAACATCGGGTTGACCTTATCAAGATACTCGTGTGGTTCTTTTAGGGGGTCACTCAGATTATTAATATCCTCTATAGCCGCGTCAATTGCAGCGTTATATGTTTTTTTTGCTGCATTTAATTTTTCACGATGACTCTGTTCTTTTGCAGGTGCGGATGTTTCTTCCCTTTCTGAAGAAGCAGCGGCAGGTCTACGAAAAGATCGGAAAAAGCCTGTACGAACACCACTAGTGTTACGACTTGACTGTGGCTCTCCCGCGTCATCTGTGGCTGGTCCGTCACTAGAACCGGTACGTGTTGAATCTGCAACTGCTACGTTTCGTGTAAAAAGATTTGAGATAGATGAGCAAATTCTTTCCCCTAGCGAACGTTGCGCTGGCGCTGGCGCTGGCGCTGGCGCTGTTTCTTGGCTTGATCGGGAAAATTCATTGCTTGCGACACTGTCTGTTAAGATTGCTGCTGCTGCGCCTCCGCCTCCGATTGCTCCTGCTTCGCCTCCGCTTCCGGCTGATAAAGCGTCTTGAAGTGGACTAGGGCCTTGATTGTTACCTAGCCCGATTCCTGTTGCTGTATGCATAAACTTTTCCTTTGGTTTTTTCGTTTATGAATCTATTATATAATAATTTTTATTAAATAATAAAGTAAAATTAAAAAATATTTTATAAGTTATTTAGGGAGAGTTGACTCCTTTAGACTAAGACTTTGAGGTCCTATTCCAGACGGGAAACGATAGTATTAAAATATTTACTAATATATAATAGTATAGAATTTTAATAAAAAGGTCCCCTCCTAGAGGGGGGAGTAAGGGTTTTCTATGACAACAGCTCAACAGATGCAGAAGGAGCTGGCCAGGTTGCAGACCAGGCTAGACCATTATGAGACCGAAATGACCTATTTGAACCGAATTCTTATGGAATGCGGGTTCAGAAAGGGGATCATGACCCTAAAAAAGACTGTCGAATCAATGCTCAACGGAGAAGAGAGCTCTAAAGAGGAGTGGGACCTTTAATATAACCCGCATGCAAGGGCTCACAGTTTAAGTCCCCACCATATAAACCCGCGCCCACGATGCAAAAAAGCCCCCTTAAAATCCAAAAAAGCCTTCTCTAAGTTGTTTTCCCCCTCAACAATTCGCAAAAAGCCTCTTGTAAAATCAAAAAAAAGCTCTCTTTAAAATCGGTAAAACGCTCTTCTACAATGGAGAAAAAAAGTAACCTCTACGAGGTGGTAAAAGCTTCCTTTACGAGGCGGTGCACCTTCTCCTTCAGCTCCTTTTTCTTGTTTTTCCAAAACTCAAGACATTCCATCTGCTTTTCTTTCAATCGGTCAGGATCCTCCAGCAGCGGTATTAGAATTTGGGGCGCCTCATTCCAATCCTCCACAATGATCATCGGATGTTGGCCTAAAAGGTTTTCAAAATAGTCCCCTTTATGGGTGCTTTGGACCACAGGAATGCACCCCGCCTCAAGCGATTCGTAGACCCTGAAGGAGTCAAAAGAGCAGTTACCTATTGGACAGGGGGACAGAATCGACTCCAAAAGCACCCCCCTGTACTCGGAGGTCGAAAGGGCGTGCCGGCTATTGAAACCGTCTGCGCGATAAAAAAAGTAGTCTCCAATCGTCCCCATAGAGCGAGCCATCTTTAGCCTCTGGGGCCTCGAAACGTTCCCCGCAAAGCTCCAGGTATAAGTCCGGCTTTTTGGCTCTTTTAACGCCCCCTTGAACCCGTCCCAAAATCCTTTTTTATACCCCAAGGGGATGAAAAGTACCCTCGGCTCCCTGTTTGCAAGCTCTTTAGACCAGTAATTCTTTAAAATAAAGGAGGCCCCTTTATAATCCAGGTTGGCGTAGTGCAGCTCCTCATCGGAAAGCTGGATGATTCCAAAAGGGGCCCCTTTGTCGGTGTAAAGAGTTAATAGATGCTCCAATTTTCTGGGTTCGGGGTTCGACAGCACCAAAAGTGCATTTGGGTAGACCTTGGACATGGTAAGATCAACAACTTCAACGATTTCGAGATCTACTTTTTCTAAAAGTTCATGAATCCAGGTCGCCTCCCAGCTATTTGACGGAGAGAAACTCTCCCAAACCAGATGCAATGGGGCCGTTGCTGCATTTAGATGCAGCGGGGTCTGAGCTATATACAGGAAAGCAAGAAACCCTACTAAGATCGGTCTTAAGGTAAACATTTAGAGTATCTTAGCCGATCCAGGTGTAAAAAGTGAAAGATTTATTTGTTTAGGTTACGTTCTTCTACCAGCTTTAGAGTCCGTTGTTCCGTTTGGTAGCGTGCTCTATGCTTTAGATTCTCGTCTGCCTGTTCTTTCTCTTTTTCATGAATCGTCCTCAAAGTGTTCGATAGACTCTTTTGTAGCCTGCAAATGAACGAAATTAAAAGAGTAAACTTTTCATTTACAGATTGATGCACATCAAAAACCGACGCGCCGGTTTTTTCACTTACGGATTTTACCATTCCAAAACCTCTTTTCGAGGCAAATTATACCATTTTTTTCTAAATAGATCTAATCAAAAAAAAGGGGGTTAATTAAAATGTATGGATTACCGATTGCATTATACCCCACTTTTTGAGATTTAAAAGGCTATATGATGGATCCATCGCCTAAACGGCCGAGTTCACTCCACTTCGCCGTACCTGTAGATGTCCCTAGAGTTAGACAAGAAACTCACGACCCATTAGGAGCAGTTGCATTGCCTATTCTAGCAAATGTTACGACAACCGGCTCGACCCCACTAGCGCCCGAAAGGGTGCAAAGAAGGGAGCCCTTCGTATTTGCTTATAGCTGGGAGCAAGAAGGAGAATCGTTCGTTTTCAAACAAGTATTAACAGACAAAGAGATTAAGGAGCTCAATCTCAAGCAGTACCCTTTTCTTCAGATGAATTTTTCCGATATTAAACATCTCGTGAATAACCAAGGTTTTGCTCCCACGGTATTTTTAAAAAAGTTGGGTATTTTAATCGATACCGGTGCGCAGACCTTAAGATTTCCGACAAAAAATGTCCTCGAAGAAAAGCTTAAGGAACTGAGTATCGTTCAGGTCTCGGAAATTCTCGCTTTTAAAGAATTTTTGGAGCTAATGCTCACCAACGATATCATTTTCTCTGACCCTCCCCATCTAATCCACGATGTTTGCTTCCATATCATCCCCCTTTTAGTAAGACTTAGTAAGTACCCAGATGGTTATAAACCCTATAAAGAGATGATCTTTTCCACATTTTCAGAACTCAGTAAAGAGTTCGAATATGCCAAAGAAAACTTCCGGAATTTTATAGCTCCCGTTAATCTCTGTTTGTTAAAGAGAAAACCGATAACAGAAGAAGAGTGGAAACTTTTCGAGTCTCTTTTACAATTCGGCATGGGCGCTTGTCTCGACATTCTTTCCGCTGACGGGGGGCCGTTTCTTCAGGGAAAAGAGCTCAAAGAACACCTATTCACTATTCAAAGTCGCGTTTTAAGAGACGAAATGTGGCTAGAAGCTTGGCAAAAAGAGTCACCCCTAAACGAAAAAGATACCGAGACAATGCGCGATATTCTTAGCGATAAGGTGCAAAATCGCCCTACGGATATTCTGAAAGCTATCTACGCTCGACCGTTTTTTCGTGAACTTGAGAGGATAAAGGTTCTTCTCACTGAACAATTTGACATGGCAAGAAAAAACCCTGAGGCTTTCTTAACCTCTTTAGATAAAAGGCTGGATCCCCCGGTAGAAAAAGAGCACCTAAGTTGCCTCCCAAAATTGTTGCAAACTATAGAATCATCACTACTAAATCGCTTTTTAGATTTTTTGCCATCTACCTTAATTGTAGCCCACGGATGGCTGGATCATGAAGATCTGGGTTCATCGGTGGCCCATGAACTCTATCGTACATTCGTGGACTCCCTAAATGAGTTAGATTACGATTTATTTCTAAACGTCGTTGTTGCCATGCTAAAAAAGCCCCTTTAAAACCCAGTGTTTTTTTAAAGAGGGGGTATAGCACCCGGGAAATCTACAACCCCCTTATCAAAAAGAGGTTTTAAAGTCCTTATTACCAAGGGGAGGGGGGCGAAACGATCGTTTTTTGAAAAAAATCCCTTTAAATTGGTACACAGGTCTCTAATCGGTTGCCTAAACGGCTATTTTTTGGTAAACTCTCAACCAAGTTTCATAGCCGGCTCCCTATGGGCTGACAAAAAACCCAAACATTTGGAGCTTTAAGGCAGACAATCTTCTATTTGGAGAAACAACGTGTCACACACAAAATTGGTCGTAATAGACAGGGACAAGGAGATCGAGCTGGGGGACCTTGAGAACGGAGCCCCTATCAAAGGATGTTGCGAAGAGGCAGGGGTCCCGTTTGCATGCGAGGAGGGGATCTGTGGAACTTGCATCATCGAGGTGGTGGCGGGGGACGACCATTTGACCCCTTACAATGAGGCAGAGGAAGATTTTTTGGGTCATAAGCCCGAAAACCTCAAGCCGGGACAAGGGGTGGAACGGCTGGCCTGCCAATGCAGAATCGCCTCCAAAGGCACTGTGAAATTTAGATTTTAATTGAAGGTCCATAAGATGATTACTAAAGAGATGACGATCGAAGAGATCTTGAACGGCTTTCCCGAAAAAAGCCAAAAATTGGCCCAGTCGATCACTGACGCGGGGCTGCATTGCGTGGGTTGCCATGCGAGCAGCTACGAGACGCTCGAAGCGGGGATGCTTTCCCACGGATATGATCAAAATGAGATAGACAGCCTCGTGCGGACCCTTAATACGGTTTTAGAGCAAAAGCTTGACCCTAATGGGATACTTGTTACTTCTAAAGCGGTGGAAGCTTTTAAAGAGATCGCCAAGGGTGAGGGGATGGAGAATGCGGCTTTAAGGTTTGACTGCATCCCCGGCGGCTGCAGCGGCTACCAGTATGTTCTCGATTTTTCAACCGAGGCCGATTCGGCGCTCGATACCGTATTCCATTCCAACGGATTGGACATCCACGTCGACAACAACAAGGTCAAATACCTTCTGGGCGCCGAGATCGACTACTCCTCAGGACTCAACGGGGCAGGGTTCAAAATCTCGAATCCAAACGCTAAAGGCTCTTGCGGATGCGGTAAATCCCAATCCTACTAGGATGGTTTTTCCCCTTTCAACTCTTCTTCAAAGCGGCTCGTTCCAAAGCCGCTTTTTTAACCCCTTCTAGGGCAACGATTAAAAATATTCTAGTTATTATAATAATTTTTATTTATAATATCTTATTATGAGTATTGTAGAGGCATTTAGAGGAGTGGTCCAAATTTTCACAAAAGCAGGAAAAAATGGGCCAGCAGAAGATGGAAAATTAACCCGTGTGGTCAACGGGCACGCTTCCCCTATAAATGAAACAAAAACCCATTATACCGGTTACGATATAGAAAATCCTCTTGCCCAAAGGGTCAACGAAATCTCTTCTAAGGCCCAGAAATCGCAAAAAATTCTAGATGGGGCTTATACGGCATACGATCTCAATAACGTGGTGAGTAAAATAACCCCTTTTGTTTCCAGCCACCATTTAGGGCGAGTAGCCAACACCGCAGGGGGGTTCCTCAATCTTCTGGTATCTATTTACGGCTTTGCAGCAAGCTTTTTTAGCCAGAAGATGGCCAAAAAACTTACTTTCGGCGACTTGAAAGGGGATCCTAGCTCCGAAAAGCTTGCCGTTTACGGCAAAGGCCGTTTTGGGGCCCGTTTCATAGATTCTACTATGGGGATGACTAGAGTTATAGGTGCCTACACCGGATTAAGCCAGATTTCGGGAAGGGCAATACATCTTGCCGGAAGTTTTTCGATGTCCCTCTCCATGGCTTTTTTCTTTTTGATTGCAAGAGAGCGCACCAAATGGGTGGAAGAGGTCCGAAAAGAGGTCGACGAAAAAGGTATCAAGGGGATCAGGGATAAGCTCACGACTTTAACTCAAGATGACATACACCATTTAAAAAACCTGACCTTTGTTGAAATCGAACCGTTACTGGAAGAGGACAAAGGGAAAAGGCTTCAGGAGATCAAAGAGAGGAAGATTGTCCCGGATGCTCTTATTACGGAACATGAGGAAAATATCCCTCTACTATATTCTATCGAGACCTTCATGTTGGCCCGTAGAGACCATTATGGCCGGTTTATAGGACCAAAAAATGTTCGTAGGATTCTAGGGGATTCGGCTGTAGAGAACAACAGCAAAGGACTCTCCTACTATA
Organism: Chlamydiota bacterium; assembly: GCA_016866475.1. Lineage (GTDB taxonomy): Bacteria > Chlamydiota > Chlamydiia > Chlamydiales > RGXB01 > RGXB01. The sequence continues at coordinate 10,082 of VGMF01000014.1, read as the reverse complement.
AACAGGACGGGTTACTGTTGGAAAAAATTAATAAAACGACCCAAGTCTATTCCACCTTGTGGAAAGTGATACAGGTCTTTTCGCTTCTAACGATTGCTGTGAGCACCACTGCAAATTTTGTCACGATGGGGATCGCTGATGTGGTATTTGGAATTATCAACTTGGCAATCGCAGTCGGCTGGTCGGTAGTGGACACCTACTTTTTCATCTCCGATATGCTAGAGGGGCAGTATACAAAAGACCAGTTCATTGCCCACTTGATCACACAGGCTTCGATGATTCTTTTGACCGCAGGGGCCCTATTTATCCGTCCTTTTATGGAGCTTTGGATCCAAGTCTCCCTTGTGTGTATAGCATCGGGCGGGATCATCTACAACATCATCACCGACCTGAAAAGAAAAGTGCATAAAGAAGAAGATCAGTCCAAAGAAATCGAAATGCAGGTGCTTAGTTCAGATTGCTAATCGAAAGTACTACGATCCTCGCAGTAAATGGGGTAGGCGAAAAAAGGGCCGTAGCCCTAGATTTATCAAAATAGTCTTCTTGCCTAATCTATCGATCGGACCGTTTTTTAACTCCTAAAAAAGTCCCGGGTTGAATTTTTTTCATCTGTCAAGGTATCGTTAAGTGTATGGAATGGCTATCTCGCTTCCTCGATTATCTTGTTGCTGAGCGTGGTTTAAGCGTAAATACCATACTAAGCTACAAAAGAGATCTTGAGAAATTTTGTTCTTTTTTGACCCCTCAACCTCTTGAAAAAGCGACCAAGCAGGACTTGTTTCGTTTTATACAAACCCTTGAAAAGAGCTTTAGCATTGCCACCCAGCAAAGGCAGATCGTTGTCTTGCGCCGTTTTTATCACTTTCTTTTAAAAGAGGGGGCAATAGCAAAAAATCCTGCAGCCCATATCGATCCCCCTAAAAAAGGGGTGCAGATTGTCCGTCCCCTTACAATACAGGAGATAGAAATTCTTGTTAAAACCTGCCAAACTCCGATGGAAAAAGCACTATTACTTACGATCTATGGGGCAGGCCTTCGTGCTTCGGAGGTGGCCTCGTTATCCTTGTACGACGTGCAGGAGGGGACGGTGCGGGTCAAAGGGAAAGGGAATAAGGAGCGTATTGTTCCGATAGCCGAAATTGTTTTAGAGGCTATCGATGCCTACTTAAAGATGCGCAATGATACCAATCCCTATCTTTTTGTCCATAAATCGAAGAACCTGAAAAGGGAAGGGATTCTTTTGATCATCAAACGCATCTCTCAAAAAAGCGGGCTATCGAAGAACATCTACACACACCTTCTGCGCCACAGTTTTGCGACCCATCTTTTACAAGGGGGGGCCGATTTGCGCACTATTCAGGAGCTTTTGGGGCATAGCGATATACGCACCACCAATCGGTATACTCACCTAACCAAAGACCATCTGCAGTTGGCCTTTGACCGTTTCCATCCCAAACCCTAGCCCGCTCTTGGTGCCCCAAAAATAATTTATGAAAACCTCCGCCTCGAAAGCAGCAGCCGATCACCCGGCTCACCAAATCGGTCTCAATCCTTTAATTTGCGGACCAAGGACGATCGCTTTTGCTCCTCGTTCTAAGAGATTAATCCCTTTGGTTTCTTGAGAAGTACTCTGGGATGCAAGGGGTGAGATCCTCTTTTGACCAAATTAAAAGAAGAGGGACCCCCCAACTGTTAAACCTTGCACATTCATATTTTGGTGTCCGTTTTGGTACAAAGAGTTTGCAGTATACTGTCCGTAGTTTATCCAACATTGTGTATCCCATGACGCGTGCAGCTCGACGTTGTAGCGATCTTTACACTCTCCTCCAAATGTGTAATTCCACCCCAGCCCAAGCGATAGATCTACAACAGGTATAATTCTGTAAATTTTCTGCTGCGTGCTCTGATACACGTTATTCACCCTGGTTGGTAAAATTTCCCCGGTGACCCATGTGACGTCCGTAGAGCAATAGATACCGCTCATCGATAAAGTACCCGTTAAAAGGAGGTTTTGTACATAGCTGTTATTAGGGGAAAGATTGAAACCAAAGTCCAAACCGCCACGAATACCGGCCCCGCTTGTTTTTTGTTGGATATGCACATACGTGGTATCTAATTGAATAGAAGGGGTTAAAAAGTTTTGATCTAGAGCTGTCCCAAAAAAATCAGTATTCCAATAACCGGTCTGCCAGGTGCTTCTAATCCCCCAAAAAGGGCGAAGGCTAAAAATATTCGTCGCTAAAGAACTTAGACGCCCGATTTCAAAATCTATAAGATTATATTCAAATTTAAATACTGTGTTGATGTTTGTCAAATTACTGGTGGTTGCTGCACCGTCAAAAACTACAGGTCCAACAGAAAGTTGGGGATGGGTAAAATCGGGGTTTGTGGTGGCTTGGGTTTCGGGGGCGCTTCTGTCTAACCAAATATACTCCACAAAAAAATCTACGTTTTCGTAGGTTGATACAATCAGATCCGCGTGGACTTTAAAGCCATTTCTAGCTTTGGTATTTGGAGTATAGATTGTTCCTACTCCAGGTATAGGTTTGTAAGGATCACTTGTACCCGGTACACTTGAAATATTGTTGACAGCCGTGATTAACCCCTCTTGATTGATTTCCCATATGATATAATCGGCTCCAATCTGGATATTCAGCGCATCTTCGTTTAATTTTGGACCTGCATACCTAATACCATCCGACAGGGCCGGTTTCTCCATAGAATCCTTTTCAGCAACCTTATTTGAGCCGGTGTTTGCTGCAAGCGTAAGAATTGGGAAAAAGAAAAAAAAATATATTATTTTAAAACTTTTGTTGGAGTTCATAAAAGTCCTGATTTTATCTTAAAACTAAATCAAATAAAAAATTTTTTCAATTTTTTTAAAAATTTATTTATACAATAAAATTTTTATAATTGATCATCTCAAAAGACCGCACAAAACTCTCATCAGAAAAAAGGGGGGAGAGTTTGTCGAGTGTAAGAAAATTTATTACCAGGTGACAAAACCTATTTATCAAATTCTTAAAGAGACTAAAACCTTAGAGTCTAAGTCAGAGCCCCTTACACTTGACAAATTCTTTAAGAAAAATCTACAATAGAACAGCGCATGACCCCTATTCGATTAAATTCGGTTTTTAAAAAGCAAACCTCTTTAATTAGAACCCTTAGTGCTTATGGTGGGGGCTAAGGGGAGAAACTGTCCCCGTAGAGACTCGCCTGTTTCTTACGCTGTGCTAGGTATTCTGTTATTTGTAGCTTTTGATTGTATTGTTATGTCCAGCCCTATAGCTTTTTCTTTGAAATATATGGCCTGCTACGGGACCGATTCCAAAACACTCGGGACTCCTCGCTGCTCATTAGTAAACCTTTTTATCCTGCCGTTGAACTATTTGACTTGTCTTAGTTCTATAGACTACACCCAGCAGAGAATTCTTAAATTTTTAGGGGGGGGATTTCCCCGAGTTGAACGGAGTTTCGAATCTATAAAGCCCTATTTTATCGTGAATCCGTTCCATTTTCTTCTGGAAAAAAGTCTTGTCCAGGTTTTATATAAACCGCGGTGCGCATCTGATTTTTCCCTTCAGGAATTGGCTAAAGGGTATGTTGCCCACGCAGTTTTTGAAAAATGTCTTTGCTTGGTGTCTAAAGAAAGATTCATGGATCGCTTGCAAAAGGGATTTAGAAAAGGGTTACAGATTGCTCGTATTAAAGATCCGGATAGGCTAAGTTGGATACTCACTTTAATCACCCAATCGCTTGTAGTCTACCCCATCAGGATATCTATGCTCAAAGGGCATGATACAAAAGGTTTTTCAGCGTTCACTGCAGCAAAAAACCTGTATTATGAAAAGGGGGTAAAAGGGTTCTACTTCGGTTACTTTTTTTTTACTACCCTATATGTAGTGGCCGCCGTTTTTGAGACGCTTCACACCGTGCGGATAAGAGACTCAAGAGATATACTGTAGCCGACCCTTTTTTAAGGCTAAGGGGATTATCGATTAAGCAGACCTCAGCTTTAGGAGCAGGAGGATTATCGATTAAGCAGACCTCAGCTTTAGGAGCAGGAGGATTATCGATTAAGCAGACCTCAGCTTTAAGAGCAGGAGGATTATCGATTAAGCAGACCTCAGCTTTAGGAGCAGGAGGATTATCGATTAAGCAGACCTCAGCTTTAAGAGCAGGAGGATTATCGATTAAGCAGACCTCAGCTTTAGGAGCAGGAGGATTATCGATTAAGCACACTTCACATAAACCAAAAGATGTCATTTGAAAAACCCGATCCCTTTTAGTACGACGGGCTTTTCAAAAAGTCCTAGCAACCGCTAATCCTCACTGTCCTTTGCTATTGTCGCTACAAGAAGGTTATTGACGATCTGGGGGTTAGCCTTCCCTTTAGTTTTTTTCATCACCTGCCCAACCAGAGAGTTGAAGGCTTTTTGTACCCCGTTTCTATAGTCGGTCACCGATTCAGGATTTTCCTGTAGAACAGCCGTTATGATCGCTTCAATCTCTTTGGTGTCGCTGAGTGGCTTTAGATCCGGATTTTGGTCGTAGATCTCTTGGGGATGTTTTTTGGTCCGGCACATCTCTTCCTTGATCTCTTTGGCTATTTTTCCTGTGATCACACCGTTTTCAATCATGGTGACCAGGTAGGCGATATTTTCGATAGGGATGCCGGATTCCATAAAATGGACCTTATCCTCATTAAGCCTTCCTACAAATTCGACTGTAAGCCAATTACAAAGCGAGACCGGATTTTTCACCAGGTGAATCGCCTTTTCGAAAGCATTCGAGAGTGCTCTATCAGCAATTAGAACCCCTGCCGAGTAAGGGGTGAGCCCCAGCGTCTCGGTATAGCGGATGAACCGCTTGTGCGGTAATTCGGGAAGATTTTTTTTCACATCCTCAATGAACTTTTCTGTGATCACAAGGGGAGGGAGATCAGGATCGGGGAAATAGCGGTAATCGGCGGCGGTCTCTTTCTTACGCATTAAGACTGTCCGTTGCTCTACAGGGTCAAAACGGTAGGTGCTATTAGGCATGACCTCATGGAAGGGGACGCCCGGATTTTCTTCATAGACCCGAATTTGTCTTCTGATCTCATAATCCAAAGCGGTGAGCATATTTGAGAACGAGTTCATGTTCTTGATTTCAACTTTAGGGCGCAGTTTCTCTTCCCCTTTTTTTCGAACCGAGATGTTCACATCAATACGCAACGACCCCTCTTCCATGTTACAATCGGAAGCTTCAATATACTCCATAATTGACTTGACCGCCATCGCGTATGCCGCCGCCTCTTTAGGGCTGCGCATGCAAGGGGTAGATACTATCTCAATCAAAGGGACGCCTGCCCGGTTCAAATCGACGCCGGCAAAGGGGCCAAAATGCTTCAGCATCCCGGCATCATCCTCAAGGTGGGCACTCTCTACTTGGAACTCTCTTGTGACACCGTCTACATCGGCCACAACAATCCCACCCTCCAAAATCTTTTGAAACGACTGGGTAATCTGGTAGTTACGGGGGCTGTCCGGATAAAAATAGGATTTGCGGTCAAAACGGGAGTAAAGATGGATTTTGGCATCAATTGCCAGCCCGAGCCGCACCGCCAACTCGACCGCTTTTTTGTTTAAAAGGGGCAACGATCCGGGTTGAGCCGTGTCGGTGTAGCGGATGTTTGTATTCGGCTCCGAACCAAAATGATTGGGAGCTCTTGAAAACAATTTTGTATTTGTGTTGAGCTGTACGTGGATTTCCAACCCAATGATCGGTTCATAATGTTCGTAATGCATCCGAAAAGTCCTCTATTTGTGGGTTAGATGGTGCGCATTTGCCAATTCCATTTGACGGCTTAACTTATAGAGATCAAGCTCATGGTGGTAGGGGGCAACAATCTGCAGTCCTAGGGGAAGCCCATCATCAAATCCCATGGGGACGCTTACGGCCGGATGTCCGGTTAAATTAGCGAAGATCGTATAAATATCCTGCAAGTACATCGTCAGAGGATCTTTGATCCCTCCAATTTGAAATGCCGTGTTGGGAGAGGTGGGCATCATAATAAATCCACACGTTTTAAAGATCGACTCGACCTTTTGCTTCATCAATTGACGTACTCGAGCTGCTTGCATGTAGTACTCGTCAATTTTACCCTGCGAAAGAACCATTGTCCCTAATAAGATCCTCTGTTTGACCTCCTGGCCCAGATATGAGGAGCGCGATTTGTCGTACACCTCCTCAAGTGTTTTGGCCTCGGGATCCCGACTTGTGAACGTAATTCCGTCATAGCGTGCGAGGTTGGCCGAGGCTTCCGCTGTTGCCAGAACGTAGTATACCGATAGCGAATGCTCTAAAATTGACAGGTCCACATCCTTGATCTGATACCCCATATCCTTGAAATGGCTCACGGCACGGTCAAAATGCTTACGCACCTTTGGGTTCAGCTTTTCTAAGAACAGGTATGGAATCGCTATGCTTTTTTTCTCTACCTCCCCCTCAAGCTGATTTTTGTAATCGATCTGCTTTAGACGCAAATTTGTCGGATCCAGTTTGCAAGGCGCGCTGATTGTCTCGAGCAAAAGGGCATTATCGTACACAGTTCTGGAGAACGGGCCGATCTGGTCAAGTGAGGAGCCGTAGGCGATCAACCCGTACCTGGAGACTCTGCCGTACGTGGGCTTCATTCCCACAAGTCCGGTAAATGAGGCGGGCTGGCGGATCGAGCCTCCCGTGTCGCTTCCGAGCGAAAGGGGGGCAAAATGGGCTGCAACTGCAGCGGCAGAACCTCCGGAAGAGCCGCCCGGAGTGTAGCCGTGACGTAGGGGGTTTTGGGTGATTTTGAAGGCCGAATGTTCGGTAGAAGAACCCATCGCAAAGGCATCCAGATTTGTTTTTCCTATTAATAGGGCGTCGGCGTTTTCCAAAGCCTCTACCGCCGTCGCTGAAAAAGGGGCCACATAATTCTCGAGAATCTTTGAGGCGGCTGTGGTCTTCTCGTTTTTGATGTGGATGTTATCTTTGATCGCAACAGGCACCGCAGCCAGCCGTCCCAGAGGCTCTCCTTGCGCAAGCTTACGATCCAATTTCACCGCCTGGGAGAGCGTTTTTTCTGAAAAAACGGCCAAAAACGCCTGGATTTCCCCCTCGCGAGCTTCGATTTCTGCCAGATGCGCTTTGGCGATTTCCAAAGCTGACCACTCTTTTTTTATGAACCCGTCATGGAGCTCTTTTGCGCTTTTTTTGGAAAGATGCTTCATAAAAAACTATGCTCCTTTGATGACGGTTGGGACCCTGATGAATCCGGAAATCGAGTCGTGGGCATTTTTCATGAGTTCATTGCGAGTCAACAGAGGCTCTGTTTCGTCCTCAAATTGGGGACAAATGAGCTCTTGCTGCACCGAAAAGCAGGGGGTAACCCCTTTAGTATCGACCTCCTGAAGCCTGTCGATGTGCTTTAAAATCTTTTCAAGGTTTTCCTCAAGACGAAGGATTTCGTCTTTTTCGAGGCTAATGCGTGCAAGCTTGGAAAGCCTTTCGACAAACGCGGCATCGACGTGACTCATTAAGAGAAGCTCCGGTTTAAAAGTTTTTAAAACATTTTAACAAAACGGAGCTATGGGTGTCAATGAGGAGGAGGTACTTGTAGACCAGAATTCTTCAAAAAATCCCTTAAAGCTTTGTTTGAAGATCTAAAAGGCGTTTTTCCACCTCAGCTGCGGTAGGCCTCTTTGAGGATTGCATATTAAGGCAGTCTGCAGCTATTGAAAAAAGTCCCTCAATTAGAACAGAATTTTTTCGTCCTTCTCGTAGGAGGCTAGCCTGGTTCAAAGAGGCCATTTTTTTTATTTTTTCTAACCTTTCGGACCGCGCAGCAAGCAAGAATTCCAAATCAAATGGCTGTTTTCGTCCTAATAAGTTTTTTTGGCTCACCCCCTTTTCTACAAAAAGATGGGATCCGTCAGAGGCCATTTGATAAATTATGAGTCCAAGTGCCCAAATATCCATCTTAGAAGTCATCGTCATATCAAAACCTTTTTTAGATTTGGAGTGAAGACGCGCCACCATTTCGGGAGCCATATAAAGCTCTGTCCCGGCAATTCCTCTGTTTTCCTCAGCACCATCAGGTACTGTGCTGCCGAAGTCGATGATGACCGGATCAGGTTCACCTGGGGACTTTAGGAGAATATTAGCCGGCTTGAGATCTTTATGGATCAGCCCTTTTTCATGGACATGGGCAAGACCGGAGGCTATTTTTGCCAACACTTCGACTAGATCGGAATCGCTAAAGAAGTTTTCATTTTCAAAATACGTCTCAAGCGAGCCCCCCTGGAATAGTTCCAGGATAGGGTTTCCGTCAAGAATTGCACAGATTTTTATCACATTCGGGTGCCCATTCAAGATCAGAGGTACCAGGATTTCCCGATCATGGACGTTATTATCGCCACCGTCCCGATCTTGAGATATCGGTGTTTTTATGGCGTATTTTTTTCTACCGAAAGATATCAAATTCACCTTACCCCAACCTCCTCGTCCCAGCTCAACTTCACTATGAAATTTCGTTTCTGTGAACCTAAAAAGATTGGATAATTTCTCCTGTCCGTCCGGCATTTTGATAAGGTCACTGACCGGATATTCAAGTTTTTTAGCTCTCTCGTATCCTTTCAAAATCTCCAAGTTTTGTTTTAAAGACACCAAAGCCAGATGTAAAAAAGAGCCTTTTTGCGTGAGAAGACGCCCTTCTTGGCTCTCTTCAACGCTTTTTGTAGAATACACCTTTTTTTTCAAAGGGGGATCTATCAAAGCAGAAGCTAAAGAGATTTGATGACTCACAGCTTCAATCGCATCTTCCGGTTTGTCAAAATGGAAAAACTTATGATGCTCTTCTATCGATTTCTGATAAATTTGGATCTTTTTTTCCAGCTCAATAATTTTTTCGGACAAACCTTCACTTGGAATACCTCTTATGATATTGGATCTCGATTGATGCATATCGCGGATGAGATTGTGTAAACTCCTGCTGTTTTTCTGTATTTGATCTTTTTTTGACATGGAAAATACCCCCTTGCTTGGTAGGGGCCCCAAACCGATCCGCTCGTGGACTAAACGGTTCATGAAATGAATGGGGGATGGTGTATTGCACATTGAAGGCGTTCCGATACAAAAAGGGGATGCGCGAGGGGTTCTTGGTGTAAGCGCATCTTGATTTGTAGACACCTCTAGATTTCCAGTCTTTACGGGTGAAAACATACGATTCCCTTTTGATCAATTATTACTAATTATTATTATATCATATTTTATTATTTTCCTCCATATAGATTTAACCCGTTGTAAGGGAGAGGTTTAGCATTCCTTTTTTCAACCAAAAGCTTTTGGGTCCTTTTTTGCATCAAGCTCTAGGCAAATTGAGACAAAAAAAGCATCTAAATGAGGGCAAAACCAGCAAGAATATAGGGCGGTTTGCGACCATTTTTTGTCGTTTTTTATCCCCCTCGAAATAATGATTCTTATTGATGTCCGCCTTTGGATCTGCTAAGTGCTGTTCTATGAGCGATACCCCCTCCATAGCAGGCCCAAATAAAACCCAACAGCAAACCTCTTCGAGGGCCCCATTCATGGAGCCGATTTTAGGAAAGGTTAGAGAGATCAGCTCCGCCGTTTTTGCTGGTATTCAAATCGGGGCAGCCGGTGCATCGGCGACAAAACCGTCAGGAAAGGTCACCCTAAAAACAACTGCCCCCTTTAAATGCTGTTGGCAAGCTCGCCCAACCTCTGACAAAGAGCTCCTTATATGGAGTCCGACCCAACCTTTAGGAGATATTGACAATTGGAATCAGACACAGTTTCCGTCCCTTCAACCAGGCACCAATTTTTCGCAGACTTTGATTGATTATCTCAGCCCGAAACAAATGGGGATTTTAAACGAAATGGGATTTCGTTTAGATGAAAAAGAGCCTCAAGCTCTTATCACCCCCTCTATTGAAAAGCTAAAAGAAATTCTAGTCCGCTTGAAATCAGATAATCCGGAACTTAAAGATCTGGAGCTTGTTCAACCTGGAGGTCTCCTTGAAGCCGATGAATTTATTGAAAAA
>VGMF01000013.1 GCA_016866475.1 Chlamydiota bacterium | reverse complement strand
GCGGCTCCCATCGCACTTTGAGAGTTCTGGCTAAACGTTTGGTCAGCTGAGTTACCGGTTGTCGTCACAATCCCCGCAACTGAGGAGTAGAGCGTATGGACATCCGCAATAGTTTGTAGCTGGGTAGCATGACTTGGATCTGGATTAAGCAAGCTTTTTAGCCACGAATCAGTTATACCCAGATTAGAAAAATCTGTCTGGGTCCAGGTTTTGCCCTGTACATCCGGATTTATCGAAAGTAAAATCTGTAATTGCGCCATCCTGTCTTCAGTTACCTGCTTTTGGTCAGTAGCAAGAGGAAGCTGCCACTGCGCCCATTGGGAGATATCCTGTGAAGCGTCATTCGTATCAAAATAGGCTTGAAGTACAAGTTTGTAAGCGTAAGCTACCCCTTTATGATCTACCATACTATTCCCCTATACTTTCGTTATTCTTAAGCTAGATCTAGTAACTAGACCTTTCCTATCTATTATTTTAGCATATTTTTTATAAATTTTAAATATTTTTTTACACTTTTTCCTTATCATGCTGCATTTAAATTAATTAGTTTTACAAACTATAAACCACTTATTATCAGTGCAATAAAGGATGTCCAAGTGTAAACGCTTCTTAAAAAGTGGGTTAAAAATTTATTGGGAATTGTGTTGATGTGCGATGCATGGGAATGGAGGGGGCTAAATTTAGCCCCCCTATCTGCTACTTTGGAAAATTTGAGATAAAAGTTTTCAAGGAGTCCATGAATGTCGAGAGGCACCCCCCAACTGCGGTCATAGACGATTGCCACTGTCCATTTACCTGATTGGCCTGCACCTGAGCCTGGCTCACGGTAGAGTTCATCGTCGTTTCCACAGTGTTTTTTGCGGAGTTGATATTGGAAAGGACTCCGCTGCATCCATCTATGATTGAGGTATCCGTCTTCCCCAAATTACCAAGTGCTCCAGTTGACGCAAGAAACGTGTAAGCAGGGTTATCAGCCGTAGCAAACGCTGCAATGTTATCGCCTAAAACCGATATAATTGTATCGACTCCACCCAATTGCGGCTCATGAGTGTCCAATTCTCCTTTTAGGTCGTCCATATCCTGCAGGGTTTTTTCGTGCATAATATTGTCGGCATTTATCATATTCTGTCCCAAAGGTGTGTACATGTCGGAGTTCCCTTTAAAAGTAAGCCCTGACCCTCTCGGGTCACCACTATATGTTCCATAGCCACTCATATCAAAAAAAGGGACGCCGGACTTAAGGGTACCATCATTATTAAAGGGACTAAAAGCGTGATCCGGGGCTGTAGGATCCGGTTTACCGTCAGAGCCAAGAGCTTGGACTTTAAGTGTTCCATCAGGATTTATACCCTCAATCAGCAACCCATACGGAAAGTTAGGATCGTCAAGATTGAAGATTTTGGTCTGGCCTAAAACTAATTTTTCTGAGTGTGCAAACTTGGCCATTTCGGCGGATAACTTCGACCATGACTCTTTGATGACATTCGCCACACCGACCGTTTTTGCAGTTTGCAAAGCATCGTTTTGGTCGGGAATATTTGTAAATAGCATCATAAGATATCCCACATTCATCTGGTTGGGATTTGCTACCATTTTTTGGGCTAGATCCTTAATATGCTGAATATCTTGTTCTAGACCTTCTTTGAGTTCTGCGATCTCAGTGAGGATGTCGTCAAAAGGATCCCCATCTTGTAATCTGTCACTATAACTTCCTTTCGATGCTACATCAGAATTTTTAAACACCATAACCACCCCTTTTAAACATGAGTCCGCACCCTCGCTCTTGCTTTTTTGGGTTTCAACAACCTCATCATCCCTTCATACTTGTCGATGCAGCGAGCCATCTGGTTCTGCAGAATATCCAAATTTTCCTTATTTGCTACCAGCAGTTTATCGGGGGTAGCCACTATCCTCTCTAAAATAAGATTCCGAGCATTCTCCATCTTTTTAAGAGCCACAAGGATCTCTTTTTTTTGCCCCTGCCCGTTGCTTTTAGAAAGCTCCTCGCATGCTTTTTGAAAAAACAGCTCCTGAAGGCCAATGAATAAAAATGGATCATAAGCCGATTTTGTAAGCATTCTCTCCAATCCTTCTATAGAGGGGCGAAAAATAGAATTGACCGGTTCCATCTAGCCCTTTTTCCCTTTTTGAGGTTTTTTAGGCTTACTCCTCTTTTTCGGGGGCTCGGAATAATTTTCCATTATGTAATTCATGGCAGCATCCCCGTAAAGAAGCCCTTTTTGCTTGCAAAACTGTTTTACCTCGTCAAATTCACGGACACCATTCATTTCGTGGAATAGAACGTAATAAACCAAACCTTTTTCCGAACCCGTTTTTGCAACGATCTCATCCACTTGATCATCTAAAGCCTCCAGCATCGCAGTAGTCACTTTAATCGCCTTCAATTTGAAGCGGATGTCTTGACTTTTTACCCCCTCGTGCAAAAAAAGGAAGAAATCTTTTGGAAAATTATTGATGAAATTTCTGAATTCAGCATTCGATACCCCTTTTTCAAAGGCTAAATCGAGCATTTTTTTGTTTTTATCTTTGAGCATCTCAAGGCCTCATCCAATTTTTTACTTTGGTCTTTCCTTTCTTTACTTTAGCAACGAGGTCTAGGGCCTGCGCTTGAGTCTTATGGAAGGTTTTTTTTCTTTCGGCACGAATAAGGTCTAAAAACTCTTGCTCATCAACCTTAAAATCCTCAAAACGATCCAGATAGCTTTCCAGTTGATCCGGATCCAGTTTCAATCTCTGTTCGATCCTGTCCATCGAATCTAAAAGGAGCTCTTTAAGGATAAAGATCGTCCTTTGCAGCCGGTTTTTTTCGGCTAAATCGCCTTTTGCCTGCACAATGCGGTACTGGTTAAGAAACTTCATGGCATCTTGAAAAAACGGGATGAGCGAATCAAGATCTTTAATCTCTAAAAGATCGATCTCCTCTAATCTATCCTCAAAACGGCTGTCCAAAAAACCCCCTCTGGACGTTTCCCTCATTATGGAATTCAGACTATTTCTTTCAAGAAATAAAAGTAGAGATTGCATTCCGTTAAGACTTTCTGTATGAAGATGAATGACTTATGTTGGAAAAAATATTAAAGAATTTTCTTGTTGAGCACGGCACCCCCTTCGATTTCATCAAGGAAACGACCGGGGGGTACTACCTTCTCAACTTGTCGCCCGATCTCAAGATCGAACTCAGACAGCTTGCGAACGAAGGGGTATTTTTTCGGACAAACCTGTTTCTCTTCCTGATTTCTGAAAAAGAGACCGCGTTCAAACAACTCCTGGAGGCGAATTACCTCTACCAAACAACGATGGGGACTGTCCTGGGGATGGACCCAAACGAAAAATACATCACTTTGTCTCAGTATGTCTACACTCCCATGACAAAAGAGCTTTTCTGGGAAACACTGGAGCAATTTTGCAACGCATGGGATTACCTGAAACACAATTTCGAAAAGAAATCATGATTTTTAATAGTTTTTTAAATCCTTTTCAGAGTACATTCTCTCTAATAGAACCGTTAAAAATCGCCTTCATTGTTGAGGCAAACCATGTTTCATGCTTGACAATCTTAAGGGTTTTTGACGATAAAGAGAAGTTACAAAAAACAAACGGTTTTCTCAATTTCATGGTAAATGATTGTTTTTTTTTAAACAGATTGCGCATGACTACCTTCAACTTGATAGGTTATAGATGAGTTACTATCTCATAGCTGAAGAGGGGCCTCTCAAGGGGCTCAAAATCGACTTGACCGATGAAGAACGGGTAATTGTTGGACGCGACCCCGACTCTTCCACCTGCTTAATAGAAGACCCCTCCATATCGCGAAGGCATGCCCTTTTTCTCTTTAATGAAGATGGGATAGAGATAGAAAATCTTAGTTTGACAAACCCCCTGAGAGTTAACGGAAACCTGATCGAGGGTAAAGAGACGATTGTCGACGGGGATTTTATATCTCTAGGGGCGAACACATTCCGTTTTGTTAAAAAAGAGGATTCCGAATCGGAAAATGGACCCAAGCTTGCCGACGAATTTCTATCCAAAGAGGCGCCTCTATTTCAATTTTCGATGCAAGGGCAGCAAACGGGACGCTTTTACCTGAAAGTAATCTCAGGGCCTAACAGTGGCGCCGAATTCCCTCTAATCGAAGGAGAATCGCTTGTTTTAGGTAAAGATGAAGGCGCTTGCGACGTGGCTTTTAACGACCTTTCGGTCTCAAAAAGGCATGCACGCCTCTCCTTCAACAGTGCAAATATCCCCGTAATTGAAGACCTTGAGAGCCTCAATAAGATCTTCGTGAATCATCGTAGAATTGAGGGGCAATACGAGCTCAAAGGGCAGGACTTGATCTCTTTGGGCACCACGCAGCTGATCCTTATCGATAAAGAGATGATCGAAGAGACAGTTTTTAACCCGTTCTTTGAAGAGAAGCCGATAGACACCGACACGAAAGAGGGTCGGGAAATGGCCTTCAAAAAAATGGTGATCCCCTACAAACATCTCGTTGGGTTCGGCGCACTGGCTTTTGTCGTAATCGTCTCCACCTTTTTCCTCCTATCACTATTCTCATCCCATGAAATTCCGGTCTCCTTCAGCAAGCAAAAAGATGAGGTTGCCTCCGTACTCAAGCGCTATCCGAAAATCGAATACACATTCAATCCTCCTACCGGAAAACTTTTCCTGGTAGGTCATGTTCTTAATGAAGTGGAATATGAAGAGATGCTTTTTTTGCTCAATCAGCTCCCCTTTTTGAAAAATGTGGAGGATACAGTGGTTATCGATGAGCTAGTCTGGCAAAATGCGAATGCACTCATCCAAACAAATCCAAACTGGAAAGGAATCTTGATACAGGCGATTGCGCCCGCAGAGTTTGTTTTGCGCGGGTACCTGGAAACTATCGATCAGCAGGCCGAACTTCTCGAGTACATAGCCCTCAATTTCACCTATTTGAACCAACTTAAAAATGAGCTTGTGATCAATGCTTTGATTCAACAGAGGGTTCAGTCTATTCTTACAAGAAGCGGCTTCGGAACCGTCTCCTTCAACTACTCAATGGGGGAACTTGTCCTTTCAGGACCCGTTGAAAAAGGGCAGGAACGCACATTCAAAAAAATCGTCGATCAAATCACCGAAATCAAAGGGGTTGAAAATGTCGAATCGATCATCACCTACACAAGTGAATCTTCAGCACGAATAGACATTAGCTCAAAATATCAAGTGAATGGCAGCTCTATTAAAGATGGGATAGAGGCATTTGTGTTGATCAATGGCAGGATTCTTTCTAAAGGAAAAATGCTCGATGGTATGTTGATCACAGCGATCACATCAAAAGAGATCTTACTGGAAAAGGATGGGGTAAAATATAAAATTGACTTCAATTCTTAACTTATGAGATTTAAAGACTTAAAAGAAGAAATGTTGGTAAGACATGTTGGGACAAAATAATTCGGGGCGAGAAATTTTCAAGTTCGACTTGGAAAATGAACTCAAAGACCCAAAAAAAAAGGCCTTAATCCAGGAAAAAAGTGAAAAAAGGATTCAAGAGCTCAAAACTCTGATTCATAACGGGACAAATCCTGCAGAGTTTGAAGATGTAGGACATCTTCTGCACGGCTATCTTTCCCTAGAAAAAATCCTCAAACATTCTACTAGGTGGGCATAGTATGACCGTACCAAGTGATAAGATTGGATTCTACCTGATGATCAATAAGTACACTGACGCTCAAGGCAAGGTAGCGCGTCTTGTGGCATCATTGGCGAAAAACATGTCTTCGGTATCCCCGGGCAGTTTTTTAATGTTGCAATTCATGATGGGTAATTTGACCCAAATCGGAGATTCCATATCTAACGTGATCAGCAGTTTGAATGGTATTGCAAAAAACTCTATCTCGAATATGCGCGGATAGTAAGGAGACACTATGTTGCAGTTTATTAAAAATCACAAAAAAGATTTTGTCCTTCTCCTTGAGTCGGGATTTGTGGCTATTATGCATCAAGATGAAGATAGCGCTGTCAAATTATTCAAGGCGGCCGAAATCCTTGATCGGGACAATGTGATGCCAAAGATCGGCCTTGGCTACATGCATTTGCTCAAATTGGAGCTCAAACCTGCGATTGTGCATATCAAACAAGCCCTTTTAAAAGAGCCTCACAACGAGTTTGCCCAGGCCCTTCTCGGATTGTGCCTCACATTCAGCAACGACATGTCGGCAGAAGGGGCAAGTATGCTTCACAATACACATGACAAAACTAAAGACCCCGAAATACGTAAATTGACAGAAAACGCCAGTTATTTCTACGAAAATTTTATCAAAGCTCCCCCCTCTCCCTCTGAAATCAGCAGCCACAAAAGAAGATAAACCATGGCAGACAACGACGTTCCCCCAAAACTTTCCGACCCCTCCAGTATACCCGGTATGACACCGATCGACCAGAACACCAGCTCAGAAGCGGGGAAACGCCCTTTTGCCGATTACATGAGAGAAGAGCCCGCAAACAAGGTGCAGCAAAGCCCCACCCCTATGCAGGCCCTTTCTCCACAATCCAATATTAGTGGCCCCCCCACTATGGATTCGGTTCAGCAGCAAATGAAGATAACTTCCACGCAACTGGGCGACATCAACCAAAAATTGAATACCCCGAACCTGAAACTGAAACCGTCTCAAAAATTTCTAGTGCGCAGCAAACTTGAGGATGCCCATACAAACATCCGCGAAGCTGCACAAAAAGTGGGTGTCGACACAGGTCCCGACGTAGACACTAAAGCGCTACAGAACCCTATAGCTAAATTTATCGCCTTGATTGGGGACGGACAAGAGCAGCTCGAAAGTGCCCAGGCGATGATCACAAAATATTCTCAAGACGGACAGACGATGAATCCGGGAGACCTTCTTTTGGCTCAGGTGAAATTAAATCGGGCGCAGCAACAATTGGATTTTTCTTCGATTGTTTTGTCTAAAGCAATTGAAGGCATCAAATACCTTTTCAACACCCAGATCTAGCGGGCTTTTTTATGGATTTTGACTCGGTCTTTAAACAGCTAGATGAGATCTCGCTGACGGCCATGAACGGTCGTATCACCGAAATCGTCGGCCTCTTGATCAAGGCGGTCGTACCCGAAGTGAAGATGGGTGAAATTTGCATGATCAAACGCCCAGGAACCCCCTTATTGGCAGAGGTTGTCGGATTTACAAAAGATGAGGTGTTTCTTTCCCCGATGTCGGAAATGACGGGAGTAGGCCCCTCCTCCGAGGTGGTTCCGCTGAAAACAACGTTGCATATCAAAGTAGGACCGGAGTTGCTCGGACGTGTTTTGGACGGGCTTGGCAACCCTTTGGACGAAGAAGAAAAAGGTCCTCTTAACCTCCAAGAAACTTACCCTGTCATGTCTCCCCCACCCGATCCTTTAAAGAGGAAAATGATTGAGACTCCCATTTCTACCGGTATCCGTTGCATAGACGGTGCCCTCACCTGCGGTGAAGGGCAGCGTGTCGGAATATTTGCTGCAGCCGGTGGTGGAAAGTCGACTCTATTAGGGATGATCGCCCGTTACGCGCGCGCCGATGTGAACGTGATTGCTTTGATTGGGGAAAGGGGGCGCGAGCTTAGGGAATTTCTTGAAAATGATCTTGGTCCGGAAGGGATGGCAAGATCGGTTGTGATCGTCTCCACCTCAGATCAAGCCGCCCAGATGCGTTTGACGGCAGCTTATGTTGGTACCGCCATCGCAGAGTATTTTCGGGACCAGGGGAAAAAAGTCATTTTGATGATGGATTCGGTGACCCGTTTTGCCCGGGCTTTACGGGAAGTGGGACTTGCCGCAGGCGAACCCCCTGCAAGAGCTGGCTTTACCCCTTCGGTTTTTGCAACACTCCCACGCCTTTTGGAGCGCTCGGGAAATTCCGATAAAGGCTCTATCACAGCATTTTACACCATATTGGTTGCCGGAGATGACCTCAATGAACCTGTATCGGATGAAGTTCGTTCCATCCTTGATGGCCACATTATTTTGTCAAGCGAACTTGCCCGGCAGTACCATTACCCGGCGATCGATGTCCTCTCGTCGGCAAGCCGTATTTTAAGCCATGTCTGCTCTAAAGAGCAGATGGAGCTCATCGGGAAGATCCGCGAGGTTTTAGCTAACTATCGAAAAAACGAACTTTTGATCCGTATCGGCGAGTACAAACCGGGCTCTGATAAAGCCGCCGATTATGCTATCAAGTATATCGAAAGGGTGCAGCGTTTTTTAAAGCAAGGGGTCGCCGAAAAATCCACGTATGAAGAGACCCTGCAGCAACTAAGGGCCCTATTTAGGTGAAAAAGCCGAAATATCCGCTCGAAGAAATCGAACAAATCAAAAAAAAACGGCTTGAAGAGGCTGAAAAGAGCCTACAGGAAAAAAAACAATTTCTCGAAAAAGAGCAAAAAAAGCTCGATCAATACACCAAAGAACTTGAACTCGTAAAACAACACAAAATCGACAAAATCCGCCAAATGATGGACGAGATGGAAAAAGGGACCACAAGCGATCAGATCATTATCAAAGAGCGGTATCTTAAAGTGGTTGTTGAAGAGAAGCTTAAAAAAGAGCATGCAAAAGTTGTTGAACAACAAAAAGAAGTGAAAAAAGCGGTTGATGAGGTAGAAAAAGCTAGAGTCCTTCTTGAACAAAGACGCCAGGATGTCGAGAAATTGCGTTTGCACAAGGAGGATTGGGAGGTCGATATGCGCCGCCTTGAAGTTGCCGAAGAGAACAAAGAGACCGATGAGATCGGAACTACCATTCATACAGCCCGTAAATATAAACCCGGTGGAAAATAGACCCTTTTAGATACTCGCTGAGATCCTAAAAACGGACCTAAATACTATTTAAAAGACTATAATCTTGATTGAGAGAGGGGTTTTATCCCCTCTCTTTGAAAAACTCTCTTGATTTTTTTCAAATGTATCCTTTAAGCGTAGGTTATGTGCTAAAAGTACAACCCTGGATTTGTATTTTTTTCTCTGCATTTTTTTTTAGAAATATCTAACCTAGCAAGAGGTCGCATGCCAAATCCTTATCCCGTTTCAGGCCAGCCGCAACGAGACCCCCTTGAGGTGGGAAAAAATGCACCTACCCCAGAAAAATTTAAGAAGGTGATGGGCGTTGACGATAGCGATGCTTCCCAACAGCAAAACAAACGTAATCCGACAAGGCAAACCGACGAGGAAGAGGGGGAAGAGGACAAACAAATCGAGGCAAAACCCGATCTTTTCTCGGAACTGATGTCGAAAAAACAGAGCACCAAAATCTCCCTTGGAGCTACACGACAAACTACCCAGGAGGTAAGCAATAACGGTGGCGATAACGAAAATCTTTTTAAAAATATCTCTGAACCGTCTACATCGACAGATCAAGACTCAATCAATTTAAAAAATAAAGATGCCGACCAAAACCAAAATGGGCCCTCTTATACCTCCCCACCAACTCAGTCAACTCCGCCTTCAATTGCATCAACCCCAACCGACATCTCGGAGGAAGGGGAAGTTCCGTTGGCAAATAAAAAATCGCACGACCACTTCAAAGAACTTGATGCTATTGAACAAAAATTAAAAAAGCTGCATCCGTCCCATCCCAAAGTACCAACCGAGTCAACTCACATGAGTACCCCTCCACAGTCCTACGGTACACCTTTGAAACAACCTCATGAAGGGCACCCCCCCCTGGTCTCTATACATCACGAAAAAGTCCCAAATCACGTTTCCAAAAATGAAAAAAAAGAAGAAGGGAAACCCGCCCCTCCACAGTCCTACGGTACACCTTTGAAACAACCTCATGAAGGGCACCCCCCTCTGGTCTCTATACATCACGAAAAAGTCCCAAATCACGTTTCCAAAAATGAAAAAAAAGAAAAAGAGAAACCCGCCCCACCACAGTCCGACGGTACACCTTTGATACAACCTCATGAAGGAGACCCCCCTCTGGTCTCTATACATCACAAAAAAGTCCCAAATCACGTTTCCAAAAAAGAAAAAAAAGAAAAAGAGGTGCCCGTATTGCCCTCACCCTCTCTTATACCCTCAAAACAACCCCAAGAAGATCCTCAGCCTCTACAGGTTCCTGCCGCGATTGCGACCTCCTCTAATAGCCCTCTTGCCACAACACCCCCTTACGCACAATTTCCCCCTCAAGTTTTTGAGCTCTTTCAAAAACTCGTCGGTATGATGACCGTTATGCAATTTCAAGGAAAAACCACCACATCGATTGTTCTTCATGTGCCTAATTCCGGTCTTGACGGGGCACATATCGATATTGAACATTACGACACCGCTCCCCACGCGTTCAACATCAGTTTTTTCTCATCTCCCGAGGGTCAAAAAATTCTCGACGCCAATATCGCAACACTCGAGCAACAGCTACGCAGCAATCTCCCTCAATTTGAGATCTCGGTTAAAAAGCCCCTTTTGCTTAGTGAGACAAGAGAGGAGCGCCGTCGCCGTGAAACCCAGGTCAAAAGAAGCAAAGGGTAAAACATCTCTATAGGGAAAGAACCACCAAAAGCAAAGTTATCACATCCCTAAGGATCATAGAAAACGGGAAAAATTTCCCTCTCTTTACCAAATAGTTTCCATGTTATCTCTGGATTTTAAATCCTTTTTTGATGTTAAATCAGATATAAAAGAATCGATCTTTTTTCGAAAATCGACTCTAAAGTAGCTTGAATAGTCTTTGAATTAAGATTGAACCTTTTTTCTTAAAGATTGGTTCAAATTTTTTGTCAGCTTTAGCGGCGCCAAAGCAGGCCATGTTCTTCAAAAAGGGAGCTGAGAGGTGGGCAAAAAGATGAGGATAAAATTAACGAAAAAAGGCCCCACCCTAATTTAAAAGACTATATAAGAGATCCACATGAAGGTGAACAGTAAATCTTCAAGTTGCCCCATGAACGTTTTTTAAATAGACGGTTGTTAGCTATAGGAGGTGACCATGTTAAAGCTTGTTCAAGGAATTCTAGAGTTCAGAAAACTTCACTTAAGCGATTACAGAAACCGGTTTAGCCACCTGGCTATGGGACAAAAGCCCGACTCGCTTTTCATCACATGCTCCGATAGTCGAGTGGTCCCAAATTTGTTCACATCAACGCACCCGGGGCACCTGTTCGTTCTTCGCAACGCCGGAAATATTATCCCCCCCTACCATGTTCTTTGCTCTGAACGGGCCAGCATCGAGTTCGCTGTAAGCCAGTTGCCGATCGAAAATATCATTGTTTGCGGCCACAGCAACTGCGGAGCTATGCAAGCGATTATGGGGGGGACAGAAGCTCTCCCTGAAAGTCTGCAATTTTGGCTTTCTTTCGGACAAAACCCAAAAGAATGTCCGTCTATTGAAAGTTTGGCTAAAGAAAATATCCTTAAGCAGATCGAACATCTCAAAACTTTCCCCCTTATCAAAGAAAAATACGACCAGGGGCTGTTAAAACTTTGGGGCTGGTACTTTGATGTCGGTACGGGGGATACCTTTGCTTACGAGGAGGAGCTGAAAAGCTTTATTTTGATAGATGCTGTCGAAGGGGAGTACATCTTGGCCCGCCTCAAAAACCTCCGGGAAAAACATGAGAATTTAAATTCTCACAAATCCCCATAATCCTTATGCTTGAAAGTGTATGGAAATTTCAAGGCAACTTTGTACTTACAAACAAAAAGAATCGACATCTAAAGTTCCGAAACCCTTTGATACCGATGACAATCTTTTTCTCCCTATGTGTCCTCAACTCCCCTCCCCGTTTCAGCTCCTTTCCTTCACCGGGAATGAACCAAACGATGAATCAAAGAAAATAGATCTTTTTTTTACTGAAGCAAAACATCAGGTTCTTCAAGCTTTTGAATGCCGAAAAAAAGAGGGATTTGAAGCAACAAGGTTTCAGCTTGCGAGCCCGCTCAAAACTCTTGAGGAGACTATCCAGTTTGAAGTGCGCTATTACGACACTGCACAAATGGAGATCCAATTAGAAATACAGGGTTCCGATAAAGCTCTGGAGCTTTTGATTCCAAGTCTTCAAGACCTCTACAATCAGATTGCCTCTTCCGTTTTTCCCTATGAATTGCGCCTCATTTTACCTCCTTCTGTTCAGAATAACCCCCGGCATGCATCTACAATAAAAAATCTTTGCAAAGAACAAAGAACTGTGTATCGTGTGAATGAATATGAACAAGCATTCTAGCTGGATCAAAAAACTCCGTTTCCTGTTGCCTGAAGAAGTGCGCGCCTCTCCATTTGGAGGTGTCCCGAAACTGCACCTTGCCGAGCTGGAGCCCATTTTGAAAAAACACCTGCACGCTGCTGAAACTTTGGTGGAGATGCAATCTATTTCCACCTCAGATCTTGACACCGTATACCATGAACTCGGGCCTGAACCCTACGTGCAGGCAGTCCATTTAGAACCTATAAAGGCCCCTGTATTCCTTTTATTTAGGGGTCAAGATATCGAAAAGGGGCATCTTTATCTCACGAAAGGGAACCTCCCTAGCTCTACCGAGATTCTTAAAGGGGTCGTGAAATTTTTAGCTCTCAAGGGGTTGGCAGCGATAGAAGAGATGCATCTTTTCAAGGGTCTCTCGATGACATTAGCAACCGCACAACCCTCTGAAGGGTTGTTTGAAGTCTTTGACTTTCTTTTGCAAATACCCGGACTTTCTTTAACACCAAGACTTATTGTTCCGGTAAAAACACTAGAAAAGATCAAAGAGTTCTACCATCACCATCCTGTCTCGCATCAAGAGGATCATCCCGACATCGATGTGCCTGTCCATATCGTGCTAGGAGGAGTCCGCTTGACACAAAAAGAGATCAAGAGTCTAGAAGCGCTCGATCTTGTCCATTTGGAGGCAATTTCAAAAGAGGTCCTTGATAAAAACTACTTGGTGCATATCTGCTATCAAGATACCCTATTGCTCAGCGCCGAATATAAGGATGCTCATTTGCACCGGTTCACACCTCTTTCCATAAAACCTCAGGAGAAATTTATGTCCTCAAGAGATCATGAAGATGAAGAAGAGACCTTTGATGATGAAAAGAGTTTCGAACATCAAGAAGATGAGGGGAATCTTTTGGAGGATGGAGAGGAGCTAGGTGAACAAACGGCACATGCGGACCATACGACTTCTCATACGACAGCTCACAAAAAAAATGTTGTTCTGGATGAGATTGCTCTCAACTGCAAAATCGAATTGGGTTCGATAGCGATCCCCTACAAGACCTTGGCCCATTTAAACTCCGAGAGTACCCTTAAAGTCGATCTGGACCCAAAGACAGTCTATTTGACGCTAAACGGGCAGATCCTTCGCCGTGGAGAAATTGTCGAATTTGATCAGCAACTTTTTTTCAAAGTTATAGAATAGATGGTCCAGTTTTACCATGAACCCACCGTCAGATTGCGCGCCGAGACGATCGCCTCAGATCTACCGGGAAAAATCGGCCCCTACCGTATAGAGAAGCTTCTCACAACAGGAGCGCTCTCCCGCCTGTATCTGGGTATGGATGAGGAAAAGCGGGAGTTGGCGGTGCTTAAAGTTTTAAGCCACGATGTTCTAAAAGATCCGGAAAGAAAAAAAATCTTCCTCAAGGAAGGGGCCATCCTAAAAGAGCTCTCCCACGCGAATATCGTCCGCTATTTAGGCGAGGGGGCCTATGAAGACGGGATGTACATAGCGGTAGAATTTGTCCCCGGAATCTCCTTGAAGCAATTTATTTTGCAACGCTCGTTATCACTAAAAAGATCGATTGAAATCGTCACAAAAACGCTGTACGCCCTACTGTATCTCCATTCAGTAGGGATCGTACACAGAGATCTAAAACCAGAGAACATCCTGATCACAGAGACATCCGAAATCAAATTAGTCGATTTTGGAATCGCTGGGACTCAAGAGGAACTTTTAGAAGGGCCTCTCTATGGAACCCCCTCCTACATGCCTTTGGAGGCAAGAGGGGGATCTAAGAAAGTCCAAACCCGTAGCGATGTCTATGCTATGGGTGTCATTCTCTACGAACTTATTTTAGGGCGAGTCTCTCTTGGAAGGATCGATCTGGAGCTCATTCCAAAGCATTTGCGCGAAATAGTAAAAAAAGCCACTCAGACTGACCCGATCGGTCGTTACGAGGATGTGATGGAGATGATAGCAGATCTCTCTGTCTATCTCAAAAAAGGCCTTCTGGCAAAAGAGGAGAGCTCTGAAGACACATTGAAAGATCTCCTTGAAAGCATAGAACAGAGCAGGCGCCTGCTGATAGCTCCCATCCCCAAAGCGCTGATGGATCTTTCGGTAGAATTGGCCCTCAACCTCAACCCCAAAGGGGCAAACTACGCCGTTTTGCATCATATTTTGCCTGACGGCTCTTATCTTGCGCTGATAGCCTCTAGCCCAGAAACAGATATGCAATCTCTTTTGGAGCTCAAAACTGTCATGGAAAGGGGAAAGCTTCTTTTAGAGTGGATGACGGTAAAAAATGAGTTTTCCCTTTCCAAATTTCTTGAGCGGCTCGAGAATAGTGCGAGTTATCTACTACATTTGCAACTTTTGCATGTGAGCACGACAGAAAACCTTTTCAACCTTTTCTCGTTTGGGAACGCATTTATTGCCCACCACTCGTATACATCAAACACCCTGCGTACCCTTGAGGCTACCGGCCGCCTTTTCGGTAACAGCGGCCCCTTTCCAAATCCCATCCAGGACCGTCTCGATTCGCTCGATACAATTATAATTGGAATCGACGGAAGGAAACTGGAACTCACAAAGGTATCACCGGACTCCTTTACAAAGGATATCTTTCAAAAAAATTCTATAGGGAATTCCCCCGCAGCCCTAGTAATCCGCCGTCTTGACTGAACCCCCTCCCTTTTCGTTTATTTGTCTTTTTCTTTTGAATGCTATATAATAGCAATACTTATTGAATATTTTAAAAAATAGTTATGATTTCCCTCTTTCTTCTCCCTTTGGCTCTATTTGGCAAGGCAAATGGAACTGTTGATACCCCTGCAAATAAAGTCCAAACTGTTATTTTTGACTTCGGAAATGTTGTCGTCCAAAAGGATACGCGGCTTGTGGAGGCATTTTTGTCTCAAGAGCTGGAGATTAGCGAAGAAACTGCAAAAGAAATTCTGAAGGAAAGGAAAGAAGCCCTTCTACAGGGGATTGAGGATAAAACTTTTTTTAAAAATATTTTCAAAAATTTTGGTAAAGAGATGCCCTCTTCTTTTCTTAAACAATTTAAAAAAGAGATCAAAGGCTCCATTTTAATAGATAAGAAAGTCTTTAAAATTATCCAAGCTCTCAAGAAACAAAAAAATGTGATTCTTTTTTCGAACACTGAGAAACACAAAGCCGATTTATACAAAGAGCTCGGCTATTATGAGCCCTTCGAGGAATTGATTTTGTCGTACGAGATCGGGCTACGCAAACCCCAAAAAGAGGCCTACCAGTTTGTCATTGAAACAATCGGCGTTGAGCCCTATAGGTGTCTTTTCATCGATGATAAACTAGAAAATATTCTCGTTGCAAAAAAACAATCCTGGAATGCTATCTGGTTTCACGATGCTGAACAATTAGAAAAAGAGCTCTACGACCTTGGCTTTCGACTCGATTGCGATCCAATCGGTGATGAAACGGTCCCTTTTTAGCTACCTATTCGTTGAGTGATTTCTATTTTTTTATTGTTCTTCTCATAGTTACGAACAATTTCTAACGAGCTCTATTGCAATAATTAAGATATTTTTCTATGTAGGGGGCATATGGTGCCGGCCTTTAAAAGATATGTACTTTTCTACTGCTTGACCGCATCGATCATCCCGTTTGGGCTGAACGCTTGGGGCCGTCCCAAACAAAAAATGTCTCGCGAATCGCGTTATAAAATCAATTTCAGCCAAGTGAAAGTCGAGGAATTTATTGGGTTTCTCAGCGAAATAGCCGGGCTCAATTTCGTATTCAACCCAGCTGAGTTGAATTTTTCGATCAATTTGGTTTCCGATGAAGAGATGACCGTAGAAACGATTGTGTCGGGTTTCGTGCAAATCTTGAGAATACAGGGATTCAGCATCCTTGAAGAAAACGGAACGCTCGTCATTCACCAAAATCCGGACATCAAAGAGATGCCCCAATTATTTGGGTCCAATCTTAATAAAGGGGAAACCGTCGCTCCGATAGTCACAAAAATCTATCAAATTAGAAATAGCCCCGTTGCGACAATTTTGACTCTACTCCAGCCCTATTTATCCTCCACATGCGTGATCGGAGCATTCCCCGAGCGGAAGCTTATCATCATATCCGATGTTATACAGAATATCCTCTCGATCGATTCTTTGGTTAAAGCAGTCGATCAACCGGAGACTGGTGCGGTCAGCGTTCCTTACGAAACGGTATTTTTCCAGCCAACAGAGCTTATTTCGATTGCAGCACCTATTTTAGACACCATTTGCGGCCAGAAAAGCTACTCCTTGCTTCCTCAGGAGGAGACGCAAAGGGTTTTTATTGTCGGCAGTCAAGAACTCACTGAAAAGGTGCTAGATCTCTTTCAGCAGATCGAAGAGAAAGCCTCAAAGCAACAAGGTTCGATCACAAACAGTAACATCTATCTTTATAAAGGGATCCACCGTTCCATCCAGTCAATCTCGACCGCACTGAGAGCCATATCTAAGGATTCGAAAACAAGCGGGTATAGCTCAACCGGATTCACTAAGCTTATGAACGATGCAACTTTGATCGCTCCCGATTTCATCCTTTTTATTGGTGAACCTGTTGAAATCAGCAAGGTACAAAGTCTCATCAAAACCATAGACACACCGCAACTGGTGAAATCGGATCTCACATTTTCCATCTTAAAACTCAAGTTCGCATCTGGAAAAATGGTGATTGACCAGTTGCGATCGATGGCAAAAGATATCCCGGATGACACTGCAAACGGCGATTTTTTGAATGCGATGGATACACTCAAGTGGAACAAAGATACTAATTCTATCGTTGTCCAGGGATCACCACACACTATTCAGGAAATCACCGATCTTATTTCGAAAATCGACCAGCCGACGACATCATCAGCCGGCTTTACGATCATCAAGCTGCAGAATGTATCCGGTAAATTCGTCGAAGAGCAATTAGATCGAATGGCATCGCAGCTGCCCGATACTCCCGAAAACATGGGATTTATCCAGGCAGTAAGGGACGTGCAGTGGAACAAAACAAATAATACGCTCACCATCCGCGGAAGCCCGCAAATCATCCAACAGCTCCAAGAGATTATAACCAAACTCGACATCCATACTGTTTCAACGACGCGATATATAATCTATAAACCAGTCCATATGAGCGCAGCCGAAATGATCAAATCTCTGGAGGGGATCACGAGCGACCTCGAAAAATCGGGAACCGCAGATCCAAGCCTCATACAAACACTTAAAGGGATCAAGCTCGTAAAGAACTCGAAT
>VGMF01000012.1 GCA_016866475.1 Chlamydiota bacterium | reverse complement strand
AAAACGTTGGACGATTTGCGTAAACGGGAATAGACTCTTTTCGATAGTCTGTGGCCCACTTCACATCATCGATACCTGCTATGTGATCAAAGTGGTTGTGCGTTACAAAAAGGGCATCAACTTTTTGAATTTTATTCTCCAAAAGCTGGTTTCGGATATCGGGACCTGCATCAATTAAAAGTTTTTTTCCCTCCACCTCTAAAAGACCCGCTACTCGTTGGCGCCGATTTTTTGGGTGAGTTTGTGTTCCAAGACAAACAGAACAATTGCAGCCAACTCGAGGAACACCGCACGATGTTCCCACACCTAATAGAGTAAATGTAGCTATAGTCATAACTTCCCATAGTACACCGCCTTGAATTTTTTTGTGAAACTGCTTCGAAAAAAAAATGTAAAAAAAGTTCGAGGGGCTGCTAAAAATTAAGCGTACGCGCTGACAATCTCTTTAGCATATAGAGCGTGGTACAAAAGCCCTTTCGATCCAAGGCCGGTTAAGGCAACTTGATTAGCTCCCAGGGAAACAATTTGAGGAAGCCGCTCTTGTTTTTTAGAATAGACCCTTGTCCCCTCATACACACCCAAAGGGCTCAAAAAGGCCACTTCGGGAAAAATTTCCCGATTGCGCTTAATTAACTCCTTCACCGCCCCTTCTTTGTCGCTAGGTAGATCTAAATTTGTCCTTTCATAGGTGGAACCCACGTGGTAAACGGCGGGATCGCTATCCAAAGCTACGTATCCTTTGTGGACTTTAGGGAGGCTAAAAATAGATTCCCCCCTTT
This sequence comes from Chlamydiota bacterium, assembly GCA_016866475.1. Classification (GTDB taxonomy): domain Bacteria; phylum Chlamydiota; class Chlamydiia; order Chlamydiales; family RGXB01; genus RGXB01. The sequence continues at coordinate 19,846 of VGMF01000012.1, read as the reverse complement.
GTACCTGCATAGCTTGCCCCCTAATCAATTGGAATTGGCCGGGAAGCTCTTTGTCTATCTCTTTACCGACCGCATAAAAAATCTGTTTGACCGTAGGCTCATAGGGAACTTTTTTTGGGACATATTGAACCCCCATAGATAAGACCAACGAATAGAGAGCCTCAAGATAGTCTCTGGAAAATACGTTCACCCCCTCTTTGACCAAAAATTCTCCCCCTTGGGTCCACTCGAAATACTGGGGATTTTGAACCCTTTTTTTTTCAAATACCACCCTTTGGTTAGCTGAGATGGGTGCGTGCAGCACACCCCCGTCTTTATAAACTTTTTTCCTCACATGGCAACTTGCCGCATCCAAAAGCTCTTTTGTCGCCTCCAACCCTTCGCTTGCTCTTTGCGATCTGGCTGCCAAACGTCCACCAATCGGCTCCAAAAGACCACTCGCCGCAGCGGAGGCAGATGCAAAAAGAGGATTGGGATCAAAAAGGGAGATTTTTGCACTAGGATACTTTTTCTTCAAGTGGTAGCAGATGGCAAGGCCCCCAAAACCTCTACCAGCAACAAAGTACTGATCCATTTTTGTAGATACGTATCTCACTTTCCTTCCCTTAAAAAGTAAAAACAGAATATCACAAGAGCGGTTATAGTAAAAGCCAAAGCAAAATAAGCAAAGGGCGTCAATTGAGATTTTTTAAAACTCTTTAGAAGTAAACTGTTGTTAAATTTTATTTTAATTTTACAAGAAATCCTTTTTTGACAATTAATTTTGTTGCTAGTAATAAAAAATTAATTATTTTTGAGATATTTTGTGGAAAAAAAAAGTACTGATGATTCTACAGAAGAAAAAAAAGAAAACGGGCAAACTCAGCCGGAAAACAATATAAATAACTATGATTCACCCCGCTATAGAAAGGGGAAAGAAGATACCTTCATCTCACCCGATGATCTAAATATTTTAATCCAGATTATCCGACCCAAAGAATGGCTAGGCCTCGGTTGTTTAGGGATTATGGTCCTCTTTTTTTTTATTTGGCTTTTCAAAGGGGAAATCGTTTCCGAAACTGATGGGAAGGGAATTGTTTTGACATCGGAAGGGTTACACTACATATACTCTAGAAACGAGGGATTGGTTCAATCGATGCCCATTTTCGAAGGGGAAATTGTAAGTAAAGATACGATAGCAGCTAAAATTTACGACAAAGACTACCTAAGTTCTTATAATGCCCAGTGTTCCAAAATAGCAGAGATCCAATTTTCTTTAGACCGAATGAACTCTCAAGAAAGCTCTTCAGAAGTGGAGGCCATTAGGCTGGAACTTGAACAACAAACACAAATTTTGAACGACTTAGAGGCTAACCCCCTTCTTATCCCTATTTTTTCCGAGGTGCGGGGCGAGGTTATAGCAAAATATGTTGGGCCCGGAGAATACATTTACGCTGGGAGTGAAATCTGCCTAGTTGACCCCCCCTTTACAAAAGGGGATGACATCCTGGTCTACGGATTTTTCGATATTACAAGTGGGCGAAAAATCCAAGTGGGGATGACGGCTTACATCTCCATGCAAAAATATTTGGACCCTGTTTATGGGAGCATAGTAGGTAAAGTTGTTTATGTGGATCCGTACCCGGGGACCTCTGAACGCTTTTTGAAATATTTAGCAAAAGATGAAGTTTTCCAAAAATTTATTGGTGATGAATATCCCAAATACAACTTAAGGATAGAAATACAAAAAGATCCTAATGATCCCTCCGGTTATCGATGGACCTCAAAAGAAGGTCCAAAAAATTTTCGCTTTACACCTGAATTTTGCAACATTCGGGTTCATATTTCGAAAAAACGTCCTTTAGATTTAATTTTTCCGGAATAGGAGTCTAGTTTGAGACCCTTTTTGAATTGGATTAAAGATTTATGCCGCCTGAAATTCTCCTCCCTCCAGTTAGGGATCAAAAGAGTGCGAACTCCGACTATTATTCAAATGCAAAATGTCGAATGTGGCGCTGCTGCTTTAGCTATTATTCTAGGATATTATAAATTGTTCGTCCCTTTAGCAGAACTAAGAATTACATGTGGTGTCACAAGGGATGGCACCTCAATAAAAGATATTGCGAATGCAGCCGAAACTTTTGGCCTTAAGACAGAAGGTCGAACGTATGAGATGGAGGATCTCGATAAAATTCCTCTGCCAAGCATAGTTTACTGGAATTTTAACCATTACCTTGTGTTCGAGGGAATGGATAAGAATTTTATCTATTTAAATGATCCGGCGGGGGGACCAAAAAGAGTCACGCACGAGGTATTCGATGAGGGGTTTACCGGTTATGTTCTCACTTTTGAACCCACGCCAAAATTTCAACCAAAGGGAGAACCTGATAGTTTTCAAAACTTATTGGTAAGGCGCTTAAAAGGATTTTATAAGCCGATTGTGTTTTTATCAATTTGCAAAACATTCCTTTTACTTCCCTGGTTTTTCATCCCGATTTCAATCCAGTTTTTTTATGACAAAGTCCTTACAACCTCAAATGCACAAGCGGGTTATTTGCTGATAGGACTATTGTTAGCTGTTTTTATTGTCACATTGTTATTGAATCTATTCGAATATAATATGATACAGAAATTATTCACTAAAATGACCATAACTTCCACGACCTCGTTTTTTTGGCATATCTTGAAGCTCCCCTTGCTTTTTTTTTCACAAAGATCTACCGGGGAGATTGCATGGAGATACACCCTAAACGAGATCGTATCTTCGGTGCTGTCCAGCCAATTTATCTACTTGACTATAAATATTCTTTTGCTGGTTTTTTACCTTTACATCATTTTCTTATTTAGTGGCTCAATAGGTATTTTAGCCTTGGTTTTGGGACTTTTAAATGTTTTTTTGTTTATTTTGATTAACCGCTCCCGCAATGATGCGTTCACAGCCATGCAACAGGAATACGGTAAAACTGTCGGTTACGCTTACAGCCTTTTAAGATCTATTGAGGGGATAAAATCGGCTGGGAATGAAATGACCTCGTTTGGGATTCTCAGCGGTTATTACGCAAAAATGACAAATGCGTCATTCAATACGCAATTCAAGACTCTTATCCTCACAATATTCCCCACTGTATCGTTGCAGGTTGGGAAGGCGGCTCTCTTAGCGATTGGTGCGCTACAGATCTTAAACGGGGAACTCACGGTTGGTATGCTCATCTCATTACAATCGTTTTTTTTATATTTAATGACCCCCATCGATAAATTAATGAATGTGTCTAGTCAATTACAGACGATGTTTATCGATATCAAAAGATTGAATGACGTGATGGACAATACACCTGAAACGTTATTTGAACGCCCCAAATGCCTCGAAAATGGGGCATCTCTAGAAAATTTAAAGGGATACGTTGAATTCATAGACGTTTCGTTCGGTTTCAGCAAAACAGAGGGGCCTAGAATAAAAAACATCAACCTTAAGTTAGAACCCGGTAAAAGAATCGGGCTTGTGGGGCCTGTTAGTTCAGGAAAAACAACAATAGCACGCCTAGCAGCAGGTTTATACCGTCCTTGGACAGGTCAAATTCTTTACGATGGTAAACCTATCGAGGAAATCCCCGATGAGGTTTTTAGATCCTCTATTTCGTTTGTAGATTCCTCTCTATTCTTTTTTGAAGAAACCATAAAAAATAATCTCACTTTTTGGGATGAGCTAGTGAGTGAGGAGGATCTGACGAAATCCTGTAAAGATGCTTGCATACACGACGTCATTATGAAAAGAGCCAAGGGCTACGAGAATGTGATTTGTGAAGGGGGCACAGTTTTTAGCGGAGGCCAACGACAAAGATTGGAAATTGCCCGGGGTTTAGCAAAGAACCCTACCGTTTTAATTACAGATGAGGTCTCCAGCGCTTTAGATTATAAAACTGAAGCCACAATAAGCCTCAATTTACGCAAAAGGGGTTGCGCCTCGATCATTATAGCCCAGAGGCTTGCTACCGTAAAAGATTGCGACGAAATTATTGTCCTTGATAAGGGCGAGATAGTCCAAAGAGGGACGCATCAGGAGCTGATGCTTCAAGGTGGATACTTCAAGGACTCTATCTTAGCTGAGGTCGTCGAATAAGTATGGGCGATCAAATGTTTCTATTTGAAAAATTGAAAAATTACAATCTTGAGGAGATTGCAATTGAGATAAATAAAAAAACTTTCTTTGATACGGAAGAGTGTTTTTGGCTCATAAAAGAGGGCAACGGCGGTATCTTTTTAACAGAATACATCCCCCAACCCGAAATAAAAGGGATTGAAAAGGGGCAGTTGAGATTTTTACGCCCCTTAAATCCCGGCGATCTTTTTTTTATAGCTACCGAAAGTCCGCACAAACATCAAGGATTGGCCCTTTTCAATTTTACCCCGATGAAGATTTTAAAATTGACCCGCGGTAAAATTGATGAAATCATTCGAAAAGAACCCCATCTTAATTTAGAGATCTTAAAGCTCATAAATCGGACAATTTTAAATTACAGAAGATTATTTACAAGAAAAGAGTCTTTCAAAAATAACGACCTTTTAATTGATTTTGAGCAGCCTGTAGAATTGGAGGCGAACCAGAGATTTGCTATCAAAAAAAAACCCCTATCAAAGAATTTGGAACATGAGCACTGGATGGAAATTGTTGAGGGGCGATTAGATCTTGACTCCTCTTACACTTTAGACTGGGACAAAAATATTCAAATCTATCCCTACCTAGATACCTGGAGCCTCATAGCTTTAGAAAAAACAAAACTCAAGCCTTTGCCCCCGGAAAAGGTTTTGCTGCACCCCGGAGCTTGGCACGCTTTCAACTGGATCCGTAATCGAGTTCTAGAAAGTGCCATAGATCACTATTTTCCAGGAAAGAAAAAGCTAGAGATAGAGACTCGAGAAAAAAAAATCGCACTCAAAAAGTACTCTATTACAAAAGGGCTAAAATCGTTCATTCCAGAAAAAAAAGATAGAAAAAGGGAACCTTTGGATAGTAAGGATGCTATATTCAAAGTTTGTAGCTGGATCGGACAAGAGATGGGTTTTACTTTCGAAAAACATTCTATCCCTGAAACTAATCCCTTTCTTGAGATGTGCGAAATTTGTGAAAAAAATGGGGTCCGCTACAGAGAGATCAAATTAGAGTATGGTTTTTGGTCCCATGATTGCCTCCCTATATTTGCCTTTACAAAAGAGGAAAAACCGGTAGCTCTTTTAAATAATAAAGGAAAAAAATATTTTTTACATGACCCCGAAACAGAAGAGAAGGAGCCCCTGTCAAATCCTGTCATCGATAGACTACAAGAGAAAGGGTACGCTTTTTACATTCCGTTCCCGGAACAGAATATGACGATTAAAGATATCTTGAGATTTTCATTTTCCGGAAATTTGAAAAGTTTTTACTACATTTTGTTTTTCGGAACTCTCGGTGGTATTCTTGCTGGAACGGTCCCCTTTTTAAATCAATTCCTTTTTACCAATGTGATCCAATTAGGGCATAAAAGTCAGTACCTAGAGGTCATTCTAGCCCTTTTTTTAATTATTTTAAGTGGAATGGTATTGAACATAATCAACGGACTCATTCTTATTCGGATGTCGACTCTTTTTTCTTTAAAAGTCGAGTCTGCAATATGGGATAGACTTCTAAAGCTCCCGGTAAACTTTTTCAAAAAATATTCTGTGGGGGATCTGATCCAAAGGGCCTCTTCCATGAGAGAGATACAAGAAAAGTTCAGTCAGTCCACATCGAACATTATTCTAACAGGATTCTTCTCTCTATTCTATTTTTTTGCTATGTATTACATCTATCCCAAATTGGCCTTAGTGGGTTTATGTATCGTTTTAGCAGTTGCCGCAATAAACTCTTTTCTTCTGTATCATAAAATATTGATCCAGAGAAAATTACTAGAATTGAGCGGCTTCATCAATAGCATAATTTCTCAAGTAATTTCCGGTATTTCTAAGATCAGATCGCATGGGGCGGAAGCCTACGCTTTTGAGTACTGGTGTCCATTTTTTTCTAGACAGCGGCTTCTATTTTCAAAATCTCTGATTTTAACAAACTCTGTAGAAATTCTTACAAATCTTGTCCCTATTGCCTCTTATTTAATATTTTTTGGGGTGATTACAAAATATCTCATCACGACTACTGATCATATTAGAGACTATATATTCACGATTGGGAAGCTTGTAGGTTTTTTTTCCGCTTATAGCCCCTTTTCTGTTGGGATCACAAATTTAGTTCAAATTCTCATGGATTTAGCTCAGGTCATTCCATTATGGGAGAGGGCACAGTGTATTTTAAAAGGGGAAATAGAGTCTGAAAAGGGTAAAATCAAGGTGGACGATCTTGAGGGTTTGGTGACTGTGGATAACGTCACCTTCAGCTACGGGGAGGGTTTACCAAATGTATTGGAAAATATCTCGCTCCAATTTTTACCGGGAGAATTTGTAGCTATAGTCGGAGCTTCGGGTTGTGGTAAATCGACTTTAGTCAGGATTCTTCTAGGTTTTGAGACGCCCCAGATAGGTACTGTTTTCTTCGATAATCAGGACATTCGAACTCTCAACAAAAGAGAACTGAGGCGTAAACTCGGGGTCGTGCTCCAAAATGGTTCCATTTTTACAGGTACTATCTATCAGAATATAGTTTGTGGTGGCCTCTACTCAAAAGAAGATGTGGAGAGGGCCGTGAAGTTGGCTAACCTAGAAGAAGATCTTAACAAAATGGGTATGGGATTGCATACTTTTTTGCAAAGTGATGCGCTCACATTAAGCAGCGGCGAGGCACAGCGGATTTTAATCGCAAGGGCCTTAATCGGTAAGCCTAGAATATTGATCCTAGACGAAGCCTCAAACTGCCTGGATGCACATTCTCAAGAAATTTTATCTAAAAATGTAGCCGAACTCAATATAACAAGAATTGTCATCGCCCACAGACTTAGCACAATCGTTGATGCAGACCGGATCTATGTAATGGATCAAGGGAAAGTTGTCGACTCAGGAAGATATACAGATTTGATTACTAAAGAGGGTCTGTTCAAAGATCTGGTTTTACAATCGAAAAAACAAAACTCTTACTAGCCTCTATTTTTTATAAAGGTCCACACCAGTTGAAAGGGATCGGCTAAAAAAAGCTACCCCTTCTTGTAGAAGTGTCTATAACTTTCAAGTCCAAAGTGAAAAAAGAACAGCACAAAAGGGGTTAAATAAAAGGTAAAGGGGATCAGTAGAAAAAGTCTTTGTAACGACAGGGCTACTATATTTTGAGTGATCCCGAAAAGTTCCATCGTGGCCCAATAGATACTCCCCAAAAAAAGAATTCCTAAAAGGAGGGGTATAGTCGCCATGGCAAAATTTTTCGCTATCGAAAGGGGGTTTTCTCTAACAGGATCCAAATCTACTTTGAGATCAAAAGCAAAAAAAGTGGAGCCGTAAAAAAGGATAAAAAAGGCACCGAGAGGGAGGAGGGACAAAACCATCATGAATGCAAAAGGGAGCATAGAAAAAAGGACCGCTATGATGGGCCCTGCATAGGGAACCCCCTGCAAAAGATAAAACAAACCCATCAGCACCCATAAAATAAGATGGGTCAAAATAAGTGGCAATGCGAGAAAAACGCCGTTCCACATCCGGTTCATCGATGCTTTGAAAATTTCTTTGTAGTCTATCGACTCCCCTTTCAACTCATGGTAGTAAAGGCGATGGATGAAAACTGACAAAGAACCCAAAAGCCCGAGACTCAAATAGACCGGAATTCCTATGGCCCCGAAAATCACCCAATCATGCGCCTGGTGAAGCAAAGCCAAAACAAAAACTGTGATCAGCGCAGCTAAAAGGAGGACCGGGTAAGCGAGAAAAGTTTTCTCCTTTTTTAAGGAGGCCCCTATTGCCCGTTTCACCATTTCTTCCGTTAGCATAGCAAATTCTACTCTCTTTTTTTATAAAAATAGTAGGGGTGGATCTCCAAGCATTTTCTTTGGCAAAACTCTATAAGCTGGGCCCCTATCCCAACAAGTCGTGCCAAAAAAAGGATCACGCTGTAGTAGCGGACCTCCTCAAATCCTCGATAAAAAAGGTATAGGCCCGAAAAGGCGTGGCTGTTGGGCACTCTCTTCATCTTTTGTCTTAGTAGCTCGGCTTTTTGAAACAAAGGCTCATCCATGAATCGCTCCTGAAGAGCCCGTTCAAAAAGGTCCGCCCTTGTATCAATTTTTACAAAAGGATACAGATCATACCCGTAAAAAATCTGCCCGTCTCGATCCATCGCCGTGATCTCTTCATCCATTGCATCTAGGTCAATATTTTGCAACTGCTTGAGAGCATTCTCCATCTCCTTGCCTACACGGGATGCGCCAAAAGCGAGCAGAGAACCCTGTATCGATTTATACGCGTCGCACCCGTTAGAGGCCAATGTCTTTGCCACAAAAGCGGGCGGGGAGCCCCCCCCCTCATCCAAATGGAGGGCAAAAAAGAGCGGATCGATCGGAAGCGGGCCAAAAAGGAGTTCCGCAATCTCTTTCATCGACCCCAAGATCACCTGGAGCTGATCAAAAAAGGTCTCTTTGCGCTCTTCAACACCTAAAATTTCTATTGCCTGATGGAGCTGCTCAAGGGGATCCAATTGGCGATCTATCCTATCGATCAGAACTTTTGTCTCCCCCTTCATGATGTGGACAGGAATCTGACCTAAAAACCTTTCAACCAATGCATCGGTGGGGATATCAATAAAATTCTCAACCGGTTCTCCAAAGTACATCAAGCCAAGATCGGGATCGACGTGGGATGTTGAGCAATATCCCATCGGTATGGAACGGGGCCCCTCCAAAAGGTGGTCTTCAGTTAGTTCGAAAAGAGTATCGTGCATGCGATCTGTCGCTCCTTTTTCATCTCATCTTCGGTTATCTGCAGCATCTGCTTTTCCTCCTGGGACAAAGGCAATTTTAAAATACCCTTTTTGTTGGAAAATGGAAACGAAAAAACAAGATCCTCATCGATCCCGTAAGGGTTTTTTTCACTGTAGATCGCTGCGCTATAGGTGCGCTCCTCTTTTGAGATCCAGTCTTCAAGGTGATCGACGATCGCTTTGGCCGCCGATGCCTGAGAAGATACCCCCCTAGCCTTTATCACCTCGGCCCCCCTTTTGCGCACAAATTCGAGAACCTCCGGCAAGGCTTGATGGACCAAAATTGTCGGAGAGTGGTTTCCAAAAACATATATCTCTTTTCTAGGGCCAAAAGAGAGCTCCATCGCACTTTTTGCCCTGTTTTGGTCCAGGCGCATCAAAGCTTGGATCTGATTTTTTAATTTGTAGTTCCCCCCCCGAATCAGCATCAAGGCATTTGTATTAGCCGGATTTCCCACAACCAGGGCTTTGACATGAGGATTTGCCGTTTCGGCCAGGATCTTCCCCTGACGAAGAAACGTGGCTGCATTTACTGTGATCAGGTCATTACGCTCCATCCCCGGCCCCCTGGGTTTTGCCCCAAGGAATATAACGACGTCCGCCCCCTGAAAAAGGGTTGCCTCGTCGGAGCCCGATTCTACTTTTTTTAAATGGGGATAACAAAAATCTTCTATCTCCATCTCTAGACCGCGCAACTGGGTCAATTTATCAGGAAGGTCCACAAGGGATAGTTCCATGGGCACTTTAAAACGCTCCAAAAGAAGCGGAATGAGGGCATAGCCAATTTGCCCTGCAGCGCCGGTAATCGCAATTTTCATGGATTCTAGAATGTAAGAAGCGGATAGAGACTGTCAATACTATCTTTTAGTACGAATTCCAACAAAAGGGGTGCAAACGTTTTTGATGACCGCCTCCCTTGCAACCCTCTTGTGCACCCCTTTAATGGGTTTCAAGCATCGCTTTCAAGTCCAAAACGAATTGCCACATGTTCTGGGCAAAAAGAGGTTTTTTTGGTATAGTTTTAGCATTCTGTATGAATGAAATTATTTTTACATTGCATTTAGGGACCTTGGTGTTTTTTGGGCTGGCTGCCCTAAGAATCGGCAAGGAGGCATTGATTGCTTTCTCCGCTCTGCAGGCGATCCTTGCCAACCTTTTTATTCAAAAACAGACCTACCTCTTCGGCCTTGAGGTGACGTGTACCGACGCGTACGCGATTTTGAGCCTTTTTTCTCTCAACCTTGTACAAGAATATTTTGGCAAAGATGCAGCAAATAAAGTGATCAAAATCAATTTTTTCCTCCTCTTAACTTTCGCCGTCATGGCAAAAATCCATCTTTTATACCCCCCTTCTCTGCATGACGAGTCCCACAACGCCTTCTTCACGATTCTCAACAATTCCCCCAGAACCCTCCTTGCCTCCTTCACAGTCTTTTTTTTAGTGCAAAAACTGGATGTACGGTTTTTTACAAAACTGCGCCAACATTTTTTCCCCCGCTCCCTCCCGTTTTCCATCCTTGCCTCGCTCTTCATCTCCCAAACAATCGACACGATCCTATTCTCTTACTTAGCCTTGTGGGGAATCGCCGGCTCTATTTGGGAGATCATTGCGATGAGCCTTGTGGTAAAATTTACTGTAATTTTATTTCTGACCCCTTTTTCCAAACTAGCTAAGCGCATGGTGCCCGTATGAGTGTATTTACAAATACGTTTTCTTTTGAAATTTTGCACCGCTCGAAGAAATCAAACGCCAGAGTGGGCAGGATCACTACACCGCACGGCTCTTTCATGACACCCGCCTTTGTAGGAGTGGGGACAAACGGAGCCTTAAAAGCGCTAGGGCATGATGAGGCGATCGAAGCGGGAATGGATCTGATGTTTGCCAACACCTACCATCTCATGGTCCAGCCAGGAGAGGATCTGATTCGGGAAATGGGGGGGATCCACCGCTTTAGCGGGAGGGACCGGCCGATCATCACCGACTCGGGTGGGTTCCAGGTTTTTAGTTTAGCCTATGGCTCGGTCGCATCGGAGCTGAAAAGCCAGGGGACGAAAAAACACTCCAACAGCGTGTTAAAAATCACTGAAGAGGGGGTGAAATTCCGCTCTTATAGGGATGGCAGGACGATTTTTTTAACTCCCGAAACTTCGATCGGCGCCCAAAAGAAAATAGGAGCCGATATCATGATCTCTTTTGATGAGCTCCCCCCCTACCACATCCCCAAGGAGGCGCTGCGCTCCTCATTTGAGAGAACCCACCGATGGGAAAAACGCTCTTTGGAACACCACAAACAAGACCCCTCAGACCAGGCCCTTTATTCGGTAGTACACGGAGGGATCGACCCCGACTTGCGTAAAAAAAGCTGCAAAATCCTTTCGTCGATGGATTTTGACGGGCATGCGGTTGGCGGTAGCTTGGGAAAAAATCGGGACGAGATGATTGAAATGCTTAGCTATACCATCCCTTGCCTGCCACCTGAAAAACCCGTCCACCTTTTAGGGATAGCCGACCTCCCGTCGCTTTACTCGTCGATCCCGCTCGGAATCGATAGTTTCGACAGTTCATACCCGACAAAAGCCGCCCGCCACGGTACCCTTTTGACCGAACAGGGTACCTTGCGGATTGTTTCGGGAGCCTACAAAGAGGACCCACGACCGATTGAGGAGGGGTGCCCCTGCAGGGCCTGCCGAACCGTCAGCCGCTCATTTTTACACCACCTATTCAAGGCGAATGAACTATTGGGGCTCTCATTGGCCAGCGCCCATAATCTTTCTTACATGATCCGCTTTATGGATCGAGTGAGACAAAAGATTATTTTAGACGCAGTTTAGAAGACCGTATTTGTAACTTTATTTAGATTTTTTCAAGGAATGACTACCCTTTTAACCCCCCTTAAGGTAACCTGATTTCATGATGATTTGGATGATCCCCTTTCTTTATGGCCTTTGGTCTTTGGCTTTCCCTATCGGAAAGGCTCTCGTGGCACATGCGGATCCAATTTTTACTGTAGCGGTTCGAATGCTTTTGGCTGCCCTTCTGCTTCTCGGTTGGCTTGGCTTAAGAAAGTCCCAATCGATCAAGCTTTCTTTCAAGGAGGTGGTTTCTACCTTTATCCTCTCTTTGTTCAGCATCTATTTTTGTAACATTTTTGAGTACTGGGGACTCAAGTATCTCTCCTCCGCAAAAACCTGCTTTATCTATAGCATGTCCCCTTTCTTTAGCGCCCTTTTGTCCTACATCCACTTTAAAGAAAGAATGACAATGTCTAAATGGATTGGCATGGTGATCGGCTTTATCGGGTTTTTGCCTGTATTGGCGCTTCAAGACGGCTCGGAGGATCTGTTGAAAATCAACACCTTCTTCTCCTGGCCCTCAATTGCGGTGATCGGAGCCTCTTTTTGCGGTGTTTATGGGTGGATTTTATTGAGATTGCTCGTCAAAGATCAACAAATGTGCCCGGTCAAAGTAAATGCTTATAGCATGCTATTTGGAGGCCTTCTTGCGCTCATCACCTCCTTTTTTATCGAGGTAAGCCCCCTTCAACAGTGGACAAATCTAGAGTTAAAGCCCTACATGGCTTGGATGATTTTGATTATCTTTATATCCAACATTATCTGCTTCAATCTTTATGGCTATCTCTTAAAACGTTTTTCGGCTACGCTTTTGTCCTTCTTTGGTCTATTAAGCCCGCTTTTTGCCTCACTAAACGCCTACCTCTTTTTTGGTGAGCCATTCCATCCGATCATTTTACTCAGTACCGCTCTAGTCTCATTTGGGTTGTTCATTGTCTACCGCATCGAGCTAAAACAGGGCTACGTCTTAGCCTCCAAATCCTCTCAAGCTGCCTCTTAAATACCTTCTATGGGAAGATACCTCGGGCAACATTTTTTGAATGACGAAGCGGTAATATCCCATGCAATTCAATCCATCCTTCCCCAGGAAAATGGGATTTTAGAGGTGGGTCCGGGTGGCATGGCACTTACAGAACATCTGATCAAACAGACTACGCCGATTCTCCTTATCGAGCGAGACGAAAAGCTCTTACCCTACATCGAGAAAAGGTTAAAAGCCCACCCCAACGCAAAAGTCATTCACCAAGATATTCTGGAGTATGACTTCCAAGAGGCGAGAAACCGGTTTAAGGGACCTTTTGGCCTCATCAGCAATCTCCCTTATCTCATTTCAACCCCTTTTTTAGAGAAGATTGCCCCATTATCACATCTTTTTACTAAAGTTCACCTCATGTTGCAAAAAGAGGTTGTAGAGAAGGTGATGGCACCAAACGGCAAAAACGGATCCAAGTTATCCCATCTTTTACGCATTCAGTATCACCTTGAGCCGGGAATTGTTGTGGCTAAAAAATCCTTCAACCCACCCCCAAAAGTCGATTCGCAGTTTTTAACACTCACACCTAAAAAACCCCTTTTGGAACCGTGCAAATGGGACGGGTTTCGTGAATTTTTGAACCTTGCATTCAACCACCGGAAACATACACTCCACTGGTTTGAAAAAAAGTACCATTTCAAGGCTATACACCCCTCTGATCGAAAAATTGAGGAGATCCCTACTTCAGAGCTCATCGAATCCTTTCTAGCGACTTAAAAAAAACCCTCTAAAATCAATCCAAACAGAATCCATCTGAAAGCGACAATCTATATAGGCCTATCTTGTTGGTCCGAAGCCCAACTCTATCTTGTAAATTTTTATTTGCGAAAAAAGGGGTAGTAACGTTTTAATTTATAAGAATCGGAGTAATCCCACCCGACCTAACTCAATCTCATGAAGTCTTGTTGTTGAATGATTTGGCTAATCCCCATTTTACACGTCTTAGGGCATTTGACTTTTCCAATCGGAAAAGCACTTGTAGCCTATGCAGATCCTATTTTCACTGTCGGCGTAAGAATGGTTTTGGCCGGTGGGCTCCTTCTGGGGGGGCTTTCAATACTAGGATCCAGATCGATTAAGATTTCATTTAAGGAGGCTATATCCGTATTTATCCTCTCTTTGTTTAGCATCTATTTTTGCAATCTTTTCGAGTATTGGACCTTAAAATACTCCTCCTCGGCTAAAAGCTGCTTTTTCTATAGCATGTCCCCCTGCGTAAGCGTAGTGATGTCTTGTAGCTTGTCCTTCACTCACTTCAAAGAGAAAATGACGATGCATAAATGGGTCGGGATGGCGACCGGTATTGTCGGTTTTTTACCTGTTTTAGCACTCCAAAACGGCTTAAATGATCCCTTCAAAATCGATGCCCTCTTCTCTTGGCCATCGATTGCAGCTCTTGTAGGTTCTTTTTGCGGAGTTTACGGCTGGATTTTATTGAGACAGCTTGTCAAAGATCAACAAATGTGCCCGCTCAAAATGAATGGTTACAGCATGCTTTTTGGAGGCCTTCTAGCGCTCATAACCTCCTTTTTTTTCGAGAAAAGCCTTCTTCAACAGTGGGCAAATCTCGAGATCAAACCATACTTCGGGTGGATGATTCTCATCATCTTTATATCAAATATTGTCTGCTCCAATCTGTATGGTTATCTTTTGAAACGATTTTCTGCGACCCTGATCTCCTTTTTTGACCTATTGAGTCCACTGTTTGCCTCTGTAAACGCCTACCTTTTCCTCAATGAGCCCTTCCACCCTATTATTCTACTCAGCACAGTTCTTGTCTTAATAGGGCTATTGGTTGTCTTTCGCATTGAGTCAAAACAGGGGTACGTCTTGGCTGCTTAGATATTCAAAGCCCTCTTTTTAAAAATTTTCTTATTCATGGAAAGCCATGGTTAATCTTTTTTGAAGATTGCTGGGGCTTACCCATCATTTATGGAAGAAACCATGGTAACATAGGATTTTTTAACTTTTTGATTTAAAATAGGATAGTAAAGGTAAGAATATTTAATGAGTTAAATTATAATAAAACTTATAATACGCCTGAAAAACAAAAGAGATATTTATGGCAGCTGTTACCCGTAATGTACATGCGGAATGTGATGAATTTTTAAGAAATAGCCCACACTTGAAACCCAAGTCAAAATTAAAAAATATTTTTGACTCGATCATGAACGGTTTAGCCTTTTTATCATCTTAATTATCATCGGCTGCTTCATCTTTGAAAGGCCGCTTGGTCCAATTATTTGCAAAACCAAAAGAGACATTCGATTTAGGTCTTACAAATGAAGATATTATTTCAGGTGCTTCCATTGATAGTCAGGCTTATACCCTAGCTGAGTCTAAAAGGCAGCGTATTAAACATGTTAGCACAGCTGGTATATTTGTCGCTGGAGCGGTTGGTGCTTGTTGGTTTATTAAAGATCTTGTCTCATGGTTCAAGCCGAGATCTTAAAGTCTAAACTTAAGGGGGATTTTTACAAAAATCCCCCTTTTTTATTTTCAAAAAAGCTTTCCTTTTTTTTAGTTACGGGTATTTTTTAAACTTGTGCTTACGAGTTTAAAACGGATATTCTTCAAAGCATGAGTGCAATTGTTTGGTTTCGTCAGGATCTCCGCTTGGAGGATCATTATCCGCTTTTGATGGCCTTGGCCACAAAGCGCAAACTGATTTTAGTTAATGTGTTGGAGGAGACAAAGCACTGGGCGATAGGTCGCGCCGCCTCCTGGTGGCTTGAGGAATCTTTAAAGGCATTTCAACAAAGTATCAAGGATAAGGGTGGCCATCTGATGATTTTTCATGGGGACACCAAAGATGTCTTCAAAAAATTGATCAAACAGCATGAAATAGAAGAGCTGTACTACGGCGCCAACTATGAGCCTGAACAGAGAAAAATTGAAAAAAAGATCGAATCACTCTGTAAAAGTTTTGGTGTAGCAGGTTACCATGTAAATTTTAAAATCTGTGCAGAAAATTTTTCAGTTCATTCACCTTTACACGTTTGACCCTATTTAGAAAACTTTAAAAAAAATTCATGTTTTATAGACATGTAAAATCTTAAAACAAAATAAGTAGATGATGATCAACTACAAAAAACTATAAATGACATTATTCATCTTCTCTTTGAAAATTTAAAAAGAGAAAGCCGATGGATCTGTATGCTTCAAGAACGCTTAGAGGGTTCATGAACAGATCTATGATCTTTTTGAAAAACTCAACTTGAAAGCGTTTAAAGATAGAACGCATGCAAATACCGGTAAGACTTATGAGGATCAAGCAAATAGAAAGCTAAGTGTTTATTTAAACTGCGTTGAAGAATATAACCCCCCGCAGTGAGATCGTTTATAGTTAGCACGGTCAATCAAGATAACCTACTTAGGCCCACCCCCCTCTCTTCTTGCGAATACCGAAGGTCGCAGAGCTTGCACTCATGCAAATAAATTGGCCCTTTTCCTCTTTTTTGAAGGGAGAAAAAAATTTAGACCCCAAGCAAAAAAAAGCCCTGTTCAGAACAGGGCTTTTTTATGGGGATGTCTAAACTTTAGATAAAAAAACTTAAAGTTGAGAGAACCAATGGATCTTAATCTTAAATTAGCAAGCTTTGCCCATCATAGAGGCTAAGATAGCTCCAGCAACCAAAGTTATACCGACCAAGCTACCTGCCAACAAGTCTCTTTGGAATTTCAAAAGAGCTCGATTAGAAAGTCCAGAAATTCGAGTTTTAAGCTGCTCTATTGTATCTTTGCTGAATCCATCTCTAACTTCATATATTGTTAATTTTTGTTTTGTACTTTTAAGTTCCGCTGTAAGACGTCTGTTACTTGAACTCAATTCTTCATTTTCGCCTTGAAGTTTTGAAAAAACTTCGCTGGCTTCAGCCCTCAAATCCTCAAATTCCGATTGAGCGTTGAATAGGGCCTTAGTTAATTCGGCGATTCGTTGATCTTGGTATAAGATTTGATTTTCAAGCGCATTTTGTATGTCGGAAACTCCGGTTTTTTCCGGGTCACCAGATAGTGTAGATAGTCCTGGTATGTCATTGAGCATATGTATTTCCCCCTAGGTTATTATAACACATAAATTTTATTTTTGTAAATAAATTTATTTACATGTATGCAATTGAATAGATGTCAGCGCGGCAGGGGTTCTTAAGGTTGTAACCCGTTTGTCGAGGGACCGAGACTAAAGGGCCTATTTATGTAACCCTTCCAATAAGCTAGATATCTGAGCCGTTTTCGAGGGACTAGAATCCTAAAAACATATGAAAATAGGTTCGGTATTCTCTGAAATGCTCTAAATCGATTAATAACTTATTTTCAATATTCAAAATATATTTTTTCTTCTTCTTTTTCCTTTTAAGCTCATCTTGGTTAACTATTTATATTGTATCATGAAATGTTTAAACTTGACCTCTGTAAACCATTTGAATTCCCCTTTAGAATTGCACTGTACTTGGACAACCAGCTTAAAGTACTGAGGCTGTTGGTCCCTTAGCCTATTCCCTCACGAGATATTTCTCTAAAAAGGGGAACCCTAGAACCTAGGTTAAATAAGAATCTCCCCCCTTACCCCTTTTTTTTAGCCGTTGAGTCCGTAAAATACAAAAAAAATTATTATTTTATCCCCCACAAACCCAACTAATTAGAACATTTTTGTAAATATTTATATAAAAATTAATTCAATAATAATTTAAAATTTATATCTTACAAGGAGAACAAACATGACACCTTCAATCCAAACCAGCAATCAAACCGATTCAACACCGTTATTAGAAAGAAACAGAGGATTAGCAGCCGATTCTAAAATCTATAAGCTAGCAAAATCATTTTTTACAAAAATTGGTGATTTCCTCTCAAGCTGTATGAGTTTTTGCATAGAGAGATTCAACGCATTTAAAGAGAAAGTTTCACCCTCCCACCAACAGCATGAAAGAAGGTTTGTTCGCCACTTAACTTTATTAGACGACGAAGGTACTGAGTTAACGGTATTTCAACCCGTAAACGCCGAATCTCAAAAAGCCGTAAACGCCGATGGGTTAGATTATTCTGAAGCTTTAGACGAAGATGGTACTAAGTCAACGGTATTTCAAGACGCCGTAAACGCCGAAGGGTTAAATTATTCTGGAGCTTTGGTCCCTTTTATAGATTTGGAACAACGCGTATTCGCGTCATTAATAAAAATTCTTAGTGATAAAGTTCATTTTGGAGAAATTCCAAAATTTCCATTTTCTGTAAATCAACAAATTAATCAGAGCCTACCAAACACATCTCCCCAATCTCAAGCTTTGGTCCCTTTTATAGATTTGAAACAACGCGTATTCGCGTCATTAATAAAAATTCCTAGTGATAAAGTTCATTTTGGAGAAATTCCAAAATTTCCATTTTCTGTAAATCAACAAATTAATCAGAGCCTACCAAACACATCTCCCCAATCTCAAGCTTTGGTCCTTTATGGAGCTTTGGTCCCTTTTATAGATTTGGAACAACGCGTATTCGCGTCATTAATAAAAATTCTTAGTGATAAAGTTCATTTTGGAGAAATTCCAAAATTTCCATTTTCTGTAAATCAACAAATTAATCAGAGCCTACCAAACACATCTCCCCAATCTCAAGCTTTGGTCCTTTATGTGGATCCGATTAAACGCTTAATTGCGCCATTACTAGGCATCCTTAGAGCCCAAAGGCCTCCCTTTTATGATTTTCCTTACCAAATGGTCGTAGGTCAAAGTTTCTTACCAGCACCGCAAAATACTTCGTTTAAAAACATTAGACCTCCTAATTACCTAAATCAGGCACAAATTAGTAAAGGATAAAACCACAACTAATTGCTGAATACTTGAGATGGGTACCCTGACCAGTAATATTCTCTCGGTTTTATATTCCAAAAGCCCTCCTTACACAGGAGGGCTTTTTCATTATTTTTAAAGGAATAGGCACACATGTTAGGGAGGTTAGTCAGGGAAATTTAAGTCACTATAAATGATGTATTTAGGTTTGTATCCTTGCTCTTAAGATATTTCACTTATGGGGATAGATCTTTTATAAGATGGATCAAATCAAAACCGCAGCGAATCCATGGCACTTTACAGCGTCATAAGAAAAACTCCTTATGGGTAAATTTTCGGGGGACTCTTAAAGTTTTTGCTATCTTCCTACCCGCACTAACCTAATTTTATATTTCTAACCCATTCTAAATAAGCATTATACAATGTAATTAAGCGTAAACTACTTCCCCTCATAAAGTTAAAAAAAACTTTTAATATAAATAATTTTTATTATATAATTATACTATAAATTTAAAAAGGAGTTACAAATGACCACACAACCCAAAACACCTTTCGATTCTTTGGTCCAAACCATAGCAGTTTGGGAGAATAAATGTACGAGCCTAGGAAAGCAATTAACCGAATTAAAAGCCAGTAACACAGCAGTTTCAGCTCTGTTTGCAGAAGCAACGGCACAGAAGAAAGATTTACTTGCAGCGAACCAAGGTTATCAAGAACAGGTTACCCGTTTACAAGGACAGGTTACCCAGTTAGAGGTGGAACTCCACGCATCTCAAGCAACTAATGTTGCTCTTAACCTAGCAAAACTTGCTTCTGACCTAACAGCAGATGGTGCTTATGCACGCGCAGCAGTCGGGAAACTAGAATTTAGTACGGCTAATGCGCTCTTAGTAAGCGAGAACGACCGGCTATCTCAAAAAAATCAACAACTAGAAGCCGAATTAGCTTCTAATATAGTTCTCGAGGGTGTTTTATCTGGTGTTATATCTAGAGTTGCAACACAAGAGAACGACCGGCTATCTCAAAAAAATCAACAACTAGAAGCCGACGTTAAGAGACTTCAATTAGGTGTAGCTACATCTGTTTCTAATAAAGTTCTCCAGGATGTTTTATCTAGGGTTAAATCACAATTTGCAAACCCCTCAGTTGCAACACAAACCGAACCTCCGGTATCAGCTACTGCAGTTGCAACACAAACCGAACCTCCGGTATCAGCTACTGCAGTTGCAACACAAACCGAACCTCCGGTATCAGCTACTGCAGTTGCAACACAAACCG
>VGMF01000011.1 GCA_016866475.1 Chlamydiota bacterium | reverse complement strand
CAGATGGTGCTTATGCACGCGCAGCAGTCGGGAAACTAGAATTTAGTACGGCTAATGCGCTCTTAGTAAGCGAGAACGACCGGCTATCTCAAAAAAATCAACAACTAGAAGCCGACGTTAAGAGACTTCAATTAGGTGTAGCTACATCTGTTTCTAATAAAGTTCTCCAGGATGTTTTATCTAAAGTTAAATCACAATTTGCAAACCCCTCAGTTGCAACACAAACCGAAGCTCCGGTATCAGCTACTGCAGTTGCAACACAAACCGAAGCTCCGGTATCAGCTACTGCAGTTGCAACACATACCGAAAGAACTATGGGGACAAAATTGGTCGCCGGCTCAGCTGTTATCCTCGTAGGATTAGGAGCTGTAATCGCGAAAAACCCTGCTGCCCAGGATACTTTCGTTAAGGTAGGTCAAGTTTTTGCCGGTTTTGTAACTAGAAGGGTCGCATCGGTTTCTACTTTGGTTGGAAAATTATTGAGTCCTAACGGATATGTTATTGATCTTGGAAAGATGCTTGAGCAATAAATTAGACCCGCTTTACTTCGTTTCTACTTCTTAGTTCTATCTCACGTCCCGCTTTTGCGGGACGTTCTTTTTACATCTTGCAATCAAATCACAAAAAGCCCCATTTTAAATGGATGAGTTCTATTGTTTGGTTTCGCCAGGATCTTCGACTTGAAGATCACTACCCTCTTTTATTAGCCATTGAGGCGGGACGCCCCCTGGTGCTTGTGTTTATTCTCGAAAAGACCAAACACTGGTCGATCGGTCGCGCATCCCAATGGTGGCTGGAGCAATCTTTACTGGCTTTTAAGGAGTCTATTGAGGCAAAGGGGGGATTCTTACACCTATTTCACGGGGAAACCGAAGAGATTCTGGAAACCCTGATACGAAAACATAAGGCTGAAGCCCTCTACTATGGTGCGAACTACGAGCCGGAAGAGAGAAAGATTGAAAGCAGGGTGGAAGCCCTTTGCAAACGATACGGTATTGCGTCCCACAAATTTCACCATAACCTCCTCTACAACCCTGAAACCGTCCTTACGAAGGAAGGGAAGCCCTACCAGGTTTATACCCCATTCTGGAATCGCACCCAACAATTTCAAGCCCCCGAAGAGCCGATGCCGGCGCCAAGATCTCTCTCCTGTTGCTTAAAAGGGGCTAGTGAGCCGATTTCAAAGCTCCATTTGACACAAACCTGGGATCTCCACCAAATACCCCTACTCTGGGAACCGGGAGAAAAAGGGGCGAAAAAGCGCCTTAAAACCTTCATCGATAAAGGTCGAGTGGAAGATTATGAGCATGATCGTAATTTTCCTGCGATCGACGGGAGTTCGAAATTATCACCCCACCTGCACCACGGTGAAATCAGCCCAAGGGTAGCCTGGCATAGCGCAAAGGCCTCATTAACATACCGCAAAGAACTCGTCTGGAGAGAGTTTGCCAAGCACCTGCTCTACCATTTTCCCCATACCACTGACCACCCTTTAAAACCCGAATTTGACGCTTTTCCCTGGCAAAAAAATGCCAAGCTCCTCAAAGCCTGGCAAAATGGCGAGACCGGCTTTCCTATCGTAGATGCCGGTATGAAAGAACTTAAGTATACCGGTTGGATGCATAACCGCGTTCGGATGATTGTCGGCTCGTTTTTGATCAAGGATCTCAGGATTCACTGGCTCGAGGGGGCGAAATGGTTCTGGGACTGCCTTGTGGACGCTGATCTAGCCTCCAATACACTTGGATGGCAGTGGGTCGGAGGGTGCGGTGCGGACGCGGCCCCCTTCTTCAGAATTTTCCACCCCGATCTTCAAGAGGCTAAATTTGATCCTACCCACGAGTACATCAAGAAATGGGTAAAAGAGCCTTCTAAGAGAATTGTAGATCATGCCGAAGCCCGCGATGAGGCGCTAAAAGCCTACCATTCAATTGTAGCCCACAGGAAAAAATAGTTTTTCCTTTTGGATCTAATGGAACCTAAGGTAAAAATAATATCCATTTGCCACTGAAGGGACATAATCGAAACCCAGAAGCATTTCTGTTGGGGTGATCGTTTTCGGGAAATAGAGCTCTTTGAGGGCTGTCAGAACGAATTCTTCAGGAAGCGCTGAAAAAAAAGGGGTACCTATCTCCACAAGATTTCGGTGATAATCGAGAAATTTCTGGAACCAGCTTAGTTTAGTATCGATTCCGAATACCGGCATCCTCAAATGCCTGCATTGTAACACGTCAATCCCCGTCAGTAAAAAAAGATCTCTCCTCGTATCTTCAAAAATGAACTGTGGCAACGGTGCGGCATCTTTATAAACTACCCCTTTTTGACGAATCATGTCAAAAAGGGGCTGTGGATTTTTTAGGGGGAAAACCGACGCATCAAGCCACAACAAATAGCGAAAACCCAGATTCCTTGCCTCTTCCAGCATGAACATCTTGAACGCATACGGTACACCTGCATACAGGATCTCTTTTTTCGTAGGATTGGGATATCCCCCCAACCTGTAGTAAACACTCCCCCTAAACCCGACCTCCTCGAGAGCTTTGATCAGGCTCAAAACATATTTTGGATAGACACGATCGTATGATGAGAACAGCACGATACAATCTTCCCCTCCACCATTCAGATTGACAACATTTTTTTTTGGGTAAAGCCCCTTTTTTTTTGAGATCATTGTCTGCCAAAGCCCCCTCTGCAGTCTGTTAAAAAAATCGTCCCGGGAAACCGGTTTTTGAAAATACCGGGCTAATTTTTGTTCCTTTCTCCATTGGATATCCACTTCTTCGGCTATGTTGTGTAAGCGCAATTTGTTTTGATATTCTTCCAGCTCCTCGTTTGTAGGATCCTCAGAAAGTTCAAAATCTACCACGAAGGGATTTTTAATACTCCTTGTAAAAAAGGAGTTCTGTGCAAAAATATCCGAATGGACGCATATTAATAGAAGTAAAATCTTTAGAAGATCCCTTTTAAATAGCGCCTCACATAAAAAAAAGGAATATTCGCTTATTGATGTTTCGATAAAACTTTCGGTGGAAATCGGCGAATACAGTCGAAAATCTCTATAAAAAAGACTCGCTAGTCCGTTTTGCATTGATCGAACGTATTTTCGAAACAGGGGTAATAATCTAGTCATCAAATTAATGCGCCCTTATAATAAATTTGCAGCCCATCTTTTTTGCATCGACGTACCCTTTATAATCTTTTTTACAGGACACCATTAAATTCTTCCTCTCTTTAAGGACGACTCCGTTTTTCAATAAAACTGCGGTCAGGACGTACTCCTCGGGGTTGACAGATAAAAACGGAGTTCCCATACGCACAAGGCTTTTATAATCCTCCAAAATTTTTTTAGTCCGTGGATCTTGTTTCGAGATTCCCATAATCCAACCGGCGACTTTCCTCTCTGGGGCGATACTACGACCAAGATAAGCGTCCAATTCTTTTTTTGCCAAAGGGAGTAGCCCTAGCGGATTAGCTTTGCCCGAATCGAAATAAAAACCCTCGTTCGCAATCTCTTCGAAAATCCCCTCTACTCCTGCTAAAGGCCAAGCTGATGTATCGAGCCATAAAACATTCTCGTAACCCATCATTAACGCCTCCTGGATAGCAAAAACCTTAAATGCATAAGGGACTCCCGCGTAGCGTATTTCATCCCCGGTCGGATTTGGGTACCCCCCGATTCGGTAGTAGATCCCCCCCTCAAAACCCACTTCCCTTAAAGCACCGACAAGTTCCGGTAAAATGTGTGGATACGGCCCATCGTAAGAACAAAAAAATACAATACAATCTCTTTTCTGTTCCCCTTTTAGATGAACGATTTTAGGATAGCAATTGTATTCATCGACAAAAAAATGCTGCATAAGCCCCTTTGAGCAGCGCAAGATAAAGTCTTGGACGCTGTAGGGTTCCTTTTTTGTGAACCAGCTTCCAACATCCCAATTCACCGGATAATTTTTAAGGATCAAGGGGGCTACGGATATTTCCTTCAACGCTCTTTCTACAGCCTCGTAATCCTCCTGCAATGGCTCGTTTTTGGTCTCTATCTCTATTTCGAAAGGATTCGCAAAGACCCCCAATAAAAACAAAAGTGTGTATAACATCTAAATTTTTCCGTTTCGGTGTGTCCCAATCAATGCGTGCGTATCAAAAAGCGAAACCCCTTTTGCCTCCCTTCGACAAGCCTTGTATCACTCTTTTTTGACGCAAGCATCAGATTTGGATGAAATTTCAAAGGGGGTGCATGCCTCGCGAAAAGGGCGGTCAGCAATGTCTCTTCAGGGGTCAATGATAGAAATGGTGTCCCTTTACGCACCATCGAATAAAAATCCTTAAATATCTCTTTTACATAGGGGAGATCCATTTTAAAACCTAATAACCATCCGGCAACGTGGGGTGCCTTTGAGAAATCCATATCAAACGTTTTTTCCAGAATGGCTCTCGTTTGAGGAATCAATAATTCTGTGTTCGGCCGCCCCCACTCAACCAGTATCCCCTCTTTTTCTATAGCTTCAAAGCAATAATCCAAGTTTTTGAGCGGCCAGGCGGAACAATCCAGCCATAATACCTTATTATAACCCAACTGATACGCCTCTAAGATCATGAACATTTTGAGCGCGTAAGGGACCGCAGCGTAACGGATTTCCTCCCCCGTGGGATTGGGGTATCCCCCTAAGCGATAATAAATAGCCCCCCCATACCCGATCTCTTTCAACCCTGCAATAAGGCTCTTAAGCAACTCCGGATACGTACGATCAAAAGAACACCCCAGCACAATACAATCCTGACTCCCCTCTTCACCTCGGAGATGGACCACCTCGGGGAATAAATTTTTTTCTCTAGAAATCAAAGTTTGCCTCGTAAAACAGGAGACGCGCCGATACAGATCGTTTTTCGAATAGGGGCATTTAGCGGGATAGACAGCGTCGATGAGCTCTTTAAACTCTTTTTTTCGAATCAGGCTCTGCACCTTCTCATAGTCTTCAAATGACAAAAAACTTTGCATCGGAAACTCTATTTCAAAAGGATTTGGCACCTCTGCAAAAACGGACAGGGTAAATAAAAATAAAAAAACCAATCGCATATGAATCTGATAAAGCACAATTACTGAGTTTTAGTGTTTCCTTAAAAAAAAATAATAACCGTTCTTCTTCGCGTCCACATAGTGGGAGTTGTCATCGGTGCTTGGGAGGATAATTTTTTGCAATCTCGCAGGCAGGTGGTTTTTGTACTTGTGGGCCAAAGCAGAAATCACATGTTCTTCAGGGTAACACGATAGAAACGGAGTACCTAGACGAACCATTTTATAATA
The DNA here is from genome assembly GCA_016866475.1 of Chlamydiota bacterium. GTDB lineage: Bacteria > Chlamydiota > Chlamydiia > Chlamydiales > RGXB01 > RGXB01. The sequence continues at coordinate 20,990 of VGMF01000011.1, read as the reverse complement.
ATCCTCAATAAAATCTTGCACCCAGGGCAAATCCATCCTCAAACCGAAAACCTGCATGCTCACATGGTCAAAATTCCCGGGTTTATAGCCGGTTAAGTTGTGTAAAATCTCTTGAGTTTTTGGCAAAAGACCATTCTTTCTGAACTTCTTCCAGCTGACCAAAGCCCCTTCATTCTCAATTTTTCTAAAAAGGATATCTAAATTTTGCAAAGGATACACAGAAGCGTCCAACCACAAAACATTCTTATAGCCCCTTTGATAGGCTTCAATCATTGTAAAAATTTTGAAGGAGTAGGGGACGGCGACATACCTCACCTCCTCGCCGGTCGGATTTGGAAAGCCCCCTACGCGGTAGTAGATCGCCCCTTTATAACCGATCTCCTTCAATGATTCCACAAGGCTGTAAAGTAAGAGTTCGTATTTGGGATGGATTGGACAACTTAAAACAACACAATCGCGGCCCCCCCCATTCACCTGCAAGAGCTCTTTTTTTGGAAAATAGCCCGACTGCCTGTCGATCAAAGTCTGCACAGTCCCTCGCATCGACCTGCGATAAAAGTCCTCTTCTGTGTTATATTTTACCCCAAACAGCGAGGGTTCGGGATACATTTTAGAGACCTCTTTTTTTACATTTATTTTTGCAATCAGCGATTGAATACGCTCCAAATATTCGTACCCTTCCTCTTTTGAAGGTTCGATGTCCAGCAAAAAAGGGTTCGCTCTTAAAAAAACAGATACAAAACACAAGACAATTTTTTTCATTCTAGAGACTCTTTCAATGATCCCTTACAACAAACATATACCCCTCTTTTTTAGCCCTCCAATAATTTCCCCAGTCGTGGTCGTGGGTTTTTACAACCTTACCGTACCCATATTTTGGGGTAAAAACCGGATCGTGGAGTATAGGTATGTTCGCCTCAAATTTTTTCACAAGCGCAGAGATCACAAACTCCTCCGGATAACAGGAAATGAACGGGATCCCCACTTTGCACATATCGGTATAGTCCTTTAGAAACGAAGACACCCAAGGTCGGTCCATATCTAAGCCAAAAACCCACATCCGCACATGGGGTGCTTGGGATAAATCTACACGGGTCATAGCTTCGATTAAGTGGATTGTGGCAGGCAAAATAGCGCTTTTCGGATGGCTTCGGTGTAGGACAAACGCCCCTTGAGTTTCTAAAATTTGAAATAAGCTTTTTGGATTTTTGAAAGGAAAAAGCGCACTATCGAGCCAGATCACCCTGCTAAAACCCAAATTGTGAGCCTCCATCATCATAAAAATCTTGAAGGAGTAGGGGACGCCGGCCCATTTTGCCTCCGTCCCGGTTGGGTTGGGTACACCCCCTATCCTATAGTAGACGTGCCCGTCAAAACCAATCTCTTTAAGACCTTGGATCAGACTTTGAAGCAGATCCGGGTATTGCCTGTTAAAAGGGCAACCTATAACAAAACAGTTTCCCCCACCCCTATTGATTTTAACCAGCCTTGCCTCAGGAACCAGCCCTTTTTCGGTATCTACCAGCACCTGTTTTAGACACCTACCGATCCGATTTTCAAACTCGACTATCGGTTGGTAGCTCTCAAAAATCCCCCTTGCTGCAGGTTCAGGGTAGAAATTTTTCAAAGTTTCTTGTGTATCTACCTCTCTCAGAAGGTTTTGTATCTGCTCAACATCGGAAATTTCCAAATCTTTTTTGTCTTCGAAAAGAATTTCAAAGGGGTTAAGAAAAATTGAGAAAAAAGCATAAAAACTTAAAAATTTATTTGCCATATCCTGATCGCAAAACGCATCTTTGGTACAACAATACCTTTATAAAAGGTTGGAAATCAATCAGAAAAGTTTTCTGTATAGTTTTTTATAATATTTAATTATAATCTTTTCTCAAAGGAGAGAAATTTATGGTAAACGCCACATCTGGAGTGCACCCTTTTTCAAACGCTACAAACAACTTGCCGCAGCTCCCGTTTGCACCTCTTAAAACGACATTTTTTAATCCCTCGTCCTGTTTGTGGGGAAAAAACACAATCGCCAGTTCATTTCGCCCCACCCAACTATACCCCACCTTTTTTGCCATCCGCCCATTAGTAGAAGGGCCCGTCAAGAAATATCCAAGTCCTAAATCGGTGGGATTTTTTAGCGATATTCTCTATACCTACATCGAACCCAGTAAGATCCCAAGACAGTTTGCCTTCAAAATCAAAGCCATCTTGGCGTTTGCAGATTTTGTATACAAAAAATGCAACGGCAAGTCGGATTTTTGAAACCAATTAGGGTGCATGAAGCGACAAAAAGACGTATAGCTCAATTCCCTTTTGTCGCTTTGAACAGATGAAATCCTGCAAGAGTTAAAAAGGTTCCTAGGACCGCCATCAGAGCCATGGCCAAGATCGGCAATAACAAATTGATTGAAGCGCTATAGCCCATCAACAGGGAAGAGGCAAAAATAGCTATAGCTATCAAACTGCCCAAAACTCCCCTGACAGCCCCCGAATTTTTCTTTTCAACAAGAGCTAAAGCCAACTCGTTTCCGTTAAACAATGCAATACTACCAAAAATCGCAAACAGAGTAAACGGAACAAAGACCTCTTCAGGAGTCGAGGCCAGCAAGAAGGCTAAAGTTGCAAAAATAAGCCCAATAAAACTGAAGAAGTAGGCCAACCTTAATGAAAAAAACCGGCCTACCCAGGGGATGATCAAACTACCCGTTAAAACGGCTACAAGCCCTCCGTAGGCAAAAAACAGAGCAATCCAACTGTGTGTCACCTGAAAAGCCATCACCATCAATATTGGGATCGCTATAAATAGACTCTCTATATTTAAAATCATGAGAAAAAACGTCGCCGCCAAAAAAAGGATCTTTGGGTTCGATAGTATAGTTATCAGATTGTCATCAAGAGCCTTGGCTTCTTCAGACTTTTTTGGCCATGTTTTTTCAAGAAACAAAAGGGAAGCTCCCCCCATAAGGGCTAATAGATAAAAAGGTGTTCCGAGAAAAAATCCCTGGTTGCCTACAAAAAAAGGGCCAAAAACGGGACCTGCGACGGTCGCAAATAGGGAGACGCCCACCAAATAACCTATAGCCCTCACCTTCTTTTTCTGGTCCGATTCCAAGTCGTCAATCGCATTGTACAAAAGCTGGGCTCCACTTGATCCCAGACCCGTAACAAAACGGAAGAAAACAAGCATCCAAACATTCTCTATAGAAAAGAAATAGCCGACACCGAGATTACCCAGGATAAATAGGATCATAGTGATTTTCAAAGCCCATTTTTTCCCGAACCGGTCGCTCCATCTTCCGAGGACTAAAGAGCCCGAAAAAAGCCCTAAACCGTATATACCCAAAACCACCCCTAACAGGGTCGTGGGATCGACTATTAAATTCAAAGGATCGCGATACGGGGAACTAGGATCCAATATCTCCGGTGTAAAAAGGGGGATGACAACAAAAAAAGCCAAGTAATTCACCAAAGAATAAAACAAGTAGGCAAGTAAAGTCGATTTTTTCATAAAAATAGATTTAACTAGGAAAAGGAATTAACCTCAAGCCTCCGGTTAAAAGGGCGGATCAAGGGTAATCGTAAAGATCGTCCAAGTTTAGCGATCTTAAGTAGAGCATCTCGCGCTTTAGCTCCTCGATTTCAGCATCAAGTTTTGTGAGTTTTTCCACAAACTCTGCTTTGCTGACCCTGCCAAATCGGCTATTGAGCTTTTCTTTATCGAATTTTAAACGCATCATGGCAGTCTCCGCTTTAAGGATCCTCTCTTTGAGGGTCTGGACGTAGCACATCTTCTCCTCTTTGGACGGCCCCGCGATCTCGGTCCTTGAAGCGCACCCGATAAAAAAAATTAAAGGGAAAACAACCCCAAAAACACCGTTTTTTGTTAAGCTTTGAAACATGCTGCGATGGATACTCCTAATTCTATTCATTCCCCTTTTTGGATTTTCTTTTAAAGAAAAATATTCTAAAGGAGTCAAAGGGGATTTTGTTGTCTACAGACAGGGGCACCAAATCGTCTATATTTCAATTTACGATAAAACGGACAAGACACTCATCATCGAAGAGATCCACTCATTGGACTCCAATCCAAAATTGTCGTTAGACGCCGTTGCTGGCTGGGTGGAAAAAGGTGCTCTCAACGCAACCCAGTGGATTTTATATGAAATGCACACCGATACCGGTGAAATCCTGGAAGCCTACTGCCCCCCAAAAAAAGCCTTTATAAACTTTGACCAAGAGCCCCCGACACTGGCAAAACTTTACTTGATAAAATGGGATTTGATGCCGGACAATAGACGCAAGGTATCACCAAAAACAAAAAAGGTCTGGTCGCCACCGAAATCGGTCTCAAATAAACCCGTATTGGTTGAAAAATCGAGCTTATTTAGAAAATACTGGGATGATGACAACTCGCCTTTAAGCGGACTGAGGATCGACTTGCATTTCGACCCGACGGCAACCGAGACATTCCCTTATATGATCGACATCCAAAACAAAACCCACCCCCTCGCAAGATTTTTTCAACTGGACCAGGGGAATCATAGCAAAAGAGCGGCAAAATACTTTCCCCGCCGTTTTCCCGAATTTCAGCAGGGTATCCTCCAAAAAGGATCCAGCCTGGTCGCCACAATCTGTTGCCCTAAGGGGTTTGGCCCGTTCACCCTATCTTTAGAACAAGTGGGGGCTCAAACCTCACTCCCCTTGGAATTTACAGATGAAGTGAAGGGGGAAACCCACCATTTGAAAGCAAAAATTCCGAGAAACCTCCCTACGAAAGGGAAAAAATTCAGGCTTAGCATCAAAACTGCAGGGGTGCATCAGGGTAAATTTGACTCAATAGAGGTATTTGAGCTAAATTAAACCCTAATATGGCTTCATCTATAAAAAAATTTCGATCAAAGTTTCTTAGTATCTATCATAATTTTCAGAAAAAAAAGAGTGGAATTTCTCTAGATGATAGACTTTTAATGGAGGGACTGCTGAAAAGACTCCAATCCTCGATAGTCGAAAAAGATATCCCCTCCTCAAAAACGACTCTTGATGACCTTTTGCGAGCCGAAGAACGCATCTTCCCCCGTTCTAAGTTCTACCGGCATTTCAAAAGCCTTGGTTTAGATCTTTTTTTCATCGCCGTGATCATCGTCTTACGGCAAGTATGGTTCGAACCCTTCCAGATCCCGACGGGTTCTATGCGTCCGACGTTGAAGGAGCTGGACCGGTTGGTTGTATCTAAAAACCAGTTTAGTATCAATGTACCCCTAACTCCGGCCCACTTCTTTTTTGATCCAAATGAGGTCAAAAGGGGGGGGATTATCACCTTTACCGGTGAAAATATGGATATTGATGGGGTCAAGATGAAGTATTTTTATTTGTTTGACGGCTACAAGCAATACGTCAAGCGGATGATTGGCAAACCGGGCGACATCCTCTATTTTTACGGGGGGCGGATCTACGGTATTGACAAAGAGGGAAAGGAGATCACACATGAGTTCCGGTCATCCCCGTTCGAAAATCTGGAACATGTCCCGTTCATGCGTCTTGACGGAAAAGTGCGTTTGTTAAAAAATACACTTTACATCTACCAGTCAAGCATCCCCGTTGCGCGCGTTGATAGAACGGCTTGGGGCTCCTATCTGGGCCGGGTCATTTACACCAACCAACCCTCTCAAAAGCCTATTGAGCGTTATGCGGATCTTTTCGGCATGGGGCACTACGGGATGTTTAGAATTGAACGGGAGCAGGAGAAAATTTTACTTAAAATTTTTCACCATCCCGGTTTGAGCTTCGATAAAACCCGGCTGACGAGCCCGGGGATGGGACATCTGGAAAACCAGATTTCGGCACTACCTCTAGATGAAAACATGCTCCGTACTCTCTTTTCAAACTTGCAAACAAGCCGCTTTGTTGTAAAAAAAGGGATCGCTTTCCCGTGGGTTGCTGAAGGGGATGTGTCGCATCTTCTAGAGCACCGACCAGTGTTGAAAGGGGTTCCCGATGGGACCTACGAATTTTTTTATGGTAAGGGATATAAAATAGGGTTCCAAGGCTACACAACCGAGCTGGATACCTCGCACCCGCTCATGCAATTCCAGTTGGATCGAGCGATTGCTCTTATCAATCATGGGATAGAATTTGATCTCAGATTTGGACCCAATTCTCCATTTACGGGCCTTCTCCCCTCAAGGTACATCTATTTCAGAGATGCCGACCTGTTTGTAATGGGCAAGAAGTTTTTAGACCGTAGAGATACGAGATTGATGCAATTTGTCGATGCAGAAAAAACCCGGATGAAAGAGGACAAGAAATTTCAGGGTTTTATCGATCAGGGAGCTCCCCTACTCAAAGATGGCTCTTTGGACAAAGAGAAAATTTTGACCTACGGGCTTAAAGTCCCCGAAGGGAACTACTTTTGCCTTGGAGATAATCACGCGGTGAGCGCCGACTCAAGAGATTTTGGGTTTGTTCCGTCGGGCAATTTAAGGGGAGTACCCTCTTTTTTGGTGACTCCGTGGCCGGGTGGCATCAATCAAATTTCTTATGAGTACATCACCCACTCTCGGGTTGTAGTGTTGGCACTCATTTTCGGGATCTGGGGAATTCGGCATTTTTCTACCCGCTCAAGACGGGTATTTCCGGTACCGTTCAACTAAACGCCATCGCCATACAATTAAACAACGGTGCCATGCAGTTTAAGGCCGGTACCGTTCAACTAAGCACCGGCGGCCGTAATTTCTACCGGTTAAACAGAGTTCAAAGCCCGGTATTTAAGATCTTTCCCCAAGGGGGGAGATAGATCTATGCCTCTGTGTCAGGGTAAATCCGGTAGGAACCGCCCTCTGATGGATCAAAAGGGGCAAAAACCTCTAAAACAAGGGGTGGAGCGACTGCAGGGTCTAAAGGTTCCCTTGTTTCTAACGAGACCGCATGAAATCGGACCTTTTGCACCACTCCCTTCTGTCCCGTCCTTAGCTGAAGCTCTACAGGTTGATTGATATATTGCGTTCCGGGTGGTGTTAGGGCAATCAGGGATTGCATAGGTTTACCTGTAAAAAGAGTCTGGGTGCATATCCCCTCGAGGTAGCGGTTATGTTGAATGTCCGAAACCAGTTCGGGAACATGGGTAGAAAAAAATTCCCTGATCCCATTTGCCGCTTGTTCTGAAGGAAGAGTGCCATTACCGTCAATCTGAACTCTGATCCTAGGGGCATCGGTTTCTAAGGAAGTCCTATTGTATTCCCCGTGAAAAATCTCCTCGAGATCACATGTCTCAAGTGGTTTTTGGAAGGTTTTTTGGAAAGTCCAAAACCGTTCCAAATCCTCAGCGCGAGAGGTGTGGCGAGGCTCTTTATAAAGCTGTGGCGAATCTTGTGGATAGGTGAGACGCACTACAGGGTCTGTCTGTAGGGAGGCTATTTTTCCAGATATAGTCCAAAACCGTGCGGGTTCGGTTAATTTTTTTAAAATTACCGCAGCAGGTTCAGCCCAGCGACTGTTCACGCCAATTTTTTTTACCAAAATAGGGCGGCCCAAGAAAACGCTTTTTACGTAGGTTAAGAATCCAGGTTCTTCGATCTGACCGGTTGAAATCCCTAACAAAAGCATTTCAGTCAACCATTTTGTCCCTCCGCGATCCAGGTCATCTTTGCATGGATCAGTTGTAGCTACAAGGTTTACCCCACTCGATAAAAGCCGATCTTTTATCACCAACTTTTGAAGTTCGTAAAAAATAACCATAAAAGCAAGCCAGTCGTTTTGTCCAAATTGCTCCTGACAATCAAAGATTTCTTGGTGAATCCAATCGATATGTTCTTTAAAGTCCACATCTCTACAATTCTCTGGTACATGAATTCCCGTCTCGGTAAAAGGTGCACCCGATTTCAAGATAGTATCGAGCCTATCCATCAACATACTGGCCGGTTTCTCCTCCCCTTTAAACTCGGGAACCACATACGATTTTCCGGGTCGTGGGCTCATGCTTTGAATTATAATGTGAAAATTTGGACATTCCCGGGATAATCCGTGAAGTAAGGCTACACGCTCCGATTCGTCCCCAAATCTTTTTGAAGCGGCTGTTTGGTGTACAGTAAAAAGGATATGCTCATCTTGTTCACCCATGCGACGGACCAGCTCCCTAAAATTCGGGGCAATTTGATCATCAACCGTGGCCGTTTTGTAAACAATTTTTAACAAAGCGTTCAAATAGGTGCCCCCAATTGTAGGACAACCGGCTCTATATCTTGTGAGCACACGGCCGCTTGTTAAATGCTCTGTATTTACCACCATCGGAATATTTTCCATGGTGTAGTATTTAACACCGAGTTCACCCTCTAAACACTGCACCCAGAGAGCTGCAAGAGGCTTGCCTACCTCTCTAGGATCGGCCTTACCTATCGATTTATCCAGATCGATCACCCTTTTTGAAGCGTCTTGCAAAGAAATCGCCCCCTCCTCCCCTGTAAAGAGCTGCACCAACCCCTCTAAATGCCCCCCAAAGCTTGTCCCTAGCCATCTTGCTTTCAAAAGCTTGGTAAAAATTGGTTCCAGAGCAGGGTCCTCAAAAGGCGTCTTCTCTGATAAGAGAGACAGTTGATCTAAAATTCGAATAATTTCCTTGTAGTCATCTCTTGGAGAGACAATAAATGACTGCTCTGAGTCCAGTAAGACATTCAATCTTGAAAAAAGAACCTTGACCGGATTATCGTCTTCCAAAACCCTTAAAGCTTTTGTAAATTCCCATAGGGTAAGATCTTCCCTATTGTAGTTTCTGGTAGCCACAACCTCTTTTAGCGATTGGATCGCCATAGCGTATTTTACATCCTTAGAAGGATGGTTGGACTCGTGAAATACCTTTGTAACCACCTCTACAACTTGCCTTGAAATCGCTACGGGGTCGACAAAACTTTTCGAGGAGATATCCGCTAAAACCCCATGAAGGCTAGTTACCGCTTGCGTTACACTCTCTCCTCTTGGAGCATTCTCTTGCAAAATTTTTATAACCCTAAGGACAGTATTTGTAGCACAACCTCTCCAGTCTGAATCTCGCACGACTGAAAACGGTCTAAGGCAGCGAAAGGCGATATCACATGCAACCCTTTGAACAGTTCCCAAATGTTCTCGAATAGAACCTCTCCATTTCAGCGCCAGCTGAAGCGCCTGCAAATTCAAAAAATTCTTTTGCACTTCTACACCATCGACCAGCACAAAGCCGTCGTCGCTATCACTTTGAAGGAACTCAGCTGGATCTGCAAAATCATCATTTTCGGCAACACCTTGCCCTTGAGCCATGCTTAGGTCTGGCGGGTTTTGCCCTTCGAACGGATTTTGCCCGAGTAGCGAATTAAGGCTGCTGCCTGGTAGGGAATTTACAGGAGAGGTCATAAATAATGCTCCGCTAATCTTCATACAATAGGGTTCAAACTGACCCTATTTTACCAGAGAACTCAGAAACTCTCAATTAATATAAATATTTATATATTTATTTGGAGAATATTTTTGGAAAGAAGGGGGGAATTTCTTTTGTGTATTTAAAAAAGTTTTTATTACTACTCATGTGTTTTTCCAACAAAGAAACGCCGGAAACTTTTAAAAGCAAAATGGTCATCAATACTGGACTTAGCCAGCTTAAAAACCAGAAGGTAGGTAGAGAAAGAAAAAACATCCCCCACCAAAAAAGAAACTCTCCGAAGTAGTTTGGATGTCTAGAAAGACCCCAGAGCCCCTTATCAAGTATCTGGCCCTGATTTTTTGAATCCATCTTGAACTCTATAAGCTGCATATCGGCAACAGTCTCATAGACAAAGCCTATCACAGCGACGGCACAAGGTACCAATTTGAGCCAGTAGAATTCTAACGGAAAGGCCATCATGAAATTCAAAGGGAGAGCTACAATCAGCATCAAAAACCCTTGAAACCAGAAAATTTTAAAAAGGCTGCTTATGCGAAATCGGGGGTCATTTCCACGCATTTCCGCGTACCTTTTATCCTCTATTTTACCCCAATTTCTGTAAATGAGGTAACCGCAGAGACGAATAGCCCAAAAAAGGGCCAATAAAATAACAGATAACTGAAAAAGTGTTTTGTCTGGACTTCGTATGAATAGAACGCACGGTTGAAAAACGATCCCAAGACTCCACACGGCATCAACAATGGACACATCCCCCTTTTTCAAGCTCACTATCCAGAGTAGCGTGAGGAAAAAAAAGAGCAGGCCGACAGCCAATACCCAGCTTTCAATCATACGAGAACCTGTTTTTCGATCTCCATTTCACACTCTTCGACATCCTTCAATACAAGGTCTACTTTTACAGCAAGCACCTCCTGCTTGAAAAACTCAATATGCAAAGAAACGGCGTCTATTACATCTTGCGATCCGAGCACAGTCAGGTGAATCCTGTCTTGCACCTCCAGACCCTCTTCTTTACGCCGGGTATTCACCTTGTTGACAAGCTCACGAACAATCCCCTCTTGAACCAACTCTTTGGTAAGGGCTGTGTCTATCAAAGCAACAACTTTTCCAAATGAGGCCGCAACAAGCCCTTCTATGGGGTTGAGAACAACCTCGACATCGGTTTCACTCAAAGAAAAACTCTCCCCTTCCAAAGGTAAAACCACCTCTGAGCCCTCCAAAAGGGCTAAAATATCCTGCTGATCCAACTGCTGTATTTTTTTTGCTGCCTCTTGGACCTTGCTACCGAGGCGGGCCCCAAGACCCCTCCAGTTTGGCTTCAAAGTCAATTTAATCTTATTACCAGCCTCTGAAGCGATCACCATCTCTTTGATGTTCAGCTCTTCAAGGATCTGGTCTTGTCCACTCTCAAGCGCCTCGATAATACCGGGCTCTTTTGTGATCAGAGTGATGCGGCTGAGAGGCTGGCGAACTTTTAATTTATGCGATTTTCTCAATTGGTGCCCCAAATTGACAACTCGCTGTATGGTAGCGGTGCTCTCTTCCAGTTTCCGGTCGATCAAGGCGAGATCGGGCACAGGGATCAGATTTCCATGCACACTTTGAGGATCGTTGAGTAGCCTCAATTCCTGATATAGCGCTTCCGTTAAAAACGGTGCGAACGGAGCCAAAAGGAGTATCACATCCTTCAATACCGAATAGAGAGTCTCAAATGCCTCGAGGCTCTCATCCCAAAAACGGTGCCGGGAGCGGCGGATATACCAATTTGTCAACTCATCCACAAACTGATAGATCGGGTCGATAGCCTTGTCCAAGGCGTACCCATCCATGGCGACGGTCACCTGTTGAATCAACCCCTCTTTTTTGGATACGATCCAGCGGTCAAGCGGATGGTTAGATTGTCGATTCTTTGGTTCAAATCCGGCAAGACCTGCATACGTTGCAAGGAATTGGTACGCATTTTTGAGAGGGATGAAAAGCTTGCGGACAATCTCTTCTACCCCCTTTTCGCTGAATCGAAGATCTTCGGCGCGCACGGCCTGGCTGTGTAATAGATAACATCGGATGCTGTCTGCTCCAAATTTTTGGATCACATCGTTCGGATCGGGATAGTTCTTCAATTTTTTCGACATTTTCTGACCGTCTTCGGCCAAAATAATACCGTTTACTATGATGTTTTTTGCAGCCGGCAGATCAAATAACGCAACCGACAAGACATTTAAGGTGTAAAACCAGCCTCTGGTCTGGTCCAGGCCCTCCCCGATGAAATCGGCCGGAAATCCGTTTTCAAAAGCCGATTTATTTTCAAACGGGTAATGCAGCTCGGCATAAGGCATAGAACCCGATTCAAACCAGCAATCAAATATATCTTTGATCCTGTGGTACTCTTTGCCGTTTTTATGGATCACAAGCTGATCAATAAAATGGCGGTGGATGTCATCGCCATTAAATCCGGTGTGCTCAGTAAGCTCTTTGAGGCTTGAAATAACGATCACCTCCCCATCTTTGGCACGCCAAATCGGGATAGGTGTGCCCCAGTAACGACTTCGGCTTATGGACCAATCTCTAGCCTGCTCTAGCCATTTCCCAAACCTTCCAGTCTGGATGTGCTCGGGTACCCAGTGGACCTTTTTGTTGTTTTCGATTAAGCGCTCTTTGATCGCTTCCACTTTCACAAACCAGGAGGAGACGGCACGATAGATCAAAGGTGTATCAGATCTCCAGCAAAAAGGGTAGCTGTGTTGGAAGGTTGTGTGGGAAAACACCCTCCCTTCCTCCTTCAAGCGTCTCAAAATCACCTTGTCCGCATCTTTGATGTACATCCCGCTAAAGTCTATAACGGCCTCGGTGAATGTCCCCTCTTCCGTAATGGGGCAAACCAGGGCGATATTCGCTTGTTTGCAAGCCTCGAAATCTTCTTCTCCAAAGGCGGGCGCCATGTGCACGATGCCGGTACCAGTCTCAGATGTCACAAATGTTTGCGCCAATACTTTGAAAGCATTGGGCTGGTTTTTGAAGTAGGGAAATAGCGGCTCATAGGTAAGTCCGGCAAGCTCCGCCCCTTTTCTTGTGCGGATGATCTCTGCCTCTTGTGGAAAGTGGTCGGCAACTTTGGCCTCTAAAAGGGTAAACCTCTTTCCCTCGTGCAACACAGTAGCGTAGTCAAATTCGGGGTGGACGGCAAGGGCCAAGTTGGACGGCAGAGTCCAGGGTGTTGTTGTCCATGCTAGAAAGACCCCCTCCTCCTCCTTGATAGAGAATTGGATCACAACTGAGGGGTCCTGCACCTCTTTATAATTCAGATTCGCCTCGAAATTCGAGAGCGGAGTTCCCAATTTCGTAGAAAATGGCATCACCTTGAACCCTTCGTAGATCAGCCCTTTTTGGTAGAGCTGTCCGAAAACCCACCAGACCGACTCCATGAAGGTCGTATCCATGGTTTTGTAGCCCCCTTCAAAGTCGACCCAGCGGCCCATTCTGAAAACGGTGTCCTTCCATTCATTGGTGTATTTTAGAACAATACCGCGGCAAGCTTCATTGAACCGATCGATCCCGTACTCTTCGATCGAAGAAGGGCCTCCCAGATTCAGCTCTTTTTCCATGGCAAATTCAATCGGCACTCCATGACAGTCCCAGCCGAAACGGCTTGGGGCATGACGCCCTTTCATCGTCTGGTAGCGTAAAACGGTATCTTTGATTGTTCCTGCAAGAAGGTGCCCATAGTGTGGCAAACCAGTAGCAAAAGGGGGCCCGTCATAAAAGCCGAACAGCTCGGCATCTTTGCGAGTTTCAAGGATTTTCTTATAGGTTTGCTGTTGTTGCCAGGTATCTAAAACATCCAATTCACTTAGCAATTTCTTCCCAAACATAGGCCTTCTTCAAGTAATATTAGGGTATTATGCCCAAAAGCAAGATATTAGCTCAATCCAAGATTTCTCCCTGAATCCCCCTCGCTCAATCGACCCCCTTCTCCTCGACCACCCCTGTTGCATTAAACGGCCAGGAAAAGCTTTTGAATTAGCAACCCCTAAAGTTTTAAAAGAAGAATGGGCTAAAAAGCTACCTCGACACTTAAGGTGTTTTGTGCTATAGTAATGAGTGGGGGCGTACTGGTTTCGACTTGGTAGTCGAGGTTCAGGTGGCATGCAGAGGACGTCGGTTGGCCTCTTTAATCATTCCGGCACAGCAGATAACTGCAAAACGTGAAGATGAAGCAGAAATGCTTCAACTCGCCGCTTAATACCTAACAGTAGTAAGTAGCCGATCTCCTTAGGTTGGACCAAGGATTTAAGATGAGATCGTTATAATCTTGGTACGGACACCACAGTTTCATCCTGTGGGTGGTGTTCAAGTTGCACAGGGTCGCTTTTTTTTGTTTTAGGTTGCTCAAGTTCCGCCGACAAAAAACAAGCGTAAAATGATAACTTGGGCTAAGCATGTAGTCATTTGGGGTGAAGCTATTGAGCACGAGAGTTCGATTCTCTCCGCCTCCAATCAATTTAAAGGCTTCGGTTTAACGACTGAAGCCTTTTGTTTTAAGTGACTTTCAATTATCCCACACGTTTTTTCTGTCCAACGTACCTTGCTCTCTCCCTCTAATGAAATAGAACCATCGGCGGCACAAAAGCAACTTTTAGCTCCTTTGATTGAACCAAGAAATCAATTTGACTACATGTCCATATTTCATCTACAAGAAAGAAAAGTTTTAATTAAGGAGAATTCATGGCAATAGAAGCAAAAAAACATACAAACTACCATTGGGGAGCTTGGGTTTGGATAAAGTGGAAAGCAGGTGCACCAGAAGATGCATGGTCTCAATGGAAACAAGCCAAAGAGGTTAAAGAGGCTTGGAGTACGTCAGGAGAATGGGATTGCGCACTTTGGGTTGATCTTGATAATCCAGATGCGGTAGAAAGATTTGTTTGGAAAGAAGTTCGGGGGAATAAGTGGGTGGAGAACACAGATACCCATTTGGCTAAAAAAATTTGGTAACACACATTCCATTTGAGCCTATCGTAACCATTTTGTTAATCTCAACAAAATGGTTATGACTTAAAGAAAATCCCCCTAGCCACCAGTGCGTGCTTACATAAATGAATACTCCGAATAACCCTGAACACGTTTTTTCCTCCCTATAAAGAGACAACCCCCTATATGCCGTAAACTGTCACCTAACCAGCGGCCAAGTAGGTCAAACTATGAAGTCTTTTCTTCATTCCAGACCAGTCGAAAGTTCTGAATGCGTCTCTCCGCCTCCATCTTTTTTAAGCCCGAGTTAACCTCGGGTTTTTTTATTAATCAATCCTTAAACAAGCTCTTTTTATGCTTCGATAGTTGGTTTGAAAGATAGATATAAAGTTGATTTTAATAGAGTTGCAAATAAAGCATGTACCCTTGGCAGGGTATATAATTTTAAATTCTATATGTCATTTATTTTGTACGATTTAGAAGTCAGCAAGGCATGAAAAAAAAAGTTTGCATTTGCAAGTTTACGCAATTTACCTATAATATCTTTAGAGTTTTTAACCTATACGGAGTCATTATGACAGCCAGTACATCTACACCCAGTGCAGACGCTTATAGATATGGGTGGGAAACATATGCAAATCAAGTTGTCTGTGAAATCCTCAAAATGAGTCATGAAGAACGTAAAGGATCTATAGATTCATTACGTCTTGCATGTGCATCAAAGGGACTCCCATGGGAGGAAGCGAAACCTATAATTCAATACCCTGGTGGAATTACTTTGAAAGAATTGGAATTGCGTGCCGCATTGCAAACGCGCTTCGAGCCACTCTCTAGCGCTGTATTGCAATCACATTTTACACACTTTTATCAAAAAGGGCGGATAATCACCAAACTAGTAAAAGAAGCCGCGGTTGTCGACAGCAAGAAGGAACAACTGAATTGTAGCGAAAAGGCAAATAGGGTGATAGTCGATGAACTCGGCAAATCTTTACTAAGACAAGGCGTTCAGCCTCAGGTTCCCCCAGCTCCAGCAGAACAAAAAGTTTAAATTGGTGAGACTTTAATAATTATGTCGCCAGTGAGCTTCATCAAAAAATTCATGAAACCTTTATCATTCTTTCAACACCTTATGCTTGCTGTTTTGAATATAATTGGGCTGTTAATTATCTATCCATTTACTAAAAAATACCTACCTCAATCTTTTACTCTGATTACCAGCATTATTCCTATTACAGTAAACGTCGTAATATACTTTTTGTCTCGTCTAATAAATATAGCCAAGTCTTCCACACACCTATAGTGCTTTCTTGTTATATTTGCTAAATTATACGCAGTTTTTCTTTGAATAAAATTTTTCTGATTTTTTAAATTCTTCCAGTCAAAAGTTCTGAATGTGTCTCTTTGCCTCTAATTGGTTCGACACTTTTTGTAGTCCACCATCGTTTTAAACGGTTCAGCTACTTGTACTGAGAGATTACCATCTCTCAGTTGCAAGTTCTGAAACATCAAATTCAAAAGTTTAGGCTTTCTTCCGATAGTTATTGCTGTCCTGATAAATTGCAGCATCCCCAAGTTCATCTTCGATCGTGAGCAGCCGGTTGTATTTCGCTATCCTATCGGATCGGGATAGAGAACCGGTCTTGATTTGGCCTGCACGGGTACCTACGCAGATGTCCGCAATAATAGAGTCTTCTGTTTCTCCTGAACGATGAGAAATTACGGTGGTATATCCGTGCGCGCGGGCAAGTTCCATACAGTCCAACGTTTCTGTTAAAGTGCCTATCTGGTTCACCTTAATCAAAATCGAATTCGCTACACCTAAATCGATCCCTTTTTGCAGAAATTTGACATTAGTAACAAAGTTATCATCTCCTATTAGCTGAACTTTTTTGCCTAGCTTCCGAGTAAGCGCCTGCCATCCTTCCCAATCACTTTCCGCCATACCGTCCTCAATAGAATCGATTGGGTATTTCGCAGCAAGCTTGGTTAATCGATCCACCTGTTCTTCAGCAGACCATTCTTTGAAAGGCTGTTTTTTCAGCTTCTTTTTTGTCTCAAGGTATCGATAGGTCTTTGTGTCATAGAGATACGATCCTACTAGGTCCAAAGCAACGGAGACCTGCTCTCCTGGTTTATATCCCGCTTTTTCGATCGCTTTAATAATAATTTCGATTGCAGCTTCAGCAGAGGGTAAATCCGGTGCAAATCCCCCTTCGTCGCCGACCGTTGTCGAAAAACCAGCGTCTTCCAATAATTTTTTCAAAGTGTGAAAAATTTCCGATCCCCATCGAATTGCTTCAGCAAAGGTTGGCGCTCCGGTAGGTCGGATGAGAAACTCCTGATAGTCTAGCGAATTGTCGGCGTGGATTCCCCCGTTGATAATATTCATCATAGGACATGGTAGCACAAAAGTATCCGATTTCCCAATATAGCGATAGAGAGGCATTTTCACAGTAATTGCTGCGGCGCGCGCAGCCGCCAAAGAAACCCCTAGAATGGCATTCGCGCCAAATTTGGACTTGTTTTCGGTTCCGTCAGCGGCAATCAGCTTCTGATCCAACTTTCGCTGATCTAAAACCGATTCTCCAATTAGAAGCTCTGAAATAGGTCCGTGGATATTTTCTATAGCCTTCCTAACGCCCTTACCAAAATAGCGGTTTGGATCTTTATCTCGCAATTCAAGAGCCTCAAATTCTCCAGTTGAGGCCCCTGAAGGAATCGCCGCAGTCCCTACAATTTGTTGATCTGTATATACAGAAACTTGCAAAGTTGGATTGCCTCTGGAGTCTAAAATTTCAACAGCTTTGATTGAGACGATCCTTGACATAATTTCTCCAAAAAAAAATTGTTAGAAAAAAATATTGTAGAAAAAAAGATATAAATAACAAATTTGAAAATCTCGGGATAGTATTTTATGGAAAAACGGGGCATGAAAGAGAGAATATCATCCTTACGATTCCATAAGGCCACTTGTCGAACGCTGTTAATCTGGTATTTTGGTGGATTACTCCACCACCTATCCACCACTTAAGAGAAAATGCGGTCATTATAGGCGATCGACATTTAGCTTAAGTCACTAAATAAAAAGAAATCCGGGTGATAGGATTTGAACCTCCTACCTCTTGCACCCCATGCAAGAGTCAATATCGCCTTGGATTGCCTCTAGAATCTAAAATTTCAACAGCTTTGATTGAGACGATCCTTGACGTAATTTTTCCTAAAAAACTCCTAGTCAAACTGAAAAAAATATTGCACTAATTAAAGAAGTATATTACGAAACATTCAAACAAAGAAAGAGTTTTTTTTTATGGAAATTTGGCTGTTAGGCACGTTTTGGTTTCTATTGGCTCTTGTAGCCGATTTTCTTTCGATTCGTTTGAAGATTGCCGTCGCTCTTTCAGAAATTCTCGTAGGTCTTTTGACCGCTTTTCTGATTGGCATTTGGCTTCCCGAGTACTCAAATTTTGGATCTGATGTCCCCTGGGTTCAATTCCTGGCCGGCGTTGGAGCGGTACTTCTGACCTTTTTGGCGGGAGCTGAACTCGACCCAGAAGCCATTAAGGGAAAAATTGGGGAAGTATTGCTGATTGGATTGGTAGGTTTCTTCGCCCCTTTTATCGGATGCGCCGCGATAGCCTATTACTTATTAGGATGGAGCTTATTGGCCAGTTTGCTTACAGGGGTGGCCCTTTCGACAACATCCGTCGCTGTGGTTTACGCAGTTATGTTAGAACTTGGACTCAATAAGACCCGTTTTGGAAAAACTGTTCTTGCAGCTTGTTTCGTGAATGATCTAGCTACTGTTTTAGCACTCGGATTTATTTTCTCGCCCTTTACCTGGAAATCAGTTGTTTTCATCGTCGTTGCTGTCATCGTTCTCATTATCCTACCCAAACTGACCCGATACACATTTGACCGCTGGGGGCACCGCCATTCAGAACAAGAAGCTAAATACCTATTTTTCTTTCTCTTTGGCCTTGGATACCTCGCTTATTGGTCGGGCAGCGAGCCGGTACTTCCTGCTTATCTTTTAGGGATGGTCGTCGCATCCATATTAGAAAAAGATCATCTCCTCGTAAAAAGGCTACGGGCGATCTCCTTTGGCCTATTAACACCCTTCTATTTTCTCCGGGCAGGTGCCTTTGTCTCCATCCCTGCCATCATAAAAGCCCCTCTCATGTTCCTCGCCCTCTTTGTAGCTAAAATGGTCACCAAAGGAGTTGGCGTCTACCCAGCAGCGAAACTTTCCAACTATCCGGAAAAGGACGCGATCTATACGACGTTACTTATGTCGACAGGACTCACCTTCGGGACAATTTCTGCTCTTTACGGATTATCCAACCAGATTATCGACCAAAACCAATATTCGGTGATTGTTGCTACAGTCATCGCAAGCGCAATTATTCCAACCCTGATCGCGAACGCTTTTTTCCTGCCCAAACATCATTTGGAGTCCAAGGGGAAAGAATACCCCGATCTGCCTCCTAGAGAAGACCAACCTAACTCGCGCTGAAAGTGCAACAAAATACCGCCCTCCCCTTTGGGGAGGCTGGATCACCAGACGCAGGCCTTGTCCCCCTCCTCATTATTGAGGAGATAAACTATAGTCCTAAAAAAGAAAGTTCGTGAGAAAACAAAAAAGCTCGATTCTGTTTTTTCGTGAACACTCACGGATTTTTTAAGGATATATTTAATATGACATCTTATAAATTGTCTCCCGCTACAACCGACGAAGCAGAAATGCTCAATCATAAAATTAATGCGTTTGTTGCTAGCCAAGTTTCATTTCACGGCGATACTGAAGTTTTGAAAGATTATGTTATCAAAGAAAATGACTTAATCATAGCTGGCATTAGAACTTGTTTTTATTTAGGTGAATGCTTGGCTATTAACGTACTTTTTGTGGATGAAAATTATCGAAATAAAGGATTAGGCGCTTTATTACTTAATCATGTTGAAGCTGATGCTAGAGCCATGGGAGCCAAGCTGGTCCATTTGGATACATTTAATCACCAAGCAAAAGATTTTTACCTAAAGCATGGTTATGAAATTTTCGGCGTTCTTGAGAATTGCCCTACTGGACAAAAACGTTACTTTTTAAAAAAGAATATTTTATAGACCAAATGAAAAAAACCCCTTTTTTGTCTAAAAACCAGCTAAAAAATAGCGGTCTGGTTCAAAGTTCCAGTTATGACTGAACTTTTGAAATTTCCGCGTAGTGACTTCACTCGTAGAAGTTTGAAGGAAAGTATTTTACGCTTAGGTGGCAAGTCAGCTAAAATGATTGGAATTTGCCAACCCCTAGACTGATAGATTTTTAGTCAAAAGTTCTGAACGCGTCTCTTCGCCCCCATCTTTTTAAGCTAAGGGTTACCTCCAGAGTTTTTATTGAGCAATCCGTCAACAAGCTCTTTTTATAGTAAGACGGTTGGTTTGGGTGAATCTTGACTTCTTATGTTCTATAGATGTAGACTAAGAGTATGATTCAGATCTGGTCAATTTCCTCGTCCGCTGTTTTTTCCAAGTTTAAGCGCTTTTTGGCGCTATAAACTCTCTTTACCCACACCTAAATTTTTCAAATATTTTTCGAATAAGGAATTAGTATGCGTACGGAAAAACTGGGGTTTTGGTCTTTGACCTCATTAGTCGCCGGGAGCCAGATAGGTACAGGAATTTTTTTATTGCCGGCAACATTAGTCCTCTACGGGTTTTGGGGGATTGGAAGTTGGTTCATTGCAGGAGCGGGGGCCCTTCTTCTCGCTTTCGTCTTTGGTAGCCTTGCGGCCGATAGACCTAAAACCGGTGGCCCCCACACATTTATCGAGGCAGCTTTTGGGGAGACTTTCGGGTTCTTTTCGGCTTGGTTGTATTGGATTATCTCGTGGTTCAGCTCCTCTTTAGTCGTAGTTTCCATCATCACATATTTGACCCCCCTGATCGGAGATCTCAATCCCTTGATAAATCTTGCGGCCAAGGTAAGCGTTTTGGCACTCGTCACCTGGTTAAATATTATGGGTGTAAAGTCTGCCGGTAGAACCGAGTTTATTTTAACTCTACTCAAACTTGTCCCACTAGTAATCGTCCCTTTTTTTGGGCTTTGGTACATAAATTTTGATACCTTACAATCAATAATCGAAGCGTCTAAAGGGGGGGTCAAAGTTATCAGCGAGGCTACACTTCTGACATTTTGGGGATTTATTGGTGTAGAATCGGCCACAACACCTGCCGAATCGGTGATAAACCCTAAAAAAAATATTCCACGCGCCCTTATTACAGGCACTCTTCTTGTGGCTTTTGTTTACACGTTCAGCAGCACAATCGTCATGGGGGTCGTCCCTGTCGAACAGTTAGCGCAGTCCAAAGCCCCTTTTGCCGCTGCAGGACAAATGATTTTTGGAGGAAATTGGCATTTATTGATTTCTATTGCGGCCTCCCTTGTTTGTCTTGGAACACTCAACGCTTGGGTTTTAACAAGCGGGCAAATCGCCCTCGGAGCCGCCCAGGACGGTCACCTGCCACGCCTTTTCATGAAGACCAATCGTCACGGAGTCTCTGTATGGGGTTTGACCGCCTCATCATTAGGAATTATTCCGGTATTAGTCCTCTCGATGCA
>VGMF01000010.1 GCA_016866475.1 Chlamydiota bacterium | reverse complement strand
ATCGAAAAGCCTGGGCGCTCATCACAACATCCCCGTCTTTAAAAGGGATGTGCTCTACCCTATCGCAAAAAGAACTTACATATGGATCAGGCCGGGACTCTTTTTCCCGGTTTTCAAACCCCATCCCATACTCGGGAGCCGGAAGATAATCCTGTATGATGCGGAAAAACCCCTTATAGAGTGGCATCTCTATTCCATTTATGAAAAACTTTTTGGCAAATCTCTCCACAAGAGCAGGTATTTGTCGAATATCTAGTGGGTTGTCAAAATCCACGTTATCCCCATCAAATTCGATCCAAGAAGCCCACGTCTCAACAGCCTGATCAATTGTCATACGAAATCTTTTGTTAGAAATTTACCCATTAGGGTTTTTATGCTTTTTACGGATTCTTAAGCTTTTAAAAAAGGTTTGCCAAAAAGATCTATTTTCCCACTTTGGCATGGAGGATATTTTACATAGGTCACCCTTTTTATGAAATACAATAAAATATACTACAAAAGGGGTGTCCGTTTCTTGAAAGCCTATTTTTTTGACTCCCACGTTTATCCCCCCCTCGCTTAGTATTAAAGAGTCGATAGGCAATTTCAAAAATAGGCTTTAAATGACTTCGATTGAAAATAGACTCCATTTGGGTATTTATGGCTTGATAGAAGAAAACGGGCGGATTCTTGTCATTCGTAAATCCCGCGGCCCCTATAGGGGTTTGTTTGACCTCCCAGGAGGTAGACCCCTCCACGGTGAAGATCTGTTAAAGGCTTTGACAAGAGAGATTGAGGAGGAGACCGGTATAAAGGCAAAAAGCTTCTCTTTTTTCGGCAATTTTTCCCACGTCGTTCCGTACCAAGACGATGGGGGTCGCCTAATGGAATTGTACCACGTTGCGCTGGTCTACCTAATCGAAACTATGGATGCTGAAAACCTTGACCACAAGATTATGGCTGAGGATGTAGAGGGCAGCCTATGGATCGATATTTACAAGCTAAAGGGTACCGAATGTTCCCTCCCTCTGATCAGTGTTCTAGAAAGCCTCGGTGCCACTGAGCATTAGCCCCCCCTCCTTTTATAGCGTCCGGCAAAAAGCTCTTTTTAAAAAGGGTGTCTCTAATCAAAAATAAAACCCCACCTAGGTGGGGTTTTTCGGCTCTTCCGGTAAAAGCCTTACGAAGGGCTGGTTTAAAAATTTTTTTAAACGATGTATGCGAACGCACGATTTCGAAAGTCTACTTCATTATTTAAGAAAAAAGTTCCTGCGATGATTAAAAATAGATTGCTTACTTTATAAGGGGTACCCATACATCGCCCGGCCGCTTGTTGAAAAAAACCATAGAACGTTGCAAAGAACACACCATTGACAAATACGGAAGTCAAATTGTCTTGGGGAAAAATATTTTTAAATACGGGACGCATCAAGGCGTCGGTAAGGGTCAAAGAGGCTGCAATACCTGCCCCAGCCAAGGCCATATTCCCGGAAGCCCCTGATGAAATTTTAATAGCTGCCGTCGCTAGAGCCCCTTGCATGGCTTTTTGCGTTATTTGTATTGGTAGTTTTTGTATAAACGCATTTAAAGAATTAAATTGTACTGACATATATAAAATGACTCCTATTAACCAAGGAATTTTACTTAAAAACTTTATTAAAGCCAACAGAAACAATTGGGTGCTACTCCCTATCAATTTCCAAAAAATAAAAGTTTTTTTTGACCTCCGGGTTAACCGCACCTCGTACTCATGAGATGTAGGTGAATCGGGCCGGTCATCGAAGATTCTTTTTTAAAAGGGGTGCTGTGCAAGAGGGGCGTAGCACGCAAGGCGCTCGAGTGTTGCACCAAGTAGGTTAGATCTATTGGGGCCTAAAGGGCTCGGCGAGGGCGCCTTTGGATCTCAAAAGAAGGGGTTAGTTTGCAGGCCCCTTTTTCCCTATGCAGCTAAATAAATGTGCTATCCTGGGGGTTGTTGTTTCAACCATGGATGCAAAAAGGGGTACCAGGCTTAAGGTGATCGGGTTATTTGTATTTTTTCCAAAATATAAAACTACGCTGGTATAGGAAATGACACTTATGATTTTCACTATTCGATTTGGATTTAAAGGATGTTCTGTCGATGGATCCTGAACTTTAGTCTTTAGTAAAGATGTGTAATTTGTAAGAATCTTTTTTTCGAGACCTTGGGCGTCAATTAAAGTACTTAGATAAAATGAGGCAATAAAAGAGCGACTAAAAAAACTGTTGCTCAAACTGTATACTTTGTAAGCCAAAGCAGTTGTCGCAGTTAAAACCAACAGCTGTTCTTTTAAATTTTTTTCAGGGTTTTCCTCGCAACTTCCATTCAGCTTTGTTTGAAGACTTTTTATCTCGGGAGAAAATCCCGTTACCATACCAAAAAGTAACCCTGAAAGTGAAGCTAGTGCATCCCCTGGAGTGGATACGGAATGAAAAAAGGCTTTTAAAAGAAAGCACCCGTTTGCATACGCAACTCCATTTTGGAAAGCAGATAAACTCATAATTACACCTTTATTTTTTAGATTATGTAAATATTACGTAAATAAAGAAAAAAAGGGTAGAAAAGTTTTAATACAAAAACGTATGTAAACTTTTTTAACATTTGTCTCGCACCCATCCCAAAATCGTCCCCTACATTTTTAAAGCCGCTAAACCTCTTTTCACCTGGGAAGCAAGATTTATTCGCCCATTGAAAATCAGGATCGACTATAGATAAAAAGATGTTTCGAAAAAAAATAGCTCAAATGATATTTGGTCACGCTTTTTTGCCGTTTTCAGGATTCTTTCGACTCTTATCCTTTTTTTCATCTCTTTTGAAATGTTAAAAAGGGAGTACTTGTTCAAAACGGGAGTTCCAAAAAAAGAGACTTCCCCAAACAAATAAATCCTTCTTGTATACAACGCTTTTTTTAATAAGCTTTATTTTTAGAATAAATAAATAAAAGTTCACAATAAATTGCGTCTACTGCTAAAGTTTTTATCATTATTGAAGGTAGGTTAAAATCTCTTTCGTGCATTAAATAAATTAAAAAGGAAATATTATGGGTGCACCTTCAGGAGTAGCAGGCCACATGCTACATCTTTCAAATGAAGCTTTTGGCTCTTCATTTCATGGTTTCATGTCGGGAGTAGGACATTACCTTGTGTTCAGTAAAACAATAGATCAAAATAGAATCTACAACATTACATATCAGGCCCTCTTTGCAGTGGGATTGCTAATGAATCTTAATCAACAAATAAAAGAGGAAGGAATCTCAAAAGGATCCGCTCGTTCACTAAAGGACTATTTAATTCAGCAAATTTATTTTTCTTCATGTAAATTTGGTGTATGCCAGTCACGAAACATCAACTTATTAGGTAGTAGCAGCCGAAAGGTTCAAATTTTGTTCGGATTGCTTGTTTTGTTTAGACATCTAGTAGCCAAATCTCTACATTCGATAATAATCCGACCTAAACTTAGCCAACAAGAAGAATAATTTAAGTAAAGCCTTCGAAAGGGGGCTTTTTAGTTGCTAGAAAAGAAAAAAAACGTCCTCGAATTGCACTAGAAAAAACCTTACCCACCCTTTCTAATTGATTTTCAATAGTTTACACCGTTTTTTTCCACCTTCCTTTTTTTGCCTAATTTTCAATAGTTTACACCCATTTCAATATTACCCTTTCTAGATGCACCACTAATAGCTCGCGGGTCTTTTTTGTAAGTGCCTAATAAATCCCGTATTTTTGATTTTAAGCCTATTTTTAAAGAAATTATTTGAAAAATTAATTTATAAAATGTAAAATTAATAACGAGGGGAATAGTCCTCCAAGTAACATGAGGTAAGAAATGCAGACAGCAACTATTAAGGAATCTCCAATTGATTGGATTAAAAAAGAACTAGCAAAAGTTGAAGCTACCATTAAAACCGATGTAGAAAAGGCTGTACAAACAGTCCGTTCCGATATCGCGGATTACATCGACAAAAACGCCCAGCCTTTAGCTGATAAAGTCACATTGCTTTTAGAAGAAGCAGGTTCGAATGTAGAGGCCGAAATTGGTAAAATCTCTGACATGGTGCGACAAGACGTAGACACAGCGGTGTCAACCGTGGTTGCTGATGTATGTAAAGCCCTAGGTATAGATCCCGACACGGCTAAAAAAGTGGAAACTGAAGTCCAAGCCAAGATCGATAACGCCATAGCCGGTACTACGAATAAAATCGAAAAGGCATTGCAAAACATCGTGGATGGGGTGGCTCAAAAAACAGACACATCTATAGCAGCTATTTTGCATGACCTTGCAAAGAAAATCCGTGGTTAATTTTTACCAAAAAACCCTCCTGATCGGGAGGGTTTTTACTTTTTTTGAGTTACGAAAAAACAAATCGGGTCTTAAATAACAAGATCTGCGATGCAATATTTGAAAGCGGCGGCCCCTAAAACGGCACCGAATAGTGGACCCAAAAAAGGGATCCACGCATACTCCCATTCGGATGCAGGCTTATCCGGATAAGAGATCAATTGATGCAATAACCTTGGGCCAAAATCTCTCGCCGGGTTAATAGCGTAGCCGGTCGTCCCCCCAAGGGACAACCCTATAGAGAATACAACCAATCCTATCATCAATGGTTGCAGGCCAACCGCCAATTGGTTCATCGGATCGATAATCGAAAGCACGGAAATCACGAGAACAAACGTCCCGAGCGCCTCTGTTAAAAAATTGACCCCTTTAGAGGGATGAACGGGGCTTGTGCAAAAAGACATCAATTTCAATTTGGGATCTTTCGATCTCGTAAAATAGTGGTTTTTATAAACTGAAAATACAAAAAAAGCCCCCAAAAAAGCCCCGAGAAATTCCCCAGCAAAATAATAAGGGACAGACTCCGGGGTTATTTTTCCCAAAAGCATAAACGCCAAGGTTATTGCCGGATTCATGTGGGCCCCACTTATGGAACCGATCAAATAGATACCCAGCATCACCGCAAGCCCCCAACCGGCCGTGATGACAATCCACCCCCCGTTTTCCCCTTTCGTGCCCGGTAAAATAGCGTTCGCAGAAACTCCATTCCCCAAAAGAATTAAAAGGAACGTGCCAAAAACTTCGGCTAAAAATATGGACATGCCCTATCCTAAAAACTTGTTGACAATTCCGGAAATTTAAACGATTTCTATTAAAATGGCTAATATAAAAAAATTCATCCTTGCACTCGATCAGGGAACAACTAGCTCGAGGTCAATTCTTTTTGATTTGGAAGGAAACGTCATCGCATCTGCACAAAAAAGTTTTCGGCAATTTTTTCCTAATCCAGGGCTTGTCGAACAGGACCCTCTTGAAATATGGACTTCCCAATATGCGACTATGATGGAGGCTTTAGCAAAAGCCAGGATCCGCCCTGACCAGATTCTAGCAATCGGGATCACTAACCAGAGGGAAACTACCATCGTTTGGGACAAAAAAACAGGAATCCCGATTTACCCTGCAATTGTATGGCAAGATCGACGCACCACGGCGATGTGCGAAAGACTGATTGCCCAGAATAAATCAGAATGGATACAGAAAACCACCGGGTTACAAATCGACCCCTACTTTAGCGCCACAAAGATCAGTTGGATATTAGACAACGTCCCCGGCGTTAGGGAGAGGGCACTCAAGGGAGAACTGGCTTTTGGGACTGTGGATACGTGGCTGATTTACCAGCTTACCGGAAAAAAAGTACATGCGACCGACCCATCGAACGCAAGCAGGACGATGCTGTTTGACTTGAAAAAAAATGCGTTTTCAAAAGAGCTGCTTGATCTATTTTCCATCCCCAAATCGATGCTCCCCGACATTCGCCCTTCAGCGTCTTCTTTCGGGACTGTTTGTCCCCAAATTTTTCCCCACCCGGTACCCATCACAGGGGTCATAGGAGATCAGCAGGCAGCTCTCTTCGGTCAAGGTTGCTTTTTCAAAGGGATGGGTAAAATCACTTACGGAACGGGCTGCTTCATTCTGATGAATTTGGGGCATAAAGTCGAATATTCCAAGCATAAGATGCTCACGACGGTGGCCTGGCAGATCGGTGATGCCGTCACCTACGCTTTAGAAGGGAGCGTGTTTATTGGTGGAGCTGCCGTGCAATGGATTCGGGACGGGCTGGGAATCATAAAAAATTTCTCCGAGATTGAAGAGCTTGCCTCCAAGGTACTCTCCGCAGACGGAGTTTTGTTCATACCTGCTCTTACGGGACTGGGCGCTCCCCACTGGGATCCCAAGGCCAAAGGGGCAATTTTCGGAATCACAAGGGGGACAAAAGCGGCCCATCTTGCACTAGCTACACTGCAAGGGATCGCTTTTTTGGTGTACGACGTGATTGATGCGATGCAAAAAGACGCAGAAATTCCTATAAAAACGATGCGTGTTGATGGCGGTGTCTCTAAAAGCGATCTGATTTTGCAATTTCAAACCGACCTTTTACAAATAGAGATTGAGCGCCCCCCCTACCCCGAAATGACCGCTTTGGGGGCGGCTTTTATGGCCGGGCTTGGAGTCGGAACCTACAAATCCATCAAAGATATTGAAGGGATCTATAGCGCCGAAAAAACTTTTCAACCTAATAGATCACTAAAACTACAGGATTTAAAGGATCGTTTTCATAAAGCGATCGATTTAATTCGAGCACTGGAGAAAACCGATGGATCGTGAAGCTATGCTGAAAAAGGGGGTTGAAACTCCCCTATTTGACATCATTATCATTGGTGGAGGAGCCTCCGGTTTAGGGAGCGCCGTCGATGCCGCCTCCAGAGGTCTGAAAGTTTTGCTTGTGGAGCAGTTCGATTTCGGAAAAGGGACCTCTTCAAAATCTACAAAATTAATCCATGGAGGCTTACGCTATCTGCAACAAGGCAACGTCAAACTAGTTAGGGAAGCTTTAAAAGAGCGGGGTCTATTAACAAAAAATGCGCCTCATCTTGTCTCCGAAAGGAGATTTTTAATCCCCGTTTACCACTGGTATGAGTTCCCTTTTTATGGTGCCGGACTGAAAATCTACGACTTTTTATCCTGTTCCTATAGCTTACGACCCACAGCATTTTTATCAAAAAAAGAGACTATTGAGGTCGCCCCGCAGATTCGGCAAAACGAGCTTAAAGGGGGACTTGTATACTCCGATGGGCAATTTGACGACGCCAGGCTTTTGATCTCTTTAGCACATACGGCCACAGACTTGAAAGCGGTATGTTTGAATTACATGAAAGTAAAAGAGCTTGTCAAGGAAGAGGGCGTTGTCAAAGGGGTTGTCGTCGAGGACTTCTTCACAAAAAAAACATTCTTATTCCGCTCAAAAGTTGTTTTAAACGCCACTGGGGTTTTTGCAGATGCCGTTCGCCACCAGGATAACCCCGACGCGCGTTTAATGATGGCCCCCAGTCAAGGTATCCACCTTGTCCTGTCCCGTAAATTTTTAAGCCAGGATACGGCGATTCTTATACCGCATACCGCAGACGGCCGAGTCCTGTTTGTTGTTCCTTGGCATGATAAAGTTCTTCTTGGAACAACAGACACATTTAAAGATAAAATCGAACTGGAACCAAAATACCAGGAGGAGGAGATCCAATTTCTCCTTAAGGAAGCCACAAAATACCTTGAAATTCCCCCTGAGCGAAAAGATATCTTGAGTATTTATGCGGGCCTTAGACCCCTGATCCGGGATAAAAACAAACCGACGAAAGCGATCTCCAGAGAGCACCTGATTGAAATCTCTGCCGGAGGGCTTATCACTCTTGTCGGGGGGAAATGGACAACATTTAGAAAAATGAGTGAAGACGCGATAGAAGCCTGTGCAAAATTTTTAAAAGCTAAGTGGAAACGCTCAAAAACTGAGAGGCTCAAGCTGCACGGCTATATGGATGCAATCGATCGAGATGACCCGCTCCTCCCCTACGGTTCAGACAAGGAGATCATCCTAAAAATCGCTGAAGAAAACATCTCTTTTGCAAAAAAAATCCACCAAAAACTTCCTTACATTATGGCTGAGGTTGTTTTCGCTGCACGGCACGAAATGGCTATTCGCCTGGAGGACGTCTTATGCCGACGGATGCGAGCCCTCTTTCTTGATTCAAAAAGCACTCTTGAGGCAGCCCCCGAAGTGGCTAAAGTCTTAGCGGCTGAGCTCGGCTTCGACGAGGATTGGATCCAAAAAGAATTGGAAGCGTTTCACGAAGTTGCCAAAAACTTTACCCCATGAAAATAAATATAATTAGTATTTTTTTTTAATTCTAGATTGTATATGGGAAAGATACGATGGAAGCTTTTTCGAAAAATAAATTCTTTGCCATTGGACTATTAGCGGTTTGCGGCGCCTGTCATAAAGAAACACAAGATCCGGCTATTTCACAGCCCATTTCTTTGCATCAACCCCTTGATAAAGCGTTTACATCCTACCAATTTTGCAAGGGCGATTGGCCTTCGCGTCAATGGTGGGGGTTTTTCCAGGACTCCCAGCTAAATTTCTTGGTTGAAAAAGGGCTTCGGGAAAACCCGTCCTTGAAAATGGCTCAGGCCAAATGGATCAGCACCTTAGAATATGCTAAGGTAGTAAAAAGTAAACTCTACCCCCAACTTAACGGGAACTACGAGGAAGATTGGACCTATTTTGGGAAAAACGGTTTTGTCCTTGGCTTTTACCCTTTGCCCCCTACGCTCACCCCCCCCCAAAGCGCAAACATCATAGACCTATCACTAAATTTCTCCTATGAATTTGATTTTTGGGGAAAAAACAAACAAAGGTACCAAGCGGCTCTTGGGATCGCCATGATGGAGTTGGCCGAATCGATTCAAGCAGAACTGATTTTAAGCACGATGATCGCCTACGCCTATTTTGAATACCAGACTCACCAAACCCTTTTGTGCTTAAAAAAGCAAATTTATAACAATTACCAGTCTATCTCTTCTCTTCTACAAAAAAGGAGCTCTACCGGGATCGACAACGCTTTTCCTGAGATAAATATCGAAAAAAAGCTTTTTGAGGCCTCGCAACAAATCATCGAAGTTGAAAAAAGTGTAGAGATCGATCTCGTTGTATTGAAAAATCTTGTGGGGAATGGTCCAGACAGCTTTTTAGAATTAGAGCCGGTTCCCCTATTTTTAGAAAAACCACTTCCGGTCCCTGAAAATGTGGGTCTGAACCTCTTAGGACGAAGACCCGATTTGATAGCTATGATCTGGCAAGCAGAATCGGCCAGTAAAGAGATCAAAGTTGCTAAGACTGAGTTTTATCCAAATATCACCATCGGCGCAAGTGGAGGGGTGGAATCGTTACATTTCAACACCCTTTTTTCGTCCAACAGCTTAACGGGTTCTTTGATGCCCGCCATCAGCCTCCCGCTTTTTACGGGTGGCAGACTTGAAGGGAATCTGCAGCAAAAAATCGCCCTTTTTAACGAAGCGGTCTATAACTACAATAACGGCCTTTTGGAGGCTGTCAAAGAGGTCAGTACCGCTATTTTTGAGTTAAAAGCATTTTATGACCAGACTCAGGTGCAAAAAAAAGTCGTTGAAAATCGTTTGAACAAACAAAATCTGACACAAGAGCGTGTAGAAAAAGGGTTAGATACCGAGCTAAACTTCTACTACACCCTTATAGAAACTTTTGAGGAGAAAATCCGAAAAGCTAAATTGGAAAATTTCCGCTATGCAGCCCTTGTACGCCTTATGAAATCTCTGGGAGGCGGCTTTGAAACACACGAGCTCCCCGAACTTGTAAGGGGGGGAGAATGAGCGATCCCAATACGACACAAAATCTCGAGCCGGTTGATAACAAGAAAAGATACAGACTCATGATCGGGATTTTTGTCATTTTGGCTTCTATTGGCGCCGCCTGGTTTGTCTACTGGTTTAGCTATGGGAGATTCCATAAATACACAAATGATGCCTACGTAGCGGGAAATACGGTGATGATCACCGCCCAGGTGCCTGGTATCGTTACAACGATTTTTGTACAAGATGCGGACTTTGTCCAGAAAGGGACACCCCTTGTGCAGATTGATCCGACCGACCACCAAATTTATCTCGACCTCCTTCTGGATGAGTTGGGTAGAACAGTGCGTGAAATCGGACAGCTTTTTGCAAATGTGCAGATTGTGCGGGCGGATATTCATGCTAACACCGCTCTTTTATTGAAAAAAACCGAGGATTTTGAACGGAGAAAAGCTCTGGTTCCTTCCCTAAGCGTATCTTTGGAGGATTTTTCCCACGCCAAATACGACATGGAGAGTCAGGAGGCGGTTGTCCTCTCATTGGAAAAAAAACTCTTGGGTCTCCTTTCTCAAACAGAAAACACCACTATACAAACCCATCCAAAAGTCCTTGCCGCCAAACAACAGGTGTTGCAGGCCTACATCAATTTGAAAAGGTGCACCCTGTATGCTCCCGTTTCGGGTGTGGTTGCACAGCGGACTGTGCAAGTGGGAAAATGGGTGCAAGTCCCGCAACCCCTTCTCTCTGTTGTCCCCTTGGACCAGATGTGGATCGAGGCGAATTTCAAAGAGACGCAGCTGAGCAATGTGCGCGTCGGGCAACCGGTTAAAATCCTCTCCGATATGTACGGATATGGTGTCGAGTACCAGGGTGTCGTTGCCGGGGTCGGTGGAGGCACAGGGAGCGCCTTTTCGGTCCTTCCGGCCCAAAATGCGACAGGGAACTGGATCAAAATCGTGCAACGTGTACCGGTCCGGATCGAACTGCCTCCCGAAATGCTGCAGGAGTTCCCCTTAAGGGTTGGTCTGTCCATGGAGGTAACTGTGGATACAACACAAAACAAAGGGTCGATGACGCCCCAAGCTAGAGTTTTTTATGATCCCCGTTTCCGCACCGATATTTATGCCGACGAAGAGGCGGGCGGATACGAGCTTATTGAAAAAACCATACAAGCCAACCTCCCCCCTTTTACAAAAGAACTAGAACAAAATGACAGCTGAAC
This sequence comes from Chlamydiota bacterium, assembly GCA_016866475.1. Taxonomy (GTDB): domain Bacteria; phylum Chlamydiota; class Chlamydiia; order Chlamydiales; family RGXB01; genus RGXB01. Next base: position 16,781 of record VGMF01000010.1, on the reverse strand, counting down.
GTGCTTTGGAAGCACCCTCAAATTACCTGGAGGGTTTATCTAGGATCCTCTCCATCTTGGCACTTTCCCTTACAACCTTTTTAATTGTACTGGATCTTTCTATTGCGAACGTTTCTATCCCCTACATTTCGGGAGATCTCGGTGTAGCAGTAGATCAGGGAACCTATGTGATTACCTCTTTTTCCGTTGGAAATGCTATTGCCCTCCCCATGACCGGATGGCTCACCGAAAGGATTGGAGCCGTCAAACTGATTGTCTACTCGATAATCGGTTTTGTGGTCTTTTCCACCTTTTGCGGTCTATCGGTAACCCTTCCGATGCTGGTGATGTGCCGCTTTTTTCAGGGTCTGCTTGCCGGACCCCTCGTTCCGTTGAGTCAAAGTCTACTCCTCTCATCGAATCCTCCAAATCAAAAATCGACTGTTTTGGGGATTTGGAGCACCGTTATTGTTGTGGGGCCTGTGATAGGCCCTATTTTAGGGGGGTGGATCACATTTAACTACTCTTGGCCCTGGATTTTTTTCATCAATATCCCTACAGGGATCCTCTCCGCCCTCATTTTATCCCTTACCATGCAGAGGTTTGAAACTCCTGTGAAATTTGCCCCTATGGACAAAGTCGGTTTCTTTCTTTTGGCATGTTCGGCCTCCTCCTTTCAATTTGTGTTAGATAAAGGGGAGCAATTTGATTGGCTCCGTTCCAATCTAATAGTCACGCTCTGCATCGTGTTTAGTGTCGGATACCTCTATTTTTTTTTATGGGAATACTTCAAAAGCAATCCGCTAGTCGACCTTTCCCTTTTTAAATTCAAAACCTACACGCTGGCAATTATATATCTCATCTTCATGTACTCAAGCTATTTTGGAGCGATCGTGATCGTCCCCCTTTGGCTTCAAGAAAGTATGGATTACAATTCCGTTTGGGCAGGGTTTGCCGTAGCGCCTCTCGGTATACCCCCCCTTTTTTTTAGCAAAATCGGCACCTGGGCTATGCAAAAATGGGGGAATCTTGTCTCGTTGGGAATCGCCCTGTTTTTTTTCTCCCTCTCAAGTTTTTATACGGCCTATTTTGCAACAAATGTGGATGTTTGGCACGTGATGTTTTCAAGATTGGTGATGGGTTTCGGGCTTGTGTTTTTTATCTCTGCGATTATCTCTTTAAGTGTGGAACAGATTCCTTTAGAAAAGCTCCCTAGCGCCACCGGATTTTTCCATTTTGTACGCACAATATGCTCCGGGGTCGGAACCTCACTTTTCCAAACTTTTTGGATACGGCGGCAATCATTCCACCATGAAAGGCTGGGTGAGTGGATCACCCCCTATTCAGCTAGTTACGAGGGTTTCAAAAATCAGCTAGGGGCATTGGGTCTTTCGGATACTGCAGTCCATGAAGCCACAAATGAGCTTGTCAATCAACAAAGCGCTATGATGTCTATCAACGATATCTTTTTTTTCATGGGTTGGGTTTTTCTCATCTTGCTGCTAGCGCTACCCCTTGGAAGAGCTTCTAAAAAAACTGGCGATCCGATCCCGAAATTCTAAAAGAAGAGCATGAAAAAAATCTTTGAATTTATTACTTAAAAATCTATTTTCATTTTTCAGTAAGCATTAGGTTTTCCCAATATGTTAAAAAAACTTTTTCCGAATGCCCTTTTTGGGTGTTTAACACTTTTTGCAGCCCAACAAAATACTAAGGCAGGGCAAAATTCAAAAACCCCTCAAGACGATACTCAAGAAACAGGGCATTTTTATGTGGGAGTTTTTGGAGGAGGCGGAGGATTTGGTGTCAGCAATTTTCGGCAGACGGGCACCATCTTTTATCCCGCTTCATCGGGAGGGACAACGGGTGTGACCGCCACCTCCGGTGGGCGCACTGCCGGTGCCGGCTTTGTCGGTTTGCAGCTCGGCTATTTGTGGCCTGAACTGAAAGATCAGAAGAAACCACAGAGCTGGGAATTAAAGATCGGGACCGAATTCGAGGGGTACTATATCGGAACGTCTCTAAAGCCCCTGCTGGGATCTAGAACTGTGACTGAAGAGAGATTCCAAGACAAATTCCCGATCAACGAAGGGACTTTGCTTGCAGGCGGCGTGCTCCATTTTTATGCCGAAGAGGGGAAAAGATTCCACCCCTTCGTTGGCGGTGCTGTCGGCGCAGCAGTTCTGACAGCCCACGATGCGACTTCGTTCCAACAGAGCCCGCCAGAACCCGGAATCAACCACTTCAATACCAACACGACAGCAACCGCCTGGTCATTCACCGCGCAGGGGAAGATCGGGCTGATGTTTGATATCGATGAGCATTTTAAAGCGTTTGCTGAGTACAGGTTCCTCTATCTCACACCCGCCTCGTTCACATTCGGGAATACCAGATATTCCAACCACCCGGCAACAAGCAACTGGCGCGTCCGCTTTGGCAATATGTACATCAACCTAGGCGATGCCGGTATTGCCTACCATTTCTAAATTCCCTACCGAATACATATCAAGAGCCCTTTGAACGGAGGGCTTTTTCTTTGTAAAAAACGACAAGACACCCTGCGGCAAAAAATAGTAAGGACACTAGGTAGAGCCCATAGGTTGTCCTTAAACCAACTATAAAGCCACCTATAATAGGGGCCAATGTCAAAGCCAAAGAAAATAGGGTCAAAACGAGGCTCAAGACCCTTTGCCGGATCTCTTTGAAAAAACCAACATAGCCCACATGCTCCACATTAGACCAAACCAAAGATGCCGAGAGGGTTATTGTAGGCACAAGGAACCAAAACCAAAAAAGGTGCTCAATAAAAGGGATGCAAACCACCCCAATTGCCGCTAGGAATAGACCCCATCTCGCCAGTTTGGCTCCTGAAATTTTCCCCTGAAATTCGGGTCCAAAAAAAACAACTCCCAGAAACCAAAAAACGGCGATATAGGCAAATAGATCGCTCACCGTACTCCATCCCAATCCATAATTTTGTAACAAGAAACTGGGAAATGAGAAAAAAAGGAGGATCCATGCACTCAAGAAAATAAAGAATAGAGCCCAGAGGCGATGGTAACGCAAAAGTGTGAATAGAATCTGAAATTCGCCCAAGATCTCTTTAAGAAATGACCTTTGTCCCCTTTTATCCCTTTTTTTGGGGATATACAAAAGAAGAAACAAAAAATTGACCGCATAAAAAACAGCAAAAAATAGTGTGGGTGTCATCCAGCCCAAAAAAGAGGATTCCGTCAATTTAGCACCCGCGAGAGGACCTAAAAAAAAGCTCAGAGCCCCGATCCCTAACAGGTGGTTCAAAAGATGCGGGTGTGCCTCCTGGGGATGGGCATCCCACGATCTTATGAGCGACACTTTTGTGTTTGCAGCACCCAAACCGGTCAAAAACCTTCCTAAAAAAAAGAGTATGGCACTCTTTTGATAGATAGCCCCGGTCAATAAAACGTAGCCTAGAAAAGAGACGAGTGTCGTCGAAAGCAAAACCGCTCTATAGCCATAAAGCTCACACCCTTTTCGCACCAACGGGACACCTAAAAGCTGCGCCAGGCCAAAACATCCGATAAAACTTCCTGTAACAAACAGGGCTTCAAAAAGATCCGCCCGGCCAAAAAAACTGCTTGCAGAGCCGATAAATAGGATCGGAATTAATGGGATGAAAAGGCCAAAACCCATCATGTTGAGAACAAAATTAAAAAATAGGGGCAGGTACATCTGAGGCTTCTCTTTTTTACCCAAAAACAACAATCTTAGATCCATAGCTTTCACATATATACCTCAAATAGAAGGATTAAAAGTAAAATTTATCCTATTTGAAAAAAAGGGGGTTTTTAAGTGGAAAGTAACTCGATTCTTTAGTATAATATCCATGGAACACAAATTTATTTTTTAGAATATTTTAAGATTCCCCGGCTCTCTCCTCTACCGGATCCTGAATCTATTGCCCACAGGCAGAGCTCTAGAAAACAAGTTTAAAAAACCGGACAGGTTGCATCTCCCCCCCCCCTTTTTTTTCGTGTTCTGAAGAAACAGTATCCCTTTGAATTTGTAGGTGCATGATGAACGCAACAACCTTTTTTTTCCCGATTTCTGAACAAAACGATCTTTGTGCGCAAGGCCCTGCTCCAAAAAAAATTCGGATAGATCCGGACCTGCTACATTCCGTTCCAACGCCCCCTTTAACAAAAAAACCCCCTACCCCGGTGAATATCCAAACCGGTCTGAATGAAACCCGCTTTTTTTTAGACAACCAGGCGCCGGTGCGTATTGCTCAAGCGGCTTTAGGTACTTTATCGCCCGGTAAATTTTCGGACGATTTTGAACTTTTGGAAGAAAGTGATTTCAAGCGCTTTAGAAATTCCGATTATCTCTTGGAGCTACAGGAAAATCGGCTTGCCAATACCGTGTGCTCTATTTTGACCGATACCCCTGTTTCACAAGTCAAACAGGATCTTGCCGATCTTTTCCTCCCAAAATACTTCCGCATCCTTTTAACCGAGAGGATTCGTGATCTTGGGGGATGCAACCGTATCAATCCCAGTACAAAAGAGATCCTGAAGCCCTTTATCCGATTTTTTTTAAAAAAGCCTGACAATATTACCCCCACTTTTATCCTTAGGGACGTAAAAAAATGGATAGAAACTCAATTAGAAGCTTCGCCTTATAGAGAAGGGCGAAAATTTTTGCTCGAGTTGCTTGATGAATTTGAAGATTTTTTTTTAAAAGCCGAACAAAGGGTTTCGTCGCTTATCCAACCTTCTCTAGATCCAGACTCCCCTGATTTCCGTACCGGATGCAATTTTTGGGTCAGATTTTTAAGCGTTCGCCCTGAAATTGATGGTATTTTTGTCCATTTGTTTAAAGATAACCCCCTATTTTTAGAGCAGGTCAAGCTAGAAATGCAAGCCCTTGCTACCTCGGGAGCACTCGACAAATCCCTCTCTTTTCATCTTGCCGATACGTTTGTTGTCAGATCAGAAAACGAGGATTTTTTGCATCTTGTCATCAATGAATCGTTTGAAAAGATCCAATGCTTTATGTACGAACATCTTTCAAGAGATCCTTTGTGTGCAAAATGGTTCCCAAAAGCCCCCTTGACCCCTTTTCAACTAACCTCTTTGGACGCCCCACTCCCCGGACTTATGGGACTGTTTATACAAAAGGTTTTTTCTTCTTACAACCCGTACATTATACTTTTGAAAAAAAGGATTTTGATCGAGTTCGCGGCACTCAAAATGGAACCCCTCAAGCCTGACTGCACCTTATCGGAGTTTAGAAGTTCTTTCGAAGAAGCCCTCAACTCCTTTGCAATAAAAAAATGGAGTTTTGATGATCAGAAATTCCGTTGCATTCTGGATCCGGTAGAACTTTTCGATGCTGTCCTGATCGAACCTAGTCAAAATACCTTCGCTCTCTCCCGTCGATTCTGGTCCATACTTTTTACCCTGCAACCGGAGTGTACAAAGTATGCGGCAGTAAAAAAACTTAGCTCTCAGAGCAAGTTCTTGTTTCAAGATCCAACCTAGCGTCACCCTATACGAAAATAAAAGCTAAAATTGATATGTCCGCCACCATTTATTCAAATGCCGGGCCCCTACTATCCCAATCCCGACAGGATCTTAAACTATGATACCGCCAACTGGTTCCACACAATCATTAAGTCTTGAGAATTCGTCATCAAAACACCCCCAGGACTCAGAACAGGCCCGTACGGCTTCTGTCGCGTTGACCCATTTTCCTTTAATACCAAGCTTGCGCATGGATCCCTCGTTAAGATTAGAGAAACTCTTTAGCTATGAGAACGATTCATCGGCTCGCTCTACCCCTACCGATATAAACGAATTTATCCAGATCCACCGGATGGAGGACGCGTCTATAGATCTATTCTATCATGGAACCAAAGATCTTCTTTTGGAGTTGCCGGCCGCCTCGAGAGTCTATCTTTTTAAAAACTCCCAATTGTATCGAGAAAAGCATGAGCCACTTGAACCGGAGCATCTTTCAAAACTCTGTAGCCTCTTAAACCCTTACCTCATCGGCCGTGACGCTAAAGAAATCAACAGGATAATCTTTCATTTCCTTGAACACCCCAGTAAAGATTGGCAATGTTTGGATTGTGCATTGAAAATCATCAAAGCAGACTGCTTTAGCCGTACTTCCCCTTTGAAATTTTTAAGACTCTCTACCCTATTACATCAAAGATCTTGGGTCGATTTTGCCGAATTTGCAAAAAACTTTATGAATATCCCCGACTACACCGGCGACGAGTTGCTCTGTTTTTATAAAAATTTTGATTCTGAGGAGCGAAAACTCCTTTTATACGGGACCGATGCCCGGATTAGAAAGCACCTTTTTCGCTCGTCTGAGATAGAGAGCCAAAGAGAAGGGGTTGAGATTCTTTTGACCTGTGACCAACAAGAAATTGGCCGCTTTTACAACTCTACACGGTGGCTCTTCGACACTGGCATGCAAGAGCTGTTTTCCATCCCGTTGCTCTTTAACATCAAAACGGTTGCTAGTTCTTGCAAAAGTTTAAGCCATTCGCAAAATTCTATTTTCCCACCGGATTTATGTGTTGACAACCTCAGGTTTACACTCAAAAAAGTGCCCCTGTTACGTTTTATGCAAGTACCTGTGGTGAAACAGGATTTAAGGCCCACTCTATTGAGAGTCCACCACGCTCAAGAGATCGCATTAGTCCAATTCTTATTTGAAAATTTTACCTTACAACAGAATACCATCTTGAAAAAGATTCTCTCAGAGGACCTCTCGAACCTCCTGAAAAGTACGGAAAATATATTACATTCTAAAACAGAATCAGAAAAAGCGAAGCTGGATCAAATGGTGAACCCAATGCTGGAATACCGCTCAAACCATTCTAACGGCCCGAAACCCTTGTGCCAAGGAAGTCCCGAATACACTTTCTTAGAAGAAAACGGGTTTTTAATCGATCATGAAAACGGCAACCTACTCATCTTGGACAAAGAAAATATTTCCCATCCTGAGGCCCTTTTGCAATCTCTTTGTGAGAACCATTTATTATTCTTCGATGACTTTAGTGTCTACTTCATTCAACCGATACCTGAAGAGGCCGGCGGAAATTTAACGTACCCTATACCTCCCACCGTGGATCTAGGGGGACCTAAAAGAGAATTCTTCTATCTTCTCGTGAGGTCTTTGCTTAGCTCGCAAAATCCCCAAAGAATCCAAATTGATGATGAGGGATTTGTCGTTTTAGACGAAAAGATGCAACACAGTGCCCCTTTGCTATGCCGTCAATTCGGCCTTCTCATTTCAAGAATGGAGTGCCATCAGATCCCATTAGGAAAGCTTCTCAACGATAACACGTTCCGGCTCCTAAAATTTTTGAAAAAAAATCGAACAATGCCTCAAGGAGAGCTTTTGAGAAGCTTTGATCGGATCATACATGGTAACCGTCCCTTGAACAAAAAAAGCTGGACCCCGGAAGAACAGCAGGAGCTATGTAACCTGTTTGCCGCTGATACCAAAGAGGAGGTTACTGAAGCGGTAGAGTCATTTCTAGTCCGATCTCATAGTGGACGTGTAAGCGCCCTTAAAGAAATCATCCAATCATTCTCCCTCAATCAGCAGTTTCTTCTAAGGCAATCGTCGGTGCTAGAACTTAAAAGTAGATTTGAAGGGCAGGGAATCCGAGCTGACTTTGTAGATCTGTTTATTGATTTTTCCTCCAGCCATCCGGAGTGGAGAGCCCATTTATTTATAAAAAAGACGAAAGAATGGTTTGAAAAATCCTCAAGTGAGGAGTGCCAAACTTTGGTTAAGGCTATCACAGGTAATAATACCCTCGCTCTAGGACAAAAAATACACTTTAGATTCTTCACACAGCAAGAGAATAGAGAGGTTCATCAGGAAATAGATTCGCTCATCTCTACTTGTGCCCAATCGATCGACATTTTTCTAGATGACCCTAACCACCTCCCCAATTTTTTAAATCAGCTCTCTTGTTCCAAAAACCCCTTCAATGCCCTTTGAAGACAAAGACATTTAAAAAGGGTTTTTAAGGAAATAGAGTCGGAGATTTCCAAACTAAAAGAAAAATTGGGCTTAATTGTTCAATACCCTTTTTTTTGTATCGATCTGACATCTGCGGGTGGCAAGTTCCACCACACCGACTCTATCTTTTCATCAAACTTTTGCCCCACCTCTGTCTTGAAATTCCGGATCTTTTCCAGTCTTTGGCGTTGTTCTGTCAATAATCGGGTGCAAACTTCTGGATATTTGTACTCATAATAACTTAAAAAGCCCCCTGGCTTCATCATTTTAAGATATTTAAAAAACACCCCTTTCACAAAATCCAAAGAAAACTGGTTGAACGGAAGACTGCTGATAATCCCGTCATAGTCGCTCTCTTCGAAATCCTCTATCGATTTTTCATAAATCTTAATGTTGGGATTCTTATATTTGTTTTTGAGCAAACAACATAGGGCAGGATCGCGCTCCACAACATCTAAAGTATCTTTGGGCCCCAATTTCTTGATGATGGCATCGGTGACAGCCCCCGTACCGGCGCCAACCTCGAGGTATTTTTTGGGAGATCTAGACGGTGCAATTTGTGTCACAAGCTTTGAAGTCAAAGCATCGGAGCTTGGAAAAATGGAACCAATAGTTTCCGGGCTTTGAAAAAAGCGGATAAGGAATAGAAGTTTTTCCTGGAAAGCTTTGAAAATAAGAAAAAAAGGGAATTCCCTTTCTAATTTGCTTCGAATATACAAAATAATAACCTATTAAAATTAACTGAAATAAAATATAGCACCAGATGGAATAAATGCAGATTTATAAAAAATATTTTAAAATTTCAGGATGTTGATGTGGTGCTTTTTTGGGGGGACGTTTTAAATTTTATTAAGAGCTTACTCCTCCTGCCGTTCTAACATACTCCTATTCAATAGTTTCCCTATCACACAGATATAAAAAAATCTTTTTTTCATAACCCATCTATATAGTGGGGTTTATAATATTTTTTTTAAAGATTGTATTAAATTATATTTATTTTTTATAATATCCCCTAGAGATAAGGAACTATTATGATTTCCAATAGAAATCCATTAGACCCCCAAGCCCCTGTCGATTTTTTTAAGTTGGTAAAACCCTCCGCCGTTGTAAAAATACAACACCAGCCTAAAAAATTTCTCATCGATCCGAAGTCTGCTATTTTTAGCCAAAGTCCATCATCCACGACGAAGGTAGATTGGGCAAAGCTGAAAAAAATTTTCCCCTTTATCTCCAAAAATAAATCCATGGCTACAACCTTGTCAAATCTAGACAGACCCTCTTTTTTAGAAATTCTTACTTTTTTTAAGAATTCCCGGATGAAGAGTTCTCTCATCGTGGCAAGTTGTTTATTCGCTTCGAAACATTTGAATGTTAATGATTCCCGGTATTTTTGGCAGTATGGAGTGAGTGATTTGGTACATATACCTAAAGATAATGTCGCCTATTTTGGAGCGTTGGTAAGCAATAAACCGAAACCCTGGTACTGTTTATCTCCACAAAGTCTCTGTGCAAATGTAATAGCTGATGCACAGGGTAGGGCGCCTATTAGGACCTTAGGTGACCAAGTTTTAGATGAAACGCGAATGCAATTTTTACAATCGGCGATGTCCACGTTCGAAACGTGCCTCCTTACAGGGGCTTTAGTATCAAATACGCCAATAGATATTCGTCAAGATTGCCCCATTTTAGCAAAAGATGAAGGATTAAGAACCTTAATGGAATCTCGACAAGGGCGAGCTGCAATCTGTACGCATTTATCAAAACCGTCTGAAAACCCTTTCCAAACATTAAACTCCCGGAAAGTAGCGCTGGCATTTCAGGGGGCTACCGGAGTCGACGTTGCCGGCACTATACAACAGACTTTGAGAATTGCACACGTCAGTTGTCTCGTGCTCTTTATCTTTTTATGCATGATGTACTATCCAATCGTTGATACCAGATACCATCTCCCCCAAAGCGGGTCCCCTCCTTAACTTGCGGTGGGCAATATTTTTTTTTCTTGCATGGCTTAGTTATTGCCTAACAGGGCTAGTTAAGGAATCTATCTAACAGTAACGATTGCAAACTTAACCCATAATCCGTAAAGACCCCTTCGCGAAAAAATTCTATATGCACTCGTTCCCCTTCTATCTGCCGGTTTTTTTTGCATTTATAGAGTCCTTCATAAGATTTAGGTCCAATATAGCGAAATTAAAAATTTGAAATATGTAGTTGCAACGATCGAAATTATTTGTTAAATTATTTTGGTCATTTGGATTTTTTCTATGAAAGCATTTTTGAAACACCTTTTGTTATTTGGACCCCTATTCGCCCTTACCCTGCAAGCTGACCCCTTGATTGAGGAATCGATCCCTGTCATTGACATGGAGCTTTATGACAACCCTTTTAAAAGAGCTGCATTTATTGAGCAATTCACCGATGCCCTACACAAAATAGGATTTTGTGCGATCGTAAATACAAAAGTGAACATAGAGGCTCTGGAGTCCGGATACCAAGCATCCAGACAATTCTTCAAAAGTTCAAAAGAAAAAAAGTTGGAGATCTACGCCCCCCATCTTAATGGACAGCGGGGTCTTTCACTATCGGAAATTGCGCAGGGGAAAAATAAGTTTGATTACAAAGAATTCTTCCACGTTGGAAGAGATAAAAATCTCTGGCCCCGATGGATGGATTTACGCACCCCAACGGAAAATTTGATTCATCACCTCGATGAGTACAGTGAAAAGTTACAGGTAGCACTAAGTGTTTTCATGGAACAGCCGGAAGATTATCTAAAAAAGATGACCGAAAACGGCGAATGTATTTTAAGGTCTCTCTATTACCCTAAAAATCCCTCCCCCGGGCAGTTTTGGGCGGCAGCCCACACCGATATCGATCTTTTTACCATCCTCCCCATGTCCACTGAAGAGGGTCTAGAGGTCTTGCACGAGGGGAAATGGATCCGTGTTAAAGTCCCTAAAGATGCATTTATCATCAATTGTGGGGATATGCTCGAGAACTTGAGTAACGGATATTTCAAAAGCAGTGTCCACCGTGTTGTGTCGCAACCCGATAAAGAGCGGTTCTCGATTGTTTACTTTGTCCACCCAAAATATCGGGATCGTTTGGATCCTCTTCCTTCTTGTATTCGACTCACCGGAGGAATGCAACGCTTCCCTGATGCGGCCGGTCTAGATATGTTGGCCCATCGTCTTGTGGAGATCGGCTTAGCTTCAGAGGAGTTAAAGGCCTTCGATGCACAATCGGGTTACATGGAAAAGATCGAAGATCTTGTAGCAAGAGGGGTCGCTTCTCCTGCTGTGGAAAAAACCCATAACGTGTGGCAAAAAATACAAGCAAACAAGTCCCCCTAGCAAGTTTTAAAAAGGGGGCGCTCCTAGAATTGGTTCTCCGATAGAACTAGCAAGAGCTTCTTGGATCAGTCTTTCAGCTTCCCCTTTCCATGAGCCTGTTTGAAGAGCATCTATAAATTGCTGTTTCGAGGTTTTAATTAAGGTGTTGTCCACTTTTATGACCTGTTCGCTGAGGAATTTTCTAACCACTTGGATTACAATATGGATTTTTTCCTTTTGCGCCTCATTTTGCACAACCAAAATCTTGTCTGATATCCCTCTTCTTAAGAGCTGACTTAACGCTCGAGATTTTTGAAACTCTATAAATTCCACAACTTCGATTAGAGTCTCTTCAAGAATTTTCCTTGAGCTTGGACTAAAGCTAAAACCCTCTTGACTGATTTCAGCGCCACAATAAAAAGCCGTCAGCTCTAAAATAGATCTCAAAATAGCATACGACTGGCCCCAAGACTCCGGCGTAGCGAGGTAATACATCGCAAGCTCCTTCATGGGCATTTTGTGTGCATAATTCTTAAGAAATAGGGTTGTCAGATTCAAAACATTTACAGCACCAGCCTCTAAATGGAGCCCATCCATCGTCTCTAATGCGCTATCAAGATCTATATTTTTAATACGCTCGATCGTTTTAGCGCTAAATCCCCTATCGGATGCAAGCAACCCGTACCAGAAGAAAATGACTTCAGAGCTCAAATTATCGGGTAAAATACAACCGTGATCTATCGGGACAAGACCTGAAATTTGCTCTTGAGTTCCTTTGAGCAAAGCATTTCCTTTATGCCTGTCTGCATTTGCCAACCATAAATCAATAAAAACCATATCTTCTAAAAAAGGGACAACCTGATCTAAATTTTGTTTCTTAAGACTTTCAACAGAGCCCCCATTTTCCACGTATTGCTGTACGGAGCATTCCTTCAAATCCTCCCCGATGAATTTCTTCGAGGTAAGCTGCATCAAAACTGTAGGGGGGATCAAATCGGGAACAAGACGGTAGGCTAACACCTCTCTAAGCCCCGAAGTTCCCGGATTTACCCCTAATTTTGAGAGCGCCAGGTCGGGCCGTGGTGAGAAAAGCCCACCGGGCTCTTCATTTAGAGGCTTTACAACTGCCAGGCACTGAGTGCCGTCCTGAATAAAATACGAACCGCAAACCCCCTGAATCCCTAAATCTTGCGCCCGCACAATTTCTTTTTCGGCATCAAGATCACGTCGGGCGACTGTCAGCACACGCTCTATCCAATTTTGTAGAAATTGTGGAGGTCTAGAGCAAAGCAAAGAAAAGATTGGTTCTTTACAATTTCTCCTATCCGAAAGACAACCAAGATCCAAAGTCAATCCGCACCGTTGAGGTACCTGTAGGGCCATTTTTGATCTGACTTTCAACGGTAAAGAACAAAGCTTTTTTGAAACAGGGCCCGCTTCTGTCCTAAACTTCCAAGTTCCAGCTGTTTTACCGGTAGCGGTCTCGGGGGAGGTGGAGAAGCTTAAAACCCCCAATTCATCCTGGTGTGATGAAGTCAGTAAACATTGAAGGGCTGCTTCTTGAACGCGGATCTCATCGAGAGACCGGTTTTCGGCCGGTTCGTTTTCTTGGTTTAAGAACGGACCTAGGGGGGTTGATGGTTGCAAAGAATTCTCCTTAAAATTAAATTTTTTCAAAAAAATCCATAGGGACGGACCGGGTCAGAAGAACAACATGCCTTTTCCCGGCAAAAAAAAATTCCCCCAATCAAAACGATTCATAAATAATTTTTAAAAAATTGCCTTATTCACTATACCATAAATGCAAAAAAATTGTATTTTTTATCTTGGAAACTATTCGGTCAAAAAGGTAAAATTATCCCCTATGACACCTATGACAATCTCTTATGCGCCAGAAATGTCACCTATAGATGCCAGCGTAAACTGGATCTTGCACGGTGGAGATACACCGCATCCTTTGCCTCTTGCCGATTTGAAAACCCTATGCACTAGAGTTACTCATCTTTTGCCTGAAACCTCACCCGACGATCGGGCAATTTCTTGTTGGGCCTTGAGCTACCTCTCGTTTACGCATTCAACTCCAATGCTCCCTTACCTCCCCCCTAATTTGGATACCTCCCAACAGGCTCTTGTCAACCGGGTGCAGCGCCTCCCTCTAGTTGACTCGGAGCACGGCCCCCCGGTGGCGCTGGATGCGACAGCCTTTAGGCTCTGCTTTCTAGGAGAACTTGCAATCACTGAAGATCTATTTTTGGAAAATTTTAAAAACAGATTTTACTCAATGAGCTTACAAAATGTCCTTTATATCTTTGAAAGAGAACCTGCCCTAGCCGACTTTTTTAAATTAAGAACAAATCTCATAGATGAACTGAAAAAACCGTCCCAAACCATCTCACAACTCCTAAGTCATCGAGAATGGCTTCATACCTGGGATCCGGCCGACATCCTTTACGATCTGACCTGTTTAGGCCCCTATGCACTCAAAGAATTTTTTTTAGTCAGGCCCTCTTTAGTGCATCTGTTCATTGCAGATCTTTCAATACAAGAGGCAAACCAACTCCTACAGCTCTGTACCGAACTGGAAGCATACGATAAAAATCCCGACCTTGTTTGTGTGAAGCTTTTAGCGTTTTTAATCGAAAACGATTTTAAAGAGATAGACCCTTTTAATTTTGAAGAAAATGCCCAAAATTTACTGACCCTTTTAAACAACCATCCGATCGGAAGTACCCTTTTTTCTACTTGTTTTGAAAATAGTTGGTCTATGGCTGCCTTGCAGCTGGCCCAGTGGAAGCTACGCAATCCCGAAACCACTCTCAATCTCCCTGTTTCCGGGCTTTGCAAATTTGTCGTATTCGCAGAAAATTTTCAAAACTTACCGCTTAGTGCAAGAGCATCTCTTTTTAAACCTGCTGAAGCTTTTCCAATAGAAGAATTCCTAAGCCTCTCCAAAGGACAAAAATATTATTTTTTAAAGCACGGAATATTTTCTAAAAACCTTCTCCACTATTTTATCGAGCATGCGACCGATGAGCTCAAAAAAATCCTCGAAATTTTTGAAGCTGAACGGGGCGAATATGATTTAAGCCAAGAAGACCTAGAGGCATCCCTATTTATCTTCCTTGCAAACATCGAGGAGCACCCACTTTTAGATTTTTCCAAAATCTTAAAAAAATTGGGGCTCAATATCCCCCATTATCTGCACAAAAACCTGACAAAAGCCTCTAAATCTACCTGGGATCCTGACCAAGTGAGAATGTTCGCCCGATTTTCTCCCTATCTTACCCTTGAACAAAAGCTCCCTATTTTATTACTACGCTCGGCTAAAAATGATGATTTTCTTTTCGAAGCCCTGCAAAATTGCCAAATCGATGCAACCACGCAGGAATTTTTGGTGTTTCTGCACTTGTTGAACAGTTCAGAACTCCAAGAGACGGATCAGTTATTAGAGCTTCTATATAGAACGGCAATATCCGATGATGTGATTTTACTGTTATCACTAAATAAGCAATTTAAAAATCAATTCATCACCTTTGGGCAAGAATTTTTATCAAAAGCCCATGAACGGGGGCTTATCTCCTCTCTTACCCTTCTGGTGTGCGGACAGAACCTTCCGATGGAGCGGTTCTGCTTTTTGATAGCTCACGAGCTTACCCGGTTTTCTGTCCATACCATTTTGGATATTTCCATAGTGTTCAATCAAAAAAATGACACCGTCTGGCAACACCTGAATGCGCTATTAGCCACAGGCTTCGATGCCTACACCACCTTTTATTTGCAGTTGTTACGCGATTCTATTTTAGGGGATGGGCTGTTTGTGATGCTTCTCTTGAAATCCCCCCTTCAAGACTCCGCCCTTTTAAAAATTCTTACCCTGATCCCCCAAAATTTTATCCCGTTTTTTGCCCACTTTCTTCCTGAATCCAGACGAAAAATCTTGTTTGACCCCTTTTTTCAGAGAACTCTTCTGAAGGCTTTCCCCGAGCTGTCCCCACCGGTACAAAAATGGTTTACCGACAATTACCAGGATTGGATCCCATCCACTTTCCCCCCCTTAGATGCAATTCATGAAAAGTTAGCCTCAGCCGATCCTCAGGGATCCATGGTCGAAAAATCGGACATTTTAGAAGAGGTTGAATCAAAGCTACAAACGTATCTTTTGCGTCGTGAGGGGCTTTTGAAAACTATCGAAGATTTGCAAAAAGCAACCCCCTCATCCCCCCTTGCCGCCGTTTTAAAAACGGAGTTGGAGAAAAACGCACCCCGGATCGAAGCCTATAAAAATCTCCTTTCTAAAATCCACCTAGACCCAACCCTATGTTGCCCCTTAAGTGGCGCATTGCTGACAGAGCCGGTAAAAATACGTGACGACACGTCCGCTACGGTCTTCCAATATGCATTTCTTAGGAATTTACTGGGGAACAAAACAAAAGCTCAATGGCCACATGATCCCTCCCAAACCTTCACACCGGCAGATATCGAACCGCTCAAGGGAGAGGAGAAGGGGGAGCTTGAGTCGAGATTGCACCGGTTCGAGCTATCTATGGATGCCTTATTTGCACAATTTAGGGATGGTAGCCGTCCAAAAGAGGCAAAGCGTCAAAAAAGGGAATCCTAAGATTAAGTTCCCACCCTTATTGCCCGGGGGATCGCGTCCGAAAAAGGCGTTTGTCGTACCACAGGATCTATCTAAAGCCATAAACTTTAACGGGTTGCCATCCTAATATTGAAATTTAATTTTTTTCTATTTCTTTGTTTGCCAAAAAAAAATCCTCCTATTATATGTAAGATAATAAGGAGTTTTATTTATGTTCAAACTTAGAGATGTTTGTATGTTCGTTGCAGGTGCGGCATTTTTTCATATGGTTTCCCACATTCTTCTGCCTTTCTATGTCGATCTCCCCTACACAATCGGTTGCATTACCCTGACTTCCACTTTCAATAATGCCATCATTGTTGTGAGCGCGTTGGTCACGGCAGGCCTTTTGTATGTAGGTGTCAAGCTGAGAAGATAGTTTCTCTAAACAAGAGAAGTAAAACAAAAAAAGTCTTTTTTTGCGCTTGAAGCTAAAAGGCTTATTTCTTTACAAATCCGATCGATAGATACGGGCTTGCTCTCTAGAAAAAGGCCAAAAACCCTCTACGAACCCCTTTCCTGAAAAAAAGGGTTTCTTCTTTACAAATCCGATCGATAGATACGGGCTTGCTCTCTAGAAAAAGGCCAAAAACCCTCTACGAACCCCTTTCCTGAAAAAAAGGGTTTCTTCTTTATAAATCCGATCGATTGATACGGGCTTACTCTCTAGAAAAACACCAAAAACCCTCTACGAACCCCCGAAAAAAAGGGTTTTTTCTTGATAAATCCGATCGATAGATACGGGCTTACTCTCTAAGAAAACGCCAAAAACCCTCTACGAACCCCTTTCCTGAAAAAAAGGG
>VGMF01000009.1 GCA_016866475.1 Chlamydiota bacterium | reverse complement strand
AAGCTGTCCGTAAAGCCGGAAAAATGGAAACAAAATACGTCAAGCAGTCCGGTGGACGCGGTCAATACGGCCACGTTGTCATCGAGATGGAGCCAAACGAGCGCGGCAAAGGAAACGAAGTCGTCAGTAAAATCGTTGGTGGTGTTATCCCACGTGAATACATCCCTGCTGTTATCAAAGGGGTTGAGGATGGACTTAACACAGGTGTTCTTGCTGGATACCCGTTGGTCGACACCAAAGTTGCTATCGTATTCGGATCTTACCACGACGTCGATTCCAGCGAAATGGCTTTCCGCATCGCAGGATCTATGTGTGCCAAAGATTGCGCTAGAGTTTGCGACCCCATTATCCTTGAACCTATCATGAAAGTTGCGGTATCCACACCAGAAGATTATGTCGGTGACGTAATCGGTGACCTCAACCGTCGTCGTGGACAGATTCTTGGACAAGAACATACAAAATCAGGACTTCGTGTAGAAGCTCATGTGCCACTATCCGAAATGTTCGGATACTCCACTGCACTCCGTTCGGCCACATCCGGCCGTGCGAGCTACGTAATGGAGCCTTCGCATTATGACGAACTTCCACAGAAGTATAAAGAAGAACTTATTAAAAAGAGCTAAGAGTTGCTATGTCTTCAACATCATTAAAATCATCCAAGAAGCTCCGCATCCGACTCAAAGCCTATGACTCTAGAGTGATTGACAGAACCGCTAAAGAGATTGTAGAGGCTGCAAAGTCTACAGGAGCTGTTGTAGCGGGACCATTCCCACTACCAACAAGAATTGAGCGCTTTACAGTTTTGCGCTCACCGCACGTTGACCGCAAATCACGTGACCAATACGAGTCAAGAACACATTCTAGAATCATTGTGATTGATGTGGCTCCTCAAACAGCTGAGAGACTTAAGAGATTGGTGATTGCTTCGGGTGTAGAAATCTCTACGAAAACCGCTTAAATTTCCCTGAACAGATGAAAAATCATAACCCTCGCACTAGTGGCGAGGGTTTTTCATTTATTGTCCTAAGTCCTCTTTTTGAAAAGGGGCCTTGAAAGGATAACTTTTAAAAATCCAGTATAGGATCTGCGTTATAGGGTTCTGACCATGGAGGGGGACTTTGTACCTTTTGCCCTTTTTTCCGTACTACTCCATCCTTGATGAAGAAGTAGTAGTAGTTCTGCTCAATAATCGCATTCCCCACATATACGCGCTCAACATATTCGTATACTTCATAACCTTGGTCGTCTTGGTATTTATAAAGGGGTTTGCCATATTTTTTTTCTAATTGCGCTTTTGGGGTTTGGAGTTGAACGCTGTAGAAATTTTCTCTTGTCATATCCTCATATTTGCTGCAGCCGCTAAAAATAAGGGCGCATAAGGCAATAGCTAAAATTTTGCATCTACAATTCATTTTCCCTGAATACCCGCTTTTGTGTGCTTCCAAAGTTTACCTCGCATCACCGTTCTAAGATCATCGCTCGTGCTGTATTCTGCTTCCATGATGTAGTGCCCGTCACCCTGGTGTTGATAATACTCGTATCCATCAAATCCGATGAGATTTTCCTTGAATTCCCACCCAATCCAGTCAGATTTTATCTGGCCGGGACCCATCACTTGGCCGATGTTATCATTTTCCAGGATAATGCTGAAACGCTGTTTTTCAAAATCTTTGAGAGTGAAATTATTTGTCATCACTTCACTGTGCCCTTTGATCTGTATCTGTTGTACAAGCTCCAGGTAAGGATCTTCCGGTCGTATGGAAGGGACCATCCATTTTACGATAAATGGGATCTTTTCAGCGACATTTGTAAGCTCCATCATCCCCTCGCCGATCCAAAATCCGGGGGTATAAATAAATAGGTCGTGCATCAAAATCTAAACCTTCTCACTGTTATACTTTGTAAAAGCCCAAGTAAGCTCATCGTTGCAACAACAGATGATCCACCGTAAGTCATTAAAATCAACGGGACCCCTGTTATCGGCAGGCTTCCAGCCATCATGGAGATATTCACAATAACATGCACGGCAATATATGTGGCTGTGCATCCTGCGTAAAATTTTCCAAATCGATCCTGCGCTTCATCGGCGATTTTTAAACTCAAATAAATCAAACTAAAAAAGAGTGCAAACAAAAACCCGGCTCCAATACAGCCAAATTCCTCGGTAAATGCCGGAAAAATAGAGTCGGTATGGGCGAATGGGAGCCATTCCTGGCCGGTGAACTGGCTTTTACCAAAGCCACTACCCGAGACTCCCCCAAGGGCGATAGCGGTTTGCCCCGCTTTTTGATGGTAGGTGTGGGGATTGAGCCGCTCGATCTGATACTCTTTTAATACGTGGGACAGCGGGTCTTTTATCTTTTCAAAAGGGATAAAACCTAAAAATATCGAAACCACAAATAAAATTGCGGCACATCCCCCTACCGTCATCCACCGGATGATCCCCCGATGCCCCTCGGCAAAAATAAAAACTGTGTAGCAAATAGGTAACAAAATAAGCGCAGTCCCTAAATCGGGCTGCTTGAGAACAAGTAAAAACGGGACAAAGACGATCCCTAGTGCGCCCAATCCTACTGAAAGTCTTTTAGCAGCATTATACTTATCCTCAAAATACCAACTCAAGATTAGAATAAGAACGACTTTTGCAAATTCGCTTGGCTGCAGCGCAAACGGCAAAAAACCGAAGCGAAACCACCGGTGGACGTTCTGAATCGGACTGGTAAAAAAAAGGGCAAAGAGAAGCACTAAAATAAGGAAATACAAAACCGGAGCCAATTTCCTAAAATTTCTGTAATCGATCCAAGCAAAGAAAAAATAGAGGACCCACCCCACCATATAACTTCTTAATTGCGAAGTTACGGCAGAAGAGAAAAACCCGGGGGAAACCTCCTGCTGAATCGTACTTGAACTTATTACAGTTAGACTCAGGCACATCAATAGGAAGATAATCGCAATCATCCTATAATCAAGCTGTCTAAAAAACTTGACAAAACGCACTTGAGAAGTTCCCTTTGTATCGGTTACCATGGTACCTTATGACATTAAAACGAAAACTTCTTTTTTTCGATACCATCGACTCAACCCATGAATTTGCAAAAAACGAATTGCCCCACTTTGATCCGGATGTAATTACCTGTGTAAGGGCTAGAACGCAAACCTCAGGAGTCGGTCAAAGTGAAAAAAAATGGGTCAGCATTAAAGGGAATCTTTTCGTCACCTATGTTTTGAAGGTCCCCGGGAAAGTTTATCCTGACGCCGCTAATTTTCTCTCCTTTTGCATTTATAAAGTGCTAGAAACAAATAATAAAGAGGTCTACTTTAAGGACCCAAATGATCTCTACTACAATAAAAAAAAATGCGCAGGTGTTCTTTGCCATCAAGTGGGTGATTGGTTAATTTTGAGCTACGGGCTGAACACAATAGAGGCCCCTGAGCTCTTTAGCGCAATCCACGTAGATACAGAGAAAATGTTTAAAGAAATTGATTCTTTTATTTTTTTAGAAATCAAAACTTTTTTAGCTGATGGATTTAGCCCGTTTCAAAAGGAATGGGCACAATTAAGACGCGCATTAAAAACCTGCTAGATCCATCATACCGGCCCTATGCTTCAAGATTTTAAGCCCACTAGCTCAATTGCAGATTTTTTAGATCTGGTATAACTGTGATTTTTGGGTGAATCCGCTCAACAAGCACATTTTGTATCCCCTGTAAAGTGCCGCCGATGGCAGAAAAACAAGAGGTGCAATTCCCGGAGTAGGCAATTTTGACACGGGTTTTTTCTTCTATTTCAAGGATCTCTACACCACCTTCATCAATCGCTAAATAGGGGCGGATATGCTCTTCAAAAACTTCCTCAAGAATTTGCATTCTTTTTTGGTCAGTCAACTCCTCCCAATTTTCCTGCAAGTTTTTTGTTGTAGCTCCATCGATACCACTCAGGGGGGTTGTGTACTCACTCACCTCTATGGATGGGGCTTTGGACAACGTCTCAAGCACCCCCTCGACAACAAACATAAAATAGGGTGTCTGTTTATTGGTCAGACTAGGGATCGAGTCCTGATCTCTCAAAAACCGGTCCAGAATATCTATTGAAATCTTTGCTGCTTGACGCACATTCTTTCGTACCAAAAACCTGCTAGAAGCCTCCAGAGCGAGTAAAAGGGTGGTGGGGCCAAAAAAAAGATACTTCACATCGGCTATCACCCCATCTGTAGTATCGACCATGACCTCTATTTGGAACCAATTTCCCTCCTCTTGGTCACCTGCTTGCCCCTTGAGGCATATCATCTCAGCGGGCTCTTTTGAAAAAGTTCCTACAGACAAAGGTCTTATCAAAAACTCTCTCATTTTTTTTGTGTAACTATTCCAACCAAAAGATTCCATTTCAATCCACCTTTAATGGCCTTTTAGCGAGTCTTATGCACTCCTCTAAAATAGATAGCACTTGATAGATACCCTTCTCCTCCAAACCGGGAGAAATAGAGGCGTGAACGGCGGTCAGGGCCTCTTTTTCTATAAATCCCATTCTTGATAGATGCCGGTGTAATGAGGGGCGGGTCCCGCCTCCGATTGAGACAAAGACTCCCCTTTGGCATAGCCAATAAGCCAAAAGCTCCCCGTGAATGTGTTCAAAACCGAAGAGGAGGGTCCCGGGATCCCTTTGATTGGTTTTGAAGAAAATGTTTCCCCCCATAGACTCGATCCCCCGTTCTAATAACCGGCGAAGATAGATCAGCTGCATCCCCTCCTCTGTTCTATTGCAAAAGGATTCGACCATTTGCGAGGTAACCGCGTACACCAGGTCAGGATCTTTGGATCCTGATACATCCATCGTTTCATCTACGAATAGGGCGTTATCACAAAGAAGAGCACCAATATTGCGAGGGAGTCGATCCATTCCAACTAGAGCTTTCGTAGCTATGTGAACAGAGCACCTGTTTCTACAAATTTCTAGCACCTTTTCGAGAGGTTGCTCCAGTCCTGTTATCCAATCAACCGGCTCCAGAATCACCCCCATGGTTGTTGGATAAAAAGCATCTGCCAACAAGTCTAGATCTATTACACCCTCTGCATTCAAGGGAATCGTCTGAAGCACGACTCCAAACGGCTCAAATTTTGATAGGATTGCCCGGTACGGGCCAGAGAGATTTTCCGGGATTAAAAGATGGTTTTTTCCCTCTCCAAGAGCCTTGCTTTCAACGAGGCCAAAAATAAACTGCGTGAATGCCTCCTCACAAGAGGAAAAAACCTCTACTTTACAATTGCCCAAGCAATCTTTTACCAAGTCAAGAAGTTGAGCCGAGGACCCTTTAGCCCTATCAATTAAGTTTTTAGGTGCCCATGGGGTTTTTGAATGGAGTGCTTCAAAGCGATCAAGGTGGTGCATGATGCTTAAATTTTAACAAACGCCCCATTTTTGATCTCGTAAATCCTTGGGGTCATCAAAGGAATTTCCAAATGAACCACCTCCTCATCACTGATATGATCTAAAATTTTGACCATGGCACGTAGAGAATTTCCATGGGCAACGATCAAAACATCCTCTCCATCAGCAAGTTTTGGCTTCAATGTTTTTTCTAAAAAATCTTTTACTCGCACCTCCACATCAAAGAGGGACTCCCCTCCCGGCGGACGGTCTTTGTAACCGCGCCTCCATTTCAAAAACTGTTCTTTACCGTAGATGTCTTGCGTCTCTTGCTTGTTTTTCCCCTTCAGCTCCCCGTAATCACGCTCGTCGATCCTTTTATCTTGGGTGATTGGAATGTCTATCCCCTCGGTTCTATGAGTGGAGAAACTGAAAAGTTTTTTTTTCATAGCCAGCAGAAGGGCCGCTGTCATTTTGCATCGAAACAAGCTGGAGGTAAAGACCGCAGAAAATTCAGGGAGCTGGTCTGCAACGCTCAAGGCTTGAAAAACCCCCGTTAAACTCAATCCAACATCAATATCCCCTGTAAACCGGTTCTCTTTATTCCACAAAGATTCTGCATGTCGAATCAAAATTAATTTTGACAAAATAACCTCCGATCTTCTTAGCAGTATCGATCCCACGAAAAAAAGGGATCTTACCCACTGTATTTCATTATGTTAGCTAATCTTGTTTGACTCAAGGCGATTTTGTTGCAACTTTAGGGGATGTGCGTTAAAATGGTTGGGTAAATTGGATTTTTTAGGAAAAAATGACACAGCGTCTCAACACTTTCATCGCCCGATTTCTCCCAACATCCCGTCGCAAAGCGGAGGAATTGATTTTTCAAGGCCAGGTGGAGGTGAACGGCGTTGTCCAAAAAGAGCCTTTTTTTCGTGTTGAACCAAATGACAAAATCTTAGTGGACAAGCAACCGGTCAAGTGTAGAAAACAATCCCTTTACTACGCCCTCAATAAACCGAGAGGTTTTGTCTGCTCGGAAAAGCGATTCAAGCAAGAACGCCTGGTGACGGACCTTTTCCCTGCTTCCCAAGGGAGACTTTTTACGATCGGAAGATTGGATAAAGATAGCGAAGGATTGATCCTGATCACTAACGACGGAGCCTTTGCAAACACCATAAGTAGCCCGCGATCGGGGGTAGAAAAAGAATATATCGTTAAAACGGTTCAAGAAATTTCTCACGAACACCTTGTACAGCTCTCCAAAGGGGGTTTTGTTGAGGGTGCCTATGTGCGACCTAAATCGGTCGTTAAAGTGAGGAAAGGGACGACAAAAGTTGTCCTTAAAGAGGGTCGTAAACGGGAAATTCGAGTTCTTTTCCAAAAAGCGGGGCTTGAAATCACCGAATTGAAGCGTGTCCGCATCGGCAATCTGCAGCTAGGCTCTTTACAGCCCGGGCAAATCAGAGAATTGCTTGAGTCCGAAAAACTTGCGATAATCTCCTAACTCTTTTATCCTCTGAAAAAACGGTCTATAAAAGATCTTTTTAGGATAATCCCTATGATCAAATTTTCTAAAATATTTGGAAGTAATCCTTTCAAGCTACTGATGGCCCACATGCAGATCGTAGCCTCCAGTATGGAGAAATTACAAGAGGGGATCCTCTGCATGCTCGAAGGGCGGTATAAAGATGCCGACCCTATCGTAAAAGAACTCTCACAAATTGAATTCAATGCCGATTCCCTAAAATTAGAGATCCGCAACAGCATCAAAAAAGCTTTTTTTCCCATCATTCGCAAAGAGGACGTATTGGAGCTTATAGTTTTGCAAGACATGATTGCGAACAAAGCTTTGGAGGCGGGAAATATCCTCTCCTATAGAGACCTGGAGCTCCCTTTGGCACTTAAACCCCTTTTTATCGATTACAACAAAAAATGCGTTGAAGTATTTGAAGATACCAAAAAAGTTGTCTTGGAACTAACCGATATTCTTGAGGTAAGTTTTGGAGGTCCGGAGTTTGAAAGGGTGCGAAGCATGGTGGAGATGACGGCGCACAAGGAATATGAAGCGGATATCTTGCGACAAAGACTCATGAAAGAGCTTTACGCCTTGAGTTCCCACGATAAAAATTTCACCCTATTTTACCAATCCAACAAATTTATTGAGACCCTGGGACAAATTGCCCACATTTGTGAGGGGCTCGCACTTAAAATTCTTTTAACCCTTGATAAAAATTGATGCCGTTGGAAATTGCTTTTGTCGCTTTTGTTCTTATTGTCGGTTTTTACATGCTCTGGAACATTGGAGCGAATGATGTTGCGAATGCCATAGGAACTTCTGTCGGCTCCGGATCTTTGTCAATGAAAAAAGCGATTTTTGTCGCTGCCGTTTTTGAATTTCTGGGAGCCTCTTTTTTCGGTTCGCACGTTTCAAAAACAATCCAAGGGGGGCTCATTGACTCCAAAGATTTTATTACAAATCCCTACACGATTGTTATTGGCATGTTAAGCGCCCTTTTGGCTACCTCAATCTGTCTTCAGGGGGCCAATTTAAAGGGTTGGCCTATCTCGACAACACATGCGATAGTCGGAGCGATTGTAGGTTTCGGGGTCATCGCCGGCGGGATGGACGCGGTCAACTGGGGTATAGTCGGTACGATCGCCTCCAGCTGGATCATTTCCCCGGTAATTAGTGCCATCACAGCATTTTTATTTTTCAAAATCGTCCAAAGATACATCCTTTTTGCAAAATATCCGGTTTTGGCAGCTAAACGGCTCTTTCCCATTTTTGTTTTTATAGTGACATTCACATTTTTCACGACCATTTTTTCGGGCCGTTTTGAGGGCGAGCATTCCTACTTTTACGCTTTTTCAATCTCATTTGTTTTAGGGCTAATAGCTCTCATCGGAATCAAATATTGGCGCCCCTCTGGGCTAGATGACCAAGAGGAGCTCTCTGTCCACCAACAAAAATTAGGCAGCCTTCAGGAGGCGTTAAAAAATTTGAAGCTTGCGCAACTTTTTGCATCCGAGTACGAGAGTAGCGAATTTCAGGGACTCGTAGATAAAACTAAGATGCTCACAAGGGAGGTCAGAAAAAAAACCAATATTCGTAGCCCCTTGACGCACGATTACAACGTCGTGGAAAAACTTGTCAGTTTTTTGCAGGTGCTGTCAGCATGCTGTGTCGCATTTGGACATGGCGCCAATGATGTTGCGAACGCCGTCGGTCCTGTAGCTGCCATTTTCAAAATTCTATACTCCCCGGATACGTTATCCCAAGCTAGCCCTATCCCTTTTTGGCTTCTTGTTTTTGGCGGTATTGGAATTGTCATAGGTCTTGCAACCTTTGGTTGGCGCGTGATAGAGACCATAGGTAAGAAAATAACCGAGCTTACCCCCACCAGGGGTTTTTGCGCTGAATTCGGTGCGGCGGCCACTATCCTGATCGCGTCGAAGATCGGAATACCGATTTCGACCACTCATTGCCTGGTTGGTGCGGTTCTAGGTGTCGGTTTTGCCAGAGGGCTCGCCGCTTTAAACCTAAGCATGATCCGCGACATCGGCTTCTCCTGGCTGATCACCGTCCCCTCCAGCGCCCTGCTTTCGATGCTTATTTTTCTTTTATTCGACTTTATTGGAAGTCAATTCGTATTTTAATTTATAAAAATTTAAAAAATAGAGTCTGTAGAAAAGAAGAGTGTTTGTTAAAAATTGGGAAATCCTCTAAAGAAAGGGAATGAACCCAACCAAAGAAGTCATAGCTTACCAGGTCCAGCACATACGCCAAGTTGCCCTCATAGAATTTGGCCAACCTTTTGAAGACTTAAGCATTAGGGAAAAGGCCGAAATTATAGCGATAGCTGCTAGGGAAGAGGTGCTGATTCGACAAGCTGCAACCCAAAAAACCTATCAAAAAACAAAACCAAAGAAACTTTACTATCTATCTCTTGAGTATCTTCCCGGTGTTTGGACAATAATGAACATCATCAACGTCTTAGCCTTCGACAATCTTAAAGAGATAGCAAAAATTTTAAATTTCTCTACAGAAGATATAGAGGAAGCCTATATCGATCCGGCTCTTGGAAACGGTGGTCTAGGGCGCTTGGCCTCTTGCTTTATGGACTCGTTAGCGACCTTGAGTCTACCTGCGATCGGATACGGTCTGTTGTACGAGTACGGAATTTTTAGACAAGAAATCATCTACGGTACCCAAATCGAAACAGCAGAGACTTGGCTTGATAGACGAAATCCCTGGATCCGGTTTGATCCAAAAAGTTCCGCAAAAGTCCAGTACAACGGAGAACTTAGGGAAAGTAAAAACAAATCGGGAGAATCGATCTATTCCCTCACGAATTACGATGAGGTCACTGCCCAGTGCTTTAGCATACCTTCTGTCGGATATGGTGAGTTTGGAGCGGTGAACCTTTTAAAACTTTTTTCGACTAAGGCTATCTCCTCAAACTTCAAAATCGTCTCCTTTTCTGCAGGGGACCTTGCCTCAGCTACAAAATATACCCACATCACCTCGGTTTTATACCCCTCAGATGCGGTAGAGCTAGGGAAAGAATACCGCCTTATGCAGGAGTATCTGCTTGTGTCGGGGGCAATCCAGGATATTTTTAGAGATTTTTTTGAGAGCTACAACGACATTTCCCTGATGAAAGAAAAGGTCACTATACAGCTCAATGACACGCACCCTGCAATAGCGTGCGCAGAACTTATCCGGGTACTAGTACGCGAGTACCATGCAACGATCCCTTTAGCATGGGAAATAACCTCGAGCTGCCTTAATTACACCAATCATACTATTCTTCAAGAAGCGCTTGAAAAGTGGGATGAACCCCTCTTTAGACGGCTGCTTCCCCGGCAATTAAAAGCGATCGAATTGATCAATCAGTTTATTTGCGATCAGGTACGGGAAAAATTCCCCTACAACGAAGATCTGATCAAAGAGATATCTATCGTCCATGATAACCGCGTCCATATGGCAAGGCTTTGCTGCCATGTGTGTAAAAAAATCAATGGAGTGGCAAAACTCCATTCTGAATTGATCAAAGAGACAATTTTCAAATACTTTTTCAAATTATACCCTGAAAAATTCACTAACGTAACCAACGGTGTGACTTTTAGAAGATGGGCTCTTAAATGCAATCCCTCCCTCGCAAAATTCTTTGATGAGACGATTGGCCCTGGCTGGGTCACAGACTACAAAAAATTTGTGGATCTAAGAAAATTTGCAAACGACCCCAAATCAAAATCGCGATTTAGTGAAATCAAAGAAGAGGCCAAGGCAAAACTCATCTATCACCTCGCCCGCGTTAGAGAGAAAAAAGAGGGCAGCAGCGATGCTCTTTGGGCTAGTGTATTCCACCAAAATAAAGTCCCAGAAAAGGGGGTCTTTTTTGACCTGCAAATTAAAAGATTGCATGAGTATAAAAGACAGTTGATGAATACTCTGCATCTTCTTTTGCTTTACAAAGAGATCAAAGAGAAATCCTATATACCCCCTGTCAAAAAATTTTCTGTTTTTGCAGGGAAGTCCGCCGCCTCTTACTCACTCATGAAAGATCTAATCCGGTTGATTTGCGCTATTTCGCGCCACGTGAACAATGATCCGGATGTGAGCGGCCATTTAAAGTGCCTATTTGTTGCAAACTATAACGTCGGGATTGCGGAAAAACTTATCCCCGCAGCCGATGTCTCCCAACAAATTTCCACAGCAGGTTTTGAAGCCTCTGGAACCTCACTTTTTAAATTTTGCCTTAACGGAGCTCTGCTTGTTGGGACGCTTGACGGCGCTACAATCGAACTTAAAGAGGCTGTTGGAGATGCCTATTTCCCCTTCATTTTTGGAGCCACAAAAGATGAGATTTTTGAAAAACTTGCCAATCACAGCTACCACCCCCAAACTTTAGTCTATCAAAATCCCCAAATACGCTGGCTCATCGAAACGCTCCGCTCAGACCTTTTAGCTACGTACCCAGAGGAGAGGGAAGCTTTTTCGCGTATTGCAGATTATATTGAAAATAACGACAGCTACTTCGTCCTACTCGATTTTCTTAGATACCACCAAGTCCAAAAAGAGTGCCTTCAGGCTTATACAGACAAAGAAAAATGGAACCATTTTGCGCTTATGAATATCGCCGGGGTTGGAAATTTTTCCTCTGACAGAAGTATCGAAGATTACTCTAAAAATATCTGGGACATTCAACCGGTGCCGATGGACAAAGTACTTTTGAACGAGATGCGTTCAATTTTTATGGCTAACGATAAATGCAATATGGATCCTAATATGTTTAAAGATCTTAAGGACTAGGAATAATACCCCACTTCATTATGATAGCGTTGAGAGTCCCCTCTTTTCGCATCTTGGCTATTTCTTTTAGCGCCACATCCACATGCCTATTTGTTTTTGTAGATAGGAACCTGAAATACTTGTCGGTAACCTCATGAGGATCTACTCTATATTCCGCTTCAAACATCCTGAAATAGACCACAGGGACTAAAATAGCAGAGCAAACCGATTTTGAGAGCTGTATATATGCGGCTGTGTCTTCTTTGTAAAAACCAAAGTCGACCTTTGGATATTTTGCAATTAAAAAAGAAGCCTCTTCGTTGTTCATCAAAAGGACTCTTCTTGAATCTAAATTTTCTAAATTGCGTCTATCGTCTTTTTGCGTTACAAGGTAAACACCA
Organism: Chlamydiota bacterium; assembly: GCA_016866475.1. Classification (GTDB taxonomy): domain Bacteria; phylum Chlamydiota; class Chlamydiia; order Chlamydiales; family RGXB01; genus RGXB01. The sequence goes on along the minus strand of VGMF01000009.1, from coordinate 16,406 downwards.
TTGTAAATCAGATTTTCTGAAAATCGATATTTTTCTTTTTGCATCATGAAAGCACTTAAGTCAGAAAACATCATGTCGACTTGCCCCCCCTCCAAAAGGTCCTCCAGAGAATCTTGGGGGGCGTGAACTTGTTCAATCTGAATGCCAATATTTTTTTCTAAAGTTTGGATAATTTCATCAAGACACCCCTTCATTCTTGCTGTCTGCATGTTCATAACAAATGCGCTAGGATCGAGCGCCATCTTTAACTTGGGGCTGTTTTTTGATCCCGAACAGCCTATAAAAGAAAAAAAAATCGAGAAAAAAATGAAGATTCTAAACATGCCCTCAACTATACGACAAATCGATTTATGCTTACACGTCAATCAGTGATTGCATAATAAATCAAAACAGATCAAATGAGAAAAAATCGAGATGGTGCTAAACTATCCATCGCCATACTCGAGAAAAAGCATTTGGAGATAAGAATGAAGCGTTTCTATTTGAGATTTTTGAATGTCTTATTCTTTCTTTTTCTTTTAGGTTGCGACAGTAAAACTGAAATTGTATCGAACATCGACGAAAGAGAAGCAAACATCATAGTCGTTTTCTTAGAGAGCAAAGGGATCTCTACAACAAAAGAGATGATGCCGGTAGCTGCTGGTGCAGAGGGTGGTGGGGCTGCGAAATACAACATTGTTGCGCAACGGGAGAAAGCTATCGAAGCGATGACTTTGTTGAACCAAAATGGATTGCCAAAACGGGTTGGCCCGAATCTTCTTGAACTTTTCGCCCCTTCGGGATTGATGAACACCGACAAACAAGAAACAATCCGCTACCAAGCCGGCTTGGCACAACAGATTCAAAATACAATTATGATGATCGACGGTGTGATCGATGTGTCGGTACAAATTTCCTTTCCGCCATCTGAAGCATTGGAAGGATCCAACAGAATCACTGCAGCGGTTTTTGTAAAGCATCAAGGAATTATTGATGATCCAAACAGCCACTTGGAATCGAAAATCAAGCGTTTGATCTCCGGAAGTGTCAACGGACTTGAAATCAATGATGTCACTGTTGTTTCCGACAGGTCTAGACTAAACGATATTCCCACCACAATAGACCAGGGGAGATTGGCCCAAGATTTTGTTCAGGTCTGGTCGATTACGATGACAAAAAGATCCCTCGGCGTCTTCCGCTTCATCTTTGGCACACTTTTAACAGTCCTCGTTCTGTCACTCCTTTCCCTTGGTTGGATTTTATACAAAGTCTATCCGCTCATACGTGAAAACGGTGGGTTTAAAGAACTTTTAATCCCGTTGCCGGTTATGAAAAAGAAAGAGGAGTCTAACCATTAATAAAGAGCTTTTTACCCTCAAGTGGTTACTGGGTAGCGATGCACACCTGTTCAAGTTTTTAGACGAGGCTTCTAAAGAAGAGATTAAAAAAATCCCCCTTATGGAACGTGCTCCCCCCACCCCATTTGAAATACAGGAAATGGATCCTTTGCAAAAAGAGTTCTATATAAAAATGCACCCGCACCTCCCCTCCCCCTATTTCCTCACAAAAGATCCGATGAACCGTCTTATTTCCCTTTCAAAGGAGCAGTTGGACCAAATTTGCCGCTATCTTGGCCTCTACGATCTTTATCAAGAGATCAAGCACGTTGTGAAAACAAATATTTTTCAATCTCTAAAAATTGCTTTGTCTCAAAAAGAGCTGCAGTTTTTAGAAATATGCCGCCACGAAAGTAACCCGGTGCTTCTTCCGACCATGCATATCGGAGCCTGGGATCTAAAAAAGGAGAGTCTTGATAAAGCACTCTATGAGCGTGGGAAAACGAGACTGAGGGGGGCCCTATCCTCCTCCTATGGAACCCTTTTTCCGTTCATCCCAGCAAATTTCTCCCCTCCTGAACAAAAACCGTCTAAAGAAATCATCGACACTTTATTAAAACAGGTCGAAACCGTTCTAAGCAGGGCTTTATAACTATGTTACCTATTTCAAAACAACGCCCGTTCAAACTCCAGGAAGGGCAAAAAATTGTCCGTCATAAAGATTGGGAAGAGCTCTTAACACTCGATCAGCTGATAGTACAAGCGGAAAAAGAACTCAAAGAGGCACACGAACAACTTGCACTTGACCGTATCGACGAGGAAAAAAAAGGATTTGACGAGGGTTTTAAAAAAGGGGAATTCACCTTTTTTGAACATCTTAAGCTATTTGAGGAAAAATTACGGGAGTTGCGCCTGGAGATGCAAAAATCGGTTCTGCCGCTAGTGATCAAGGCTAGTGAAAAGATTGTAGCAAAAGAGCTCGATACTGCCCCAGAGACGATCGTTTCTATTGTTATGGATGCTATCCAACCTGTATTAACCTCTAAAATTGTCCGCATATTCGTCTCTAAAGAGGATCTCTCCTATATTGAAACTGAAAAACCTGCAATAAAAGCTCTGTTTGAAGCAGCTGAAACCTTCACGATCGGGTTCAAAGAGGATCTGGAAAAAGGGTCTTGTCTTATTGAAACGGATAAAGGGGTGATCAACTCCTCGATCGAATTAAAACTCAAAGCACTTGAATCCGCATTTGAACGATTTGGAACACCCTCATGAACGTAATAAGCCTGCTCCTCTATCTCCCTTTACTAGCTACCGACTCCGCAGCAGACACAATGACGAGCGCCTCCGTTGTGACGAGAATGGCTGTCATCGCCGGTTTAGCGATGCTCCCTTTTGCCGTGTTGCTCCTCACCTCTTTTACGAAGATGGTTGTTGTCCTATCCCTTCTAAGACAGGCCATTGGTGTCCAACAGGCGCCGCCGAATCAGGTGATCAATGGCATGGCTATTTTAATGAGCATTTATGTCATGTTTCCTACCGGGCTCCAAATGTATCAGGAGGCAAGCAAATACATTGAAAACCAACCTAAAACGGAGCTTTTTTCATCTGAATCGGCACTATTTATAAAAAATGTTGTCGACGTCAGTAAAGAGCCCTTACGAAAATTTCTCCAAAAAAACACCTCCAAGATCCACATCACTTATTTTTATAAACTCGCCTATTCGAAATTTCCCCAAGAATTTAAAAAAAGCCTTGCAAATACCGACTTTATCGTCTTGATCCCGGCCTACATCACATCCCAGCTCAAAGGGGCTTTTGAAATCGGCGTCCTCATCTACCTCCCTTTTTTTGTGATCGATCTTGTCACCTCAAACATCCTTTTAGCGATGGGTATGATGATGCTTTCCCCATTAACGATCGCTTTACCCCTAAAGCTCCTTTTGCTAGTCATGGTAGATGGCTGGACGTTGATTATTCAAGGAATCGTGCAAACTTATAAGTAGGAGCTCCAAACCATGTTCCAATCAGAAATTTATCAACTTAGCTACCAGGCGCTTCTCCTCATTTTAATTTTATCTGGACCACCTATTTTCATAAGTATGATTTTAGGACTTATCGTTGCAATTTTCCAGGCTGCTACCCAAATACAGGAACAAACGTTGTCTTTTACGATAAAACTCGTTGCGGTGATGTTCACACTTATGTTTATGGGCGGAATGCTAAGTTCCCAAATCGCCCAATTCACCTACACCATTTTACAAAACTTTTCGAAATGGAATGGTTAGACTCCTTTACCTGGATGCAGATCCTGAATATCTATCTTCTCGTTCTTTGCCGCTTAGGTCCCATAGTCGCCCTTACCCCCTTTTTAGGGGGGAAAATTATCCCCGCCTCGACAAGGGCAGGCCTTTTGGTCATTTTAGGTATTTTATTTCTCCCTTATGCAGGACTCAATAGCGCCCCCGATGAAGCGGTGAATTTTTTTACAGTTTTCTATGCAGCAAAAGAGATCTTTATCGGTTTGATTATAAGTTTTTTTGCTTCGATCCCCTTTTTCGTAGCGCAATCTGCAGGTATCATCATCGATTTTGCCCGTGGATCATCCCAGCTTATGGCACATGACCCGACATTACAAAATCAGGCATCGCCTATCGGAATCATGTTTAACTATGTTCTGATTGCCCTTTTTTTTATGATAAAAGGTCCCGAACATTTCTTCGATGCAATCGCCTCTTCATTTGAAGCCTTCCCCCTTTTGGGAACTCTTGCCCCCAAGCTTACTGCTCTAAAGGGGGGGCTTTGGGTGGCAATAACTGCTATTATCCAAGTTGTTTTTACCTTGTCTTTAAAGTTGGCAGCGCCTGCTATCATCGCTATTTTAATGGCGGAAATGTTTTTGGGAATCGCCAACCGTTTGGCACCTCAAGTGCAAATTGCATTTCTGGGGATGCCGCTTAAATCTTTCCTAGGCCTTCTTCTATTATTTGTCGGCTGGTATGCAATTCTTGGAGATATGAAAGAACTATCCGAGCAAATGCTGGCTCAAATCGATCTTTTTTTCACAAAAAAAGGGTGATTGCTTTTAATAAAAATCCCCATATTTCTTTTTTTTAAAATAGCCCTTTTAAGATAGGTTAAGGGATATTTTGATAAACATTCTTAATTAAAAATCCAGAGTAAAAACAGAAATCAGTTCCTAAGTATATTTAGGGAGCATTTTTTTTATGCAATCCTGTTGACAGTATTTTGACAGGCATACTAAGCTACACTTACGCATTATTATTTAAGGCTTCAAAAATATTTAAAGGGAGAACTTATAATGGAACTCAACTTTCGCAAGTTGTGGACTGTTCTAGGGGTAGCATGTTTAAGTGCTAACCTCGCAGCAGCGCCCGCTTCTAGTAGCAGCTCATCTTCTTCATCCTCACAGATGAACAACACAGATCAATGTGCAATGGCATCCGGACTCATGTATGCAGGTCCTCAATTGGGTGAAGATGCAACAGGAATTTCTCTTGGTGCAGATTACATTCTTTGGCAGGTAGTACAAGAAGGTCTTGAAACAGTAGCTAACAACTTCTTTGTTGACGGAACCTCAGCAGCAATTTCACAAGGTAGCACCGGTTTTCCAAAATTTAAACTTTTAAACGGGTTTAAAGTTCATGGACAAGTCACTATTGCCGAGTGCGATGATGTGGATCTTTTCTTGCAGTATATCTGGTTGCAAAGAACCTCAGGACAAAACACCGGCACAGGCGGAGCTAACACATATCCCCTCTTTTTCGTTGATCCAAATGATCAGAATATTGTGACTGCAGATTTTGCTACAACATGGGCATCATCGTTTAAGACATCTTATAACGTAATTGACCTGGAGATGGGGCGTTTGACCTCTTTTGCCAGAGATTCCTTCAGTGTAAGACCTTTCTGGGGTATCAGAGGAGTTTGGAACACCCATACATGGATTCCTTCTTACACAGGGCAACTAGCTAGTTCTCTAGCTACTGCTAACACAATTAACTCGTACCAAAATACAAGCGGTGCAGGAGTAAGAGCAGGTCTCAATCTCGCATGGCAATTTTTCGCTAACAGCGAATATTTTGGCGGCCTAAAAATCATCGGTATGTCTGCATTGTCAGGTGTATATGGAAGAACCTATGTGGACACTACCCAGTTCACACAACCCTCGGCTGCCGGTTCTACAGGAACAAATTATTATTCTAACCGCTCCTCTCTGAATAGAATGGTCCCCATTGTTGATCTCTCTATCGGATTGAGCTGGAATATGAGCTTTGGTGGAGAAAGGGATAACGATTATAATGTTGAAATCCACGCTCTTTGGGATACACAATCCTGGATCGGATATGGAAAACATCTTTCCGCTTTCTGGATTCAACGTGGACAAAGTAACCTTACAGTTCAAGGTTTCACCATTGGTGCACAAATCATGTTCTAATCTTTTGATAAAGATAAGAAGTAAAAGCCGAGGTAAAACTCGGCTTTTTTATTTTATAGAGTCTTTTCATAGAGAGGGCTTCTTGGTAGATCCCATTTCAAATTTAATTTGCAATCTACATCAGAGTTTTTTATACTTTGCGAATATTTTAAAGATTTCTTAATGCTAACAAAAAAAATTCTAGCTCTACTTCTTCTTCCCCTCCTGAATTTGTATTGCGGCACAATCGCAAACGACCCCCTTTTTTGTGGCATAAAGGCCCTTTACCCATCTCTTCCCCCCTTCTGGGAAATCAAAGCGGATTATCTTCTATGGCAATTGAATATGGAGGGGTTAGATATGGCAGCAGACAACGTCTATATCGACTTCTTTCCTCCACCTATCAGAGGGCGCACCTACGGTGTCACATTCCCTTTCAAAAGTGGTTTTCAGATTTCACTCGCTAGAACTATACCTACTCCCGACGCGATCAAACTTGAGTTGATCATTTCATGGTTGAATCCCTTAAAAAAGGAATCTATAACCCAGGATCCTGTTGTACACACATTTCCGTTTTATTCTGTAAAACCTTTTGAAAAATCTCCAAACGATACTATTTTTGTTATCGAACATTCTGCTTCTTTTGAGTCTTATTACAACTTATTGGATATGCAATTTAGCAGGCAGAGTTGTCTTACACCGATTTTTATCATTTCCCCTTTTTTAGGGATCAGGAGTGGTTGGCAGACTCAAAATTGGAATACTGATGAGGAGATGTTCACACAGAATCCTGTTATTTCGCACTACGTCTACAATTACTCACAGACCTTTCAAGGGGCCGGTGTTTTGGGAGGTTGTTATTTTGAAGCCCGGTTCTTCAAAAACTGTAATTACCTAAGTAACCTAGCTATCATCGGCAAAGCGGCCTCCTCCGGCCTATTGGGCAAAATTAAACTCGATTCTGTTTTCAGTTCACTCGCACCCGGGTCAAATCTCACCTACTCGAACATAGGTAAGTCGATTTTCGCCATCATCCCGGTTTTAGATCTAAGCATAGGCTTGCGTCTAGAGCCCTGTTTCAGCCATATCAAAACCCTAGTAGAGGAGTTTTATTTAGAAGCTTTGTGGAACACCCAATCCTGGATAGGATTGAATAAGATGCGCCTTTGTTTACAACTTTCTCCTCAATCTGCAAATATGAGTGTCCAAGGATTGACGGTTGGCGCAGGGATTATCTTCTGATGAAAAAAAGTTTCTTTGTCTCTTTTCTTTTTTTTATATCAGGATTACACGCAAAAGAATTGGATAACCAAACAAAACGGTTGAGGCCTGTTTTGTTCGAAGCTGATTTTTCCCGATTTGAAATTGATCCCCCTTTCTCAACCGGATATGTTGTCTTTCAAAATCCCGCCGAAAGATCTACCCCTTCCGAGGCCCATGCGCCCACAGCTAGAAAATTTTCCGGTTTTCAAATAAGATATGAACACCCGCTCGATACGAACGGCACATTTGCCTCTTACCGCTCTTTTAAAGCAAAAAGAGCAACCCCCCGTATCGATAGACCTCTTAATCCCCCAAGAGAAGCTGTTGCCTACCATTTTGACCTGAACCAAAACTATCCTGTAGATAAAATCACTTTGACAAAATACCAAAACAGCTTCCTTTTCAATCTTGATGTTTTTGACGCTATGGTTGGAAATAGCTGTAGTTTTGAGCGCTGCTGTTTTTCGATTGAACCCCTATTCGGGATTCGTTTAGCACAAATTTCGCAGCTCTATGATAAAAAGATCAACTTTCTTTACTTAGAAGGTCCACCTGTTGAGGAAATCAGAAATTATTCAAGCTATCTTGAGTATAGTGTTTTTGGGCCTCAAATGGGGTTCAGGATCGATATTGCCCCTTTTTCAACGATTCCCCTTTTTGACTCCATAAAGATATTTTCTCAAGTTCAGAGCGCTTTCTTACTCGGAAAGTTAGAGCTTTGGAATCAGTATTGTGTCCTGAACGGTTCAAAGAAAATTCCAATACTTGAGCAAAAAAATCAGATCAGATCGGGCGTCCCCAATATCGAATACGTTATTGGATTGAAAATCCATCCGGATTTCTACTATTGTAAAATTGCCCTTAATGTTTCCCGGTACACGCAAGCCTGGATCAAAGCAGACAAAAGCTTTATGGGTACCTACGATTATAGAGGGGGCGACACCATCAGTATCACCGGATATTCCCTAGGTGCCAGTATTGATTTCTAGCCTTAGCGGCCTCATCCATCGACTTCTTTTATTTAAATGAGAGCTTGGAGATGACCTTATCGAATGTAGTAAGAAATACCTTCAACTCTTCCAAGTGATTGTAGACTCCAAGTGAGATCCTTAAAAAGCTTCTTGTTTGAAAATAGTCTAGAGCCCCAAGGGCACACAACGAACCGCTTCGGACCTCAACCCCTTTCTCCCCCAAAAGGAGCGCCATATCCATCGGATGCACCCCTTGCAAAGACATCGTTAAAATCGTTTCGCTTTCTTTAGCACTTAAAAGATGCACATCCGAAAATTGAGATAATTCTTCTCTATAACTCTTTGCCAAAGAAGGCAGAGCTTGCGCCCTGGCGTCGAAGGTAGAGGTTGTTTGGAATTTCAAAGCCTCTTTCCATCCTATGATCTGTGCGATTGGGGGGGTGCCGGTTTCGAATTTCATAGGGGGTTCTTGAAAAGACATCTTCGATCCGATCTCCAGAATCATCTCTCCCCCAAAAAATAAAGGCTCAAGGCGATCTAGGAACCTGCTGGAGATGTAAAGAGCCCCTACCCCGGTTGGGCCGTACATTTTATGAGCAGAAAATGCGAGAAAGTCGATTTGTGAGCGCTCCACGGCAAGTCTCTTATGCGCCATACTTTGTGCCGCATCGACAATAAAAATCCACCCCTGCTCCTTGCAAAGGCGTCCAATTCTATCTAAATCCTGCTCAATGCCGGTCACATTTGATACGTGTGCTATCGTCAAAGCGCGCACTTTTGAAAGATCAGTTAAAGCTAAAGAATCAAAATCGATCCCCCCATCCTCAAAGATAGGTAACTCCCTAATCTTGAGAAATCCTTTCTCCTCCAGCGCCTTGAATGGCAAAAGATTGGCATGATGTTCCAAAGGAGAAATCAATATCTCATCCCCCTTATGGAGCAGCTGGAGCAAAAATCGGGCCGTTTGGTTTAAACCATCGGTTGCCCCTTTGGTGAAAACAACCCCTCTGGCATCCAAGGCCCCTATTCTCTCCTTAATGAGCTCTCTAGTCTCCAAACACCCTTCAGTCGCCCTTTGGGCCCTTGGATAAAGGGAACGATTTACAGTGGCATACTCGTTCAGGTAAAACTCGGACTCCCTCTCAATCACACATTTCGGCTTCAACGAAGTCGCTGCCGAGTCAAGATAGAGAATTCTACCCCTTTCCAGAAGAGGAAATTGCTCAACAAAAGCAAGGTCAAAGTTCTCTAAAGCTTGCATTGACTCCTCTTGTCTGCCAGTAAACCCACCTGCCCGCGGATTTCACCTAGAAAAGACTCTATCAATAGAGTCTTTGCTCTTGATTCAGAAAAACCTCTCGACAGGAGATAGAATTGATCCTCTTTGGAAGGCTTGGCAATGGTTGCCCCATGCGAGGCTTTTACATCATCATGAAAAACCTGGATCCCCGGAGAGGTCCTCGCTTGCGCTTGATCAAAAACAATATTGTTGTTTTTCTGGAAGCTTTCAGTTTTGTGCGCCCCTTTTGCGACAAAGATCGATCCCTCGAAAGAGGATCGGGCAGACTCTTCGACCACCCCTTTAAAAAGCTGATTGGAACGGGCGTAGGAAGCTTTGTGCTCTACCAACACATCCACTTTAATGGTCTCTCTATCACACAAATGCCAACCCCCTAAAAGGTCGACCTCTGCCCCTTCACCCTCAATAGCGGCAATAATAGACTCTTCGGTTTTGTCCACCTCCTGGGTCCAGCCGGCATGCAGAATCCTTGCAGATTTTTTCACAGTGTAGCGGCTCTTGAAAACCAGTTTTGTTTTTATATTTGAAACAGTAGCTCTTTGAAAAGAAGCACCCTCCTCCAAATACGCTGTAATTTCAAATTCCCCCTCACAATCGGGGATCACCAAGCAGCAAAGCTCGGCATTCTTTGAAAGATAAAACTCATATTTGCCCGGTAAAGTGATCTCCACAACTTCCTGTGAACGAAACTGCTTCGGGACAAAAATAAATTCGGCAGACTCTACTTCCCTATTTTTGAAATACAGGGGAAAAAGATGGACCGCCTCAGCGAAAGGATGACTCTCAAGACCTTCGGGAACGGTATTTTTAGCAACTGCCTTCATAGCCTTGCGCCTCAAGAATTTTAGCCAAATCACTGTTTCCGGAACGGACAATTTTACCGCTTTGCATCACATGGACAACATCGGGCTGCACAAAATCCAAAAGCCTCTGGTAGTGGGTAATCAAAATGATGCTTCGATCTTTAGCCCGCAACTTCTCAATCGCTTGCCCCACAGCTTTCAAGGCATCGATATCTAGCCCCGAATCGGTCTCGTCCAAAATAGCGAGGCTAGGCTCAAACAGGGCCATTTGAAGAATTTCACTCTTCTTTTTTTCCCCACCTGAAAAATTTGCATGCAGGTCCCTTTCAATCAATTTTGGATTGAATTTCACCAGATCCATTTTCTCCTCAAGCAACGTTTGAAAATCTTGATCGGAAATTCCGTCCAAACCCTTTTGCTTTCGATGCAAATTCAAAGACTCTTTTAAAAAGTTTTTTGTATTTAAACCTGCGATCTCCAAAGGGTACTGAAAACTTTTAAAAACCCCTTTCAAAGCCCTGATATTCGGCTCCATTCCCAAAAGATCCTCGTCCTTGAAGGTGATGGATCCACCTAAAATCTGATACGAGGGATGACCTGCTAAAACATTAGACAAACTGGACTTACCGGCACCATTAGGGCCCATAATTGCATGCACCTCGTTTGCCCCCACTTTAAGCGAAAGGCCGTTAAGGACTTTTTTGTCGTCTACAGATACCTCTAAATTGTCGATGATTAACATTATCCTACGGATCCTTCTAACTTGATCATTAATAACTTCTTTGCTTCCTGTGCGAATTCGAGGGGTAATTCTTGCATCACCTCTTTACAAAAACCGCTGACGACCATACTTATAGCCTCCTCCTTATCGAAGCCTCGCGACTGCAAATAAAACAGCATCTCCTCATTGAGCCTAGAGGTGCTCGCCTCGTGTTCTATCTCAGCAGTGGAGTTTGTCGATTCAATCGTTGGAAACGTGTGGGCCGAACATTTTGTATCCACCAGCATAGAATCGCACTGAGTGTAATTTCTTGCGTTTTTCGCCTTAGGAGCTACCATAACCAACCCTCTATAGGTATTCGAAGAACTGTCGGCAGAAATCCCCTTCGAGATGATTGTCGATTTTGTATTTTTACCTATGTGGATCATTTTCGTTCCGGTATCAGCCTGCATTTTTTTGTTTGTCAGAGCTACAGAATAGAATTCTCCTGTCGAGTGGTCTCCTATCAGAACGCAGCTGGGATATTTCCAGGTAATACTCGACCCAACTTCTACCTGAGTCCACGATATCTTAGAGTATGCACCCAGGCACTTTCCCCTTTTTGTCACAAAATTATAGACGCCTCCGTTCCCTTCTTCGTCTCCGGGGTACCAATTTTGCACAGTCGAGTATTTGATTTCGGCCCTTTCCATAGCAACCAGCTCCACTACAGCTGCATGCAACTGCTTTGAATCAAACGAGGGAGCGGTGCAACCCTCCAAGTAGCTTACATAGGAGCCCTCTTCGGCTATGATTAAAGTCCTCTCAAATTGACCGGTATTCTCCTCATTGATTCGAAAATAGGTAGACAGCTCCATTGGAGAACGGACCCCTTTGGGGACATACACAAAAGAGCCGTCACTGAAAACAGCTGCGTTCAAAGCGGCAAAATAGTTATCTTCGACCGGGACAACAGATCCGAGATACTTGCGCACAAGATCAGGATATTTTTGCACCGCTTCCGAAATAGAGCACAAAATTACACCCGCTTCCTCGAGTTTTTTCTTGAAGGTTGTCGCTATCGATACCGAATCGAAAACCAGATCCACTGCAACATTTGCTAATCTGTGTTGCTCTTCCATTGGGATCCCCAGCCTCTGGTATGTCTTTCGAATTTCCGGATCCAACTCCTCGATCGAGTCAAGCGTGGGCCTATTTTTCGGTTCGGCATAGTAGCTGATTTTTTGCAGATCAATAGGGTCAAAAGAAAGATTTGCCCAATTAGGGGGGGTCATTTCAAGAAATTTCTTGTATGCGTTCAGCCGAAATTCTAGCATGAACTCGGGCTCATTCTTTTTTTGGGAGATCCGACGGATCACCTCTTCGTTCAAGCCGATCTCAAAGACCTCGCTCTCAACGGCAGTTTTAAAACCAAATGGATAGTCACTCATCAGTGAAATATTTTACTCAACTCAAGCTATCCCTGTCAATCAATAGGGGGTATAAAAAAAATATTTTAAGATTTTGAGCCGGCTTTTGTGTTTTCTATATGGAGATTTGACAACCCATCAGCTCAAGTTTTACAAGATCTTCAGGGACATCGACCCCGTGGATTACTTCCGAGGTTTCAAACACCTCGATTGGAATTCCGTGGTATAAAGGGGTAAGCTGCTCTAAAGATTCCGCACTCTCCAAGCTCGATCTAGGCAACGTGGAAATTTTTTTTAACGCCTCCGGCGTATACGCATAGAGGCCAACGTGTCTGTAATAAACAGTATTGCTGGTATTGTCCCGGTCAAACGGGATGACAGACCTTGAAAAATAGAGCGCCTCTCCGCGCCAATTTGTAACAACTTTTACAATCTGAGGAGCATGGAGCTCCTCCGGCGTCTCTATTTTACGCTTCAATGTCCAGATCCGGCACCCTGCATCCCTTTCCCCTTTAAGAAGAGTTTGAAAAACTGTTTTGGTCAAAAGAGGCTCATCCGCCTGGACGTTCACAATCTTATCAGCCGTAGGCGCGCCGTTTTCTAAAGCCTCTATAATCCTCTCGGTTCCGTTTTGAGGGTTTTTGGAGGTGAGATAGAAAGGGGCATTGAAACTTTTTGCTAAATCGACGGTTACAGGATCGTCGGCTAATATGACGACAGCGTCGAATAAATCCGACTTTTTAGCATTTTCATAGGCCCACTGGAGCAAAGGCTTTCCGAGAAAATGTTTTAAAATTTTATTCTCAAATCGGGTGGATTTAAGTCTTGCAGGGATATAAGCTAACGTTTTCAACTGATTTTATCGATTTACCATTCGTTTCCGGGCTCGGGACTATTTTGTCCTCCGGGTGCATAGTATTCGGGTTTATTCGAGGGATCATATTTTCCACGGTTATTGGAATCCACCTCATCCTCGGACGAACCGCTTCCGGAGTACCCGTCGCAAGCCTTGCTGGACATTTTATTCGGATTTTGGCTATTTAGGCCAGATGTTTCATTTGAGGAGGGCTTGAGCTGCTGCTCCAAATCGTACCCCTCCTGGGTGGAATGGGATCCCGAGCCCTCTACATTACTTGGTTCTTGATTGTTTTGTTCTGCGTAATTCATCACAGCTTGATTTGGATCGACACCGTTCTGGATATCTTGTTTGACAGCCTGTTTTTGCTGAGGAGTCAATGTAGACCAGTACTGAGTCGCCTCATCATTCAACCCGGTCGGCGGAGTCGTATCAACGCTTAAGTCATTGTACTCGTCTTGGTCCTGGTTTTGAGACTGCTGCGCAACCATGAATGGTTTTTGAGAGTTGGCATGGTATGTTAAGCTCCCCTTAAGGGCAAGGATCCCTAAAAGAGTCAATAAAACTAGAGATAGTGTATAGCGCATACCAAGACCTTTTGATTCGAGCTGTTTCACTTATTCCTATCGTTAATTTTGTTTAAAATTGTAAAGAAAAAAGTACAAAGTGTATGAGGTTGGATATGCATAACTTTAAAAAACCTTTAGCCTGCAAGGGTTGTACCGAGCCGGCCGGCTTCACATTTAAAGAGATCAAGAAGGGAGAATCTACCTGCTATAGTTTATGCACAAAGTGCCCTTTTAGAGAAAAACTCCTCGATTTGAAAACGGAGGTACTCACATGCCCCAACTGCTCGAGGACGCAGCAAGAGGTCCAAACTTCGAAAACTGTCGGCTGCATCGATTGTTATACAACGTTCAAAGATACCTGCCAATCGCTTTTTCAATCTATGAACCTAAGCGAATTTTCACCCCATGCAAACTATTCGGAAGTAGACATTCAAGAACTCCGTTCCTCTTTGCAGGAGGCGATCGCAAAAGAGCTTTTTGAGGAGGCTGCGATGATCCGAGACAGACTAAAACAAATGACCTCAAATTCAGGTGGCCTATGATCTTACATTTTATCCGCAACCTGGACCAGATCCCCTTTGGTTCTTCCGAAGCCTCCCGGATCCTAAAAAAAGAGATTCCCGAAATTTTACAAGATGGAAAATGGCTGAAACGGATCGAAGAAGCAGAGGAAAAGAAACTCCTCCAGGCCTATTTTTTCCACGAGCCCTATAAAGCCCTCTTTTTTGACCCAAAAAGCAAGATTCTGATAGCTTTGGGTTCTTTTGATCATCTGCACGTTCTTTATGATGGGGAGTATCAGGAATTAAAACCGGTTTTATCGACTATTCACGCCAGGCTTCAGTTTGCCCATGACCCAAATTTCGGGTTTTTGACCACACGACTCCACCAGACAGGAACAGGATTCAAGGGAAAATTCTTTCACGCTTTGCATTACCCGCAAACCCACCCGAGCATTGAAGCCGTACCCTATGAGGGGGGCTATCTTTACCAAAATCATCTCTCAATAGGCTGCTTAGAATCGACATGGATCGAATCTTTGAAAAGCCTGGAGAATTCCATAAAAGAGCACATTGAAAAAATCAAGCATCAGCCAAGTTCGATTGCGCTAAAAATTTTTGGCAATCAATAAGTTTTCAATATAGTCTTTAAAATTAGGATTGAACCTTTTTAAAACTCTACAAAAAGCTCTTTTTTGCAAATTTAACCCGAAAAGAGCATGCTTGCAACTATGCATGCAGCTATTTTGTTGATCGGCGGAAAAAGCGAAAGGTTTTTAGACCCTTTCGTCCCCAAGCAATTCCAAAAATTGTCCGGAAAACGGGTCTTTGAGTATGCGCTTCATACCCTTTTGCAGTCCGGCGCCTTCTCCCAAATCTTATTGCCGTGCCATCTTGATTGGATAGAGGTATTGCGTCATGAGTTGATAGAATTCCAAGATAAAGTTGTAGTTTTTGAAGGGGGGAACACGAGGCAGCAGTCAGTGCAAAAAAGCCTTGAGCACCTGGATGATTCGATAAAAAACGTTCTGATTCACGACGGTGCAAGGCCCTTCTTAAGCCTTAAAATGATTGATGCCATCCTCGAGGCTCTTACTACTCACCCAGCAGCCGGCACCTATATTCCTTCTATGGATACAATCGGTGTTTGCCAAGAAAATTTCATCACGGAAATACCCGATCGGAAAAAAATGGTCCGAGGTCAAACGCCCCAAGGCTTTCATAAATCGCTACTATTGCAAGCGCATACTTTAGCTCAAGAAAGGGGGGTGCAAAATGCAACTTGCGACGTGCAACTTGCCCTGCAACTCAAGGCAAATGTCAAAAAAGTCGATGGGGAGGAGACGAATATCAAGATTACAACCCCTATCGATCTTACCATAGCCGAGCATCTTTTGAGACAAAAAACCCCTTCCAATCCGATAAAAACAGAACTTTTTGGAAAAAAAATAGCTTTGATAGGGGCTTCAGGGGGAATCGGGCAACATCTCCACCATGAGCTTACTCAGGAAGGTGCCGAGGTGATCCCCCTTTCGAGAACCTCCTCACCTTTTGCAATAGACCTCACAAACCCCGATTCGATCCAAAAGACTTCCCTTGAGATAAAAAAACAGTTTAACGAACTGGATGGCTGCGTTTTTTCTGCGGGCTGCCTTCACAGAGGATCTATTGAATCCATCTCCCAAAAAAAAGCGCTCGAAATGGTCCAAGTAAATTTTTTAAGCCTTATCCCCCTTTTGCAAAACCTCCCCCTAAAAAAAGGGGCGCTTTTTATCCTGATCGGTTCCTCCTCTTATTTCCGCGGAAGGAAAGAGATCGGTGTGTATTCAGCTACAAAGGCAGCCAGCATCAATTTACTTCAAAGCCTCCAGGAGGAGCGTCCAGATCTAAAAATACAAATTTATTGCCCTAAAAGAACCCTTACCCCGATGAGGATAAAGAGCTTTCCCGAGGAGGATCCTGCATCGCTTCAACCCCCGAGCAAAGTCGCGAAATCTATCTTAAACCAAGTAAAGGGATATTTTTGTACAGGTGAGGTCTTGAGTGTCCTCTAGAAAATAAAAAAACCCCTTCCTATTCCAAAGGAAGCTGAAAATAGGAGAGGGGCAAATTAACACAACTTCTTGTAAAATTTGAGACATGTTGGACTCGAACCAACGACCCTCTCATTAAAAGTGAGATGCTCTACCAACTGAGCTAATGTCTCGGTATATTGACCCTTCGGGGATTCGAACCCCGGTTGCAAGGATGAAAACCTTGT
>VGMF01000008.1 GCA_016866475.1 Chlamydiota bacterium | reverse complement strand
CGGGGTGTCTGCCCTCGTATTTTGCTTTTTTATTCTTTTTACTGCTGGGCCTGTAGCAGTGACTCTTGCCCTTTTAATGGCTCTCACAGGGCTGCCCTTCTTTATCGTAAAAAAAAGGAAAGCCTCTTTCGCCTATTTCTCGAAAAGGGCGGATAATCACGAAACTAGTATCAGAAGCCACGATTGACGAGAGCAAGAAGGAACAACTGAATTGTAGCGAGAAGGCAAATAGGGTGATAATCGATGAACTCGGGAAATCTTTACTAAGACAAGACGTTCAGCATCGGGTTCCTCCAGCTCCAGCATAACAAAAAGTTTAAATTAGAGAGACTTAGATAGGTAAATAAATATGTCGTAAGCAACTTCAACTTCTCCTGTATTTGTTCATCTTGAGCAAGATGTATCATCGAGTTCTTCATCCGAGCCACAAAGTAAAGGGAGAGCGGTCTCGTTAATCGCAACTCAAAAAGATCGTGAAGAAAATTAAAAAATTTTTTTGTAACTTTGTTTTTTAGACGATTTTCATCAGTATGGACAGGTACCGCTTCTATTTTAAGAGCATACCCCCTCTGTTTTTCCAAGGTACTCGTACCATCACCGGGGAGCCCCGTTACCTTTCTGATTATAATAGTTCAATAAAATCGGGATATGCACCTTACTCCAATCAAAAGTTTTGAATGCGTCTCTTTGCCTCCCTCTTTTTTAAGGCTTAAAATTAGTTTATTAAGTATTTTTTATAAAAATTTTTTAAAAACCGGTTTTACCCAAACCCGTACCCGGAAAGGGTCTTAGACAAAGATTGCATCACCCAGGCCCGAAAACCCTTTTTATAGATTATCACATAGTCTGATGAGGAGACCTTTGCCTTGCGTTCAGTGTTAGCAGGGACAAAATTGCCAAATTTTTCCCCTAGGGTTTTGAATTTTTACAATAAATTATCACATAATAAATTGTTTTTAATGTATACTTTCCCCTTTGTGGAGGAAATTATGCTTTCTGTGGAAAACCGTGATCCGCTAACAGACAATTGTTTACAAACTCAAAACCCCTCATTTTTGGCAAAGGGAGCTCTTTTAGCCAAGAAAGTGGGCACCGTAGCACTCAAAGGTCTTGCAGCACTGGGTATAACAGCTGGTTGTATAGTAGGTTATGGAGTTGTTGGGGCTCTTTGTGGAGCTATCGCCCTACCCGCATTCATTGTTGTGGCCGCTGTTGTTTTATTGGTTGTAGGAATTATAGGTGGTGTGGGTGCAGTTCTAAGCGACCCCTCGATGATTGGTAAACTCCCAAAAGATCGCCCCACTCCCGATCCTACAGCAAAACCTAGGCTTTGGATTGCTACAAAAGCTTTCCTTTTGAAAACGGCAAAATTTGGATCCTATCTAGGTGGATTTTTAGGTGCCTGCGTTGGACTAAAAGTAGGAATTGAGCTCTCTTGGAATATCTTTGTAAAAAATAAACATGTAACTGACGAAAGCAACTCAAGTTCTATTCTAAAAGGGCTGCAATATATTGGAATTGGAGCAGGGGCTATTTTACTGGGACCCGCTATAGCAACTGGTGGATCTGTCAATATAGCCTCCCCCGGTGTGGGTGGTTTTAAAAACGGTATTCTCCCCTCCTTAAAGATTTAATTTGACGCTCTAAAAAATTAAAATGGGAAATTACTAACTCGGCATCCTTTTAATCAGATGTTATCTATAGTGCTTGATAGTCATAACACCTAATTTTTTTAAAAGAAAGCTTACTAAGCCAAAAAAAGTGGGCATCGTGGCCCGTAAAAGTCTTACATTTTTGGCTATCACGTTTGGTTGTATAATAAGTTTCTCGGTCGTTCGCGCTATTTTGGAGCTAATGCTCTTTTTCTAGTATTTATATATTTTCTGTCCTGTTCGTAACCTATTAATAATAAAGTGGAAACATAAGCAATTACTACATAAGGTTTAAAGACTTTAAGACTGCCATTTTAGCCATGAAATAAAAGGCAAAACTTAAAAAGCTTCAGATCTGTGTGTATTAAACAATTGTGATCGGCCCGCTTAAACCAAAAGAAATTTTTCTATGTGAAATTTACACTCTCTGCTATGTGGCGGTAAAAAAACTATAGAAAAATTTGCATGTCAAACTTGCCCGGTACTCCTCGATCCAATGCATCTACCCCTCCTAATCATCATACTCCTCCCACAATAGGTCTAGGTCGTGATCCACCTAACCCAATTGAAAAAGTAGATCAAGTCGCTTCCAAAGCTTTTATGCAATTGGTGAGTCCAACTCCAAACTTATTCAGTCAGAAATTAGATTTAAATAGTGCTCTAAATTTTCCTACTTCGACAGAACAACAAAAAAAAGCCCTTGACGATTTTTTAACTCAGGTTAAAACCAGTTTTGTAAATGCGTCAACGCTTCAAAATCTAGAATTGAGAACTTTTCTTCATCGTGCAACTGAAAAAAATAGAGCGGACATAGTCCTAAATTTTCTTTCTTGCTTGACACTTGATCAAAAGCGGGACTCCTCAGGGGTTGCGATCCGTGATCCATTGAAAAATCTTAATCTACACAAAGAGCTCATGGAGGCGGCCATAGCGGCAGGACATCAAGTGCTTTTACATGAATTTATCGACGACTTAGTGGGTAAAATCCTCTGTTTTGGACCACAAGACGCAATAAAATTCTATGAATCAATAGTTGATTTCATAAAAAAAACAATTTTTTTGGAACCTGACAACAGAAAAACACTCCAAAATAATCTCCTTAAGTATCTCGAGCAGACCTTTGTAAATAGAGACCCTCTAAAGAGCTTAGATATTCGTAAACTCCTCATAAGCAAAGCTTTTTTTAGTAATAATAGCGAACTACTAGAGTACCTTATCCACGATTCTGTGGCCAAAATACATTTTGAAATTGATCCAGATTTAAAAAATTTTCTCCATTTGGATTTACTAGGGTTTTTAGAAGATCTCCCTCAAAGCGATAAACAAATTGCCCTGCTAAAGATTTTTAAAAAAATTTACAAAGATCTTACCCCACCCCAGTAAAAGTTCATTGTACTTCAATCGATTTGGTCTTTCTTTATGAAAATCAGGGTTTGGATGGAGATCTCTAATCCAATCCAGCAATAGCGCATCCTTTCTCATCATAATTTATAAAGCGGCGAGCTAATAGGCGATGGTAATCAAACTGCCATAGACGCTGGATGAAGGAAAATTTCGTCTATCGAATTAAAATACAGTTTTCACAGACATAATTAAGGCATATCCATTTGAAGTACTCCATATTTTGCATCTTTTGGTGCCTGTTTGGCGATTCATTTAATTAAATCAACGCCGAAAACAGACTAGTTCCCAAATATTAAATTGATATTAAAAAAAATTTAGGAGAAACTTTCATGAAACATAAGGTGACATTAGTGAATAAATTCTATTTAAAAATGATAACGATATCAGTTTTAACCCTTTTAGGCCGGCAGTCGTTAGATGCTGTTACTACAAAAGATGTTTTTGCAAAGTACCCCAACGAATATTTCGTTGAAAGTGGCGGGCTTTTTGGCGATGGTGTTCAAATGGCTATAGACGCTGGATTTAGGAAAATTTATTCTATCGAATTAAAACCCAGTTTTCATAGACATAATTGTAGACGATTTGCCTCTTCCCCTTTTGTCAAATTAGTTTTGGGCGATACTACCAAAATGCTGCCGTTAGTTTTGAAGAAAATAGATGCTCCGGCTACCTTTTGGCTCGACGGACACTACTCCGGAGCTGGTACTGGAAAAGGGAAAACTAATACTCCGCTTCTGCAAGAACTTGACCATATCGGGCACCATCACATAAAAACCCACACCATCCTTATCGATGATGTGAGACTATTCGGCACTTGGGAAATGGACTTTATTACTTTGGATGAAGTAGTAGAAAAAGTTCGATCTATCAATCCTAATTACAAATTTCTTTTCGAAGATGGATATATACCAAACGATGTTCTGGTAGCAGTAGTGCGCAATCGATAATTGCATACCCATAAATAAAAAGGTTCCTTAAAAGCTTCATAATAGGTGCTCTAGCTAGCACAAAAGTTCAGCCCGAGGAATTGACTAGAGGTATACAGATTAGAAGGGGTGTTTAATACACCCCTTTTCATATGGATAAGCCTCTTATTACAAAAGGGAGAATTTCAAAGAAAAACCCTTTTCTTTTTTTAGCTTAAATCAACGGTCATCCGTTTTTTATTTCCCCTTTTTTCGGTGATTGCATTTCTGAGCTCAGTGATTTGAGTGACGATTTTCCCTCTATTTTCATCCAATCGCCTGAGCTCCTCTTGGTTTAAAGGGGGCACTCGTCGGTCTTTATCCTCTTTGGACAAAAAAGGGATCTGAGTAAAAGGATTTCCATCTAACCGATTTCGGGTCTTTTTTGAAATCCAACCCTTCCCTTCCAATGAATAGGCCTCCCCCTCCAAAATCTCCCCATCCATGATATCGCTGATCGATTCCAAATCGATCGTGTCCATCTTTTCATACCAAGGGGTTATCACCCCCTTGATCTGCCCCAGTTCATCTAAAAGAGCTGACAGTTTTTCAGATCCAGGCTTTCCCCTAAACTTTTGATGCAGGGATTGCAGCGTAGAAAACCGCTGAAAAAAAATGCAAAACAGGTTTTTCGTCTCCTCCAAAAGATCCAGCTTTGCTTTCAGATTCCTTCTTGGCCTCTCCCACAAAAACAGAGTGTATTCAATCACATCCCTTCGTACCAAAAACCACTGTTCTAAATTCTCAAGAAGCCAAGCACGTACCTCAATAGAAAATTTATCAATATTTTTCGTGTAGATAGCCTCAAAACGTGAGTCCAAAAGCCACTCCTGGTGCTCAGGCAGCACAAATTGAACCATAAATGGGACCAAATCCATCGGCAAAAGTTCGAAAATTTTTTCAATCGCCCCTTGTGAAAACAAAATTGGTACCTGGCGGGCCAGATATTGGATCCATCTCCCCTCTCCGATTACCATCTTGGGATAGCGATTCAAGAATTTGCGTAGATCTTCCTGGGCAAAATCATCTCCCTCAAGTATCATCATAAAAAAACTTATTATATGATTGGAGATGCTGGTTGTTGTGCCATACATTGTAATTTCCGGATGGAGCCCGGGAACTACGATAGGGCATTTTTCAGCAAGCTCCAAAAAAGTAGGATAAGGGAGTTTTGTTGCTAAAAAAAACATCTCCTCCGGTAAAACGCAGCCCTGCTTATAAAGGGACAGAACCCTGCCCATCACCTCTTTTTCAAAAAAGGAGCTAAAGGATGAATCCTCCATTAATAGCTCTTTCAAGCCTAAGGGCAGCCTTTGCATCGTCCTGCTCAACGGATCAAAAGCCAGAGGTGCTAAGGGTTGCAATAGCATCTCTAGCAATTGGATCTCTTCTTGATATCTTTCTGGAATGCTTTTAGAAAAACAGGGTTCATTTAAAACGAATTTATCGGTTTTAGTTTCTAAAATTGCGATAGATAGAATAAAGGTAATCCCCTCATGCGAAATCTCAAAAAACTTCTTACAAGTGCGTGCAACATTTTCATCGAATACGCCGTTACTTAAGTACCTTTTCACATATTGTTTAAGACAAACGGCAAGTTTCTCCTTGCACCCAAGGCTCGTAAGAGCTAAAGAGACATGCTCGACGGGACAAAGCTCTAAAATTCTATCTACATAGTCCCTTAAAAGTGGGTTCATATCGATAGTAGAACCTAATGCATCTCTAATACCGCTAAAAAGAGCTTGGAGGATGAGAAATTTACCAGTTCTTAGAAAATAGACGGCACACCCTTTATGCATTAAAAACGTCTCAAGAAACCATATTTTATCTTGATTTTTCAACTCATGAATCTCATCCAACAGCCTCCTATCGCACACATCCGAAATGGCCAGATAGGTGCCTTTTTCCACTTGAGGTGGCTGAAAATCAACACAAAAAAGTGCGAGTTTAAGGAGCGCCGACCATGGACGATCGTTTTTTTCCCTCTCTTCAACCCTTTGGATGAATTCGGCCCTTGGTGTCCCTTGCAAGGCCTCAATTTTTCCATGAAAAATGATTTTAAGAATAAATCCCTTTTTATCCTCGACTGACATGGCGTCATATTCTTCCATCAGCCGGGTAGGGTTATGGGCCCTTTTTCCTAAGCCAAGATGGTTACAACTATAGATTTTATCTATAGAGGTGAGATGCATATGCACCTCTTTTTTTTTCCGTTCTTTTATCCAAAAGAGAAGAATCTCAGCCCTTCTTAAGGGAAACTCGGGCAAAATAAGAGAATAAAGCCCTTTTTGAGACCCATGTTCGCTGCAATAGTCATTCATCAAATCAAATAAATGACAGATATCTCCATCCAGTATTTCTCCCCCTTTTAAAAGCTCTAACTGATGGCACATCAAAAGATAGGCCATGAACTCTTTTTTCGGGGCATCGATAAACGTGCCTAACGGGTAGCTAGACAATATTTTTTCTAAATTGAACGCTTCTTCTCTACAGAGCTGGGGGACCATCGCATTGAGTATCTCAAGCGCCTCGATAAGAGCGTCTCCCCCAAAAAGGGCCGCATCATGTAAGAGATCCAACGGGGAATTGTTACCCCATAAAATTTCTACTAAAGAAGAGCCCCCAATCAAATTAGGCAAGTCTGTTCTAAAAGGTAAAAGATCGGGTTGTCTTCTTAAGATATATTTTTTTTCCCTGGTCCCAAGAGCGTAAAAAAGTTGACTTTTATCAGATTCTTTAAAAACACCTTTCCCTAAAAGAGCTAACCTAAAAGCTTGGGCGCTCATGCAAATATCCCCATCTTTAAGAGGGAGAACATTTAATCTATTATGAAAACCCCCATAGTAGGTGTTCTGAGCTATCTCGGAAGTCACGGCTAACCCAAAACCAAGTTCCGGGGCAGGAAGAAGCTTTTGGGCAATCTCGATCAGGCCAGAGTAAAGACTCTTTGTTTTAGGCGAGCTAGAGAACTTCTTTTCCAACGCTTGGACTAGATCGGATACCTGGCTGATGTCCAACGAGTCTTTTCGTCCGGGAAAGTCTTGTCCCAATTCGATCCAGTGGGCCCAATGATTGATTCTAGGAATAGTCATAATTTAACCTTTATGAAACGGATTTTGATCGCCCTTTTTTCAAGATTTTTTCCTTTTTTTATGATCTTCTTTCGAAAAATCTCAAGGAACTTGCACCCGGGGTCCATTCTTGAACCCATCTTTGCACTACAAGATCGCTCGAATCCTTCCATCCCTCAACGGGACAAAAACATCCGGCTTTTGACGGATCGTGTATAAGCCAGCAGAAAGTTTTTTGTTTTGGGAAATCTTTTTTTTGCGAAAACTGTTTCACTTTATCTAAGATGTGAGTAGAGCAATCGGATAAGAGCACAACCTCAGCCAACGAGGTCTTGTGAATGCGCCCGATCAATTGATTGAGATTTTCCAGGTACTGCTCCTCTAATATATTGGCTATGTTTACATCTATAAGAGCCTCATCAAGGACAAAACTTTGTTGTACCCTCAAGCTCAAAGTTGCCGTCACAATCAACGGAATACTAATCCTACTTGCAGTCTCTAGGGTCGGTTTTTTTATAAATTCCATCATCGATTGCTCGTAGAGGAGCAAGGGCAAAAAATCTTTCTCTTTATCTCTTAACCACCTTAATGGTTGTGTCCCCTCTTCATCACTCCATAAAGTTTTCATCAGGGGCATCCAGTCACCATTGCTCAGGCTCTCTTCAAGAATCAAGGTCTGAAATTTAGCCCCCCTGGCCTCTTTTTGAATAAATTCGGTATCAAGCCTATTTTGGGCGACGCACACAGCCCGTTCTAAAGAATTTAAACTTCCAGGAGATATCATCTACTTACCGCAAAGATAAAATTGCCGTTTATCTTAAAGATGGGGCTCAAAAAAATCTATAAATAAGTACAATACAAAAAGGACTTTTAATATATCGACTATCCCTTGAATCGTGAGTCATTCCATTTTTTTAAAAATATTTTTTTCAAAATAGCTCAAAAAAAATGCGGTATTAATATATTTTATTAATGAAAAACATAACATACATTATAATATCCTCTTTAAAGGGTTGAATTGTATGCCACAAAGCCATCTATCTTGTTGCTGTCCAACAAGTTCCTTTTTTTACGAGAGGTGGCTTTCACCTTGCTTGTATCCAAATGCTCCCCCCCTCAGCGCAGCTCCTGATTTGGATACGCTTCAGGGCTCTGTATTAGACCCAAAAACCCTGGAGTCCATCGTTTTTAACGGCTTAGGTCTAGTATCGAATATTTTCTACTTGTCTAGCGGGTTGTATATACCCAAAGAGTTAAAAAAACTTAAAAAGAAACTCGCCACCAAAGATTTTGAGCAGATAGCGTTACAAAGCGTAAAAGTGATGAAATTAGCCTCGGATGTCCTGGTGGGTTTAGAATGTATGAAAGTCCTGAATCCCAGTTCTGACTCCAAATACTCCTTATGTGATTCAAACCTGGCCCTTCTAAGGCTTTTAGCCTACCTGCATATTTTAAAAAACCAGCACCTGGGCCCAAACTTAAAAAACTGCTCCAACCTGGCCCTCTTAAGCATCCCGACAGCCCAAAAACTCATCAGCCCGGTCGCCTCAAAAGTCGCCTGCGCTGTCTCCTCAACCCTATTGTTCTTAGATAGATGTAAAAAAACCTGTCTTGGATCAGCCGCTTTTTAAAACCATTAATATTAAGTTTGTTATAACCCCATAATTTTAAATAGGTAATGGAGTATTTAATATACTGATAATCAGGGCTATAAATAGTTAACAAAAAAATATTAAAAAATATGTTATAATAAGTGTATTAATGAAGGATGTGTATACAGCTGGGGGGTAAAAAATGGCACTATCTGTATCAAACAACCAAACCTCTCCAGATCTTAGCGCGCAACTTCTGGGTACCCAAAAACCGCTTTCTTCAAGAGAAAAAATCCATGCTTTTTTAGGCTCCATTCTCGAACAAACCTTTCCACTAGGAGATTTAGTTTCATCATTTACATTGAGCGAAAGGGTCATCGCCCAGCTACCGTCGAGCCAACAAACTATTCTCCCCGAGAATCCAGTCAACGCAGATGAAGGAAATTATACCCAGTCTGCTTTAAGCGGTCTCACCGGTCTTTACGGCGTCTTTTTTCACGCTTTGAACTTGTCTTCTGCCGTTTCCCGTAAAGACACTGAGGGGAAAAAAATTTTTAGCTCGCAAATTGTCCGTTTTTTAGCAAAACAAGCATCTGTAGCGACACAAATTGCTTACTTGATTCTCTCAAAAAGTAGCCAGGCCCTAGCCATGACCATGCAAAAAGCCTCTACCTACCTTGGAACCCTCTCTACAATCTCTGGAACAGTGGCTTTCAGTCTTAGAGTCTGGGACATGTCCAAGATTAAAAAATGCAAGAACGCAAAAGAGATTTACGATACATACCTTAAACCTAGTGAATTCGAATTAGAGGATGTCACAGCAGGTAAAATCGATCGTCTTTCACGTGCTATTGGGTCTCGAGATTTGGTCTGTAAAATTTACAATATGTATTCTGATAAACAAAAAGATACGCCTAGTTCTGCTAAGCCTGATACTGTTAAGCCTGGTGCTGTTGAGCATGATACTGCTAAGCCTGATACTGTTAAGCCTGGTGCTGTTGAGCTTAATAACGAAATCAAAAAAAGCTTGAAAAGCAATCATAAAAAATTTGTCGTCTGCCTTGCAGCATTCATAGTCACCGACATAGTCAATATCATCTCGATAGCAGTACCCATCCTCAAAATGGTCGGAATGGGGATTTCGCTTGTGGTCAATGCAATGTGGTTAGGTGTTGACAGCAAATTTTTGATAGACGATCTCAATGACAAAAAAGAGATCTCTACAGCGTTAAAAGTCGCTTACGTTGCTCAAATTGCACTAGCTGTCTCCTCAATCGTTTTATCTAGCGTATTTACATTCGGTGCAGTCCCTATCGCAATTGGGGTAGCCTCTTTAGCGATGTCAGCAGTCCCCTTCCTCATCCGCTACTTTCACCAAAAAAAGGGAGTTGAAAAAGGGTGTGTAAACAATATAGAAAAAAAACCCGAGGTTTCTCTAACCCCGTCTAATGGTATAGCTCCTTCATATCAAGCCATGGCTTACCAATAATCAATCAAAGAACAAGATTTCTGAAGAAGCAATGAAAAATCCTTCGCCAAATCCTCATAACTGACATCACTGTTATAAATAAGTACTTTTTCCCCTTTATAGGTTTCAAGGAGCAGAGGCTTTATCTCTTCATGATAAGTCTTAAGTCTTTTTAATGTGACCTTGAGGGTATCGTTCATTCTGAGCCCTAGCTTTTGTTTTTTACATTTGGGGCAAAGCACACCCTCCATAAGCCCAAGCTTTTTTCCAGTGATATATCCGCAATCGGTACAAACGAGCCGCTCCAAAACTCTATCTAGGCAAACCTTCTCGGGCGCCTCAAACAGGATGACCCTCCGTTTCAACCCTAGGGTCTCCAAAAAAGCATTGAGACGAACCCAGTCCTCTTTTGTTTTCCCGTATCCGTCGATGATCACAGGTCTCTTTTGATCGCAAAAGGCCCGCACCCTCCCCTCTACTAAAAAAAACAGCGTATCGGTATCGATATACTCCCCATTATCCACAATTCCTTTAAGCTTAACCCCCAGAGTGGAGCCGCTCAAAATTTCCTGGCGAATCAAATCTCCCGCACTGATATGTCCATAGCCTGCCGATTCGAGATAAGAGGAAAAAGTCCCTTTGCCGCTTCCCGGAGGGCCCATCAGCAAAATCGCCTCATGTGCCGAAACGAAAGGAAAAAAAAAGGGGTAAAGAAAAAAAAAGAGGATACTAAAGCGCATATAAGTCCGTTTTTTTATCGTCCATTTCAAGTTTACAAATCCGCTCTTTTGCGGCCTCTTTAAATAGATCTCTCCACTCGGCATAGGGGCAATTTGTGGACGGATTTTCCATCTGCACATGGCACCAAGCCGCCCAAAAAAGATCCGACACGACCCGATACAGGTATAAGCATTCCCTATCC
This sequence comes from Chlamydiota bacterium, assembly GCA_016866475.1. Taxonomy (GTDB): domain Bacteria; phylum Chlamydiota; class Chlamydiia; order Chlamydiales; family RGXB01; genus RGXB01. The sequence goes on along the minus strand of VGMF01000008.1, from coordinate 32,497 downwards.
TCACGCGTGTGCTCTTTGGTATAATGGCCTAAAATTTGCCACATCTGTTTGTCGGTCCAGCGCTCGATGGAGGCCATCGAGGCCAATGTGTGATAGGGGTGGCTCATCGCCGCATACTCCCAATCGATCAGAAAGAGTCTGTCGTCTTTTTTTAGAATATTTTTATGGTGCAAATCCAAGTGGCATAAAGTTTTTTTCGGAAATTGTGAGAGCTTTTTAGAAATTTTCTGCACGATTGGAAGTGCAGCTTCACATAACTCTTTCGGCAAAGGGGTTTTAGCCTTTTTCACTAGAGCAGATATGTCTAAATAGGGATCAAAAGTCCTATCGAGACTTATATTTTCCTCTTCGATCGACTTGAGGATTTCACAAACAGCTTTTTGGACATTCTGATCCAGCAAATCGACCAAAACGCCATCATGCTCGATGTACTCGGTGATCAATATCCCCCTCTCTGGATCAAAAAAATAGGGGCAAGGGGCAATCTTTTTATTTTCGAGCTTTTTTAACACCCTGTACTCGATGTCTTGTCTCGAATAGAGCTCCTTCAAAAGATTTCCTGAAAGGCGAAAAAAATAGCTTTTTCCCCCTCTCATAACCTGGTAGTTGGTATTTGTTGCGCCAAGTTCCAAAAGCCTCACAGGATATCTGCCACTGTCGTCTAAAACTGCCTCAATAAACTCCTCAACATCATTGATCTCTTCAGCATGAAGAGATAAAACGAAAAACGCCAAAAAGATAAACTTCAGAAAATTAGCCATGATAGTAAACCTCTTTTGGCGTTTTTAACAGATATTCCTCAAGGCGTGCTTTCGCGTTTGGATCGTGGTCTGTCAGCGTCCCTTCTAAACCCTGAATCTCAGGATCGATGAAACGAAGTTTGCGTAAAATCGGTGGGCGACCATTTTTTACCAAAGAAGAACCCTTGAGGCTTTTTGGCCCAATTGCTTCGAATTCGGCTTTGTAGGGACTGTTTTTGATCGCCTCCAAAAGCTCCTCCTCACTTTTTTCAAATTGCTCCTCTTTCAAAATGCCCTCAAGAAGCATTTTTTGGAGCAAAGCAGTAAAATCGACCGACGCTGCCTCCACTTTAGGGTCGAAGTAGACCTCTTGATTGACCTCAAGGAATTTATCGAATAAAAGTTTAGCTGTCCCCATGTCGCGGCATTTTATCCTTTTGTCCTCTACCACAAGGTTGTTCAGTATCATGGAATACTCGGGCTGAAAAATCCTGCCCACCGCCTTGAGGTCTCTAACCATATAATCGATCCGATCGATATTGATCCCATTTTTTTGGAAAAACGTCGGGCTCTGCTCTTTTAGAACATCGAGGGAAATTCCGCAGTCTAGCAACTCTTTTTGTACCCATTTTTGGGATAGAAAACGGATCTTATGCTTCTCATGGTAATCTTGTTTTTTAAATCCATACACGTAGTCGATCAGATGCGAAAAAGGGGTATGCGAAACGTCATGCAAAAGGGCCTGAATCTGCTCAAGCTCGGAAGCTCCTAGCATTTTAGCGAGCGCCATAGTTCCCACCGAGTGGTCGTAGCGGGATGTGGATTGTCTAGGATCTACAAGGTAAGCGACCCCATTTTGACTGACCTTTTTAAGCCTTTCCATCATGGGCGAAGCTAAAATTTTTGCAATTTTGGGCGTTATTTTTACAGGGCCGTAAATCGAATCGATCAACATAAGAGAATCCTTACTAGAGGTAGAAAGGGATTTAGGCTGCAAGCGGTGGCTATTGTTTCTGTAAATAGTGACCCCTTTCATATTAGCAGCAGATATTGCCGAAAGAAATACGTTTTTTACATCCTCAACAGACGAATTTTCACCCATATTGATCGTTTTTGAAATCCCCTCGTCGGTATGGCATTGAAACGCTTTTGTCATGGAAAGATGGTCTGTGGGGGTTATTTCCAAAGCCGTCCTGTAGATCCGCCTGATCGCTAACGGCAGGTCTGACTGCTGCAGGCTACCTGTTTTTTCGATGCTGTCGTACACAGCTCCCAAATCGTTGAAATACCCCTCCTTGAAAGCGTGGGTTTCGAGCGTCTTCTTCAATCGCGAGTCGGCAACCAGTGAAAATGGGGGCTCTATCGAGGCATTAGATCCTGCTATGAGAGAACTTCTTCCGCTTGGAGGTATGATGGTTGTCGAGAGATTACGGATACCCACCTGTCGGATCTCATTACCTAACTGCTCCCAATCTTTTTCACTCGCACATGTTGTGGGGACTTCTTGGAAAGGTTTGGTAAAAAGCTCTACACGGGTATTCAAATTTCTAAAAGATGGAAAAGGTCCCCGCTGCTTTGCAAGCTCTACAGAGGCCCTCTTACTTTCCAAATTTATGAAACTCATCAGCTCTATGGCAAAATTTTGAGCCTCTAGCGATCCGTAACAGAGCCCCTTTGCCTGAAGCAATTCAGAAAAACCACAGATTCCAATACCGACGCGTCTTAGATTGGAGATCACTTCGGCACTCAATTGAGTCGGCATCCTGTTGATATTCACCTCGACGGCGTTATCTAAAATCACCATGATGGTGTGGATGCTCTCTTTCAAAGCTTCCCAATCCATTTTATCCCCTACGATAAATTGGGGTAGGTTGAGATAAGAAAATTGGCAAACCTCGCCTGAAAATAGCGACACCTCACCGCAGGGGACTACCGTTTCGTAACGACCCATTTGCGGCACCCGGTTCAGGCGGTTGATCCGATTCATAAAAATAAGTCCCGGATCCCCTGTGGTGTGCGCGTGCTCCGCTATCAAGCTCGTCAAAAGTTGCGGATCAACCTTTTGACCATCGCTCAATGTGAAGAGTTCGTTTTTTTCCAGCGCCTCAATAAAGGCGTCGGTGATGTTGACCGAAAGGTTGAATTTCCAATGTTGGATATCAGGACTCTCTTGCTTCACACGGATAAAAGAGAGTACCTTCGGATGGTGTATCGATAATACCCCCATGTTGCCGCATGACCGTTCAATCATCCCTTTTTGGACTTCCGACATGGCAACTTGGTTCAAGTAGCGGACCATCTCCTGGGGCTCCTCGACATCATCGAGACAAAAACCGGTACCCATCCCTCTTGTATGGTAGTCCCCTACCATTTTTGCGATCTCATCTCTTTGCATGCGAGATAATCGGACAGGGGGAATAGAGCAGGCCGAGATACTTTTTTCCCGTCTGCCCGCATTCGTCAGCATCGGGCTCCCCAAAATCACCTTAAATTCTGAAACGGCCTTCAAGAATTTATAGTGCCAGGCTGATGCCTCGGCAGAGCCGTAGTATTTTATTCCGGCGTCTGCGAGAAATTTGGTGGAGCGGTCAAATACCTCGAAAACCCCCTCACCCTTATCAGCAAGTCGATTTGTATGTAAAAAATCGGCCAACTGCTGGCCTGGACTAAGAATATGCGACTTCCTCAAATAATCGGTGACCAAATGCGATTGAGATCGGCAAATTGACCTCAGAATAGTGCTCATAGAAAATTGCCCACTAGAAAAAAAGAGTCTATTTTAGCTAAATTTTCATATTACTTGCAAATAGATAATTTCACCTTTTCGACAGATGTGATTTCAACATCGTCGATTGCATATTTTTTGGGGTGTTCCAAAATTCTTGACGAAACAAAAGAAACGGAGCAACAGATCCGTTGGTGTTAAAAAATGGCGATTTTTTTACTCCTAAGGGGGTTAAAACCCTAATGCAAACGCAGAGATTGGAGTTTTCCAACTAACGAAATGCACACCTAAAGGAGTACCCTCGATATAATATCACAAAAAGCTACTATAGTGAAGAAGGGACGAAAAATAATTATGAAGTATTTATTGCACTATTTTATTTGTTTAGTAAGATATTCACATGTCATTTACGCTTATTATATTTTTTACTTTACCGCTATTTTTGTTTTCTTCATCGCCCTCAATTGTTTTTATTCACATAGGGAAAAAGCTCCCAGCATACTCTGAGGATGCAGTCAGACAAGCTAAGCACTTCAACCCCAAATCGGCTGTCTATTTTCTTTTGAACGACGAAGCGTATCAAACTGCTCCTTATTCGTTGGAGGATGCAGGTGCTTCAGTAGTTTTTTTGGAGAGTTTACCTATAACGACACATCATAAGAAATTCAAGGCTCACAAAAAATTAAACTTAGAATTTAGGGACGGATTCTGGCTCTTTACTTCAGAGAGGTTTTTTTACCTGGACTCGTTTATGGAACAAAATGGATTGAATCATGTGTTTCATCTTGAGTACGACAACATGCTATACAAAAATCTGGAAGAAATTATTCCTGCTTTGGAAAAAAATTACCCGGAGTGCGGAGCAACATTTTTAAGTCACCATTTTGTTGTTCCAGGCTGCATCTATTTTGCCACACCAAAAGCCGCTTCAAATGTTGCTAAGTTTTTTTCCCGCAATAGTAAACATAATTGGCATGATATGACTATGTTGGCAGCGTATAAGAACACTCATCAAAATCGTAGAATCGAGCATCTTCCTACTATTCCCCCTCAATACTTGCGACTCTTTCAATTAGTGAATCTCTATGGAGAAGAACCTCTGAACGGATCCCTTTATTCATCCCATTTCGACAAGTTAGAAGGCATATTTGACGCTGCGACAATAGGGCAATATTTAGGAGGACAAGATCCAAGAAACGGAAAAAATTTTCAAGGTTACAAAAGGGAGGACTCCTATTTGAACCTAGATAATTGCCAATTTGAATGGAGTGAAGACCACTTTGGAAAAAAAATACCCCTAATGATCATCGACGGTGACAGGATCCCGATTTATAATCTCCATATCCATAGTAAAAATCTAAGAGCCTTCCGCTCCGATCTTGAAACTAGGATTCCTATAAATTTTAACAAACCAAATGCGATTGAGATCGGCAAATTGACCTCAGAACAATGCTTATAGAATATTGCCCAATAGTAAAAAAGAGTCTATTTTAGCTAAATTTTCATATTACTTGCAAATAGATGATTTCACCTCTTCGACAGATATGATTTCAACATCGTCGATTGCATATTTTTTGGGGTGTTCCAAAATTCTTGACGAAACAAAAGAAACGGAGCAACAGATCCGTTGGTGTTAAAAAATGGCGATTTTTTACTCCTTAGAGGGGTTAAAACCCTGATGCAAACGCAGAGATTGGAGTTTTCCAACTAACGAAATGCACACCTAAAGGAGTACCCTCGATATAATAACACAAAAAGCCACTATAGTGAAAAAGGGACGAAAAATAATTATGAAATATTTATTGCACTATTTTATTTGTTAAGTATGATATTCACATGTCATTTACGCTAATTTTATTTTTTACTTTACCGCTATTTTTGTTTTCTTCATCGCCCTCAATTGTTTTTATTCACATAGGGAAAAAGCTCCCAGCATACTCTGAGGATGCAGTCAGACAAGCTAAGCACTTCAACCCCAAATCGGCTGTCTATTTTCTTTTGAACGACGAAGCGTATCAAACTGCTCCTTATTCGTTGGAGGATGCAGGTGCTTCAGTAGTTTTTTTGGAGAGTTTACCTATAACGACACATCATAAGAAATTCAAGGCTCACAAAAAATTAAACTTAGAATTTAGGGACGGATTCTGGCTCTTTACTTCAGAGAGGTTTTTTTACCTGGACTCGTTTATGGAACAAAATGGATTGAATCATGTGTTTCATCTTGAGTACGACAACATGCTATACAAAAATCTGGAAGAAATTATTCCTGCTTTGGAAAAAAATTACCCGGAGTGCGGAGCAACATTTTTAAGTCACCATTTTGTTGTTCCAGGCTGCATCTATTTTGCCACACCAAAAGCCGCTTCAAATGTTGCTAAGTTTTTTTCCCGCAATAGTAAACATAATTGGCATGATATGACTATGTTGGCAGCGTATAAGAACACTCATCAAAATCGTAGAATCGAGCATCTTCCTACTATTCCCCCTCAATACTTGCGACTCTTTCAATTAGTGAATCTCTATGGAGAAGAACCTCTGAACGGATCCCTTTATTCATCCCATTTCGACAAGTTAGAAGGCATATTTGACGCTGCGACAATAGGGCAATATTTAGGAGGACAAGATCCAAGAAACGGAAAAAATTTTCAAGGTTACAAAAGGGAGGACTCCTATTTGAACCTAGATAATTGCCAATTTGAATGGAGTGAAGACCACTTTGGAAAAAAAATACCCCTAATGATCATCGACGGTGACAGGATCCCGATTTATAATCTCCATATCCATAGTAAAAATCTAAGAGCCTTCCGCTCCGATCTTGAAACTAGGATTCCTATAAATTTTAACAAACCAAATGCGATTGAGATCGGCAAATTGACCTCAGAACAATGCTTATAGAATATTGCCCAATAGTAAAAAAGAGTCTATTTTAGCTAAATTTTCATATTACTTGCAAATAGATGACTTCACCTCTTCGACAGATATGATTTCAACATCGTGGTTCCTCAAAGCTCAAAGCCTTCTCTTACTTTACCCCTTTAATTTCGGAATCATGTAGGAAAGCTTTTGAGTTTGTGCATTTAGGGAGGGTATGATTAGCTCTCTCTTGATTTGAAAGGATTGGAATCGATGAGTGATCAGGGATTTTCAAGGGGTAAGGCTAAAGTCGCAACCCAGAACAACTTTCGTTAAAGATCTGTCATCCGAAGAAAAGTTCTAAAACCTTTTTTCGACCTATTTTGTTTACCAGCTCGATAAATGTGACGTAAATAAACAAAAGGATTAGATAATACATTTGCACTGAAAGAAAAATATTCCAGTTCATACTTACAAAAAACTGCTGGATGTCAGTCTCAAACTGCCCATCGTTTACCCAGAAACTAGGGATAAATTTGATGGCAAGGCGCACTATAAAAAGGATGATCCAGTACAAAAAGGTCTTCCATAAAATAACGAAAGCCAATGGATGCTTTTTGTAACGGTTTATCCATGGCCAATGGTCCAGAACCGAAACAATTTTTGCAATCAAAGCAGCTGCAAGCGCGACTTCCGAAAAACTAAAACCTTTTAATCCTGTATTTTCAAAGAGATAGGTTTCTGTCCAATTAATCAGGGTGAAGAAAAAAAGAAAAAAAATAAAAACCGGCAACACATGTAAAAATTCTCTCTTGATCATTCTTAATGTAACCATTCTCTATCCTTTGTGATGCAACTCCACCCTTTGAAGCTCTTTTTGAACTATAAAACAAAAATTGTCTATTTAAAGGTTTATCGCCTACCCACACTAAGCTTTTTTTATCCCTTATATTTAAGGAGTTTCCTTTTCCTCTCTTTTATTTTTTCGTCACGTGCAAATTTATAAAAAAGATTGGCAGCAACTTGCGACCCATAAAGATTTTCATATTTTGCATCTACCCAGCACTTCAATAGACTATTTGTAAGCAGTGATTCATGCACCCACCAATCCTCAAATTGGCCCACCCAATCCAAGATGTTTCGAACCATCAGTCTGTATCCCCTTTGTTGAAGAAACTCCCTCTCGAGGTTACGATAAATATCCCCAAAGCGATACGCATCATGTTCTATAGTGATCACCTTGAACTTGTATCTTTCAAATGGGATCTTCTTTAAGACCTCTACGTAAGTATCATCCACATCTAGGGACAAATAATCAATTTCGTTAGGAAACTCTTCAAGAAGTTTTGAGTAATCTACTTGCAACGCATCCTGAATAAGCAAAGGGTTTACCCTTTTATTTTTCCAATCTTGCATGTACGTAGAGGCAATCTCTATGCTCATTCCTTTCCAGCCCAGCTCTTTTTCTAGAAAAAAAGTATTGTTAAATAAGTCCGGTTGGGCAGCACCTATTTCCAAATAGGTACCTGGCCCCTCTTTATTACAAATACCGCACAAAACAATAAAAACAAATTTATCCTGATCCACTTGAGACCAAAAAGTTTTATCCCTTAGGTATTCTTCGACTTGAGTAGGACTCATCGCAGAAAGTGAAAATAAAATAAAAGTGTAAGAAAGTAAGTATTTCATAACAGCATCTCGTTAAATAAAGAATAAACTTATAATAAATATTTGATAAAATTTAAGCAACTCTTTAAATAAAAGGAATGAAGTACTTTTTACCCATTTTATTTATTTTCTTTGCCCCGATAGTAGGACTTACCCCAACAGAGAGTTTGCAGATTTTGGTAGACGGAAACAATCGATACGTTACCAATAAACTCCTTTTTGCCGATCACTCTTCTGATAAGCGCCTCGCATTGATAGGGGGGCAAAAACCTTTTGGTATCATCCTCTCCTGTTCCGATTCTAGAGTGATACCGGAGATCGTATTCGACCAGTCCGCCGGCAATCTTTTTGTCGTTCGAATTGCAGGAAATGTTGCAGGTTCAGTGGAACTTGAAAGCATCGAATTTGCTGCTAAAGTTTTTGAGTCTAGTATTATTGTTGTTTTAGGCCACGAATCTTGCGGCGCAGTTCGGGCGGTCTTAAACAACAAAGCAAAAGATATCCCTGCAATAGCCGCCCTCATTAAGCCAGCCCTCCGAAAAGGGGATAATCTGGAATCTGCAATCAAACAAAATGTCGTCTCGACCGTAGCAAGTTTAAAAAACAATGCAGATCTTAAAAAGCTTCTGGACGAAAAAAAACTCGATATTGTCGGAGGCTACTACAAAATAAAGACCGGTAAAATCGAAATTCTGTAGAAAAACTTCCCATCGGTAGACTCTAAAAATCACTTACTGCACCGCCCTCCATTCAAAAAGGGTGGTGCCTGCGGCAACTAAGAACAAAAAAGGGGTGACAACTCTTCCCCATCTAGATCAACAACTTAAAAAAACTCTAGCAAGAAAACATAAAAATTTTTATATGTTATCTAGAAGAGTCTATGTTTTAAGGGTTATTTATGTCTATAGTGAAGGTAATTGAGGTCATAAGCGAGGGAAAAACGATCGAGGAGGCGATACATTCCGCAGTTCACGAGGCAAGTAAAACCGTAAAAGAGATCAAACAAGTTGATGTCGATCATATCCACGCCAAAGTAGAGAACGGTCATATCACTAAGTTTCGTATCGATGCACGAATAAGCTTTGTTATACACCATTGACCTATAGCTTACCGTTAATGATTGCTTAGATCCTACTAACTGGATTCAAGTTAGCTCGATTAAAAACGCCGAAACCCAAAAAATTTTGGCGTTTTCGGATTCTTTCACAAAAAAAAACGGCCCTAGCAAATTTGCCGGAGCCATACAACCATAGAAAATGATCTAATCTAGACTAGGAATAACGGTTTTTTTTAGGGGCTGTAAAAACCTTTTTTCCCCTTTTTGGACCGCTTGGTCTTTTTGATCTTCCATCTTTTGAAGGCATTTCTAGATCATATTTTCCTAACGAGAAGCTTTTGCTTTTTTTGGCCCCACCGACCATTTTAAATCCGGACTCTTTGAACTTATCATCTTTAGAAAAGGATTTTTTACTGCCAAATTCTTTTCTGTCGCCAAAAGGTCTTCTCTCACGGTCGCCGAATTCTTTTCTATCGCCAAAAGGTCTTCTCTCACGGTCACCAAATTCTTTTCTGTCGCCAAAAGGTCTTCTCTCACGGTCACCAAATTCTTTTCTGTCGCCAAAAGGTCTTCTCTCACGGTCGCCAAATTCTTTTCTGTCGCCAAAAGATCTTCTCTCACGGTCGCCAAATTCTTTTCTGTCGCCAAAAGATCTTCTCTCACGGTCACCAAATTCTTTTCTGTCGCCAAAAGGTCTTCTCTCACGGTCGCCAAATTCTTTTCTGTCGCCAAAAGGTCTTCTCTCACGGTCGCCAAATTCGGACTTCCTTTCTCTTGAAAACTTAGGTCTATCGCGCCCTTCGGAAAAATTTTTCCCCTTCTTCTCCCTGGTCGGATTTTTATCACCTGAAAAGATGTCATAAGTTTTATTCATGATCTTTTCAATATCAGTAACTACAGCCCTGTCCCTTTTAGATGCAAAAGAGTGCGCTTCTCCCTCTGCACCTGCACGGCCGGTACGTCCTATGCGATGGACATAGTCCTCCACCTGTTTCGGCAGATCAAAGTTGATTACATGGGTGATGGTTGAGACGTCAATACCTCTGGCTGCGACATCGGTCGCCACCAAGATACGGATTTCCCCATTTCTTAAGTATTTCAAGGTGCGGTCTCTTTGACGTTGCTTCATATCTCCGTGTAGAGCTGAGGCCTCAAACCCCTCTTCATTCAGTTTCTCAGACAATTCCTCAGTAGACCTTTTTGTGGCAGCAAAGATGATGGCCTGGTTAACATTCTCTTTTTGCAAGATTTCTGAAAGAACACGATGCTTGTGAGCAATGTCGTTTGTGAAATAGAAATGCTCCTTGATGTTCTCTACCTCTTTTTTTTCCTTTTCGATCTCCACTCTGACAGGATCAATGGTCAAATTTTTGCAAAGATTCAATACCGGCCCCTTTAAGGTGGCTGAGAAAAGCAAGGTCTGTCGGTCGGGATGGGTGTTGGAGGCGATCAAATTAACCGGTTCGATAAATCCCATATCCAACATCCTGTCGGCCTCATCAATGACAAGAACCTGAATTTGGCTGAGATCCACCTTTTTTTTCTCCATTAGATCGATCAAACGACCCGGAGTTGCTACGAGAATATCATGGGGTTTGGAAACTTTTTTTACCTGCTCGGTCCACCCGGCTCCACCAAAAACGACAACTGATCGGATACGGCTCAACCCGCTGGAGAAGCGGATGACCTCTTTTTCAATCTGGGCAGCGAGTTCCCTTGTAGGAGACAAAATGAGAACTTTGGGTCCTGCGACTTCTTCGCTTTTTTCTAGGAGCATATGGATCGTAGGCAACAGAAACGCGGCTGTTTTACCGGTACCGGTATCAGCACAGGCTAAGAGATCTTTCCCCTCTAGTATGTGAGGGATCGCCTCATTTTGAATCGGGGTAGGACTAGAAAAACCTAGCTTCTCCAATTTATCAAGAATTTTTTTATGCAAGTTTAATCTAGTAAAGCCCATCGAGTCTCCATAATAGGGATCTACTATAAGCTAAACAGCCCCTTTAAAGACATCCTTTTTAGGAGAAAAATGAAATATATCCCCCTAGCCTGCACCCCCAGCCCTCTTTTAAAGTAAATTTTTTAATATTACTTCCCTAAACTACTCAGTTTAAGTAGAAAAAAATCCCCAAAAAAAAACCCTAAACTCCCAAGTCTTTATTTGATTAAATTTATAAAATTTATTACAATTTAACCTTAAAAGTACACGGGATGTTTTCGATGATTTCTCAAGTAGGTACCCTTTTTCGCTCTAGTTTCCTCAGGGGGAACAGCTCTTACGTTAAAACTTTTTTTGAATCGAAATTGGCACTCCTATCTATATATAGACCTGCCCCTAAACAGAGGTTTTTCTATAACTCAAAGCTACACAATAGGGTCGACTTCCAACCACAAAGAAGAGATTTCCAATCCCATTTTTTAACCAACGGCCAGCCCCCTAAGAACCTTTCAAAAGAGGATCTATTAGTAGAAACTCTTTTCTCTACGTTTGCATTTTCCTATAATACAGCGCTCAATATGAAAGAAAATTTTGAAAAGGCTCCTGCTAGACTTAAAAAAGATCTTAATTTTGTGATTTGCATGCAGAATCTTTCACAGTTGAAAAATGAGGTGGGTTTTGACCTTAAAGACATCAAAAAGCTCCCCCTTCTTAATGAAAAAATTTTTAAATCAGAAACCCTGAACCTTTTTAAATTTCCCAAAGCTGTTCTAGAAATCCTGAATGGACCCTCATCCCCGATGAAAGACAAAGTGAGCGATGAGATGCGGCGACTCTATGGTTGTGAACTTGAAACTTTCGCCCCATTTTTTCAGAAAAATCCGATTTTGTTAGAACGATTGATCCAACAAAAAATTCTTAAATTTCGGCAGATATCCCTCCATTTTTTTCCGTCCAAAGAGACATTTATAGACTATGCAAAAAAACACCCTTTGGTCGGTCAAAGCTTTTTCAATAAAAATCCCAGCGCAGCAAAACTATTTACAAGTGACGAGATCCTATCAATTGCCAAAGTCCACGAGAACCCTTATGCGTTTGCCCCATTTTTTTCTTTCGATCAACAGGCGCTTGAAAAGCTTGATCAATATGCAGAATCTTCCAACTCTTGCTCAGCAAGAGAAGAGTTCCTAAAAAACAAAAAAGCAAAAAACTCAGCGAGGTTTGATTGCGGAATCTTTAAGATCTTCATGTTTACGAACATTCTTCTCATGGGTCTTTCGGAAAAATCTGCCAATCCCGAACCGAGTTGTATGGAGCGTGGGTGTTCCAATCTCGAGAGAGATCTATTTTTCTCGCTACATTCTTGAGGCCTCTAGAGCTAAAGCCGATCTCTCCACCGCCTGCAGATAAGAATAAGCAGCTATCGGGCTATTGGCAAAATGGGAAGTTACCTCGGAAAGGCCATTCGAATAGCGGTTCAGGTTTTTTGCATCGATCTGCTCAATGTCTCCAATCAAAATAACCTTTGTACCGATCCCCGATCTTGAAATAAGGGTCTTGATCTCGTGAGGCGAGCAGTTCTGACACTCGTCGATGATCAAAATGGATCTTTGAAATGAGCGGCCACGCATATGGGCGATCGCCTCCATTTTGATTTTCGGCTGGCAGCTCACCCACTCGGCCACATCTCCGACATCCTCATTGCGCGCCTCCTTGATTGTCTCGATATTATCAAAGTAGGCTCCGAAGAGGGGTTTCAATTTATCTTGAGCAGTTCCGGGCAAATGGCCGATATCGGGACCTAATGAGTGGACAGGACGGGTAACAATCAGATGTTTATAAATCCCCTTATCAAATACCATCTCAAAGGCTGCCGCCATGGCCAGTAAAGTCTTTCCGGTACCGGCTCTTCCAATCAACGAAACCAGAGGGATATCCTCAGATAAAAGCATATCCAGAGCAATTTCCTGTTCGATATTTTTTGGTAATATCCCTCTGGCTACTTTTGCCCCCTTTCGGCGGATCGGAAAAAGTTTTTTTTCTCTTGGGTGAAAACGGCAAAGAAGTTGCGATCCCTCTTTAGCTAAAAGTAAAACATATTCATTATTTAAAAAGGATTCTTCCGGCATGTGGACAAAACCGTCTATATAGGAGTGATCGATCACCGATTTTTCGACATGGATTGTGCGCATTCTTGATACCGGATCGATATCTTTGCGAGGAGGCTGGAAGTCATTAGCTTCGATTCCGAGCACCTCAAGGGAAAGGCGCGTTGCAACCGATCTGGAAACTACTACAAGGTTGTCCAGCTCACCCTTGAGAGCATATGCTAGGTGAACAATACGATTGTGAGGGAGATCGGCTAAATGGGGTAGCCTTTTTTTGTCTATCGATCCGATCAAGGTATCAATCCGGACGAGGATCTCGCCGTCTATGATCACCCCATGATTGATATCTCCCGTCTTTGAGAGCTCACTTAAAAACTGCAGCTGATCGCGGGCTATAATACCAAAGTCGGTTTTTTGCCCTACATGCTTATCTAGGTCATCAATCACAAAGCTTGGGATCACAACATTTGAACGCTTAAAGTGTTGGATAACATCCACATCATACAAAAGGACCGTTGAATCCAAAAGAAACGTTTTACGCCCGTGACCCATTCAAACTCCGTGTTTTGTTTCTTTGCCTTATGGCTCCTTTTACCTCCTAAAATCAAGAGAAAAAAACGGGTTTGACAAGGCTGCGGTGAATTGAGTATAGTTTCTTAAAGGTAACCTAAGAATTTTAATGAAGATCAACCAAAGAGTCCTTCACATCCCTCCGCACATCTCCTGTAAATGGAGTGAAATAGCCTCTTTGGGAGTCGAAAATATCGAGGGGCAAGACCTCCTTTTTGTCCATCTTTTATCCGGTACCCGAGCCCAAGTTCCCAACCTCACCCAGGATCAGATCGATCTGATTTTCAAAATGCACGTCCAACATCTTGAGGAATCGGCAGACGAAGAAGAGCGTTTTAAAAATGTCAAAGAGATCCCCTTTTTCTCCAATCTCTTTCAACCCCCCCCCATGGATGCAAACGTTGCGACCTCTTTTGGCGCTCCGATCTCGTTTCATTTAGATGCAAACGATCCGGGATCTTTATTTCAGGGGCACAATCCCCAATTCTCCAATTCCCCCCCACTACCCAAAGAGATTCTCGATAAGATCACCCTGATCGCCAAAGCGATCGGCGGAAATATGGTCAAAGAGGTGGAACCTGTAGAGCTCTGCAACTGTTTTTTTTGCCAAATAGCTCGGGCTTTAAAAAACGAAAGGGTGGAGGAAAAAAAGCCCCACATACCAAAAAATCTTCCCAAGGATCTATTAAGGGGCGGTAGTGATCCTGAATGGATGGTTGAGGAGGTAGGGCCCCACATGTTCAAGGTAACGAGCAGAGATGAGCCTGGCGTATTGTACCAAGTCTATCTTGGCGAACCTCTGGGATGCTCCTGCGGATCCAATCGTTGCCAACACATCATTGCAGCCCTGAAAACCTAATTTAAAAAAACCACCCTTCACTACCTCTTCAACTAAAAATCGTTTGCGTGCAATTGCCGTTTTCACCTAAAATAAGTTTTTAACTTTTTCCCAAAAAACATTTTCAGCGACTCTTGAACTATCTTTTTTTCGATAGATTAAAGAATCCCAACAAACAAAGAGAGGGTGAAAATCGTCTCGTTTTTTTTTCAAGATTGGTCAAGAAAATCTCTTTTGGTTTTGTAACAACGAAAAAACGCTAGAGAGAAATACTGAAAAACTCTTAGAATGTTGTTATTCAAGGAGTTTAAGGTATGCGAAGCGTTTTGTCCTGCTTGGGTTTACTCACCGTCTCTACCCTGCTAATCGCTGAGGACGCGAATCCAAAAAAAGTGACCGTAAAAGATGCGTCCGTTTCCTCTACAGTACAAAAACCTTCTCAAACGAAATCGGTGAAGCCAGCTGAACAAATTGAGAAAGTTTCCCATTTCAAACCATTCACAGGAAAAGTTGTAGGCAATAACGTTCGCCTACGCCTCTCTTCAGAGTTAGATAGCCCCATCATCAAAGAACTTGTAAAAGGGGATCTTCTTGTTGTGACGGCAGAGAAGAACGATTTTTATGCAGTCGAACCTCTGCAAGAGATGCATGCTTATATCTTTAGAAGTCTTGTGCTTGACGGAGTGATTGAAGGGAATCGTGTTAACGTAAGATTAATGCCAGATCTGGACTCCCCTATCGTCGGTCATTTGAGTGCAGGTGATAAAGTTGAGGGAAAGATCTGTGAAAAACAGCCAAAATGGCTTGAGATTTCCGTACCGAACAAAACGCGCTTTTATGTAGCTAAAGAATATGTCGATTATGCAGGGGGGCCTGAACTCAAAGCTGTGCGAGACAGAAAAAAAATCGAGCTCACCAAACATTTGGAAAAAACCGAGGCTTTCACGCTAGCTGAGATGGTGAAACCGTTTCATGAGATCGACTTTGATAAGATCGCCCAAAACTACCACATAGTTTCACATGAATTTAAAGAATTTCCTGAAGCCGTGGATAAAGCGAAATCAAAACTTGTAGAGATGCAAGACCTTTATCTGCAAAAAAAGCTCGCCTACCTAGAGACAAAGGCTAACCAAATCTCAAAGGAAATTGCAAGAAAGGAACAAAAAGGGGCGGAGGAAATCTCCATAAGCAAGCAGCGTCCAAGAGGCGAAACTACAATTGCGACAACTGCAGCTGAAGTAACCCATAATCAGAAAAAAGAGGCCACTGCAGCACTTCCACCAATAGCTAATCTGAGCTGGGAACCTATAGAGGAGAATCTTTTTCTTTCCTGGGCCATGAGTCATAGAAATAAAACGATTGAGGATTTTTACCATGATCAAAAAAACCGCTCTTTTAAGGTATCGGGTGTTTTAGAATCCTACGTAGATCCGGTCCGTAACAAACCGGGTGATTTCATCATTCGTGATCGCGATTGCCCAGTGGGATATGCCTACTCGACTCTTGTTGATTTAAAGCCTTTTGTTGGAAAGCCTGTGACATTTCATGTCACTGCAAGGTCGAATAACCATTTTGCATTTCCCGCTTATTTTGTCCTTAGTGTAGAATAGAAAACCTCTATTAACACCTAAAGAATGAATTTCGAAGGTCGGTTCCTAGAACCGGCCTTTTTTTATATACCGCATGTCACTAGATAGAATCAGAGAAGAACTGTATACCGTTGATCGACAAATCCTCACTCTAGAACTGAAACGAAAAGAGCTTCTAGAGAAAATCCACATCCTAAAAAAGGGGGTATCTCCCCTGTACGCTCCTGAAGTTGAAAAAATTAAACGGGATGGACTATTGAAAGATCTTAAAAAAAGGATCGAAGAGGGTTTTGTGAATGCCTGCAAAATCCAAATTGAGAAAGCATCGCCCAATCCCCTTTTCGCCATAGACGATAAAGAGAAAAACTTAAGTTGGCTCAAGATTTATGCCTCCGGGACTACCGAAGGCTGCAAATTTCTTTTTTCTTTAAGACCGACAGGATATCGGACCAAACGGAACATCCTTATTCGGCAAAGAAAGGGGGTACTAAGACAGGGGGTCCACATACTTGCCGTAGCGAGCTCAAAAACGACTTTTTTTAGGAAAAAAATCTTCCTTTACGGCAAGGACTATGCGGACCTAAAAGAGGTGCAGTTTTTTTTAGAAACGCTTGGAGCTACTGTACAAGTCACCTTAATCTAAATTTAAAGAAGTTTTTTCATAAAATTTGAATCGGTACAATCCCCAACTGAAATACCATTTTTCCCATTTTTGTAGATTTCAAGAGCCTCGGCAAAGGAATATCGTTTGGTTATAAAATCGAATTGAAACGCTTTCACCCCCCGTTGCACCAGGTGATTTAAATAGGGAACAAGCGAGAAGGGCTTTTTGGATAAAACAACCGATTTACACAGCTCATGATGCACTTCGTATCTCTCCTTATCCTCACCCTCAATTTCTAGTGTCCTGTACCCACACACCTTTGAAGTGGGGCAACCACCATGTAGAGCGGTCAATGAGCAGCTTTCGGCGATGAAAAGGGGGATGTCCTTATAGAGGATCATCTTCATGAAAGGTTGGACCCCTTGATTGAGGAGTTCAAAAATATTCTCCTTATCATCTTCTATCGAAAACGTAGCCCCTGAAAAACCCATTTCTTTTAGTTGCGTGATGGCTTGTGTATTCAATGCATAGAGGGCAAAATCGGCCGAAATATCGAGAGGAATACCACAGGCCTCCTTGTTCAAGAAACTCAAAGCACCTATGTTTGGACATTCAAAATGACGCACACCAAGGTCTAAAGCATAGCATATCATAGAACGGATATAGGGCTCATCCCAAGAACGTAAGATCAGTGGCAAAGCTACACGTAATAGAATATTTTTGCTTCTAGCATGCTCTACGAGGCGTTCTAAAAGAGCAGGTCCACTTTTCTCCAAAAACGCTTTTTTTGGTTCAAATATCAGCTCATCAGGCAGCATTTCCCCCTCTAAATCCAAAAATGGGGACAGCTCTTCCCTATCAAACTTTACAATCCATCTTGGTTGAGGATGGTTTAGCTCCCCGACAGGGCCGGCGCTATCTTTAGGAACATCTTTGAACTGCAGAGGTTGATATAAAGACTCGATTCCCCTCACCGCCTCGACCAATTCCCGTTTCCATTCTTTCAGTACACTTTTAGCAACAAACGTAAATGGCGGAATCTGGAGCGCCTTGATCTCTAAAGAGGTTTTGATCTCCCCTAAAAGTTGGAACACATCGATAAAAGATAGTCTAAGCCCCTCTTCAGAAGGACTTGGCGTAAGGGTGCATTCTTTTACAAGCTGAAACAACTCCTTAGCCCCTTTACTCACCTTGAAGAGAAACGTTCCGGTCTTTTCGTCCCAATTCACCTCAAGGTTCAACGTTTCTCTAGATACTACTTTTTTTAAAGGTTCTCCTAACAATTGATCTACTGCTCTCTTAAGGGCGTTCGATCGGGTCTTGAAAATTTTATCCCCGACGGATGGAATATAGGAGCCTTTAGGGAGCATCAGCCCTAGCTCCCGCTTTCCTGGGTGGGAAAAAAGGCGTTTGTCACCTACGAAAATTTCCTCCACAGAAAACGATATCTCTTTGTTTTCATACCGATTCATCAATCCCATCGTATTGGATATAACCTTTTCGCCATGCTGAGGGCGCGCATGATACAGGGGATTTTTCGATTCAATCCTCACCCCGTCATGGGCTTCTAAAGAAAGAAGCGAATCGAAATAGATCTTTCTTTTTTCTACCCTTTTAACCTCCCCTAACTCCATTCCCTGGTGGGTAGGGCTGTTAAGATCAATCACATTCTCTTCATATCGGTTTTTAAAAAAAAGTGTCGTAGGGTTCCTTTGGTAGCTAAAAAACCTCCCCTCATCTAGAATATCAAATAGATCAGAAGCCCCCTTGAACCGTTTCCCTGCAGTTTCTTTTTTACCTTGAAGCCGATCCAGCGCCTCTCTATAACGTTTGACAGTTGTGGCTACATACTGGGCGTCTTTTTTCCTCCCTTCTATTTTGAGGCTGTCAACACCGGCTTTCACAAATTCTTCGAGCATCTCAACCGTATCTAGATCCTTCATGCTAAACAGAAACCCATGACCGGGCTCGGACAGTATCTTATAGGGTTTACGGCATGTATAGGCGCACTCTCCCCTATTACCGCTCCTACCACCCTCAGCGCCAGAAAAAAAACAGAGTCCACTATAGCTGTAACATAAACTCCCGTGGCAAAAGGTCTCCAGCTCAATCACATCGGAACTATAAACAGAGCGAATTTTTCTTATCTCTTGCAAAGTCATCTCGCGAGCCAAAACAACACGTTTGAAACCTAGCCGTATAGCCTCCTCAACACCGTGGTGATTATGAATTGCCAGTTGAGTACTCGCATGCATTCTTAAATTGGGAAAATTTTTTTGAATGAGCCGGGCCACACCTAAGTCCTGAACAATCACTGCCCCAATTCCGATTTTTTCAAGCCTGTCTAAAAACGGAACTAAAGAATCGAGCTCTTTTTGCTGGATAACAATATTGACGGTTACTAGGATTTTACAGCCATATTGCCTTGCCAAAGGGACAAGCTCTTCTAATTCATCGAGTGAAAAATTCTCGGCCCTTTTTCTGGCGTTGAATTGTTTAAGACCCAAAAAAATTTCATCCGCTCCCATAAGCAGGGCTACTTTAAATGCCTCTTTTGAGCCGGCCGGGGCGAGTAATTTAGGATATTTTTGGGGTGATAAAGTCTCAAGCATCGAAAGAACCTCTCCTAGGGGGAGTTAATGTTCTCAAAAAATGGTGCTTTGGTCAATTGTTTTGATTTTAAAAAAAATCCCTAGCGCTATTTGGATTCTTGCACCGGCTCCTTCGCAAGAATCTCCAATTCTTCTAGTGTGCGAATCGAGCTCCCTAAACTAGCAGCGCCCATCTCTTCAAATTTCCTAGCTGTAACCAATACCCTTCTTTCAAGTGAACCAATAAATTTATTGTGGGCCTCTACCGTCTGGTTCAAAGCTTTAGACATGGACTGTATATGCGCAGTAGCATCGACTATCCGTTTGTGCAGCTCTTGTCCTAGAAGACGAACTTGCTCAAGATTTTCCCTTAATCGATCCTCTTTCCAAGACAAAGCAATCGTTTTCAATAAAGCTATCAGCGAGGTTGGTGTCACAATCAAAACGTCCTGGCGCATCCCGTATTCTAAAAGGGTTGGATCGATTTTTAAAGCGTCTGAAAACAGTCCCTCCGTAGGAAGGTACAAAAGAACAAATTCAAACCCCTCTACCAGCTTAGCATACTTTTTCCTTTTCAAATCATCGATATGCTCTTTGATACGGCGGACGTGCACAGTCATTTTTTCAGCATAGATTTCAGGATCTTCGGTTTCCATCGCCTCAAGGTATGCTTCCATCGGTGTCTTAACGTCGATTACCACATGTTTTTTTCGCGGAAGCTTCACAATGATATCCGGACGTAAGGACCCAGTTTCCGTCTCGATCGACTGTTGCTCGGAAAAATCGGTGTGGGGCAACATACCCGAAGCCTCCATCAGCTTTTTAAGCTGCACTTCTCCCCAAAAACCGCGCACGTCCGGTTTTTTAAGCGCTTGCAAGACAGTTTTTGTCTCCTTTAAGAGAATCTGGTCGGAAGTGTGGAGCCTTTTAAGCTCCTCATTCAAACGGGTAGATTCTATAGTTCGATATCTATCCATTAGTCTAATTTGTTCGTCCAACTCTTTGAGCCGATCCTCAAGCGGTTTTACCATTTGTGGGGCCCCGTTTTTTTTATCAAAGATAAGGAAAGATATTATTCCAAGTAAAATAAAAATTAAGCTGAATAAAAAAATCGACAAAAAATCCATAAATTGCAAACATCCAATTTCGTATGCATCTTACCCAAAAATCTTGTTTA
Source organism: Chlamydiota bacterium (assembly GCA_016866475.1). Classification (GTDB taxonomy): domain Bacteria; phylum Chlamydiota; class Chlamydiia; order Chlamydiales; family RGXB01; genus RGXB01. The sequence goes on along the minus strand of VGMF01000008.1, from coordinate 12,038 downwards.
GCACACCATATTTTGGTTCCCGAATTTTATGATCAGCCGGTCGATCAGATTTTGAAAATCTTTCAATCTAATTTATCTAGCGTTTGTCCCTTATCGGCAGGTAACCTGATAGCAAGATTAAAAAAAATACTCCATTACCCCCTAACGGCCCGAGAAAAGATGCAAAAGGTTCAAACTATTGTTTTGAGCTACCCGCAATTTTTGAAAAACAGCCTCCTGTCTCTGAGTTCTTCAAAGGACTCCATGAAACTTTTTCATCTTTTGTCCAATTTTGAAAACAGGCATTTGATTAAAACTATTCTTTGGAATACAAGCGTTGAAACGCTTGAGATTTTTTTAACTCTTGATGAAAATGATTTTTTCTATAAGCTTTTACAAAACGAAGATGCGGAATTAATCCGCCTCATTCCGCTATTTCTTTTCACAAAAATTCTAAGCTTTTCCCTTTTAAAAAATCCGACACGCACTATCTCGTGCTTGAATACGAAAAAGATATTGAGCATGGATTTTCTTTTCACCCCGTCCGGCATCAAAAACGGCCTCCTTCTAATTGCAGAATTGTGCAGAACCCAAATCGGAAAAGAAATCGCCGAGGAGATTTTTTTAAGCCATAAAGAGGCTCTGCTTATCGGTTTCTTTGAGACTACAATCGACGATAAAGACCCTTTTACCATGAGCGAGCTAGATTTGGTAGAGCGCTACTATATATCAGTATTTGAACCCTCTTTAGCCAAAATCCTCCAGTCTCTTGATCTTGCAGTGCGGAATCGGCAAGGTATTTGTAGAACAGAAACCATCTGGACCCTAGCACAAGAGACCGCTTTCATAGGTGAACTTGAAATCCCTTTTATTGTAGCAATTTTGAAGGCTAAAAATTTTTTACGTGCTGTTCAGCAACAAAACCCAAACAATCAGAGCATCTTGAACAACTTCGCAATAAAGCTGTTCCATAGGTTAGCTTTAGAAAATACCGCTTTAGATCATCTTTGCTCTCTTACCCCCTACGGAATCTCTTTATTGGCGAGCCTTTTGTTTCATAAAATAATCCCTAAGGACCTCTGTCACCACTATTTCCCATTTCTAAAGGAGGAGCTGGAAGATCTAACGTTTCTATCAGGCGAGCATTACACTTTGCAACAATGTCAGCGGACTTTGAAGACACCTTTTTTAGAATCCCCTCCAATTGCAAAATGGGCTATCGAAAGGGGTAGGTTTATACAAATCGGGGATCTGCCTGTGCCCGCAGAACAAATTTTTTCCCTTTATTTTGAGATCAACCCGGCTACCTTGTCTATTTTACCCCCGGTTAAGTTAAGAGAATGCTTTCTCTGTATTGGACCAAAAATAGCCCTTTTCGCGACAGATCGGCGTTTAGACACAAACACCCAGTCCCTATTAAATCTAGACTTTGAAAATCCGACTTTTAACGATTATCTGACGACTTTTTACTTCTCGGTATATTTCCCAAATAAAAATAAACCAGCTATTTTTCGACCGCAAATGGCAGAGCATCTCCACTGGATCCCTACCGATTTTTTCTTTTACGGGATGGCTAGACCGGTCTTAAGAAACTACATAGTCGGTATGGCGATGCATCTGCAAACGGAAAAAAAACGGGCCCTTTTTCCTCTTTTAAAAGAGAATGAACTCTACAATCTTATCGCCGTTGAAGAGCTGGAAGAGGTAAAACAGATCCTTTCATTTCTCCACCCTGACCAACTTTGTGTGGTGGACGAATATCTCCATGGATTTTTCCAAAGATTTGACCTAAAAAAATCTGCGATGGAACTGGAATCTTTACAGTCGTTGCGTAATTCCCTAAATAGTTTCAGAGGTATTTATCCATTCCCCACTTTTGAAAGCAGGCTAATTGAAATCGAGGAGCTCATCAGCAGAAAAACTCAAGAGATACTGCGAGATGACCTAGAACAAAAAGAGTGTTGTCCCATCACATTACTTCCACCTGTTCAGCCGGTGCAGATCGACTTAGGGGGCGGAAGAGTCGAAAAAGAGATTTATGATCGGTCTGCGCTCACTCGCTGGATAGCGGAACACGGAAGCTCCCCCCTTACCAGAGCCCCTGTGACGATGGATCAGATCAGGTCTATACCTACAGATACTGAAAACTCGTGTACGGATACATATAATCCTTTTCGAATTCTCACCATCTTGTTTCTTAATTGTTACCGGTTGCGTTTGGGTATGACAACCAGGTAGTATTTCTAGTCTGATGTCTTCTTTACAACAAGTACATGGGTTGACCAAACTATTTTTCAAAGAAATTCTGACCGAGGGGGATCTTGCAATCGATGCTACCGTAGGAAACGGTTATGACACTGCGGCTTTATATGAAATCCTCCACCCTCTAAAAGGGGAATTGATCGGTTTTGATATCCAGGAGGAGGCCATTAGTGAGGCTAAAAAAAAGATTCCGGAATCTTTCAATATCCGTTGGATACTAGATTCCCATGCAACCTTTGACCGGTATCCTGAGATAACGAATGTAGCCCTTTTTGTTTATAATTTAGGGTATCTGCCCAAGGGGGACAAGGGGTTAACAACCATGTGCACATCGACCATTGAAAGTGTTCAAAAAGCTTTGCACCTTTTGAGAAGGGGGGGTGGAATTTCTATTACCTGCTACAGAGGTCATTTAGAGGGAAAAAAAGAAATAGAGGCTTTAGAGGAGCTCTGTAAAGGTCTCGACCCTTACTTCTATGTTGCTACATGGACGCATTGGATCAATAGAAAAGATTGTCCTAGTGTTCTTTTGATTCGAAAGCTTAGAGCTTAGGAATGCTCAAAAGAACAAATCAAAAAAGGAGGGAATGCTGTAATTAATAAGCCCTTTAAGATACCCCATCTCCTCGATATCTTGGTCATCAAACCACTGCCCTTTCTCCAAAAGCTTATACAATTGCCACTTAGCTTGTCTTTTTGAAAGCGGTCTAAAATATTTTTTTGCCCCCGTGTACTCCACAGGGTGCACCTCAAATTGTTCTAAATGTTTTAAAGATTCGAGATGAGCTCTAATGTCATCGAAGATATAAATTTTTTTCACAGGGAGCTGACATTTATGGATCAGGCTGGCTATGAGTAAATCTTTTGATACTCCCCTACCAAATAAAAGGCCCTGTTCAAATTTAGGAAAACCGCCGCACGGCTGCTCAATATCATCCAGAACGGCCTGCATATTTTGAAAATGGCCTAAACTAAAGTCGATCCCATTTTTCCAAAGGATCTCCTTACGCCACTGCTCTACTTGAGGAATGATCCCATACCTCCCATTTCTGCAGCGGGTAATACCCACTACATAAGCCCCTTTTCGCTGCAAAGCATCAATGATCGAAACCACCATTTTTTCTACCAGGACTCTATTTGGATAGAGGTAGGTAAGGCTTAATCGATATTCCAGCATCTTTTTTTGCTCTTCGGTCGTAGCTCGCTGCAAAAATTCGGATACAAGCTCGCGAAAAACCTCCTTATGAGGAGTTTTAAGAGCCTGGTCTACGGCTGTGATCAAAACTTCGTCTATGTCAAATACAACCAGTGTATCCTCACGGAGCGAAAGTAGCTCTGATTCGACCTCTTTGAAAGACTCTATTGTTCGAATATCCGCAAAGAGCGAAATCGAAAGAATAATAAAAAAAAAGTTACGGATCACCCTGATTGGCCCTTTTCTTTTCTTTGAAAATACCCGACAGCGGATAATTGTAGCAAAATCTTTTTTCTTAATCGCAAAAAATAATTTATATTAACGATCCTCTACTAAGAAAACTTCGATCTTTTTTGGGCATCGACTTTATAAAAAAGGGCAGACAAAACATGCCTATATCTAAAAAAAAGAAAAAACAACTTAAGCTGTGTTGGAAAATAAGTCTCCAAACGAAACTCCTAATTGAAGCTATCTTAAGACACGGCAATTAGCCTAAGGCTTAATTACAGATCCTTTTGATATTTCAAAAAGAGTCTATTGTTCTTCAATAAATAGCCTCAGAGACCCTTGTGAGCGTTTTTTATTGGTGCATATATTTATAAAACAAAAAGATAACCTATAAAATATTCAGGATAGGCTATTTCTTGGAGCTGATACAAAACTTTAACTATTGGAAACTTCATCATGCTTTTTTCATTCCTCATACCTCTTTTTTTGTTTTTTTTGTGCAACGACTCCCCCTCAAAAATGAGGCTCCCAGAGTCTGCAAACCCGATTAGGTGAATCAGATCGACGACGACGCTAGAATCGATCGACAGTCTCCTCCGGATCAATAATACAAACCAGATTTTAGGAGTTGGAAAGAGCTGGGTAAGACATTTACCTGTTATTATTCAACTTTCAGAAAAGCTAAACTAGGGTAATTTTTGCCCCCTTTTTAGGGGCTGCTCAATTCAAAGTGGGTATTTTAAAAACTAAAAAAATCGACTTTATCTAAATTAATAGATATTGCTAAATAACTTCATGCCTAAATAACGGTATGTTCTATGCCAAAGAATCATTTTGGCTGACAACACCGTTTCTTTAAAAACATCAATAGCTATCCTTCGTCTTGCAAGAAAAAATTGCTCTTAAACAATACCTGACGTATTTTAATGTTCAATTTATAAACGTAAAAAGAAGAAAATAATTTTATTTCAAAAGGTTTTCCAGTGTTATTTAGAATATTATCTCTGCTACCTCTTTTTTTATTTAGTAGTAACTTACCTAAACCGTATGCAGATCTAAAAGAGGTTTTGCCATTCACAGAACAAAACTGGTTCAACAATCCGTATCAGCTCGCTCGATGGATAAAAAAATATCGTCCAGACATCAGGACGATTGTTGAAATCGGCTCCTGGACTGGGCATTCTACCTGCTTTATGGCATCCCTTTTACCTGAAGATGGTCTTGTCTACGCTGTTGACCATTGGTTAGGTTCCATAGAGCACCAGCCTGGAGGTGCTATTCATCCTGCTTTTTTACCTAAACTCTACGAAGTTTTTCTCTCGAATGTGATCCACAAAAACTTAGCTCATAAGATTATCCCCGTAAGAATGGATAGCGTTACAGCCTCAAAAACCCCCTTTTTTAAAAACCTGAATCGATCAATTGATCTGATCTATATTGATGGAGATCACTCTGAAGAGGGGTGCTATAATGATCTCCAAGCGTGGTTCCCTTATGTTAAAGGGCATGGCGTACTTTGTGGCGATGATTACACATTTGAGAGTGTGCAAAAGGCCATTTACCGTTTTGCAAGCAAATACGATTTGAAAGTGATCTTCGATACTAATTTTTGGGTTCTTTCCGAAAAAAGGTCTTCTAAAAAACCTAGATGATCCTAAAAATGGGGGGGCTAGTACTCCAAATTGGGTAAACAACCGACAGATACTCGGTAGACCAGCCCCCTAATGATGCAACTGCTGAAATGGTACAAAACAAAATCCACCCCCAGGCAACACATCTAACAAAAAACCCCATAAGCATTTGGGACTCTTTGAATCCTCCTGCTGCAGAATAAATTTCACCTCTACAAACCTCAAACAAATGTAGGTATAGGTATTTCTATAAAAAAATACCTTTTTGATCTAACTCAATAAATTCTACTCCTAATATTCAATAAATCGAAATGAGCTTTAATTTTTAAGTGGATAAATACACATTAATTCGGTACATCCCAGGAAACTTAAAAAAAGTTTGGATTCCCAAACCCGCTTTGTACCCCCCTAGATTGATATTTTTTTTGCGATTGCATCCCCATACTTCGTAGCGACAGGCTGAAAAAAAGCGTCGAAGAAAAAATCTAGGACCAACCTTTCGAAAAAGCTGTATCGTACACCGAACTTACCAACGATACCTGCAAAACATTTGTTGGTGTTTGCTGGGAGATAAATGCTTCCATCAGTCGTGTGTATCCAAGAGCCGGTTAGACCAAAACCTACATACGGGGCCATACCATCTTCGTTTTCATAAAAAAACTTTGGTCCAATGCAAAATGAAACCATTTGGAGAGTGCTATTATCTCCTATATTTATGGAATTTCCCTCCTTCGTACAATAATCTGTATTGAGCCATACCCTTAAATACTGGTTAAAATCTCTAGAATACTCTAATTAAATACATGGAATACTAAAAGAACATCTAGATTTTGCCACCTCATTAGAGAATTGAAAATAGGCACCTCGGAGCTCCACATCCCCCAGTCCATAAATTATATGGATAACACATAATCCCAATAAACTTATCAACGCATACTACCTCAAACTTACTGGAGTAGCCCCCTTTTAAACAGGACCACCTGCTAGCTCTTGAAATTAAGGAGCAAAACAGCATTGTGGACATGGTTAAAGGGGGGCTACTCCAATAGCACAGAAAAAAAACTCATATCGCGGCAGCCCTTGCCCGGAGTGGAAAATTTCCTCTCCGTGCAATAGCAGCAGCCTTGAAAGTATCTAGGTCTAATCTCCTGGCACAAAAGAAGAAAAGAGCAATCACTTACATGAATGCTCCAGATACCAATGTTATTGCTAAAATCAAATCGATTTTAGAGCAAAGACCAAGCTATGGTTACAGAAGGATCACAGCTCTATTGAAAGCTGATCAAAAGAAAAACAAAGAAAGGCCTTGGAATCATATGAAGGTCTATAGGGTGATGAAACAAGAAAACCTGCTGCTCACAAGACCTGCACATAGGCCAAAAAAAGCACATGATGGAAAAGTAGAAACTCTATTTAGCAATATTAGATGGTGCTCTGATAGCTTTTCTATACAGTGTCAAAATGGGGAAAGGGTTCATGTAGCATTTTCACTAGGAACGTGTGATAGAGAAGCGATGCGCTACATCGCATCAACAATTGGCATAGATGGGCAAGCTATCAGAGATTTGATGCTTGAAACGATAGAGTATCGTTTAGGAAAGACCTGCACTGAAGAACCCATTCAATGGTTAACTGATAATGGCAGCTGTTACACGGCTAAAGAAACCGTAGCATTCGGCAAAAGGCTTGGATTAGATATTTGCACTCTGTTGCCATATAGCCCTGAAAGTAATGGAATGGCTGAGGCATTTGTTAAGACATTCAAAAGGGATTATGTTTGTTTTGGAAATCTAAAGGATGCAAAAACTGTTGTAGGCCAGCTGCCGATGTGGTTTAATGATTATAATGAAAAAGCCCCACACAAAAGACTAAAGATGCTCTCACCAAGAGAGTTTTTAGAAGAAACAAAACGAGTTAGTTAGTGGACCGGTTTTATAGGGGCTACTCCAAGCTGCAAGATAAAAGTCTTATCTCAAATAAGGACGCTCGTCTTTATCAACCAGTGAGTTTGTCTGCTTTTAATCCAAGTATAAATACGGCTTTTCATATTGTACCTGCATTAATGGGTGTGGTTTTAACTATGACCATGGTCTTGACCACAGCACTTGCCATCACTCGGGAATTTGAAAGGGGAACCATGGAAATGCTGTTATCAACACCCTTGCAAACACTTGAGGTGATGATTGGTAAAATTGTGCCTTATATTCTGGTGGGATATGTTCAGGTAGTTTTGATATTAATTTTAGGTAAGATTTTATTTTCTATTACCATAAAAGGTTCCATAATAGTACTTTTGTTCATGTGCTTGCCTTTTATCTCTGCAAATTTAGCGATGGGATTAACCTTTTCAACTTTGGCTCGAAATCAGTTACAAGCGATGCAAAGCACTATGTTCTTTTTATTACCTTCTATTTTATTGCAGGGATTTATGTTTCCATTTCAGGGAATACCTGTGTGGGCATAATTTATAGGTAACTGTTTACCTTTAACCCATTTTTTAATTATCGTGCGCGGTATTATTATGCGAGGGAATGGGTGGAGTGAAATTTACCCGGAAATGTTTTACATTTTTGCCTTTATGCTAGTGGCCATGTTGGTTGCATTGAGACGTTATCGACATACCTTAGATTAACTTAACTCTATAAATGGAGCATGAAAGGATGTTGAAGATTGAAGAAAAACACTATCTACATGGAAATACCTTACTTAAAGGATGGATATATTATCAATCAGATAGCCCTCATGTAAGACCAGGGGTGTTAGTTGTTCATGATTGGTCGGGTTGCAATGAGTTAGCAAAAGAAAGAGCAAAAGTTTTGGCCGAACAAGGCTTTGTGGCATTTGCCGTTGATATGTATGGTGAGGGACGGGTAGGCGTCACCGATGAAGAAAAGTAAGCATTAATGCAACCAGTCATCTCTAATCGTCAATTATTAAGAGAGAGAATGCAGCGTGCTTATCAAGTGTTAGCTGAACTTCCTTTGGTTCAAACCGATAAAATGGTTGCAATTGGTTTTTGTGTCGGTGGTTTGTGTGTACTTGATTTGGCTCGAAGTGGTGCAGGGGTCGCAGGGGTAGTCAGTTTTCATGGGTCTTTACATCAGATCCCTCTTTTGAACCCGAGTCAATCTCTGCGGATATACTGGTATTACATGGTTATAATGATCCAATGGTGCCTCCTTTGGCTGTGCAACAATTTTGTGATGAAATGACGCATTTAAAAGCCAATTGGCAAGTGCATATGTATGGCAATACGTCCCATGCTTTTACTAATTCAATGGCGAATGACGTGGAGCTTGGATTAATGTATCAGCCTGAAACTTCAAAAAAAAGCATTTCAAGAGATGCATACATTCTTTAAAAGGATTTTATGATGCTTTTGAGCAAGCGAATTGAAAAGCTTATCCAACATTTATCGATGCATATGATGGCTAGAGGTTGGATGATTGCAGCCGCGGAGTCTTGCTCTGGTGGTATGCTTGCTCATTGTTTAACTCAAATTTCTGGCAGCTCAAATTGGTTTGAATTTAGTGTCGTCTCCTATTCCAATTTTGCAAAACATCGGTTTTTAGGTGTGAGTCAAGACTTATTAGATCATGAGGGTGCGGTGAGCGCGCCTTGTGCTAAACAAATGGCAGAAGGACTCATGGTGAGAGAAAATATTTTAGGTATCGCCATTACTGGATTTGCTGGACCCTTGGGCGGAAGTGAGCAGTGCCCGGTTGGAACCGTGTATCTGGCGTGGAAAATCCCTCAAAAAAATTGCATTGTAGAACGCATGTGTTTTACGGGCGAAAGACAAGAAATTGCTAAGCAAGCAGTATATTATGCATTGAGAGGTGCTGTTTTAAGTAGTTTTCGCATGCAAGATTATCAACGCATGCATTATTTTTTTGCGCTGACCTTGGAGGATGAGATTTTACAAAAGCAATGTCAGCAATTGGAGTTGCCCCTATAAAACAGGTCCACTAACCGATGAAAATGAGCCGTTAAATCCATTTGAATTCACAGCATTAACTTCATACAAATCTGTCTCTTGACAACTTCTATTGTGATCCTCGAATACTAGTGATTGGTACCAGGGTATCGTCGCAACCAAACTACCATTACGATACTATGTCGATTCTTTAGAAAGACTCAAACAACTTTTAGCCAAACAAATCCTCTATGCTTCGCCCCTCTTAAATTATTCCAAAGCTTAACACCACAATCTATTCTCTTTAATCAATACGGTTATTAAATTCGAATACATCTGAAATTCTCAAATAGTGTATTACTATAGGATGACAAATTAAGGCATATTGTGTTTTAATTATTTCAAGCAGTTTTTTTATCTACAATCAACGCATGTAGGATCTAAAAAAAAGAAATACGATCGTTTGTTAGATATGCGAAGAAAGTTGAGAGAATAACCCGAGAACACCCCAATGAATAACTTATCACCAAAGTAAAATCCTGTAATTTGCCTACATGAAACAAATTTAGATGCTTACCAAAGATTAACAGCAGGTCAACTTAAAATTATGAAAAAATACCTTCTGTATTTTTACGCCAATATCATTTTCGGACTAGATTTTTATATTCCTCCTGAGATTAAAAACGATTCCTTTTATTCAAAAATAATAGAAATAGCGTCAAATCCTGAGGTAAAGACTATCCTTGAAATAGGCGCATCCTGCGGGGAAGGATCCACCTCGGCATTTGTTACTGGGATATCTCAGAACCCAGCTAAACCGAACCTGTTTTGCATCGAAATCTCTAAATTTCGATTTGAATTTTTAAAAAACTATTATGGAAATAACCCCCAGATCCATTTGTATAATGTCAGCTCGGTTCCGATAGTCGATTTTCCCTCAAAAGATGAGGTTACTTTTTTTTATAACAAGTTTCGCTCGAAATTGAGAAAAAATCCTCTTGATTTAGTACTCAACTGGCTATATCAAGACATAAACTACATTAATAGTTCCAACGTCGACCAAAATGGGATTGAAACCATAAAAAGTGAAAATAATATAGATTTTTTTGATCTCGTTCTAATTGATGGATCCGAATTTACCGGCAAAGCTGAATTAGACAAATTATACGGCGCTAAGTACATCTTACTTGACGACATCTTATCCTACAAAAATTTTTATAACTATAGAAAGCTCCTTGAAGACAAAAACTACAGATTGATTGACCGTGATTTACGAAAAAGGAACCGTTGGGCAGCTTTTGAAAAGGTCGCTCTTACAAACAACCCCATCACCCACTCCTCTCAGCAATAGCAGACTCTTACTTTTCCGGTACGGATAAAATTCAAGCAGACCAATACATGTTTTATCCCCAAAAGGCTGGTACCGGCAAAAAAGATCTCTAGAAAATCAAGATCCTAAAAAGAGCAAACCCTCCTACGAGGTATCAGCTTATGTAAAAACGAGACTGCAAAGCTAATCATGATAATATTAACCTCTAAGAATTATCTCATAAATGTTCTCATTCGGAAATAGATCATAAAGAGGAAATTTCTAATCGCTAAGCCGGCATTAAAAAGAGGGGGTCTACAAAGCCGCCTTTAAAAAATATGTGCTCTTTTAACCAAAACGCAGCTCCACCAGTATTGAACTTCGTTGAAAATTTACAACAATAGGGAAAGCAGGAAACCGCTACTTAAAAAGTCGCGCAGTTTAAAGTTACTGTTTGTTTGTGTCTTAAAATTCGTTAGCCAAAAAATCAAAACCCTATTAGTAAAAAAAAAGCGGGGTTTAAATATCTATCGATCCGGGAGAATCCACTTGGCGTCAATTGCAGTTAGGACTTGAAAAAGCTGTAACGGATTCAAAAAATGAGGAGGATTAAACACCAGAATTCAAACACTATTTAAAAGCATCCCCCATAAAAAATTTGAATCGGAATCGTTTGACATACGTGAATTGAATAGTCTAAAAGACAAAACTAGTTTACCTCTTACAACCACGATCATGACTAATCTTATAGATCAAAAAATAAAACCTTTAGAATGGAAGTTCCTCGTGCGAAAATTGCTCTTCTACAAAAAACATACCCAACTGAATTTGCACAAGTTTTGGAGGATAAAAAAGAGAATATTCACTACCATCGTCTATAACAAACTTCAAAGAAATGAGTTTGGAACTCTTATAATCAGCAAATAACAAAAATGAATTCAGTATAGCACAAATTATTAATCTATTTAAAAATTTAAACTTTAAAAAACTTGAAGAAAGTTTCATAGATCTTGTTTATCTGCGATTGCGCGAACTCATTATGCCAAAATTTACGTATCAGGAGAAAATTGGACTACGGAATACACCCCAAGAAATTCAGGAGATGTTTTGTCGGGGTAAAAAACTACAAATTGCCTATATGAAAAACAGTTCAAAGAAAATAAAACCTTCAAAGTAATCTTCAAGGACACATGCCGTTGGCGTTCAAATCTTGCTTATACATGCCTTGAAGATCCTATCGATGTGACACGATTTGGCCGTGTTCGTTCAAATGAAATCGTATCAGGTTTCCAAGCTTCTAAAGCAACGCAAAAACTAATAGAAAAATGTGAACACTTAATAACAGCCTTCGGAATAAACGCACGCTATATGCAGCCAAACGCCACTCCCCTTAAATGAAAAATGCCCGGTGTGGGGGGCACAACGGGCAAAAGGAAAATCTGGCAACGTCCTACTCTTTCACTCTCTTGGGAGCAATACCATCGGCGATGAGTGGTTTAACTTCTGAGTTCGGGATGG
>VGMF01000007.1 GCA_016866475.1 Chlamydiota bacterium | reverse complement strand
CTCTCTAGAAAAACGCCAAAAACCCTCTACGAACCCCTTTCCTGAAAAAAAGGGTTTTTTCTTGATAAATCCGATCGATAGATACGGGCTTACTCTCTAAGAAAACGCCAAAAACCCTCTACGAACCCCTTTCCTGAAAAAAAGGGTTTCGTAAATCCTTTTTCCTAGTAAAGTAGGTGGTTAAACAGGCATCCAACGGGGACTTTCTACGTGGCTAAGGTTTATTTCTATTATTCTGCAATGAATGCAGGAAAAAGTACAACCCTCTTGCAAGCGAGCTATAATTACATCGAAAGGGGAATGCAAACCCTTCTATTTGCTCCAAAGATCGATCTACGGTTCGAAAATACGGTAATCTATTCAAGAATTGGCCTCAAACAGAGCGCCACCCCATTTGATTCAGAGTTTAGTTTTTTGAGTTACGTGCAACATCAGTTAGAGCACACGCCAAATATCCGCTGTATTCTTATTGACGAAGCCCATTTTCTTAAAAAACAGCAGGTTGGAGAATTATTTGAAATTGCTTCGGACCTAGGTATTGCGGTTTTATGCTACGGCCTCAGGTCCGATTTCCTTGGAGAGCCGTTTGAAGGGAGCCGCTATCTATTGGCGTGGGCCGAGGAAATAGCCGAGATAAAAACGATCTGCAAGTGCGGAAAAAAAGGGACAATGAACTTACGCATCGATAAAGATGGCCAGCCGGTCACCCAAGGGGCCCAAATCCAGATCGGCGGGAACGAAAGTTATATTTCCCAATGTATGCGCTGCTTTAAAAAAGCGGTACCCTGCTTCAAAAAACCTCTAAAATTGGAGACCCTTTCATGACGAAAAAACTGATGCCGTACATCGTCTGTTTTTCGGCTGCCCTTTTTCTTGCTTATGAATTAATGCAGTTGCATATGATGAATGCGATAGCGCCTCTTCTCATGCAGGATCTGGGTTTAAACGCCACTAGTTTTGGGTATATCAGCGCCACCTATCTTTTAGCCGACGTGCTGTTTTTATTGCCTGCGGGGATGATCCTTGACCGCTTTGAGGTGCGAAAAGTCATCCTTGGAGCCCTTTTTCTGTGTGTGATGGGGACCTTCGGTTTCGCCTTGAGCACAAATATATGGACCGCTGCAATCTCCCATTTTTTCTCCGGTATCGGAAATGCTTTTTGCTTCTTAAGCTGTATGATTTTGGTAACTTTCTGGTTTGAAGAAAGGATGCAAGGACGGATCATGGGTTGGATCATCACCATCGGAATGCTTGGGGCCTGCGTTGCGCAAACCCCCTTCTCATTAGTTGCACAAACTTTTGGCTGGAGACAAGCCCTTTTTTACGATGCAATTTTCGGATTAGGTCTTTTAGGACTTCTCTTTTTCACAATCCGTTCAAAAAGCACCAGTGGAACTCCTCAACAGACAATCCCTTTAACCGATGCCCTCAAATCTGCCCTTAAAAACCGGATCACTCTTTCTGTCGGGCTGTACACCGCCTTTCTGAATTTGCCTTTAATGGTAATCAGCGCTGTTTTTGCCAGCCTGTTTCTAACCCAAATTCACGGATTTTCCCTAGCGCAGAGCGCTTTCATCGCAAGTATGATTCCGGTTGGCACCATTTTTGGATCCCCACTTTATGGAACGCTTACAGACCTGTTTGGAATGCGCCGTCGGTGGATGATGATCGGAGGTGTTTTGTCGAGCATTGTCATGTTGTTGATCCTGTTTGCCCCCTCGGTGCCCCCCTATTTCGCCCTTTTATTTTTCCTTCTCGGGCTTGTAACCTCCTCTCAAGTCCTCGGCTACCCTACAATCGCGGAGCACAGCCCGAAACAACTCCAGGGCACCTCTATGGGGATAGCTGCGGTGATTATTATGGGGCTCCCTATGCTGATCCAACCTTTAACCGGAACCCTTATGGATCTATTCTGGACCGGTTCGATCGGTGAAAATGGGAACCGCCTCTATCCCTTTGAAAGCTTTTTAGCTGCTTTTTGCGTCCTACCCCTCTTATTTCTGGCGGCCTCATTTCTTGTGAGAAGACCTTTTAATGGAGAAGAAACTGTCAAAAAAATTGTAGAAGCGTGACTTTTTAAGGAATTTTTCTTTGAAGATCAGGGGAATTTTGTTTCCCTCCCATCGAGATCTTTTTTTTCGATGCTTTTTTAAAAGGAAACCTTTATTGTACTTCATACAACTTTAAAAATTAGGGTATTTGCTTGAGTCTCTGGAAAAAAGTCCTTATCGGTCTGGTTTTGGGTATTGTTTTGGGATTTCTTCTCGGCGATTGGGCAGCTTATTTCAAACCCTTGGGCGATATTTTCATTCGTCTCATAAAAATGATCATCATTCCCCTTATCTTTTTCTCTATTGTGAGCGGGATAACAAATGTAAAAGATTCCAAAACGCTCGGCAGGCTGGGTATTAAGTCGATTTTAGCTTTTTTGGTGACCACATTTTTGGCCATCACAATCGGCCTTGTGATCGGATCTCTCTTCGAACCCGGCGCCGGTTTACAGCTCAATTTAGATAAATCTTTTCGCCCTGAAAGCGCCCCCGACCAAACAACGTTGCAATTTTTCAATTCTATTTTGAATATAGTGCCCGACAACGCCATCGGTGCGATGGCCCAGGGGACGATTTTGCAAGTGGTGTTTTTTGCCCTCTTTACCGGATTTACGATCAACACGATCAAAGGTGAAACCGCCGATAAGATATCCGATTTTTTTAGGGTTGTTTCCGCGATGGTTTTTCAGATGGTGCACCTCATCGTACAGCTCTCCCCCTTGGCCGCCTGTTTTTTAACAGCGTGGGTTGTGGGTAGCCAGGGAGCGGCAGTCCTACTGCTCCTTTTGAAACTGATCGGATGTGCTTACTTAGGTTTTTTTATCCAGTATTTCCTTTTTGGCGCTCTTATTTGGCTTACGACCGGGCTTTCCCCGATCCCTTTTTTTAAAAAAAGTTTCGAATATCAGATCATAGCTTTCTCCACATCAAGTAGTAAAGCTGCGCTCCCTACAACCATGCGGGTTGCCAAAGACAATCTGGGAATTTCCACCGTGAGCTCCTCTTTTGTATTACCGCTCGGCGCCTCGATCAACATGGTGGGAATTGCGATTTATATCAGCTTGGCCGCCCTCTTTTTTGCCCAAGCTTTGGGCAAGCCTCTGACAATGTCCGACTATCTTCTTATCGGTTTTACAGGTTCTTTGGGTTCGATTGGGGGTGCCGGAATCCCGAGTGGAACGATTGTGATGCTTCCTCTTGTCCTCGGAGCGATTGGACTGCCGATTGAAGGGATAGCCCTCATTTTGGGGATAGACCGGATTGTTGATATGATGCGCACAGCGATCAGCATCACAGGCGATGCCACGGTAGCTTTAATTGTGGATCACTCCGAAGGGCTTTTGAACCGCAATATCTACAACAGCTCCCACATCATCGAAAGCTGAAAGCGGCGCCCCTGTATGAACCATTTCTAAGGGTAATTTCCCGACACCGGCTTCATAGATAACAGATTATCGGCAAAAAATTTTTCAGGATTTATTTTCTATCGAGGCATTATTTTATCTAGAAAGATGCCAAAAAGAGGTCTGTTGCTTCTTTTTGTTTTAAAAGTCTATGATGAGCTTTAAAACAGCGGTAGTTGCATGTATGCAGGGCGAGTGGAAAACCGTTTCGTAATAGTTACAGGAGCTCAGCAGGGGATAGGATTTTCGATTGCAGAGCTTTTAGTAAAAGAGGGGGCATTTGTGATCCCAACAGATATAGATGACGGCAGGGGCGAAAAGGCCATCCAACGGCTCGGCAAAAAGCATGCCTTCTTTCTTCATCATGATGTATCTCAAGAAAAAGATTGGGAAAATGTTTTTGAGCAAGCGATCCAAATTATGGGACGAGTCGATATTCTTGTGAATACTGCCGGGATCAGCGGTTTATCAGAGGGTTTTGGACCGCAAAATCCAGAAGATCTCAGTTTAAATGATTTTAGAAAAGTCCAAACTATTAATACGGAAGGGAAATTCCTAGGTTGCCGGTATGCTATCAAGTTTATGAAAGGGCACGGAGGCAGCATAATCAATATTTCTTCACGCTCTGCAAATGTGGGTGTTCCCACTATGTACTCTTATGCTGCAACAAAAGCTGCCATAAAAAACCTCACAAAATCAGTAGCCCTTTGGTGCTGTGCAAAAAAATATCCCCTACGCTGCAAATCTATTCTCCCTGTAGCGATTCACACCCCTTTTTTAAGATCCGATGATTGGAGGAAAAGATCAAAAAAAAAGATTGCTAAACTCTCTGAAGAAATACCTCTGGGGCACATGGGGGAACCTTTAGATGTTGCGTATGCAGTCTTGTATCTGGCTTCCTGTGATTCAAAATTCATCACCGGAACAGAGATTGTGATCGACGGGGGTATTCTTGCCGGATCAAGCGCTTTGCCGGGAATCATTCAAACTAAGGAGTAAACATGAGCCGCATACACCCTAAAAATACTTACGATCCACAGGTACAGACCGTACTCGAGGGGATGAAAGAAAAAATGGGTTTTACACCAAATATTTTTAAGCTGATGGCCCATTCAAAGGCTTTTTTTGGTGGATTTATGAACCTCTCCAAAAGTTTTGAGAGCGGGAGACTTAGCCAAAAAGTACGCGAATCTATAGCCCTCTGTGTTGCCGGATTCAACCGTTGCGCCTACTGCACGGCTGCCCATTCTAAATTGGGGGCAGCGTGTCATATCTCCCCAAAAGAGATCGAACTCAATCTTAAAAGCAAAAGCGAAGAGGCGAAAATAGGGGCTCTTTTGGAATTTTGTCATAAAGTTTTAGAAAAACGGGGCCATTTGGAGGGAGCAGATCTTGAAAAAATGCTCCACCACGGCTGGGTCGAGGAGGATCTGATTGAAATTATCGGGGTAATCGCGCTCAATATCACCACAAACTACTTCAATAATACCTTTTTACCAACGGTCGATTTCTAAGCAACGCTCTTAAACGCAAACCCTTTTAAAAATTTCCCTAGCTGCAGCTCTCAAAGCTGCAGCTCCCCCCATCAGAAGGGTGCAGACAATACTTCTTATCTCCCTATAAGTTGTGTTTTATAAAAAATTTTAAATATTTTTGGATCCAGTCTCTTTCCCATCAAAAGCTACAGGATTTTCAAGAAATTGCTACTGCATCTCAAGCCCAAAATTAAAATCCAAAGGGTGGAAAACCCTTAGTATTTTTAGTGGTTCATTTGTTAGTCACTCGCTATAACGTCTTTAGATTTTAAAAAAATAATTATATTAAATTAAAAAATAGAATGTGTTAATTCCCCTACTATGCAACCCTCTTCCCCCGTTCGTGGTCCACAACCGGAGCATTCGCCTCAGCTAAGCTCTGATGGTGGGCAATCCCTAGCGGCTAAGGTAAGCGCCCTTTTTCAAAAAACCAAAGAATTTTTTCTATTTCCCTCTACAAAAGCACCTATAACAGCTGAAAAAGCCCCACCTGCACGTGAAATAACACGCGATTCCAGTTTTATAAGCGGTTGGTCATGTAAAGAAAAAGGGAATCAGCTCGTCTGGCAACAATATCTAAAAGACGATCTTTTAGTTATGATCAATGACAATCAGTTTCCCTCCATTCAACCCTATTCCGCAGACTTTAGAAAGTTGTCTGAGGATCAAATTACTATTTTAAAAAATTTAGGGTTCAGCTTTTCAACTGGTGGGTTCGTTTCACCAACTCTAGAGGGTCTAAGAGAGATCCTTGAAATGAAAGAATCTAAAGCCGGTTTTCCAAAAATACAAATCGTTGAAGTTGAGGATTTTCTCCCCGAAGATGAATTTTTAGATTTGGTTTTGAAGGGATGTTTCATCTGGACCAAACCGCCCGAGCTCATTCACGACGTATGGTTCCATATCATACCCCAACTCCTTAACTTTACTAAGGATCCCGCAGGTTATCAGGCACACATAAAGGTACGGAACGATTTAGTAAAAGGAATCCTTGTGCAACTTGCTGAAGCTGATGCTTATCCAGGACAATTTTTGGAAAATCTAAACCCTATTATCAAAGAGGTTGGTGGTAAGGAGATAGATACAGAGGCATGGTATCTAGTAAAAAGTTTGATAAAATATTCCTTGGGCGCTTATTTGGATGGTGAAACTTCTTTAATTTTAAAAGAGATCCCAAACATATCCAAAACATTAAAAATGTTGATAAATGGAATTGTTATGATTGTCCTAAACGAAACCGAAATCGAGAAGAAATGGCAAAAAGTTTGGTCTACCGTGCTAGGCTTCACGAAAAAAGACCTTTTGGAAGCAATCCCTAAAGAGAATTTTATTGCAACTATAAAAGCTCTCATACTAAAAACGATTCGAGCCGGCAAAATGCCCGGTCTGCCGAGCTAGGCTTTACGAAAGAAGAGCTTACGCATCCAATCCCTGAAAAGAATCTGATAGCAACTATAAGAGCTTTTCACCAAAAAGTGTTCAAGAAACTTTACCTCCAAGCCCTCTTTAGAGACCGAAATTACAGGAATCGAAGATTTAAAGTGGGTTGCTATCGGGATAAGAGGCGATCTTTGGATGTAAAGAGTTAGGAGAGTCTTGATCCCTATCGATTGTGTTTTTAGAGTTTTTCATAAAGAAATTTAGCAGAATCTATTTTTCTTTTTTTGCTTCATATGCGATAGATCCATATATGAGAAGAAAACCTGTTTTGCATATGAAATGGTTTAAAATTTTAGGAGTTGTCCTGATTTTATTGGGTATCTCCTTTTTTGTAGGTTCCAACTACATCCGCTCCCAGGTAGAGCAGGGAAAAACAAAAGTTCGAAAGGCACAATCGGCAGTCGACGCCACCAATTCTGCTGCATCGGTAGATCCAAACCTGTATCTTTTTAGCAGGGCAGCAACGGGGCCCGTACAGAAACAAATCAATGATGGAAAACGGGACATTGTCTTCTTCCAATCGATTGCAAAAAACCTGGATATCGCAGGATGGGCAGCTGTTGTAGTGGGGATAGGGGTTACTATCTGGGCCTTTTATAGAGACAAAAGGGGTTAAATAAGACAAGGATCCATGAGTTCCTTGTTTTTCCCCTTTTAGCATGAGGTAATTGTCCCTAACTGGATTATCTAGTCTTTAAGGAAAGCCTCCCCCCTCTTTAGCGGGAGTTTTTATCCGGGTTTTTGTACCCGGTGCCATTCTATCAAGTCAAAGTGCGGTACATGACTCGGTAGAACCACCCTTCAAATGTGGGGGGCCAAATATTCTTTCTACCGCTGGTGCGCTTGCCTTCATGTTCAATCCTTGGATCAAGGGAAAAATGATCCGGTCGGAGGATCCAAGGAGAAAATGGGGGTCTAATAATTCTTAAAAAATGACGGATATTTGGTCGGCTTAGCCCCTCATATCTCTTAAACTTTAGATACCCTACCTAACCGTAGTGCTCAGAGGAATCTCTACCTAAAACGATTCCCAAATGGCGCCTCTTTCGAAAAAAGATATCCGCCCGCCTCTTATTTTACTTTAACGCCTTGCACCAAATTTCTAGTTTTGTTTCTATCTGTATGAAGCGGGGAAGGGAATGGAACGATTTCATGATTTGGATGCAGATGAGATGCAAGTTCTCTTGCGAAAAGGGACCGAACGCCCCTACACAGGTGAATATGAAAACAGCGTTGAGAGCGGTGTGTATGTATGTAAACAATGTGATTCCCCCCTTTACCTTTCCCAAGATAAGTTCTCCTCCCACTGCGGTTGGCCCGCTTTTGACGATGCCATAGAGCTTGCGATCGAGAGAAAAACTGACCCGGATGGGAGGCGTACTGAAATTCTATGCAATAGATGTAAAGCACACTTGGGGCATGTTTTCTTAAATGAGGGATTTACCCCTAAAAACACCCGGCACTGCGTAAACTCCATTTCGTTACGTTTC
Source organism: Chlamydiota bacterium (assembly GCA_016866475.1). Lineage (GTDB taxonomy): Bacteria > Chlamydiota > Chlamydiia > Chlamydiales > RGXB01 > RGXB01. Next base: position 46,572 of record VGMF01000007.1, on the reverse strand, counting down.
ATCCCCTTAAAAACTACCCATGGTTTGATGCGCGCCCTTTTTGCCGGCGGATGTTTTTGGGGTATGCAGTACTATTTCGATAAAATACCGGGCGTTGTGAAAACAACAGTTGGTTACATGGGAGGGAGAGTCGTTTTTCCAACCTACGAGGAAGTTTGCTCAAGAAATACCGGACACTACGAGGCGATCGAGGTGACCTTTGATCCCCAGAAAACCGATTTTGAAACACTCTGCAAATTCTTTTTTGAAATCCACGACCCCACCCAGGAGGATGGGCAAGGGCCTGATATCGGCTCGCAGTATAGATCCGCTATTTTCTACCTCTCTACACCCCAAAAAATGATGTCTTTAAGGCTGATGAAAGAACTAACCGATAAAGGATTCCAAATCAAAACAGATCTATTCCCCGCAACAACCTTTTATCCTGCAGAGGAGTACCACCAAAAGTATTACGAAAAAACTTCTAAAACCCCCTACTGCCATTTTAGGACCAAAAGATTTTAAAGTGCATCGTTTAGAAAATATTCTTTTTAAAAACCGGCTCCTTTATAAATCCCCCCAACCTATCCAAAAAAATTTACCAACCGCAAACTTCGGAACCTTCTCGTTTTAAATCTCTTATTACATCCAACAATGTTTTTGGAGCATTCCAGAATTCAGGATTTTCTCTGATCGTTCTCGAGTAGATCTCTTTTAATTGAAGTTTATTGAACAAAATCAGAGCTGCTGTTTGGTCATTTTTGAACCGATTGATTAGGATTCTGAAAACTTTATAGCTCTCTAAAGAAGTATCTATCCTATTTAACGGCATGTCCATATCAGCGATAATTTGAGAAAGAAGCCGTATCCTTTCCATCTCATTGGAAAATCTTCCCTGCACCACGCAAAAATCGGCTTTTGTGTCGACACTACCTTGATCAAATTGGGCTGTGAGACGAGTAAGGATCTGGAATGCTCTGTCTATATTTTCTGAAAGAGAACAGGAAGGTTTATGGATAAAGCTTACTAGATGATGGGCTAATTCTTTTTTTTCAGCCGGTATGTATTCTTCTCCTCTCTCCAGTATGCGTTGGCACGCTGACTTATATTTTTCGAGATTGATCCTTGCCTCGCCTTCACTTACAAGTTTAGTGCTCATCCCCAGGAGATCCAACGGCCCTTTTTGCAAAAGATACTGTCTCGAATGTTTGGATTCTAAAAGCTCAAAAGATTCCTCCATCCCGTAATGTTGCATAACACTCCGGATCTGCCAGTACTCCCAATCTATTTTCCTAATGTGAACACCATCAGATACCATTTCCTGAATTTGTTGAATCGCATGCACAACTTCTTTTTGTTCTTCCAAAGAAATTTCGGTTTTTGCTTTCCACTTTGGTTGCAACGCATCTAAAACGCGGTAACATTCAGGTAAGATTCCCTGCATCAAAATATGCTCAGTAACTCTGATTTCGAAAAACTCCTTTCTGAAAAAACCGTCTATCTTCCGTTCACATCTCTGTTTTTCGGTCTCTTTTAGAACAATCGAACGGTAGATCTCGACGATTTTTTCTCTACATTTATTGATTTTTTTTTCAAGTGAACGGGATTGCAAAGTTTGAAAGGCAATCGCCACAACCCCCCCCAGAGCAATAGAAAGAAACAGGTAGTCCAACCGTTTTGGACTGTCTGTAATAAGAAGGTCAGGCTCACTTTTAAAATTACAACTTCCAACTTGAGAACTACCGATGCTCATAAAAACCTGTTTGCGTTTCAAATAAATTTAGAGATAAATTCTAACTAGAATTAGATTACTTTAGAAAGACAAAACTAAGCGGTTATAAAAAAAAGCGGCCCTTAACTACCCTTTAGAAATGTATTTTAAAGAGTATACTGTTTTTTCGACCTTAAGAAGATTGAGGTAGAGGTACCCGTTTTTCTTTCTCTACCAATTGCCCGTCTTCCATTTCCAAGATTCTATCGGCGTAGGAAAATATCCTCGGATCGTGGGTCACAACGATGATCGCCCTGTCTTTATTCAGCACCTTTTTTTTCAAAATTTCCATCACCATATCGCCTGTTTTGTGATCCAAATAGGCTGTTGGCTCATCGCAAACAATCAATCTCGGTTCATGAATATACCCTCTGGCGATGGCAAGCCTTTGCTGCTGGCCCCCCGAAAGTTCTTTAGGACTTGTTTGCAGTTTGTCCGAAAGATCAAGCTCAGTCAAAAGGGTTTTTGCTCTGGTTTCTGCTTCGACACTCTCTATACCGTTCAGTAATAGCGGTACAGCAACATTCTCCGTTGCAGTGAGCATGGGGATCAAATTGAAGGACTGGAATACAAATCCGATATTTGTTTTTCGAAATCGAGTCTTCTCCTCTTCGTCCATAGCTCGATACTCCTTGCCGAATACATTGCATACCCCCTCTTCGTAGGGGAGAATGCCCGCTATAACGGAGATCAGAGTCGTTTTTCCGGAGCCGGAGGGGCCGACAATCAAAAGAAGTTCACCGGTGTTGACAACCAGATCCACACCCTTTACGGCATGCACCGCGTTTGCACCTGAACCGTACGTTTTAAAGAGTTTTTCACAGCGAATCGCCTCCATCTTTCCCCCTTTTTAACTTTTGAAAACGATGGAGGCGTCCATCTTTTCAATTTTTTTTAGCGACAGGAACGACGAGAGTGCCGATATCAGCCCCACGGCCGTCATCGAAGCTAAAAAAAGCCACCATGTCAGTACAAAAGAAAGTTCGCTGTTTTTGGACACAAATCCAAAAATGGAGGCGGCTCCGGTTCCGATTCCCCATCCGATTCCCCCCACCCAAAAAGATTGGAGCAAAATCATTTTTCTGAGCATCGTCATGGGTGCTCCCATCGCTCGAAATGTAGCAAAATAGCGGAGATTATCGAGTGTAAAATTATAAAATGTCTGACCGGCAATCGCTGTGCCTATGATAAAACCTAGTAGGACCGATATTCCGAAATTGATAGGGATCCCTGTGTATTTTAGATAATACGAGATCGTAAGCCAACGAAAATCTTCTCTGTCGAAAGCTTTGAGACCGGTCATATTGGTAATCGATCTAGCTAAATCTTTCGGGCTGATCCCCTCTTTAGCTTTGACCAATATGAAAGAGAGGAGCTTTCTTTCGTTCGGAGCATAATTGAGCGCCCTATTGTAAGTGGTGTAGACTGTAGGCTGGGATTGGAACGTTCTTGCCGCCTTACAAATCCCCACAACCTTGGCTCTTTTATCGTTGATCTCAATAACATCGCCATTAACCAAAGGTTGGCTGCGAACGGGAAAATCCAACGAGAGTTTATCATTAGCCCCAACGGTGTCAACGATAATAGCATCGGGATCCCTTAAAGAGATGATATCCCCCTCCAGCATGATAGGGGGGGCTCCTATCAAAGTGGCGCTATCGACACCGATCAGGTTGCAGTTTTGGTAATTGCCACTATTCAAACGGGCTTTTAAAATCCCTTTGTAAAGAGGCACCGCCCAAGCTACCCCATCAATCCCCCTGACCCTATACAGGCGTGTATCGCTCATTGGTTTAGTATCGTCAATAAACTGCACTTTATCATCCATGACCCAAACATCGGGTTGGGGTGTGTCGTAGATAAATCCTATCGTGCGCAACATCAGGCCTACAAAAATAGAGGCCTGCTGTACAATAATAAACGAGGCGAAGGAGAGCCCGGTGACGATACCGACATATTTAGCCCTGTCGTTGATCAACATCTTCAAAGCGTACCGAAACATTCCCACTCTCCGCCCAAAGATTTGTATAAAGCTATTAAGCTTTCCGAAAGGACCTGGTTGGCCTCAATCCACTCATACTCCACATTCAAGTAGTTCCACTCCTGGTTCAAAGCCTCTACTAAAGGGCTCAACCCGCTAGTAAAACGGCTCAAAGCAAGAGCCTGATTCTCCAAAAAATCTTTGTATTCCAACTCTAATGTGGCGATACGCCCCTGTTGTTGCATATAGGTGAATAGATTGTTCTCCACCTCCTCCAGGGCTTTGAGGACTACAGCTTGGTAAGCGTAAAAAACCTCTTTTTGTTCCGCTGCTTTGATTTGTACCTGAGATTGTATGCGACCAAAATTGATCAAGGGAAGTGCCAAACCAGGTGTGATGTCCCAGGAACTACTTTCGGGACGAAACCACTTAAAAAAGCGGCTGGCCTCCCACCCATACGAACCGCTCAAAGAAAAGGTGGGAAAAAAATCGGCTACTGCTGCAGCTGTCCGATGCGTTGCAGCAGCAAGCTCTCTTTCTTTTTTGCGGATGTCGGGCCGCCTTTGTAGAAGTTTTGACGGGATATTTAGAGGAATCAACCCCCGGGCCTTTAAAATATCCCCCTCCCCTTTGATTGTAAAAAATTCGGGTTGCTCCCCTGTGAGTACTGCCAACCTGTTCACCGCGTACTCCATCTGCATTTGCAAGGGGGGCACCTTCGCCTCCAAAGCGCGGATCTGGGCTCTTGTTAAGTAAAACAAATCCCAGGATTCCAGCCCCGATTTGGCTAAAGACCGATTGAGATCGTTGATGGTTTTTTTTACCTGAATTTGCCTCTTTAAATTTTCCCCTTTTTTTTCAAAAGCCCTGTAAAGGGTATAATTTCTCGCAACATCAGCTAGAACTGTAACCATAAGGGATATGTAGTCGTCTTTAGTGGCAATAAGATCGGCTTGGGCGGCAGCTTTTAAATTTCTTAATCTTCCAAAAAGATCAATTTCCCAATTCACGTCAAATCCCAATTGGAACAGATTTTGTATTCTTGGGCCTAGAAATGGTGAATCGAAAAGATTTTGGCTGGTTGCGTACCGGCTGAAAGTTCCGTTGAAATCCAGACTTGGAAACAGGTTCGCTGTCTGGATATTATAGTATGCGCGCACCTGGCGGATCCTTTCAAAGGCTTGCAACAGATCAAAATTATTTGCGAAGGCTTTTTCCACGAGGGTATCTAGAGTGGGATCCTTGAACTGTTTCCACCAGACGCACAAATTGACCGGCTCTGGGTCATTTGAGCCCATCTCTTTGTCGCTATTCTTATAGTCGGTTGCGACCTCAGTTTTTGGCGGATGGTATTTTGGTCCGACACTGCACCCGAAAGCAATCAGAAAAAAAATTGCTCTACATCTTTGCATCAGGGTACCTAGTATCGGCAGAAATGGCCTGGATATAAACATCCATCACCTGCCCCATGTACACAAAAGGGGTATCGCAGTCAAAACTGTAAATGACTACAAGAACACGCGTATCTACCCTCTCTGCATTGTCCCCGGTTAACGATCTTTTTGGGATCATGAGAGGTTCGGTGCGTACCCATTTCAAGGGGTATTTCAAGGAGCTGTTCCCCCTCACAAAAGCAACAGCACACGTATTGGATTGAAATCGCCATGCATCGTCTTCATCGATACTTACCCGCAAATGAAATGGGCATTTCGGACCGAATACAATTAGGCTCTCATTATTGAAAGGGTTGAGGTTGGCAGTTTCTCCCCTGTGAATGCTTTTTTGCAACACTTTGCCATCACAAGGGGCCTTCACAAATGACCTGTCGATATACGTCTTAGCTGTCCGGATTTTTGCCTCCGCTGCCTCCAAAGCCACCTCTGCCGCCTGTTTTCTGTAAAAAGTTTGGTTGTAACTGTTCAAGCTGATTGCCCGCTTATCGCTAAGTGCGTTGTAAAGGGATAGCTCGGTAGAAATATTTTCCAATTCGACCTGTGCCTTCTCTTTAGCAGCCATCGCCTCAACTAACTGTGCATCAAAAGTGCGTGTGTCCAGGTGGAATAGAAGATCCCCTTTTTTTACCTCGTCCCCAACCTCAACAAATACGTCCCATATGATCTCGTTGAACGGGGTGCCGATGTAGATATCATCCGTGGAGGCCTCTACGACTCCGCTCCCGGCGATCGTGTGCTTATATGGGGAGACGGAAGGGGGAAAAGGGATGGGTCTTAAAGGTGCTTTTTGAGCCCCAGCCACCATCGCTGCTACAGCCAACAAAACTCCTAACCCCGATGCAATCGGTAACCCGACACGTACAAACATACCCCTTGCTCTATCTTTTTTTTTTAAAAAACACAAGAGATTGATATTCAGTTTTTAAAACTAAAAAAGGGCCCGCTTCATAGTCCCTTAAAAACGTTGCCATTTAGGTGAAATTATCCGGGATGTAAATGGATTTTTAAAGCTTTACCGCCGATTCTTAGAGGCCAGCCGACCTTTTTTTTAAGGGAATAAAGGGCGATCTTGATTGATGAAAATACATAAATTATTATATAATATACCAATGATGCCACAAAGAACCGTATTTTCCGATCTTCAAAAAAATTACTTTGAGACCCAGTTCCATGAGCACCTTGAGAAAAAACAGGTGCGGCAGGATTGGCTTTATAATCTTATTTCAAGTAATACCGGGTCTGTTAGTCCCCATTTCCCTTTTAAGTACGATGAAAATAAAGCGACAAAAATTTCAAAATGGATAAAACCACAAAACAATAACAGGGCTGAAGGGGAATTTGTCGATCCCTCAAAACCAATTTATCTCATTTCGATCCCCACATCTACGCAGCCCAGACTCTACTCCCGAAATGAAAAACCTCCCCTGATCCAAAAAATCGAGAACCAGACAGCGCTCATTTTCAAAGAGGGTTTTTGGGAATCTGGGCAATCCAATATGGAAGAGGCAACATCCAGGCTCTTTTTGACCTTCGGGATGAATCAATTCAAGTCGATCGATCAAAGTTTAAACAACGCTTTTCGCGACCTTGTCGCCTCTTTTAAAGGCTTTGATGACAAGCATGTGGCCGCAACAGGGTTTTTTTGGAAAATCCCACTCATTTACAAACACAAAAAAAAGGCTTCCAGTCATCTTGATAAACCGAGACAGGCTTTCAAAATGGTCAAAATCCTTGATCCGAAAAAAGCTGCTCTTCTACGTGCTGAACTTGAGCTCGAAGATGGCAATAGATTGAAAAAATCGATTCATAAGAAGATCCCTTTTTGCAAAATACGACAAGCCTGCATGGACAGTCCGGCAACCCAAGAACTTGTTCTAAAAATCGAATCTTTAGCCCCCGATGCTATAAGCTATTTTCTAACTATGGATGATGATGCTGTATCCCTCAAAGCAAAAGAACAGGGGTACTTCACCATTTTAGACGCAATCATAGAGGATGAGATCGCGAATTGCAATTTCCCCTCCTTGATTTCTTTGGGCTATGGGTTCGGACAACAAGCCCAAAAACTCTCCAGAGTTGCAGCTCAAATCGATATGACCGTCCGAGCGGCGATGCATAAAACCTATCCCCTCTCGTGTTACATGCCGGAGCCTGGGGTCGCCTACTTTAGCGGTTATGGGGTTGAGGAACTAAAAGGTTTTTTAGACAATGCAACATTCGTCCCAGACGCCAACTCCCCTTCAAAAAAAATGGAGTCGCGTAGAATGATCAAAAGTCTCTTAAACCAAGGGATCTTGAATCCAAAAACGGCTCTCTTTGAAAACAAAGAGGCATTGATCACATCTGAGCCGGAACGGATGAAATTAGAAGCGATGAAGTTTGTCCCGACATATCCTGGAGATCTAAAAACTGTCCAGGGACTCAAACGGCTTAAAAGGGTCTCACAGAACCATTTTCAGAAAAGAAATTTTGTAAATAATCTCTACTTTGCCCTGCCCGAAAAATTCAAATCCTTCCAAGGAGCCCCCGGGGCCGCAGTGGGGCCGATATCTAAAGTTTTCGAGGTGTTCGATCCAATCCATTTTTTTAAGACCATTTTGAAAGAATTTCATTTTGATGAAAAAGAGGCTTTTGACACAGCTTTTGCCCTTTACCCCAGCTACATTAAATCGCTTTTGAGTCATGACGATTCCGATCTTTTCTTGAATAACAACTTAGGTCTCGACCCCTCACAAGTGCAACAACTCCTTTCTTTAGGAAGAGCCTCTTTAAAAAAAGCACATGAGGCCTACAGCCTCTATGAACGGAAGTTTGGCGTACGTTGGACAAACCTGGACAGAGCACGCGTCCAAGATGTCGTCCTAGCCGCTACAGGGGCCCTCTACGAGACACTTCTAACTATTTCAAATAAACAAACTTTTAATTAATTGTTAAAAATGATTTAATTACACAACAGATTAAATAAATTAAATTTATAAGACTTATGTGTATTTCTCAATTTCAAATAATTAGAAATTCGATAGGCGGAACGGTAGAACAGCTCCCTTTAAACCCCTCAGATTTAAGCAAAGAGATGATCCGTTCCGTTTACAGGGAAAAAAAGGAACTCTTCTTTGTTAGCGCTAGTGCCGGATTTTGTTTAGGAGCCACTAGAGTATTTCGCATGCCCCCAAATGCTGCATCTCTATTAAAGGTCACAGCTTTTAGTTTGGTATTCTTTAAGTTTTGTTCCTACATTTCAGAGGTCAATACTTTTGTTAATTACGCCAACAACGAACTCTTTTTAAAACCCAAATTTTAGTTAGACAATTATGATGCATTTCGAAATTCTAAGAAAATCCTTGAACGGAACCCTTTTCGATTACGATCTCAGTCGAGATTTTGTCCCATTGGTAATGCGCCCGAAACTTGTAGAGGCTAAGGATAACCTTTTTCTTACATTGGGTCTTGGGGCCATTTTAGCGATAGGGGCAAGAGTCGCATCGATGGAGCCTACAAAGAAAAAATTTGTCGATGGGGCCATTTGCATTATGGCCGTGTCCAGTTTCTATACCTTTTTATCTACGGCTCACAAGATGGCATCCCACATGCCTAAAAAAAGCGATTGAGCCCTTCATATAGGTGTCTTAAATCTGATCTAACCAAAAAAAAGGGCCCGAATTCGATTGGGGCCCTTTTTTTAACATCTCAGTAAATCCATGGACAAATCTTGTAGGGTACTTTTTTACAGTACGCATCCCAGTCTTCCTTGTACCTCAAGCGACATCTATGGTCGTTTCGGTTAGCCCTATCCACCAGTAACAGAACTAAGAAAGAGAAATAAAACCAGGGGAGCACTAAGGAAAAACCTGCCGGCAAAGTCCAGAAAAAGGTAGCCATAAGCTCGAGAACATATCTGAAGTTTCTCGAAATGCCCCATAGGCCGCCGGTGATGAGAGGATACACCTTGCCCTTATCCTCCCCCTCTTTCGAAGTCGCCTGTATGTAGGTTATCTGGGTAAGTTTCCCGTTTTTCTGGAACTGTTCCCTGAGCAACATTCTTTGAAAATCACACCAAAAATTCGCCATGATGGAGATCGCGCCAAGAATAAACAAAATAACCGCACCGATACTATTCAGGGTTTCAGGGAGACGAACTAAAAAGAGCGGAACCGAGGTGTAAATTACAGGGAGCCACACAAGACAACCCCAGCAGATGTAATACCCTGCGCGGTCATGCATGATATCGATGGAACGCATATACCCTTTTTCCCAAACAAAAAACTTAGTCACATACAAAAGCTGTAGACCCACGCTGACGATCATCGCATAGGTCAAACCACCTGCTTCGGCTTGTGTGTAAAGATAGCTGAGGATGACCAAGGGCCAACCCATCATACCAAAACGGCAATTCGTCCATTGCTTCAAATCTATCCCAAAAACACGGGGATAAAGCTCGGTACCCCAATAAAAATCAAAAATCAAGTTTCCTGTTTTACTGTGATCTGAGCTCGATGGGAAGTACATCCCTTTGATGTACAAAAAAGCACAAAAAATGAGGCCCAAAAGGTTCATAGAACCTATAAACTCCCCAAAATGGGCATAGAGCAACCCGGGATTGAAGAATGCGGTAAAATGTGTAAGTCCAAAAAAGGTCAGTAGGGTGATGATGAAGCATGCTACCCCGTTTTCTTTGTAAATAGGAACATTCCCTTTTCCCGTCCTTGGTCCAAAATAATTCTTGGCAGGCACAATCTTCATCAAAAGAATTTGAAATAGGGCAAAACAGGTAAGGACAAACCAGGAGAGACGAGATCCAAAAAATACGGGCCGGATAACATCGTATAGAACGTTTTTAGCCCCCTCTTTTTGGATAAAATCTAGTAATGCCGATAACGAACCATCCAGGTTTGTGGCGGTAAACCAAAAAAGAAAGGCAAATAGAGGGGTTGCTATCATGAGAAAAAGCGGGGCGATTGAATAGCGAAAAAAATGGAACATTTACAGAGATATCCTTACCTCCATCGAGGCGTTTTTTTGTGTGACAATTTTTGGATTGATTGCTGCTATTGGCTCTATGCAGATGAACGGACTCTTATCCAAACGATACAATTGAAACGACAGGTCGGGTTGCGCTTTTGCTTGAATCAAAAGGGACAAGGCGCCTCTTCTCACTTCAACTTCTGCGAACCCATCGCGACCTAATTTAGGGGAAAAGGTAAAATCGAGCGGCCTATCTAGAGGTATCTTTAAAACCCGATCTCCGAACCATTCGGGAGGGACCGACATTTTATTCAATTTGTCATAGTAAAACGGGGCTCCTGCCAGATCTGCCGTTTTCATCGCCGGATCTAGGGCATAGTAGGTATGCAAACCAACAACAACCGGGCTGGACGTGCTTTTTGCACTGTAGACAATACGGATTTCCCGCTCTAAAACCTCAGCTTCAAACTCCAGCTTAAAATCAAATCCCTCGATTTCAGCGAGGGTCAACCCCTCAATTTCATCGTGAGAGTCCAAAACAGCCTTGAACCGGCGTCCATCTTTCTTAAGGACTTTCCAAGGCACATATCTTGCTATTCCATGAGAAAATGGTTCTGCTTCGTTCCGAAACCGAAGCTTTTTTGAAAGACGGTTTAAAATTTCATCATTCAGGTAAGGAATTGAGTCTGTAGCTCTATGATGAAAATGGGGCCCGATTAAGGGGCCGAGTCCCCTTGAGCTTTCCAAAAACCGCTCTTTTGTAGATTGCTCGATCAATTCATGCCCTTCAATGACAAGGCTGACCATGTTCAAACCATGCTCAGGATCGAAAGTTGCTTTAATCCCCTTACCTTCAAGGACAATCATGTTGCTATCCTGCAAATTTCATCGATTTTTTTAGCTAAGATAAAATCATTGAGATGAAGTCCTTTGATTTTGTGCGTGTACAAGCGGACAAAAAGACGCCCCCATGAGAGCTCCATATCGGGATGGTGCCCCTGCATTTCAGCTACAAACGCTATCGCATTCAGGAGCTGAAGCGGTTTTGCAAAATCTTTGAAATGAAAGGTTTTTTCCAATGCATTTGCACCCTCAAGCACCCAACCGTCGAGTTGGGCTAAAAAGGGTTCTGCTTCGTTTCGATGCAGAGGTTTATCATTCGAGGAACAGGCTGTGCATTTCTTCGATTCTAGAAATTCTTTTCCCATAAAAAAGAAATCTCCCCTTGGCTTTTATATCGGTGATACCCGAAAAAAGAAATAGGGAGCAAGCCTTTTTTAAACTAAAAATGGGGCCTTTACAGCTAGAAATTCTTAGGAGCTGGGTTTTAAAACACCAATATCCAATAAAAATAAGCGAAGACCTTGATCGGTGAGCTGTAAAAGGCTGTACCCTTCTATATCCTCCCTGTCTACAAAAAAGAGCGGATTGTATCCATTTTCATCAACCAAAGGGAGCCTTTCGTGGTTTTTTGCGATCCAGTCTTTAAGGTCTTTGGAGGTGATGGTTTGGTAGATCTTCATCACACCTTTCCCGTCTAGAATCAGTTGTGGACTCATCGCTTCTTTAAGCTTATCGACCCAATAGGAGGGGGGTAGAGTTTCAAAATCTTTAGAAAAAAGACGTTTCCATCCCAATGCATGAATTTTACCACTGACAGCATCGCTCAAAAAGCCGGTATTTGCTGATGTAACTGCTGCAAATTCCCCGGTTTTTGTTCTTAGGAACGGTCTGGCGCTTAGGTGGATCCATTGCTGGAAATGGACATTATTGATCCCACCAAAAAATTTTTCAAAAAAAGAGGCGGAAAATTTTCCTCCCTTCGCTTCCATCGCCCTTAGCTTTTCGTTCAGCCATTCCCCCCTCACTTGAGACAGATGGGCATGAAATTTAGCCTCTATCCCCGCATCTTTAAAGGCCGGAAGCAATGAGGATATCTCGCCGATCCATCCGTCGCTACAGTAGTTTCCGATATCATCAAAAGATTTAATGAGCGGTTCCATCTCCTCTTTATTGAGCGTTGCCATGTAGCGCAAATATAGCCCCACGCAGTCGTCAAACAGATCCAATTTTAAGGGTACTAGGTCCGCTAACTTTCCATCCAGGTAGGCTTTTTTAAGTTTTTCAAAGCCTTCGCCTAAAAACCCTTGGAAACCATACTCTTCTACTTTGGATAAAAATCGTTGGATGACCTCCCCTTTTTTTGGTTTATTCAGACCGTCTTTGAGCTCCAACTCAAGAAACGGAGGGATCAAATGCACGGATCGAGTTTCAAATTGCAGAGTAGGAAGCGTCTGTTTCCTAACTACTTTTTGGGCATACTCCAAAGAGACGTTAGGTTTGGGAGTGAAAGTTTTTGGCAAGCTTAGATTGGCGACATCGACACCTTTCCCCCGGCTCTGTAAAAACCGGTTGCATCCATCAAAAATATCGACGCAATCTTCCAGCTTATCCAAGAGTGTAAAAAGGTTCTCCACCGGAATGGTAAAAAATTCATGCAGCCTTAAAAAAAATCCGAAAAAACGGATCGATTGATGGACCTGTACTGGCAATTTTTGATCCCGTTGCAATTGAGCTAAAAAAAGCCCTGTCAAAATTCCGGCAGCCCGCCGATAGGAGCGCAAACTACAAAGCGCTATTGCCGTAACGACCTGTAAACATCTAGAAAGACGAGCAGAAATACCTATGCCCTTGTTGACTCGAGCTTGAAATGGCCCTTGAGGCAAAAGCATATACCCAATAGAGGTCAGCTGGGTCCATTTCGTAATCTTTTGTCTATTTGTATTAAAAAAAGATTCCTTACCGGTTGAGGAGGATATCCAGTTCCAGTGCACCAAAAGGGAGTTGCAAATAACCGTTAGGACAGTAAAATGTTGCCCTCGGTCTAGTTGCCTCTGTTGCAAAAAGAGGTCGTTGAAGTATGTATGTCTGAATATACTTAAAGACTCGATCATGTTTTTCCCTCGGACTTTCTAGGGTTCTGATTTAAGGATTTTTTAAGAATTAAATTAAAATCGTTCTATTTTTCATCCCTACAACCGTTTATTTCAAGTATTTTGACCGGCAAGCTTTTGAACCAATTCCCGGGTGATCACAGGCTCAAGTCCTAATTCTCTTGCCTCTCCCCTGATTTTTTCTAAAAAAACGGGCTCGATAAAATGCTGCAGCACGTAAGCCCAGAATGCTTTTTTACACCCCTTATCACCTTTTGTTTGCAATTTGGAAGATTCTAAAACCGACTCAAACCTTTCCTGGCGCAGCATTCGGTAAAAAGACTTCAGCTTCTCAAAATTCTCCAGGCGCTCATGGGTCAAAGACTCCTCTTTTTTCAAGGCTTTGAGTTCCTCTTCTTTTCCTAGTATAGACGGGGCAGATGTCCTTTGGTTCGCAACCAGATCCACAGATCGCAAGCTAAGGATCTCTTGTTCCAAAGTGTGGATTTTATTTTGTCTATCGGTAATGGTAAATGTTTGGCTATGGTTGATGCAGCGCTTTAAAAGGTTCAATCCGGCTTGAGGCTGGGGTAGATCCTCCTCTTTTTGTCCGGATGACAATCTAAAGATGAGATCGATAGTCCCCTCATCCATCAAAGGGTGAGAAGGGTGTTTCAAAGCAAACTGAGACAAGATCAGTTTTGTTTCAGCTTCGGTCGATCCCTTGAGCCTTATAGGCTGGAAGCGGAGGCTAAAGGCTCTATTTTTTTCCACGTATTCCGCGTATTCCCTATCGGTAGTGATCCCTATCACATGGGGGAGCTCCCCCCCCTCATCCAACATGGTTTTCAACACATCGGCAAGCTTTTCCTCCCCTTTGGCTACCATGTGTATCTCGTCCAAAACCAGGATGATATTATCTCTGTGGGGTCCCATCCGTTCGCTAAGCGCTTTCAAAGGACTGACACTTGCCCAGCTTGGCTGCTTCTCAACCAAAACGGAGCTGTTGACATAAAAAACCCTCTTATCTTTGAGGTCGGGAATTTTTCCCTCTGCGACCGCCTTTGCAAAAGCGCGTACAGTGTGGGTCTTTCCAACTCTTGAAGGGCCTACCAGTATTGGATGCTTTCCGATTTTTAGAATATTTCCAATACTCTGAATCACCTCTACTCGTCCGAAAAATTCTTTATTTCCCTTCATTACATCAGCCGATAGATTTTCACATTTCGGTAGAAATGACGGAATCGGCTCCAGCTTGTCCCAAATCAGGCTCAACAAAATAAAAAATGTGGTAAACACGGTGTATCCAATTTTAAATGGAGCGCTCAGTAACTCGGAAAAAGTGGCTCTCAATATTGTAATCGTATTTACTTTTTGGCTTGCGCTCCACTCATGCTTTGGCGGCTCAAAAAAATCTTTTATCCCGAAAGCTTGCACCATATTGTCAATTTGCAGAACGATACCGGCTAAAAGGTCTTTGGTTTTTGTTTGTAATGAGGTTGAAGGGGGCAAAAGCGCCTGGTGGTAAATAGTGGCAAATTGCAGCTCTTTTTCAATAAATTCTTTTGCTTCCTCTATAGAAATATTTGTTTTGGTTCTTTCAACCAGTTTCTGTAGGGATTTTAAAAAATTTTTAGGATTTTGTATAGCCTCTTTCTCAAAATTTCTTGTGCAGTTTTGCTCAATAAGCTCCTGCGTTTTTTCAATCGAAGCGAGCCTTTCGGAGGTTGTTTTCTGGGATTGGGAAAACACGGAAGGCAAAAAAAGGTTTAACCCGTTCATCTTTAGAAACTCCCATAAAAAAATCAAAATAAGAGGGTATTTTAACAGATCCTTTGTTTAAATTAACCTACTATTTCCTTGATCCTACCTAAACAATCCATCCAAAAAAGGGTAAGGAGTTTAAGGTTTGTTTGTCTCTAATGACCCATTTAAGCTACACTCCGTTGCATGCTTGAAACACTTGCCGGAACGATCGATCAAATCGTCTTTCAAAATGAGGAAAACGGGTACACTGTCGCCCGACTGAAAAGCCCCGTTTTTAAAGAGCCTGTTGTAGTTGTTGGGAATATGATGCCGATAGCTTCCGGGGAGATTATCACGGCAACAGGGATGTGGAAGCATCACTCGTCGTTTGGAAGACAATTCGTAGTCGAAGCTTTTGAGGTCAGCCTTCCTAAAGATCTTAAAGGGATTGAACGCTATTTAGAGTCGGGAGTTATCAAAGGGATCGGATCCACGTACGCTAAGCGGATTGTGGAGTACTTTGGGACTAAAACCTTTGAAATCCTCGACAGACATATCGACCGTCTCGAGGAAGTAGAGGGGATCGGAAACAAAAGACTGGACAAAATCAAGGCCTCCTGGACTGAGCAAGGGGCAATAAGAAATGTAATGGTCTTCTTAAGAGGCCATAATGTGAGTTTGTCCTTGGCGCAAAAAATCTACCGCCGTTACAAAGAGCAAGCCCTAGAGGTGATCCAAAAAAACCCCTACCAGCTTGCACGAGATATCGCAGGGATTGGATTTAAAACTGCGGACGCGTTGGCGCAGGAAATCGGGATGGATAAGGAGTCCCCTGAAAGAATCGCATCCGCAATAGAACATATTCTTCGGGTTTTGAGTGAAGAGGGGCATTCGTGCTATCCGCTTAAAGGTCTGTTACAGCATGGGACAAACCTTTTGGAAGTAAGCCCAGACCTCATCGAAAAAGAGGTCCAGCCGCTGATTAATGAGAGGCGTTTAGTATCGCTCTTAATGCATGAAAAGGCTTCCGACTTTACCCTTTGGACGAAGCAGATGTTCGAAACTGAGATCGGGATTGTAGAAGAGCTGGAAAGGCTTACCACTCACCAGTGTGCGCTCCGCTCCGTCGATTGTGAAAAAGCGATCGCTTGGGTTGAGGCTCAGTTAGGGATCTCCTTTGCCCAAGAGCAGATAGTCGCGATTACCAAAAGTATGCAAGAGAAGGTCCACATCATCACCGGCGGACCCGGTACCGGTAAAAGCACGATTACAAAAGCGATTTTAGCTTTGTCGGAAAAAATCACCGGAAAAATCCTATTAGGGGCACCCACCGGCCGTGCAGCCAAACGATTGAGCGAGATCACAAAACGGAAGGCATCGACGATCCATAGCCTTTTGGAGATGGACTTCGTACAGGGAGGATTCAAGAGAAATAGGATAAATCCTCTTCAATGCGACCTATTGATCATCGATGAGGCCAGTATGGTCGACACGCAGCTCATGGGACATTTACTGAGGGCTGTCCCCTCCAAAGCACGCCTTTTGATCATTGGAGATATAGATCAGCTCCCGAGCGTGGGTCCTGGGACCGTTCTCAAAGATATGATCGAGTCGGAAACTATCCTTACGACTCGGCTCAAAGAGATCTTCCGCCAGGCCAAAGGGTCGAGAATCGTCCGCAACGCCCATAGGGTAAACCAGGGGCAGTTTCCTGAACTGGAAGAGGATCCCAAATCCGATTTTTGGTTTATTCCGCTAGAAAAGCCCGAAGATATCCTCGCAAAAATTTTAGAGCTTGTGACAAAAAAACTCCCTGAGGAGAGACACTTTCACCCGTTTGATGAGATTCAGGTTCTTTCCCCTATGAAAAAAGGGGTCTTGGGTACTTTGAATATCAATATAGCCCTACAGGATAAGTTGAATCCCTCCTTGAAAAGGGTCACTAAAATGGGGCGCACCTTTAGGTTGGGGGATAAAGTGATGCAGGTGCGTAATAACTACGATAAGCTAGTTTTTAACGGTGATGTGGGAAGAATCGTAGAAATTGACGAGCATGAAGAGGAGATTGTCGCCCTCTTTGATGGGCAAGAGGTCGTTTACAATTTCACCGAAATGGACGAGTTGATTCTTGCCTATGCGGTCAGCGTCCATAAATACCAAGGGAGCGAATGCCCCGTGATTTTGATGCCGATCCATACGAGTCATTTTAAACTGCTGGTAAAAAATCTTGTCTACACAGGGATCACCCGTGGAAAGAAACTTGTGATCCTTGTTGGATCGAAGCGCGCGATCGCAATCGCGGTAAAAAGCGTTTCCGTTGAAGAGCGATTCACAGGGCTGAAACACTTTTTAAGGGAAAATCTGAAAAAGACGACCCCTCCCTCGATGGAACTGAAACAAGAGTCCCTTTTTGAAGATCTCTTGGACTTGAAAATCTAGACTAGCCCCTGTCTTAAGTCTTTATTAAAGATCGCTCCCATTTTGGTTAGAAATATTGAAAATTTAACCCCGTAAGCACTAACCTTTTCTTTACAGGAGGTGGGGAATGCGTGCGGCGGTTATTTTTTCGGGTTGCGGCCATAAAGAGGGGACAGAAATCAACGAGGCGGTCTTATGCCTGCTTGCTCTTGAAAAAAGGGGTATCGATTGGGTGGGTTTTGCCCCCGAAGGGACATTTACGGCCCGCTCTTACATCAAAGGGAGAACTGAAAGGGGCGAAGAGCGTGATATCATCGATGAAGCAGCTAGGATAGCCCGGGGGAACGTACAACCGTTGAATGCATTAAATCCAGATCATTTTCATTACCTATGCCTTCCGGGAGGGCTTGGAGCTGCAAAGATTTTATCCAACTATAAGTCCAAAGGATTTGAGGGCGAGGTTATTGAAGAGTTGGCATCAAAGATACAAGCCTTCCACATGCAAAATAAACCGATAGTCGCCATTTGCATATCCCCCGCAGTAGTTGCTATCGCCCTAAAAAATCAAAAGGGGATCACAATCACTTTGGGTGAAGATACAACCTACAAAGAGAGTAGCAACTGGGTCACATTTAAGAGCTGTACAGCAGACGAATGCGTCGTAGACATAAAAAATCGGATCATCTCGACACCTGCATATATGATTGAAGAGGCGAATCGATTTCAAATAGCAATGGGGATCGACAAAGCGATTGAAGAGGCCTCTCAATTCCTCTAATAATATTTTTTAGATCAGCGGGACATGCCCCTTCAAAAAGGGGCGTTTGGCTAGCCGATCCTGCCGCCTGAAGGTGCAGAGGAGAAGGAAAGCATTTCAAAGACACCCTCTTCCATGACGGAAAGAATCATTCCATGACTCTCTATACCCATCATTTTTCTGGGTTTCAAATTCGCGACGATGGCTACTTTTTTTCCTACTAAAGCCGCTGAGTCTTGCACAAATTGCCTGACTCCAGAGAGGATCACCCTTTTTTCTCCGGCTACATCTAGAGTAAACTGCAAAAGCTTTTCGCTTTTTGGCACTGCCACGCACTCCAAAACCAAAGCAACACGTAAATCAACTTTTTCAAAATCGGAAAATTCGATCATCGGAGTTAGCTCTTTATGATGATCGGGCATCGGCGTGGTTTTGGCCGTCTGTAGCTGACAGGCTTCGGTGGGTTCGCTCATAGTTTCATCCTTAACGGGGGGTTCTAATTTTTGAAAGAGAGGGAGGGGAGGTTCCAATCTCTCAACTTCTATTGACATCGCCTGCGCCCTTGGGGGAACGACTGCATGCCCTAAAAATCCCCAAGCCTGTTTTGTGGCAACGGGTACAACAGGGCCCATTTGAGCCAAAAGGGCTTGGACAGCTTTCAAACAAACAGCTAAAATTGTTTCTAGTCTATTTTTTGCTAGAGGATCTTTAACAAGACTCCAGGGCTTTTGGTGGTCAAAATAGCGGTTGGATAGTTGGGCCATTTCAAGTAGGGTTTCCACAGCTTTTTTTATGGAAAAATTTTCATAATTTGCGGCACCGGTATCTAAAAGAGCCTCTATTTGGTTGAGGAATTCTTGGTCCCCTACCTCTAGAACCCCTACTTTAGGGACCGACCCTATCTTGGATTGGATGAAAGTTAGAGTACGATGGATAAAATTCCCTAATTTTCCAACGAGCTCCGAATTTACCCTGACAATCAGATCCTCAAAGGAAAAATCGCAGTCTTGGTGTTCAGGAGCTATAAGGCTCAAATAAAAACGGAGCTGGTCAGACGAGATCCAGCGGAGCATCGATTCAAGATCTAAGGAGTTGCCCGAAGATTTACTGAACTTCTCCCCTTTCAAGTTCAAAAACTCATTGACAACCAAATCATCTACTAATTTATACGGGGTATCTTGTCCCATAATCATGGCAGGAAATAACACAGAATGAAACGTGGTGTTGTCCTTACCGACAAACTGGACATACCGGGTTTTCGGATCGAGCCAATACTCATTTACGCACTCGGCTTGTAAATCATAGGTAGCACTGATGTAACCGATAGGTGCATCATACCAGACATACAAAACCTTACCCTTTGTCCCATCGATCGGGAGAGGGACACCCCAGTCCAAATCTCTAGTGATACAGCGTGGTTTGAGGTCTTCAATATATTGACGGCTGAAATTCATCGTCGCCGGCTTAAAATTTTTGGTCTCAAGCCACTTTTTAAGACGCTCTTTGAAAAGATCAAAACGAAAAAAATAGTGCTCGGTCTCTTTAAGCTCTAAAGGTTTCTTCGTCATCTTTGAAACAGGATTGAGAAGATCGGTAGCCTCAAAGCTAGCACCACACTTTGTACACTCATCCCCTCTTGCCTCATGGTATCCGCACTTGGGGCAGGTCCCCACAACGTAACGATCGGCTAAAAAACGCCCCTCGGCAGGGGAAAAGAGTTGGTGAATGGTCTTCTTTTCAATCCAACCATTGCGAAGATGCTCTTTAAAAATCGCCTGTGTCCTTTCAGCATGGTGGGGAAGACTGGTCCTTGAGTAGTGGCTAAAATCGATTCCCATGCGCGAAAACAACTTCTTATTGATCTTGTGAAAATGGTCCACTTGTTGTTGGGGGGTCCTTTTAGCCTCCTCCGCCTTAATGGTAATGGCGATGCCGTACTCGTCTGAACCGCAAATGAAAAGACTTTTTTCACCCTTGCCGACTAAATAGCGATGGTAAATATCCGCAGGCAGATAGGCACCGGCCAGATGGCCTACATGGATCTGCCCATTTGCATACGGCAAAGCGGCCGTGATCAATGTTTTGTTGTGTTGTCTCATAAGTGCATTCAGTGTAGAGTGTTCGGGCTTTTTTTGTTGATCAAAAAAATTTTAAATAGAACAGCTACTTATGAAAAAGATGGTTCAGCTTTACCTCTTTGCCGGCTCTGATCTCATGTCGGGCTTTGCCGATGAGAGATTGAGCTAATTTGAATAGATCTTTTGTGTCTACCAGAAAAGACTCGGTGGTCAATGGTTTATGATTTTTCATGAGATTGTATAAACTCCTTAACTGTTTTATAACATACTGTGAGATCATCATTGATGACCTGGGCATCGTAAAGATCCTTCTTGGCCATCTCGTAGGTTGCCCTTTCAATTCTCTGGTCGATCTCTTTTTCTGTATTCGAACCGCGCCGCATTAATCTTGATTTTAAAAGATCTAAACTTGGGGGAAGAATAAAAATGCTCATTATCGGGACACGGGCATTTTTTAAAGAGAGCATCCCATCTACATCAACAACAAACAAAAGGGGTTTCTTGGCCTTTTGTATCCGTTCCAACTTTGTACCGTAAAGATGGCCAAAGATCTCCTTGACCTCGACAAATTCCCCTCTCTTCGCCATTTGATGAAACTGTTCGTCGGACACGAAGTCATAATCGACGCCGTTGATCTCATTCGCTCGTTTTGGACGTGTGGTGCAAGAGACATTCCTTTCGCAAACACCCTGGCGTATCAGTTTCTCTGCCAATGTGGACTTGCCAACTCCGGAAGGACCTGAAAGGACAACATGAATCATAGTGTATCACCGATATGGTTAGGATCTAACATACCCAGATCCATCTGTTCAAGCAAATATTCCCTTGGAAGCGCCGATTTTTTTAGAAAAAGGCGCACCGGAGAAAAACTCCGACGGTGGACGGGGCTAACCCCATGCTCTTGAATCAGGTTTAAGTGCAATTTTGTTCCATACCCGTTGTGCTGAGAAAATTTCCACATCGGGAACTGTTTATCGAGTTCCAGCATCAATTTGTCTCTGGTCACCTTGGCAATAACGGATGCGGCAGCGATAGAAGCCGATTTTTTATCTCCATCAACAATAGCTTTGTAAGGGATGTCTATTTTTGGGCCCCTATTACCATCTATCAATACAAAATCGGGTTTGGGTTCTAGTTTCATAATGGCTTCCTGCATCCCAAGGAGAGTAGCCTGCAAAATATTTAAACGGTCTATCTCGGTGTGATCCAATACAGAAATGGAATAGTGAACAAAGGGATTTGTAGAAAGAATATCGTAGATTTGCTCGCGCTTTTCTTTGGTCAATTGCTTGCTGTCGTTCAGTCCCTCAAGTGAAAAGCGATCTGGTAATATACAAGCTGCTACGACAACGGGGCCGGCAAGCGGGCCACGGCCCACTTCGTCAACACCAGCAATTGTTAAAAAGCCAGCATCCCTGGCCTCGTTCTCGTAGGTATATAGAGACATCTACTTCGCTTTAGGGGCGATTTTATCCTTTACGCGCGCTTTAGCACCTGTTTTATGCTGAAGATAGTTCAGCTTGGCGCGACGCACTTTACCGAAACGCTTCACCTCTACAGAGATTTTTGGGCTGTGGACAAACATTGTACGTTGTGTTTTGTAACCGCCTGCGACTCTTAAAACGGTAAAAGTTTCAGAAATTCCGCGTCCTTTACGTCCGATAACGGTACCTTCGTAAACCTGGGTACGCTCTTTGTCCCCTTCTTTGATCTTTAGAAGAACTTTCACGGTATCGCCAGGAGCGAAGTTAGCCAATGTAGATTTTACATGCTCTTCGTTGATTTTATCAATGAGTTGATTCATAGTATTTTCTCAAAATTCAAGTCGGGTCGAACCCGAAGTGTCTTAGCTTTCCCCTCTTTTGCTCTCCACTCAGAGATCTTTTTATGATCTCCTTGGGTAAGAACTTCGGGCACTTTGACCCCACGAAAATCGTAAGGTCTTGTAAATTGGGGACAATCAAATCCCCCGTCGTTTGTATGAAACGAGTCTTGATACGCAGAAAATTCATCTCCAAGAACGCCCGGAATAAATCGGATCAGGGCATCCAAAACGATGAGAGCTGCTGGACAACCTGAGGTTAGCACCACATCACCGATGCTTACCTCCTCTGTTACATTGAGGTCTATGACCCTTTGGTCAATCCCCTCATAGTGGCCGCACAGCAAAACAAGATGCTCTTTCTTTGCCAATCGTTCAGCCATTTTCGCATCAAAGCGTTTTCCTTGAGGCGTCAGGTATACAATATGGGCTTCATTCGTGCGTACAAAATCGATTGCACTCTGCACCGGTTCAGGCATCATAACCATTCCCGGTCCACCACCATAGGGTCGATCGTCCACTTTGCGATGTTTATTATCGGCAAAATCACGGATATCAACCTGCTGAATGGTCACTAACCCCTTTTCCACCGCCCTTTTCAAAATACTTGTATTAAGAGGGCTTGTGAAGAAATCGGGAAAGAGCGAAAGAATGCTAATCTTCACGTTTCTTTTTTAACTGGTTTTCTCTTCTGTTGCGGATAAACTCCATAACTTCAGGGAAGCGGGTTTTAAATATATTTTCCACGCTTTCAGTGAGTTCGGCGCCAACGCTTACCCAGTACTGAACTCGCTCTTTATCAAATTGCGCTTTTAGGGAATCCTCCACCTGGTGTGGGTCATAGCTACCTAAATTTTCGATCAAACGCCCGTCTCTTGGAAAGCGGGTGTCCGCAGCAATCAAGCGAAACTTGGAGCAATTTCTGCGACCGGTTCGCGACAAACGGATTTTCACTGCCATAATTGGTTTATAGTCTCCTTAAAATGTTTAAGATTCTACAGTAAAACGGAAATAACAACCAGAGAAAAGAGGTTAAAAAAGGCCACCTAACCCTCCGAAGGATTTAAATTTCTTTTTTAACTGCGGGATATTTTTTGAAAACAGCTTCGCCTGCTTGAATCCTTTGACCAGTCGGTTGACATCCTCAATACCGGTCCCCGATCCTTTAGCGATCCGTTGCCGCCTCCCATGATCTATTTCCGTCTCTCCCTGCCTCTCTGTGGAGGTCATGGATAAAATAATTGCTTTGGCTTTTTTGGAATCTTTTTCAAAGTCCAAATCATCGGGCAAGTCGGGCATCCCGGGGATCATCTTCAATAACCCCTTCATCGGCCCTAACTTGCTCAATTTTGTCAACTGCTCAAGAAAATCTTTATACGTGAATGAGCCCTGTAATAATTTTTTTTCTAAATCGGGTTGGTCTTGGGGATCAAAGGTGTTCTCCACTTTTTTGACCAAATTAATCACATCCCCCATCCCCAGAATCCGATCTGCCATAGATGACGGATTGAAAACCTGGATATCCATGATCCCCTCTCCGATCCCCTCAAATTTCAACGGGCATTTTGTCACCTCTAAAATAGAGAGTGCAGCCCCGGCCCTTGCAGTTCCATCAAGCATCGTCAAAATGGAGCCGGTGATCGAGACGGCTTTATGGAATTCCACCGCAGTTTGCACCGCATCTTGCCCGGTCGCCGCAGAAGCGACAAATAGCACCTCGTCAGGATCCGTTATCTCTTTAATCTGCTGTATTTGCTCCATGAGCGGTTGATCTATATGCAGTCGACCTGCTGTGTCGATCAAAACGACATCGTGCTCATTTTTTCTTGCATGCTCCATGCCGGCCCTGACGACGCGTAGCGGATCTTTCTCGGTGAGATCCGAAAACACTGCGACCTGCGCTTTTTGACCCAGAATTTTCAGTTGTTCAATAGCAGCAGGCCTTTGCAAATCTGCCGCTATGATTAAGGGGCTTCTAAGAAATTTCTTCCCTTTCAATAAAACGGCGAGCTTCACGGCTTGTGTTGTTTTTCCCACACCTTGCAGCCCTACCAGCATCCAAACGGAAGGGTTCCTTTTCAAACTTAAAGAGGGCTCAGCGGAGCCCATCAACTGCACAAGTTCATCGTGGACAATTTTTACAAAATAATCTTTGGGTTGAATATGATGCTCGGCCGATGTGCCTAATGCCCGCTCTTTCACTTTTTTCACAAAAGAGCTCACGATAGGGTAGCTCACATCTGCGTCTAAAAGCGCTAAACGCACATTGCGCACCGCCTCTGAAACGTTATCCTCCGTGAGTTTTGTGACTCCGGTGAGTGAGGAAAAAATATTGCGGAATTTATCCGATAAACCTTGAAACATACCTTAGGATTCTAAAAGAGGTTGAGGGTGGAATACAAGCGAAAAAAATCGATTGTGTCCGCTGTAATCGTTCTCGACTTTTTTTAGAACATAATAGGGACGGTCAAAAATTTTCAAAATAGCGTCACCTTGAGAAAATCCGATCTCAAAATAGACATTGGCACGGGGGGTAAGCACTTTCGGCAAGTCCTCTGCCAATCTTCGATAGAAGTCTAACCCATCCTTGCCTCCGAATAAAGCGATCGGGGGTTCCTTAAGGGCGCTTAAGTCCAATAAATCGATCTCGTTAAGAGCAACATAGGGAGGGTTAGAAACCAATAGATCTACTAAAATATTGTTCTCAATCAAGGGCTCTAAAAGATCTCCTTGGAAAAAGGTAGCGTCGACATGATTTAATCGGATGTTTTTTTTCAACATTTCTAGAGCATCAGACGAGATATCCACAAAAAAGGCTTCGCTTTGTTTGAATACCATTTTCAGCGGGATGCCGATCGTACCGCATCCGCAACAGATATCTGCAAATTTTTTTGGAGGAGTATTTTTATGAAGCAGGGCAATTTTTTCGACTAAAATTTCGGTCTCCTGCCTAGGCTCCAAACATTTTTTTGGATCCACCAACAGTCGGCTATGGTAAAAGTCGATCTCTTTCATCAGTTGTTTCCTAAGTAGGTTGCGGTCCTTATTTTCAGATCCACCAGCAGTCGGCTATAGGTAAAATCGATCTCTTTCATCGGCAAAGCCCTAGATAGATTGGTTATCTTAGATAGCTTCGCTAAGAGCTCTTGCAGCCTCATCCGAGAGCAGTGCGTCTGTCACCTCGTTGAGATAGCCGTCCATCACCCGATCCAAATTGTACGAGGTGAAGTTGACTCGGTGATCGGTGAGACGGTTCTGGGGGAAATTGTAGGTGCGCACCCGCTCGGAGCGCTCTGCAGACCCTACTTGGTCCTGGCGCAGCTTTGCCCGTTCACTATCCCTCTCCTGGCGTTGTTTATCAAGCATGCGCGCTTTCAAAAGAGTCATCGCCTTAGCCCTGTTCTTTATCTGGGAGCGCTCCTCTTGGCAATAGACTACCATACCGCTCGGCAAGTGGGTGATCCTCACAGCGGAATCGGTTGTGTTGACGTGCTGTCCACCGGCGCCGGAGGATCTATAAGTGTCGATTTGCAGATCTTTTTCATTGATCTCAATCTCCTCCTCTTCATCAGGCTCGGGCATGATGGCAACCGTGATCGTCGAAGTATGGATACGACCTTGGGCCTCGGTTTTTGGCACCCGCTGTACGCGATGGGTACCTGATTCAAATTTCATATATTTGAAAACATTCTCCCCTTTAACCGAAAAAATAGCCTCTTTAAGCCCTCCCATATCCGCTTCTGAGATTGACATGGTCTGGAAACTCCATCCCTTGGAATCTGCATACATCCGGTACATGCGCACGCAATCGGCCACGAAAAGGGCCGCCTCTTCGCCACCCGTTCCGGCGCGTAGCTCGAGGATAACATTACGATGGTCATCAGGATCAGGAGGAACCAAGAGTTGCACCAACTCCTTTTCCAGAATAGGGATAGAGAGCTCGAGGCGGTCCACCTCTTCTCTCAGCATCAGCTTCATCTCGGGATCGGACTCGATCTCAAGAAGTTCTCGGCTTTCAAGGATCCCTTTGCGGGATGCAGAAAGGGTATCATGGGTCTGTTTAAGTTGAGAAAGCCGCGCATGTTCCGAGGAGAGTTTTTTGAATTCTCTCACATTTCGTGCTACCTGTTCGGTTGAAAGGAGCGCTTCCACTTCCTCTAAACGGTCCAAACGCTGTCGTACTTTATCTTCCAGACCCATAAATTCAGGGGTTTACGCCCCTTTTTTGCCGTACTTTTTCAAGAATTGCGCAGCTCTTCCGTACTGCGAACCTTTTTGTCCCTTATCTCCAAGATAAAAACTGTGGGAGTGGGAGCTTACAGCCAACTTTACTAAAGGATATTCTTTACCTTCATGTGTGCCGGTCAAATTTGATTTACGTGTGGAATTGACCACAAATTTATCCCCTGTCGTTTGGTCCTCAAATAGAACCGCACGGTATTCTGGGTGCTTACCTTCTTTCATGAGTGCCCTTTTTTGTTCTAAAAGGCTTTTATATTACTGAATGGATGTGGATAAAAACAAGTATTTTCGGTAAACTAAAGGTCTTAAAATCTTTTTAGGAAACTTTTGATAGGGTAACATGCACAAGTACATCCAAAGAATTCTTATAGCATCCATCGTCGTAAGCCTCCTGCCGACCCTCATGCGAGCATTTCATATCCATGCTCCTGTCCTCGAGTGGCTCTCCTTGTCAAGCAACGGAATCCGCGACTGGAAACTTTTTCAAATTTTTACTTTCCCTCTTTTGTTTTCTTTTGACATCAGGATGGATGCGTTTGCCCTCTTGGGACCGCTCTTCATGATCTTTGTCGCAAGGCTTGCAAATTTCTTTTTAGAGATGAGCGGAGCCAAAAACCTCTTTAAATTCTACTTGGGCTCCTCCCTTTTCACTTTCCTGGTCCTGTTTCAGTTGCACCTCTTCACCAAGGCTGAATTTATCTACTTTGGCCCCCAGCCCCTATTCTATGCTTTGATTGCCTACACTTTGTTTGTTTTACCGGAGATGGAGTTGCTCTTTTTTATTTTTCCGATGAAAGGGCGCACCTTTATCTGGATCGGCCTCTTGCTTCAGCTCTTATTTTCCATCGAGTCGAGCCAATACACCCCTTTCATAGCAACCATGAGCGGACTTGCTTACGGCTACTTGTACGGACTAAAAACCCTGAAGCGCCACTCCCCTTTTCTGTGGGCAACTAAATTAGAAAAAGGGATTTTTAAAATCTTTGACTTCTTTAGAGCACGCCAGAAATGTGTGATCGTCGATTTCAAGACAGGGCGTCAGATTCTGAAATAGATCTTCTTAAAAGAGCTAAGCTAGCCATAAGTCCGTGGTAGACCCCCTCCTCGTAGAGAAACTCGGGATCGTTTGAAAGGGCCGGAAAATCAAAAGGCTGGTAAAGCTCCTCTTCCGTGAACGGCGAAACCTTTTTCGCCCCTATCGCTAAAAGTTTTGTTTTCTGCCCCTCGATTGCGGTGGCTAATTCCTCCAGCAATTTATTCTCCATCATATGCATGCCTTTCTACCTTGTGCACTAAAAATTTATCCCATAATGAGGCATCGAATGCACCCCTCTTTTTCAAATAAAAGATTTTTTCAACTCTTGAGAGAGATAGTAGGCCCATCTCTTTTAACGTGGGCTCATAAACTGCGTAAAAAACACACCCTTTTAACCGAAAATTCCTGAGGTGCCGGTTCATAAAAAGGACGGCATCCATAATGGGTTCATCCGAATCGAATGATTTGACAAAACGGTTTCCAAAAAAAGTCCAGACTACATTTTTTTCTTGGGAGGCGTATCGATTAGAAAACTGGGCCCACTCATTCATCTTTGGCGCCTTAGTTTAAAAAATTTTTGAATGATCTCTCGACATTCTTCTTCAAGAACATGGGGAGTCACCTCCACTTGTAAAATTTGGCTAAGATCGACAACCCCTCCCAAGCATCCCCAACGGGGCTCAGACGCACCGTATACAATTTTTTTTATCCCTTTTTCAACAATCGCACCCAGGCACATCGGACAGGGCTCATGAGTACAATAAAGGACCGGGTCAAGAAAATTTTTAGATTCCAGTTGGGCAAGGGCAACCATTTCGGCATGATAGAGTTGGGACATATGCTCTTCACAACTATTGCATCCTTCAGCGATAATTTCCCCCGAGTCGACGATCACCGCCCCCACGGGAACCTCCCCTTTTTCAAAAGCTTTCTTTGCGGCCTCTAGAGCTAATCGCATAAACCCCTTATCAATGGTTGCTTTATTCACTTTGATATGTTAAAATCCTTGAGATTAGTCTTGACGGAGATGATTATACATGTCGCTAGATAAAGGCACAAAGCAAGAAGTCACAAAAAAGTTCCAATTACACGAAAAAGACACCGGATCGGCCGATGTTCAAATTGCGATCTTGACTGAAAAAATTGCTGAGCTCAACGAACACCTCAAAATCTATACAAAAGATCACGCAACACGTTTAGCCTTGATCAAAATGGTAGGGCAACGCAGAAAGCTGCTTGACTACTTGAATACAACGGATACAGCACGTTATACAAGCCTGATCACACGTCTCAAATTGAGAAAGTAGTTCCCTTTTTCGCTCTTTTTTTCTATACATCGGAAAAAAAGAGCGAGAAGTATTCTTGTCAGAAGACCGGGTCCATGGCGTAAGCCCTGCGGCAGACGCAACGCAAAAAATCAGACAGCAACAAGCGCAGCAAAATGCTGCCCAACTTGCCAATGAGATCATCCAGGATTCCTCTGAGGAGGATTTTCAGGATTGGTGCGACAATGCTTTCAATCCGATTGCAGCTAATAAATATGCCCAAGAGCTCTCAAAAAGGCTTCGCCCTCCCGAAAAAGAAAAATCTCAGGGCGCTAAAAATGAGAACGTCGACTATCGAATTGTTGAAGAGATAGCGCAAACAGCCGAAGATTTTTCCCGCAAAAATCCCGAATTCAATCTGCGGGCATTGATAGCTTTAAGTCAAATCATCACCGCAGAAGATTCGGTTGAAACGATCCTGGAAAAACTTTTTGCAAGTTATCCGGACGCCTATTTGGTGGACGAAGCTATCGAATTCCTCCTTAGAATCACCAAACAATCCAATTCCCTGTTCAACAAGCTTTTAGAGGCCAAAGCTCTATTGCAGCAAAACTTTGAAAGAGAAATTTTAATCGGAAGAAATATTTCCCAGGAAGCACGGGAGTTTTCGGAGAAAGGGCTTGGAAAGGCGACCGGTTTGAGGGAACTTTATAAATGGGTCACCGGGACAGAGCAGGAACCCCTAAAAGTCTTTGAGGATCTCGTAAAAAAATTCCCTTACGAACAAATGAAATCGGTCTTGGCATTTTTGCTCCACTCTTTAGGCTCTGACATAAAATCGAAGGGGCCTTCGATGGATCCTTTGGAACTGCAGAAGCTATTTGCAGAGACAAGGACCATGCAGGCTATTTTGGGAGTTTACCTTTTTTTTCTGGGGCGGATGACTTTTTTAGAAAGGCAGTTCGGTCGGTACGGACTACCTAAACCCGAAGATATCAATTTTGAAAAGCTGGCCCAAATTTTCGTCCTCTTTTTGGCTGAAAAATATCCGAGCATAGGTCGAGTTCTGCTAATGGCCAACCAACTCGGTATCAGCGACTCGGTGATTGCACAAGCAATCGTTTTTTCCAACTACCGTGACTCGATACGCTACGTTTCTCCAAGGTTATTTAAGAGTGAAAAGCAGCGCCAGGATCTTCTACAGGCGTTGGTCGATTGTGTGAGTGAATTGGATGAAAGGATCGAGGAAATGGAAGAGGAGGATGAACAATGAATTTCCAGACGCTGGTAGACGGTTTGGCCGAGTATTTCGGGATGGATTTGAAAATCGACCAGCACCGTTCAGTGCTCTTCGTATTGGATGGCTACATTAAAATGCAGCTGGAGTTCCACTCTTTCAAAGAGGCATTTTGTTTAATCATCCCTTTGGAACAGCTTTATCAAGGGATGCGTCGCGAGGAAGTTTTGAAAGCGGCACTAAAATCTAACCACACATTCCGCCCTAACGGTGGGCACTTCGGTTATGTGGAAAAAAAAGGGTATCTGCTCCTTTTTAGTTATGTACCGCTCCCTCTTGCTACAGTAGAAACGGTTGTCAATGAAATGGTGTTGCTAAGCCGGCAGGCAAAAAGCTGGCTTGAGGCGTTACATTCGGGGCAAAATGCTCCACAGGGTGCTTTTGATGCGCCTCAATTATCAAGAAGTTCCATTTTTAACAGTTTGCCCAAACGATGATCGGTATAGCCCTCCCCCTCTCTTTTTTACGGTCGAAGCAGAGTCAAGGAATCGGAGATCTGGAGGATCTTAAAACCCTGATCGACTGGTGTAGCTCTTTAAATATCGGTCTTATCCAGTTGCTACCTGTGATGGATACGGCAATTGAGAGTTCTCCTTATTCCTCGATATCGTCGGTTGCATTGCATCCTATCTATCTAAGGCTGCCCGCAACAACCCCTTTTTTAGAATACCTCAACGGACAAGATCGGGTTTGCTATCGAACGGTATATGAGGAGAAGATGCGCCTTTTGAAGAACCTCGAGCTCAAGCCGGTCCAATCCAATTTTCTTCAACAATTTCCTCAGCTTGAGGAATATGCTGTTTTTAAAGTCTTAAAAGAAGATACCGGTTATGCTCCCCTCTCCTCCTACCCCCTATCAAAAAAAAACCTAAAAGAAACTCTTGAGGAGGGGGGCCCTGCATTTTTGAAAAAAGTCGATTTCCATCTCCGGTTGCAACAGCATCTATTTCAAGAGTGGAAATCGCTTACGTCGTATGCAAAATCCAAGAACGTTCAATTGATGGGAGATCTCCCCATTTTGGTTTCCATGGAGAGTCACGAGGTTTTTTTCCATCCCGATCTTTTTGATTTGGATTTTGAGGTTGGTGCTCCGCCCGATTCTTTTGCCCCCAACGGACAGAATTGGGGCCATCCAATTTATAACTGGGATGCACATGAAAAAGAGAATTATCGGTTTTTCTTGAACCGACGGGACCTTTTAGCCCATTTTTTCGATTATTACCGGATCGATCATGCGATCGGATTTTTCACATTTTGGAAGATTCCTAGGGGAGAGAAAGGGAATAAAGGGTTTTTCAGCGAGGAGAACCCGAAAAAATATCTTCCGAAGGCTCAAAAACGGTTACGACTTCTTTTAAAAGATACTACCATCAAACCGATCGCAGAGGACCTTGGTACAAAACCTAAAGGTATGGACAAACTTTTAGAGGAGCTCAAAATCCCCGGAATAAAATTATTGCGTTGGGAGCCCGATACGGACGGGTATCCGGAAAACAGCCTTTCGACCATCTCTTTGCACGACACCTCCCTTTTAGCCTCCTGGTACCGTCAGGAAAACGGTGAACTAATAAACGACGAGGGGCGTTTTACCCTCCTGAAAGCGAGTCTTGAAACACCTTCAAAGCTGAAAGTGAATCTTTTGCAGGAGTATCTTGCTTTAGACCCCGGTTACCGCTTTTTGTACGACGAGATGGAACAAATCAATATCCCGTCGACGGTTCTTCCATCTAACTGGACAATCCGCATGGAACCCTACCTTGAGGATTTGAAAAAAAATACGGCCCTTGCAACAAAGATCCTTTCTTTGATAGAGTCAAATTATGCTCCTTAGGTCTTTGCTATTTTTATTTTTATCCATCACAAATAAAGAGAAAATAGACACTCTCTACCACAAAATAGATCCCTACTCTATTTCCAAGCAGCTTGCATTTTACGAATTGTACCCCGATACTGACATCGGCAAAAAAGCACTCAGAAGAGCCCTTGATCTGGTCAATATCCATCGCCCCCTTTCAGATCAGATCGATTGTAAAGTAAAAATACCCCCCTTCAATCCCAATTTGATTGTGAGCCTCTCCTCGCAACTTCCAAAAAAAGGGATCGAGAATATCACTACTGAAGAGCTTCTTACAATTCAAAAAATGGCCTCCCACTTGCACAACCGCAAACTCAAAGGATTCAGCGTACAAAATCTTCATGAGGCAGAAAAAATCGAAACCGACCAAATTGACTTGACCCGATTTCTCCTTCTTGAACTTGTGGAAGATCCAAAACAGCGCCTTTTTTATGAAGCTACTGTCGATTTAATGGCTCTAGAGATCCTTGCCCATTTACCCAAAGGGGCAACTCTTGAAGAAAAAATGGAGAAAATTTCGACCTATGTGTTCCATGAGATGGAATATAGATTCCCTCCCCAGTCCATTTGGGTCGAAGAGATCGATTCGTACACACTTTTGCCGACAATACTCGACAGCAGATTCGGTGTTTGCTTAGGAGTAAGCACTCTTTACTTAGCTCTAGCTCAACGGCTTGATCTTCCCTTAGTGCCGATCACACCTCCGGGGCATATATTCGTCCGGTTTGAGCACAAAGATAACGTAATCAATATTGAAACCACGGCCCGCGGTATCCATCTACCCGATTCCCACTATCTTTCGATCCAAACAAAATCTCTTAAGAGACGGGATATCCGCGAGGTTATTGGGCTCAACTTTATGAACCAAGGGGCTTTGTATTGGCAGCAGAATAACCACGAAAAAGCGATCCAGGCCTACACTGTCGCACAAAAATACATGGGCGAAGATCCCCTTTTATTAAGGTTTAAAGGGTTGCAACACCTTTTTCTTGGTCAAAAAGAGATAGCGTTTCAAATTTTTGAAAAAATTCGCAACGTTATCCTAGACGGCTCTACGTATCCTGACACACAAATTGACGACCTCATTTTGAACAATACCGATGCAGAGGGGCTCAAGCTTCTTTATGATAAAGGGGGGACAAAACGGAGTGATGTGGAAAAGCAGATAAAAATTCTAGAAAAAAAAATGGAGTCTTTTCCCAAGTTTCGAGACGGCCTTTTTCATCTGGCCGGCGCATGGCTAACACTCAATAGGACTAAAGAGGCCTATGAGGTGCTTTTAAAATATCACCAGATTGACCAAACAAATCCGGTTGTTGAGTACTATTTGGCAGCACTGGCATTAGAACGGCTATTGATAAATGAGGGGAAAATTCATCTCAAAAAATCTGAAGAACTCCTGAAGCAGCAGAACTACTCCCCACACGTTCTCAAAGATCTTTATCTTGCCTACAAAAAAGAAGACCCGACTTTTGATTTTTAAGACATCTAAATTTTCGTTTTCTGAAATAGTTTTAGATCCATTTTAGAAAATTTTTTCCAAAAATTATTTGCACTCAATAGATTTAATCCTTATTTGGAAGAAAAAAGGATGTTTTAAATGCTGAAAAAAATTTTGTTTTTTTCCCTCTTCTCTCTATTTTTACATGCAGAACCTCTAGTTCTTGTGGATGTCAAAGGACCAAGGCTTTTCTTTAAAGATGGATCCGTCTACCGCTTGACAAGAGAAAGTCAGGCCCGTTTTTCTGAAAAATCTTTAGGAGCCACCTTCGATGTCGTCCGGTTAACCAAAACGGATCGCAAAAGATCTTTCGATACGCAGATTAAAAATTCTGCCGGAACATTTCAAGCGCAAAGAGTCGCTGAAAAGACCGCTTGGAGACAGATCAATTTGATGAAAAAAAATGGTGTTGTGAAAAATGAAAAACCGATCAACCACTCAAGGCTCGTCGTGATCAGTCAAAATGACCGTCTTATCAAGTTGTCTGACGGAAGCGTCTTTGAAGCGCAAACACTTTTGCCCGAAAGAAAAATTGAAGGTGAAGAGGTTTCTATTGAACAAGTTGAATTTTATCAAATCAAAACAAAGCCCGGCGAAAAAATTCTTATGAAACAGATCAAGAGAAGCAAATCTTGATCCGTCCAGTATAGTAAGCTTCATTTTAAAAAATGGGTTTTCAACTGATCCGGTAAAGCTTTCATAAAAATTTACCTTTTGAAATACCGGTTTCACACTCTAGGGGCATATAAAATATGCCCCTATATTTATGAATTAGCCCTCGATTTAATATGAAAAGAACCTTATACTAGAGACTCTTGATCCTTAGATCCCCTCATGAGGAAATTTATCATGGACTACCCTTTTTCAGAATCTGTAATACGCCTTCTTAACCTCTCCTTTTTAAAGGCAAAAGAGGAGCAATTTACAGAGGTGAAAGACGCCCTTTTCTTCAAATATCTTCTTGAAGAAGGGGTAATTTTCAAAGCCTTGGTAAAAGAATTCGATCAAAGGCTTCCCCCCTACCTTGAGGCACTTGACGAAGAGATTAAAAAAACTCCAAGGTTCATTGGCGAAAAAAAAGAACCCAGACCCTCTGCCGATTTACAAACCCTCCTTTACAACGCAGAAAAAATTAAAGATGGGCTAAAAGATTCTTTTATAAGCGAACCCCATTTTCTTCCCCCCTTTCTTGAAAAATTTGGGATCGACGGCTCTATAGGAATCAAAGTCATTCAAGAATTTACATCAGGTAGATCTATGGACACACCTACAAGCGATCAATCGATCAAAGCTCTCGAAAAATATACAAAAAACCTTTCTGAACTTGCTTTGAAAGGGAAGTTGGATCCTGTCATTGGGAGAGAAGAAGAGATCTTGCGGACGATGCAGGTTCTTTGCAGGCGCACAAAAAATAATCCTGTCCTCATAGGTCAACCCGGAGTTGGTAAAACTGCTATTGCCGAGGGTTTGGCGGTTAAAATTGCCCAGAATGAAGTCCCTGACGCGATTAGGGGGAAAACAGTCATGGCGCTTGATCTTGGAGAACTCGTCGCCGGGACAAAATTCAGGGGTGAATTTGAGGAGCGGTTAAAAGCTGTGTTGAAGGAGATCGAGGCCAAGGAGGGCTCCATCATTCTTTTTATAGATGAGGTGCATACGCTAGTGGGAGCAGGCTCTGCGGAAGGGTCTATGGATGCTGCGAACCTTTTGAAACCGGCCCTTGCCCGAGGAGTTCTGCATGCCATCGGAGCAACAACTCTTAGCGAGTATCAAAAATATATCGAAAAAGATCCCGCTTTAGAGCGTAGATTCCAGCAAATTTTGGTAGAAGAGCCTTCCCAAGACGAAGCACTTGCTATTTTAAGGGGGCTGAAAGAGCGCTACGAGACTTACCACGGGGTACAAATTACCGAAGAGGCCCTACGCGCTGCAGTCCACTTGTCCTACCGTTACATCAATGAGCGTTTTTTACCCGACAAAGCGATCGATCTGATCGACGAAGCCGCAAGTTTGATCCGAATGCAAGTGGGCTCAACACCCCTCCCTATCGACCACGAACAACGAAAAATTGCCTCTTTGATGATTAAATTGGAAAATGTCAAAGGGATCAGGGCGGACGAGGAGATGATCGAACAACAGATCGAACAGCACAAACGGCGCCTGAAGGATCTATCAGACCAGTGGGCTTTAGAAAAAAAGTTTATCGATGAGATCCAGACCAAAAAAAATGAGATCGAAAAAATTCGATTCCAAGAAGAGCTCGCTGAAAGAAATTCCGACTACACCCAAGTTGCAAAACTGAGATACAAAGATCTCCCTGAATGCATCGAAAAAATGGAACAGTTGCAAAAAAACCTCCATGCACTCCCCTCCAGGCTCGTAAAGGAGGAGGTGGATGAGGCTTTGATCGCGCAAATAGTTGCCAAGATGACCGGGATTCCTTTAGAAAAAATGGTGGAAAAGGATAAAGAGTCTTTGTTGAAACTGGAGACAAGACTTCATGACCGTGTCGTTGGTCAGCCAGATGCGGTCCGATCGATTGCAGAGGCGATCCGTCGCAGCCGAAGTGGCCTTGCAGATCCGAAAAAACCGATCGGTTCTTTCCTTTTTATGGGGCCAACCGGGGTCGGAAAAACCGAACTTGCCAAAGCGCTTACATCTATTCTCTTTAATCAGGAGGAGGCCCTTATCCGCCTGGACATGTCAGAGTATATGGAGAAGCATAGCGTATCAAAATTGATAGGCTCTCCTCCGGGATACGTAGGATATGAAGAGGGGGGGCAGCTAACCGAAGCGATCCGTCGCCATCCCTACTCTGTTGTCTTACTTGACGAGATAGAAAAAGCGCACCATGATGTCTTCAATATCCTTTTACAGGTGCTCGATGACGGCAGGCTTACCGATAGTAAAGGGCGCGTTGTGAACTGTCGGAACACAGTTTTTATTCTAACCTCAAATATCGGTTCGGACAAAATCTTTGAGGAGATCGAAAAAAGGGGTGAGCTGAACAGTAAAGAATTGCATCGTATTTTGGAACCTATCTTGAGAAGCTACTTTAGACCCGAATTTTTAAATCGTCTAGATGTGATTATCCCCTTCCACCCGCTCCGTTTGATCGACATGGCAAAAATTGTCTTATTGCAGATGCACCAATTACAAAAACGTTTGGAAGAGAAAAAAATACAGCTCGATTTAACAAAAAATGCGATCGAATACCTCGCTGAAAAGGGGTATGACCCTATTTTTGGGGCAAGGCCTCTTAAAAGACTCATTCAGCAGGAGGTCGCGAATTTATTAGCCAACGAAATCCTTGCCGGGCATATAGGGGCTAAAAGCCATATCCGCCTGGACAGAAAAAATGGCGCCTTCACACTGGAGACAATCTAGTTTTTATGAAAGATCTCAAAAGAAAGCTTCTAGCCCCTTTATTATCTCTTTTTTTAGGGACAATCGGAAACAGTTTTTTCGGCACCTTGCTCTCTCTTGATCTTAAGGAGATAGGATTTTCGAACCTGGCGATTGGGGGAATTGTCTCGATCTACTATCTAGGGATGATGTTAGGTTCCTGGTTTTTGGAAAAAAGGGTCGCCCGTATCGGCTTTACAACCTCGTACCTCTTTTTAGTGCTGCTCAATATTTTATTCATAGCCCTTTTTCCCTTAAGCCAAGCATTAAGCTATTGGTATCTGATCCGTTTTTTCCTCGGTATCGTTTTAGGTGGAATTTTTGTTATTGTAGAGAGTTGGATCCTCCTTTTAGCCCCGCCCGAAAAGAAAGGGGAAGCGATGTCGTGGTATATGATTGGTCTGTATTCAGGTGCGTCTTTGGGGCAGATGATGCTTGGGGAAACCACAAGGCTCTACCCCTATAATATCCTTCTCCCTATCATCGCCTGTTTTATAGGGATGGCTGTGCTGTTTTTTCAAAAAAAAGGGGTGGATTTCAAGGAGACCGAGGATACGCCCGAGCTAACCACTAGGACAGTTTTAAAAGTTGCCCCCCTAGGCTTCTTTGGAAACCTTTTATCCGGCTCCACGCTGAGTGTTTTTTATGGACTTGTCCCTTTGTACGGAAAATCTTTAGCCCTTTCTACCCAGCAAATCGGCCTACTCATGGGGGTAACAATCGCCGGGGGGTTTATTGGCCAGTGGCCTATTGGAAAAATTTCAGATCTGTTTTCTAAAGATAAAGTGTTAATTTTCATATCCATTTCCCTATCTTTTGTTTCGATCCCAATGCTATTTGGAACGCAGCTTAATTTTTATTTTTTGTGCGTGGTGATGTTTATTTTTGGGATGTTGGCTTTCTCACTCTATCCTTTGGCGATCAATAGCCTTTGTGAAAAAATACCACTAAACCAGACGGTGAGCGGTGTCACAAAAGGGATTGTAGCGTACGGAATCGGTTGTGTTTTCGGCCCGATGGTCGCTCCATTCTTTATGGATTTGGAATTAAAAGAGGGTCTTTTTTTCTATTTTCTAATCAACACAGGATTTTTTGTCCTCTTTTTTGCAAGAAAGACACTCTTGATCCAAAAGACTTCTCAGTAGATCCCGTTCTAACTATGGTTTAAAGAAAACCTGGTATTTTATCATGACCGTGGGGGTTTCAAAAGGGGGGGGCATACGCCCCATTTTCTTTTGTAGAACAGGTTCCTCTCAAAGGCTTCTTCAATTTTATCCCTTAACTCAGGATCTTTTAGAGCTTCCTGGCAAACATATCGATGGATAGATCTGATTTTATTGAGACCAAGCGTTGTTAACTTTGATCCAAGTAGAATATGCCCCCCGAACAACAAAATATCGCTTCCGGCTTTTAAAGCATCAAGCGTGGCCCTTTCGATCGAAAGACCCGATTTTGTAACCGCTTGCATAGTCAAAGAGTCTGTAACAATAAGTCCTTTAAATCCCATTTTGCCTCTGATATATGTGTGCCATTTTTTTGACAAAGAAACAATCTTCTCGCTGTCAAAATCGGGAACTAAGATATGGGCGGTCATGATAGCATCCCCCTTTTTGCTCATCGAAAAAAAAGGGGCCAGATCCTCCTCCATGAGTCTTTCAAAAGGTTTATCGATCACCGGTATTTCATAGTGCGAATCAAGATCCACAGCACCGTGCCCCGGAAAATGCTTCAAAACCCCAAGAATACCACCCTTTTCAAAACCTCTTAAAAGTGCTGTTGCAACCCGCACAATCTCTACAGGATCCCGACAAATCGTACGCTGAAAAAGGACCTTGCACTCTTTATTTTCTAAATCGATCACAGGCGAAAAATTCATTCCGATTCCGACCTCTTTAAGCTCTAAAGCGATGTTTTTTCCTAAATGGGTTAGAGCCTTGTTGCTCAAGACACTCCAGGTAGAGGCGGGTGGAATCTTGGTAAAACCGATTGCACACCTTTGCACCCTCCCCCCCTCTTGATCTACAGCGATCCACCTAGGGATCCCTTTGTAAGATTGGATCTTTCTGCTCAAAACGGAAACGGAATCTTTATCTAAACGCCCGTTAGCGAAATTGTAGTAGATCACACCCCCTATAAAACACTCCTCTACAACTTTTTGGACCTCTCCCTCCCCCTTCTCCCCTTGAAAAGAGACCATCATGAGTTGGCCAACTTTTTCTTCCAAAGAATAGAGGGTGTGCCCCTCAAGAGAAAAGAATTGGAGCACAAAAAGAAAATTCAAAGGGAAATAGGGTTTAAACATAAAAACTCCTCAAAATGAGGAGTTTTTATACAGCACTACAATTTAAAACAAAAAGGAATTTTTTGATTTAAACGTTTGGAAAAATATCTCTAAATTGATCTTTTAAAGAGGATGGAACAATTTCATCAACACCGTTTTTGTCATACATCAAAAAATACATGCAAGAAAACATGATTCCTAAAGCCGGGCTGAAAAGAGCCACAACAAGGGCAATGGCGCAAACCAACGACCTTTTGAAGGAGAGGAAAGTCCTACCGAAGGATTCTTTTAAGGATTCGATTTTGTGGAATGTGAGCATCATTAAAATCGCTTTGACGATAAGGGCAATCGCCGAGTAGATCCCCCAGATAATATCAGCCAACAGGAGTACGAAGAAAAAAAGCCTTGCCGCCAGAGCGCTAAAAAAGCTCCCTTTTTCCTCTACAACAGCTTTTGGCGCTTGAGGGATAAAGAGTTGCTCCTCCTTTTGCCCCTGAAGTGTGCCGTGATCAAAGATGTTGTAAATCGCCATATCCCTCATCCTAATTTGAACTTGAGATCACAATACCAAACCGGGCCCATTTTGGTCATTGTTGCAACTTTGTTGATAAGTTTTGAACATCTTAACTCCCTTAATATCAATGTTTAAGCATCCGCATCGAGCTTTAGATTTTTTTCATCAACAATGTTTCCCCCTTTTTCCACAATCGCAGAGTCTTTTAGGCAAAAAGCGCCTAAAGTATAAAGAAAAAACGGAACCGCCGCTATGTTAAGTAACTGCCATCCTTTATCTAGAATTGTCGTAGGATAGCTTGTGGACCAGTATAAATCGGGAAATAGATAAAAAGAGATTAGGGTGATGAGACAAACCAAGAGCAAATGTTTCACCAAGCTTTTCAGCGGATAAGGGGCTTGAAGTTTCCATGCTAAATAGGCCCATTGCGCCCAAAAACTCAAAGAGGTGGTCAAAGCAATCGCCCATGAGCCGGCCGAAAAAACGAAAACCAGCAGGAAATTTAAAAAAGTATTCATCCCCACCGCCATGAAAGTGGCTTTCATTGGGGTTCTAAAATCCTGCGCTGCATAAAACGAGGGGGCTAAAAGCAAAATAAGGCCCGCGGGTACAAGCCCTATTGAATAGAATGCTAACGCCTGAGCCGTGTGGGTCACATCCGCATCTAAAAAAGCTCCCCTACCGTAGATCAGACTCACAAAAGGGGGTGCAGCAACAAAAAACAGTAGCGTGAATGGGGCTAAGAGTTTAAGGGTAATGCGCAGGCTTTTTTCAGTAAGATGATTGTATTTTGCAAAATTTTTTCCCTGGTAAGCACGTGCGAGTAATGGGGCGATCGCCTGGCTCACCGCAACACCGAATAGGGCCATCGGCACCTGCTCTAATTTAATCGCATAGCTTAAAAACGCAGCACCTTTCGGATCTGCCCATTTTGCAAACAGCAGATCGATAGCGCCATTGAGTTGTGTTGCTGCTACCCCGACCAAAGTTAGGAGCAATGGCTTCAAAAGCTGTTTCACTTCGGCGGAGAACGGGCGGATTTGGAACCAATCGGACAAACCTATTTTCAGACACTTTGCTGTTTTAGGCAGAAGGACAACCCATTGAAAGAAGAACGCCACCGAAATACAAAGGGCTATCCCTTTTAAAGCATAAGACTGCTCCTCGGATTTGAACAAAAAGCACCCACCCACCCAGATGAGATTAAAAATAGTCGGCGCCACAGAGGGGAGAAAAAAATGATTATGACATTGCAAAAAAGCCATGAAAAGGGCGTAAAAGACGATAAAAATCACCCCCGGCATCATAAAGCTCGCTATATGGCCAAAAAATATCAAACTTAAAAGGAATAGAGTTGGGACTAATAGGATCGCCAAAGACCAGAACAGATCTCGAAAAAACAGATCGGCTTTGTAGGGATCTTCCTGCCTATATCTTTCAAACATCGGAATAAATCCGTTACTTACCCCCCCTTCTCCCAAAAGGCGGCGGAAGATATTCGACCAGCGATAAGAGATAAAAAAATCACCAACAAGTGCGCTAGCCCCAAAGCAGGCTGACATGGAGAGTTCCCTTAAAAGCCCACCCAACCGGCTGATAAGTGTCCCCAAAAAAAAATGGACAGCTTGACGAATCATAGTCTCCTTAAAAAAATCTCTTCACAGCACTGAAGCTGCAAAAAAGCAAAGAGCTATTTTACCCTTTTTAGAATCGTGAATCCATGACTATTTGTGTAGTCTTCGAATTTCTCCCATTCCGGATGCAATAATAAAAATTCCTCGACCGCCTTGACTAAACCCTTTAAGTCTTTTCGAACCCAGGTTGGAGGGACATATCGCTCCAAATAATAATCGGGTTCATCCTCATATCCCCATGGAAAACCGGTGTGGAGAAGAGCTAGGTATTTCCCTGTTCTTGGGGCAAAGTGCTCGAGTTCTGCAATAAGTCTCCCATAGGTGTGAAAAGAATTTATATACACCATGTCTGCAAAGTCGATATTTTCATCCATATATTCCCCCTGCTGAAAAGAGAACTGGATATCGGGCAGTTTGAGCTTGTATATCTTTTTTTTCATGTCCTGTGGCGAGATACCCCTGTAGGAAACTACAGAAAATTTTTTCTTTTGGTTTAAGTTTTCGCTCAACCCTAAAACGATGCTGATGGAGCCCGCCCCCAGATCCCCCCCAACCTCGATAACGCTCTCGCACTCTTTGGCCAGATCCCTTAGTCTCGGCATAAATGGTGCGACCTCATTATAAAGGACATCTTCGCAACACAAGAAAGCGTACTCTTTTTCTAGAACAAAAAGCCTCCTTTCAAGCCCCCCCTGTAAAAAGTTGGTAGAGAAAACTAAAAAGAGAGCTAAGGAAAAATATTTCGTCATAAAACAATCAGACCCGCTTAAAAAAATTATGATCAATAACTTTTTCTTGTAAGAACGGTAAAGCCGTGGCAATTTGTGTAATGCTCTTGTAATTGCCATTCCGGATGCCTAGACAAGAAATCTTTCACTGCGATCAATAACCCTTTTTTTTTCGGATCAGCCCATTTCAAATTGGCTCTGTTTTCGTTTCCGTAAGAGTTCGGCTCATCTTCAAAACCCCATGGGGCGTCGGT
The DNA here is from genome assembly GCA_016866475.1 of Chlamydiota bacterium. Lineage (GTDB taxonomy): Bacteria > Chlamydiota > Chlamydiia > Chlamydiales > RGXB01 > RGXB01. Next base: position 4,659 of record VGMF01000007.1, on the reverse strand, counting down.
ATCATGCATCGCTATATATTTTCTTACTCTAGGGCTGAATTTTTCGAGCTCGAAAGAGAGCTGTGCGTAGGTGTGGAGCGAATCGATAAAAAGTAGATCTACATCCATCGGGTCAAAGAGCGCATCGTCACACTGAATGAACTCAATGTCAATCCCCTTGTCTTTACATGCGATGAAAGCTCGATGTATCAGATTCTCGGGAGGGTAGGACAAATCAACACCTACATAGACCTTTCTCGGTTTACCATTTTCAGCAAGACCTGCAAGGAGAGCAAAAGTGGACACCATATTTCTTACCCCTAATTCCAAAACGGAATCGGAATCTTTAGCCAGCCGCCTTAAATGCTTCAGATGCTGATGGATATCCCCGGGTTTTCTTTCATAACTTCTATAGATTGCATCCAGGTCCAGTCTCTTTGCATCCAGATCGTTTGATAAAAAAACAAGCCCTGAGAGCGCAAATATTTTTAAAAAAGCGCGCATTCTTCAACCTCAAATAAATTTCCTCAAAATAGTATTTCAATCTTAATTAAAAAATCAACTTTAGTATTAAATGCTTTGATAAAACCGCTAAGGCAGCTTCAAAATGTCCCTTCATCGAACAACCGGACGTTGTTGTTTGATCTCATCAAAAGCACGCGCAAGCTGTTCTAGAAGAGGTTCATTATGGCTATTTTCCTGCATTTTTTTGATGATCGCTTCCCTTTTTTTCAACCAGTTGCGCTCCAATATTTTTCGCACCGTCTCCATCATTAGATTTTCGGCCCGTTCGATAGGGATTTTTTTGGAGAGGACGGTATCTACATAAGGCTGGAGTTGTTCCGATTCTTTTGTAGATAAAACGGCCATCAGATCCCCTTTTAATTGCAGTAAAAGCTCGTAGAGCTGCTGCATTCCCGCATGAAATAGATCCTCTTTTTTTAAATTTCTCACCGCTATTTCTCTGGTCAACTCATGTGCCACAATCAACCAACGGACCAGATCCCCCTCTAAAATAAGATCAAAGTCTACAATTTCATCAGATTTTGAAGCATGTTCCACAAGTTTACAATCTTCTCTAATCTCTATAAAATCAACCGGGACATCAAATTGCTCTGCGATCCGCCGCTTTCCCTCATGGCGCATCACCGGGTCCGACCATCCGTTGACATAGTGGGTCATCTCTTTGATCACACCGCTTTTTACGGCCGGAAGCGAGAGATCTTTACCGCGCATGAGGAGAGTTCTTAAAAAATCGAGATAAGGGACCGACTTTTGCATAAGCTCTTCGAAGTGAGCTTTCCCTTTTTTTAGAATCACCGTGTCGGGATCTTCCCCTTTACCCAAAAGGACAACCATCACCTCGATTCCCTCTTTCAAGAAAAGCTGCCCCACTTTCAAAGCTGCCGTCTGCCCTGCAGCGTCTCCGTCGAATGCAATATAAGCCGTTTCTAACCCTAGATTTTTTGCTTGCTGCACATGCAGTTCACCAAATGCGGTCCCTTGACCTGCCAGGGTGAAATCAAATCCTTCATGAATCAAGCGCATCGCATCGATTTGCCCTTCAACGATGAGAGCTTTCTTTTCTTTAACGATCCTTCTTCTCGATTCATAGATTCCGAACAGGATCTGAGATTTTTTAAAAAGGGGTGTTTCTTTCGTATTGATGTACTTCGGTCCGTTGTCCCCCTCTTGGAATCTCCTCGCTGTAAACCCCAAAATATTTCCGTGCCAGTCTTTAATAGGTATGGTGATGCGGTCCATAAAAAAGGGAAGATTTCCTTTCCCTTTCATCGCTCCTGCTTCAAGCAAGGCGTGCAGATCCACCTTGAAATCGTGGACCCAAGCATCAAAAAATTGAGGATCTTTTGGGGCGAGCCCGATTTCAAAGAGGCGGATAAAAGAAAGATCGATCCCTCTATCATAAAGGTAGGCGAGGGCCCGCTGCCCTTGAGCAGTATGAAGAAGAGAAAAGTGGTAAAATCGTCCAAGCTCTTTCATAGCCTGTTTTAGCGGGAGGATGCTTGGCCCTTTTTGCACCTCTTCAACAAAACGGATTTCGACACCAAACCTCTCAGCGAGCATTTCCACAGCTTCCTTGAAGGGGATTTTGAGATGTTGCATAAGAAAACTTATAGAGTCTCCATGCGCACCGCAACCGAAACAGTGGTAATGCATATCTTTTCTTTGCACTACAAAAGAGGGGGTATGTTCAAAGTGGAAGGGGCAAAGAGCTTTCAAGGCCCCTTGCGCTTTTTGAAATTGCATATAGGGAGAAAGGACGTCGACGATGTCGACCTTTTTTTTCAGCTCATCGAGCATGGCAGGATCAAAAAGAGGCATCAATAATTCTCCCTTTTAGGAAGATACCCCATTTCATAAAAAGATAGATAGTGCTCTTCTTGCACAATGAGATGGTCGATCAATTGTATCCCGAATATTTGACCCGCCTCTCGAACGGCTTGTGTGTAAATAAGATCCTCCTTAGATGGGGCCAAAAGAGAGGTGGGATGGTTATGGACAAGGGCAAAATCTACAACATCTCCCACAAAACAGGATCTAAAAATATCTCTCATTTCACACCGTATCGCATCTCGACTGCCAACACTCACCGTCTCTGTAAAAAGCAGCTCTTTTTCGTTTCCACGACCGATCACCATGCAAAGTTCCGTCTTCAAGCCGATAAAATCTCCCTTGGACAATTCAAAAATATCATGCGGACTACAAATCCTCTTATTTTTTGCCTTTACGACTCTTCTTTTGGCCATTTCACGAAAAACCTCCCATAAAAAAGCTCTCGATTTAGGGAAATGGAACTCCTCAACAAGTTGTTTGGCAGAAACCGTCAAAAAAGAGCCCTGCCGCCCGACTCGCTCCAAATACTCCTTTTCAGATTCTGCTATTTCAGCATCCGATTTACCCTTCCAAAAAAGACCCCATAGTTGTGTATCGCTAAGTTGGCTAATCTCGCTGAAATCGACCCTTTTTTTCTTATGAACCAGTCCCGGATGGGGTGTTTTGTACACTTCATCCCCTTTTGTAAGGGAGCGCTTTGTATTCGAGGGCCTGTGGAATTTCTATAGTTAGGAGAATATCGTTTCCTTCGTATGTGGTATCCAAAACCCGCCCCTCTTTCATCAGCTCTGCCGCTACATGATAATGACTTTGGGGGATGCACAGCTCCATAACTTTTCTTAAAGACTGTATCTTCTCTATCATCAACAAAAAAAGCTCATCGTAACCCTGTCGTGTCAATGTAGAAATCACCACAGTACAAGGGTAAATATAGCGCAAATCATCGATGATCTTCGTGTCTTCCACCTTATCGGCTTTATTGATGACGGTGATGACCGGTTTATTTTTAGCACCAATCTCTTCTAAAACCCGAATCGATTCCGCTGCATGCTCCAGAGCTTCAGGGTGAGAGGCATCCACAACGTGAAGAAGTATATCGGTATACACCGACTCTTCCAGGGTGCTTCTAAATGCATCCACCAATTTATGCGGAAGTTTTCGGATGAAACCAACCGTATCGATCAGAAGAACATTTTGGTGATTGGGGAGCTGAAACCGCCTTGTGGTAGTGTCCAGCGTGGCAAAGAGCTTATCTTCAGATAAAACACCCGCATTCGTGAGACTGTTCAAAAGGCTCGATTTTCCCGCATTCGTATACCCTACAATTGCAAACGCCGGAATATAAGAGCGCATCCGTTGCTGCCTCTGCAGGGCGCGGTGGGCACGCACCTCTTTGATCTCCTGCTCGACCATAACCAGGCGACGATCCAAAATACGCCGGTCTATCTCGATCTGCTTCTCCCCCTCCCCTTTGAGGTATCCACCTCCTCCGCTCCCCCCCCCACCACCAGTGCGCTGGCGTGAAAGGTGTGTCCAAAGGCGTTTTAGGCGGGGCAGCTCATACCGAATTTTAGCCGATTCCACCTGGAGTCTTGCCTCCTTAGAGTGGGCCCTTTGGGCAAAAACCTCAATGATGAGACCCGTCCTGTCGATTACCGGTTTTTTTAGAATCTCCTCCATGTTACGCTGCTGATTTGGAGAGATCTCCTCATCAAAAATCATGCAATCAAAGCCCTCGGCCTGCATCCTTTGATGCACCTCCTCTACTTTCCCCTCCCCGATAAACGTAGCGGCCTCCACTTTTTTGATCGGGCAAGGCTCAAATCCAAACTCGGTAAAACCATAGGTTTCACCCAAGGCTTTGAGCTCTTCTAACGAATCCAGGCAAGCCTGTTTTGCGGATGCACTGCTATAGGGGCCTACAAGTAGGGCTTTTTTTAATGGGTCTGTCATACGCAACTCTTCGAAAGGGGTCTTAAGGATCTATCCATTTTTAAGAAAGATTGATCGCTATTTTCATCCCATCATACCCAAGTTGGACATTGGGAGGCAACCGCTTTGAAGCTTCGGGGTAATCGACTGAGTGGTCGAGATGGATAAAAAAAGTTTTTTCTGCCCCTGAGAGCATACTGAAATGGTGCGCCTCCTCAAAAGTAAAATGCGCTATAGATTCTCCATCCCGAATCGCCCCCAAAACTAGAGTTTTGATCCCCTTTAATTCTCTAATTAAACGGCTATCGTACTGCTTTATATCGGTCAAAAAGGCAAAATCACCCACTCTCAACCCCATCACCTGTGTGGGTCTGGAATGCCCCTCATTTTGTT
>VGMF01000006.1 GCA_016866475.1 Chlamydiota bacterium | reverse complement strand
CGCAGCTTCTGGACAAGATGGATCTTGAGCGCGAAAAGGGGATCACAATCAAGTGCCATCCCGTCACCATGCGCTACAAAGCGCCGGACGGGAACGAATACACCATCAACTTCATCGATACTCCCGGGCATGTCGATTTTAGTTACGAGGTGTCCCGCTCCCTTTCCGCCTGTGAAGGGGCTTTACTTGTTGTCGACGCCGTGCAAGGGGTACAGGCGCAAACACTAGCGAATGTTTATCTAGCGATCGATCGGGATCTCGAAATTGTCACAGTAATCAACAAGATAGACCTGCCGGCTGCGAACCCCGAGGAGGTCAAAAAACAGGTTGAGGAGATTATCGGCCTCGATGCCTCCAAGGCGGTCCATTGTTCAGCTAAAGCAGGTATCGGGATACAAGAGATTCTCGATGTTATCGTGAATGATATTCCAGCTCCCAAACCCCCGAAAGATGATGTGCTAAGGGCCCTTATTTTTGACTCCCATTATGACACCTATAGGGGCGTGATGGTCTATATTCGTGTGATGTCGGGAGAAGTGAAGAAAGGGACAAAGATCTTTTTGATGGCTACCCAGAAGACCTACGAGGTGCTGGAGGTGGGTATATTTGCTCCGAATGACAAGCCGACCGAAACTCTCAGACCCGGCGAAGTGGGGTACATTCTGGCAAACATCAAAAATGTTCACGATGTAAAAATTGGGGATACGATCACTACAGACCGTTTTGGAGCAGCAGAACCGCTCCCCGGTTTTCGCCAAATCAAACCGGTCGTTTTTGCCGCAATCTACCCTGTGGATACAGGCGATTACGAGTCTTTAAAAGATGCCTTGAAAAAGCTGCAGCTCAATGATGCGGCCCTTTTTGCGGAAAATGAGAATTCCCAGGTCTTGGGGCTTGGATTCCGTTGCGGATTTTTGGGTCTATTACACCTGGAGATCATTTTTGAACGCCTCAGACGTGAATTTGATCTCGATATCATCACCACCTCTCCTAGCGTTAAATACAAAATCCACAAGACCGATGGCTCGATCCAAGAGATCGACAATCCTGCCCACTACCCCGATCCAACACACATCAAAATGGTGGAGGAGCCTTGGGTCGTCTGCCATATCATCACTCCAAAAGAATACCTTGGCGGCATCATGAATCTTTCGATGGATAAGCGGGGTGTTTTAGAAAAGACCGAGTCGGTTTCAGGGGATCGGCTTTTATTGACTTACAAATTCCCTCTCAACGAGATCGTTACCGACTTCAATGACCGGCTAAAATCGATTACCCAAGGGTATGCCTCGTTTGACTACGAGTCGGATCACTACGAAAAGGGTGATATCATCAAGCTGGAGATACGGGTCAACGAAGAGACTGTGGATGCCTTTTCGGTCCTCGTGCATCGCTCAAAAGCGGAGCGTCGCGGACGTGGTCTTTGTGCAAAGCTTAAAGAATCGATCCCAAAACACCTCTTCAAGATTCCCATCCAGGCGGCTATTGGGGGCAGCGTAATTGCTCGTGAAACGATCAGTGCGCTCGCTAAAAACGTCACGGCAAAATGCTACGGCGGAGATATTACCCGTAAGCGGAAACTCCTCGAAAAACAAAAAGAGGGTAAGGCGCGTATGAAGGAATTTGGCAGCGTCCAAATTCCGCAGGAGACCTTCATTGATGTCTTGAAAACCGACGCCGATGGTTGATCAACGGGTACTAAAAAAACTAACCTCGACTTTACATTAAAATAGTTTTTTATTATCCGTGGGCTTATGCCCTACATACCCCCGGATAAACCGTTTAGCCCTCCCCCTGTTGACCCGGGAACAACAGACGACACAACAACCTCAAAAACCGGTAAAGTTGCTCAAGGTAGATTTACTCCAACTTCTGATAGCACGAGATCTACCGCCCCCCTGGATATCACTAATTCAGATCGATCAAAAACAACAGAAACGACCGATCAGTTTGCAACCTTTATTCTTCTTCCAAGATCAATTGAACAACTTCGCAAGTTAGCAATCTATGGGCCAAATCCGAGCAAATCGCGCCGAGAGCAAGATATAGTTAGCTTTCTTAAAACGCTAAAAAGACCATATCCATCGCGTGCAGTTTTTCAAAGAATGATCAAAGAAATAAAGAATGTTGATACCCTTCTAGAGATCTGGAGTGCGCTGAACTTAAAGCCTGAAGATGATTCATTGGAGGATTTATTGGTGAATGTTTTTCAGGCAATTTATGCAAAAAATAGAGATTCTTCTTTCACCGCATATACAAAGACAGGTCAAAGGCTAAAAATTAAAAAAAGGATCGCAGACTGTATCAAGCCAGAAGACTCTGAATTTTTTTTAGATAAAGCCATTGATACAAATGCTCATTTTTCTATAGTTCTTTTTTTAAAAAAATTTGTGATGAAAAAAAAAGCGCCGGAGGAAAATTGGGATTTTCTTACAAAATTTTTTAAACATACTAGTGAACTTAAACCAGGTGAACTAATCTGCCAAGCGTTATTGCAGATTCACTGCATAAATCCCATACCTCATTTAGACTATCTTTCCCTTCATATGTTTCAACATCTATGCGTTGATTATTTTGAAGCGGGTTGGGGTAAAAAAGAAGAATTTCTAACAAAAGCCTTATGTAGTTTTTGGAATGAAATTACCTCCTCAAATAGGGAAGAAATAAAGATTGACTTAGAATCACTAGAAAACGGCATCCTTGACATTGGGGTGAGCCACGACTCTACTCTAACTTCTGGGAACATTCCTCTCGTTGTTTTACTCTTTTCGGTGGGTATACTCTACCCGAAAGTACAAAAAGAAATACGAGCTATCGAAAATTCTCCTTTAGAATTCAAACCTGAAGATTTTGATAGTGATATTGCTGGATTAGATTCTAAATCCAAAGGGTTCTTCAATAAAATTCGTACCCTACTTCTTCCTTTTGAGGAGGCGATAAAAAACCTTGAGGAGGTAGATCCGTTAGATCCAGAATCATTCCCATGTATAAGAGCAAAGCACCCACAATTTTCCGGAAGCTGCACGGTAAAAAATTTTAATAGTCTTTTAAGTATGAGTTCTCTAGCCCCCTCAATAATCATGAAGGGAGGATTTGTACATCACTCTGTATATGCAGAGGTTTTTAGATTAGGTGATCAATATTTTGCATTAGTACATAATTTAGGAGCTGGAGGGGAGATTCACCAACGAGATCATGGAAATAAAATCAAACCTCTCGCCCTTTATTTTGAAGAAACAGAACACCTAATTGAATTTTCCAAAGTGTTTTGTAATAATGACACCACAAAAGAAGAGTACCTCAGTTGCGTCAAAGCGTTCGCTTTAAATGAAGAAAGACTCAAAAAGTTGCCCGATCAACAATCGGCATCACCTTTCGTTAGATCTTTAAGTTTTATCGACTCGAGCCGTACAAACCCTATGCACAGTGTATACCGCGAATTTAGGGGGTTACAAAGAGAAATTATACGAAAGCTAATCGATCATACCGGTTCCTCTAGTGAAGTGAAGGCTACCGCATCAGCTAAAAGAAAATGGCAAAAAAAAGGTAAAGCGACCAGCGATCAATAAGGCACCTTTTTAAGGCAACTTACGAAAAAACTAAAATTCTAATTGTAAAAAAAATTTTTTAAATTTATCTGACGGTGTATGACATGTATACCCCCAGATAAACCGTTTGAACAACCCCCCCTAGTCAAAAAGACAGAACCTAGCCTAATAGACTCCAAAATCTCTGAAGTTGCTCAAGTTAGATTCACTCCAACTGATAGCACGAGATCTACCGCCCCCCTGGATATCACTAATTCAGATCGATCAAAAACAACAGAAACGACCGATCGGTTTGCAACCTCTATTCTTGGTCCAAGATCAATTGAACAACTTCGCAAGTTAGCAATCGTCATGCCAAATCCGAGGAAATCACTCCGAAGACTAGATACAGTTAGCTTTCTTCAAACGCTAGAACCACCTTTACCATCACGAAAAGTTTTTCAAGGAATTATCAAACAAATAAAAAATGTTTATACCCTTTTAGAGATCTGGAATGAGTTAATTAAAAAACCTGAAGATGATTCATTGGAGGATTTATTGGTGGATGTTTTTCAGGCAATTTCTGCAAAAAATAGAGATTCTTCTTTCACCGCATATACTAAGACAGGTCAAAGGCTAAAAATTAAAAAAAGGATAGCAGACTGTATCAATCCAGAAGACTATGAATTTTTTTTAGATAAAGCTATTGATAAAAATGCCCATTTTTCTATAGTTCTTTTTTTTAAAAAATTTTATGAAAAAAACGTTTCTGAGGGAAATAAGGTTGATTTATATAGCAAATTTACATCTACATCTCTAGGAGATCGAATCTGCTTACAGTTATCCTTTTTAATGAAGGTATATCCAACTAGGTTTGATACCCTTACTTTCGGTGATTTTCAAAAGCTATACGTTGATTTTTTTGAAGCGGGTTGGGGAAAAAAAGAAGAATTTCTAACAAAGGCCTTATGTTGTTTTTGGAATGCAATTACTTCCTCAAATAGGGGTGAATTAAAGATCGGCCAGGAGGTATGGATCCAGAGATACCTCGTTTCAATGGATTTAGAAAACCTAGAAAACGGCATCCTTGACATTGGGGAGAGCTACGACCCTAATCTAATTTCTGAGAACAAACCTCTCTTTGTTTTACTCTTTTTTGTAGGTATACTGTATCCCACAATACAAGAAAAAATACGAGCTAACAAAACTTCTCCTTTCCTATTAAAACCTGAAGATCTTGAAAGAGATTATGCTAATTTAGCCCCTAATTCTAAAAAGTTCATCGATAAAATTTGTACCCTACTTCTTCCTCCTGAGGAAGCGATAAAAAACCTTGAGGAGGTAGATCCGTTAGATCCAGAATCATTCCCATGTATAAGAGCAAAGCACCCACAATTTTCCGGAAGCTGCGTGGTAAAAAATTTTAATAGCCTTTTAAGTATGAGTTCTCTAGCTCCCTCAATAATCATCGAGGGAGGATACAAGGGTCACGCAGTATACGCAGAGATTTTTAAATCAGACGATAAATATTATGCATTAGTACATAATTTAGGAGCTGGATACGATATTCATCAAGTTGATCATGGAAATAAAATGAAACCTCTCGCCCTTTTTTTTGATAAAAAAGAACACCTAATTGAATTTTCTAAAATTTTTTGTAAGGAAAACACCACAGAACGAGAGTACCGCGATTTGGTCACAAGGTACATGTTTAAAGTAACCGATCCAGAATCGGCATCACCTTTCGTTAGATCTTTAAGTTTTATCGAATCGCACCGTGAAAACCCTATGCATAGTAAATATCGCGAATTTAGGGGGTTACAAAGAGAAATTATACGAAAGCTAATCGATCATACCGGTTCCCCTAGTGAAGTGAAGGCTACCGCATCAGCTAAAAGAAAATGGCAAAAAGAAGCCATAAGAAAATGGCAAAAAGAGCGGTAAAGCGACCGGCGATCAATAAGGCACCTTTTTAAGGTGCTAGCATTTGCTTTTTAAAAATTTCTCCATCAAAATCTTTTAACTTATCTGCAACTAAGGATCTTGCAAAAGCGCTTGTTTGATAGCGTAGTTTTGGATTTGGATCGTAAACGATCTCGTAAATGAGATTTGCAATCTCTTTTGCCGTCTGACCGTGCTCATTAAAAATGGGATGCTTTAGTCGTCTTTCTATCGATTCTTTTAAACTATTACAGATCTGCTGGAGGTCTTTTTGATCGTGCTCTATACCACCCATAATCAATTACCCCGATCCTACCCACATCAAAATGGTGGAGGAGCCTTGGGTTGTCTGCCATATCATCACTTCGGAAGAATACCTTGGCGGCATCATGAATCTTTCGAAGGATAAGCGAGGTGTTTTAGAAAAGACCGAGTCGGTTTCAGGGAATCGCCTACTATTGACTTACAAATTCCCTCTTAACGAGATCGTTACCGACTTCAATGATCGGCTTAAATCGATCACCCAAGGGTATGCCTCGTTTGACTATGAGTCGGATCACTATGAAAAGGGTGATATCATTAAGCTGGAGATCCGGGTCAACGAAGAGACTGTGGATCCCTTTTCGGTCCTCTTGCACCGCTCAAAAGCGGAGCGTCGCGGACGCGGTCTTTGTGCAAAGCTTAAAGAATCGATCCCAAAACACCTCTTCAAGATTCCCATCCAGGCGGCTATCGGGGGCAGCGTAATTGCTCGTGAAACGATCAGTGTGCTCGCTAAAAACGTCACGGCAAAATGCTACGGTGGAGACATCACACGTAAATGTAAACTTTTGGAAAAACAAAAAGAGGGTGAGGCGCGTATGAAGGAATTTGGCAGCGTTCAAATTCCTCAAGAAACATTCATCGATGTTTTGAAAACCGACGCCGATGTTTGATCAAAGGGTTAAAAACCTTAAATTCTTGTTGTAAAAAATTTTTTTTAAATTTATCTGACGGAATATGGCAAATATACCGTCAAATAAACATCCTATTCCAACCTCTTCATCACGGCAACCAGATCCTGACGTTTTGCAAAAAGATAAAGCGCTTACATCCAAAGTCTCTTCTATTGCCCAATCTATACTGCCCAAATCCACTGAAAGCACAACATCCGAAGAGCCTCTTGCATTAGCAGTCCCTTGGCCAAACGAGCAGAGCAAATTGCCCGAAACACAAGATTTAGAACTCAAAGACCCCTTTCTTGAAACTCTTAAAGCGCCATATCCTCCATTAGATGTTTTTCAAAGCATCATTACAAAAATTGAGGATGTTGATACCCTTTTAGAGATTTGGACTGAGCTAATTACAAAACCTGAAGATGATTCATTAGAGGATTTATTGGTGGATGTTTTTCAGGCAATTTATCAAAAAAATAGAGATTTATCTTGGGAAGCATATTTTAGGACGGGTCAAAAGCAAGGTCAAAAGATAAAAATAAAAAAAAGGATAGTAGACTGCCTCAAACCAAGTGATCTTGAATTTTTTTTTAGTAAAATTATTGGAACAAATGACCGCTTTTCCATGGTTCTTTTGCTTAGAAAAATCACTGCAGGAAAAACCAAGTTAGAAATTAGAAATTTTTTACGGCCAATGAGATTTGATGACCCGATTAAGCGAATTTGCCTCCCGTTACTGAATATAATTTCGGGACTTAGCACGGATACAATTTTTTCTAGGTTGGACTTCCTTGGATTGGTTTTACTTTCCACTCGTGAGTTTCAAAATTTATGCTTTGATTTTTTTGAAGCGGGATGGGGAACAAAAGAGGAATTTGTAACAAAAGCCTTATGTTATTTTTGGAATAAGATTACCTCTTCAGATACTCTTAAAGAGGCTCTAGAAGCGCTCGAAAATGGCATCCTTGACATTGGGGAGAGCCACGACCCTAATCTATCTTCTGGGAACATTCCTCTCGTTGTTTTACTCTTTTCGGTGGGTATACTCTACCCGAAAGTACAAAAAGAAATACGAGCTATCGAAAATTCTCCTTTAGAATTCAAACCTGAAGATTTTGATAGTGATATTGCTGGATTAGATTCTAAATCCAAAGGGTTCTTCAATAAAATTCGTACCCTACTTCTTCCTTTTGAGGAGGCGATAAAAAACCTTGAGGAGGTAGATCCGTTAGATCCAGAATCATTCCCATGTATAAGAGCAAAGCACCCACAATTTTCCGGAAGCTGCACGGTAAAAAATTTTAATAGTCTTTTAAGTATGAGTTCTCTAGCCCCCTCAATAATCATGATGGGAGGATTTGTACATCACTCTGTATATGCAGAGGTTTTTAGATTAGGTGATCAATATTTTGCATTAGTACATAATTTAGGAGCTGGAGGGGAGTGTCATTTGGTAGATGAGAGAAACAAAATCTTACCTCTTGCCCTCTATTTTGAAAATAAAGACCTTCTAATGGCTTTTTCTTTTCATTTTTGTAATACAACCGGATCTGAAAGATATTATCTCGACTTAGTAGAATTATATGCTCTAAATAGCAGAAACAAAAACATAGAGAAAGAACTCGATAGGCTACAGCATACATCCTCTTCTATTCCTTTTGCTAGATCTTTAGTCTACCCCGATAAAGGCCGTACAAGCCCTATGTACCCTGAATATCGCAAATTTAGGGAGTTACAAAGAGAAATCATACGAAAGCTAATCGATCATACCGGTTCCCGTAGTGCAGTGAAGGATGCCGCATCAACTAAAAGAAAAGGGCAAAAAGGGGGGTAAAGCGACCGGCGATCAATAAGGCACCTTATTAAAAAATTTAAGTGCCCCGTTTTTTTAAAACAGCCACATAAAGACCGTTACACCAACCATCATAATTTTGATCTCTAAAAGAGTTAAGTGTTTTCTCGTAGATAATATCATAATTGATCTTGGCTAAACCAGCTCTTGTCTCCTCGACTACATCAACCCAATCGTAGTCATCAACAATTACAGAAAAGCAAGTCATCGAATAGACGTTCAAAATAGGTTAGAGCCTTCTTGATCTCATAAAATAAGATCTCAAAAGAATCTTTTTTACTCTAGAAAATCACTCTAGCCGGTTGTAAATTCTTTACAAAAAATGCCTGAAGGTTTTTTCAAGAAGTCGACCGTTTTTTGATATTTGGTCACCCTCATACCCTCCAAGAGCTTTTTCTTATCTAGTACCATCAACTTGATTGCCGCATCACTTTCACCATAAGAAACCACGATCTTCTCCCCCTTTAACGCAATCCCTAAAGGAAAAATGCAGCGCATATTTAAAATTTTTTTCACAAATGAATCTGTCGAGTAAAAATCAGGGTGCTCAAAAGGGACAACGGAATGCCTTATGATTGCAAATGGGGGAGTTGGCGAAAGAATATAAGCACCTGCATAGTAGTGATTAAAGCCTTTTTCAGAGGCTCTTTTACTATGAAAAATCCCTAAGAATCCCTCATCGCAAAGTTGGAGTTGTGAACCTCCCAAAAGAGCGCCCCAATACCATCTTACCCCGGACCTTGTGGCATAGACCTCTTCGCATTTTCCCGTGCCTAAATCTGCTTTCAGCACTCTATGGGGTCTCAGCATATAAGTCAGGTAAAGCTGATCTTCATAACAAAAAGGGATCCAATTTTTCTCAGCAAAATTTGCGTTCTTAAATTGCAGGTGTATTTCCTTCTCCAGATGGAACCTCCCATTTTCATGTCGGCTCAACTTGGCGATATAAATCTTTGCTTGATATGTGAGATCGTCCGCATCGGGGCCCGGGGAGGTATATACTAGATAGAGATCTTCTTTAATTTTTATGAATCTTGGATCATAACCTCTCCAATTCAGCTCTTCCAGTACTTGAGGCTCCCCACAAATATTAAAAAAACTGTCGAGCTTTACTATCCCTGACCTAAATCTCAATTTTTCCCAAACACCTTCATCATCATCTATGAAATGGTGGTCTCTAAATGTGAGCAAATACCCATCTTCGTGTGGATAAATTGCACCATTGTAGGCCTTCTCAAAACCGGGAACTACTATTTGGTAAATGGAGTCTATAAAAGGACTTTGCGCAAAACTAGTACAACAAGTAAAAAAAAATGCTAAATTAACTATATTTTTCATGAGTTCTCTTGAAATTTTGTTAAAAATAGCTCACCATCCAAATCTTTGAGTTTCCATTCTACCTCAAGCTTGGCGAAATCACTTGTCTGATAGCGCAATTTTGGTTTTTTTTCTTGCAGGATCTCTCGAATCTTTAAGGCAATCTCTAGGGATGTTTGCCCATATTGTTGAAAAAGAGGGTTCTTCAGCCTATTTTCTAATTCATAGGAAATCGCAGCTATTACCTCTTTATAAGGATTTGATTCGAGCTCGGTTTCTCCCAAAAAAAGCTTAAAATCGTTTAGGATCGGGCCTGGCTCCAAAATAGAAACATGGATATTATGTGGCAATATCTCGAGAGACAAAGATTCGGAAAAAGACTCCAAAGCGGCCTTGCTCGCACAATACATAGCCCCAAAAGGTTGAGAAGAGATCCCATTTACTGGACTTATATTCAAAATGCGCCCGCTTTTGTGTATCCGCATTTTTGGTAAAACGGCCTTGGTAAATCGAATTGGCGCTAAAAAATTCAGCTCCATCTGCTCAATAATTTGTCGTTCTGACAACGTCTCTACAGGACCTATGAGGGCATATCCTGCATTGTTGATCAAAACATCTACTCTTGCAGTTTTGCTAAAAATATAATCAATTGCATCCTGTATAGACGTCTCGTCTTCATAATCGACAGCAATAAATTCGATATTTTCGTCTTTACATTGCTTTAAACTCGATTGTCTAACAATTCCAAAAACCCTATTTCCCTCATAAGCCAATAATTTTGCCGTCTCGTATCCAACACCCCTCGATGCCCCTGTGATAACAATCACCTGTTGTGAGAAGCCAAATAAAGGAAATAAAAGCGTAGTAAGTATCCAATAAACCAACATTCTTTCTCAAAATTTTTTTTAGAAATTTGTACTAATGTATTTCGAATAAATTATTTTGTATAGATAAAATTGATCTTACTGCCGATTTATTCATACTGATTCTCATTTTTAAAAGCAGGCGCTTTTAAAAATTTACCCTTAAATGAACTATTTACTGTTCCCAAATAGATCGATGCAACTGACGATCCTTTTGCCTATCTGCACCTCTAGCTTTTCGTGGCCCTATTTTTCAGTAGGGGAAAACATAGGATGTAAAAGGCCCATCAAGCAACCGGTTTTTCCCTGTTTTAAGTAGCTGTACTTTTTTTTTGTGTTCCGGATGACAAAAGAAAGATTTTAAAAAAATCTTTTTTACTTTATCTGCAGATTTATGGCGCATATTGATCCGCAACAACCATCATCCATTCCGGTAAAATCGGGCAATATGGGGAAAATACTAGCTCCTAACGTCTCTAATGTTACCTCTATAGCACTAAAGGCATTAGCCCCAATTCCATTCCCAAATACTAGCAACGATACAAATTTGTTAAAGCCAACCCTGCCTCGAGAATCCAAAACGAATACTGATACCAAAATCCATTCTCTAGCTCCCTCTATTCTCTCCCCGAGAAACCTAACCAATCTGAGATATCAGGCGCTCCAGATTACAAAAAAATCTCGTCTGGTAGATCTTCATACTCTCGACTGCAAAGACTTCGAGAACCTTTCTGCTGAGAGACGATCCATGATGGTCGAGGAACTTATTCGTAATCCTGCTCTTCACCCGCTAATAATCCGTCTAATACCCCAACTAAAATCAAAAGAGATCTTAGAGAGTGTTTTAAGGATAATCTCTCAAGTCGACAAAAAATTGTCTTTATCCGTCTATCTGAACCTTTCCGACAACTGGCAAAAAAAAATAATGGTCGAAACTATTGACAAGAATGATCTACCAGGTTTTTTTGAAAAAATTCTTGAAACAGACGACCCATTTTCTTTGGCCCTCTTTGCAAAAAAAATAAATGACCCAAAAACACTATCGACAATTTACCTATTCTCTGAAAAAATTCTTCCATCACAAAAGGTTTTTTTTCTTTTTTTAGAAAATTGGGAAAACCCAAAAGCTCAATATATTTTGGGGAAAGATCGTCTTCAAACACTCTGCCTCAATTTTATAGAATCCGGATTCGGGACGAAAGAGGAATTTTTGACAGGAGCTTTGAATAAATTTTTTGGAGCAATTAAAGATAAAAATGGCCCACAAACTCTAGAACTGCTTGAAGATGCCGCACTAGATATCCGTAAAGCCGATGATCCATCTTCAATTAAGGGCAATATCGATTATTTTTATTTATTTATCTTTTCTATAGCCACACTTTTTCCAACAATTCAAAAAAAATTCCAAAATATTGCAGAGCACCCCATACAAATTACCGCTAAAGAATTCAGTGAAGAGCTTGAAAAGTTAGACCCTTCGACAAGAAACCTCGTGGAAAAAATTTTCACAGTTTTTTTTCCACCAAAGGAGGCGGTTAAAAGACTTGCCCCTATTCAAAGGGGGGATCTTCAAAATTTACCCTCTATAAGACCCAAGCATATTCAATACTCAGGGAGCTGCTTAGTAAAAAACTTCAACAGCCTTTTGAGTATGAGTTTTGATGCCCCCTCTGTAATTATTAAAGGGGGGTGGCCAGTACATGCGGTTTATCTGGAGGTCTTCAAGGGAGAACAGGATCAATATTTTTGTTTATTGCATAACTTGGGGGCAGAATCAGAAAAGCACTCGAATTCAAGAGAGGGCAAAGTTTTTCCACAAGCCCTTTTTTTCCCGAGCTTCTCAAAATTAAACTCTTTTCTTCAAAGGTTTCCTGCTCAAAATGAAAAGGCTTACTCCGATTTGATTGACAGCCAAACTAACTTGGCTAATCTTAAAGAAGGTGCTCTGGAATCTGAAATCAATCGAGAAATAACCAAAGCTCTTACCAAAGTCAGTCCAAAGGAAAATCCTCTCTACAAAAAATTTAGATCGTTACAAAAAGAGAGCTTAAGACAAATGCTCACTTCTTTTGGAAGTATTGGAGAAGAAAAAAAGGGCGCTATAGAGGCAAGAACAAAAGAAAAGAGCTCGTTTAGGGAAGAATTTCTAAGACTATCCCAAGAAATTTGTGCACCAGATCCCTAATCTTAGCCTATTACTTTAATTAAGGATCTCTTTTGAAACGTAAAAAACCGGACTCTTTTCTAGCGATTGTAGTGAGTAGAGGCCACATCAAATTTTGATCCTAGCCAGTTAATATGCACATATTCCCCCGGCTTTGTGGTGAGCTCCACTTGATGGCTTCCAAAAGCATCTCTTAACGCTTGAATTACTGTTCCCACCCCTTTTTGCGTAGTGTAGCCGTCGATGAATGAAAGCGCTGTTGAGAGGCAAGGCGCAGCTATTCCCATCGCTGTCATCTCCTTCACTACCTCTCTTAAATCACGAAGGTGATCTTGAATCGCTTTTTGAAAGAAGGGAGCCATAACGAGAGACTCCAAGCTTTTGTTTAGACTGAATGCTTTTGTAATCTCATCTAGAAAATCGCTACGAATAATACAGCCCTGTCTCCAGATAGCTGCGATTTTTCCATAGTCAAATGTCCAGGAGTAGGCTTTTGCGGCATCCCTTAAAAGGATGAATCCTTGCGTATACGAAACTATCTTTGCAACATAAAGCGCCCCCTCCAGCTTTTTAGTGATCTCCTCTTTGGAGTGGTGTGGTTTATCCAGCACTTTTTTAAACAGAGTCGAGGCCTTCATCCGCTCCGGTTTATCAGCAGATAAGCAACGGGCAAATACCGCCTGCGTGATCACCCCAGCATCGACAGATAGATCCAGCGCCTCTTGGGCAGTCCATTTCCCGGTCCCCTTTTGACCGGCGATGTCGTTGACGAAATCGATCATCTCTTTGCCGTTTTCTTTGAACCGTAAAACTTTTCCCATGATCTCAATTAAAAAACTTTTCAAAGGTCTTTTGGGGCCGTTGTACCCTTCAAAGACTGTCGCCATTTCCTGATTCGAGAATCCGTATGCCTTTAAAAGCTCATAGCTCTCGGCGATAATCTCAATATCCCCATACTCGATCCCGTTGTGCACCATTTTCGTATAGTGCCCTGCGCCATCATGACCTATGTAGGTGACACACGGCTCGTTGTTGAATTTAGCTGCGATCTTCGTCATCATCGGTTCGATCATTTTGTACGCCTCAGGAGTACCGCCAGGCATTAATGAGGGGCCAAAACGTGCACCCTCTTCTCCACCTGAAACTCCCATTCCGATGAAATGTACCCCTTTCCCCTCAAGTTCATTGAAGCGCTTTTGGGTATCTTTAAAATAGCTATTACCCCCATCGATGATCAGATCCCCTTTTTCTAGAAAAGGGAGGATCTCATTGATAGTATCTGTAACAGCTGATCCCGCTTTCACGAGTAAAATGATTTTTCTAGGTTTAGCTAATGAGGAGACAAAATCTTTCATCTTTTCATAACCAAAAATGTTCCTTCCTTTGGCACCGCCGTCAAGAAATTCCTTGGTTTTTTCAAATGTTCTATTGAATACACTCACCGAGAATCCATGATCGGAAAGATTCAAGACAAGGTTTTGCCCCATGACTGCGAGTCCTATCAATCCAATATTCGATTTTTTATCCATGATTTTCCCCTTGCAAACTGCCGGTTGAATGTTTAAAATGGTGTCACTAATTTTGTTCTCGTAGCTCAGAAGGATAGAGCGAGTGCCTCCTAAGCACTAGGCCGCGCGTTCGACTCGCGCCGAGAACGTTTTAACTCCCATGTATTGGTTTTAAGTACGCCTCGATCCCATCGACAATCCCCTGAGCTAAAATCTTTAGATACTGGTCTTGGCGTATTTTTTCAAGTTCTCTTTCATTTGTTAAAAATCCCCCCTCAACAAGAATCGAGGGAATTTGGGTATCGCGAATCACACAAAAATTCCCGGTTTTCACACCACGGGATTTAGCCTTTGTTAGGTTAAGGACAAAACGCATCACAAGGTCGGCCAAATTTTTTGAGTGGTTCTTTCGCTCTAAAATGGGATCTTTAAAATAAAAAATCTCTAGACCCTCCGCCTCTTTACTTTGGGCCGCATTAAAATGAATACTTACCATTAAAGAAGCCTTAGAGCGGTTCGCAAGATCTACCCTATCGGCTAAAGAGATAAAAACGTCTTTCTTCCTTGTCATTAAAACTTCAAAACCGCTTTTTCTTAAGAGTGCCGCAACATACTCTGCTGTTTTTAGATTAATCACTTTTTCAATTGTGTGCCCAACTTTGGTTCCAAAATCGTCTCCGCCATGCCCCGGGTCGATCACTATTTTAGCCCTACCGGGAACTATTTTTTGTGCCGATTTAAAATTTGTATGTTTGCGTAAACGTGCAGCATCCCCCGAGGTAGGGAAAAGAAAAACTAAAAGAAGAAAAAGGCGGACCATTCGCCTTTTATATCTCAACCAAAAGGTTTTTTGCAACCTCGCTATCCAAGAAGGGGATCGAACCCGTACGTAGTTTTAGCTCTTTTTCATGCCCCCTTCCGGCAATCACAACCAATTCTCCCTCTTCTGCCTCTTTGAGGGCCACTCGGATCGCCTCTTTTCGATCTATCACCACCCGATAAGAGTTTGATGAGAAGCCGGAGCAAATCATCTCTATAATTTTATGCGGATCCTCTTTTCGTGGATTATCATTCGTCACAATCACCTTATTTGAATGCCTCTCTGCGATCCATGCCATTTTTGCCCTTTTTCCGCTGTCTCTTTCCCCTCCGCATCCAAAAACAGTTGTGATTTTTCTAAACCCTGCCTCTTTTACCGATTGAAGGAGTTTTTCTAAAGCATCGGGCTTATGCGCGTAATCGACCATCACATGAAATCCCCTTTCGGTCTTGATCAACTCGCTTCTCCCGGGTACCTGAGGAAAATTTTTAGCTCTTTGACACAATAAAGAGATGTCGCAAATATAGGGGTAAACGGCAGCGATCGCAGCGACCATATTGTACAGATTATATCCCCCAATCATCGGAACTTCCAATCGGTGTTTTTCCCCTTGGTGCACAAGTGTACAGAAGGACTTGGTCATACTCACTGAAACGTCTTCCATTCTAAACGTCGCTTTAGAATCTGTACCAAAAGTAGTTCCGTTTTTTTGAAATTCTTCAAACAATCTTTTTCCGTACGGGTCATCCAGGAAAAACACACAATTTTTAGCCTCATACTCAAAAAGTTTTCTTTTAGATTGGTAGTATGCCTCCATACTTTTGTGATAATCAAGATGATCATGGCTTAGATTTAAGAATACAGCCGCTTCGAATTCTAGATGACCTACCCGGTTTTGATCCAGTCCGTGCGACGAGCACTCCATAGCACAGAATTTCAATCCCCCTTTTACCATTTCATGCAGAATACGACAAATTGTAACGGGTTCAGGGGTAGTCAAAGGGATCTCAACACAGTGGTCTTCTGTCCAAGCCCCCAGCGTTCCCAAAACTCCGCAAATTTTTTCCCCCAATAGATGCCTAATCATCCAGGTCGTCGTTGTTTTCCCGCAAGTTCCGGTCACCCCAAAAAGTTTGAGGTTTTGGGTAGGATTTTGATAAAACCTGTTTGCCAATATTCCTGCATAATTTCTTGGACTGGGGTGTTCAATCTGCGTGATTTCCTTGGGTAGAAATGGGTTGAATATATCCACAACCACAGCCACTGCACCGGATAAAATGGCCTCATCGATGTGCTGGCGTTGTGAGGATATTGCAATAAACAGGTCCTTGGGACGCACCTCTTTAGAATCGGTCCTCAAACCGAGGATCTCTTTCTCTTTGTTTCCACGAATCAACACGGGATCTTTAGCGTCAATCAATTTTGAAAGGTACATACTATCACCTTGAATTCCATGCATCGTATAATTCTGCTAAACGGACAACCTCGTCTTTTAGCGATTCATTTATCGGATCATCCGGAATCACCCCCAAATACGGGAGGATTTTTTCACCGATTTTTGAAAAAACTCTGGCGGAACATTTTCCACCGAAATAATTGAGGCCTAATCCGGGTATGATTTGATATTGCGGTTCATCTATGCCGACTATCATCACAAATCTGGTCTGGTTGTAAGGGGCAAAACCAATAAAGCTAGCGTAGTGTTTGGTAGAACAGTAAACACCATTGACCAGCTTTTCGGTAGTTCCCGATTTTCCACCTTCCGTGTACCCTTTAATATTTCCGCTGATTGCAGTCCCCCCTTTTTGGGTTGTGAACTGCAAAGATTTTTTTATCTCTTCTAGATCAAAAGCATTTATCGGAAGCTTTGCCCCTTTTTTTGTCTCTTGGGAAAAAATTAGGCCGCTTTCATTAGCTATTTTTTGTATCAGGGTCGGTTTTACAAGATACCCCCCATTCACAATTGAGGCAAATGCTCTTAGAATCTGCACCTGATTGCACTGTAAATTATAACCCATAGCAAGAGAAAAAGGGGTTGGAACTGACCATTCCAAAAGACCGCTTTGGTATTTTTTCCCAATTTCCGGAAGCATCCCGGTATGCTCGCTCGGAAGCTCAATACCACTTTTTTTACCAAATAGAAAAAGTTCGCTTAATTGCTTTCGGTACCATTTTTCCCCTAGACTATGAATCACACGTTCGATCAATCTTGCGACGTAGACGTTGGAAGATTTTTGCAAGGCTAGCCGCATATTCAAAAACCGATGACTGCGCACATCCTTGATCGGTTTGAGGCGGCCCGGAAAAGAGGTGTTGGTCACGTCTATCATCTCCAGCGGCGAAAAGACGGGCGGAGAACTTTTATCGATCAATTCTTGATTGGCCAACAGGGCAACCATGGTACTTATCGGCTTCATGATGGACCCCGGCTCAAAAGACTCATTCACCGCTCTCAATCTCGTCGCATCGAGCTTTTCAGGATCGTTGAAATATTCTTCAACTTTCCCCGGGTGGAAGAAGGGATAGCTCGCGAGGGCCAGAATTTCACCGTTGTGAGGGTCCATCACAACAACACTCCCCCCTTTTGCTTTTGCCGTCAAAACACCCTTTTCCAACTCTGTTTCTACGATCGCTTGCACCACCGGATCGATAGTAAGGTGGATATTGTAACCGTCTTTGGCAGCCTCAACCAGTTCATCCTGATCGATCTTTTGCCTTTGAGATCTAAGTAAGATCTTTTTTCCCTTTTCCCCGCGGAGCACCGGATCAAAGAAAAGCTCCAACCCCCCCGTAGGATACCCCATCGACCGTTTGCTATCGTAACGGTAAGTGTGCAAAACCTGCCCTAAGGAGGTCCCATAGGGGTAATGGCGTTTATAGTCTTTTATAAAAAAAATCCCTTTTTTTGAGACTTTTGTTAAAGAAATGAACCCCCGATACCACCTTTCGACCGCCTCTTTCTCCGGTCTGGTCAAGAAACTAAAAAGACGGCGTGATCGGGATTTTTTTTCCAACTCCCCTTTTAGCTCTTTGTAATCAAGAGGAAATAGCGCACTGATCTCCCTGCAAAATTTTGAACGATGCTCTTGGGGAATCAAATAGGGATCCACGTGCAAATGGTACCTATATAGATCGTGAACTAATGGGATAGGTGATTTTGGATTGGACGGACAAAGGGATCTGCCATAGAAAATCCCCCTTTTGCACGGCTCCTCAACAACCATTTTATGCTGCGTTTTTGCAATTTTCGACCATTTGTCAAATTCCAAAATTTGGACTTTATAAAATGCCAGCGTTAAGGATGAAAACAGAAGAAATACACTAAATGCCAGGATGTTTAGACGTTGAAAATCTTTGTATCCTAGGGGGCGGTTGTCGGTTCTTTGTTCAAGCTCTTTTCGAGACATGATAGATCTATAGTAAATATTAGGTCAGAGGTAGGGATATAATGGGTTTTAAGGTTTTCCAACAAATGCACGAACAATTTAGGCGAACGATAAGACTGGGCCTGAAACTCAAGCTCCAACAAATCTTCCTCAATCGATTGCTGCTGCTCGATCAATTCGGGAACACGCATTCTATTAAAGGTCAAGCTGTTCATCTCTTTTAGGTAGTTATAGACATTCCAACCCAACGAGGAGAAAACCAGGACCAATTTAATAAAAAGATCACCTTTCATCCGTTCTTAAATAAACCAATCTTTCTCAAAAAACGGACGCGTGCAGACCTAGACCTGGGATTGATACGCATCTCCTCTTTTGAGGGCAAAACGGCCTTTTTAGTCAAACGCTCGAAGAGGGCCTCTTTGACCACTTGACCTCTTATGTTCTTTTGCGGCTCAGAGGCATTTTTAAATATATTTTTAACGATCCTGTCCTCAAGACTGTGGAACGAGATCACACCGATTTTTCCGCTTGGAGACAGTACATCCATAGCTTTTTTTAAAGCTATTTCAATCACTTCGAGTTCCCGATTGACAGCCATCCTTAAGGCCTGAAAAACGAGCGTTGCGGGATGGATTTTTCCGATCTTTGGAATCGCTTTTTCTAAAATTTTTGCAAGCTGTGTTGTCGTTTCAATAGATCCGGTGCGTCTTGCATCAACAATCGATTTGGCAGCGCGCCTATAAAAAGGCTCCTCCCCGTTTTTGAACAGGTCAACCAGTTGTTCTAAAGACCAGTCATTCACAATCGAATGTGCTGACATATCTTGACTTACGTCCATACGCATATCTAGTTTAGCCTCTTTTTTAAAGCTGAAACCACGCTCTTGTTGATCGAGTTGCATAGAAGAAACTCCTAGGTCAAATAAAAACCCATCAATTTTTCCGACATTTGCCTCTTTGGCAAAACGATCGAGATTGGCAAAATTTCCCTGAAACCAACGGATCTTATTTTCATAGGGTTTTAGAGTCTTTTGGGCGATTTCTAAAGCGTATGGATCTTGATCACAGGCCATGTATAGATCTATTTCCGGGTGCTGGTGCAGAATGTGGGAGGCATGTCCCCCTGCGCCAACGGTGCCCTCAAAAAAGGTTTTGATCGTACCTTCAAAATAATGGAGAACTTCTTTCAATAAAACAGGTGTGTGGACCTCTTTCATACGACAATCTCCTCTTCATCTTGGGGTGCATTAAAGATCTCCTCCATCAAAGAGGCCATATCGATAGCATCCCCTTTTGGTTGTAAAAGGGCGTTCATCTCGTTTTGATGCGCCTCTTTAGACCATATTTCTATCCTGTCGATAACCCCTACCAGAACCACTTCAGACTTGATCTTTGCGGCATCTTTGAGATGCTGAGGGATCGTAAACCGTCCGACTTTATCGCAATCTGTTGTGAAAAGAGTTGCAAAAAACAGGGTGAAAAATTTGCGGTATTTGGCGATATGCTGCTTTGCTCTGAATCTTTCTACAATCCGGTCCATTTCGCTTTTTTTGTAGATCGTCAAACATCCGTGGGAACCAAGGGCAATCACAAACTCCAGCTCGCCGTTCTCGACAAGTCCGTAGCGCAGCTCTTGCGCAAGAACCATTCTATTCTTGTCGTCAAGCTTTCCTGAGTATGAGCCGCTTAAGTAAAATCCCATAATCCCACAATTTCCCACATCCTACCACTTTAAAGTCGATTTATTCAAGAATTGGATAAAAAAACGTTGTAAAAATTTTTTAAACAGCTCATTACTAACGACTTATGATTGTGGTAAAAAGTGGGAAAAAACCCAATTTTGCACATTAATTCCAACTAGGTTATTGGAATAACCTATGGAAGAAAAACTCACAATTTCCGATTTTGGAATTGATCAATCGCAGCAGTTTGAACAAAATAAACATTTAGCGCCACAACAATTTCTACAGGATGCGCAGCTCATATATAATAGGGCTGCAACCCCTATAAGTAGAGGGGTCTATTTTTCAGAGCTTGACACTCTTTTTGATCTAAAAGATGCAAATAGATCGTTCGCAAATTTTTCTTTCCCTCAGCGAATCAAGGAGGCTTTTTTGGCGATGCATCCGGGCCAACCGATGAAATCAATACACAATCTTGATACCATAGCACGCATCAAAGACAAGATCCGGGTTGAAAGCGGAAGTGACGAATCGACAAAAGCCGATTTGAAGCAGACCTTTGATGTTGCCGGAGAGTATTTGAAAGACGCTCTCTATGCTCGAAGCGCAATTATAAGTATAGGCAAAGGATGATGGAAAAGGATTGGCTTGAAAAATTAGGATTGAGTGTCCATGAACTTGAGGATCTCAGAGTTCTGGCCTATAGCTACATCAGACAAGGGCATTATCAAACCGCTCTCAAAATCTATAAGGGGATCGTGGTGCTAAGTAAAAAAGCACCGGAAGATCTAGAGACGATTGGGGCCCTTTTTTTACAATTAGGCATGGCAAAAGAGGCTCTTGAACCCCTTGAAAAGGCACTTAAGGTACATCAAAACCATCTCAAAACTCGGTTGAACTATGCAAAAGCACTTCTGCTCAGCGGATATAGGCAAAGGGGCATTCAAGAGTGTTTAGAACTCATGCTGTGCCAGGATTCCCTTGTCGCATCCGATGCCGAAGCACTTAAACTCGCCTACTCGTAAGTCAAAGCGCTCCTTCAAATTAACAACAGGAGGAAACTTCCAGGTTTTCACCCCTTTACCCACTCCTTTATTGAAATAAAGAAAGGCTCCCTAAGTAATTCATAAGCAGTGATAGCTCTCTTTAGAAACCTTATTCAATACATCGGATTAAAGCCTTGGCTACCATTTTTTTAGAAATTTAAAGAGGTGACCGAAAAGGGAGTATTAAAAGAATCTATCCCCATAGCCTCGATTGTTATCTTGAACATGTTTATAACAGGGGTTTTAGGGGAAGATCCTAGCTCTTTTTTTTAAAGAAATCCTATATGTTCATAAATAGAACATAAAACCTTTTTTCGACTATTTTGAACGAAAGAAAAAAGGTTGCCTTCTATCGAGAATCGGTGCTAAAGTCATCCTATCCCTTATCCATTAAACATGTGGAAAAACTGTTTAAAAACTGTTGAAAAAAGGTTCTTTTCATGTTGACACTCAACCTTGAATCTGCTTGGTCAGAATTTCTAGATTTCGTCAAAACGAAGCAGAGTATAGTTGAGTACACGAATTGGCTCGCCCCTATTCGTATCTTAAAAAGCTCTGAAAAAGGGCTTGTGCTAGGCGTACCGAACATCTTTGTCCAAGAGTATCTTTTAGGAAATTACTCCAAGGAACTGGCTAATTTCTTTACACCCGATAACAGTGGTAATCTTCCCCTCTTTTTTATTATTGAGGAAGTAGAGGAGGAAAAGCAGGAGTCTGCCTCTGTGGAGAATTCGGCACCTGTAGTTGAGAAGGATTCTGTTTTTGAACTGAGGCTCAATCGCAACTATACCTTTGAAGATTTTATCGAAGGCCCCTCTAATCAGTTTGTAAAATCGGCAGCCATCGGTGTAGCGATGCGGCCTGGGAAAACCTACAATCCGCTTTTCATTCATGGCGGGGTCGGGTTAGGCAAAACCCACCTTCTCCATAGCATCGGCCATTTTATCCACCAAAACAACAAGAAACTTAAGATCCAATGCATCACGACCGAAGGGTTTATTAACGATCTTGTAGAGCATTTGAAGTCCAAATCGATCGACCAGATGAAGCGTTTTTATCGTACTCTCGACGTATTGCTTGTCGATGATATTCAGTTTCTCCAGGGGAGACAAAATTTTGAGGAGGAATTTTCTCAAACTTTTGAAGCTTTGATCAATCAGGGAAAACAAATTGTGATCACTTCAGACAAGCCACCCACCCAGCTGAGACTTTCCGAGAGATTGACGGCGAGAATGGAATGGGGACTTGTTGCCAATATCGGGGTGCCGGATCTGGAAACACGGGTCGCTATCGTACAACACAAAGCAGATAAAAAGGGTCTTACTATACCCAGTTCGATCGCTTTCTTTATTGCCGAGCATGTTTTTTCGAATGTGCGCCAGCTTGAGGGGGCTATCAATCGTTTGGGGGCCTACTGTAGAATGTGCGATATGGACATCACTCAGGAGGTTGTGGAAAAAACTCTCTCTGAAATGCTGCAATTTGTTCCCAAAAAGAGGATCACGGTTGAGAGTATCCTTAAGAGTGTCGCCTCGATGTTTAATGTACGGGTCAACGATTTAAAAAGCACAAGCAGAACCAAAGAGATTGCTTTCCCAAGGCAGGTTGCGATGTACCTGGCAAAAGAATTGATTAATGATTCTTTGGTTAAACTTGCCTCCTCTTTTGGTGGGAAAACGCACTCCACTCTTCTTCACTCCTGGACAAAAATTAAAAAGCAGATGGAAAATGATGAGAAATTGCGGCGTCAAATCATCATGACAAAGCAAAACCTCGAAATTTAGTCTATTAAGTCCGTTTAAATCCCCCCTTTTTTACGATTAGGAAAAAAGTCTGAGATAGAGCAGTTTTTTGGGGATATCCCCTAGGTCCAAATTATGAGACTCGAAACCTACCTCAATCAGTAACATCACTTTCGTAGAGTATTTTTTACTTCGTTTGATTCCCCACCCTTTTCGGGTCGATTTCAGCTCCAAATTGTATTGTTCTGCGACAGATTTACAAGGCCCCCATAAAGGCCCTTTTTTATCTACAACAACAGTATCTACCGCCACGTATTTTTGATGTCCTAAAAATAGGACCAGTATTGAGGTTAGCCATTCTTTGCATAAATGAGGATTCTTTTTTATGTTTTCAAATAAGAGAGAATTATTAGCCCCCCAATCGATACAGGGTGTCTCTGTACACACAAAAAACAGGGGGCTGCACTCGTCACAAAGAAGCCTTGTGGATTCCCTCTCACCGCAACCAATGCAATATTTCGGAAATAAAAAATCAAAAAAATCCAATTCAAAAGAAGTTTAAAGGATTTTTTATTTTAATTTAAAGGAAGGGTTTTGAAACGTTCCATCTACAGCTATCATAAACGGTTCGGCAAGCTTTAAAATTACCGACTGCTTCATCCTCAACCGGATGAAAAGGGTTCCATCTAGACCTATGTAGGAGAGGTTTTTGGGATCCAAAAAAAAGGAAGAGCGAAACTTTTCGGAATAAGACCGTTTAAGCCTCTCTAGAATGATTTTATCTTTATCAAATGAAAATTCCAAATGACCGCACGTAGGAACAAGAAGGCTTGGATCCAATCCGAGAACACTTAAGATATCCCAGGGCAAATCCGATAAATTTTTTTTCCTGTCTTCCCTATTCAAAAAATAAAGCTCACCTTTACCTTTGCAGTGCAACTCATGGTTGTAATGCATACTAAGGGACGGGATCACCATTTCCTTTATCGTGAAGGGGTCTTCAACCTTTGTTAGGGAGTTTGTTTTACATAAAGAAGGGCGAAAATCGAATAGTCTTAGCCCATCAATCAAGAGCTCTTTTTGTTCCAAAAGCAGATCAATCGCATCTATCTCCAGTTCATACGATGGGTCTATCATGTGCAGTTTCGTTAAATTGACGAGCCCTTCCTCGTAGCGGACTTCAGAAAAAAAGTTTCTACAATTAATCCCCTCAATTTTCATATGGCGACCAAATAGATTTCCCCTAAATCCACACCTTGTTGGATTTTCACGAGGTATCTCCAAAACACCGTTTAATCGGATCGGTTTTTCTATTTTATAGGGGAGGGAAAAGGGGATTTTAAAGGTCTCAAGCCCTGCAACGAACAGAGCCGGATCTAGAGTCCAAGAGCCTATTAGGGATACTTTCTCTTTATCTTTCAAATTTTTGTAAGGGGCGCAGTTCCAGATCAATCCTAAAAGATCCCCTCTGGATCCATGAACAACCCATCCTAGCTCAGGGTCAATTTGAACATCTATAAACGCTTTACCAAGATCGGTCTCTAAACTACAATTAAAGCGCTCAAATAATTTATCTATGGTCGCTAACGTACTTTTAAAATAAAGGTGATCCAGCATCCCCTCGAATTGAACTTTGAGTCCATCCGGATATAGGGAGCAGCCTAATTGATGAATCTGTATGTTTTGTCCCCCATAAACTCCGCTGAAAGGGGTCATTTTTAAATCGACAGAAGGATTTTCCGTGCTGATTTCTCCTTTTAACCAGCCACTCAAAACTGTTTTAACCTTCAAAAAAGGTTCCGCATCAAATTCTAACTTAGAGCTCTTGAATGAGAATTTCTGATGAAAAAGATCCATTTTTGCTGAGCTCAATTGCAGGCGGTGCCTCTCATCAATCAGGAAAATCCCGTTTGTCAAGTCTAAATAAAAACCATCTACGTACGTCTGGACCGGTTCCAAGGTCCGTAGGGAAATTCCGTGTAAATTAGACTTTTCAAATGCCAGAGCACCCTGCTTCAAAGAAAATTGCAGGTCCATGTGCGGACCTTGAATCTGCACTGCCGGCGAGCTGAGCTTGAAGTTAGACAAATCGAAATGAATATCCTCGTATTTTATCGAATAACCCTCGAAGCTGCACGACCCCTTTTTTAGAATAAAATTTCCCCTTTCCTTCGAAAAAATCCACTCCTGATCATCGATTTTTAATGTTCCTGCTAGAAACTCTGCAAAATCTCTAAAGCCAAGAAAACATTCCATATGAGATAGTTGCTGCGGTGGATTCACACGAATCAAGCTGAACAAAGACTTGATCTCCTCTGCATTCAACTCAAAAGAGATCCCCGCCTCCCCTTCACCACCAACGATTTGTTTGAATGGTTTTTGAAAAAAATGGTTTTTCAACGGGTCGAAGAGGATAAATCGGTCCTCAATTTTTCCCGAAAACCGGATCCAGTCCATTGATGTTTCTGCCAACCGGACATCAAACGAAGTATTTTTTGTTCTAGTGGAGTGGAACAGTTCCATATCCAATCCGGTGTAAGGATCGTCCTTCCCCCCCAACTGGGCCCCGAGTATTTTAAGATCTATTTCATAGTTGAGATCTCCCCCCTCTACCAAATCGGCCTCGAGGTTGAATCCTTTTTCATCCAGCTCCACCTCCCCTTTTATGAAACATTCTAAAGGGTGGATCCAGTCACTGAAATTTATTATTGGCCCTTTGGCGGTCTTAACGTCCAAGTTTAAACGGCGCCCGCCAGTACTTATTGGGCGCAAACAGAGCTTTCCGTTAAGATTTGTCTCTTTGAAAACAGTTCTTACCTCGTCGAGATACACCTCTTCGTTCCATATGCTGATTCTTGATTGCAACCCTGTAAACACAAGAGGATTCTCAAAAAGGTGGTGTATTTTTAAAATCCCTTCGCGACAATCGAGCACCCCTTGAAGATTTTGGTCCTCCAATATCATAAAATCGGCCTTTAAAGGCTTTTCCGTTAGGATAAACTCCACATGCTCATCGATAAACGTAAGGTTGGTAGATGCAAGATGCAAATGGGTATTATTTTTTTCAATTTGACCCGTAATATCCGCAACACCTTTGAGAGTCCAGCCATCCCTGAAGGGGGTGAGAAGAGAATTTATGAGACCGTCAGAGAGGCAAACGCCCCGTATTAGGGCCTTTTCATCTTTGATTGTAAGATCGATGTCCCCTTTTGAGGCTTTATCCAAAATTTTGCAGCGTAACACCCCGCTGTCAGTATAACTGGCTCTAAGAGCCAGAGAAACCTTGTTTTGGCCATAAAAACTAACCTCAAGGTCTCCTTGAATGTTTTCTGCTGTTATAGAGATCAGATGCCCATTTTCCCAAATCCCTTTTATCTCAAATTTAGCTTTGAGATCTTCGATATAAATAATCTCTAATTCAGGGATGTTGGGCTTGAAAAGCTGATTCAAGGCATGCAGTTCACTTTCAACTACATGATCAAACAACCCCTTCAGGACAAACCGCCCCTCGTTAGGATTTTCTAAAGAGATATGAAAATAGCGGTTCAGGTTATGCCCCTGGTTTAGAAGAATGCTCGCATCCGCCTCAAAAATCGTCTTTTCCCCACGGCACCCCTCAAGAAAAATAGGAAACAAATCGAGCCCTTGCCTCAGGAGGCCATCAAAATTGAAAAATACCCCATTATCCTCGGTCCATCGCAAGATCCCATTTAGATTTTCAATCCCGAAATCATACCCCTCTTTTTGCTCGATAATCCGGATCGATCCGTTCAAAACATCCAACTTCTGGTCTTGACGGATTTTTATCCTCTCCACCGAAATATGAGCTCCCGACTCGGGGTCCCCCCCCTGAATGTGATGCAGGTACAGTTCCCCGCCGGTAATACGCCTAGAATCCAAATTCAGCCGAATAGAACCGTCTAAAGTCCCTTTACCGATCCAATCGAAAGAGGGGTGAAAGTAGAATTCAGAGATCCAACCTTTCAACTCTTCAATAGAAAGCTTATCAAATCCGATCTCGATCTCCCGATTTTGGTCAAAAGAAATGCGCGCTCGCTGATCAATCAAGAGCTGCATCGGTTCATAAGGGTGGCAATCTAATTGGAAATTGACGGTCGTCGCACCCTTGAAAAAACCGTTCTTAATTGATAGCCCGACATTTTCGAAGTTCTTTTCAATAGAGAGGTAATCCAACATCTTTTTATGAATCACGGCGGTCTCTATATCTAAAAAAAGAGACTCTTTTTCATACCTTAAAGAGACATTTTCAAATGAAAAAAGATTTTCGACGGCAACGGTTCCAAGATGGAGCCCCTTTGCATCTATTTTAAGATCAAGGATGAACCCCAGAGTTGAAAAAACCCCGATAATTATTGCCAAAAGAAATATACAAAGCCGTTGCAGGAGTTTTTGGAACATCTAAAAATTGATTGGCTCCAGGAGTATGTATGATTCCATAATCGCATGCTTCGAAGTGTGCACCTCAATCACACGACCATTAACAGGGGATTCCAACTCAAAAATCGCTTTGGAGGACTCTATGGCAAGAAGAAGCTCTTGCTCCAGGATCCTTTTTCCAACTTCGGGAAATTCGATGCATTGAGCCGTTTGAAACTCCTCCTTCGCTTGTGACGAAAATGTCAACCGAATCGTCTTATCTGCGAGATAGGCGATGTCAAAATGGGATACTCTCATCTCTTTCATAAACAATACAACCCTAAAGCTAATAAATTGGGATGGACATCAAAGTGCATCGATTGCCCGTTATGAGGAAATTCCTGGACAGCCCCTTTATAACGGTGGATCCTAAAACCAATCCCTAGCCCCTTTTTAGACGGATCAAACCCTTTTAAAGAATTTAAAGAAAGGGAGATCGACATTTTGTACCCTTTTTTTCCCGGCTGAACGCTAAATTTCAACTCATCATCCGAGATCAAACCGCGTGTCTCGTTCCCCCTGAACCGGGTGATCTCTTTCGCTAAAACCCCTTCATATGGGATCGGTAAAAACACCAAATGATGGACGGAACTTGTTGTCACAGTTTGTGTTTTTGATGGATTGGTGTCGATGATCAATTCAATGGCATCCCCCTTTTTGAAATCAGGATAGAAGGTTTTTTCCACGGGGGAATTGACATCGAAAATCGCATAGAGTTCCGTCTTTGAAATCCCCATGTAGACATCGGCAAACTCCTCTTCCAAAGTGAATTTTTCCATCGACGGAACCATGGAGGATGTGTGCTGCTCTACCTCTTTAAACGACTTTAGAAGCGGAATAGCCCACTCAACTTCAAGAAAGTCGCTCCCTAATGCCCTAGGAAGATCATCAACAGTGTACTCCATTTAGTTTTCTAAAGTTTGCTGATCGAAGATGGCTTCCATCGATTGGGCTCCCAACTTCAAAAAAAACTTATCCAAGGCCTCCTCTTTAGCCGCAAAACCGATTTTTTCCTGCAAACGGGCAAGGGATATGCCATTTTCACCGGAATCGACCCATTCTTTCAAAGTGATGAAAGCCTGTTTCCCTTTTTCATAGAGCTGTGGGCCAAAGAATGTTCTCATCCCGGCCTCTTCCAATTTCTTTCTAAAATCTTTTTTCATGTCCGATTTGGCAAGGGAAATCGAGGACACTCGGGGGAGAAACTGCCTTGTAAAGTCCGTGGCTTGCTCCTCCAGACCCGAAAGTTTGCCCTTTAGTTCATCCATTGATTTTGCTTCAAATTGGGATACAACAGATTCCAAATGGGATTTGAACCTGTGGTCAATGTAGAACTGCTGCGGAGCCTGTAGCGTCTGCCCTTTATACCCACCGCTGATCTCTATTGCCTGCAATAGATCCTTAAAAACAATCTTTTCCAGATTGGCTTTTACAAGTTCAAAAGAGAGCCATTCTCCATTTTTTTCAAACTGGTCCCTATACATGATCCGAACCTGTGGATAGCGAATTTTAAGGTAACGCTCGAATAGCAGGTCCAGCTGCCCTACTTCAAGGGCTTCCTTGAATTGTAATAATCTTGGAGTCTCGCTTTTCTCCAAAATTTGTACCTGGTAGAAATGCTCATTATCAAAAGAAAAAATCTCCTGTTCCTCTAGAGCTTCCAGTCGATCCATCACTTCGCGCGTATCGTCCGCTCCCCTGAATAGATCCGTTTTGCCACTCAAAAGAAAATTGATGTCTTTTCTCTCGGCTTGGCTTTTTTCAAAAACGGCCTTCAGTACCTCTTTATCATCAAGGATTATCTTGCGCCGCGAAAAATTATCCACATCGCTACGCACCTTGGGATCAAGCTTTTCAAGCGACTGGTTCCGAAGTGCATAATCGATCGCTCCCAGATCCTGCACCTGTTTAAACTCGTCGGCAATCGCATAGAAGTTTTCATCTTCCAGCTGCCATTTGAGCATTTTTTTCAACGGAATTGAAAGGGCCAGCTCACTTAGAGCCACCTTTTTCAAGTTCAAGGCATATCTGATTTGCAAAAGCTCGGGCGCATTTTTCGAGACCTCATCGATGGAAACCTGCTGAAGATCCAAACCTAAGTTTCTACGGTCTTGCATGACCTTTGTCGTTGCCTCCAGGTAGCACTGCAACTTAAACAGCTCCTCTAAAGATGAGATCTGCACCTCGTCTTTCATCTCAAAAAGTTCTAGTTGCGCCTGTTGGTTCGCAAAAGCGGTAATTTTTTGAGCCATCAAAGGATCTAAAAGATCTTTGGTTTTCTCTATTTCTAAAAACCGTCTGAATAGAGCTAGAGTTTTGTACGACTCCAAAAAACGCTCTTCTGTCAATCCAAGCCCGTGAGCGATACTCCTGATCGAAATTTTATGAAAAGGGGTATCCATCTCCCCTTGCTGCTTTAAAATCTTTATAACTTTTGCAACGACCTCCGCTTTCACCTCTTCGTTGGACAACGAAATTCCGGCCGATTGAGCGTATTTGGCTCCATTTAGAAGCGTACAAGCTACATGCTGCATGAACTTTTTGGAGAACAGGTCGCTATTTCTATGCGTTTGAAGGAGCGCAAAATTTTGCGGAACCTCTACCTTCGCCCCTTTGAGGGAAGCAAGATAGGAGTAAAATTGGCGTACGAGGGAGGGGGAAACTGCACTTTTGAGCTGTAGATATTCGGTCGCAAGGTCAAAGTACTCTTTTGACGAGAGATCCGAGGAGCGCATCTTTTCTACAACCTCTACAGCACGAGGCTGCAGTCTTTTATAAATAGACTCTAAGTCCAAATCCGCATGGTAAGGATCGCAAAAGGGCTTCTGCCTGGCTATTTTTTTGTGGCACTCCAATAGGGGCTCATGAACACTCGTTTCAGCAAAAGTAAAGACTCTTTGAAAAATCCTGTCGTCCACCATCAGTTGCGTAAGGATTGTTTTCAAAAGGGGATGAGGTTCTCCTTGTGTTTCGTCGGCGTCGATCAGCGCCATCACCCCGTGAAGATCCATATCGCTCAAAGGGGTACCGTCAAGAAGTTTTCCAATTATTTTGGGTTGTTCCTGAGTGCCGGTTTGAGGGTCGCCTATTCTAACAAACGTTGTGATGAGAAAAGATAAAAAAAGAAGTGTTCCCACAAACGCATAGAGGCTTTTTTGATAATGACGGAAATAAAATAGCATGACGCAACGCCTTCGATGATCTTTAGCATGCAATCTTACAAAAAATACACTTCTAAGACAAGATTTGATCTATTTTAAAAATCCTACGCATCCTCTTTGGTCGAAAAAAAGGATCCTTTACGCTTAAAGACCGATTTAAGATGTGTTAAGGGACTGACTTTCTTAAACCTTGACAGGTCATGTCATTATTTTTATGTTGCGCTCATGGGAATTGAACTTATCTTAAAAACGATTTTTGTTGGTCTTATTGATTCGATCAATCAAACCACACTTTTGATAACTATCTACCTGCTGGGTACACACCACCCCGTCAGACGAACAATCTGTTTTATTTTAGGGATCATTTTTGCCTACAGCCTGTCAGGGCTTTTGGTTTATTTAGGCCTCGGGGGCTTTTTTTTTAAGATCATCACATTCCCCAAAAAATTTGAAGCCATCCTTGGCCTTATTTTTGGCGCCATAATTTTCTTAATCCCTTTTTACAAAAAAGGGAGACTGAAAGAACAGGTCTACCCCTCTTTGCACCACCCTTTTATTTCCCTATTTATCGGGGCAATCCTTACCCTGATACAGATTCCAATCACAATCCCCTTTCTCTATTTGATGCAGCAACTGGCTCATCAAATTCCTTTAAGAGACCTCCCGTTTTTTTTAATCACCTTCAATTTGATTGTGACTATGCCTTTATTTGCGCTTTTAGGCTGCTATCTCCTTTTTCACGAAAGAGCAAAACCTTTTTTGACCTGGTTCGCTGGTTGGGTACGGCCAAACTTCCAAATTCTTTTAAATTCGGGACTCTTTTTATTCGGGTTCTTCATCATACTCGATGCGATCTCTTTTCTTTTTAATAAGCCCTTATTCCCAATCTACCGGAGTTAGTGGTAGCTAGCCCTCCACTTAAAAAAAACACCACCTTTTGATGGGTATATTTTTCATATTTCAACGGGAGTTTTTAAAGAAAAATTAAAATTTCTATTTGTTGGAAAAATATTTTTATGCGATTCTATTAAAACCTTTAAATAAGCCCCTTAGCAAGGGAGGCCTTTGACATGTTGACAAAACCGGTAAACTCTCGCTCTGTCTTGATGGAAAGCGCTGTCGAAAAATCAGAACCTCCTACAGGGCAAAAAAAAATCTCGTCCTGTATCTACGATTATGTCATCTGCTCACTTAAGTCCGCTGCGGGGGTGATCCCTTTTAAAAATACGACCCCCTCTTTAAAAACCAGAACTTTTGCCGAATCTCAAAAGTATACAGCTCAGAAGAATGTCGGAATTATCTCAAGGGTTTGCTACGTTTTCTTTTCATTTTTTGGTTTTTTTCACAGCAAACTTTTCAAGAGAACAAACGTTGCGATAGAAAAAAGAGGTGACCCAGCTATAAACGGGCCGGTAGTAGAAAAAAAATTATCCGCCCCAATTACACCAACCTCCATAGCAGCAAACTCTAAAAGCACCAAAAAGGAACCTTTATCCCCTCAAAGCACCCAATCAAAAGTAGCTTCGGAGACCACAAAGAAAGAACTTTCGCACTCTCTGAATACGCAATCAAAAGCAACTTCAGAGGGCACAAAGAGGGAACTTTTATCCCCTCAAAGCACCCAATCAAAAGTAGCTTCGGAGGACACGAAGAAAGAACTTTCGCCCTCTCTGAATACCCAGGCTACCGCCAAAGCAGGTAGCACCGCCTTGAAAAAGGATTCGGCCCCTAGTAAGGAGGAACCAAAAAAAAAGAACGTTTCCTGGAGCGACTCCGCAATGGGTGAGAGAAGCGAATGTGCTACTAAATCTATAATTTTACGTTTTCCTTTTGCCCCACCTACAAAAAAATCGGCTGAAGTTCAGACAGATCCACCGGTAGAAGCGGATCTAAAACCTGTGAATTTCCCTAAAGCTCCCAAACAAGAGAGGGGGGGTCACCACGGCGAAGATTTTTATATCCACCCACCGCGCTCTGCTCCTCACACCAGAGCCCGGCCGACACCTGTGCGCCCTCCTAGCCCAGATCTTTTTGACCAGACAGGTGATTTTTTTATGGGTTTAGTCAAGGACGTCTCTACTGTATTAGAAAAGCTGCTTCCCAATTCTGATAGATCCGTGGCTGCCTCAACTAGGCCCCCCGCTGAAAAAGAGACCTTTTTTTCACTTTAGACGAGCCTATTTTATCCTTCTAAATACTTTTTTTTGACCCTAATCAGGCTAGAAGAAATACCACCCCCCCTAAAATTTTTTATTTATAACCCACTCATTTTCAGCAACCTCTATTTTTGTATAAAATTATTTATTGATAATTTATAATATTTATTATTATAATAACATCTTATTTAATTAAAACTAACCTCTAAAAAATGATGGTAATAAAATGACGACACCAATTCAAATAAATTATAAATCTGTTAATAGAGCTTTAATCGAAATTGCATCTCAAAAAGAGGGACGGCTGGGAGGAAAAACTGTTATTGTGTGCAAAAAAAATGGGGACACAAGAATCTTAGAGGGTAAACGCCTATCCGTTATTGACAGAATTGTTCTTATGATTGAAAAATTCTTTGGGATAAATGACGAAAAATCACTTTCAGGCCAAATAAGGAACGGTTCGATCGAAACCCAAAAAAAAACAAATCTTTTGGTATGGAATAAAACTGGTGTCACTCAGGCGCTTGGGGACATTTATCTGCACCAACAACATAACCTTATACATCATAATTTTGGATCTAAAGAAGAGGCATTTCTAGCAGTTCTATTTTTGGCAGAGATAAAGGGACTTCCTAAAGACAATTATGGGTCTAAAATAATCCCTAAAATCGAAGAAAACAATGGTCTATATCGTTTAAATTTGTCTGAGTCCGAGCATTTATCTCAAGCCGAAATCTCCGAATTCTTCATAGAAAAGTACGAAGATGCCTCTGTACGCTTAGGAGTGATGCAAAGGTTAGCAACCAAGATAAACAAAGATTTTTTTGGAGGGGATAAGGTTTTGGATGGAAACCAATTCGTCGGGACCCGTGAAGAAATTTTAATTAAAAAAATAGAAGAATTGGGAAAAAATTCTTTATCCTTTCCGGGACTATTGGTGGAGCTAGACAAAGAACTTCAGCGTATTAGAGCCTCGTCTTGATAAATACATATCTCCACGGAACCATTGTCCTCCATTATCCCCCATGGAATGCACTGGTTCCACACTCTCTATCAAATTTTTAAATAGTAGTGTTTACAACCTCACACGGGCCTCAGCTCTATCATACCTATTCACTGAAATTACTACGCAGCGTATCCATATACCGCTTCTTTTTGGCATCCCTTTTTTCTTAAAATTCCCCCCCTTGAAAATTGTTCCGTGGGATTTGTTGGTCAAAAATCCCCCTCTCTTCCCCAAAAAAAAGAAAGGTGCACCTCAGTTAACGTCGCTAAGAAATCTAATCGATCCACACAGCCCTTAAGTCCCATTCTAGCGATCGATTTTTCCTAAATCCCTACTACGGGCCCTGCAACGGGAAATTTTAAAAAAACCCCCCTTTTTGTGATCAGGCAACCACAGAATACCCAATAATTTATTAATTTATCTTATTTATTTAAAGGGGGTTATGAATCTATCTAAAAAAATCTCTTTGAAAGTAAAATAATATATTATATTATAATGCCTTGGAAAATTAAAATTAGGTAAAATATGTATATTTGTGGTGTAAGTACCAGCAATCTGATTCAGTCTTTGGACAGTTACCATGCAGCTCGGGAGAAGGGGGAAAAAGCCTATATCATTCATAATGGATGTGAACTTGAGGTCAAGACGCTAACCCTTTGGGATAGGATCAATGTTTTTTTCCAAAAACTATTTGGAAAAGCAAAACCTGACTCACTTTTCGAACAAATCAGAGCGGGGTCCAATACAATTAAAGGGGTTGTATCGATAATTGGAATTAATCGATTTGATATTTTTGATCTATATGAAAAAAAACGTAGTATTATGCCAGTCATAAGACACCATATACTGGAGAATTTAGTCAAAACTGGTTTTTCTGACTTGAATGAAGCTTATACTGTAGCGATATATCTTGGTATACAAAGAAGACCTCATAAAGTAATAAAATCTCCATCTGGGTATAGCTATATTTTAGAAAAAGTGGGAGACGAAAACCTTTTTATAACCCAACAAAGAAAGCTTAAAGAATCTTTAGGCATAGATAGCCTTGAAAATAAGAAGTGCGCTATGTTGTGTGAGAACATGAACCAAGATTACTTTGGCGGTAATCGGTTATTTAAACAACAACAAATACTACCTTCTGCATAGAATTCTGTGTTGAAACCCTCCTTCACACATGGTTTTTTTGTTTAGAAGGCTCTTTAAACAAACCTAATCAAAGGCAGTATCTGAGGAAACCTCAAGCTAGGGGGGCATTTTTGCCCCCTCCCTCTTTTGGCTCATAAACTATTAAGAAAAATTATTGAATTACAGTTGACTTGAAAAATAAGGGGTTGGAATACGTTAAATTTTTTTAAGCTTATTGGAATGAAAGATAGGAGCCACCCCCCTTCAAGACGCATGAAATCTTTCGCTCGAAAAAATACTCAATAACAGCCCTTTTTCAAAAATTCATTGACCACAGACTGCGGTATTTCATTTTAAAGGGGCTGTTTCTACCTAGTGTTAATAGGCTTTAGCGAGCAGGGCTTTCTGCCCCGGTTTACCGGAAAATATGCATGGGGCTGTCTTTTCACAGGTTTCTAAAGGGATGCAGCGGACTGTCACACTGTATTTTTCTTTCAACTCTTTTTCAATCGCAGAATCCTGAGCAATAAAACACTCTACAAAACCCACTTCATTTTCCAAAAAGGTAACGGCTTGAGCTCTTGTATGGGCAAAAAACGTTTGCTTTTCTCGAAATTCTTTTGAATTTTGGAACATTCGAGACTGCATTTTATCAAGAAGATCCACGACCTTTTCGATATAGTCGCCTGCTTGTAAAATCTCTTTTGGGGCGTCCAAAAGGTCCCTTTCCACAAGGGTGATCCTATTTTCGGAGACCTCTTTCATACCAATTTGTATTAAGTGGGGGATCCCCATTTTCTTAAAACGCCAGGCTTTTTCAGAGGCCCTGTCGTCAGAAAAGTCCACCTCGACGCGGATCGGCGACCCGTGGTAATTTTTTGATTCCAGAGCTCCTCTCAATCGATCGATAAATCCCAAAATGACAGAAGAGTCCCCCTCTTTCATCAAAAATGGAACGACCCCAACATGTATAGGTGAGACCCGCGGGGGGAGGACAGCGCCGTCATCATCACCGTGCACCATCATCAAGGCCCCAATAAGCCGGGTTGTAACACCCCACGAGGTCGTATGGGCAAATTGGATTGCACCCTCCTGGTCTGTAAACCGGATCATGGAAGCTTTGGCGAAATTCTGCCCCAGATCATGCGAAGTTCCCGCCTGCAGCGCCTTGCCATCCTGCATCATCGCCTCAATTGTA
This sequence comes from Chlamydiota bacterium, assembly GCA_016866475.1. Lineage (GTDB taxonomy): Bacteria > Chlamydiota > Chlamydiia > Chlamydiales > RGXB01 > RGXB01. Next base: position 36,677 of record VGMF01000006.1, on the reverse strand, counting down.
TAGGTGATATTGGCCCCTGGGAACTTCTCCGATTCGGGCTTTTTCCCCTCAACAACGCTTATGGCAAGAACGTCCCTAACAAAACGGGCATATTCGCCCAACATCTTTTGAGCAAATTGGTTAGCCTCCTCTTTTGTGGCATGGGCGGTGTGTCCCTCCTGCCAGAGAAATTCGGCGGTTCTTAAAAAAGGGCGGGTGCGCATCTCCCACCGGACCACATTTGCCCACTGATTGAGGAGCATAGGCAGGTCACGGTAGGAGTGGATCCATCGAGACATGGCATCCCCAAAAAGGAGTTCGGAGGTGGGCCTGACAACATACGGCTCCTCCATCTTTGCCTCCGGGTCCACAACGAGCTTTCCTTCAGAATCCAGGATCAGCCGGTGGTGGGTCACAACAGCACACTCTTTAGCAAAACCCTCAATGTGCTCGGCCTCCTTCCCTAACTCTTTGACAGGGATAAATAGAGGCATATAAACATTTTTTACACGCAACTGCTTGAAGCGTGCATCGAGCTGCCCTTTCATCTCTTCCCAAAGAGCGCATCCATGGGGTTTGAAAATCATGCATCCGCGCACCATCGAAGGCTCGGCTAACTGACTCACCTTGACACACTCCTGGAACCACTCGGAATAATTTTCTTTTCGTGTAGGAGAGACGGCCCGTTTCTTATCCATTTTTTGTGACATGCTCTTGTATCCTTTCTCTTAATAGGTCCCAATCGGAGCCTATAGCATACGTATTCTCGAGGATCTTTTCAACTATGCCGTCTCCCCTTTTCAAAAAAGGGGCAAGCTCCTCATATCCGGGCTTTTTTAATGGGAGGGAACAATGGTATAAAATACGCCCGTTTTTGCGCCTTATAGCAGAACCGAGAACTTTTTTTTGCCCCACGGTTAAATCAAATTTTGTCGCTTTGGCCATGCAAAAAGGCTCTTTAAAAGAAAATGTCTCCTCCGACTCGGTCCCTATCGCACAGCTATGGACTTCAAGAATGGCCTGCTCCATCAATCGGTTCAGTGTATCATAGACCCGCATTGTATCTTCATGGGCAAAAGGGTGGGTATCCGGAAAACAGAGCGCAAAAGAGAGATCCTTGCCATGATATATGATTCCGCCACCTGTTGCTCTTCTAGCGACGTCAATCTCGTCACTGAAAACAAATTCCTCTTCAGGCTTCACAAAAAAACCATGTGTGAAGGAGGGTTTCAACCACCGATGGAACTCAAGAAAAACACCGCTCTCTTTGAAAAGAAGCGCCCCGTCTTGATCCATATTCTCTTGAGCCGATAGAGGCTTTCGTACTGCTATGTGTATGTCCACTAAGAGTTTGCTTTAAACTAACCCGGTTATTACAATAGGTCCCTTGGATCTCGCTTGTCAAACGATTTCAAAAAATGGAATTTGTGATTTTAGCATGGGATTTTAGGGTTAAGCCACTAGGGATGCGTTTCGCGTGTGCCAAAATTTCAGGGCCCCGAGCGCAATTTTTTGAAGTTTAAACATCTTTTCTGTTGAGCTTTAACGTATCGGCCACAATCGGTTGCCGGTAAGATTTAAGATGAGAATTGTGCAGATTTCTTGTGAAAAACTCCCAAAAAAGCTAATTAGGAGCTTAAACCCGTGGAGAGGTTGGAAAACCGAAAAGTAGTTAATTAGACAATAGGAAAATTAATCAAAAATTCGGCCAATTTTTTCAGGGGAAGTCATGGTCTTCAACACGACGAGGAAGGATGTCATTTTTTGAGTTTTTTACCAACCGCGCGAAAAGTTGCGTGACCCTTGCAAAAAAGCTCGCAATGCGCATGAAGCATAATTATGTGGGCACGGAACATATTTTGCTGGCGCTAGCACAACTTGAGCATGGAATCGCTAGCAACATCCTCAAACTTTACAAGCTTGACTTTGACAGCTTAATGAAAGAGGTGGAGCGTTTTACCGGCTATGGATCCGATCTATATGTGGCAGGAGAGCCTGCACTCACAAGCATGGTAAAAAAACTTTTTGAATACGCTCACGAAGAGGCTCAAAATTTGGGGCACAGCTATGTAGGTACCGAGCATGTCCTTTTGGGACTTTTACGCTTGAACGAAGGTGTAGCCATCCAAATCCTCGAGGCATTTGGAGTGGATCCCAAAGAGATGCGTCGAGATATTCTCAAAGAATTGGACAGCTTCAATTTGAACATTCCTCCTCAGGCCCCTCCGGTCTCCTCGCAATCTCAAAAAGAACCGAATTCTTTTTCAACACCCCCAAAAGCGCCGTCTACACCCGATGCAGCGAAAAGCCAGAGTACCAAGACACCGGCTCTTGCTGCGTATGGATACGACTTGACCGAAATGGCTAAAAATATGGAGCTAGATCCTGTAGTGGGCAGAGAGCATGAGATTGAATGGCTCACCATGATCCTCTGTAGGCGCCGGAAAAATAATGCTGCTTTGATCGGAGATGCCGGAGTAGGAAAAACTGCGGTTGTTGAGGGACTGGCAATGATGATTGCCAAAGGCCAAGTACCCGAACTTTTACAAAATAAAAGAATTATCTCGTTGGATCTTTCTTTGATGGTCGCCGGGACAAAATACCGCGGTCAATTTGAAGAGAGAATCAAAGCGGTGATGGACGAGGTGAAGAAAAACCCCAACATCATCCTTTTCATAGACGAACTGCACACAATTGTGGGGGCCGGAGCTGCAGAGGGGGCGATCGATGCCTCAAATATTCTCAAGCCAGCCTTGGCGCGCGGTGAAATCCAGTGTGTTGGCGCAACAACTTTCAGCGAGTATCGTAAGCATATCGAAAAAGATCCAGCCCTCGAGCGCCGCTTTCAAAGATTGACCGTTAAACCCCCATCTATTGAAGAGACCATTCTAATTTTGAATGGCCTTAAGGATAAATACGAGCGCCACCATAAAGTACGCTACTCCACTGAAGCACTTCATGCCGCTGCCGCCCTATCGGAGCGCTATATCCACAGCCGTTTTCTCCCTGACAAAGCGATCGACCTGATCGATGAAGCGGGGGCGCGTCAAAGGATGATTTCTTTACGTCAACCCTCCTCTTTAAAAGATCTGGACGAGTCAATCGTAAAGGCAAAAAAAGACAAAGAGATTGCAATAGCACAACAAGACTACGAAAAAGCTGCACGCTTGCGTGATAACGAAAAAAATCTTATCGATGATCAAAAAAGGGTTCTAAACGACTGGCAAAAAATGAAGGATGAGTCAAAAATCGATATCCGTGAGGAGCATATTCTCGAAGTTTTGGCTACAACAACCGGCATCCCTTTAAAAAAGCTGTCCGAATCGGAGCACGAGAGGATGATCTTGATGGAGAATACCCTGAAAAAGTGGGTTGTGGGTCAGGAAAAAGCGATCGAGCGTTGCTGCAAAGCTTTGATTCGTAGCAAGGCAGACATCAAAGATATCCATAGACCTATCGGCTCCTATCTATTCTTGGGTCCGACGGGTGTAGGTAAAACACATTTGGCAAAATCGATTGCGAATTACATATTCGGATCAAGTGATGCATTGATCCATGTTGACATGTCAGAGTATATGGAAAAGCATACTGTTGCCAGAATGATCGGTTCGCCCCCCGGGTATGTGGGGCATGAAGAGGGGGGGCAGCTTACCGAAAGGGTGCGACAACGCCCTCACTGCGTAGTCCTTTTCGACGAAATCGAAAAAGCGCACCACGATGTAGCGAATATCTTGCTCCAAATTTTAGAAGATGGTCAACTTACCGACTCTTTAGGGAGAAAAGTTGACTTTAGAAATACAATCATCATCCTCACCTCCAACTTGGGTTCTGAGCAATTTACATCGCGTGCAGGGCTGGGTTTTGGTGTCGGTTCTGTTGAAACTCCTCAAGAGGCGATTCGCGAGGGGATTTTGAAAGCTGCTGGGAAGTTTTTCCGACCTGAATTGATCAATCGTTTGGATGATCAGATCATCTTCTTGCCTTTCAAGAAAGAAGATCTTCATAAAATCGCACTCCTTGAGTTGGAAAAACTACACCAACGCTGCATTAAAAAGTTTGTGTTCCTTGAATTCACCGAACCGGCCATCGATTTTATCATCGAAAAAGGGTATTCGACAGACCAGGGTGCCCGTCCTTTAAGAAGAGCCGTCGAACGGTATATCGAGGAGCCGCTAGCAGAGCTTATACTGAAACAGCACCCAGAGAGCATGACCCGTTTCAAAGCGACCCTTCAAGAGGGGAGCATCCACTTTGTCACCGAGCTTATGCCGGAGGAGGAAAATATCGGTCCTGCAGTCTCTTTGGTTGCAAAGAAATAAATACCTGTTCAATCCTACAAAAAAAATCCGGGTCTCGACCCGGATTTTTTTTAACTTAAACTTTCGCTAGATTTTTTTGACTCAAAGTTTGCTCAAAGCCTTTGATCCATTGCATCAGCCCCGGTTTATCCACCCCGGCTTTGATCTTCTCTATCAAATTTTTATTTGAAGCTAGATGTGCAATTTTCGCTAAAAGATTTAGGTGCCGTTTATCGTCACAGGCAAATAAAAAGAATAGAACTCTCACCCCTTTATAATCTAATGCCCCCCAATCGATAGGCTGCCTTGGCAAAGCTACAACAACGACATCATGAGGACCTTTGATCAAACATTCCCTTGTGTGGGGGATGGCTACTTCGCTTCCTAAAGCGGTAGTCATGAGCTTTTCCCGGTCGATCAACAGCTCCACCATTGATACCCGGTCAATCCCCAGATCCCGGCTCACCTGGGAAAGCACCTCGTCAATAGCCCCCTCTTTAGAGGTCGATTCAATCAGGACTACATCTCCCCGATGTATCGCACGGTATAAAGAAAAGGTTTGCCACCCCCCTTCTTGACTCTCCTCTCTATTGAAAAGGAGGTCATCATTTTTTGAAGACTGTTGCAAAATCCAATTTTCAATCTGAGCCCTTGAAAAAAGGAGCTGTCCTTGCAACCTATAAGAGGGCAAATCAAACTCTTGAACCCAACGCTCTACAGTAATTTCCGACACATGCAATAGCGACGCGACCTCTTCTAATCTTAGATCCATGATTTGTCCTCAGAATTAAATATCTCAAATGCCTCTTGAGCGCTATTTGAACCCAAAAGTTTCTCTTTGAGCTTATGGTTTTTCAATCTCCGCGTCAAGCTCGACAAATAGTTCAAATAGTAAATAGGATCCACAACAGGCCCTAAAATCAGCAAAATCAGATGCACCCCATCTGTGTCAGATTCCCCCCATTCCACCCCCTCCCTGTGAATTCCCAAAGCCATTATAAAACGGTCTAAACCCTCTACCTTTGCGTGGGGGATCGCAATTTGAGCCCCTATGCAAGTGGACGAAACTTCTTCGCGCTCCAAAATTTTTTGCTTTATCTCTTGGAGGTTCAATAGGCCTAAGGAATCTTCTACACTGTTAAATAACGCATCTAGAATTTCCGATTGGGTCGATTTTTCAAAAAATACAACCGCTTCGGGAACAATTGGCACCTCAGGCAAAATTTCTGCTAAAGACATCTATTTTTTCCAAAATTCACTTATGTACAAGCTTTTAATCCGGTATGACCAAACCCGTTTGATCCCCTTTCTGTGTCGCTCAGCACTACAGCCTCAAAAAAAGCCCCTTGCTCCACCTTTGCAACTACAATCTGGGCTATGCGCATCTTCGGTTCAACCACAAACGGTTCTTTTCCATGATTGATCAAAATAACCTTAAGCTCACCGCGATAGTCGGCATCGATCGTCCCGGGAGTATTGAGTACCGTGATCCCAAATTTTAAGGCTAATCCGCTCCTTGGGCGCACTTGAATCTCGAATCCCTCGGGTATCTCAAAAAAAAGACCAGTAGGTACCAAAGCGGAGTTGTGGCTTAAAATTTCAAGAGGTTGCTCGAGGTCTGCACAAACATCTGCACCTGCCGCCAGTTTTGTCTGGTAGATCGGTGCCGGTATATTGGGGTCCCTTTTTTTGAGGCCTATTTTTACAGTCTCCATCAAGCTCCCTCGAAATGTTTCAAAAGGGTGTGTATTTCTCGCTTCATCTCCTTTCGGGCAACAATCCTGTCGATCATCCCATGCTTTAATTGAAATTCGGCAGTTTGCGCATCGTCTGGGAGTTTTTGTTTGATCGTTTGCTCGATCACCCTCCTCCCCGCAAAACCGATCAAAGCCTTCGGTTCTGCCAAAATCACATCGCCCAGAGATGCGTAGGATGCAGTGACACCCCCCATCGTCGGATCGGTTAAGACCGATATAAAAAATAGTCCTGCTTCGTGAAATCTTTTGATAGCCTGCGAGACTTTGGCCATTTGCATCAAAGAGAAAATCGATTCCTGCATTCGGGCCCCACCGGATTGACTGAAAATCACTAAAGGCAAACGGTCTAAAATCGCCTCCTCGATGAGTCGGGTGAGTTTTTCCCCTACAACAGAACCCAAAGAGCCCCCGATAAATTGAAAATCCATCGCCGCTAAGGCAACCAAAACCCCTGATATTTTTGCCGTGCCTGTTACAACGGCATCCTTAAGACCTGTATCCTTTTGGGCCTCTTTTACACGGTCCTTGTAAGCTTTTGTGTCGTTAAACTCCAGAGGATCTTTTGCAACAATTGAGGAATACTTTTCATTAAAACTACCCGGATCAGCGAGCAATTCGATCCGCTCAAGAGCCCCCATCCGCACATGATGATCGCAAAGCGGGCATACTTTATGGTGGGACAGAAAAACTTTTTTTTCTAAAAACTGCTGACATTTTGGACAGGCAAACCAACCGTCAAATCCCTCGTTGCGGATAGGACCGATTTTGTTTGCTTCCCTCTTGGCTTGAATCAGATCTATCAATCTCATAAGGTCGCTTTTATCATGCTTATACGGATTTATATAAGGACTCTACATAGCCCCAGTTAATTACGAAGAAAATGTTGTCAAGATACTCTACACGTCTATTTTGGTATTTCAGATAGTACGCGTGCTCCCAGACATCGATTCCCAAAATCGGTTTTTTGCCCCTTGGCCACTCCTGGTTTGGTGCTGTAGTGATGGAAAGATCTTGATGCAAAAACACCCAGCCCGATCCAAAACGGGATAATCCCCCTTTCTTCAGACCCTCTTTAAGGCCGTCAAAGCCACCATAGCGAGCTTTTACTGCCTCATAAAAAGGGCCGGATGTTGGGAATACCCCTCCGACACCGCCCTTCTCTTTTGGCTTTGCAAGGCAATTAAAATACAACTGATGGGTGAGTATACCCCCCACATTGTCGTCAAGTTGCTTCGAAAGTTCGTAAGCTCCCGCCTCAGTAATACCCGGTTTTTGAAGCCCGCTCAGCGCCTCATTTGCCTTGTCCACGTATGTTTTGGTATGTTTAGCGTAGTGCAACTCGACCGTTTTTGCGTCGATATAAGGTTCAAGAGCATCGTAACTGTAATTCAATTTAAAAAGTTCATAAGGCGCTTGCATCTGGTATTCCCGGTTCTGCATTTTGTTTGATTTATTAGCCACTTCATGAACCATCGCCACACTAGGAGGTTGAAGAAGTTGTAGTAGTTCCAGCATAATCCACTTTTTTGGTTTGCATTGTAGATGTTCCCCCCTTTCTCGACAAGAGTTGCCCGATTGCCTCTTCGACCAGCTCGGCTCCAAAAATAGTCAAATTTTTTGTGATCGATTCGGGTAAGCCGACGCTGTTTTTTTTCGGTATGACCGCATATTTAAATCCCATATGGATCGCCTCTTTCAAACGGCTCTCTATACGACTTACCGATCGGATCTCGCCTGTGAGCCCAACTTCACCGATCACAACAGTTTCAGAATTGATAGAGCGTTTGGAGAAGGAGGAGGCAATCGCCATCAAAATTCCAAGATCAGCGGCGGGCTCCACTATTTTCATACCCCCGGCAACAGAGACAAAAACATCTACAGACTGGAATGCATAACCGACCCGCTTCTCCAAAACTGCCAGTAATAGACTCAATCTGTTTTGATCCAACCCGGTCGATTTTCTTGAAGACGTGGAAAAGTTTGCAGGGGCGACAAGCGCCTGCACCTCCACTAAAAATGCACTCGAACCCTCCATAGTTGGCACTATGACCGAACCGGCAACATCCTTGATCCGCTCCTTTAAGAAAGCCTCCGAAGGGTTAAGCACCTCTTTCAGCCCCTTGCCCCCCATCTGAAATAGGGCGATTTCGTCGGTCGGCCCGAACCTGTTTTTTGTGGAGCGCAGAATTCTGTACCCATGCTCGCGGTCTCCCTCAAAATCTAAAACAGTATCCACAATATGTTCTAAGACTCTCGGCCCCGCCAGTTCGCCCGACTTGGTAACGTGCCCTATTAAAAAAGTGGTGATTTTGAGCCCTTTTGCTATATGCATGGCCTCCATCGCAATCTCTTTGACCTGTGTCACCGAGCCGGGTAGGGAGGGTAGCTCCCCTTTGTAGACAATTTGTACCGAGTCGATAATCAATAGCTCCGGCTTTATGGACTCGACAGCCTTTTTAATTTCAGAAAACAGGGTCTCGGAGAATAGGTAGATTTTCTCGGTCTTTATCCCAAGCCTTAAAGCACGCAAAGCGGCCTGCTCCTTAGACTCCTCCCCGGATATATAGAGAACCGTTTTATCCTGCGCCGAAAAAGCTTCGGCAAGCTGCAGCATCAGAGTGCTTTTTCCAATCCCCGGGTCCCCCCCGACCAAAACAAGAGAGCCCTCAACCACTCCACCCCCAAGGAGGCGGTCCACGACCGAAATCTTTGTTTGCACACGGCTTTTTTGAGACGCCTTGATCTCATGGATCAATTCGGGCCTATTTTCTGTCACACGATGGCTTTCAAAGCGCGTTTTTTCCACCGGGATGAAAACATCCTCCTCCAACGTATTCCACTCCGAACACTTGGGGCAAATACCGCTCCATTTTGGAAAAAATTGATTGCATGCACGGCAACTATAGCCGAGTTTTTGTTTGCTCATCTTGCCAACCGTGGTAAAGAACTGCTTCCATAGCGGCCGCTTGTTCGGCCTGTTTTTTTGTCCCACCGCGTCCGCGGCCCGCCTCCTCCTCGTCAACAAAGACGGCTACCAGAAAAGTTTTTTGGTGCTCGGGCCCCCCCTCGAATAGGACCTCATAGGTAGGGAGTTTTTTTACTGTCCTTAATGTGTAGTCTTGCAGCAAGGCCTTGTAGTCTTTTTTTGAGTTTTTTTTGAGATACTCGAAATGGGGTGCGGCAGTCCTTAAAAAGAAATTTTTAGCCTCTTGATAGCCTCCGTCTAGGTAGATCGCCCCCAAAATTGCCTCGTAAAGGTCGGCCATAATCCCCTCTTTTGAGCGTTCCATCAAACTTAGCTCCCCTTTTGCGATCAGCACATACGGGATCAAATCAAAATGGGAAAGGTAGAAGCTACACGCCCCTTTGGAAATCAATTGGGCTCTAAGCGTGGAAAGCTCCCCCTCCTGTAGCTCGGGGTAGGATATAAATAACGTCTCCGTAACAAAAAAATTAAGAAGGCTGTCCCCTAGAAATTCGTATCTCTCATAAGACGACAATTGCTCGCCCGATTCGTTCAAGTAGGAACGATGTGTCATCGCAGAAAGCAACAATTCCCTTTTTTTAAAAGGGTAGGAAAGGATCTGTTCTATCTTTTCGTAAGGAACCATCTTGAGAATTTATGTTGGATCAGTTACCCTTTTTTGTCATGTTCAAAATAGACCTCTCGGTGATATGCGTTACGATCTTCCCCCTAAATTAGTCTCTTTTTATAAGGACAAGGGTTTCATCGAGTTAGAAAATCTTTTAAGCGAAGAAGAGCTCCACGAAATCAGTCGCGAGTGCGACAGTTTACTGAAATCAAACCTCAAAAACAAACACTATGCGCTCAGCGAAGCGACTTTGAAAACAACATTTCAAGAGGGCTGGAATCTCCACGAGGGGAATTCACTGCTTGAAAAGTTTATTACTCAAAAAAAGTTTATAGAGATTGTCTCCCAGCTTACCGGGTTACATAAGATCAAAGTCGGGTTTACGCAGGTTTTTCGGACCTTCGACAAAACCCAAAACGACTCCGAGGAGTCCTTGCCCCCCCTTTTCTACCACTACACCAGCTTGAATGATGTCAGCTGCTTGCAAGGGATCGAGATTGGCTGCATGGTCCATTTGGTATCAGAAAGGGCCATCTCCCAAGATCCCCTTGTGGATATCGAGCAGGCAAAAGGGATCTTGCATCCCCTGCCGATGCATCCTAAAAGTATCACTTTTTTCAGCCCAAAGCACCCCTTCTCCTTAGATCCACTCCCCGATTTTTCCCATCAACTCTACCTTTTGATAACTTTCGGAAGAGACAATATGGTGTACGTGGACCAGAAAAACGATCCTCATACCCACAGGTGGAAAAAAGAGGGTCTTGTATTCGGAGACGTCGTTCCCGGAAAAATCCATGTAGTTTAGCTCTTTTATAACCCCCCTAGGAATCTTTTTCGACAATGACACTAAACATGGACTCTATTTATAATCTCCTGCGTCTCAAACTGAGAAAGCAGGAGGAGCAAAAGCGCTTCAACTTTTTGAAAGCTTTTGAGGGTAGTTATCGCCAAAAGGATTTTTCTATTCAAGATCCCCTTGGATTTCAGCTTCATCCCTATGTAAAAAAAGAGCAACTGAAATGGGTTGAAAAAATGGGGGTAGGCTCGTATCATTCCCGATTTCAGGTGGAACACTTGGAATTGCAAAACGCCCTGGTCCATCGATTCACCCCAAAAGCATTTTTTTCGCAACTCTCCATAGCGGATATTTGCGATGAAATCCACAAATGGATCCCTTTAAAACAAAAAGAGTACCTGACGAGTTTATTTGAGGAGGATCCCCTCGGACTCCTCCCTTTAGGTTTTGAAATCCATCTCAAAGCCCCGCTCGTGCGCACTTGTCTCAAACCATTTGCCCATTTTTATTTGGTCGAAGATCCCCTGCACACCCTTTTGTACGAAAATACCCCCCAATTCCTCTTACCACCCTATCTTCTAGCGGCTATGCACACTTGCCTAGATTTATTACCGACCATGCAAAAAGAGCGCAAAGACGTTTTGGAAAAAACCCTGTTTATATTTGACAAAATTAAAGATCTTGGTTTTGACCTCACATTGCAAAAATGCCTTGTGCATATCAATACCTCCAAAAAACAGACCTACAAAAAAGAACTTGAAGAGCTTGGATGGATTTTGCAAGAATCTTCCCACGGCCTTGCCCTCAACATCAGGATCGATCATGAGGAATCTACCCTTTTTGAGTTTGTGCGAGACATGAAAAAAATACAGAGCAAAAAAACAGCCGTTATTTGTTAAAACGCTCCCCCATTTTTAAATTTTTGCCTATTTAACCTGATGAAGCTAACATGGGATAAATACTAATTTTTTTGTCATCATGCTTACAGTCAAAACCCTCCTAAGGGTCTCCAACTTTCTTTTTTTTCCCCTTTTGGTCTTAGTCTTTCAAAGCATCGAAATTTGGAACGCCCATTTTCTCCTTGAACCGAACCCTGCAGCAGATTTCTTCCCATTGTTGAAAACAGTCCTCTGGGGGATCTACTTTCTACCTCTTATGCAGCTTCTCATGGTCTTCGTATTAGATTATCTGGTTTTTGAAAGAAATTTTTCTCTTGTCCTGCTCCCTATTTTTGTCTGGGAATCTGGTGTCTTGATCCGCTCACTGGTGGAAAACGGTGTTTTTTTCAGCACTCATTTGGATCAAAGCCCCTTTTTTTATTTTGAGGCCGCAGCTACCTGTATTTGGCTTTTTTTGTGCGGTTTGTATATCTGGACTTTGATTGTAAAAAAATTTGCAAACAGCGGTTTGGCTTTTCTAAAAAAAAGAACTCTACAAAATGGTTTAAACTTCCCCTTTTTCCATCAAAACTCGAGGCAATAAAACGGAGGTTTTTGCTCGCTTTTTTCTCTTTAATTCCCCTATAATTATTTTATAAAGTAAATGAGGGCTTTTAAATGAATTTACTAGATGCCATAAACAACCCAAAAGAGGTCTTTTTCAAACGTTTTTTTTCACTCACAACGTTGCTAGTATTTTTAGCGATTCCCCTCCTTAACAACATAACCCATCTCGATCATTTTTTTAAAAATCCTCTTTTACAAAATATAGGTTTTAACCCGACTCTTCTTTTAGCCCTTTTCTTATTAGGGAATTTTTTAGTAAATTCTCTCATAACCTATCTGCTTTACTCCCACGCAGTAGTAAAGAAAAGGAACGGTTTTTTAACATTTTGGATTGTTTTCAACTCTTTGTGCCTCCTTTTAAATACTTTCCAGCTTATCTTCTATTTCAAGGGGACATTGAACCCTTTAATAGTCCAAGTGATTGAATCTAACTTTAGCCTGTTTCTTATCAATCAGTTTATCTGCATGCCTATTTGGCTCTTTTTTGGATGGAAAATCCGTCGCATCAATCAGCTCCATTTCATAAAAGAATCGATCCAACAAAGCACGGAGGCTATGGGGTTCATCCAAATTTTAGAGGCTCCCTCCTCCTTAGGATCCATTCAGCAGGCGATGGAGTATCTTCTTTTAAGGCTCCCCCCCTCACAACAAAAGTTGATCGAGCCTTTGTGTTTCGAGGCAAGGCGACGCCTAGAACTTGCCACTTCCCTAAACTAGAAGAGTAGCCAATTCGCTTTTACTGGATATCTTTTTTACTTCCATTTTAAAGACTATAAAAGGGCGATTGCAGCTTGCACTTCCTGGATCTCGGCCAATAAAAACTGGCGGTTTACAAGCACCTGAGCCGGTGCAGGGGCTCTATAGCTGAATGTTTGCTGATAGAGTGCGTTCAAATACGTAAGAGTGTTCGTTAAAAATATTGAAGTCGACGAGTTTACCGGTATCTGGTAGGGATTCAGGGTCAGGTAGATTTGAAAAAAATAGGTGCCGGCGCTTTGGTTGGTTAAAGTATCGATTGCATCTTTTGAAAAAGACATTTTATAAACAATCGTTTGAATATCGGTGGTACCGGTAGAGCTTTCGAGGATGTTGTAATTGTTGTAAGAATTACAGATAGAAAAAAGGGTTGTTTGCTGCGGTGTTATGGATGCTCCTATCACCGTCTGCCCTTGATACCAGAGTTTTACCGTTTTTGAGTCAGTCGAGAGCGTTGCAAAGGCATATAAGCTGTTTGCAGCCCCGGCACCGATTTGTAGAGGGTAGAATTGCGCCAGATAGTAAAACGGTGATAAAAACGAAACGATATTGAATCTTTGGATCAGAGTGGATGCTTGCAATTGAAACGTTTCGGCCCCGGTTTGGACAGGCCGCACCTGTATCGAAAAATCCAGATCTATTTTTCCTGCACTTTCAATCTCTACCCCGGTCAAGGTATATGTGACCGGCGGGACAACAATGTATGCTTGGCTATCGCTATAGGCTGTATAGAAAGTTTTTGGAGTAACTGCCAGAGTGACGCTTTGATCGGCGTCACCATTTATGGTAATTGTTATATTAGCATATTGGGTCGCAGTGTTTTGAGCTGTTAAACTAAGATGCAGTATGCTTAGACAGACGATCCAAAATCGCATCGACGGTGAATCCAAAATGTTTTAAATTGTCCTTGATGGGGGCAGATGCGCCAAAGCTGTCGATCGCAACATGCTCTTTAGCATAGCGGCACCAACCAAAACTAGACCCCATCTCAATCGACACACTTGTTTTAGCTTGAACAGAGGGGTTGCTTTGCTTCAATAGCCACGCATCATACAATTTAAAATTAAAAAGGGAGATCACTTTGACCGATTGCCCTTTCTGACTCAATCTCTTGGCAACATCCACCGCTAAAGCGACTTCACTACCTGTAGAGTAAAGTATATAGTCATACATACTGGATGGGGGGGCAGAATTGAATACCACCGCATGCCCAGTAGAAATATCAAGACCCTTAAGATCCGGTGTTCTGGTGTACCCTTGCCGACTTAAGACCATAGCTACCGGGACATGCTGCTCCATGGCAAAACAAAGACCCAAAGCCACCTCGAGCGGATCGGATGGTCTAAACAAAAGAAGGTTCGGCATAGCTCTTAGAGAGGCTAAATGTTCTATTGGTTGATGTGTAGGTCCATCCTCTCCCAATCCGACGGAGTCATGTGTAAATACAAAAATCGTATTGACATGGGAAAGCGCCGCAAGCCTGATCGAAGGTCTCATGTAATCGGAAAAACAGAAGAAAGTACCCGTTAGAATCCTCAAACCGACAAGGCGCATGCCGTTGGCTATCGCGGCCATCCCATGCTCCCTGATCCCAGCTCGGATCACCCTCCCCCCAAAACTTCCGGTGCGCACAACCCCCCCGTCTTTAATAGCCGTCCGGTCGGAGCCCGACAGGTCGGCTGAGACTGTAAAGAAGTTTTTTTGATATTTTGCAATCAACGGGAGGGTCATTTTAAGAGCGTCGCGCCCTGAAACGGACTCGGGCCACACTATTTTTTTAATCTCGTCCACTAATTCTTTAGAGATCGGCTCTTTTAAAAACATAGCCGCCTCAATCGCCTTTGAGTTGATTGACCAGTTATTGCTTGTTTGCAATTTTTCTTCATTTCTGTCGATAAAGTCGGCGCGCAGATCCTCATCAAACCAAAATGGTTTATCTAGAGGGATCTGATGAAATTCTTTCACATTTTGGAGCTCTTCAGGGCCTAACGGCTCTCCATGAGCTTCATGGGTACCGGCCTTTTTCTTAGCTCCATAACCAATAATTGTTTTTGCCAGAATCAGAACAGGTCTGTCTTGTTTCAATTTGAGTGGTGCAAAAACCCGATGAATATCCTCATAATTGTGTCCGTCTACAGTATAGACGTCAAAACTTTCCGCTTTATATCTTGCTTGGACATCCTCCGAGGCCGAATCCTCCCGAAACCCATCTAAAGTCACACTATTGTAGTCGTAGATCACAATCAGGTTGTTCAATCCTAAGTGCCCGGCAAGAGAAAGTGCCTCCTGAGCAACCCCCTCCATAAAACAGCCGTCTCCAGCAACCACTACGGTTTTAGCATCAAAAATATTCCCAAAACGGGCCATCAACATTTTTTGCGACAGAGCCATCCCCACAGCATTTCCTATCCCTTGTCCGAGAGGTCCTGTGGTGCACTCGATTCCGCGGGGCAAATCCACCTCGGGGTGCCCGGGAGTTTTGGACTCAAACTGACGGAAGCGCTTCAAGTCCTCCATCGTAAATTTGTAGCCTGTCAAAAATAGAGTAGAGTAGAGCATGGCGGAAGCATGCCCTGCGGACAATACAAACCGATCTCTGCCAAGCCAGCCGGGATCTTCAGGGGAATAGCGCAAAAATTCGCTGAATAAATAAGCCATAACATCAGCAAGGCCTAGAGGGGCGCCAGGGTGACCCGATTTGGCATTCTCGACCATATCGATCGAAAGTGAGCGAATAGACTTAGCAAACCTAGATAAAAAAACTCCCGAGTCTAGCGCCATAATACCCCTTGCTTTTACCAGCATTTTCCATTACTTTTAACCGTATATGTCAATCTGTGCAAGGTAAAACAATGAACGTATCGCAGATAAGAGAAAAATTTATTCGCTATTTCGTCAACAAAGGGCATACCCACGTCCCCTCATCTCCGGTCATTCCCCAGGACGACCCGACGCTATTGTTTGCCAACGCCGGAATGAACCAATTCAAAGATATTTTTCTAGGAAAGGAAAAACGGGACTACACCCGCGCGACCACCTCCCAAAAGTGCATCCGCGCTGGCGGTAAACATAACGACCTCGACGATGTCGGCTATACTTCGCGCCATTTGACTTTTTTTGAGATGCTGGGAAATTTCTCTTTTGGCGACTATTTCAAAAAAGAGGCGATACAATTTGCGTGGGAAGTTTCGACGGACGTGTTCCAACTGGATCCGAAAAAAATATTCGTTTCTGTTTTTGAGACGGACGATGAGGCCTTTGAGATCTGGAAAAGTCATGTTCCTGAAAAACAACTAGTGCGCTTTGGTGCCAAACAAAATTTTTGGGCCATGGGTGATACCGGTCCTTGTGGCCCCTGCACCGAACTTCTTTATGACCGCGGAGAGCGTTTTTCAACGGCTCGCGACCCCTATGAGGACGAATCGGGGGAGCGCTTTTTAGAATTTTGGAACTGCGTTTTCATGCAATTTGACAAAGGGCCTCATGGTCAGGTTCCTTTAAAACGCCCCTCTATCGATACAGGGATGGGATTGGAAAGGATCGCAGCTCTTAAGCAAGGTGTTGATACCGTTTTTGAAGTGGATCTTTTTGTCCAGCTCATTCGTGATGCCGAAAAAATTCTAGGAAGACGCTATGAGGATAACAAAGTTGCCTTCCATGTAATTGCCGACCACATCCGATCGCTCTCGTTTGCAATTGCGGATGGAGCTATCTTAAGCAACGTTGACCGCGGGTATGTCTTAAGGAAAATTTTACGTCGTGCCGTCCAATTCGGGCGCCGCCTGGGTAAAGAGGATCCTTTTTTGCATCAAATGGTTTTGCCACTGATCGGTCAAATGGGCGCAGCCTACCCGGAACTCAAGTCTCACCAGGCTACCATCGAAGAGATGATTCTTCAAGAAGAGGAGGGGTTCTTACGCACCCTCAAAAGAAGCGGGGGGCTTTTGCAAAAAGCTTTCGAAGAGGCGAAGCCAAAAAGCCTTTTGGAGGGAGAAGTCGCATTCAAACTAAAAGATACCTACGGAATCCCGTTCGACGAACTGGCTTTGATGGCAAAGGATATGTCTATAAAAATTGACACGGAAGGCTACCTTAAAGAAGAGGAGAGAGCTAAAGAGATCTCCAGAAAAGGGTTTGAAGCGAAAGAACAGATTTCTATGGAGCCGCTGGTGGATTTTGTCGAAAAACACGGAGCCACAGATTTTATCGGCTACGACAGATTGTCGACCCAATCCACGGTGACCGGCATTTTACACAACGGGCAGTTTGTGGATACTCTTTTGAAAGGACAAACTGGGGCCCTGATTCTTAGCGAGACCCCGTTTTATGCTGAAAAGGGGGGGCAAATCGGAGATGTGGGAAGGATCGGATCCTTTGTCGTACAAGCTACAAAGGCTTTGGTGAAAGGGCTTATCGTCCATGAAGGAAAAGCGGAAGATACGATTGTGCTCTCCGCTGTATTGGAGGCCAAAGTCGACGCAACCACACGCAAAGAGATCGAAAAAAACCATACCGCAACCCACATTCTGCACTACGCTTTGCAACAAGTTGCAGGTCCTCAAGTGCGCCAACAGGGCTCTTTTGTGGGTACAAACCGGATCCGATTCGATTTTAACTCCCAAAAACCGCTGAGCGAGGCGGAAATCAAAGAGATTGAACGGATTTCTAATGAAAAAATCCGGGAAAACTGCGTCGTTAAAACGTATGAACTCCCCTACGAAGAGGTGAAAAAAGAGCCGAAGATCAAGCAGTTTTTTCAGGACAAATACGATGCTCTTGTGCGTGTCGTACAAATAGGAGATTTTTCCTACGAGCTCTGTGGTGGTACCCATGTGAAAAACACGGGTGACATCCTGCTTCTAAAAGTCCTCAAAGAGTCCTCCGTTGCATCCGGGGTGCGCCGCATAGAGGCTCTCTGCTCACACGAGGCGATCGCCCTGCTTTTACAAAAAGAGGCGACCCTTGACAAGGCAAATGCACTAATGAAGTGCCCTCAAGACAAAACTCTTGAAGCACTCGATACCCTGTTGACCGAGCATCGCAAGATGCAAAAAGATCTTGAGGATCTAAAAGAGGGGCAAAAAAGGGAAATTTTCCAAAATCTTGTTGATGAACCTGTTGGAAAATTGATCAAGGAGCTTAGTTTAGAGCTAAAAGATCTTGTAGATATCGCTTGTCCTTTAGCCAAAGGGCGCAGTGAATTGGTCTTTTTATTTAATGAGAACCGTTTTGTCCTTGCTACTCCCCCGAAATTGGATGCAAAAAAACTCTTAGAGGACTTAAAGGGCTCACTCACTATCAAGGGGGGAGGTACAAAAGAGTTTGTGCAAGGGACCTTTGCAACCCATTTGAAAGGGGAACCACTGGTGAAACATTTACGAGGGTTGCTTGAAGCCGTTTGCTGCTGACGGGCTCACCTCCAGTACCAAAGCCCATCTAATTCAAAAGATTCAAGAAAAAGATCCGCTCCCCTTCATGATTATTAGCGAGGGAAATCCGGATCTTTTTCATGACCTTTCTTATTTTTTTAAAAAAGAGCCCTTGGAGCTGGTAGCAAAAGAGGCAAATTTAGACATAGAGGGGTTGCGTTACAAAGTAGTTAAGGCTTTCAAAGAGGCGATCGATCCCCCCCCCTTGATTGTCTCGATCCAGAGCATCTTTGATCCGCTCCCAAATCCGGCCTCTTTAACGCACATTTCTCTTAAAGAAGGGATGGATCTGGAATTTGACCCTTTTTTATTTAAACTTGAGTCCATAGGGCTAGAGCGTAAGAAGATCGTCGTCGATAAAGGAGATTATGCCTTACGCGGAGGTCTCGTGGATTTTTTTCCCATCGATGCCCTTGAGCCTATACGGGTCGAATTCGATGGAGATAAAATCGCCTCGTTACGCCATTTTGATCCGGTTTCTCAGCGCTCCACCCATCCTGTTTTAGAGTTTCATTTTTTACCAACCGCGACGGAAGGTTCGATACGGCTCATCGATCTTTTTCCTTTTCCATTTCGAATTTTTTTGGATCACCCCACACATTTAGAAGATCGGATGGTTCAGCTTAAACTCGATTTGGCCCCCCTTTTGGAGAAAGCCTCTGAAGTCTACTTTTTATTTGATGAACTGGTGGAGTCTTTGTGTGATGAAAGTCAACAAACCCAAGTTGGCCGTGCGTTTTACCAGGGAGAGAAAAGTCAAACGATACGTCTCGAGCTTTTTAAGAATACATATACTTTAGAGCAGAATTTTTCCCCTTACGAACCTATAGAAGCTCATCTCGATTTAAAAAAGGTGGGGTATCAGATACACCAGCCCCCTTTTAACAGGATGCAAATCCGGCTAATTGCTCAAACTCCTGTTGAAGAAAAGTATTTTGAAGAAGTTTTTCCCGACAGATCAAAAAACGTCACGATTGAAAGGGGTTATTTATCCGGCGGCTTCATCTATCATCAAAAAGAGCTATTTTTACCCCATACAGAATTTTCTGGACGAAAAAAAATCCATAGAAAACGATGGCGAGTCCACAACCATGTTCCCGTTAGCGAATTTCATGAATTGCAACCTCAAGATCTTGTTGTCCATTACCACAACGGTGTCGGTAAGTTTTTAGGCTTTGAAAGGATGAGCAATCATCAAAAAGAGCAAGACGATTTTATTGTTTTAGAGTACGCCAACTCCTCTAAACTTTATGTGCCCATGTCCCAGTCCCATCTTGTAAGTCGTTATATCGGATCCAAAGAAGACCACAAGGTCACTTTGAATGTATTGGGAACGAACACCTGGGCAAAAACAAAATTGAAGGTGGAAAAAGCGATTGTTGGTTACGCAAGGGAGCTTTTGCATCGCCAGGCTTTGCGCCAAATCAAAGGTGGATTCCAGTACCCACAAGATTCCCTCGAGATGGAACTGTTTGAGGATGCTTTTGTTTTCGATGAGACGATTGATCAAATAAAGGCGATTCAAGATATCAAACAAGACATGTGCTCGACTGAGGGTATGGACCGTTTGATCCTGGGAGATGTGGGTTATGGCAAAACCGAAATTGCGATGCGGGCGGCCGCTAAAGCAGTTTTGGATGGTCATAAGCAGGTAGCGGTATTGGTCCCCACAACGGTTCTTGCGATGCAGCATTTCGATAATTTCAAGATACGGATGGAGGGATTTCCTATTCGGATCGAACTGGTGTGCCGTTTCCGTGCCAACAAAGAGATCAAAGCAACCCTTAACGATACCGCAGATGGGAAAGTCGACATTCTAATCGGAACACACAGGATTATTTCCAAAGATGTCCTTTTCAAAGATCTTGGGTTGATCATCGTCGATGAAGAACAGCGGTTCGGGGTACGAGCCAAAGAGTGGTTGAAGCAGGCGACGGTGGGTGTCGATTGCCTGACCTTGTCGGCTACCCCTATTCCCAGAACACTGCATCTTTCTTTAGTGAATGCGAGAAAAATGTCGGTCATCTCCTCCCCCCCTTCCGATCGTCTTCCGGTCAAAATTTCGGTTGTGGAAGAGAGCGATGTGGTGATCCAGCAGGGCCTTTTGCATGAGTTCCAACGGGGTGGTCAGGCCTACTTTCTTTATAACAGAGTAGAAACCATCCACGAAATGCAAGATCGTTTGCAAAAACTTGTCCCCAAAGCCCGTATCGGGACCGTGCATGGGCAAATGGATGCCGACGCGATTGATGAAATTTTTCACAGCTTCAAAAAAGGGGCCCTTGACCTCCTTTTGGCGACAACAATCATCGAAAACGGGATCGATATTCCGAATGCAAACACCATTTTTGTCCATCGAGCAGATACATTTGGAATCTCCGATTTGTACCAGTTGAAAGGGAGAGTAGGACGCTCCGATAAATCGGCCTATGCCTTTTTTATGGTCCCCAAAGGGCAGACAATGAAAGAGACCTCAACGCAAAGAATTAAGGCGATCGTGGACGCCTCAGGGTATGGAGGGGGTTTGAAAGTAGCAATGCGCGATCTTGAAATCCGGGGAGCGGGAGATATCCTTGGGGTGCAGCAATCGGGTCATGTTGCTTCTGTGGGATTCCATCTGTATTGTAAACTTCTAAAACGGACTATCGACCTGATGCGCGCCAATAAACCGGCCCAATTCACCGAGACAAAAATCGAAATTCCTTTCGATGCCAAGCTCCCCGATTTTTATGTTGAGGATAAAAGCTTGAGGATGGAGATCTACCACCGTTTTGGCGAGTGCATCGAACCTAGCGAAGTGGACGAACTTTATAAGGAGGTAATCGATCGCTTTGGAGCTCCCACGATTGAGGTCAAATGGCTCTATATCGTTGCCTGGGTGCGGGCCGAATGCTCAAAATATGGCATCCGGCTTTTAAAATTAAAAAACACCACCCTTTCTATTGAAAGTGATCAAAAGCTATTGAACTTTCTCGCACCTTCAATAAATACTCCTGAAAATTTCAAAAATTTTGTATTGCAAAAGCTACAGGCTTTCATAAAAAATTAGAGACATTTTGTCCTGCTTCCTTTACAATTGTTTTATGATTAAAGGCTTCTCTTTACAATTACAATCGATCACTCAAGGGGTCTCGCCCCACTTCAAAACCTGCCTGGCTGGCTTTGGGGCATTGAGTTTAGCGCTCATAATTATCAGAACAGTTGCAGAATTCTTAGTGAATAAAATTTTTAAACCTAGCGAATCAAAAGAAAATTTGCCAAAAGAATCTAAAAAAATTCTCCCCTTTCCCCCTTATGTCGTAAGCGTGAACAAGGTCCCCGCCATCGGAGCTACTTTGATTGATGTCAAAGGAGATGGCAACTGCTTTTTTTACTCTTTACACCTCTGGTTGCAAGAGCTCGATCATCCCCAAAAAAATCTATCTCCCTTTGACTTGAGAGAGTGGATGACCCAATATCTTTTTGAAAATGTTTCCGAAAATCTCCAGCTCATGGAATGTCTTAGACTCGAACTTTCGGAAATTGCGGATCAAAAAAAGTCCTATTTGGAGGAAACTCTACAGACCCTTAAGGTTTTGGATTGCCCCTCCCTAGCCGGGTCGACAGAACCGAGCCTGCTGAAAGGGATCGAATTCTGGGGAGATACGGCTGCGACCATTCTTTTCCCAAACCCGGAAGACCGGGACCTCACCGATTTAATTCATGGGCAAATGTTGGAAATGGCAGACGAGCTGAGTCAACCGGGTGCGCATGTTGGCCCTGTAGCGCTCCAAATCATGTCCCACCTCTTGCAACTTGAAATCAGAATCCACTCTCCCGATCCATCACACACAATTGTATATACACAAGGGTCACCCGACCTCCCCGGGATCGATATTGTAAGAGCTCCGAATCATTTTATGGTTCTAAAATACGATACCTAAGCCCATCCGCCCGAAACTTGTATTGGTATTTACCCCAACAAGGGGGGGGTTGATCCAGTAAGACATTTATTGATTAAAAATTAATACCTTTTGCAAAGCCACGGATTTTGAGTTGTTTACGTACTTGCTCCCATGGTTTTCTAAGGGCGCTTAGTGAAAATTCCCATAAAATATTTTATTTTGTGATATAATATTTTCTTAAGCCTGAGGATGTATGATAAAAGTAGTGCCTAATTCTGTCCCGTCGTACCCGCCTACTTTTTTTCCGCAAGAGGAGGAAAAAGCAAGTCTTGCGTACATCCACAAAAATTTCCAAGATCTCACAGGGTGCCCAAATAGAAAAGTTTACGACAAAAGCGAAGCAAAGGTTTTGTCGACATCTCGCCCGGGTTCTATAACCGTTGAAAAAGCTAAAGACGAAGATTCCCCCCTATTCTCTTTGTTTGAAAAATTGGCAGCCCTCATCACTTATATCCTGGGAAAAATTCTGGGTGACCCCCGAATAAAAAGAATGCCCGGCGATGGTGATTGTCTTCTACATTCTCTGATTTATAGTCTTAAATTAAAAACAAACTCCCAAAACCTTCGACAAGAAATTATTCAACATATTGATACGGCTGACCCCGCTTTCAAAAACGAGATCTTAGAGTTCTTTAGCTCCGCGAGTTTTAGATCCCCAAAAGAAAAAGAAAAAGTATTAATAAGTCTTATGAACTACATCACTGACGAGGTCGAGGCTGAAGATATTCCAGAGATCGAACGATGTCAAAAAGCGTATCTTGATAAAATGAGTAAAAACGGCTTTTTTCTTGGGGGTAGCGCCATCAAAGCGGTGCAAAAACTCTATGGAGGACAAGTTGTAGTTGTCGACAGAGATTTTCAAACCATAGCCCGTTTTTGCGACGAGTCCAGCTCAGAGAAACCGGTGATGCTGCGTTTAGACAGACAACACTACGACGTAGTTATAAGATAATTAATTTAGATCACCCGAATTCGAAGGGATCTTGCAACTCCCTTTACGTCTCCTTCTTTTTTTTAACTTTTTCTCTCTCCTTAAGCATCGCCCGCGCTTTTACCAGAATTTCCTCCCCCATCTCAATATGGAGGGGCATTTTATTTTTATAGAGAGCTTTTACCATATCATTCGATTTTGCCTTCAAAAGGGGTAAGTCGGAGATCATCAATAGGGCGCCAACAGACAACTTCCGATAGTATCCCCCAATAAAAATAGTCGCACACTCCATTTCAATAGCTTGTGAGCGAGACTCAATGAGCCTTTTTTTAAAATTCGGATCGAACTCCCAAAAACGGATATTCGTCGTGTGGGTAATCCCGATATGGTGAGGAATATGGCGTTTGTCTAAAGTTTGCGAAACCGCGCTCGAAACCAAAAAATTAGCCATAGCAGGAACATCAGGAGAAAAGTAATGATGAGAGGTCCCCTCTCCCCTGATGGCGGCAATCGGCATGAAGAACTCTCCAACCTTATATTTTCTCCTCAGCCCGCCACAAAGACCTAGCATCAGAGCCACCTCTATTTTGATGTAAGACAACAGATCCACCACTAGAGCCGCCGCAGGCGATCCGATCTTAAAATCGCATATGGTGATCTGCTGCGTTGGATCATGTGCCACCTTGAACATGCTCCCCTCATACACTTGCACCCCATGGGTCTGGGCAAAGTGCTGCACATACACCGGAAAATTTGTTAAAAGTACAAGGGGCTGAAAGAGAGCTGGCGAACAACCCGCGTACCGCTCTAATGTCTGCAAGGCATACTCTTTTTCATTAAGCGGCTCCTCGGCACTGAAATGGTGTTCAGTATCTTCGCTTGCTTCCACATGCGCCCTTAGTCTGGAAATCTCGTCTTGATCGTCCATTATCTTATTAATTAACGCTAGTTTTAAATTAATTTTTTTATATCTTGTCCGGGCTCTTTTGTAAACTAGATCTCTTAACTGTTTGAATCCCTCCGTTTTGAAATGGGTCGAATCGTTTGCCGTATATCAAAAACAACCAAAAGCTATTAAAATTTTAGGTCGTAATATTTTTCTTGCATTTGATAAAAGTAAATGTTTAAATCAGGAAGTTTAAAAAAATTATTAAGTTTATTCGATGAATTCTGCAAAACCTATTGAACCTGGAATTGAAGGGATACAGGGTATCCTAGATCTTGAGAAAACACTAGCAAGTCCTGTATTTTCAGATGACAACCGCCAAAAATTTTTGACGGCCGCTAAGCTTTCTAAAGCGGTCGAGGAGTCGAGAAAATACAGATTGGTACCCTCCTCGCTCATTGGAAGCAATTACAGTTTATTATCAAAAGTCGTTGTGGTTTCGGGGGCCGTAGCTTTAGGGGTCTATGCCCTAACCTTCGGCCGTTTCTACGGTGTAATTGCGATTGGGTTATTGGGGTCGAGGATCTTTTTGGACTATACAACCGATGAACTAGTCAAAGAAGGGGATCTTTTGGAGAAGGAGATTTTTGGTCCTAAATGTCTAGATGAAAAAAACCTGTAAATCGGGAATAAGACGAAAAATTGAAAAATGAACGGATCCGACACAAGTCTGTATGAACAGCAGGATATACCCATGTTAAGCACTCTCCCTAATTTTATCATTCATCCCCTACAACTGGGGACAAGCTCCTTAGTTCAATTTTATACCGGGATGTACAATAGAGAACGGATCACAGGAAATAGTTTGGTTATAGGCTCTAGCCTCCTGTGGGCTTCATCAAGAATTTCCGGTAGGGTCGCCCTCCCTTTGATTTTTATGGGATCTAATATCCTGGCAAATACAAATATGAAGGAGGCACAAGAAAGATACGAGTATTTGTTCAATAATTTTTTGGAGCTTAAAAGCTTGAGACACATTTTTGAAGAAGTTATAAAAGAGCTAAAAAACCAAATCCATGAATTGGAGCAGACAAACGTCAAATTAGTTGCCGATATACAGCGGCAAGGGCAATCCACCTCAAAGCTGGAATCGGTGCAACAGGATTTACAAAAAGAAACCCTCTCCCTTGGAAAAGAGATCGAGCGTCAAAAAAACCTTACAGACCGTCTGGAAAAAATTACCGGTTCTTTAGAGAAGACGTCTGCATCAAACCACGAGCGGTTCCTAAGCATCGAGAATTTGTTCGAACAACTGCAACATGTAACAGCCACGAGCCAGAAAAGCCTCGATGAGTTTCAGATGGTTTTACCATTGATCCATTCCATGGAAAAGAGGATTCAACAGCTCCAAGATACCATGACCAAATCTCACGCCCATGTAGAGCGGATGTTGAAAGAGATTTGCGATCACATCCAGTCCGACCAACTGCAAAAAATCTCAAAGACTCCAGCAGCCGGCGCTACACTGATGGGTATGGATCTTTTTTCCACTATCCGAGGGCTCGGGCTTCTTTGAAAGGGGTCTATTTAGGATGGATATTGAAATTTTTTAAAATCGGTCCATTTTTTTTTACAAACCTTGCAAATTTTAAAATAGGCCCCTAGAGTTTAGGTATAAAATTATCCCGGTTTGAGGTATTATGCTTCAAAAGACCTCTTAAAAAACTTCTTTTATAGAAAAAGAGCGTGATTACCAAGAGGGCGGATGAATATCAATAAAGGGTCTATCCATGAGCGATATCGGCATGAACGATCTAAGAGCCGGAACGAAAGTTGAATACGAAGGAAATCCATACAATGTCGTTGCCAACCAATTTGTAAAACCCGGAAAAGGTCAAGCTTTCAATCGTGTGCGTATAAAAAATTTGCGTAACGGAAAAGTGATCGAAGTCACTTTCAAATCCGACGAAAAAATCAAAATTGCTGATGTGGAAGAGCGCTCGATGCGTTTTACCTACAAAGACACCGATACTGCCGAATTCATGGATGATGAGACTTTCGACCAGGTTTCTATCCCTTTGGGGATCATCGGCGATGATCAGCAATGGCTCAAAGAGGACATTGTCTACGAGGTGGTTTTCTATGAAGGAAACGCTCTAACGATACAGCCCCCTACGTTCATGAACCTCAAGATCGTTGAAACGCATGATGCGGTTCGAGGAGATACGGCCACCGGTGGAAGAATCACAAAAGAGGCAAAACTGGAGACGGGGGCTATTGTCCAGGTTCCAATATTTATTGAGCAGGACGAAACTGTAAAAGTTGACACAAGGACCGGAGACTATGTCTCTAGAGCAAACTGACCTATCCATAAAACCTCTTTTGAAGCTTAGAGCGGAATTTTTTAAAAAAGTCCGCTCCTTTTTTTTCGATAAAGAGGTCTTAGAGGTAGACACTCCTATCCTCGTATCCTATCCCCCAAATGATGCAAACATAGACATCATGCAAGTTAAAACAAAGCTCGGGCCCCGTTTCCTCACCTCCTCACCGGAGTATTTAATGAAACGGCTCCTCGCAAAGGGCTCGGGGGATATATTTCAGCTAAGCCATGTCTATAGGGATGGGGAATATGGGCGTTATCATAGCCCTTTTTTTAGCATGTTGGAGTGGTATAGAATTGATTTTACAATAGAAGAATTGCTTTGTGAGGTACTGGAGCTTCTGGAATTTCTAGGGATTTTTGGGCCGCAATTTAGAGGTAGCTACCGCAAACGTTTTATCGATGCCACCGGAATCGACCCGCTAAAGACCGATCGTTTTAAGCTGATTGAAAAATTACAAAATCATCACTGCCGTCCCGAAGATCTCGATTTTGAAGAGCTGATAGATGCAGTCTTCATCTTATTTGTAGAACCTACCATGGTCGAAGGGATCCATATCATCGACCGATTTTTACCTCATCAAGCGGCGTTAGCAAAAATTGAAGATATGGAGGCGTTAAGGTTTGAAATTTACGTTGACGGTGTCGAAGTTGCAAATGGATATGAAGAGCTTGCAAACCCGATGGCAATTTCTGAAAGATTTACTGAATGGAATAAAAAAAGGGTCTCTAAGCTTGAGGTTGACCCTAGATTTTTAACAGCTCTCAACAGTCTCCCCGCTACGAGTGGCGTCGCCGTTGGGGTTGACCGCCTTTTTATGCTTGCTTGTAAAGCGCCCAACCTAAGCGCAATCCTCCCGTTCAATTTTGAAGAATCGTGATTCGATCTTCTGTTTGTAAGGATTTCACCAGAATACTAGGACCCCTAGCACTCCACCAGGGGGTTATATGCAAATTTATTATCTACCCGAGATGGTCAAATCTAATAGATCTCATCAATTTGTCTGGTAGAAAGTGTGAGGGGCTTACGGCGGCCGATTCCGAAAGATTTTACCGATACCCGAAGTGGAGGTGCCGACTGCCGCCGCTTAGGCTCGGCCATGTAGATCCTTTTTATCAAGGCCTCTACAACCGATTCCTCCAGATGCCCCTCTTGAGCTATCTCTTGCACGGTTTTTGATTCTTCAATATACCCTTTTAAGACCTTGTCGATCACAAGGTACTCAATCCCCTCCTCCCCATGCTTTGGATGGTAGCGTTCCTCATGTGTCGGAGTCCGTTCCATCGTGCTGCGAGGGATAGTGTGATGACGGCGATTGATCCATTCACAAAGTTCGTAAACCTGACTTTTTTTCACATCCGCTATCACCCCTAAAGCTCCGCACATATCCCCGTAAAGGGTACAAAAGCCCAGGGCCATTTCACTCTTGTTCAAATTATTCAATAATAGAGCATTTGATTGGTTTGAAAAAGCCATTAAAAGGGCTCCCCGAACACGGGATTTGAGGCTTTCCAGCGTTTTGGCGCTCGGGTCTTGGATATCTTTTTTTAAAACCGCCCCGTAAGCTTCTACGATCGGGTCAATTTGCAGCTCGTGATAGACGATCCCTAGATTCTCAG
Organism: Chlamydiota bacterium; assembly: GCA_016866475.1. Classification (GTDB taxonomy): domain Bacteria; phylum Chlamydiota; class Chlamydiia; order Chlamydiales; family RGXB01; genus RGXB01. The sequence goes on along the minus strand of VGMF01000006.1, from coordinate 8,803 downwards.
CCAGCTCCTTCACACTCTGTTTTTGAAGGGACTGCGTTTTTTTAGAGGGGAGAAAATACCCGGTTACGTTTTCTTTTCCCAAAGCCTCTACCGCCAGTACAGCAACTAGCGCCGTATCGACCCCCCCCGATAAGCTCACTAACGCCTTTTTAAACCCCGTCTTTCTAAAGTAGTCTTTGACCCCCAGCTTGAGCGCTTCATAAAGGTCATGCATCGGATCAAAAGTTAGGTTGAGGGGACGTTCGGTCAGATCGGTGTCTACAAAAATCCGATCCTCTACAAATCCCTTTCCTAGTTTGATCAATTTCTGATCACGGCTGACGTACATGCTGTATCCGTCAAAAATCAGCTCCGAATTTGCCCCGACTTGGCAGCAATAGACCACCGGACATTGGAGCGTTTCCGCAGCTTTTTGACAAACTTTCAACCGAATATCCAGTTTCATGTACTGGTAGGGAGAAGCGGTGAGATTCACCAGTATTTCCGGCTTATACACCACCAATTCCCGTACGGGATCCCTTGGGTAGGTGGCTTTAGCTATATCAGAAGCGTTTTGCCACATGTCTTCACAGATGATCACCCCAACCCGTTTTCCAAAAATATCCCAGGTTCGGATTTCACGCCCGGGAGAAAAATAACGGCGCTCGGAAAAAACATCATAATGGGGTAAAAGCCATTTGTCCTGAAAACCCAAAAGGACCCCATCACAAATGATTGCAGCCGAGTTCAATAGCCCTTTTTCCCCGTACCTTGAACTCCGCCTGGCTAAGCCGACCGTGACGGCAATCCCCTTCGAAGCTTGGACTATTTGATCGAGAGAATCGCTCATCGCATCTAGAAAATTCGCATGTAGTAAAAGGTCCTCCGGGGCGTAGCCGCAAATAGACAGCTCCGGGAAGACAAGCAACTCTACATGGTCCTTTTTAGCCCTTTCTATAGCCTCCAGATGTTTTTGGGTGTTGTACTTCAAGTTCCCGATAATCGGGTTCATTTGGTACATCTCGATTTTCATGCAGTCTACCTTTCAAAGGATTAAAAAGCCCTATTCCTACTCCATACCTGTTTTTCTCTCCCCAGGCAAGCGGTTTTAAGTCATAAAAACCGTTACCTATTCACCCTCTGAATGTTAGATGCAACCTTTTTTATAGACCATGATGGTGCCGATTCTTTCTTGATTTCTTACCCCTAGACATGGTATTTTCCATGATTCAACCCCATACTATAGATGGGAAACAGGGCTTAAGGGGGGAAAAACTTTCTAACAAAAAACTTGGAAGTACGTTTATGGCACAAGGAACACTCAAGATTCATAGCGAAAATATTCTACCGATTATCAAAAAATCCTTGTACTCCGACAAGGAAATTTTTATTCGCGAACTCGTCTCTAACGCCTCGGACGCGATCACCAAATTAAAGGTTCTGATCGAAAACAACGAGGCCTCGGTGACCGATTACGCACCCGAAATAAGGGTAAAAATCGATCAGGCATCAAAAACGATCACCATCACCGATAACGGTATCGGAATGAGCGAAACGGAAGTAGAGACCTATATTGCACAAATCGCATTCAGCGGTGCCGAAGAATTCGTTAAAAAATATGACACCGCAAATGATAAAGATAAAATTATCGGCCATTTCGGCTTAGGCTTTTACTCTGCATTTATGGTCAGTAGCCAAGTGGAGGTAATCTCCCAATCTTTCCGCTTAGATTGCCCCTCCAGCCATTGGACTAGCGACGGTTCCAACACCTATGAGCTCAATCGGATCGATACCCAGCCGATGGGGACTAAAATCGTGTTGCACATCGATCAAGAATCGGAAGATTACCTCGAAGAGGGGAAACTTGAGGCGGTGATCAAAAAATATTGCACCTTTCTCCCTCACCCGATTTTCGTGGGCGACAAACAGATCAATGAAAAAGCCCCCCTTTATTTAAAATCGGTACAAGATTGCACAGATGAAGAGTACAAGGATTTCTACTCCCAGCTCTACCCATTTGAGCCGGCCCCGATTTTTTGGATCCATCTGAATATCGATTACCCTTTCAACTTAAAGGGGATCCTCTATTTTCCAAAAGTTACCGAGAGATTGGAATTCGGAAAATGTTTCACAAAGCTTTTTTGCAACCGGGTTTATGTTTCAAGCGATATCAAAGAGCTCCTTCCGGAATATATGACCCTATTGCGAGGGGCAATCGATAGTCCGGATCTCCCTTTGAATGTATCTAGAAGCTATCTGCACATGGACAAAACGGTGCGTCAGCTAGGGGCTCATCTATCCAAAAAGATCTCCGACAAGCTGCAACAGCTCTATAATTCCAACAAAGAGGACTATATCGCCCTTTACAAAGAGATGGAGGTCTTTTTGAAATTGGGGAACTTGCAGGACGAAAAGTTTTATGAGAAGACCAAGGATCTCATTTTATTTGAAAACAGCAAAGCCGAATGGATCAGCATTCCCTCCTATTTAGAGACGATGAAGGATAAGACAAAGTCGAAAGTTTATTACCACATAGACACAAGCGAAAATCACTTCTTGAAACTCTATAAAGAAAAAGAGGTGGACGTCCTACGCTCCACATCACCGATCGATAGCCACTTATTTCAGCATTTTGAGTCAAAAATGCCCGAAGTTAAATTTCAGCGTATTGATGGTGGACTTGACGACCTGCTCACTCAAGAGGAGTCTTTTGCCCCTAAAGAGGAACTTCTCCAATTTGCCAAAGAATCGTTCAAAGACCATAAAGTGGAGGTAGAACTCAAACCGTTGGGTTCCACATCTATTCCCGGTTTTGTGATGATCGATGAGGATCAACGCCGTTTGAGAGACTACATGCGGCTCCAAAAACAGGATTTCTCAACTGACCTTTTCGGTAAAAAAACGTTTGTTTTGAACGCCAATTCTCCGATGGTCTCAAAAATTGAAGAGATCCAAAAAAATAGACCTGAACTTGCTAAAGAACTCTTAGAACAGCTTTTTGACCTCTCGCTGCTTTCTCAAAAAGAGTTGCATGCTGATGCGTTGCAGCCATTTTTGAACCGCTCGATGAAGCTTTTTGAGTCCCTTCTTTGCCAGGAAAAATAATCGACCGGATAGATGCATGCCCCTTTATAACCAGATTTTTTTAAAATCATGTTAAAGGGGTAGTAAAAACCACGGTCTTAAAATGGTATTTAAGCGATCCCAAAAGGATTGAAAAGAAGACCAAAAAAAAGCCCTCTATTACGAGGGCTTTTTTTTGAACTTCTACTAGGGGATCGACCTTTCGAACTAAAAAAAGGGGCTTGTCAGGATATAGGTTGTTGGTCCTCCTCTTTCGGGAGCTCAACAAAACTTATCGCCGCTCTGAGAACCTCTAATTCACAGTTGCCACTTGAGAGGGTACAAGTAGTCTCGCTAAGCTTTTTAACCGTCCCTACAATAGCACCTGCATAGACTTTCTGCCCCAAACTAAGCCCATCCTGCATTTTCATCAAATTTTTTCGCCTAGTTTGCTCTGGACGTATAAATAGGAAATACAAAAGAAGAAACATCACAGCAAACAAGATGAGATTTTGGGCAACAGACTGCGTTGACCCCTCAGCTGCGTCTAAAAAAATCATCGCCACCTCTACTATATGACAAAAAAAGAGTATATAAACGGATGTTTCTTTTAAAAGAGTTTTATTTTCTCACAAAAAAGGCAATCATTTCCAAATGCAGTGTTTGTGGAAATTGATCTACAGGCTGCAGTACCTCCAACTGGTACCCCTTAGATTCCAAGAGGGGGAGATCGCGCGCTAATGTTTTTGGATTACAAGAAATGTAGAGGAGCTTTTTTACCTGCATGGTTCCCAAAGTTTCAATCACTTCAATATCTAGCCCGGCACGGGGAGGATCCACAATCATACTATCAAACGGGGCATCTTTATGTTGTAACAACACCTCTTTGACGTCCCCGACAGCGACATTGATGTTTTCAAGCCCATTGACTGCGATATTACGTAAAGCATCGCAAACCGCATATTTGTTCAATTCTATCCCATAGATCTCCTTGACTTGCTCTTTTAAACAGATCCCGATAGAACCCACACCGCAATACAAATCCAAAACACGATCACCAAGGGTGGGCTGCAACAAATCAAAAGCCGTTTTATACAGCCGTTCTGCCTGCACCGGATTAGGTTGAAAAAAGGCCTGGGGAGATATCAAAAATGTTTTACCTAGCAAAGATTCTGTATAGTGGTCTTTGCCATGCAAATGGATCTCCGATGTATAGGTGGGTGTCCCCTTTTCCACATGGGTCAAAACAGCAAATATGCTTATCTGAGGGAATTCACGGTTTGCCATCAAGATCGCCTGCTTAAACCCTTCTAACTCCTCGTAAGTAAGAGCAAAGCTGGGGTTGCCTGAAAGTCCCAAAATGACCATCCTCTCCCGAGTGTTCACACCGCCCCGACAGGTCAAGGTTCTTAGCGAGCCACTATTTCTATGGAGATAATAGGCATCAATAGTAGTAGTGCACCAGTAGTCATAAACATTTTTTAAAGTTTGCAGCATCCATTCAGGACATAGAGCGCAGTCTTTTTGTTCAAAAACCTTGCCTCTGGAATCTTCTTGAACCAATCCAAGATACCGTTTTTTTTCTTTATCTTCGGAGAAAGAAAATTCCATTTTGTTACGATAGTAGAATGGCTCTTGAGCCTCTATGATCGGCGCTACGGGATGTGTAAAGAGTTTTTGGACAGCCTCTTGCTTCAAAAGAAGCTGCGAGGGGTAACTGAGTCCATGAAAATTGCATCCTCCACAAATCCTCGAGTGAGAACAACGATCTGCAATACGCTCCAAGGATGGAGAAAAAATCGATTGGATAATCCCTTTTTTTGTACCCCTTTTCCCTTTTTTGAGGTTAACCAAAACGGTTTCTCCCAAAAAAGCCCCCTTCACATCTACCGTCTTCCCCTCAAAACGGGCTCGCCCGTGCCCTTTTTCATTCCATCTTTCGATCAATATCTGTTCCATAAAGAGACATTTTATCAAAACAGGAAATAAAAAACCCGAAAATCACTTTTCGGGTTCCCATGTAATCAAAAAAAATTGAAATGCTATTTCTTCCTGCTCTTAGCTACGGGTTTTTTAGCCTTCGCCTTCGAAGCTCTTTTTTTCTTTGGCATCTCTTTTACAGATTCTTTTCTGAAGAGTTTTGCTACTTTCTCTAAACGGATAGAACCTGTTCTGACCCGTTGTGCAGCGGCTTTGTTCTCTTTTTCAACAGCTTTTACTAGATCTTCGTAAACTCTCTCTAAAAGCTCCATCATGTGCGTTGCAGTTTGTTTTAGTGCCATAAATGCCCTCTAATGTTGGTCTATAGCTCTTTCCATATTAAGAGAACGATTTTTTGTGCAACAACTTTTAAAAATATTTTTTTAAAACTTAGCCAAAGCCTATTTTTTTTAAAAAACTCCTTTCGGTTATAAAAATATTCTCGCAATCTCTTTTTCCCTATTTCAAGGTCTACATAGGATTTTGGGCCCAAGAATATCTATTCACAACATCAAAATTCTAACCGGATATTCCGTGTTCGATTTTTTTTTAACTAAAACAGAATCTCCTGTTTGAGGGTATTTTGGAAGGGAAAAGCATGAATCTCAAAGATTTTGGGGTCCATATTTTTTTACTAGGACAAAGAATTAGAGCGTCTCTTTTTACGATTGCCAAGAAAGTATCTTTAATGGCTCTCCCAGATATTCAGCGGGGTTTTATGACACCGATTTAGATGGGAATCCAGCTTTTTTTTTCCACACAAGAGAACATTCGAGCAACAACAGGAGTTGCCTGCTTTTGGCAAGCAACTCTTTTTGTTTAAGCTAGAGATCCTATCCTTAACCACCCGGCGAATTATCCGAGAAAACAGGTGTTCTATCAATTTAAAACGCGAGCAGTCCCAACCTCTTACTACCCGAATGGTATTCAGGAATCGGGTCAAAAGCAGATAATAAGTGAACTTACGGGTTAAAAATGGGATACAAGCAAGATCATGATTCACACCGATAAGCTCAATCATTCATTTAAAAAGGCGGTGACTTATGAAGGAACTTTTTAAGGGGATTTTAACTGAGAGCATAGGTTTTTTTATTGGGGCACCTATGGTGGCTACGTGACAGGAACAGTAGTCCCAAGGAAAAATGGAAACTACAGCTTAGAAACATTGAGACTATCAAATCTATTGTGCAAAAATGTTGAGTTTACAACAGCCTATACTTATACAAAAACTGACTACGGAATCTTGTCGATTTGATACGATGAAATAGCCAATAAATGGATGTCGATGTGAACAGGACGTTTCACTTTATTTGGAATAAAATAGGTTAAAAAAGACCTTTTTTCTTAGTCAGAAAAGATCTTTTTAATCTGCTTCTCTCTGAAAGAAAAAATTTCTTCCAGCTTAGGGCGAACTAAGAAGGGCTCAATGGCAGCCCCCAGAATTCCAAAGGGGAGCTTATAATGAATGATATCCTGCATACGCACGCCCCCATTTTCGGGACTGAAGAAATGCTTGTGATGCCAAAACCGATAGGGGCCAAACCGTTGTTCATCGACGAAAAATTTCATCGGTTCTACATGGGTGATTTCAGTAATCCAGTGCACAGTGTAGAATGGGAATGGTTTTACGGTGTACTCTATAATCTGCCCTGCAAACATTTTCATGCTTTGGGAGCGATCCAGAATATGAAAATCGAGATCTTGGGGAGTTATGCAAGATAAATTGTCCGGTGAGCTAAAAAATTCCCACGCACGTTCGAGGCTTGTGGGTATCCATGTTGTTTTGATCAACGAGTGCATAGAGCCTCCCTTTTTTGTAAAATCTTAAATTAACCCACTCTTTTTATTAATCCCCCTTTTTGAGAGGGGGACCTTAATCGAACTATCACGACAGATGCTCCCCTCTTTAAGCCACTTATAGACTATCGCTGGGAGGAATAAAAAAGCTAATTTGATTCTATAATTTTCATTTATCCTAATGGATGCACAACAATTAGAAATGCAATCACCATGGCAAATCCTACCCATAGAAAATAAGGGACCAAAAAATAGAAACTTCTCCTATCGAGATCCCAGAGTTTTAAAAGGAGTAAAATCAGTATAAGGAAAAGAATTAATGTGTCGGCAAACCCCAAAATTGGGCTCTTCAGGCCAAAAAACAGGAGGGGGAAAAGGGCATTCACCACGAGCTGGGCGCCCCAAAGATTCAAGGCTGTATTTCTATTCTTGCCTTTCGACAAATAGATGCGAGCCCCGGCTAAACCTATCAACACGTAAAGTATAGACCATACAATTCCGAATACCTTGTCAGGAGGTACGAACGCCGGTTTATACAAATTTTGGTACCATTCATCATTAGGATCAAGTCCAAAAATAGAACCTAAAAAAGCCGCAAATGCGGTCAACATTAAAAAAAATGCAAACACAGGAAGTTTGGAAGATTTCATAGAACCCCTTTTAAAATCAGCATAGTGATAAAAAAAATAATTGCAAAGGCTCGATTTTATGAACAACTACCTGAATGATAAAATAAGGGCTAAAATCTACCCACCTCCGATGTTTATTGGTTTTAGAGTCTATTGATGTGGCTAGACAAGAGCAATGAAGGAGACGATCATACACAACCAAGAAAGAACCCCAGGATGCGACGATTAAATTTATGTCACCCTCTTTTTTTTAAAGCTTATAACTCTGGAGTAAGATCCCCAGACCAATCAATGTAGGCAAAAGGAAGCTTACTAACGTACGTGGAATACTTCTTTGGAAAATAAAGACACTCTCATGTGTAGGAGTCCCTGCACCCTCTTTGTAAACATATCTGCATCCTATTTTATTAACTCGACATTGTTATTTAAATAGGCGCTGACCTGTTCTAAATTATCAAAGTCAGGAACAAAAAGAAGATTTTCTGATTTAGTTGCATGCAACGGAACTTTCAACTCTCCAAAATTAAAAGGGTACTCGAAAAGAGGAATTGTCGATAAAATTATAATTAAAATAGAAGGATGGAATCGATTTTCCGGCACCCTGAAAACCTAAGGTTCCGAGTAAGACCGCATAAATAAATAATATTGTACTCTGGTTCAAAGGAATCTCAAATGGCCCTCTTGCATTCAAAATACCAATCCCTTTCCCAATTAAGTCATTGATATAAAGCTTTACAGGGATAATCTTTAGGGGCTGATCGTACAAAAGATCTTAAGTTTGATTGATCGATGCTACTTCGGTTTCAATCTTCTCTTTTTTGTTGTGAACTGTAGTAAGCTGCAATACCGACTTATCCTCCAAGGTCCTATAACAAAAAACCTGGACTGCAATCGTATAAACCATGATAGAAAAAGAATTTATTAATAGTACTCCTAATCCAGAAATTGTGTCAAAACCGTATGAAAACCAATTTGTAAAAGATTACGTCAAGTTGCTTATTAGACAACATGCAGACGAATAGCGGAATACCCTCTGAGGAGTGAACGGGCGGCGAGTATCTTCAAATTTCACATTATACAACATGCAGCCGAATAGTAGAATAACCCCTGGGGAGTGACCGGGTGGCGAGATAGAGTGGGTGTTTATCGCGAAGGCTAGTGGTAAAGGGGGGCCCCACACAGCCTTCGGAATAAACGCACGCTATATGCAGCCAAACGCCGCTCCCCATAAATGAAAAATGCCCGGTGTGGGGGGCACAACGGGCAAAAGGAAAATCTGGCAACGTCCTACTCTTTCACTCTCTTGGGAGCAATACCATCGGCGATGAGTGGTTTAACTTCTGAGTTCGGGATGG
>VGMF01000005.1 GCA_016866475.1 Chlamydiota bacterium | reverse complement strand
AAGTGAGATGCTCTACCAACTGAGCTAATGTCTCGGTATATTGACCCTTCGGGGATTCGAACCCCGGTTGCAAGGATGAAAACCTTGTGTCCTAGGCCTCTAGACGAAAGGGCCGCGCTAGTGATGGTACTACTATAGCAACACCGGCTATTTTTTCGCAAATATTTTCAAACTTCTTGCAGTTCCTTCTCTTTCTCAGCTAGGGCAGCATCAATTTCCTTGATAGCCTGGTCGGTCATCTCCTGGGCTTTTTTCTCCCCTTTTTTCTGCAAATCCTCAGTGATCTCATTTTGAGATTTCTGCTTTTTAAGAAAGTCGATCATCTCTTTGCGATGTTGCCTGACAGAAATTTTTGCCTCTTCGGCTTTTTTAGATGCAAGCTTCAACGTCTCTTGTCGTGTCTCTTTAGATGGGGAAGAAAAATTCACTCTAACTTGCCCTTTTTCGATGATTACCTGGGCATAGCTGGAGGACTCCTCTATTGCTTTGGATACCGCCTGAGCCATCGACGGGTCATAAAGGACGATCAAAATCTGACGATCATGACAAGAAATCTGTCCGCAAGATTTCAACGGTTTAAAAGCTCCCATCATATCCACTTTCACGTGATCTAGTGTTTGTGCCGTGATCCTGCCGGAGCGCAATTTTTTCAGCTCTGTTTTAAAGTGTTCGATCGTTTCGCTATTTTTCTTTTTTAGATCCATAAATATGTGTGCCTAAAGTTTCGTCTTTGAGAATTTGATCCAATAGATCAAAGGAAAAAACACGGATTGGGACCGGATGCTCCTTCAATAAAACAAACGCCGTCTGATCCATCACCTTTAAATCCTTTTCTATCGCCTCTTGATATGTGAGTTGTAAAAATCTATTTGCAGCCGCATGTTTTTTCGGGTCTTTGTCGTATACACCGTCTACATTTGTAGCTTTTAAAATCTGATCCGCATCCAAATCTATAGCATAAAATGCGGCTGCGGAATCGGTAGAAAAATAGGGAAGGCCTGTGCCATAAGCCAAAAAGGCTACACCCCCACCATTCAACCACATATCCACTTCAGATCTTTGATAAAGAACCTCCGCAGCAATTGGCTTCGCTGTAAAAACCCTTCCCATTCCTTTTAAATAACTGCTGACAACTTTAGCATTCATCACAGTTGCCAACATCCCCACTTCATCAGCTAAACCTCTAAAAATCGAAGAGCCGGCATCTCTGCCGCGGTACAGATTTCCTGCACCAAGGACAACAGCCAGCTCAGCGTGCTTTGAAAGCTCGATTAGAGTGTTTGCTAAAGAAGCAGCTTTACCTTCAGAGATCATCGGAGAAAGAATTTCTCCGGAGATCTTTAGGACAAAGCGCCTTTTTTGCATGCAATTAAACCCCGACTTGTACCCGAACAAAAGAGGAGATAATCGTTAGATCACCCGCTCCAAGCTCCTTACCTTTTTTACGCACATACTCTTCAATTGTCAAGGACTCATCTTTGATGAACTTTTGCTTTTTCAAACAAACCTCAGCAAAGTAGGTGTTCTTTTTACCCTCGATAATTTTTTGCACCACGTTTTCCGGTTTCCCATGAATTTGCGCGCGAGCAATCTCTTCCTCTTTGGAAATGATCTCACTTGGCACATCTTCGGGATCTAGGTATTGCGGGTGGGCGGCTGCACTATGCATCGCAACTTCTTTGGCAACATCTCCCATATGGGCGCCTTTAATATCTACAACACAAACGATTTTTCCATCGCCGTGGACATAGATACCATAAGAATGCCCCTCTTTTTTCTCAAAAAGGGTGTAGCGATTGACTACGATGTTTTCCCCGATTTTTCCAACCAAAGCGGCTCTTCTATCTTCGCAAAGTTCACGAAGAGCTTCTAGAGTCTTTGGATGGTTGTGCAAAGCGAGCTCTGTTACCGACTGGGCAAAATCACGGTAATCATCATTACGTACCACGAAATCCGTTTCACAATTGACTTCAACAACTGCGATCCTGTGAGAGTCGTCGGCTACTCGAATCACACCCTCTTTTGCTTCACGAGTGGCTTTTTTGGCCGCTTGAGCCAAACCTCTCTTGCGCAAATGCTCCAATGCAAGGTCAAAATTTCCGCCGGCTTCGTCCAAAGCCTTTTTGCAATCTTGCATTCCAACTCCGCTCACCTCACGCAGGCGAACAACATCTTTTGCAGAAACTACGCTCATTTTGCTACCTCAGCTACTGCCTCTCTACGAGGACGACGTGGTCTATCAGATTTTTTAGCTTCGCGCTCTTTTTCAAACCCTTCGCCTTTCTCCGCTTTTTCAGAATTGTCTTCGCGTTGATGCGGAGCCGCCTCTTCTTTTGCAACTTTGATCGCGCCGGAAAGGGCATCAAGGATCACTTTAACGCTTTTTTGCGCATCGTCGTTTGCAGGGATCACATAATCGATCAAAGAAGGATCGCAGTTTGTGTCCACAATTGCCATTACGGGAATGTTTAGTTTCTTAGCTTCTAATACCGCAATATCCTCTTTGCTTGGATCTACTACAATCATCAGGCCGGGAGCTCTACGCATCCCACGGATACCGGAAAGGTTACGACTCAATTTAACTTGATCTTTTCCGAGAAGGAGTCGCTCTTTTTTCGTGTATTCGCTGCCTTCAGAAGCAAGTTTTTTTTCCAGGCTTTCCAGTTTTTTTACCGACTTACGAATCGTTGCGAGGTTCGTAAGCATCCCGCCCAACCAGCGCTCGGATACATAAAACTCTTGGCAAGCTTCCGCTGTCTCTTTTACGACGTCTTTGGCTTGTTTTTTTGTCCCAACGAAAAGGACACTTTTGTGTTTGGAAACAATCGCTTTTGCCGCCTCTATTGCTTTTTTAAGCTGATGTACGGTTTTGGAAAGGTCGATGATGTGGATGCCGTTCTCTTCAGAGAAGATAAAACGTTTCATTTTTGGGTTCCAACGACGCGTTTGATGTCCAAAATGGGCACCCGCCTCGATGAGCTCCTTGATTGTTGGCTCTTTATGGCTCAAAATAACTCCTTAGCATTCCCCTCTCCGGACGCCTTCCCGGGCGATAGGGTTCGTTTATGCCAAAGTCACATCAAAATTTTGTTTTTACTTTAGAGGAATTCTATCGCTTGTAAAAACGATGGACCGGCCGGCTGGGGGAAGCATAGCAGATTCATATGATTTTTTAAAGAGGAAAGAGCAGATTGGTTTTATACAGAATAGAAAAAGCGCCCAGTCGGAATCGAACCGACACTAACAGCTTGGAAGGCTGTAGTTCTACCTTTAAACTATGAGCGCTTATAAGGTACCTAAAGTATTCCAGATCTGTACATTTTTTGAAAAGTGAAAAGATTGAGCCTGTATTTTGAAAAAAAGTCTATAATGTCGTAGTTTTTAGAGCGCTTTACTAAAAGATGTGCGGCTCAAACAAAAAAATTAAAAATAGAACCTTCTAAATTTTAAAAGATACGCCATTCCCAAAAAAACTTTTTTTTAGGAGACTGTCTAGATGCGCAATCGCTCCATAAACCACACCCTTTTTGCACTGCTTATTTTTGCAACCGCTTTTTTTGTCCTTTTTTGCCGCGTCGCTTATCTCACCCTATGGATGCACGATTCGTATTTGGAGCAATCGAAGGGGCCCAGGGAGCTTTCGATCCACCTGGAACCTGACAGGGGGACGATTCGGGATTGTAATAACCGCCCCCTTGTCATCAACCGCATTGCCTATGAGATAGGGATCACTTTTGATAAAATTGCACTTTTACCTCGCGTGTCTGTACGAAACGGTAAAAAAACCTTTCCTAGAAAAGAGTATATCCAGACCCTTTCTGTTTTTTTAGCCAAAAAACTTCAGGTCGACAGACAGTCGATCGAGGATATGATCTTTTCAAAAGCGGCCCTGTTTCCCAACACTTTTTTTCCTCTGAAGCAGGATGTGGAAGAGGGGCTGTTTTACCTCTTAAAAATGGAGGAGAAAAACTGGCCCGGGCTCGACGTAAGGATCCGCTCGAAGCGCCACTACCCGCAAGGACCGGTAGGGTTGAACGTTCTGGGCCTTTTAGGTCCGATCCAGAGTACGCAGATGGCTAAGTTACAGCATGAATTAGAGGTATTGAGATCGTTTCTAAACAAAAGAAAAGAAGGGATAGCCACTCCGTTACCTGTCGGTTTTTTTTCATTTCACAAAGCTTTAGACCGTTATCAGGAGCTTCAAAAGCTCAGCTACCGGCTCCATTCTTTTGTAGGCCGGGGAGGAGTTGAGGAGGTTTACGACAACCATCTGCGCGGATTTCCCGGAAAAGAGCGCTTTGAAGTGGATGTAAAAGGGCGATTTTTAAGGAAACTCCCCGAGTCTGTCGACCCGCTACCGGGGAAACGGCTCCTTTTAACTATAGACTTGGAACTCCAAAAGCACGCAGAAGAGCTCTTAATCCAAAATGAAAAAGAGCGTGACGACCAGTTCAAACTTTTGAGCAAGGACCACAGCAAAATTGCAGCCCCGTTCATCAAAGGGGGTGCTATTGTTGTTTTAGATCCTAAAACTTCCGCAGTCTTGTCCCTTGCCTCCTACCCTCGGATGCATCCCGGCATGGATCCACAAATGTGGCTGGAGTCGCCCGATCACATACTAGAAATTTTTGATGGTGCAAAGCCCCTGTTGAAAGAGCGGCTGGACCCCAGCACAAAACAGCCCTTTTTTGAGACCTCCTATTTGACCTACGAGATGTTTTTGGACCAGATTTTATCAACCGACTGCCAGGTAAAAAGATCTCTCTCAAAACTCAAAACAGTTGGAAAAATGCTTTTCTTACAACAGGCGATCATGACTTTGTTGCACCATTTCCAACAACAATCGGTGCAAGCTCTATTAGATGGCCTCTTCAACCCCGATCCTCACCAAGTCCATTTTAATGTTCCGGAAGAGTTCTTTTATGAACAACAATTCCTTTCCCCTCTATTCTCAAACATCCGCCATTCGAAAGACCGGCTGTTGCTGTATGATCTTTGCCATCTTTTTGCCCCGCTGGAAAACTTTAGCGATTCTCTTAAGATAGCGCTGACCGATGAGCCAGTAGAACATTTTGTGGCTTTGTGCCAACAAATTCGAAAACTTGAAAAAGGGGTCAAAAAGCAAAGTCGCCTTCTGTTCAAAACCACCTACATGCCCGTTTTCAGAAAAAATTATTTCCCCTCCTTTCTACAACAAATCCGCAAAAACGGTGGAAAGCTCCCCTATTTGGACTATTTAAAGCCCAAAGAGGAGGAGTTCTTTGAGACTTTTTACGAGAGAAACCGCCCCCTTCTCATCTCCTCTGCACTCTTGGGAGCAAATATCGCACCTCTATTTGATCCCAAATATCGGTTGTGTGAAGAGCTCTCCAAAATCCCTTCTGTCCCTCAAATTCAAAAAAGATTGCAAGATTTTCCAGCCCATCTGATACAGAATTTGGTGCAGGTTGTACGAACAAGCAAAATGCTGAACGGACATGAGAAGCAGCTTGCCCAGGGATTTTACCCAAGGCATGGTTTCGGTTTTTTTCGCTCTTTTGCGTATCAGGAATCGGCCCCTTTGGGATCGATTTTTAAAATCGTTTCAGGGTATGCGGGGCTTAAAAGACATTTGGAAAAAGAGCTCGATTTCACCAAACCTTTTGATCCGAATCCCCTTACTATACGCGATGAAGGGCCAAGGGGAGATCCTCTGGATCCGAAAAACATCCTCGGGTTTTTGCAAGACGGCACTCCAATCACCAGAAATTTTCGCGGCGGCCGTTTGCCCAGAAGCGACCATCCGATTGGTAAATGCGATCTTGAAAGAGCCATAGAGCAATCCTCCAACATCTATTTTTCTTTACTGGCCGAGGGGGCAAATGAAGAGCTTTTGAGCGCTTCAAAATCTATGGGTCTAGGTTCAAGAACCGGGATCGATTTGCCTATGGAAATCGGCGGTACCCTCCCTTTTGACCTAAGCTATAACAAAACGGGTTTATACGCTTTTGCCATCGGCCAACACCTGCTCACAGTCACCCCGCTGCAAGTCGCAAATTTGCTCGGAGCGTTAGTTAACGAGGGGCAAGTGAAAAAGCCCCGTGTTGCCAAAGCCCTTTTAGGCGCCTATACCCCTCAGCAAACAACTTTGAAAAGATTTGAACAGTATTTTGCACCGTTCCACCTGCAACCTGCCCTATTTTCAAAAACTCTGAACCATAGTCTGGCCCCGTTTGTTCTCCCGTTTGAATCGCAAACGGTGCGCGCATTTGCATTCCCCAAAGAGCTCTCTTATCCGCTTCTCAAAGGGATGCACAAAGTTTTGAATGGGGAGCGAGGTGGCGCAAGACCCGAAGCGATCCGCACCTATTTTCGCCATCCAGAAATGAAAAAAGATTATAACAAGCTGCGCCCTTACCTTATTGGCAAAACTGCAACAGCTCAGATAAGCTACCGCCCCTTTTTAGATAAGGAGGGAGACTCTGCACTTGTCAAGCACACTTGGTTTGCTCTGGTACACTACGATGAAAATGCCCCTATGTTTGAAAATCCGGACCTTGTTGTTGTCGTGTACTTGCGGTTTGGAGATTATGGGAAAGAGGCGTTGCCCTTGGCTGTAGAGATGACCAAAAAATTTTTGGACCTAAAAGAAAAATCCAAAACCGACCAAGTTTTCAACTCTTAAAATTTCAAAAAAGGCTAGATTTTTTCCAGAATATCGGTCGCGATCGGGAATGGGGATGAACAGGAGTCCACAGCTTTCAAAAGGCGATGGGCCGCAAGGACTGCCGACTCCAGGTAATCTCCTGTCTTTATCAGGTAAGCAGCCATGATCCCGCCCAGTATATCTCCAGCCCCTGCCGTCGCTAATCGGGGTTCTGCCTCAAGGATCACATAAGGCTTGGGTTGTATTGGCTCAAAGATCCAAGTTGGCGCCCCTTTTTCAAAAAGGACAAATCCCTCTTTTTTTGAATTGCGCAAGTGACGCATCTCCGATTCGTTCGGGGTGACCATTGCAAACGGCTTTTTCACCCTGTTTACATAGATAGGGATGGCACCTGCATCCACTATCAACGGTTTCGGATGATCCATGAGGTAGTCGAAAATCGCATCGATAAGCTCTTTTTTTGTCTCGGCCAACCCTGGACCTATGACAATAGCATCCAACTTCGGCGCCCATAATCTGAACGCATCGATTGTCTGCTCAGAAAACACCGCCTCGACAAGTGGCAGATGAAAATCCTCGTCGCAAAAAAGGCGCACCATTCCGGCCCCGGCCCTAAGAGCAGCCTTGGCGCATAAATACGCAGATCCCTCCATCCCCTTTGAACCCGCTAGGATGCCTACATATCCTCGGTCATATTTGTGGACGACTTTTGGCATTTCGGGTTCCACCAAGGCGGACAACCGGACAACGCGACACACCTCTTCCATCTGATCGAAATAAGATTGCTGTAGACCAAAACCGACTAATTCTATTGTTTTGTATGCTTTGTAGCCTGCTCCCACTACATGACCTAATTTGTAGGTCCCAATCGCCACACAATGGGATGCTTGGATATGGTATACACTTGCATAACCGGTGCTGCCATGAATACCCGAAGGGATATCCACCGCGATGATTGGTAAACCACACCCGTTGGCGGCCATGACAAGGCGTGCCTCATCACCTAAAATTTCTCCATGAAATCCTATACCGTAAAGGGCGTCAAGGATCACGCCTCCCCGATCTAAGTGGTCAACCCCTTGGTGGATTTCATACCCAAGCTCTTTAAGAAAATGGATTGCCTGCGTCCCATCCTTGCCGTTATTCCCCTTGCCTATCAAACAATGGACAATGGGCAAAATAGAATGTTTTTTGATGAAACGGTCCACAGCCGAGGCTACCGCTTCGCCGGCTTTCTGATTAAAGACATGCGGATTATTACCGGCTCCGATAGCTAAATCTTCAATACGACGCTCCTCTTCAGAGGAGACAACTTTATCAAAAGGGATTTCGTAGGGGTTCAAAAAATCTTCCGGGCTTCTTGTTTTGCACCATACCCTTCATATAAAATCTTGTAAACGATTTGGGCAATAGGCAATTGAATGACGCTATGGATGGCCTTTGCAGCAAATGCCCCCTCTACCACCATACCGACACTTCCCCTCGCCTCCTCAGGAGACATGCCGCGAGCTATGTTCAACCCGCACTGGAAGTTGCGACTTTTTTCGGATGAACAGGTCAATATAAGATCCGCCAAACCGGAGTACCCCTCAATGCTAGAGGGATCAAACCCTCTAAACTTAAGAAACTCTTTCATCTCATGGTAGCCCTTCGTGATCAAGGCCGCCCTAGCATTTTTTCCGTAGTTAAGCCCCTCAAGCAACCCGCATAAAATTGCGTAGATATTTTTCATCGCACCGCCGAGCATACAGGGTATCGGATGATCCGATTCCTCTGTAAAGAAAAAATCATTGTTGAAAATCCGGATAATCATAGCGCGTAATTTCGGATCCAGACAGGCGATAGTTGCGCACGTAGTTTTTTTATCCAAAACCTCGTCAGCAAAGGTCGCTCCGCTTAAAACGGCAACTCCATCCAACCCAATCTCTTTAGCTATTTCATATAGAGTTTGCCCTTTATGATTGATCCCTTTAGATGTAATCAATATCGGAATCTGACAATTGAGCTCTTTTAAGGCCCGCACAACCGGCTCAAATCCTTGCGAAGTGACCGATTCTATCAACAGGTCTGCATTTTCTATAGCTTTATGTAAATGCTCATCGATAGAGATGGGATTCCCCAACTCTACGACAGGAAACCTCGGGTGTTTTTTATGAGTCCGTATCGATTCTATCACCTCTTTTTCGATGGAGTACATCTGCACATCCACATTTTTCAGCGCCTGCGAAAGGGCAAACGCCCAAGCTCCACTCCCTAAAATCGTCACTCTTTTGATCATGATAAAACCCTTAATGCATCTTCCAAGCTATCTGCCCCCACATCCCTTTTGATTGGTAAAAAATGGGTGCTGCGATCCACTTTCACTACCTCGAAGTTTCGAGCAAGGGGAAAAAAATCAAATACAAATTTTTCCTGTTTTACTACTTCTACCCCCCGTTGCACCTTTTTAATTTTATGCACTTTAACCAAAGGGTCCATACGGGCAGCCCTTTCAAAGAAAGAAAGGGCTGCTGAAAAAATTCCGGCATAGGCTAGCCCCTCAGAATTTTTAAAAGAGGTGTACTCCTTTACGCTCAATTTATCGTCCGTGAAAATCGTCCCTACAGACTCGTTTTCAGATTTTTTTTCTACAGCTAAAACCACAAGTTCCGCATTTTGATGCAGTCCCCAAAACCCGGGTTGCACCAATGGGTTGTCAACAGGACAAACCACAATCCTTTCCACCCCCCTTTCCCGGAATGTCTGGAGCACTCCCGATTCGGCAAAAGCCCTGAATAAATCTCCATTTCCCATCGGGCTCAAGGTGTCGACCCCCAAAACAGGGGCCGATTTTTGATTGAAAAAAAGAAATCTTTTATTTTGCAAACCTAGATCCTCTACATGCTCTTTTATCTGCTCGTGATTCTTGATCGAAGTCATGATTGCGACATCTTCAGGGCATTTTTTTAAAATTCTTTCCAACAAGGACGCACCGTGGATCTTAACTAGACCTTTCGGGATATCTAGTCGAAGACGGGTGGCATCCCCAGCCGCCAAAATCACAACACCATATTTCTTCATAAAAAATAAAAAAGAATCTTTTATACACTACTTTCAAAAAAGGTATCCGGTCCAACCTATCAGTCTAAAACCGGATTAGGTTTGCAATTATGTCTTTTTTACCGTTTTTTTTCCTTGAATATCCTTAAAGGGGGAGAAGTACTACAAGGAGAAAATTGCATAGTAGAGAAGAAAAATGTTTCGTCAGCCACTTTAGAAAGCTTATGTTTTTCTTTTCATCTCTTTAGCTCGCCAAACAACTCAAAAAAGGGGTATATTCAAAAACCCCTTTAGGGAGCAAAAAACAACCATGCCGTTTTTGAGCCTTTTCATTTCTCTACTTATTACTTTCATTTGGGGTCTAAATTTTGTCGTTATTAAATTTTGCCTTTTAGAAACAAAGCCCCTTACTTTGTGCTTTTTACGCTTTTTTCTCACTAGCATTCCACTTGTGCTTTTCACCAAAAGACCAAAAACGCATTTTTCTCTTTTGCTTTTGTATGGCGTCGTGGTGTTTGTTATCCAGTTCGGGCTACTTTTTCTGGGCCTCTATTTAGGGATGCCTGCAGGACTCTCCTCTCTCATTCTGCAGGTACAAGTTTTTTTCAGCCTTTTCATCGGGATGTATGTGTTTGAAGAGAAAATCCGCTTATGGAACTGGATCGGCTGCATGATCTCTTTTTTAGGGATTGGAACGGTCATATGGAATCTGGACTCCAGTATCTCCTATGGGGGATTGTTATGCATCTTGGGTACTGCAGCCTGTTCAAGCTTGGGCAACCTGATCACAAAAAAAGTAGGTCAAGTCAACAGTTTTTCTCTTGTTGCATGGGGCAGTTGCATCGCTTGGCCTATTTTGCTTGCTTTATCCCTTGCAATAGAGGGGCCGACTGTTTTTATCGACACTCTATTCAACACACAAATAGATTTTTGGATTGGCGCCGCTTATATTACCTACCTTGCGACTCTGTTCGCCTACGGAGCCTGGTCTTGGCTTGTGCACAACAACCCTCTAAAGGCGGTCACCCCCTTCACTCTATTGACCCCCATATTTGCCCTGTTTGGAGGAACCATTTTTTTAGACGAACCTTTGCCCATTTGGAAACTCTTAGCTACAATCCTGGTTTTAACCGGACTTGCCATCAACCTGTTTGGACACTATCTTCTGCACCCCTCACCGCTGAGGGAATAAAACTTTATTTTTTTATTTAAAAATTGACCTATTTTATTTGGCTCCTTTAGACTTTTTTTATGAGGGCATCTATTGTCTTCAAAAAAAGAAATGCTATAGCCTTGTGCTATAAAGTCTTGCACCTTTTAAAAAAAAAGGGGGTACCATGGCATACATGACCTTAATCTTTCTCGGCGCGTTGAGTCTATCTGTTTTAATCCTAATAAAGCTTTATCAACGCTGCCCCTCGAATAAAATTCTTGTTGTCTACGGACGTGTCGGATTTGGGAAAACGATTCAATGCCATCACGGCGGTGGGCGGATTGTCTGGCCTTTGATCCAGGGATATGCATTTTTAGATCTCACACCGAAAACAATCCACATCTCACTAAAAGGGGCCTTGTCGCAGCAAAACATCCGTGTGAACATCCCAAGCACTTTTACTGTTGCATTGGGAATCAGCCCCGAAATTATGCAAAATGCGGCTGTCCGGCTCCTAGATTTAGACGCGCGCAGTATTGAAATGATGGCGACAGAAATCATCACAGGCCAGCTACGTCTCACAATCGCTTCTTTAAGGATCGAGGAAATCAATCAGGATCGTGAGCGGTTCCTAGAGGCAATCAAAGACAATATCGAGGAGGAGCTACATAAAATAGGCCTTACCTTGCTCAACGTGAACATTACCGACATCACCGACGAGTCGGAGTATATCGACAGCATCGGAAAAAAGGCCTCCTCCACGGCGGTGAATCAGGCAAAAGTTGATGTTGCGGAGCAGGAAAAACAGGGAGAAGTTGGAAAGGCGTCCCAAGAAAGAGATTGCAGAATTCTCGTAGCAAGCTACAACGCCGATGCGGTGCGTGGAGAAAATGAGTCGAGAGCTGAAATCGCAACCACAGATGCGCTGCTGGCGGAAAAAGAGGCCGATGCAAAACGGAGAAGCCAGGTTGCCATGCAACAAGCTGAAGCGGAGATCCAAAAAGCCAAAACGCTTTCCAATACGCATAGATTAGAGGCTGAGCAAATTGTTCCTCAACAGATCGAAAAGCGCAAAATTGAAATTGAGGCCCAAGCAGAAGCAGAGAGAAAAATTCTGATTGCCAAGGGAGAAGCCGAGGCTATCCTCCTGATCAAAGAGGCGGAAGCACTGGGAATTCAGAAAATTTTGGATGCAAAAGCCCAAGGGTATAAGTTGCTTATCGACGCCTGCAACCAAGACGCACAGAGTGCATCTACTTTGCTTTTGATGGAAAAACTTGAAACGATGGTTTCCTTGCAAACAGAGGCGCTCAAAAACATCAAAATTGATAAAATTACCGTTTGGGATTCTGGGAACCAGGGGGAAAGTCAGAAATCGACCACCTCCAATTTCCTGAGCCAGTTTGTCAAGTCATTACCCCCGCTTCACGACGTTGCCAACATGGCAGGCCTGAAGATGCCCGAATATCTTGGCACTGTTCAAAACCCTAAAAAGATTGAAAAAGGGGAATTCCAGCTCCAATAAATTTCAACACTACTTGAAATTCGGATGTACTTAAAAAAACCTCTATCCCCGTGGGAAGCTTTTCTCACTGGAGGTAGAGTTTTTTTATGTCTCGATCTTATGTCTTTTAAGTAGCGGTTAAAAGACTATAAAAGCATTCAACCCCGTTTTTCACTGAAACTTACAACCGCAACGCCTGCAAATTCTTTTATTTCCCGTCCCAAGGGCATCGCCTTTAAAAGGATATGTTGCAAATTTGATTTGGGATTTGCCTCGATCGCTTCTTCAAAAAGCTCGATCGGGTACATCTCAAAAAACGGCTTTGTGCCCATCACCAAAGTATCTCTCCCTCTCAAAGGGCAACAGGTGATCTTGGGTTTTGCACTGATTGGCCATAAGGACTTGTCTAACTTGGAGCAGGAGTTATAGGCAACCAATCCAAGCGCCCTGGAATGGGGCACCCCCTCCTTAGCATTTGGCCATCGGTACTCGCCTGAGAAAGGAATATAGCAATCTGTTCTTGTCTTGTGGAGCACCTTCAATGCTCGATCCAATCGGATGATATCTCTTTTTGAGGAAAAATTCCTTGTATTGCTCAACGAAATCAATCCTCTTTGAGCTCCCTTGTTGATCAAGTAGGCACGCGAGTTCCCTAATGTAGCTGTGTAGACCATTGCAGTCTCATGATCAATGATAGATACAACCCCATTTGCACCTATCGCCTCATAGCCTTTTAGAGACAAAACATTCGCCTCCAACTCGTGAAAAGCACGGATTAAAACCTCTTTTGGGCTCAACCCCGCATGGACTAACGGGGGGATTATGGCCTGGATCCTCACTTGCAAAAAATCTGCGATATCTTTGCTGAAAATCCCTTCAAACAGGGCGAATGCAGTGATGGGATTGGCTTGGTCTATGCGCTGATCCACCTGTTTTAATTCCGTCTTATTGGATTCTTTGAAGATATAACACTCTTTACACACCACCCCATTGGTTGCTCGGGAGATATCTGCACGGATACGCCTTTCAAAATCTTGAATACCTGTTGCTCCTTCCCTCTCGACGAAAGCCTTGAACAGGTTTTTCAGAAGCTTTTCTCTATCCCCAATTGCGATTCTCTCTTTAGAAAAAACAGACGCTCCACCCCGTCTTGAAACACAGCCCAGTCCAAAAAATTCACTGATGCTATCAAAGAAACTCTTCTCAGGTTCTTCAGGGACTCTTCTTGCACCGCTACAAAAATCAAAGAATGAAGAGCCTGCCTCGGATGCTCCTCTTGTTGGATTAGTACTCATAGTATTTACTCCATATTACTATTTCTCACAACATAACAGAGCAGATATATATAAGTAAAATTTTAACTTTGCATTAAGCGAGAAAGTGGCTCCTTAACATTGTGTAAATAGTTTTTTTAATTTTTTCACAAGCTGTGCACCCATTAGAAAAGATTGTGCGATAACGTAAACCTCCTTCATAGTCTTTTAAATTAGGATTGAACATTTTTTCGTTAAGATTATCTTTATCTTTTTGCCAGCCTGCTTAGGCGTGGCTAAAGCCAACAAAAAATCTGGAGCCATCTTTTAGAAAAAAGGTTCAATCCTAATTTAAAAGACTATAATCTCAAAACAATAATCATGATGAGGGCGTATGAAAAAAATCATCCTTGGATTTGATCCAGGAACGGAAAAAGCGGGCTGGGCGCTTTTGGAGGCCGATGGTTTAAAAATCTCTCTTCTTCAGTTTGGGCATATTGCAATCCGACCCAGCATGCCGCTGCAAAAAAGGCTCGGGCTGCTTTACCGCGAAGCTTCTCAAATCATAGAAGTCCACAAGCCTATGCAAATTGCAATAGAAGGACAATTTGTCGGGATCAATCCAAAAGCTGCGATGGCTATAGCGATGTCTAGAGGGGTGCTTCTTGCCCTTGCCGACCACCACGGTGTAGAAGCATTCGAGTACTCCCCTTCAGAGGCAAAAAGGGGGATCACAGGTAGAGGAAACGCCACAAAAGAGGAGGTGCAGAAGATGTGCAAACTACTATTTCGGCAAAATTTTGAAGAACCTTTTGATGCAACGGACGCTATTGCCTTGGCCTATTGCCACTTAAACCGCCTGAAAGCGAGAATTGTATGATTGAATATTTAGAAGGAAAATTAATCGACCTCACCACGGTAAAAGCAACAGTCCTTGTATCCGGAATCGGTTATGGGATACACATTACTTTGACTACATTTGACCGGATTTGTCACCTTCAGGGTCAAAATATCATTTTTCATACCACCCAAATTTTTCGCGAAGACTCCAACCGCTTATTTGGATTTATGGATAAAGGAGAAAAAAGACTTTTTGAAACTTTGCACCCCTCAATCGGCCCTAAAACCACACTATCCCTCTTGGGACATCTCACCCAGGATATCCTCCAACAAGCGATTGAATACGGCGAAGTCGAGACTCTTATTAAGGTCCCCGGAATTGGCAAAAAATCGGCCGAGCGGATCATTGTGGAACTTAAAGGGAAATTGCAAAATGTCCCGATGGAAAAAACCGACCATGAGGATGCCGTTCAGGCGTTGATTCATATCGGGTACACCTCTACAGAGGCCAGAAAGAAGGTTTTGTCTGCAAAAGAGACCCTTTCAAAAAATGCACCCCTGCAGGAACTTTTGAAAGTTGCTCTCAAGACGAAGATATGATAAAATTCTTCTCTTATGAGCGAAAAAAAGACTATTACGGCGATTGCGACCCCTCCGGGAGACGGCGGAGTGGGGATTATCCGCTTAAGTGGCCCAAACGCTGTGCTTGTCGCAAGCAAAGTTGTCCTTTTTGACCTCAAAAAAGGGGATACCCATAAAGTATATTTTACTAAGGCCGTCGATTGTAACGGGGAGGTCCTGGACGAGGTATTGATTTTTAAGATGTGTTCTCCCCGCTCCTTTACCGGGGAAGATGTTGTTGAAATCCAATGCCACGGTGGCCAGCTTATCTGTAAAAAAATTCTTGAATCTACCCTTGATGCAGGAGCGGTTCCGGCCTTGCCCGGAGAATTCACCCTAAGAGCTTTCATGAACGGCAAAATCGATCTTGCAAAAGCCGAATCGATCCAGATGTTGATCCATGCAAAAAACAGCAGCGCTCTAATGGTTGCAAAAAATCAGCTTGAAGGGCATCTGTCTGAAAAAATTCTTCACCTTCAAGAACAATTATTTTACCTTGCAGCTGTCATGGAAGCATCGGTA
Organism: Chlamydiota bacterium; assembly: GCA_016866475.1. Classification (GTDB taxonomy): domain Bacteria; phylum Chlamydiota; class Chlamydiia; order Chlamydiales; family RGXB01; genus RGXB01. The sequence goes on along the minus strand of VGMF01000005.1, from coordinate 85,761 downwards.
GATTATCCTGAGGAGGGGCTTGAGTTTTTATCAAACGAAGAGTACCTAGATCAGCTTGGCTCTGTGATCAAATCTCTGAAGCGCCTTCGGGATTCATTTTTTACGGGGAGCACTCTAAATACATCCACAAAACTTTGTCTTTTAGGGGCCCCAAACGTCGGAAAATCCTCATTGCTGAATGCCCTTATGCAAAAAGAGCGGGCGATAGTCACCCCGATCGCAGGGACAACACGAGATTTAATTGAGGGTGAAATCCAACTTTTTGGGCACCATTTCACTTTAATAGACACAGCCGGGATCAGGCAAACCGATGAGGTCATTGAACAAGAGGGGATCCGTCGCTCCCTATCCGCTAAAGACTCGAGCGACCTTGTCCTTTTTATTCTCGACGGTTCGCGCCCTAGGACTCTAATCGAAACAGAGCTCCTCAACAAGACAGATCCTGCAAAAACAATAGTCGTCACAAACAAATCCGATCTTATGCACCCCGGCTCGGAGCCGAAAGGGGTGCTCGTGTCTGCAAAAAATCTTTCAGGCATCGATCTTCTGCAAAAACTATTAGTGGACTGGATAGAAAATCAGAATGGCAAACTTTCAAAAGACGAGGTCATCTTAGTCCAAAAGCGCCACTTCGAAGCTGTCGAAACTGCTCTGGATTTTCTTGATACAGTGTATCTGGGCCTTGAAGCCGGAATTGGGGGGGAGCTTTTGGTGATGGATATCAAGGCAGCCATCCACTCGCTGGCAACCATCATCGGACGGAATGTAACCGAGGAGGTTCTGAACCAGATCTTTAGCCATTTTTGTGTTGGAAAGTAGCTTTTTATGCGAAGAATCGACAAAGCTAAGGCGCTTTTACAACTTTTGGATGCCACCTACCCAAAGGTGGATGTCCCGTTAAAACACAAGTGCCCGTTCACTCTCCTTGTTGCAGTCCTTTTATCCCAACAAAGCACCGATAAAAAGGTCAACGAGATCACCCCTCTCCTTTTTGAAGAAGCTGACACTCCTGAGAAAATGGTCTCTTTAGGCGTTTTAGAAGTGCAAAAAATTATCCGCCCAATCGGATTGGCGCCCCAAAAAGCTAAAAACATCGTGTCCCTCTCCTCGATGCTGATCGATCTTTTTGGTAGCAAGGTCCCCCCTACTTTGGAAGAGCTCATGAGCTTGCCCGGAGTTGGCAGAAAAACCGCTCTTTGCGTTTTAGCACAAGCGTTTCACCAAGACGCTTTTCCCGTTGACACCCACATCTTGCGCCTTGCAAGCCGCTGGGGGCTATCAAAATCGAAACGGCCGTTAAAAGTAGAAGAAGACCTAAAGAAATGTTTCCCAAAAAAAAGCTGGTCTAAGGTCCATTTACAGATTATTTTTGCCGGTAGGGAATTTTGCAAAGCTTCCCCCCATTCTTTGCAATCATGCCCTTTTTGCGCCCTAGTTTCCAAATGAAAAAGGATTCCGATCCTAAGTCCCCCTAAGATTGCGCTAGCGACTGCCCCATTTTCACAAGCACCTCACCTTTGGGATAATAGAGGTCCTCATCCAACTTAAAATTTTTCTTCAGCAAAAGAACACACATGGAACCCCCAAAAGAGAATTTGGCAATCTGCTGCCCCTTTTCGACAAAATCTCCCTCAGCTACATCCAGATGGATCGTACCGACAAAAGTGGCACCGACAAGCACCATCGCAAAATTTTCGAATTCGACCAGTACCCTTTTGTTCTCATGCAAGATAGCCATATTTTTTCTGATCGCTAGAGGGGAAACGGAAAATAGGGGCCCGTTGAGTTTACGCACCGATAACACTTTTCCAGCCAACGGGGCATGCAGGCGGTGGTAGTCCTGGGGAGCTAATCGGATCGTGAGGATTTTTCCCTCTTTAAATTTCTCGACCAAAAGCGGATCCTTGATAAGTTTTTCTATCGAAAATTGCCTACCCTTCACCTCAAAATGGTCTCGATTCACCTCTTTGACCCTCCCATCCGCCGGACTCACTAGGATATTTTCCCCATTTTGAATCGGTCTCACCTCAGGTTTTAATGCTCTTTCAAAAAACTCAGAAAAATTTTTAAAGCTTTCCGGAGGGTGTAAAAACTCCTCCACGGCCACCCCATATTTTTGTATAAATGGGTGAATCGTTTTTTTGCTTAGAGGCGATTTTTGAAAACTTGCATACACCCACCCTAGGATAGGGACGTTTGCCAGTAAAAACCTTGCAACCTTGCTTATTAAATTATCCTTGTAAAGCCATATCAAGATCCCTTTTGCAGGGGGATCTTCTTCAACTTCTTGTCGCGTGTCTCTTTTGAGTAAATGGATCGTTGTCATAAAAATTGATTATATCTTCAAATTTGTTTATGCTCAAGGATCAAGGATTAGGTATTTTCATGGTTTTCGACCTTTTAAAACGGTTATTTGGCACCCAGCAGACCCGTACGGTCCACAAGTACTTCAAAATTGTGCAAAAGATCAACAAAGAAGAAGAAAAACTCCAGCCCCTTTCTGATGATGCGATCCGAGCAAAAACGGCCGAATTCCGCAATCGTTTACAGAATGGCGAAACGACCGACGACCTTATGGTTGAAACTTACGCTGTCGTAAAGAATGTGTGCAGACGCCTTGTGGGTACGGATGTGCATGTATCCGGTTATAATCAAAAGTGGGACATGATCCCCTACGATGTGCAAATTGTGGGCGCTATTGCAATGCACCACCAAACAATTTGTGAAATGCAAACAGGAGAGGGAAAAACCCTCACAGCTTCGATGCCGGCCTATCTGCATGGACTCACCGGAAAGGGTGTGCATGTCGTCACTGTCAATGATTACCTTGCAAAAAGAGACTGCGAATGGATCGGTGTTATCTTCCGCTGGCTTGGACTTGAAGTACACGCTTTGACAAATGAAACCTCTCCGATGGAAAAACAGAGCGTCTATAAATCTGACATCATCTATGGAACCGCTTCGGAATTCGGCTTTGATTATCTTAGAGATAATTCTATGGCGCAGGATGCCGAGGAGCAATGTCAGAAAAAGCACTATTTTGCAATCATCGACGAAGTGGATTCGATTCTAATCGATGAAGCTAGGACTCCTCTGATCATCTCCGGTCCTGCGGGCGAATCGCGGCAGATGTACGATTCCCTCAAAGAGCATGTACACGACCTGGTTGCTTTGCAAAAAAGCCATTGCCAATCCCTTGCACTAGAGGCTAAAACGCTTTTGAACACTTTGGGTATTTTCAAAGACCTTGAGGAGTTGCCCAAGCTTACCAAAGAGCAAACAAAACTCAAAAATGAGGCGATCCGCCTCCTTTGGAAGGTTTCCAAAGGGGTCCCTACAAATAAAATTCTTTGCCAAGCTAAGGAATTTCCCGATATACGGGCCGATTTGGAGAACCTTGAAACCTACCTGCATGCCGAAGTGAACAAGGAAGAGAAGATCGAGCTTTTGACCGACTTGTACCTGATCATAGACGAGCGCTCAAATGACTTTGAGCTGACGGATAAAGGGATCCATGCATGGAAAGGGGGAAGTGAAGATTTTACCCTGATCGACCTCACCGAAGTTTTTCAAAACATCGACGAGATGCCCCTTTCTGAAGAGGAGAAGATGAAGGAGCGGGTCAAGGTGCGCGAAGAGGATTCGTTGAAAAAAGAGCGTGCCCACAACTTGCGCCAGCTATTTAGAGCCCATCTTACGATGGAAAAAGATGTCGACTACATCATCCAGGACAAAAAAATCATCATTATCGATGAAAATACCGGCCGGCCACAACCGGGGCGCCGTTTTTCCGACGGGCTGCACCAGGCGATTGAAGCTAAGGAGAACCTCCCAATTCAAAGGGAAACACAGACGTACGCGACGATCACGCTCCAAAACTACTTTAGGATGTACGAACGCCTGGCGGGTATGACCGGTACTGCGATGACAGAAGCGACCGAATTAAAACAGATTTACAATCTTGAGGTTTTGCAAATCCCGACAAACCGCCCCAACCAAAGAGCGGATGTGGATGACGAGATTTACATGACAGAAAGGGAAAAATTCCAGGCAATCCTCAAAGATATCCAGGAAAAGCATCTGATCGGAAGACCTGTTCTCGTCGGAACCGAGACCGTCGAGGCGTCCGAAAAATTTTCCCGTATTTTACAGCAGGCAGGATTACCCCATCACGTTTTAAACGCTAAACAACCCGAAAAAGAGGCCGAGATCATCGCTATGGCCGGTCAGCAGGGTGCTATCACAGTCTCCACAAACATGGCCGGCCGCGGTACCGACATCAAGCTTACCAAAGAGGTAGAAAAGCTTGGAGGTTTGCACGTTGTCGGCACCACGCGTCATCAATCCAGACGTATCGACCGGCAGCTGCGTGGCCGCTCCGGACGCCAGGGGGATAAAGGGAGCTCCAAATTTTATGTTTCTTTCGAAGATCCTTTGATGCGGCTCTTCACCTCTCCGAAATTGAGTCAATTTCTGGTCCGTTTCCGTCCTCCTGAAGGGGAAGCGATTACAGGGGGATTGATCAACCGCTCGATTGAGACGGCTCAAAAGAGGGTGGAACAAAGAAATTACGCTATTCGCAAACATACGCTTGAATATGACGATGTGATGAACCTGCAGCGTCATGAAGTATACGCTTTCCGTAATGACATCCTGAAAAATCCAAATCCGTTCTCACTAGGAAAAAGGGTGCTTGAAGGTGTTTGCTCCATTTTGATAGAAAAAGCGTTCCAAAACAGCCCGCGTATAGACGTGGAGGGGATGCGCCGCTTTCAAGAACTGGTATTCGCACACATGCCTATCCGGTTTACAGAAGAAGAGATACAAAATCGCTATCAATCTGTAGATGAGCTTGAACGGCTTTTTGTACAAAAAGCGCTCGAAATGTACGTCAAAAAATTGGATCATGAGGCAAAAATGATCGCAATGATCCAGACCGCTGCAGGAAAGCACACTGAACCGAATTCTGTCCTTGAGGGAGTTTTACGAAATGTTTTCATCCGTAATATCGATCACCTTTGGCAGCAGCACCTTCTCTCGATCGACCATCTCCGCACCGAGGTGAGCCTTCTCACTATTGCCCAAAAAGATCCTCTGCTTGAATTCAAACATGAAGCATTCCGCCTCTTCCTCCGTTTTCGTGAAGAATTGTACCAAGAGATTACTCACGCCCTTTTTTCTTTGCAGATGATGCTTCCGAATTCGGAAAAACTTCTGGAGACATTAAAGACCATGTCCATCCGGCAGATGCCCACCTTTATCTCCTTACAAAACCTGGAGCTAGACGATGCAAAATCGCAGGCACTCCCCGATTCACAAAATCCGTCTACAAAAGGGGTGGCACTAGAAACAGCTCACTCCTAAAAATTTCTCTTGGTTTGAGCACTAAAAAAAAACCAAGAGAGCGCATGGGAGTAACAAATCTATGGATGTCCATATAAACGGGGCCGACTCAATACAACGAAACGGCTCCTCAATAAAAAATGCTGTATAGGTCTGTTTTTAGATTCTGTCACTTTATTATTCGACGCTTGGTTTTCAAATACCAGCTCAAGCCCCTCGATTTGGCTCTTTTTTTAATCATCAGCCTCTTTTGTACAGCCTCATCTACCATGATTTCGGATAGATAGAACACGGTTTGTACTTTATGTGCGACCTTTTCTAATAAACCGCTCCTATTTGTCATCTTACAACTGGTTATTTAAACTTGCAATTAAGGTCATCTCGCTATTTTTGAAAGATTGAAGTATCCTTGTAATGATTATAGACTCAAGATCGATTGAAGAGAAATCCGATCTAAAATCAATGCCGGCAATTTTAGCGTTTTCTTCAATGTTTGCCACCCCAATTTCTTAAAATCATATTTTGGGATGAAGAGCATTTGAAAAAGGATCTAGTCCGGTCTTTCTTCAAGTAAAAAACCAAAAAGGAGAAGACTTAAGCTAAAAAGTAAAATCCATGGCATCCAAAAGGTCTCGATGGTGATCTGGACCTCCTGTCTTTGCCCAATAATCCATAAAAAAAGGGCTAAAGGTGCTATAGCACCCCCCAAAAGGATGAAATAGGGGGCTTTTGTCTCCCTTTTTTGGGGAAGAAGCTGGACAAACGGTTCTTCTATTTTTGGCTGATAAAAGGGGATGAAACGCTCTTTTTCGACCCCCGTTTCAATAAAAGATCCGCAGTAGGGGCACTCTTCCGAGTAAAAATGGATGAATCCCTCGCAAAAAGGGCATAATCTTGAGCACTGATTCGACATATTCTTTGCCCCATACCAGTAGGGTTGCATTTGTTTCAACCTTTGAACAAATTTTTAATAAAATAGATCCGGCCGATAGTATCTAAATTTTTTGACACCCTTTATGCACACGACTGAAAAGTAAAAAAAGGGTCCTCTAAAATTTTCAAACCGATCCTATAGTTTTTTTCGTCATTGTTTAGCAGTGATTGATTTAGGATGAAGAATTCCTCTATACTTAGAAAAATATATCAAATTTAAATGAGTAGTCCCGATGCGAACCTACGATGTTGTTGTGATTGGAGCCGGCCCGGGGGGGTATGTGGCTGCGATTTATGCTGCCCACCAGGGATTCAAAACTGCCCTTATTTCTAAAGAGAAAGATCTAGGGGGGACTTGCTTAAACCGTGGCTGCATCCCTAGCAAGGCTCTCATCTCGAGTGCCGAGGTGTGTAGGACCGTGACTCAAGAGGCCCAAAAACATGGGATCGAAGTCCAAGGTTCTGTCAAGGTCCATTTTGATCAGATGAGCGCAAGAAAAGATCAGGTCATACAAACCATGCAGTCGGGCTTAAAAACTACCATTTTGAGTCATGAAGTGGATTTGATTGACGGTATGGGATCTTTTGAGTCCCAAACGCGGATCAAGGTGCAGTCAAATAATGGAACGGAAATGATCGATGCTACCTACATCATCATAGCCACCGGCTCCGAGGTCACCGAATTTTCGGGGGTACCGTTTGACCACAAACATATCCTCAGTTCAACATCCATTCTTGATCTCAAGGAGCTTCCGAAATCGCTTGCAGTGATCGGTGGCGGTTATATTGGATGTGAGATTGCTTGTATGATGCGGGGTTTAGGTGTTGAGGTGACCATTATTGAGGCCTTGGACCGTATTATAAAACCGGTTGGCCAGTCCCCTTCCGAGCAGCTTGCACAAAGCCTCACATCTCAAGGGATCCGGTTAGAATTGTCAAAAAAGGTTGTCGGATATGCAATCAAAAATGGGACCGTATCCTTACAACTTGATTCGAATGAAACCGTACAAGCCGAAAAAGTTCTGGTAGCTATTGGAAGAAGACCTTTCACTGAGGGCTTAAAGCTCGATAAAGCAGGTGTATTTTCTAACTCCAGGGGGTTTATTGAGGTCGATACGCAGATGCGCACCAATATTCCAAATATTTATGCGATAGGCGATGTCAACGGTGTTTTCATGCTTGCCCATGCCGCCTCCTATCAGGGGAAGGTGGCTGTAGACGCGATGCGCACTGTCCGTCGCACCTTCGATCCCCAACTTGTCCCCCAAGTGATTTTCACAAAACCGGAAATAGCGGTTGTGGGTAGTCTTGAAGGGGCTAAGCAGGTCTTTCCCTACAGTGCGAACGGTAAAGCGGTTGCAAGTGCCAAAACTATCGGTACCATCACCGTCTATTACGATGAACGAACGAAACGCATCCTTGGGGTCGAAATTGTTGGAGAGCAGGCAACAACAATGATTGCACTGGCTACAATCTATTTGACGCAAGAGCTGACACTTGAAACATTTGATACCACTATATTTGCCCATCCTACCTATGCAGAGGCGATTGTAGAACCATTTGAGATGGTCTTAGACAAACAAGTCCATTTTCCTCAAAAGAAAAAAAGATTTGATACCACTGTATTTGCCCATCCTACCTATGAAGAAGCGACTGTAAAACCATTTGAGATGGTCTTAGACAAGCAAGTCCATTTCCCTCAAAAGAAAAAAAGAAAGGCTACCTTAGTTTAATGGAACAATATCCCTTCGATGCAGAACCGGTTTTCAAAAGGAAGATTCCTAACGATTACAGATTACGTTTGAAAATCTCCGATTCTAGATTTACAACCGACGCAATCGTTCAAAAATATGGATTGAATACGGTTTGTGAGGAGGCTAAATGCCCCAATCGGCACTTTTGCTACTCTCAAAAAACGGCAACCTTCCTAGCTTTAGGAAAAGAGTGCACCCGAAATTGCGGCTTCTGCGATATCGATTTTTCTAAAAATCCAAAACCTCTCGACCCTGAGGAGCCGTTTAAAATAGCGGCCTCCGTCCAAGAACTTGGACTCAAGCATGTCGTGATCACCCAAGTTGCACGTGATGACCTTGAGGATGGAGGTGCAGAGCAAATGGGAAAAATAGTCGCACAAATTCGATCCCTCAACCCTCAAACATCGATCGAGCTGCTTACCTCCGATTTTTTTGGAAACAAAGACGCCCTAGAATCTATTTTCTCTATCAAACCTGACGTTTTTAACTATAATATCGAGACTACAAAGCGCCTGACTCCAAAAGTTCGCCACAAAGCGACTTATGAGCGTACCTTATCTATTTTAAAAAAAGCACATGAGGCCGGATTGGTGACAAAGTCTGGTCTTATGGTTGGACTGGGCGAGACCCTTGAAGAGATCTTTGAAACACTTGAAGATCTCAAATCTGTCGATTGCACTATGGTGACTGTCGGACAATATTTACAAGCAGGGCTCACAAAACTTCGGGTAAAAAGGTTCTATTTAAAAGAAGAATTTGACCTTATCCGTAAAAAAGGTTTAGAAATAGGAATTCCAGAGGTGTATAGCGGCCCCTTTGTCCGGTCAAGTTATAACGCAAAAGAGTTTTTAGAACATGCAAAACAGACAACCTTTCACTTTAGCGACTGATCTTGAGATCATCATGATGGGATATGCCCATTTTGACGGCGATTTTTTTAAAATGAAGGAAACGTTGGATGCTAATCCTGCCCACCCTCTGCACTCTTTTCCAAATGAGCGTTTAGAAGAGATCTTTTCATTTATGGAACGCTCCCCTCAAAATCTGCTTGATACCCTTCCCCAAAAAGCCAAAGAGGCAGTGGCCGAAGCGAAAAAGTTTTCCAAAAAAATGGAACAAAAGATCCACGACCACCCCGACTCCATAGCTGCAAAAGTAAATGAACTGATATTCTATGTCGGAGAAAATCCTTTTTTATTAATAGATGACCTTGTCATGGAAGGTTCCAAAGCGCTCCTTGAGCTTTTGAAGGTATTGAAAAATACCAACCTTTACGACCCTTTATACCCAGGATACGGAAGATGCATCCCCCGTATTGCCGATGCCCTTCAGGGAATCCAAGACAAAGAGGCGATCTCACCACTCTTCAATGCCTTGCTTGAACAAAACAGTCTGGCAGAAGATCCCCTTTTGGAAGCTCTCGTCTCCTTTGGAGAAGATGCACAACAGTTTCTTTTAAAAATTCTTGAAGAGCGCCCCTTTTCCTTAAGATCCTCGTACGCTGCCAAAGCTCTACATTTTCTTAAATCTGCGGATGTAGGCTTTGCGGCTATCGACCTGCTTTGCGATAAAGAGGTCTGTAAACATCCCAGTTTGATCCTCTATCTCATCGCTCTTTTAGACGCGCTGCCGGACGCGGAGCGCCCCTCCTTGATTAGGCAGCTTTTGGAAGAGACCCATTTTTCTTCTACCCACCGTAAAGAAATAGAGAGCTTTTTGATGGTTCAATCCTAAAAATTTGCAACAATTTTTGTAGTTCCTTGTTGACAAATTTGTTCCGTTCCATACATTGAGGCAATGGACCTCACCCTTATTATTCTCGCAGGCGGTAAAGGAGAGAGACTCAAACCTCTGACTCAACATGTCGCTAAACCGGCCGTCTCTTTTGCAGATATGCGGATTATCGACATCTCTTTATCTCATGCGATAAAGTCCAGGCCCAAAGAGATCCTAATCATCACCCAGTATCTTGCAGACACAATTGAAAACTACATCTATGCCCACTATCCGATCGATCCTAACGCAAATTACAATCTCAGCCTTTTAAGCCCTCAAGAAGATTCTGACGGCAAACTCCTTTTTTATAATGGGACTGCAGATGCCATCCGGAAAAATCTCTCCCATTTAGTACGATCTAAAACGAAATATACGATGATCCTATCAGGAGATCAGCTTTTCAATATGGACCTCTTTAAAGTTGTCGAATTGAGTGAAAAGCTCGATGCAGATCTAAATATCTGCTGCCATCCGGTGACGAGAGAGGATGCCCCCCGCCTTGGAATTTTGAAGGTCAATCATTCTCATATCATCACAGATTTTCATGAGAAGCCGCAAGATCCCAAAACCCTAGACTCTCTTGCTTCATTCTCTGGTGGCCGACCCTTTTTAGCCTCGATGGGTCTATATCTGTTCAAAACAGATGCCCTCATCAAACTTTTGACGACAACTAAAGGGGACGATTTTGGAAAAGACCTCATCCCAAATTTGATCAAAAAAGGGGATGTGGGCGGATACATCTACGAACACTATTGGGAAGATATCGGAACTGTAAAATCCTACTTCGAAGCCTGCCTTCTACTTGCTACCGGCAAATCGGGGCTAAGATTTGACGACCCAAACCACCCCATCCTTGTACCGCCGCATTTTACAGCTCCTGCACAATTTTATTCAGCCCATATTGAAGAATCGATGGTGTGCCAAGGGACCAAAATTGGGGGGGGAACCTCCGTCAAATCTTCCCTGTGCGGTCCAAAATCCTGGATTGGTAAAAATTGTAAAATCGAACGTTCGCTAATAGTTGGACATCAGCCCTACAACACAACAAAATTTGATACCTTCACGACAAAAATACATGACAACTGCGTATTGAAAAATGCCCTTATTGATGCAGAGACTATCCTTGATGAAGGGGTGAAGCTTGTTAATGAAAAACATCTCATCCAATACGAAGACCCCTATATTATTCTTGTTGACGGTATCATCGTCACGAAAAGAGGAGCGCATATTCCTAAAAATTACCACTTTTAAAACTTTGGGGCCGAGATTTCCTTTGTATTCAAATCTTACTCCGTTCAAAATTTTTAGCTGAACCTGTAAAAAAGCACCCCCCTTTTTATAGACTTGCTTCGATAGATAAAATAAGCGATTATTGTTCAAATTTTTTGCAGGAATTTTCTTGAACGTATTTGTCATTACAGTCGAAAAATTTAAGAAAAAAGATGCCAAAAATAGACTTTAAATGATCCAATGAAGCTTCGAAAGAGGTCGTATGAATATCTTTGCAATCGCTGACCTGCACCTGGCTCTTGGGGTGCCAAAAAAAAGGATGGGCGACAAATGGCAAGTCTGGCTGAATCACGAACAAAAACTCCATGATAATTTCCATCGCGTTGTAGGCCCCGACGATTTAGTCCTGATCCCGGGCGATATTTCCTGGGCCATGACACTTGAGGAGGCTAAACCCGATTTTGAATTTTTAAATCAGCTTCCGGGGAAAAAAGTACTTCTGAAAGGAAATCATGACTATTGGTGGCCCTCGGATAAAAAAATGACCGAATTTCTTGACCCCTCCATCACATTTATCAACAAAAATGCCCTCAAAATCTCTGATGTATCGATCGGAGGGGCCCGATTATGGGAAAATAACGAGATCAATTCCGAATCTATTATAGACTTTGTTCCGGGTACAAAGCCCGAAATAAAACCCTTGACCGAGTTAGATAATAAAACGTTTGCTACGGAATGTGAGCGCCTCGAAAGCAGCTTAGAAAAAATGCCTGAGGGAAAATTACGGATAGCCCTCACACATTACCCTCCGATCGAGCCGACGATGGCCGGATCCAGGTTTTCTGACATGTTTGAACGTTATGAGATCCAACATGTCCTTTTCGGCCACATCCACAACGCAAAAAAAACCCCTCTTTATGGGATCAAAAATACAGTCCATTACCACCTGGTAGCTGCCGATTACCTCGACTTTTGCCCCAAACAGATCGCATTTTTGCCTTGATGGGTTAATAACCCCTTTGGGGAATCTCCTTATATAAAAAAAGGGCCTTTTGGGGGCCCTTTTTTTGCTTTATTTTTTTAAATCGACTTCGTCCTTTTTAGGTACGCTCCACGATTTTTTTTAAATGAGTACAACCTGCATCTTGTGGGTGAATGCGTCTCTTCTCATCAATCTGGGACCGACTGTCAAGAATCTTTTTTATTTCGATTATCTCTCTTTGTCTGTCTTTGACTTCGAAAAACTCCTGAGCAATAGTCAGCAGTTCCACGAAATCGGCTTCGTCTTTTGAAATATCCACCGTATGGGAAAGCAGTTGGAAAAAGCGGTCGCTCTCCTCTTCTTTCAAAAGGTGGAGCACCTCTAAAGAAAATTCAAAATCTTTTTTCTCATTTGCCGCATCGACAAGATTTTCCAGACGGATTTCGTCATTCCCTTTAAGATAGAATTCCAATAGTGAAAACCAATAGGATTTGGTGAGATAGTCATAAAATAGATCTATGAATTGTTGCGCAAGGACTTCCTCAGAACGGTCTATGAGATCCGCAATAAAATCGTAAAGGAAACCCTCAAGGTCGTAGGCAAAAAATCGGGATACTCTCTCAAGGATTTCGGCCGGATTTTTGACATTTGCAAGATTTTCTCTCAAAATATGGTGCAATTGATGTAAGTGGATAGCAATGTCGGGCCAGTTTTTTCCTGAAGTTGCTTCATAGGTATGGATGCAGCTATCCAAAAGATCGGCAAAAACCGACAGGCTCCCTTTATCAAAAGCTTTCCTTTTAAATAACTCAAAAAGAATCAGGTATACGGCCTCAACTTTTTCGGGGGGGTCTGTTTCTAGGGTAACAGCTTCCAGAAAATCTTCGGGGGTTTCAATCTCTTCCAAATATTCCTTAAGGTTCTTCCCGGTGACCGGCACTCTCATTTCCTCTAAACGTTTAAAAAGATCCGCATCGGAAACATAAGAAAGGTCTTCAACCATCCACTTTTCATGGGGTGTGGACGGGTCCCAAACAACCTGGGCTTTTAAAAGGTTATAGTGTGCTTTGATCTCTTTTTTCATTCTATCTTTTGGTTAATCTCTGAAGTAGGCTATGATATTAACGATTCAGTGAAAAAGATCAAACGAAAATCCTTCCTGCTAGTCGAAGTCCTAATAGCCTTTTTGCTCGTAGCCCTCCTCCTTTCTTCTTTGGTGCAAGTACCGAGCTCTCTTTATAAATCATTGAAAATGAATCAAAAAAAACTCCACCTTTATCTAGAAAGAAAAATCTTTATCCACGATCTCATGCTCCATTTAGAGCAAAAAAAAATCGTGAAAAATGGGGATACCATTCAGTTAAATAAAAAAAATTTTAAGCACAGAGAAGGACGGATTGCGTTCAACCTGGACCCCGAGGACACCTTCTGCAGGGTAAAAATTTTTTTACACCTGATGTCCGAAGATGGCCTCGAGGACAACAGCGAAGCGACCTTGATTGTAAAAACCAAAAAATAGCCAGCCTAGAATCCACCCCCCAAAATTTTGAAAAAATACACTGTAAAAAAGCCCTGAAGCCTTCTAGACCACCTTCCTTGGATCGTCGCAGTAAAGTAGTATCTCAAATAGCTTTGCAATTAAGCCCCTTATTGATTTATGTAAGACTTAATGGAAGAACCTGCATTCAAACCTTACATAAGTCCTGAGCAGTCAACGAAAGAATTCACTCTACGTGCGACAATACTTGGTGTCATTCTGGGATTTATTTTTGCGGTCGGAAATGCTTATTTAGGCCTTAAGGTAGGTATGACCATATCGGCCTCGATCCCCGCAGCCGTTTTTTCCATGACCATCATGAAGCTCTTTTTTAAAGACGGGTTTATTTTAGAACACAATCTGGTCCAAACTATGGCCTCGGTTGGTGAGGCCGTCGCCGCTAGCGTGATCTTTGTTTTCCCCGCCTTTTTCTTTTTAGGGCTTACAGTATCCTCGTTTGAAATCTTCCTTTTGATACTCATAGGAGGGATTACAGGCATCCTCTTAATGATTCCCATGAGACGTTACATCATCATCAAAGAGCACGGCAAGCTCTCTTTTCCCGAAGGGACTGCCTGTGCACAAATCCTGCAGGCAGGGGAGGAAAAAGAACATGACGGGGCCCTTTTGGCGGGAGCCGGTATCGCTATCGGGGCGGTTTTTAAATTTTTTGTTTCCGGTATTCGGTTATTTCAGGAAAACATTAAGTTTGAGATTTTCAAACCAAACGGCCTGCTCTCTTTTGAGGCCACCCCTTCGCTGATTGGAGTCGGGTATATCATCGGACCGCGGATTGCCGGTTTTATGTTTGCGGGCGGGCTGATGGGTTGGTGGGTCTTGATCCCCCTTATCACCATATTCGGCGGAAATAAGATCATCTACCCGGCAGACGTTGGGATAAATATGTTAAGTCCGGACGGAATTTGGAGTAATTATATCCGTTACGTGGGTGCCGGTACAGTAGCTGTGGGAGGAGTTTTTAGTCTGGTAAAAATTGCCCCGATCGCTGTCCGGACCTTATGCGAGGGTTTCAGGGATATTTTGAAGGGGTTAAAGCACGATGCTGCTATTGTTCGTACCGACCGGGATATCCCTATAGGATTTCTCCTATTAGGCTCTATCGTGTCTATGTTCCTTATTTGGGCTATTCCCCAATTTGGGATGAACGTAACGGCGACGGTTCTTACCGTCCTGCTCTCCTTCTTTTTTGCAGGGGTAGTTTCGATCACAGTGGGACTGGTTGGTAGCTCAACAAACCCCACATCCGGGATGCTCATCACCTCTTTACTAATTAGTTGCACACTTTTCTTTCTCCTTGGATGGACTGAAAAAATTTACCTTTCCATGAGCCTTACAATCGTAGCTTTCATAAGCGTTGCGATCTGCCTTGCTTCAGCAACATCCCAGGACTTAAAAACCGGTTTTCTTCTCGGCGCTACCCCCGCAAAACTACAGCTTGCCGAAATGATCGCCTTAATTTTACCGGCTCTTATTATGGGTTCCGTCTTGAATCTTTTAAATGGGGTTTATGGACTGGGCTCTTCAGATCTTCCGGCGCCCCAAGCAACCCTTTTATCTATCATTGCAAAAGGGATTCTTAAAGGGGAACTCCCTTATATTTTTGTGATGATCGGCGTATTTTTGGGTTTGATTCTAGCATTTTTGAAACTTCCCATCCTTCCATTTGCGATAGGCCTTTATCTCCCGATTGATCTGTCTACAACAATCATGGTAGGCGGATCTATTCGTGCTATCACAGAGCATTTTAAACGTTCGTCCCATAAGGGGATTTTAGCCGCATCGGGCCTTGTGGCGGGGGACGCCTGCATGGGTGTTCTGATCGCATTGTTCACCATAACAAACCTTTTGCCTGAAAATCCGGTCGCCGTTTTTAGCCAGTGGACAAGCCTGGCCGCCTTTGGTTTTATCGCAGTTCTTCTAGGCTTGATGGCGATGCAAGACAATAAAACACCCTAGCGCCCAGATTTTCTTCTTTATCCGTGAAACCGCTTGGGCTCAGATTAGCGGTTTATCAGGTTTCACAAGCACCTAGAGTTTTTTGATTTCCTTTGCAAGTTTTAAGCAAAAAATTGTAGGAAAATGGTTCAATTCGAACTATACTTGTTAGCCAGATGGAATTTAAGACAAAGTCCAAAAAAGGATTTAGCCTTATAGAGGCTCTCATTTCCCTGCTCCTTTGTGGTACGATCATCTATGTTTTATCAAACTGGATCTGTTTTTTTAGTTTTTCCTCAAAAAACGTGGAAAAGACCCTTGGCTCCAGGACAGAGCAAAACATAGTATCGTTGCAAAGAATGGCCCGTTTGATCGATTTTGTTGCGTCCCCTATCGAACTTGCATCTACAACCCTTAAATTTGCCTATTCACCTCTAGGTCTAGAAGCAAATGCCCACCCTTTGATTTTTGTTAAAATATACAAACGCAATGCAGATCTTGTTTTAGAAAAGACCGACTCGGAAAACCAGATTTTGGACAGCTTTGTTTTGATTGAAAACGGGGGCGATTTTTCGATTGGGCTTTTAGGGTTTCTTTTTCAAGAGAACAAAAAAACTTTTGTGGAGATCGACACCTCAACATCCAATAAAAATTTTGTCCCCTATGCACTCCGTTTCAAATCTAACAAAACCTCATTTGATGTGAGCCTGCCAGTACTGATAGATGAGACTACCACTCTATCCCTTCATTTAGCACCTAATTGAGGTAAATGCTATGCAATTGATCCCGTTTGTCCTATCTGTCTTCTTCATCCTCTCGATGCTGGCACTCACGTTGCAAAAAGAGGTCCGCCAAATGGTCCATTTTCAAGGGCGCATTCAAGAGCACCTTTTGATCGACCAAGAATTTCTCAATGCCTCAGTAGATAGTTTTTTTGATTCTCTCCCTCAAAAGAAAAAAAAGGGGGGGAAAGGTTCGTCGGGGGTCATAAAAACATTCCAAAATCATCGTCAAAAAGGGGTTCTTTTAAATGCGAGGCTCTACATAAAACCCCTTTTTTTTAAAAATGACCCGGTACTAAAAGAGGTGGCAACCCAATTTCTTACCTCTTTATACCCAAGCACCCTTGGGTTTGATGCAGAATCTCTACTGGAGGAAATTCTAGAAAAGGGATTTCTTTTGATCAAACAACAACCCGATATAGCCACCTTTTCGGTCTATGATCTGCCAAATCCCTCCAATCAACTCCATAAAGCTCTTGAAGGTACTTGCGGCTATTGTTTCGAGAAAAAAAATGCCTATCCCCCCTTAGGGGACTATTTAGAGCTCTATCATAAGTCCCAAAGAAGCCCCATCTCCTCTCCATACGCCTCCCTACCTCTTCTCATCGCAATTTTTGGCTCCGAAGGGGCGCAAAAAATTCTTGAAGAGGAATCGAGACGATTTTTGGAATCGGATGAGAGCTCCCCTTACTGTAACACTAAAGATCTAAAAGAACTTTTTTCAACAAATCCTAAACAAGATCCGCGTGTGTTCCAGCTTCTATCGGATGGGCTCTTAAAGAGGAATGCTAGCGAAGGGGTAGAGCTGATCGTATTAGATCCTAAACTGCACCTTGAGGCTCGCGGTATGTTGCGTACATATCCGCTAAAGAAATCTGCTGCAACAAAGGAAGTTCCATCACAAATTCGGTCCACTCCTGGTATGTAGAATCCACCCTGATTGTCCCTTTATGATTTTCAACGATCTTTTTGACGATAGATAACCCCAATCCGGCACCCCCTAAACGGCGAGAGTGGGTCTTATCGACGGTATAAAACCGGTCAAAAAGGTGTGGTAGATCTTTTTGAGGAATTCCCATCCCCTCATCTCTTACCCGAATCCTACAGGTAGTTTCGGTAACCTCTAATCGGATCACAATCCTTGGCAACCCCTTGGAATATTTCACAGCATTTTCTAAAAGATTTCTCAACGCAAGTTCCATTAAATCGGTGTTGGCCCAAATCCGAATCTTCTCATCCTTAAGGTATGTTTCGATCGTGGCTTGTTGGTGCAAAGAGATCAGGTTGTAACTCACCTCATCTACGATTTGAACCATATCACAATCTTCAAATCCCCCTTTTGGGCAGTTCTCCAGATCCGCAAGAATTAGAAGACTCTTTACTAAAGACTCCATTCTTTCGCAACTTCTTAACATCTTCGTTAAAATCTCATTGAAAAGGTCCTGCGAGATTTCAGGCATATCGCGCATAGTTTCCAAAAATCCTTTGATGATCGTGATCGGCGTGCGTAGTTCATGAGAGGCATTTGCTACAAAATCGCGCCCCACATCGAGTCGCTCCTGCCTTAAGACCATCCCCTCTTCTCTTCGTTGCATTAAAGACATCTTGAGTTGGCTTCGGAGGTAAAAAGCCCAAGAAATACTTAAGCTACAGGCAACAACTAAAAAAAAAGTGACCATACGTGCGCTTTATACCAAGTAGAATTCTGTCGAAACTTTATTGGATCATTAATATACCATTTTTGGCATCTTTTTTCATAAAATTTTTAAACCGCATCTTAAAATACGCTAGGGAGAATTTTTAGCCAAAAAATTGAAGTGAAAACAAATTGTTTTATCGATCCAAGCTAATATAAAAAAGGGACTATTAGATCAAACAGGTTACATCGAATTTTTTTAAAGGCTCCTTCTATAATTTCCTATGCAAGGTGTACCTTGTAAAGCATGTAGGGTTGTGAAACGCCTTGGAACGTCCTCTCCCCCATACAGTCTGCATCGACCTGCCCTACGACGTTGTCATATACATTTGTGGTGATCCAAATTTCCCCCTCGTTCGCCTCATCACAAACCCTGGAGGTGACATTCACAGCAGAACCGATTACGGTAAATTCACTGTGGTCTTCAGACCCCATGATACCCTCGGTAACTTTAGCGTAATGGATCCCTATCCCTGCCTCTAGGACAACCTTGAACTCTTTTTTTCGGATTTCGTTAAGCTCTTTTATCCGGCTCTGCATTTCTATAGCTGCCCTCACGGCTTTTAATGGCCCATCGGGATGCTCGTCAGGGACACCCCACAGTGCTAGGACGGCATCCCCCTCAAATTTATCAATCATCCCTCCATATTTTTTTAAGATATGGACTATTTCATTAAAATAGGTGTTGAGCATCAAAACCATCTGATCTGCCGGCATCGTCTCGGTCTTTGAGGTAAATTTTCTGAAATCAAAAAAGAATATAGTTGCGAGCACCTGTTTGCCATGGAGCGAACTTTCGTCCGAAAGGAGCTTATCGGCAATTTCGGGGGCTAAAAACTTATGCAGAACGTTTCTTGTCCGTTCCCCCTCTCGAATCCGCTTCACCATAGCTTCGAAATTGGTAAAAAGAGATCTTAGTTCATCCGGCTCATTTTCATAATTTCCCTGAAATACAAACTCTTTTCCGTTTCCGCTACCCACCGATTGCACCGCATCCGCAAGAAAGGAGATTGGCTTTAATACCGAGCGGAGCAAATACCACAAAACAGCCACGATCGAAATCGATAATAAAATACCAAAAATGTACATTTCTTCGGTCAAAGAGCGGAGAAGATCCTTTATGTCACGTGCTAAGCCTTGTAAAATCTGTATCTCGCTACTTCGCAACTTAAAGACAAATAGATCCATATCCATATCTTCATAAGGTTGAATCCTAAAGAAAATATACTCATTTCCAAGCGCGTCGGTTGTGACTCCATTAGGTACTTTTTTGATTTTTTGGATGATATCGGTGTTAAACGTGATTGTATTTTCTACAGACCCGTCAGGTTTGTAACCCCTCAAGACCTGGTCGTTGACAATCAAAAATATCGACTCCTGTGTGGCAACGGCAACTTTTTGTAAAAATTTAGAAGCATCAATCCCCAACATGATTCCACCGGAACGGTTTTTGTTGGTCTTAGGATCCAGATAATTGAGCTGCAATCTATTTCCAATATATAATCTGCTGTCGGTGGGATGGTAAATGATCCCCACCCCCCCATTTAACTTCTCCAAATCGTTATCAAATCCGCCGCTGATACCTGTAGGATCAAAGAGCTTGAAAGGGGTGTCCGGAGATAGCTCTTCCCAAATAAACCCAACCCCTTTTGGGGAGTTCCCTTCCAACCTAGCAAAACCGTCCGGTGCAGATGGGGCCATCGGATCATCGCCGAAAATCCCCGATAAAAAAAGGGTGCTGAACTGCCAAATAAACCGATGTAAATCCCAATTCCTACTCATCTCCTCATAACGGATCGGTATAATATCCTGATTATCCAATGAATCCTCGGAGATGCGCTCTAGTTTTTCATAGATCGTTTCCCCTTTCTTGATCTGGGATCTCAACGGATCTAGTTTATTTTTGAGCCATGTGGAGGCATCCGGTGAATCCAGAATTTGGTAAAGCTCTTTCGATTCGTTAGTCAGTAAAGCGCTATGAACTTTTTTTAAACTCTCTATCGTTGTCTGGCAAATAGCTTGAAAACAAGGATCATTTTTTACCCAAACGCTGATTTGCACGGGTTTGATCGGATTTTCGAATACGGTAGCTTTAAGATTGGAAACATCCAAATCTAGTATGTCTTTTGGATTGAATAAAAGCCAAAAAGAGGCACCCTCTGGTTGCTCTCCTAAGCCCGGAATATTGAAAGAGCTGTAGTTGACTTCAGACCCCATCCAAACCGGAATTCCAATAAACGGACCCAAAACGTTTCCTTGAGAGTCATATTTTGCGAATATCTCAACACCCGGAGCCCCTGTAAAATGCCAAAAACCGTCTACGTAGGGGGGGTGCATCGCAAAGAGAGAAGCAATTCTATCCTCGTTTTCGACCTGGATAAACTCAATCGACGGATTCAAAAGAAATGAGGACGCAGAGGCAAACCACGCTCCTTTGGCATAATTCTCCGGTGTCGGGAGAAATTGCTCTTTGACGTATTCATACTGATTGATTTTCATCAACAGCATGTTTGTCCGTACCTGGGTATCAGAAAGGACCGAACGCAAGTAGCGCTCTAGATTTTCCCTTTTCTCCTCGTTTTGCCTAATGATCTCTTGTTCAACATTTATTTCTGCGCTCCCGAGTTTTCTGGATATTGTGAGCTGCTGCACCACGATATAGGTAATAAAGCCCACAACGCAGACAAGGCTTACCAATGAGAGTATTTTTACCCTTAGACGCATAGCATACATTTACCAAAACATCTAAAAACTATACACCCAAAAAAGCTCATTTTCTAACTGGATCTATCCACAAAGGCTTTTTTGACAAAAAATTTTAAATTTTTTTTCAGCTAGACTTTGGTTCTTTTGTAAAAATCGGTTTGAACAATCTGTATCTCAAATGAAAGATTCCAATCCAGTAAGAACCTCGCAACCTGTTTCTGTGATCTGCACCATACTTTCATATCTTGCACCCCCTTTACCTGCCGCATAAAGCCCAGGTTCGATTGTGATCACCATGTTGGGTAGCAGGATCCCCTTTTTGTCGGATTTAAAAAATGGCCTCTCATGCACCTCCAAACCGATTCCGTGGGACAAAGAATGGTCTTTGAAGGGGATTTTATCCTTTACGATCTGGTCCAGGTCTTCCAAAGTACACCCCGGTCTGCAAGCCTCAATAGCTAGATCGTGCGCCTCTTTTACCTCCTTAATGAAGGGGCTAGAGATCGTTCTTGTCATATCCCCCATATAGTGTCCGACTTTTACCCCCAGATCCACCAATACCGCCTCGCCCTTTCTATATTTTCGATTGGTTGGGCGATGATGCACATGAGCGCTGTTGGATCCAAAAGCGATGATGGGGGTGAACGAAGGGTGTTTGACCAGGGTTTCAAGCTCCTCTTCGGTGACCCCTTCATGAATCGATTGAAGCACCATTTTCATCGTTTCTTTTGTTTTTTTAGCCGCTTTTTTTAATTCTTTGATCTCGAGAGGATCCTTGACTATGCGCAGCTCCTCGACAAGCATTTCGGACTTGAAATTGACCGATCGATTCTCATCGACAAGTTCCTGGTACCGGCTAAGGGTAAGGTGATCCCCCTCTAATGCAACAGTTTTATGATGCTTGAACCGCTCTTTTAAAGGTTCATCACTCAAATGCAATCCTTTCTCCTCAGCCGCAACCTTGTATCTGGAATCCAGATAGAGCCGGTAGGACCCCTGTTCGACGACCAACATCCCAACGGAAAGCTCTATCCCCAAAAGATAAAAAATATTCACCGGCTTAGTCACCACAAAGCAATCCAATCTCTTTTCCTGGAGCTTACGATAAAGCTTTTCTAACCTTTCCATCCAAAACACCTTTTCAACTGTGCCTCTTTAAGAGGGACATAGACTTTATGGCAAAAATCTTTTTCCGTTTCGAGCAATTCTTTAAAAGCTTGCGTCGCGATGATAAGATCTTTTTTTAAATACCCCTTGCGCATCTTTGGCAAAAGCATCTCTATGAGGGCCTCATCTGAACGGTGGGAGTTTTCTAAAATTTCGGAAACTATTTTTTCTAATTGTTCAGGGTTGATACAGGGAGCCAACCCATCCACCGATAGGGTCATCTTTGAGATAAAACGGGCTTCTACACCAAATCTACGCAATCTTTTGATGACTTCATCTTCATCGAGATCAAATAAAGGTTCGAGCCGGAGTGTTCTACACACACACTCTGTTTGGATCGACACATCGTAACGGAGGATCTGCTCTTTAGCTAAAAAATCTTCCATAAGGGCTAAATCGACAAGCACCGTATTTTCTTCATACGTAGCAAATAAAAACCCCTCTACAACCATAATCCCCGTCACAGATATTAGAGGCGTTTGTTTGAAAATAACACTTCTATTGTCAGAGGAATAGGTGGTGGATCCCATGTGTACTTTAAAGTTTTCATTTTGACCCCTTTTTTCAAGAGGAAAAGAAAATGCATCCCACTGGGGAAAAGAAAATTCTTTTGTTTGCGAAAATTCTTGGTTTGGACTTGCTAGGCAAAGTTGTTGCATAAAAGCCTTATCCAGCGCTTTTTGAACAATCCGGTACCACCTATTCTCCTCTTTGAGGCGCACGATGCTTTTTTGTGGGTGGACGTTCACATCGACAAGGTCTAAAGGGAGGTCAAGAAACAGGATCAAAATAGGGTGTGTTTTCGGAGGAAAATGTTTTTGATACGCTTCAAAAGCTGCCATCTGCATCAGCGGACTCGACGCGGTCCTTTGATTGATAAAAAAATATTGCTGGCTGCGCGTTTTTTGCCCCTCCTCTACAATACTCACTAAACCAAAACAGCGGACCCCCTCCTCACTGTGTTCAAATGAGTGTACTTTGTTAAGGAAATCGAAGCCAAACAGGTCCTTGGCACGATCTTCAAGAGAATCCGCTTGCGGACAATCGAATTCGAGCTTTTTGTCTATTGTATAACTGAATCGGATTTTGGGATTACAGAGGGCTATTTTTTGGACTATTTTCGTAATATCCATAGTCGCACCCCTGATTGTCTTTTGAAACTCCAGACGTGCCGGAACATTGTAAAAAAGGGAATAAATTTCAAAAGTTGTCCCGTGCTCTTTAAAACAGGGCCCGTTTGAGACCATTTTACCTGCCCTCATTTCCACTAAGGTTCCCTCGCCCCCCTCGACTGGCGAGGTTTTCATCAGCAAATGACTGATACTTGCTATCGAGGAGAGCGCTTCACCGCGAAACCCAAGCGTTGCAATCCCTTTGAGGTCCTGTTGTCCGCGAATTTTGCTGGTCGCGTGCCGCTCGAAACAAAAAAGGGCATCCTCTTTGGGCATGCCGATTCCGTTATCCATGATTTTTATAGATTCAAATCCCCCACCTTGAATCTCGATGTGGATGGTTGTGCTGCAAGCATCGATTGAGTTTTCCACAAGCTCTTTGATGCAGCTTGCCGGATTTTCTACAACCTCACCGGCTGCGATCAGATTGATTAAGTGCTCCTCAAGGAGAAAAATAGGGCTTCGTTGCATACCCAAGATCGTAGCAAAATAAAAGAAAAAAGGGGATTGGAAGGTTATTCTTTGAAAAAAAAGATCCGAACCATAATTCTATCATGTAGGCCATGATAGTTTTTTTATGGCTCGGATGGTTAAAGAAAAAACCCTTGTTCAATGACTAAAGATTCGTGCTTTAAGTGTATCGGCCTTCGCCAACCACACCCGGTTCGATTCCTTGCTATGGCCTAATGATCCACCTGGTCCCTTCTTTAATTAACCTGTAACATTTTTAGTAATTTTTTTTAAGAAAAATTTATATTTTTTTATGATTCGGATCTTATCCAGCCTTGTTACCTTAGCCTCAATTAGCTATGGAGCCTATTATTTCTCCTCCCAACACCCCGAGGTAAAAGCAAAGGTGATGGATATTATTTATTCAGGCAATTTCCATACCCTTGAAGCTAGGCTTAGCTCAAAACAGATTATGGAGGCGAACAAACGGAAGCTTTTGAAAGACGATCGGCACCATTTTCTAGAGCCCGTAACACTCTATTCCCCCTATCTTTTGCTTGAGATCAAATACACAAAGCCGGATCACACGACCGGAGAAGGGATTATCCTCTGGGACCTTATCGATGGCGAGATGGTGATGAACACCGAGGGGTGGGATAAAACCCACGGGTATGCCGATTGTATCAAAGCAAGGCTTACAAAAAATGAGTTCAAAGTGATCAATTTGCTTGCTGAACGGGGGGGAGCCTTGGATAGAGGGGCGCTGGCCCGTCTTCTGGCTGCAGAAAATGAGACTCTGGACAAAGTCATCGATGCCTGTAGACGAAAAAAGCTGATCGTTTTGACAGGTAACCAATATCGGCTTCACCTTAAAAGCCCAAAGATCAGTGTCATTCCCGAAACCTCTATCGACGATCATCTGGTCACAAAGTCCCTTAAAAATGCCCAGCGGCTATCGCAGCGATTTTCAGAGTGGCAAATCCGGCAATTGGCCGAATCTACCTTCGGTGCCGATTTTGCGATCAGAAGCACCCTGAATGTCTACCTTCCGATCTATAATATCACTGTAGGAAACCCTGACGGGACCTTCCACACCTCCTATTGGAATGCGATCAGCGGTAAGGAGATCCCCTTTTCCTCAATGATTGAATAGGTTTTTTTCATTGAGGGGTTGGACCAAGGACACCTTACATTCAAAAAGGGCTTGTATTTTACCCCGAAGATACCTTAGTATTTAGAGATCAAATTTTTGGAGAGATGGCCGAGTGGTCGAAGGCGCGTCCCTGCTAAGGACGTATACCCGTGAGGGTATCGAGGGTTCGAATCCCTCTCTCTCCGCTCTTCTAACCCTTTATTCCTCAAGATTGTAATTTTTATTTTTTGATAAAAATATTTATTATGGTACAAGGGGGAAAAAAAGGACGTTTATGAAAGTCAATAGACCAGAGCACAATCCAGGACATATCCAACACGCCACAATTGGCCGACTCAACCCATCTGATAAGCTCATCAAAGAAATATTTAAAAATGGTTGTCCTAAACCTCATAAACCCACCTTCAAGTTTGAGCACCATAAAATAAAAGCCCAGAATCCTACAAGTTCCGAAAAACCTCTTCCTAAAAAAAATAAGCGAGCTTGAAAGCAAAGTGCTATTTTTTAGCATATTATATCATATGATGGGTTTTTCCTTAAAAAATTCTTGTCTAAATATTGGTGCTTGTTTAACATCTTTGTATGGATACAATACAAGCGATCTACGAGCGGCGATCGATCAAACTTTTTGACCAAGGGCATGTTATGCCCGAAGAAACGTTTGAAAAACTGATCCTGGCTTCTAGGCAAGCCCCTTCGTCCTATAACCTTCAGCATACCAGGCTTGTACACATCATTAGCAACGAGATAAAAAAAGAGATCTCAAAAGCAGCGTATGACCAACCGCAGGTTTTGAGTAGCTCCGTCCTTTTCTTGATTGTGGGAGATACTCGTGCTTGGGAGAAAAATCCGGCTCGCTGCTGGAAAAACGCGCCGGAACAGGTGCAGAAGTTTATTTTGGACTCCATCCCTACTTTCCATAAAGCACAACCCTGGATAGCTCGCGATGAGGCGATCCGCTCAGGTGCGCTCACTGCGATGACTTTGATGCTAGCTGCAAAATCGCTTGGATACGACTCTTGTCCGATGATCGGCTTCAACCAAGAAGAGGTGAAAAAAATAGTCTCGCTCCCTATGGATTTTGTCCCTGTGATGCTTCTATCCATTGGCAAAGGGATAAAACCCCCTAATCCAAAACCAGGATTTATCCCTATGGAAGAATTTTTAATTAAAGATCGATTTACCTAATTCATGACGCATGCTTTCGATTTCAGAACACTACTTAAATTGGATCTATCAAGATTCAGTCTTAGAATTAATACAAGAACCGCTCCCCCCCGAAACAAAGAAACTCTCCTTGAAGGAAAAGATCTCCATCGGTGTCGAAAGAGGGGCAAACTGTTTTTTTCAGTCTATCCATTTATCTTGTTTAATAACAGGGGTCGAAACGCTACTTCGAAAAACAACCCCCGATAACAACGATGGCATCCTTTTAAACGCGTTTTTGGTCCCCATCATAGAGGAGTGTATTTTTCGTGGGATTCTTCGTAAAGGGGTCGAAAAAACGCAGTCTCTATATTTACAAGATACCGCTACCGATTCTGCAAAAAAATTTAGGGTTGTTTTTTTAAATGCTGCTTTTTCTTTCGTCCATACAGGCTGGATGCGAAGAATCCTTTTTTTGCATTACCCATTAGAGTCAAAATTGCGCGAGGAGACAGGGAGTATTATCCCCCCTATTATGTCCCACATCACCCAAAATCTGATCATCTTTTCAGCTCTCAAAGCTGCTACCGTTTTAAAAAATTTTAAAGAGGGAAAACCGGATTAGATCCTGTGTTTTTTTAAAAACTCGCTATTTATTAAGAAATGGGCGACGGTTTGCAAAAAATCCTATCGGAGTAATTAAAGGGCTTTTCCCGAATTTTCACTCTCAGCAGCATAAAGAGAATCGGCTACACGCTGGTTTTAAGATACTTGATCAAAAGATCTAAGGTACCTGTTTCCTGTCTTTGTTGTTTCAAAATTTTGAAATTTAGGCGCTCTTGACGCAGCTCCTCCCCGTTAGCGATCACGACCACCTCAAACCCTTTGCGGTCCGCATATTTAATCTGGTTGGGCAAAGGTTTGTCTTGTAAATAGACCTCGGCGCCAAAACCATGCTGACGAATTTTTTCAGCTATTGTTATATACTGAGATAGAAAGTTTCTATCTTGTACCGTCACCAAAACTCTTGCATAGGTCTCCGTTTCAGATAGGATAAGTCCCTTTTCAATCATTTTAGGGATCAACCTTGAGACCCCGATCGAAATCCCCACACCCGGCAAAAGCTTTCGTGTGAATGTGGCTGCAAGATTTTGATAGCGCCCTCCGGCACAGATTGTCCCAAGTTCCGGGCAATCAATCCATTTGACCTCGTAGATTGTACCTGTGTAATAATTCAGACCGCGCGCCAATGTAGGGTCTACCTCGATCACATCGGCCGGAACACGAAAAGCGGCTGCCAATCGGAGCACCTCTTGTAGTTCGTCTAACCCCTCTTCAAGTAAAAGTGTATGACTAAACCCCTCCAGGTAACTCAACATGGCAGCGGTCGACCCCTTTCTATCTAAAAACGAGAGAATTTTTTCCACAGCCGATCCGCTCACCCCAATCTCTTGAAGACCTCGGGCCATCGCTGCAGCATCAATTTTCTCTTTTTTATCAATTTGGCGTATGGCAGCCTCCAGGCAGGATTCTTCAACGCCGAATTCCTGCATCAGCCCCACTAAAATTTTGCGGTTGTTTATCTTGATCCGGTAATTCGGCAATCCGATTGCAGTAAAAATCCTGTAGACAATCCCTAAAAGTTCCGCGTCATAGGCTAAAGAAAGCTCGGTTTCGGAAATGACATCGATATCACACTGGTAAAACTGCCGGTAACGGCCTGCCTGAGGCCTCTCGCCTCTCCACACAGGAGCGATATGGTAGCGTTTAAACGGAAATACAAGCTGTCCGTAATGTTCCGCCACGTACCTTGCCAAAGGGACCGTGAGGTCAAAGCGGAGGCCTAACTCTTTTTTCCCCCCCTCCTCAGCCGATAGCCGGGTTAGCCCATAAATTTCGCTATCATTTCCCTTCGATAAAAGGGTGACAGTTTTTTCAACGGCAGGGGTGTCCATTGGCGAATAACCAAAAGCCTCAAACTCTTTTTTGATCTTGTCCAGGCAACGATTAAATGCTATCTGATCTTTGGGAAGAAATTCGGGAAACCCTGAAATAGACCCGACAAGGATCCCTTTTGATGAATTGGACATACTCTAACTTACCTTAAAAGCCCCTGATGCGATTTCAAGATAATGTCATGACCCGTGGGTTTTTGTCATCTTTAAAAAGGGCTTTTAAGCTCAATTATTTTTTGATCAAATTTTTCTAAGATAGGGTGAAAATGCACTTTCTGAGCTTCTCAAAGGACCCACAATCTTTTGTCTTGGGGAAATTCTAGGGGTCAAGGTGAGTGCATAAAGGGGCTCGGGTTTAGCGCAAGGTACTTTCGACAAGTCCTTCAACCTGGATTTCAATTGCAACTGCGGCTCCAAAAAATCATCCAATCTTTTTTTGAACTCCCGGGATAACTCATCACCAAGCTTTTTCGCTACCACATCGATCAGCTCAATGCTGGCAAGGGTCTTTTCTAAAGACTCTTTATTTTTTTCTTGTGCAAGGAATTTGTAATGAACGGGCTCAAGCCAATACCCTATTGAGGTCTGGCAAAGACGCAAGCAGGGGTACTCTTTATCGGGCGACAAGAGAGCCTTAAGAGCTGTGCATGTAACTTCTTTTTTCCACGGTTTTAAAAAAAGATTTTCACTTGGTAATATCCCACCTGAAATCATAGGAACCTATCCCTACTTAAAAATGAATGGTGCGAGTTTACCAAATCTAATTTTTTTTAGAAACAAAAAGGAGCGTTCTGTTGAAAAACCCTAGGGGACGCCCCCAGGATCAGCCCCTATCACCTTGCTCTGCTCGTTGTAACACTGGATGCTCTCATTGCTGTTCGGGTACATGGGCCAGCTGACAATCGATTTAAACATTTCCCACCGGGTCATACCGGTCTGCCTAGAATGCAAAAAATCTTCCAAAAATCCCTTTTTATGTAAAAAGAAGAGTCCGTATTTATTCGCTCTAAATTCCATTTGCCTCTCCTGGACAAAGTAGATGTATAAGCTGATGAGCACCGGAGCAGCTTTCAAAAGGAACAAAGGGATGCTTTTTTCATTTTTATCATCTAAGAACGTAAATCCTTCATAGACCGTTACAACATATGCAAAAAATCCGGTGCAATACGACTTGAATAGATCCTCGTTCAGGATATGGCCGATTTCATGCCCTATAGCAAAAATAGCATCGTTTTTGTCGTGAATCTGCTCGGGATTTACCGTGATCCTTTTTGAAAAAACCCCGTGCGTTTTAGCACACGCCTCCATTCTCTCAAAAGAGATCAAAGGCTTTTCGGCAAGTGAAAAAACCTCCCTAGCCTCCTCTGCTATCTTGAGAATATCAACCCCTTTATGCAATAACTCACGTCTCATAGATTCCTGCTCTTCGCAAAGATTTTTTTGTGAAAAACGGCTGTGGATACCCATTGAGAACCAACTTTTGAACTGGTCTAAAACACACCAATCCAAAAAACTGTCCACTTTAGTAAAAATTTTCTGATCCCACGAGAATCTGCACTTAGCTAAAAAAGGATACAATCCGCATTGAGGGGCCTCAACTCTTGGGAAAACTGGTTTCGGATAGTTCGATTCCGTTATCGGTCTTGCAAACTTTTTAAATACTGAAAGATTTGAAAAAGAGGGCACAATAGGGACAAGAAGCATATTTAGAACCTTTTTATCTTTAAATAAATCCTTTCTTATCTTAAAAAAAAATTCAAGCTCTTTTTCATAATCCCAAAGGTGATTAACTGTTCACCCTGAATAAAATGGATCGGATCCACTATCCCTTTGAAACAACATGTCTCAAGCAAAGGTTTAAAAAGGGAGTAGAACCCCTTTTTGGGTGATCTCTACGGCTCTCAAGTGTTCTAGGTCTGTTTTATCGTTTTTTTCGTGTCCAATATTTTCCCTTTTCGCCTATGATGCAGCAATCATGGAATTGACAATCAAAGAGAAAAATACCGATAAAAAACAAAAAGAGCCCTCTAAGACCAAACCGAGGGTCCCTCCCCAATCCAAAGAGGCCGAAAAGCTTGTTTTAGGGATGATGTTTTCTTCTGTCAACGCTTTGAATGTCGCCGCAGACTCTCTAGTCCCTGAAGACTTTTATTTTAAAGAACACCAACTTGTCTTCCATGTTTTACAAGAAGCCTACCGCAACGATCGCCCTGCCGACGTGCACCTCGTAAATGAAGAGCTAAAACGCAAAGACCAACTCAAAGAGGTCGGGGGAATTGTAGCTTTAACAGAAATTGCCCACTACGCAGGTACATCAGCCTACATTGAAGAGTATGTAAATGTTGTTAAAGACAAGGCTCTTTTACGCCGCATGATCAGTACCGCTTCGGAAATGGAGAAAAAAGCGCAGCTAGAGCCTCAGGATGTCCTCTCTTTTCTTGATGAATGCCAAGCGAAGCTCTATACAATTTCTCAAGAAAAATCGGCGAAAGATAGCTTCATGATCAGGGATATTCTCTCCGGTGTGCGCGCTACAACAAAACTCCCTTTTTTAAAAGAGTTGCAGGATAGGCAAGAGGAATATTTAACGAAAGGTCCAAATGCAGCCCATTTCACCGGGTTGCCTACCCATTTTTTTGATGTGGACAAAATGATCAATGGCCTTTGCCCCTCGCAACTATTGATTTTGGCGGCACGTCCTTCGATGGGAAAAACGGCTCTAGCTCTCAACATCGCACAAAATGTCGCGTTCCGCTCAAAAGAGGCTGTGGGTATTTTTTCTCTTGAAATGAACGCCGAAGAATTGCTTCACCGCTTGATCTGCTCAGAAAGCGAGGTGGAATCGGAAAAAATCAAAACGGGCTCACTTGCAGGGGGCGATTACCAAAAAGTTGTTGCTGCTGTCAATGAGATGCAAAAACATACGATGATCATTGATGACCAACCAGGACTAAAAATTTCTGACCTGCGATCCAGAGCTCGCCGGATGAAAGAAATGTTCAACATCAAACTTTTGGTGATCGATTACCTACAACTTCTAAGTGGGCCTAAAGCAAACTACAATTCCGATAACAGACAGAACGAGATCTCAGAGATCTCCCGTATGCTTAAAAATTTGGCCAGAGAGCTCAATATCCCGGTCATTTGCCTATCTCAGCTTTCACGTAAGGTAGAAGAGCGTCAGGGACACCGGCCGATGCTATCGGATCTTAGAGAGTCGGGCTCGATTGAGCAGGATGCGGACATCGTGATGTTTCTTTTCAGAAGAGAGTACTACAACCCTCAAGATAAGCCGGGAACGGCCGAATTGATCGTTGCAAAAAACCGTCACGGCAAAGTAGGCGACATCCAGTTGGTCTACAAAAAATCTTTAGCGCTGTTCCAAAACTTTGTAGCTCTTCCCCAGGAGCCCTCTTTAAGCCAGCAGCTCAATACAAATGCCTTTCAGGCTTTCACACCAAAATAAGGGCAAAATATACAATTGCACTTCATTTTTAAGAATTGGGTAGAGGTCTAGTAGATCTAATTTGCAGTTTTTTTGTGTTAGATCCCTTCAAGGCAAAACAAACGTGCTGGAAACTTGTCTTCAAGCAATCTTGAATCCATAGTTTTTCAATAGCTTGTGTCCCGATGCTGCAAATGATAGCGGCCTTATCCCATAAAACAAGCATTCCATACATCATGATTGTGCCTAAAGTATGCTTTTTAGCGTTCGTCTTTTAAAAACCAGGGTCCCTTATGGATAAAAGCGGTTTTTTCTAGTATTTTTGCCTTAAACTCCAAAAAAGAGGGTCTCTTTTTTTCTTGAGTCCCGGTTTACTCCAAATATGTTTTTAAAAATTTCTTAAAGAAATTAGATGGTTACTATTTGAATTTTTACACCCCCAGGTTTTAAAAACTTTTTTATATATCTCTAAAAAAACCGGCGCTACCCCTTTACCTTTAAAATGAAACAAAGTATGCTTCTTGAATCAAATTGGAGTCAAAATGGCCTCTGTTAAAAAGAAGCGCAAAGCGAAGATGAATCGCCACAAGTTGAAAAAACTTCGCAAACTCAACAGACACAAGAACCCTTAGTTCTTCCCATGTGGACCTACGAGACATTTTACGATGTTCTCGTCGTCGGAGCCGGCCATGCCGGCTGTGAAGCTGCACATGCAGCTGCAAAGATGGGGGCGAGGACACTTTTAGTTACCATGAACTTGGATACTATTGCCAAGATGAGCTGCAATCCTGCGGTCGGGGGAACCGGTAAAGGGCAAATTGTGCGCGAAATCGATGCAATGGGCGGTATCATGGGTCAAATTATAGATCAAACTGCCATCCAATTTAGAATGTTAAACCGTTCTAAAGGTCCTGCCGTTTGGTCTCCTCGTGCCCAGGCGGACAAACACCTGTACGCTCAAAAAATGAAAGAGACCCTGGAAACAATCCCTAATCTTTTTTTGATGCAAGGGACAATCGAGGATCTGCTTATTGAAAACGGAGCGGTCGTAGGAATCTCAACTAAAGAGGGCATCGCTTTTCGCTCTTCTACAGTAATTCTCTCCTCGGGAACGTTCATGCAGGGGAAAATACATATAGGGTCAACCCAATTTTCGGGTGGAAGAGCCGGAGATCCCCCCTCTATTGGGCTCTCAAACAGCCTTTCCCAGCACGGATTGCGGTTGGGTCGACTCAAAACCGGTACCCCTTGCAGAATACATAAAAGGTCCGTTGATTTTTCGAAATGCGAACGGCAGGATGGCGAGGAGGATGTCCGATTCTCTTTCAAAAAAGGGTTTTCAAGGCTGTCTCAAGTCCCCTGTTACATCACCTATACATCGCAAGAAAGCCAAAAAATTGTAGAACAAAACCTCTACAAATCGGCTGGCTACTCCAAAAAAATGGTGGGCCCTCGCTACTGCCCCTCGATCGAGGATAAAATTGTCCGATTCAGCGATAAAGAGCGTCATCAAATATTTATTGAGCCGGAAGGGCTTTATACCCAAGAGCTTTACTTGAACGGGATCTCAACCTCTTTGCCATTTGATGTGCAAGTCCCTCTAATCCGATCGATAGCAGGTCTACAGAACGCTGAGATTGTACGCCCGGCGTATGCGATCGAGTACGATTATGTGAAAAGCGGCCAGCTACAACTGTCTCTTGAGACCAAGACTATCCAAGGATTATTTTTAGCCGGCCAAATCAATGGCACGACAGGTTATGAAGAGGCGGCAGGCCAGGGTTTTATTGCCGGGGTGAATGCGGCTTTAAAAGTACAAGGGCGCCCCCCCTTCATTTTAAGCCCACAGGAGTCGTACATAGGGGTCATGATTGAAGACATCGTATCGATGGAATTGACCGAACCCTACCGGATGTTTACCAGCCGGGCCGGTGCTCGCCTTCTTTTAAGGCAAGACAACGCGGATCTTAGACTTTCCCACTATGGCTACCAACTAGGCGGGCTTGTCACAAAAGAGGATATGGAGGCGCTAGATTTTAAAAAACAGAAGATCAAAGATGCTATCCAACTACTCAAAAGACATGTCCAGGTTGAAGACCGGAGCTATACCTTGCAACAGATGATTGCACGGCCCGACAAAAGCTACTTGTCAGTACAACAAGACTATCCCCACTTAGTCCCGGATCTTGAAGAAGAGACCCGTTTTCAGGTAGAACTTGAGCTTAAATACGCCGGTTACATCAAGCGTCAAGAGGAGGAAAACCAAAAACTCAAAGATCTCGATGCCATCAGCGTTCCCGAAGGGATGGATTTTGAACTCGTAAAAGGGTTAAGAAATGAGGCCAGAGAGACATTAAAAAGAGTTCAACCGTTGCATTTGGGCCAAATTGGTAGGCTTCCGGGGATCACTATAGCCGATCTGAACATTTTATTTGTGGCTATTAGAGGCTTTAGAAAACATCCCCACCAAGCGCCAACTGCAACTCTTGAAGAGACGTTTGTATCGTAGACAACCTGACTCGACAGTCTCCACTTAAGTTTTGTATAGTCTTATGTATTAGGCTTGATTGCAAAAATTCTCTTTTCCATATAGAGTCTTTTTAATTAGGATTTAACTTTTTTTCCAAAAGATTGCTTTTAGATTTTTTCTCGACCCAAAGCGACGCCGGAGCAGGCGATTGTTTTTTAATAGGGCCGATTTAGGCTGGCAAAAAAGATGCATTTATCTTAACAAAAAAAAAGTTCCACCCTAATTGAAAAGACTATAAATAATAATTACAAATAAAAGAAAAAGAGCCTCTATGAAAACGCTCCGTGTTGTGAAATTAAAAAACATGCCTATTTTCAATATGCTTGCTCTTGAGGAGTATCTATTAGAGGAGCCATGCGAAAATATTTTGTTAGTCAACTACGGAACGCCCGATGCGATTGTGCTAGGGAAATCAAATGATCGTGATGCCCTGGTCGTTGAGAATCCGAACGTCCCCCTTATCCGTCGGTTTTCAGGGGGTGGAACCGTTTATGTCGACTCGTCGACCATTTTTATAAGCTGGATCTTATCTAAAGAACTAGAAGAGGCAAAATGTGTAGATACACTTTTCAATTGGACAGTCAACGGATTCAAAAAAGCGCACCCCAACCTACCCATTGACCGTATAGAAACCGACTACGTTCTTAAAAACAGTAAAGTTGGCGGCACGGCACAATATGTAAAAAAAGATCGTATTTTGCACCATACCAGCTTTCTGTTTGATTTCTCAAATGAGAAGCTTTCGCTCCTAAAAACTCCCGAAAAGGCACCGGCTTATAGACAAAACCGCCCCCACGCCACCTTTGTCACTTCTTTGAATACCCACTTCACCAAACCCCAAGATTTTGTAGAGCCCTATCTTCAGGAACTAACAAAGGAATTTTCTTTAAAAGAGATTTCAATGCTGGAAATTTTACAAGACCTCAAAAGTCCAAAACAAACAGTATATCTTGACTGACCTTATCTAAGACCCGGCTAAATATAGATCTACTCTTCAGGGCTATTAGAGCCAAAAAATTCTTTGAATGCATGAGCAGTTACCTGATCTCCTAATTCTGCAATAGCTTCCACAAGATCAATTTTTTTCGGGCAGACCTGAACACAATTTTGCGCTTTACTACACTCATGCAAACCCCCTTTTCCCATCATGGTGTTCAACCTCTCTTCCTTGTTGGATTTTCCATTTGGGTGCAAGTTGTACAATCTTGCCTGTCCCACCACCGCAGCACCGACAAATTGTGTTGTTTTTGTGTAGTTCGGACAAGCAACAAGGCAACAGCCACAGCTCATACAAGTCGATAGCTCGTACATCACCTCTTGCGTCTTAGGAAGAATTTTCGGACCAAATTCGGTACTTCGACTCCCGTCTACCTCGCTCCAGCCCTTGATCCTTTTCAAATCGTCAAAAATTCTGGATCGGTCAATCACAAGATCACGTATAAGAGGGTAACAATCAAAAGGGGCCAGATGTATCTTATCAGTCCCGGTCTCGTCTAAAATAGGCTGTATCATCGCTGTACAGGATTGTCTCGGGATACCGTTGATAAGCATCGAACAGGAGCCGCAGACCTCCTCGAGGCAAGCTTGCTCCCAAACTACCGGGGTCGTCAGCTCCCCTTTTTTGTTGATCGGCCGCTTTTGAATCTCCATCAAAGCGGTGATCACATTCATTAAAGGGGTAAGCTCCAGCTCAAACTCCTCAACATACTGGTTTCCTTCAGTTCCTCGAAGAATTTGTAGGGTGAACGATTTCATCTGAGCTCCTCACACGTAAGCCGGTAAATTTGAGGGAATTTTAGAGAGGTCAAGACTCTCCAAAGTCACTTTTTTCTTATAATCCCGTTTTGCCACAGTAAAGTATCTGGTGTCAACTTCACGGAAACTCATCACTGGCTCCCCCTCGTCGGGATCATAGGTCGCTATCGTATGTTTTAAGAAATTCACATCATCCCGATCGGGAAACTCTGGCTTAAAGTGCCCTCCGCGCGATTCATCACGTAAAAGGGCCCCTTTTGCTATCACGAGTGCAATTTCAAGCATCCCTCTAAATTGATTTGCGAAAATAAATGTTTGATTCAGCTCATTTGATGTGTCATCAAGACGGATATTTTTATACCTTTGCCGTATTTTTTTGATCTCCTGCACCGCTTTTTCTAAAGACTCATTATGACGCACCACAGTACAATCGCGCACCAAGATCTCAGAAAGCTCTTCATGGAGCTGATGGATGTTTTCCACACCTTTTTTTGACATGAGCTCATGCTTGAATGCCTGCTCTTTTGCCAACGCCCTTTCAAAAACTTCCTCAGGTATTTCCTTGTAATCTTTTTTCAACTGGTGGAAATAGGGCTGCATCTCATCCCCCACAACAAGCCCGTCAAAAATACACGAAATTAAAGAATTTCCCCCAAGGCGGTTTGCTCCGTGGATTCCATATTGGGATTCTCCCACATTGAAGCATCCGGTTAGATTTGTCATGTACTTAAACCTTAAATGCCGGTCCCCATCCTCTTCAGCAGGGTAATCGACAAAAGCCCCACCCATCGTGTAGTGCACTCCGGGGTAAATTTTCATCGGCTTGACCTTAGGATCTTCACCGGTAAATTTTTGGTAAATTTCAAAAACAGACTGGAATTTTTTCACTAAAGACTCATCAAAACCGGTGCAGTCGAGATAGACCTGTTTATGCCCCTCAACCCCAAGCCCCAATTCACACACCTGATGAATCGCCCTGGCGGCAATGTCGCGCGGCACAAGATTTCCCAAAAGCTTGTACATATCCTCTAAAAAATACCAGCGCTCCCCCGTCTTCCCACACGGTATCCAGTTCCCGTTTTCATCTTTGATCTGTTTTGTCTCATCGCCAAAGACCCAAACACGGGCAAATCCGCGCAGTGTTTCAGTCATAAGACGCAACTTATCATGGCCAGGAATCGATGTAGGATGGATTTGTATAAACTCACCGTTAGCATACTCCATTCCCTGCATGAACAAGCGACCGTTAGCAGCTCCGGTGCAAATGGTGGAGTTCGTGCTTTTTTTGAACATGAAGCCAAGTCCGCCGGTGCCGATAATCACCGCGTTAGCTTTTAGAACTTCCATCTTGAGATTATAATGGTCCATCAAAATAATCCCGCGTGAAATCCCTTCCTCATCTATTACGAGGCGCATAAATTCATGGTGCTCATATTTTTTGATAAGCCCCTTCACCTCATAACGGCGCACCTGCTCGTCGAGTGCGTATAATAGCTGTTGTCCCGTAGAAGATCCGCAATACACAGTTCGGTTAAATGTGGTCCCCCCGAACCGCCTTACATCCAGCCCCCCCTCAAGATTACGATTGAATGTGCAGCCAAAACGATCAAGCATTTTGATGATTTGGGGAGCAGCCAAACACATCTCCACGACTTGAGGTTGGTTGGCAAGAAAATCCCCCCCTTTTACCGTTTCATAGGCATGGATGTAGGGTGAATCTCCCTCATTTTTTAAGTTGACCGCTGCGTTGATCCCCCCCTGAGCACAAACGGAATGACTCCTTTTAACTTTAGTTAAAGAGACCAGGTGGACCAAAATCCCGTGTTCCGCCAATCGCATCGCAGCCGAAAGGCCTGCAAGCCCCCCACCCACTACAATCACTTCCTGTTGTATTGCCATAGGTCAGCTCCTCAAATTGATCCAATAAGTTCCCCAAACTGCGCTCAAGCCCAAAAAGCCCAATAAAAACATCAGCCCAATGCAAATTTTTAACATCCGTCTTTGGGAAACCTGTTTTACGACAAGCCCCCAAGTAATTGTAAACGCCCATAGACCATTAAACCCGTGAAAGACTGCGGCAGCAACAAAAATCGTATATAAAATTGCCTTCATGGGGCTTTTAAAGACATCTCTGACATTCATCAATTGTGAAGTTCCAAAAGAGTTGGTCACTAAAATTACCTGATTGGGTTCAAGCTCCCTCTTTGTCAATCCCTGGTAAAATTCCCCCATCTCGATTGATTTGGCCTTTTGTTTTCCCAGCTCGGAAGCTTCCAAATTATACTGTAAGCCACCCCCCTCGATTTCTTTTTTCCTCTGGTCAACAAGAGCCTGCTGCCCCAACTCTTTATTGAGAGCATCTTTATATTCCGTAATAGCTGCAGTGTCATAAAGTGAAAATCCTAACCTGTCTTGGAGCGAGTAAAGTCCGCTATCGAAAGAGATGCGGGTGAAAAAAAGCCTACCACTCCCCTCCTTAACCTCAGCAGGATACAGGTAGAAACGAAAAAGGGCCACATGAGCTATGATTCCGAACAACAAAATCCAGGCAGTCCACCTCTGAAAGGTATAAGCCCTGCTCCTTGTATAAGGCATATAGGGTCTTGACCCCTCTTTAGAGCCAAAAGAATTGGATCTGCCGTACAAGGCTTTTTGGATCCCGATAATAGCGTGGTACACGATCGGCACACCAATAAACGTCAGCTCCACAACCTGCAGATAGGGCAGGTCATGTATAAAGTTGACCATACGGACAAAACCGGCCCCGTCATCTCCGATAAGGAGAGCCGCTTGTGAATTTGTTAAGAGATGCTCAAAAAGGAAAATCACAATCAGCAAACCGGTCAAAGAGTGCAAACGTGATAGAATAAATTCTTTTGGGAGGTTGTTTTTACGGGGATCCATGTCTGTTTTCTACTTACTTTACAATAATTTCTTTGAAACCTTGCCAAGAAATGTTTCCTAGCTTTGTCCTTGTCCAACGGGTAGTGAATTTTTAAGGTATCTTTTATTAAACGTGGTTTAAACGTTTTTTTGAAGAAAAATTATAATCCAAAAAGCTCTTTTGAGGTTTTGAGTATTTTTTCCTCAACTTCCGCTCTTGGTTTTTTTTGGAGCCGGGAAATTTTCTCAATTATGTAAGGGATGTAGGCAGGCTCATTTGTTTTACCACGGAACGGTTCGGGGGGAAGCCAGGGGGCATCCGTCTCCACCAGCATCCGTTCCAAAGGGATACTTGCAGCAATCTCTTGCATCTGTGTAGCGTTCTTGAAAGTGACTACTCCGCTGAAAGAGAGATAAAAACCTTTTTCAAGAGCCCAACGAGCTACCTCAAAAGAACCCGCAAAACAGTGAAGAATCCCTTTTTTTACCCGATTTTTTTCGATGAAATCGATCAATTCCTGATAGGCATTCCTACAATGAATTGAAAGGGGCAAATCCAAGTCGTTGGCCAATTCAATATGTTTTTTAAAGTACTCTTTTTGAATCGCCAGATGCTTTTGTGAATGGTGCAAATCGAGACCGGTTTCTCCAATCGCAACAATCTTCTTGGTTGATGCAAGCCCACAAATTAGGTCGAAATGCCCATTTTCCACCTCGTGCGCATGGCAGGGATGAATCCCTGCAACTGCCGGTACCGTAGGATATTCCCGGTGAATTTTGAGCCCCCTCTCTATATCCAACACGTCGATACAGATATTGATTACGTGGTCTACACCAATCTCGAAAGCCCTTTTGAGAACTTCCTTGTAATCCTCTCCCAAATGGCAGTGCGTATCAATCATTGACAAGTAGCCTCTAAATCAGTAGGTTGGATAACAAGTAAACTCTCTATGACAAAAAATTTACCGATCCCTAAACGAGATAATTATGACATCCATCTACATTTTTGTCAGCGCATTTAAGGATTCCGACGGTTTCGGGAAAATCATTTTTTTGCTCCTTTTTTCACTCTCGTTCCTCTCCTGGTTTATTTTGATTTTTAAAGCTCGCCAGTTTGGTAAGCTGGAAAAAGAGATGCAAAATTTTCTTGTCAATTTTGAAAAAAAAGAGCATCCGATTCTAGAAAAATCCATTTTGGAAACCCTCACCTCCAATCCGATGTTTTCCCTCTACAAACATTTTAAAAAATGCACGATCGACCTATTGGAGCGTAATCGCCAGCTCGATAGGGTAGAGGAAAATTTTTTAACCAGATCCGATGTGGAGATGCTGGAGAACTATTTGGATCAAAAAGTTTTGCAGAACAGCAAAGATTTGGATAAAAACCTTTTCATCCTCTCTACCTCCATATCGTTGGCCCCATTTTTAGGAATTTTAGGGACCGTTTGGGGCTTGCTCGTCAGCCTTACAGGTCTTGGAAAAGGTGTATCAGCCCTTTCGAACCAGGTTGTGATGGGTGGCCTTTCGACCGCTCTGGCCACTACGGTAATAGGCCTTTTAATAGCAATACCGGCGCTCATAGGCTACAATTACTTGAAATCGAAAGCAAAAGAAATGACTCTATCGATGGGCTCTTTTTGCGCTCTACTCGTGCACGAGATAGAGATGGGATATCGAAGGGATTGACCGGATGCGAAAACGCTTTCTCGACCAAATAGCCGAAGAAACAGACCTAATCAACCTTACCCCCCTCATTGATGTTCTTTTCACAGTCCTTGTGTTGTTTATTGTTATCTCCCCATTTTTGGACATCGAATCGATCCATTTGGCCCAAAAAGGGGTGGAGGCAACCGGGCAAAGGGAAAAAAGGAGGATCCGTATTTTTGTCCAAAAAACGGGTCAAATTAAAATCAACGATACGCCGGTGACACTGAAACAGCTGCCGGGCGTACTAGACGAACTAAAAAAATCATTCCATGAGGAGATTCCGGAGCTTTACCAGGACAAGAACTCCTCTTTTGGAACCTATTTGAATGTGAAACATGCGCTGGAACAAGCAGGATTTGAAGAGATGGATCTTGTGGTCCAACCCGAAGGATAGTCCAAAAAAAATCGCTCTTAAAAGGACCCTTCAGGTACACCTATTGGTTTTGCTATTGTTCTCTTTCAGCTCCACTTTTTCTTTTCCGTCACGACCCAAACAAAAAATGCGTGTCCACACCACCCATTTAAATAGCAAAAACCCTATTGTTTTAAAGGAAAAATCCCCCCTTGAAAAAAAGGGTAGGGCTCCTGAAAAAAAAGTACCGGTTCAAGAAAAAAAGGGGATAAAAAACGCCCCTCAAGTAAAGAAACCACAAGCACCAGCTCAAGAAAAAAAGAGCCCGATGAAACGGATTCAAGAACTCGAAAGAGATCTTAAAAAAATTGAAACCTCTTTTAAAGAGTCCCCAAAAGATCTTTTTGTGGGGTTTGAATATGCAACAGACTTGAAAGATTCTATCCCCTACGAAACGCAAGTGGTTCAAATTCTACAAAAAGCTTTAAGGCTCGTCGATCCTGAAAGCGTTGATGTAGTGATCCAGGTTCTTCCCAACGGACTCGTAGAAACTATCCTTGAAATTAGTTCAAAGAGCCCCTTGAATGCTAAAATTGTCGCAACTGCGTTAGAGAAAATGGTCTTCCCCCCTTTTGATGCAAATGAGCCCCTAGAGCTGAGCCTGCATCTTTGTACTGGAAACTAAGACAGTATTTCTTTATTCTACCCATAAAATGGATGTGAAAAAAAATTCTACAGGAGGATCTTCTTCATGAGAAACCCTCTTTTTTTTGCAATGCTTCTCCCTATGTTTTTGCTTTCTACATCAAAAACCCCGCCGATTGTTGTCCCATTAGAAACTGTCAAATCGTTGCCCTCGCTCTATTTTTCCGACTGCTCTTCTATCGGTGAGTGGGGCGCAAATTATAAAGAATCGATCCTGGAAATCCTCAAAGACGATATAGACGCATCGTTCCATTTGGATCTCACTATGGGTAAAATTGATATAGAGCCTCTTGTGAGTGGGCCTATGAAAAACCCCTCGAAAGAATTGGCCGCTTTTTCTTCCGATTTTGTCCTTCTGCCCAAATTTGAAGGAAAAAACCTGACTGTAAAGCTCTATGAACCAAGATTTCACCAAACGCACCTGGTAGGCAAAGTCGATTTGGGGGGGAACCTTGTTGAAGATAGGCAAAAGATCCATCAGGTTTTTGATCTAGTTCACAAAAAAATTTTCCAGCAGGAGGGGATAGCAAGCACTAAAATCCTCTTTTGCAAAAAAACCGAAGATATTGACGGTGATTGGATCTCCGACATTTACGAGGTACAACAAGACGGCCACAACTTAAAAAAAATCACCTCCTCCCAAAATTATCTCATCACCCCTATCATGATCCCTAACTCAAAAAAAGGGGAAGGGTACGATTACGTTTTTGTCTCCTACGAAAAGGGGCAGCCTAAAATCTTTAAAGGCAATTCCCTATCGCACATCTCCACCCCGCTTCTTTCTCTAAGAGGAAATCAGTTATTGCCTGCTTTGAGCTTACGTGGAGACAAGATCGCTTTTATTTGCGATGCTTCGGGAAAAACAGATCTTTTTTTTCAACAATTACATCCAGAAAAAGGGGTTCTAGGGAAGCCTATACAACTCTTTTCACAAAATCAGTCGATCCAAGCCTCGCCCGCCTTTTCCCCTTGCGGCTCTAAACTTGCTTTTGTTTCGGACAAAGAGGGATCCCCCAAAATTTACATTTTAGAGATCGTCGATGCTATCCGGTCAAAAAAAATACCGCCTGTAAAATTACTCTCAACCAATCACAAAGAGTGCACGTGCCCCTCTTGGTCTCCTGACGGAAAAAAAATTGCATTCAGTGCTTTGAGTGAAGGATATCGGCAAATTTGGATCCTCGATCTGGATAAAAAAATTGAGGTGCCTCTTACAACAGGCCCCCTCGATAAGGAAAATCCCTCATGGGCGCCCGATAGCATCCATTTAGTTTACAATACAACAGGAAAGGAATCCCAAATTTATACTATTGATATTGTAAAGCAAAAACCTGTAAAAATACCCACAGGGGATGGGATTTCCCATTTCCCCTCATGGGAACAAAGATGAGAAACCATATGAAAAAATTCTATCCGCTCGTTTTTTTCGTACTTGCGAGCTGCACCAGCACCCTTTATGATGCATGGGAAGAGACGAAAATGGCGACAAGGTCCTATACAAAGCAGGGACTCGCTTATTTAGGCTTGATCGAAGAAGAATCAAGGATCGTAGCGACCTCTCAAGAGATCTACCAATCTGCCGAGGAAGAATTTATCCCTCTCAAAGACCAGGACCTCTCCAGCCAGTACATGGACGAATCATACCCCCACTCCAAAGAGATGCGCACACCCCAAAAAAGGGGAGCTTATAATGCGGAGCAATTCTCTAAACCCTCCACAACGCTTGCCTCCATTTTTTCCACAGTATACTTCAATACCGACGAGCATGTCCT
Organism: Chlamydiota bacterium; assembly: GCA_016866475.1. Taxonomy (GTDB): domain Bacteria; phylum Chlamydiota; class Chlamydiia; order Chlamydiales; family RGXB01; genus RGXB01. Next base: position 42,874 of record VGMF01000005.1, on the reverse strand, counting down.
GTCACAAAAAGAGTACTACCAAGTGATCAACAGAATCGCCTCGTATATGAAGAAAAATCCCCATGTGTACCTGAGCGTAGAGGGACACTGCGATCAAAGGGCCTCTGAAGCCTACAACCTCGCTTTAGGCACCAGAAGAGCCCAATTCATCCGTAGCCTTTTGATCAAGGCAGGAGTAGAATCGGAGCAGATTCACACAGTTTCTTTCGGAAAAGAAAGACCCGTTACGAAAGGGGGGACAAAAGAATCGTTTGCCAAAAACCGGCGCGTAGAATTCAAAATCTTCCAACAGAGGTCCTAGATGAAGCGGTTTGCCCCTTTATTTGCCCTATTTGCCTCCTGTTCTAACTTGGTTGTCTCCCAAAGATCCGATAAACAACAAATGGAATTTAGTGTTCAAAAGCTAAAAAACGAGATTGAGGACCTGAAGCATGAGATGAAGGCCTACCAAATCGAAGTTGGCATTTTGGAGGGGAGAATTTTAAATCACGACGAAGATCTGAGCTATTTGCACGCGCAGGACCATCCGGGGAAAATCGGGGGGCGATCGCTCGACAATGCTACTTTAACGGAAAAAAAGATTTTAGAAATCGAACGGACATTGGATCATCTTATCAAGCGTTTTGACCGGATCGACATAGAATCAAAAGAAATTGCAAAAGCTGTGGGTCTGTATAAACAGAAGTTCCAGGAGGTGGAAAAATTTTTCCAATCCCAAAATGAATCCGTGCAAGAACTTGGCCGTATCAAAAAAAGTATAAAAGAGTTTAGAGAAGAATCGAATGAAATCGCATTCTACAGGGTGAAAGCGGGTGATTCGATAGAAAAGATCGCTAGACTATTTGGAACTACACCTGAACAGATCAAAAAAATAAATCAGCTGCACAATGACCTGATCCTTGTGGGCCAGGAAATCAGAGTTCCCAAATGATCTGCCTTTTAGATTCAGGCGTGGGGGGATTGACAGTTCTTAATGAGGTGAAAAGGGTATCCCCAGATCTACGCATTATCTATCTTGCCGATAATAAAAATTTCCCCTACGGCACCAAAAATCAAGACGAGATTCAAGACGCTGTCTTTGCCGCACAAAAAGGGCTCGAAACTTTTTGTCTGGAAAAAATTTACATAGCCTGCCACACAGCTTCGGTCGCTTTACAAACCCAACCGAACAGCTTTGGGTTGATCTCGTCAGTAACAAAAAAAATGGTTTTAGAGTCGTTAGCTCGTGAGTCTGTTGCGATTCTAGGGAGTTCAGCTACCATAAACACCGGATTTTATCAGAATCTGTTTTCGGAAAAAGGATATACTAGAATCCAAGGGTTCGATTTGCAAAACCTGATTCAAATGATAGAATCGGGTTTAAAGGACGAGGAGATCTTTCTTGAACAACTCAAAGAGGTGGTCTTATTTGCACCCGATACAATCTTGTTGGCCTCTACCCATTTTCCCCACATTGAGTCTTTTTTATCAACCCTGTTCCCTTATGCAAAGATGATGAATCCTTCGCTACGATTTGCCCAAGAGATATGTAGGCACTCAGGTTTGTATGCAAAAGGCGATCTTAATGAAGATCTTTTTGTAACCACACGCCATTGCCCAAAATTTCTTCACATGTTACAAAAAAATCCAATAAATAATCTTTTAAAAAAAGATGCTCGGCATGTATAATCCTCTTTAAACCAGAAAAATAGATAACACTATTTGTGCCCGCTTATGGGATTTATTTTTAACTAAGACACTCCAGATGCAGTAAGGGGTTAATTTTGGGAAATCGTTGTATAAGGATGCGCAAAAAGAACCCGCCTCGGGTGCGTGTTTTTGTATCAAACCAACAGCATTACCCAAGTTTTGACCTCAACGAAACATTTTTACAGGAAGTGGGATCAAAAAAAATAAATCAAAGACTGGCCAGCTTTATAGATTATGTTGTACCCCCCGCATCCCAAAATTCCGGGGGGAATCATTTTGAATATTAAAACAAACACTCTAGAAAAACCTTCGTTTTTCAAAAGAGAAAAAACAGTTCCAAGCTAAAGAAGAAGGATTCACATGAGTCAGAAGAAACGCATTCTACTGATCGAGGATGAAGAGGATATCGCAGCTCTAATCAAATTACAAGCCGAGCTCTCGGGATTCAAACTGCACGTTGAGGTCGATGGTATCAACGGATTTCGTGCCGTAGAAAGAGAAAAGCCTGATTTAGTGCTTCTCGACATCATGCTTCCCGGACAAAATGGATATGATGTTTGCCGAAAAATAAAGAGCACACCGGAACTCAAATCTATACCGGTGATTATATTAACAGCTAAAGACGAGGAGCTCGACATCCTTTTAGGGCTTGAACTTGGTGCGGATGATTACATTCTCAAACCTTTTTCCCCAAAAGTGCTGATGTCCCGTATCCGCGCAGTCCTCAGACGTGGAAAAGAGTCCGAAAAATCGCCAAAAATCCTCTCTTTCGGAGAATTTACACTGGAAGTAGACCGTTACTTGCTGCGTAAAAAAGATAAAGTGATCACCATCACCCTTTCCGAGTTCGGAATCCTCAAAAGATTACTCACGAATCGAGGCAGAGTGCTCACAAGAAACCAGCTTTTGGACGACATTCATAACGATGATTCTTTTGTAGTGGATCGTAATATAGACGTGCACATCGCTGCATTGCGTCGCAAACTCGGCCCGAATTTTAAGTGGATCGATACCGTAAGAGGGGTAGGCTACCGATTCAAAGGGGATGCCAACGACACCTCCTACGAGGATACGATGTCCTACGATGTAGAAGAGCTAGAAGAGGCTCTGGTCTAGACAAAGTATAAAAAAGAGGGATAAATCCCTCTTTTTTATTTTAAAGGCAGTAAGCCTGATCTCCTAAAGTGACTCTTATTTTAAACTGTTTTGTTCCGGGTTTAAAAATAATCCCCTTTTGTATATGAGAAAATAAAGGTCGAAGGTAATTATGCAAAAAACCCTTATTTCATCTCTCCTTGTCCTGAGTCTGGTAAGTTGCTCTACAAATACAGGGACCGGCGCATTGGTCGGTGGTGGTGGCGGAGCTCTCATTGGCGGTCTTGCGGGCGGTTGGGAAGGGGCAGCTATAGGGGGAGCAGCAGGTGCTATTTTAGGAGGCCTTATTGGAAATGCTGCAGATCAAAAACAAAAGCAACAAGAGATCGACAACGACTACCCGGGTCTGTCCCAAAAACTAATGAATAACGAACCTCTCAACATTCAAGACGTCGTTAATTTATCAAAGCAGAATGTCCCCCCCGAACAGATCATCAGCTATCTTAAAGAATCCGACAGCCAATTCGCCCTCACAAAACAGGATTGCAAAACTCTGTGCAGAAAAGGTGTGGCGGATTCGGTGGTGAAGTATATGAGCTATGGAGCTTGCGGCTGCAGCTGATCTTAATCAACCTTTAATTATAAGTTTATAAATTATTTTGTCTCGAAAGATAGGGTCCATTTTAGGTAAAAATATCATTGATTTTTAAAATATATATGCAGTAAACAAATGGATCTAAAACAAAAAAAAGCACTATGGCCCTAGCTACCTCTTACACCACATTTGAAGACGCGTTGGAGCTTCTCGATCCTATGGATAGTCTTGAAGAAGAGGTCGTTTTTTGCGAGCGGTTCGAAAAACTCTCGAGTTTTCATCTTATTTTCCACTCCTCATGCATCAGCCTACTTACACTCCAAACGGTGCTGTTTTTAAGCCTATTGATCTACAGCCCGAAATCTCCCTATGTGGCAGGACTCCTTTTTTCTTGGATACTGACCCTTTTTTCTTATCTTATTCTTTTATTTTACTATCAGGCTAAAAAACCCCAGGACTTCCAGGATCTGCGCCGATTTTTTATTCAGGCGTGCAGAAAGGAAATTGAGGAGCTTAAGCCCAACCAGGAAGAGCATCTTTTTTTGGCAAAAGCAGCGGAAAGTCTTACCGACAAGCTTTCAAAAAATCAATTTTATCTCCAAAATCTTGGCACTATCTCCTCGCTTATCCGACTGATGAAATTCAAGGATGTCGAGAAAATGCAAGAGCTTTTGATGTATGCCTCCATCCAGGAACACATCGAAAAAATCAAAAAAGACCCCCTTAATTCAACGACGCATCTATCTTTGGCCAAATCCTACTTGGGGATGTATCGTCTCTATCAATCTCCCCTGAAGGAGCCGCTGAGCAGATACTGGGTCGTAAGAAAAATCATTCAAACAGAAAAAAGGCAAAAAAGGGTGGACGCCTCTCTTTTGCTTGCGATGGAAGAGCTTAAAATTGGTCTAGCTTCTAATGCAGATGAGCCTTGGGCACTTTTGGAACTCGCAAATTGCTACGAAGCTCTAGGGGATAAAAAACAGGAGCTGGAGACATTAATCCGCTATTTGTCTTTACGCGCTTTTGATGAGAATATCCTTTTAAGAGTTGGAAAGATCTATTTCTTTCTGGGTATGACTGCCCAAGGACTCGAGATATTTTCGACATTAAAAAATATCAATGTCCACCTCTCCTTCGAACTTATTGACTCCTACAACGCCTATCTAAAAAAAATCTGAATCTGAAGATTCGCCCTTTTTTTTTCAATCACAAGCAATTTTTTATTTAAATTTTTTTCTTAAACGATTAGAAATCAAGTAAGTATAGCTATAAAGGGATGAAGGATGAAACGCGGGCTCTTTTTTAGTGCGATTGTGTCACATATGGCTCTGTTTTCGCAGGGAATACCTGCGGATGAGTTGGATAAAGAGGAAGCTTTCATGGTTCGCCGTATTACGGAGTTCTGGAAAGACCAAGACTACGCCCTTGTTGAAAGGCAGATCTATCTATTTCTTGAGAAGTATCCCGATTCCACGCTCAAAGACTATCTTAAAGGGATATTAGGGGACATCTATCTGAAAGACCGCGTCTTTGAAAAAGCGATAGATGCGTACCTATCTATCCAAGATACCGAGATCCAACAAAAAGTTCTTGTCAATGCCCTGCAAGGTATGTATGAGCTTAGTCGATATGAAGACATCTATAAAATGGGTGCCAAGTATCTCTCTAATCCGGAAATATTCGACGAACGTAAAGAGGAATTTCTATTCCTGGTAGCCGAAGGGTATTTTCGTAGTTCAATGGAAATAGAGGGCTCCCAGTCCATGGGGCTTCTAGAGGAAGCCAAAAAGATCTACGAGAGGCTTATCAAGTCTGGTTACGCAGAACCTTCTCAATTTGCATTAGCGGAGATCTATAAAAAAACAAATGAGCCACAAAAATCGGCCGAATTATTCAAAAAGCTTGCCGGGAAATACAAGGACAAAAGGGAAGAGCTCCTTTTCCACGCCGGGTTAGCAGAATCGGTCTATAACCCAAAGGCGGCGATCGAAACATTCACCGAAGTTGTTTCGATGCGTGGTAGCAGACTCTATACGAGCGCCTTCAACCGGGTCGTACTTTTATTTCAAATGGAGGCCTACGACTCGGTGATTGAATCGATCGACCTGGTCTTAACTCATGCCGACGTGCAGAGCATGCCTGTGATCCTTTATATGTACTCTCGCTCTTTATTTGGGGCAAAGATGTACGATAAGGCTTTGGAAATAGTGGATAAACTTGATGCCAGAAATGGTCTTGATGAGTCCCAAAATAAGAACCTGTACCTAATCGAGCTTGGATCAAGCCAGCAGCTCAAAGAGCTCGCTAGATATGAAAAAGCACTAAAGGACTTCGAGTCTGCTTTTCCAAAAGATAAAGAGATACCTAAAGCAATTTTTATCCACGCCCTTTTATTGAAAGAGCAACTCAAAACTCAAGAAGCCCAGAATCAGCTAGAAAAAATCTTGAAACAGTTTTCAGATTTTGAAAGCGCAGATTCTCTTTTACTGGAGTATGGCCTGGTGACGTATGACAATGAACAATACGAGCTTTCGCGCACAAGCCTTAAAAGCTTTATTGATACCTTCCCGGGGTCCGATCAGATCCATCTTGCCTGGCGCTACTATTTATCGGGAACGCTGCAGCTCTATGATTTGATCCAAAAGGAGGCACAAGGGATTGAGGAGTTCTCCAAAATCCAATTTTACAGCGATCTGTCATGGATTTTATCCAATGCTAAAGGGTTGTCAGACAAAGAGATTCAGGAGAGTCGATTTTTGCAGGCTAAAGTAGGGTACGATTTAGGATACACCCAAGAATCGATGCAAAAACTTTTGACCTACATACAGGATTATTCTAAACACACCTCAATAGCGGATGCCCACCTTCTTTTGGCTTTATGCTACGACAGAATGCGTACAAATTATGATGCTTTTATCGATCACGCCGAAAAGGCGGTTCAGCTTGCTCAAAGGCAAAATCATTTGGGATCTATGCATATTCAGATCTTCAATGCGCTCTTGAGATACAAAGAGACCCTCGAATCGATTCCGAATCTGACCCAAAGCCAATCAAAAAAACTTAAAAGTATCCAGGAAAAAGCGGCCGAGCATCTTTACCAGGCCTTCGAAAGAGGCGATGTTGAGATCCGCAAAGAAAATCTTCTTTGGCTTTCAAATCTTTTGTATGACGAATCCCCTATCCAAAGCCCTGTCTACGGAAAAACCGAAACTAAAGAGACCACAATCCCTCAAAACTTGGCAAAGGCTAAAAAAATTTTACAATCGATCTTTTTTTCCGAAAAACAGAGTGTTGCCCAACAAATCCAAGCGGCTCCGAACTTGGAGTGGGATATGATGCGTCTAGTCCGTATTGCCCACAAAGAGGGAAATATTAAACAAAAACAGGTTTATCTAGAGAGCCTTGTGGATGCTTACAGAAAGAACGCACACTCCTGGAATCTTAGACAGGAAGCCTTAATAGAACTTTCAAAATGCTACGAAGTGCAAGGTAATAAACAACTGGCCTATGAGGCGCTTAACGAAGCCGTCCTTGTATCAAGTGTAAACAGAACTATGGCCTCCGAATATGCCCGCATACATAAAATCCGCCTCGAGCTAGATCACCTAGATGGGTTTACCCAAGAACAAATTGAAGAAAAAATCAATTACCTTAAGGGTCTGCAAATCCAAAAAGACAGTGTCTCCGAGCCTCTCCATCTTGAGGCAAGCCTCGTTTATGTGGATGCACGCACACTTTTATCTGAAGAGCTTGAGAAGGATCTGAAAAACCTTTTCTTTTTGAATCGTGTCAAAGAGGACTACACCAACTCTAAAGACCCACAGGTGCAAGCCTATAGAGCCAGCTTTGCGACAAACTCGAAAGCAAAACAAATTTTTGAAGAGTACATGCAGCTGATCCAAGTGGAGATGCTCTTGGCCAAGTTCCGTTTGGAACAAAACGAGGATCATGTGCAAGAGGCCAACGTCTACAGACTTGAAGGGCTGAAACTTTTATCATCGATGAAAAAAGAAAAAGGGATCTCCCATTTTATTGAGATGCGCCTTAAAGAAAAGGAAAACCTTTTTGATTAACCATTTTTGGAAAAAAAACCGTGCGGATACGTAAAAGAACCTTCATCACAATTTTCTGGATAAGCTCTTATTCTATAAGAGCTTCTTCCATGACGGGTGAAATACAGCTTCCTAAGGAGAGTTTACAGCCTGAAGTGGAACCCGCTGTATTCCTTTTTCCAAAGTCACAAAAAATCAAAAACACCTACCTTTTGGATCGAGCTTTCGACAGACTCGATTGGGAGACAAAAAACAACCTCTATCCCAAAGAGGGGCTGTTAGATCCTAGGTCTCAAAAGAAAGAAGCTTTTTTTAATAAAGATCTTATTACCGGGGAATCGGATCCCGAAGCTCAGATAAAAAAATATTTGCCCTCTTCAAGGTCTATCATCCTAATTTCTGAAAAAAACTTACTGAATGTGCCTCTAAAAAATTTGCTGAACGAGGTCTATAGTTCTAAAAAATCGATCGGGAGAGTAGAGACCTCTGATGTGCCAATACCTGCACCGTTTCCTCAACTGAAAATAGATTTTTCTGAAACAATAACGTATCAGGAAAATTTTCCTCCGCTAGAGGAAAAAGAAGGATCCCTAAAGTTTTTGATCGCACATCTGGGGGCCTCCCCCAATTTCCTCCTCAGATCATTTGGGCTGAGCATGGCGCAATTAAAAGAACATATTCATCTCATCGATGAGGAATACTTGGTACCTGATCTGTTTTGGAACAGTTCTACTGCCTCCTTTGAGCCGAATTTTTCCAAAGATCCCCTTTTACTCAATCTCAAAGAACCAAATTCTGAAATCAATGCCTCCTCTTTCATTTTAGAGAATGAGCCCTCAATTCCTGAAAAAAAACAGGCTTTCAGGATCGCAAAGAATTTCAAATCCAATTTTTGGGTCGAGCTTGGCGAAAGGGATATAAAAAAGGTGAATTTGCAACTTAAAGAGACCGATTACAACTATTTAGAGGCAACTATCGCCTTTGAGGGTCCAATTTTTTTTATAGAAAAAGGGGAGCCCATCTGGTTTGAGGGTCTTGGGAAGGCATCCTTAACCGGGGAAAAACCGGAGCTTAAAGTTTCCAATTTCATTTTGGAAAAGGAGTCTTCTGTTGATTTTGATCCCCTAAATCTGGAACCTCTCAAAAGCGAGAGGGGTACACAAAGTGCCCTAATTTTAAAAAAAGAGGGCCAAAACGGGATGAAAAAGGGGGATCTTTTGATTGCAACCTCCTCTTTTCAATCCAAAGAGTCTCTAGTCGCCGACTCGGCTTTCGAAGCTTCATTGTTTGATACAAGAACACTTTTGATTGATACCCCCCCCACCCTTCCATCCATTTTTGAACCGACAACTTTTGAAGAAGAAAAAATAGAATTGACGATTCCCAATCAGCTCCTTTCATCGCTTGCAAATCACTCTGTAAAAAAGATCGAGCCTTCTTCTCATGTGAGAGAGCCATTTGCTATGCAGGGTGAGACAAACTATTTGCAATCACCTCTCCAACGCATTTTTTGTTGGGCCCGTTATATTTTGGAATTTAATTTGGATTGTTTAAAAGCGCCCATCCACTCTTTTTGTGAATACGCATCCGATTGGATCGACCCGGTTGAGGAAAAAGTATCTGCATTCCTTTCATTTTTATCTTCAAAACTTGACGTTGCCCCCTCTTTATCTTTACCAATTTCGGTTGCTACTAACCCAGTGTCGCTTGTTTCTACAGAGCAAAATTTTGATAAGACAACCTCTTTAGGACCGATGTTCCTCTCTTTAGGTATTGTGGAGATCGCAAAAACTTTCAAACTCGCCCTTTCAACAAAGGAGACCCAATCGAGCCTTATATCAAGAGAGTTCCTGCAGCACGAGGTTGAGGAGGAGAAGATTATCCTTCCATTAAGCGAAAAACTTGAAAAGTCGCCAGCGGATAAGGGTGCAAGATTTTTAGTCTTTCATCATCCGGTATTTTTGCCAAAAGAGAGGCTCCTGAGCCAAGAAAATAAGCTAAGAACCTTTCCGAAAGAGACAGGTTTTACCGGTTTTTTAGGTGCTTTCGTTGAAAATACAGATCAAACTTCTCTGCTATTTTCCCGATTTGAGACAGTATCATCCTATTTTCCCTCAAAAGTGCCGGGAACCAAAAGTCATCTAGAAGAAATTTTTCCAAAAAGCATCCTCCTTTCCCACATAGATGTCCTCTATCCGGGCTTCATTAAAATTTCGGTACAAAAAGAGACATTGCTGGAGTTATTTGATGCCAATACCGAGATGTTGCTCTCCGACAAGGATCGTTTTGATTTCTTACCGGGTCAAAAGTTTACCTCCTCGATCACTTTAGAACATAAAAAAAAGGTTGCTTTTGAACCTCTTCAAAATGAAGTTTGTAACGAAATCGTCATTGATAAAATTCAAGTAGAGCTCCCGGTAACAGTACAGCAAAAAATCCTTAAAGATTTTCAAAGCAATAACCTTAAACTATTTGATATTCCCTCGATCAACCGGTCCCTTACCTCACTCACCGGGACAAAAATGTTGAATCAACAGATGAGCAGGCTCTATTTTTCAATAGACTCTTTCAATAAAATTGCGATGCTAAGTGAAGACGTTTCTAAAGAATTCCAAATCAAAGCATCCGGTGCCACTCTCTCTGTTAAAGAGGGATATGGGATCGAGATAGAACTCGAGCTTCTAGGGACATCAAAACCCTCCATTTTAGATCAGGAGATTCTGTTTATCTTGGATGGATCAAGAAACACCCCCGCAGCCCACTTCGAGATCTATAAAACTGCAATACTAAGAAGTCTCAAAAGCTTCAGCCCTGCTACCCGCTTCAATATCTATTTTACCGGAAAAAATTTAATAAAATTATTTGACCAGCCCATGGGCGTAAGCCAGGATAAACAGATCCTAGCCAAACGCTTTTTAGACCAACTCGAATCCTTTCAAGGTGTCGAGCAGGGTCTTTTGTTAAAAACATGTACCAATTTAATCCCCGAAGAGGATGATACTAAACTCACCTCGTTAATCCTTTTATGCGACTCAGTCAAACCGATTAAGCAACTCACCTATCTAGAAGAGGCAAAAAAAATTGTTACAAAGAATCGGGGCAATCTACAGATCATCACCGCTACGATGCAGCAAAAAGAAAACCAAGATCTGAAATTTATCTCGCTGCTTGGAAGCGGCGAAAGCTTTATCTTCCCTTCAGAATCCTCCTTTGTAAGAAAATTCGGGTCGATGATCCGCCAAATCAAATACCCTTATCTCACAAATCTTTCCATTACCCCCCTCACCGATGGAGTCGAAATCATTCCAAATAACCAGATGATCCACCCCATTTTCATCAATAAAGCTCTAAGATTTTACGCTGTCAGAGAAACAAATGAACCTTTTAGTATCCTGATTCAGGGGATGTGCGATGGTAAAATTTTCCAGATCCGAAAAGAGATTCGAACGATCAGCAATGAGAGTATCAGGGCAAAAATGAAGCAAGAACTTCTACAGAAGCGGGCGGCTATTGGCTTTGAAAGCTACATTAAAAAGCAAGACTCCTCAAAGCTCGAGGAGACTAATAAAAGGCTTGAGCTTTTTGATATCCGGCTTTAATTTTTTTCCAACTGCTACCGTTTACATAAACAAGAAATCTTCATATAAATTTACAAAATAGTAGCCTAAGCGCTAAACTATATAGTCTTTTAAATCTTTCGAGCTTCATTAGGAGGCAACGATGAACATTCTTGCCGGAGCAAAAAAGGGTATGCGCCTTAGCGTCCCGGTCGAAAGTACTAGACCCACCACTAATCTAGTAAAAAAATCGCTCTTCGATTCTATCCACTATTTACTTGAAGGTGCGACCATCTTGGATCTATTTGCCGGAAGCGGGGCTCTGGGCCTTGAGGCTCTCTCTAGGGGGGCAAAAGAGGCCACCTTTGTTGAAAAAAACCCTAAGGCCTGTTCTTGTATCAAAAAAAATATTGATGCACTCCATTTCACCTCGATAGCACATCTTTTTCCACTAGATGTCGAAAAGGCTCTCCTCCAACTCGGCACGTTTGATCTCATATTTATGGATCCGCCCTACGATCTGGATATCGGTTCTCTTACAGCAAAAGCTCTGACTCATTTGCAAGAGGGGGGGCTTTTGATTGTCGAACAATCTAAAAGATCTAAATTTCTCGAAAATTTGACCTGTGTCAAGAAAAAAGAGTTCGGCGATACCATCCTCTACTTTTTTGATTCAAAACATCCGGCCCCCCCCCTGTAATACCTTAAAAAAAGGATTCCGAAAGGGTTCTCTAACCGCGCTTTTAGTCAATCCTTTTTTTGTTAAATCACTGCATTTTTCCTTCCTAAGCAAATGGATCTTTTTTGCTCAGCAGAGCGGAAATTGCGTAGCTATTTTATTGGAATTATGTTTCATTAGAATAATATTTAGTAATTTCAAACGATTTACTCCTAAGTTCTCTACGGGGTCTTTTTTTGAGACTTTAGACCTCGTGTTTTTATTGGAGATTGTAAAATACTCCGATTTTGGAGTAAGCCTTTTTTTGGCTTCACTTTACGCCTCCTTGGTTAAGGAAGCGCGATTACATTATGTCTAATAGATCAAAATTGGGCCTGCTGTTTTACCGAAAGTTGACGTATCGGCAGACAGACATATAGAGTTCCTGCAAGAGACAGAACCACCCCGGAAGTGAGGGCTATTTTGGCCCCGAGGGTGTCACATATCCACCCCCCTAATAGAGGCATTAGTAGACCTCGTGCTCCCACCATGAATACATTTACCATTGTATACCGGCTACTCTCCTGATCCTTTGAAAAATAAGGACCCGAGAGGTTCCATATCAGGTGGCTTCCGGCTTGGGCAATCCCATAAACAAAATATGCGACAAATAGAAGTGCAATCCCTAGATTCAACATCTGCAGTAGTCCTAAAAAGAGGGCAACAAACGAAAAAACGATCCCGGATAAAAACTCATAACGCGTTTTTTTCATCAATAACCCCCACAAAGGGGCTGCAAAGATCATCCCCAACTCCTTGACGGCGCAAGTAGTAGTAAAGAGTGTCGTAAAACAAAATCCTGAACAGGTAAGTAGAGCAGGTATGGCGGGCATCGACAACATCAACCCACCCCCACAGAGAAAGTATCCTATCTGAAACTGTAGAAACTCCCGATTTTTTTTTAAAAGGGAGATTCCAATTTTTAGAGGCTCCACAAAAGAAAAGCGATTTACTACAGTAGCCTGGGGTTCATTTAAAGGAAGGATCTTAAGTTTTGCCTGGAAATAAAGTCCAAAGAGCCCGATTGCCGCATAAGCCGGAAATAAATAAATCCATCCCGATTCAAGGTGTTCGATCATCCAACCGGTAAAAAACGCCAGGAGGATCCCTTCAATGTACGCGGCGGTTGTTGCGATTGAGAAACTTGCCTCGCGAGCATTTTTATCTAAATTTCTCCTGATAATCTCCATGAGCGCCGGTGATTCTGCCCGATAGAAAAGGGTAAATACCGCTGAGGCAAAAATTAAAAATCCGATTTTTGGAAATAAAGGGACAAAAAGAAACGGGACAAGCGAAAGGGCATGAGCGCACATTAAGTTCCATCTTAACGATTTTTCATCCGCATGGATCCATGTTCCCCAGTAGAAAGAAAAAAAACTCAAGACAGGGCGTAGCGTCATTAAGATAGAAATTTGCAAGGCAGATGCTTGCAGATAATTACATAGAATGAGCCCTAAAACCGAGTGGATCGATATAAAGGGCTCTAAGAGAAGGCTGTGATAAAGGAGGGTCTTTTTTGTTTGATTCGCGACCCTCTCGCTATAAGGCGTGCTCAGTCACTTTCCCCTTCTCATCTATGGTTTTTTTATAAACAAGGACATCATTTTCAAAACGTTGCTCTAACCACAGCTTCCCTTCAGCATTAAATTTGTTGAAAAAGCCCGATTTTTTTCCGGTCTCATACTCCCCTTCAAAAATCTTCACCCCGTCCTCAGAATAGCTGACGCTTACACCCTCTAAAAGGCCGTATTTATAGAAACAACGGTTGTATAAGGACCCTGTCGGATAAAACTCCTCGTGTGTTCCTTCAAGCACGTCATCCTTAAAGTAGGATTTCTTAGCTACAATCCCGCTAGGGAAATACTGGATCAATCTCCCATGTCTGAGATCATTAACATACTCAACAGTCATCAAGACCTTGCCGGTTTCCCCATAAAGGGCGCTGAGCCCCTCTTTTTTTCCGGATTTATAGGTTGTCATTGCGACAAGATCCCCGAAAACATTGTACTCGCGCAGCTCCCCATCGATTTTTGAATTTTTGAAATTTCCCTCAATGGCCCGCATTTTTACCCCGTCCCCGGAATCTTTATGGTAAACTACGTAAGGCCCCTCCTTTTTGTTCTCGACGTAGTTGAGAACGGTCTCCCGACATTCGGCATCCACCGTCATATAGGGTCCGTGGAGCTTTCCATTTTCGTACCAGGCCTCTTCGATCTTTAAACCCTCAAGATTGAATATCGCCTTAAGCCCTTGCAGTACCCCCGCATCATAATTGATGACACTTGCCATCAGTCCGTTTGGATGGTACGTTCTTTGCTCCCCATGGTGCACACCCTCGGAATCGAAACGGATCAATTTCGCTAAAACCGGCTCCCCGTTGAGTTGTGTCCTCTCAAAAAATTCTCTGTGCTCACCAATCGGTTTTCCATCCGAAAACTCCCGGATAAAACGGGGTGTACCATCGGAATAGAGCCCTTTGAAGACCCCCTCATTTTTTCCATCCTTGTAAAACCCTGAAACCAATAGTGCCCCGCTAGGGTAATATTCGCGGTATTCTCCTTCAAACTTATCGTCTTCATACGTCGCATCTAAAAGAATCTGCCCGTTTTCAGCAAATAGTTTGCAGCACCCTTGCTTTTTTCCATCAGCATAGGTGACCTCCTGTTTGAGTTTACCCCCCTCATACCAAGATAGCCAGCGGCCATGGTTCACATCGGCTTTAAATTCCACATCGGCAATCTTTTCCCCTTTCTCATTGTACTCGACGTGGCGCCCCTCTTTTTTTCCCTCATTGAAAGTGCCCTGCGTGTGCAATTTTCCATTCTCAAAAAAAGATTTTTGCTCTCCGTCCGGTTTGCCGTTTTTGTAGGCTCCTACCAATCTCAAGTTTCCATTCGAATGCCAAGATTCAAATGGACCTTCGAAAAGGTCTTTCGAGCGGCGGTACTTAGTGATCAATAACCCCGAATCGTTATACTCCTGGATAAATCCTTCAATCTCTCCGTTGCCGTTGTAATGCGCTTCAAAGGCGATCTGCCCATTTTCATGTTTTAAGAAGTGGTGTCCGTGTGGGATCCCTTTATTGAACTGGGCTTTTCCGATAACATTCCCATCTTCGGAGCGGGTCACAATCGATCCGTGGATTTCCCCTTCTTCAAAATAGATTTTCTGACGCTCTTTCCCATTAGGGTGGTACTGGATATGGGTGTTGACAGGCACCCCTTTTTGGAACTGCTGGATCTCTTTGATCCCTTTTTGCTCAAAATAAACTACAAGCGCCGGATTGGAACCCTCGTTATTGAGCAAGTCATTTGAAAAATTAGCCACCGAAGCGATCACCCCATTTTCGTACCAGGCGGTCTCTTTCCCCTCTCTTTTCCCCTCCTTCCAGAGCGCCATCTTAGCCTTACGTCCTGAAGGGTAATATTGGATCGACTCCCCCTCTTTTTTACCCAAAACAAACGTGGTCTCCTCTAACTTGGACCCGTCTTCAAAATACTGAGTAAAAGAGCCTTCCTCGAGGCCATTTTTGAACTCCCCTTCAAATCTTAAAGCGCCGCTTGGGAATAAAACGCGCATCTTTCCATGCGCCTTCCCCTCATGGTAGTTGTATACCGAGTAGAGGTTCCCCTCCCGATCTACCTGGATCCGTACCCCGTGATATACCGGCTTATGATCCAATTCCATTAGGTCAACTTCTTCGCAGATCTGTCCGTTTTCGTAGTAGGAGATCTCCTTGACCGCAACATCCTCCTCAAAAAACCGTACTTTAAAAATCTGACCTGTCGGATGGGTTTTGATGATCATGTTTGTCCATTCCGGATGGCGCGGCTTTAAAAGAATCTGCTCTTGGCGCGGCTTTTGAGTCTGACCTAAGGTTCTTGAAGGGACGGCATTGAGGCCATTTGCGAGAAAAACTAGCTGCAACATCAAAGCCCAAGAAAATCTGTTCATAACGCCCCGGATCTCCACTAAAATTTAATCTCCCATTCTAATTAAGAAAGCGTTTCCATGCAATAGACCTCTTTATCTTTCCCTGATCCGCAAGCCCATTTAGAAAAATTATTAGTAGTAATAGTTATAGAGGTACTCGTGGATCATCTTTTCCAAGGTATACCTTCGAGTATCGTAGACATGGTTCACCTTAATCCTAAAGTGAAAAACATCCTCCGGAAACTCCTTATAGACTTTTGAAATGTGGGCATAACGGTCCTCAAGTGAGAAGAGGGGGTGGTAGTAGGGTTCAATTTTATGGGTATTCATAAAAAATCGTGACAAGGCAAGATCATCCCAGTTCTCGTAAACCGGGGGTAACTTCACAAGTGCCACCTTTTGTGAAACCATCAGATGGACTAGATCTTTTGAGAGGATATAACAAGCACCACCGACAAATTCCACAGTCCCCCTCGATGTGCCATAAAAACTCTTACTACCCGCAAAACATCCCTCCAATGGGAGCTTTTCTAAAAATTTGAATAAATTCGGGAGCACCACGAACGAGGATTGATTAGGTCTGATGATAAAATCAAACTCTTGGAGTCTAGGCAAAAAAACCTCCATCGCATGGATTGTTTTGTCCATGACACCGGGGCATAAGCTGTCCTTTTCTTTTACCCAAAGGACATCCCCCACAAATTTATGATCCACCTCCATGTCCGGATCTGATTTGACAAACCAGCACTCAAAATTTTCCGGAAATTTGTGCATATATCTACGCCAGGACGCTGTGTGGGCTTTGTAGCAAAGGAGCTTGTCTGAGGCAGCAATCAATACCAAGTTTTTTTTTGTGCACTGTTCTGTACCCGCATTTAATGATAAAAAAAAGTGACAGATTCCAAAAAAAATAAAGACCGGGGTTACAAATAATCTCATTACAGCTCAACCCTCCTCTCTCCATCCGGTAAAAATAAAATCTCTTTTTCTCTCAGATTTTTTGAAATTATGATCTCATGAATCTTGCTTAAAGTAGATTCTGATCCATATTTTCCAAATGGAATCAGAGCTGTTTTTCCTTTTCTATGCACAACACGCACGAAGACAGGCTGCCCTTCTAGCCGGGCATAAGCGCTCAATAGATCCAAAGTGCGCTTGTACTCTTTTTCAGCGGCCCCCTGCCTATACATTAAGTAATACCGGTAGCTTTTCATGGAGAGTACGCTTGTCATAACCCCAAGTATAGTGATTAAAACCAGGATCTCTATCAAAGAAAAGGCTTTTCTCCCCCCCCTTTTTTTTGGCATACCCTTCCTAGCTTAATTTCTCCGGCGGGAACATCCAGGAGTATTTCTCTTTCAAAATGTCCTCTGAAAGGTTTTTCTGTTTTTGTACATACGTCAAAAATTTATCTGAACGGACAAATACTTCCTCATCTTCAGAAACCTCAATCTTGTATGAAACGCCCCACCCGTCCTTCAACATAGATTTAGGGTCTTTAAACATTTTTGCGTTCTTAAGTACTAACTCCGGCTCTTTTTGCACCAATTCGGGATCAACGCCCATAGCTATTTGCATGGAAAAAATTTCTTGGATTTGCTGTGATGCTTGCTCGGTCTTGAACGCTTTTCCCTCCTCAAGACTCCCTTTCATGTTATACCAAAAAAGCCCTGAAATCAGCCCCAAGATAAGCATCACAATCATGATCTCAATCAAGGTGAGCCCTTTTTTTCCCTTTTTTTTCATGAAGCCTCCATAAACGATCTAATATCTGTCATTGGTAAAAGGGTGCCTATCATAATCAATCCGACAATTAAACCGATAAAAATGATTAAAAATGGCTGCAGGACACCCACTAATTTTTTTAAATCCGTTTCGACATTTTGTTCGTAGAGCTCTCCAGCCTGCTCCAGTACAGTTTTAAGCTCCCCACTTTTCTCTGCCGTCTCCAACATCCTGCAAAAAAGGGGAGAGATCATGGGCGAACCTTGGAATGCCTTGGAAATAGAACTCCCCTGATGTAAAAGGGTCAACGCTCTCTCTATTGTCTCAAGAAAAAAGGGGTTTTGCATCACGCTTTTACAGAGTTCCAAGCTTTCGACAAGAGGAACATTTGCGGCGGTGAGCGCGTAGAGCGTGCGACAAAAACGGGCCAACAAAAGCTCTTTTAAAAAGGGGGCCAAAACCGGAATTTTGAAAAGGATCTCCCCAAAATAGACAGCTATTTTTTTTTGCTTGAATAACTGCCGCAACCCAAAAATTCCTAAAACAAACGAGCAGATTAAAAAAACACCATATTCTAAAAAAATATCCGATGCTCGTAAAATACCTCTAGTAATGAGCGGGATATTCTTTTCCGAAAAAAGCTCTTTTAGAGAAGGAACTAAAAAACAGAGAAGAACGACCAGGATAATCAGTGCCAAACCAAGCAAAAAAACAGGGTAGCTTATCGCTGCAATAACCTGTTTTTTCAAGGCCTGTTTTTTTTTCAGCATCTCAAGAATCTCTTTGATTGCCCCGACAATTTGTCCCGAAGTTTCAGCGGTGCGCACGATTCCTATAGTCGCGCTGTCAAACGTTCCCGTCGACTGCTCTAAGGCGAAAGAGAAGCTTTTCCCTTTCTCCAAAGCTTCTCTGATACTTAAAAAAAGGAGCTGATTTTTAGCCCCCTCCATTTTATTTAAAATGAGATCTATAGCCTCATACAACACAATACCGGCGCGCAGCAACTGATACAGATCCTGAAAAAAATGGATCTTTTCCTCTAAGGTCAAAATGCCCAAGCCCGAATTTTTTTTAGCACATATTTCCGTAAAGTAAATCTCATCTCTTTGCAACGCCTCTTTGGCGTTGTCCAAGGTTTCGGCCCAGATCTTTTTTTTGAAAGTTTGCCCCCTCTCATTTACCCCTTTATATTCAAAAACGGCCATTATAGAGCCCCCTTTCCGGTGACCCTTACAATTTCCTCACTAGTTGTGACCCCTTCGAGTGCCAAACTCACCCCTTGCTCACGTAATGTTTTAAACCCGTTTATTTGCGCAAAGGCGGCCCTTTTCACCGGATCTTGCTCTTCATGGTACAAAGAACGCATCGAGGGTGTCATCACAAGAAGTTCATAGATCCCAATCCTCCCCTTATACCCTAGACCAAAACAGTCGGGGCACCCCTTTCCCTTGTAAAGGTAGGGTCTCTTTTCCTTGAGTCCCATATCCTGGCATTCCTCATGGGACGGGAGATATTTTTCTTTGCATAGGGGACAAATCACACGGACCAAACGCTGCGCTAAAACACCAATCAATGAGGAGGAAATGAGAAATGGCTCTATCCCCATATCCATCAGTCTTGCAGGAGCGCTCAACGCATCATTAGTGTGCAGTGTTGATAGGACCAAGTGACCGGTCAAAGAGGCCTGGATAGCTATCTCTGCCGTTTCTTTATCCCGTATCTCACCTACCATGATGACATCCGGATCCTGCCTCAATATGTGGCGTAGTCCTGCGCTGAAAGTGAGTTCGATTTTCGGATTGACCCCTATTTGGGCCATATGCTGAAGCTTGTACTCAACGGGGTCCTCAATCGTCATGATATTTACGGAGGTTGAGTTGAGCTCTTTTAAGGCGCTGTAGAGAGTTGTGGTTTTTCCGCTTCCGGTGGGGCCCGTAACCAAAAGAATCCCCTGTGTTTTTGTGAGAAGATTTCTTAAGGTTAAAAGGAGATCTTGAGGCAGACCTATCGCATCCAGTCCCAGGTAGATGTTTTTTTTATCTAGAATTCTAAGGACGACACGCTCTCCAAAAACAACCGGGACTGTAGAAACGCGAAAGTCAATTTCCCTCTCCCCGACAGAAAGCTTCATCCGCCCATCCTGCGGAAGCCTGGTCTCGGCAATATCAAGCTTGGCTAAAACCTTCAACCTGGTGACCAACTCATTTTGTTGGGTTTTATCCACTCTATTTTTTGGATGCAGGACGCCATCGACTCTATACCGTACCTGCAAAGAATTCTCTTGAGGCTCAAAATGGATGTCCGAGGCTTTTTGGGTGATCGCCTCCAATAAAATCCGATCGCAAAGGCGTATGATCCCGCTTTCCGGACGATCCTCTAAAAGATCGTAATTTTCGCTTAAAGATTTTTGTAAATCCTGCTGTTTAGTTTCTTGATTTAGCAAATTGTCTTTGCGATAGCAGATCTCGATAGCTTGCTCAATCTCCTCCAAAGATTTAACAACGCTTTCTACCCTTTTTTTGTTTTTGAAACCTATATCTTCCAATGCTTCAAAACAATACGGATCAGAAACAGCTACCGAGATGCAAGTATCCTCTAAAATAAAAGGGATCAGCCGGTGCTTTTTGGCGAAGGCATAAGGGACTATTTGTACCCCATCCTGCAAAATTTTACTAGAAAGCCAGTGGTCTGGCTCTACAAATGCAGTTTCAGTAGGAGCAGGAGGGATCGTTATAGTCATGCACGTTTCCTGTCAAAAGCTTCATACTTTGTTGAAATAGCTTTCTTTTTTGTTTTTTCATCGCATCTTTGCGGCATTC
The DNA here is from genome assembly GCA_016866475.1 of Chlamydiota bacterium. Taxonomy (GTDB): domain Bacteria; phylum Chlamydiota; class Chlamydiia; order Chlamydiales; family RGXB01; genus RGXB01. Next base: position 22,691 of record VGMF01000005.1, on the reverse strand, counting down.
AAGAAAGGGGGGTAGATCTCCCGGCCTGCGGCACAGCTCCTCCTGACGAATCGCCTCTAAGTCGGCCAGAGTGCTCTTGATCACCCTGGGGGTGATAAATATGTACATATCCGTAAGCTGATCGGTCATCTGGGATGCGCCAAATACCTTTGCCAGTCCCGGTATCTCACCCAAAAAGGGGAGCTTTTCGGATCTATCGCTGGAGTCTTTGCGTTTCAGCCCTCCCATAATGATCGTCTCTCCGTCTAAAACCCGCACCTGGTTGATCACATGCCGCCGATTGACATCCGGTTTGTAAGCTATATCGCTTTTGATCGTATCAAAAGTGACGTCCGCATCGATTGTGATATAATTTCTATTCAAATCGTCATCCGGTTCCGGGTCATGCACAGTTGGAGTCATTACCAGTGTCACCCCGTACTGGGCACGGGAAAAGGAGTCTTGGTAGGAGATCGACCCTCCCGTATTATTCACCGCTGCAGCTCCGTTATTGATCGAAATCTCCTCAACAATTGCAATTGTTGCTGGGGTCTGATTGATTGTGGTCACAGTAGGGGAAGAATGGATCCTAATATCTTCTTGGTTCATCAAGAAATTATAGGTTAGATCAAAAGCGGGAAACGCCTTTGAGCTGGGCCGGCTGAAAAAGAATTCTAGAATCCCTCTGTTCGGCTGGGTCGGTTGGTTCAAAAAGTCCACCCCGCCCGCTATCTGACTAAGCGCATTTGTCCCAATCCTTAAGAGATTCAATCCCGAATTGGTTTGCATATTCGTCCGCTTCTCACAAAGAATCACCTCGAAATGCACCATCTTTTTAGGCACATCGAGCATCTTTAAAAGATCTTTTATCCGATCTAACGTATCTTTACGTACCACCATCATGATCCCCCCCGCTTTGCCGTAGGGGATAAAATTTTTCAGCTTCACCGTTTTTTGCGGACCTGCATGCTCGGGCGTCTGCACTTTAGGGGGGTTGACCAATCCCCGGATAGCTGGGTCTATAGTATTATAGGGAGGGGGTGCCGGCTCGCTCAACAGAACCTCTTTTGATGCCTGCTGCTCTTTAGTCTCTTTTTTATCTGCCGACTCGATTCCAAACTTCATCAATGAGGCGTAAACCTGCTCTAAAATTTCGGAAATGTCATTTGGATCGCTATGCCGGCAAATATACCAAAATACGGTCATCTCCGACGGATCGATCAGCTGATCTTCAGTCTCTTTCACGATCTCCATTGCCCGCTCGACAAGTTTCTTGGGTCCTACCAAAACGATCCCCGACTCTTGAACAAGGGGCAAAACAGAGAGCTCTGTCGGATTCTTTCCCATGATGTTCAGATTTTCGGCTAAACCCCCGAAGAAGGATTTCAGAATATTTTTCATCTCATCGGGAGAAAGTTTTTGCAAAGACATGACCCTAGTGATCCGCTCGGCATCCTCGTCGAAAGCGCCGTCGTACATCTCCACTAGTCGAACAATATCCTCTCTAGTGCCCACCAGGGCAATTTTTGCGCCGATTTGGTAGACAAAAGTCCTTTTTGTATCTCTAAACCGATCAAAAAAGAAAAAAGTATTTTTCACATTTTCTACAGGCGCTTCAAAAAGATGCATCACCCTTGCAGAGGCAGGGACCAGCGCAAGTTGCTCTTTTTTATAAGTGATCCGATTGCAGGTGATTAAATCTTGTTTAAGCAAAAAAAGTTGTCTTGCGAACGGGTTGAGTTGAATCACCCCGACCCCGTTATATTGCAAAATCAGGTCGATCATCTCCTGCCACGACTCCCGAGGAATTGCGATGGCAGATTGCATAGAGATCTTGATCGAAGAGACCTCTTGAGGCAAAACATAAAGATAGTCTTTCGATCCATATTCGCTAATGAGCTGGCCGATGGTGGTCTCCTCTTGGTCGAAAAGAGCGAACTCCTCTTTTTTCGGCGCCAATTTGTAAGAAAACCGGATCTTCCAGTCGTTTTCAGACTTTTCGAGCTGGGACTTTTTCTCGTTGATCCTTATTAAAAGCTCTTGAAACTCTTCAGGGCGGGCATTTTCTTGAACTAAAGATTCTCCCTGCTTGTAAAGCTGGTCGATTTCGTTTCTAAGCCCTGCAAGATCTTCTTGAGTTTGGAGCACAGCAAGCTTTTTTTCGTTCAAAAAAATAGATTTTTCCTGAGCGTCTATCGAAAAAAAACCGAAACTCATCAAAAAAGATCGCAACAGTAGATGCTTCATCAAAAATCCTCAAAATCGTCGCCGAAATCATCCAGCATAGGGTCAATAGCCGGTGGGTAGTGGCGCAAAGCTTCCTTCGCATCCCCTTTTTTTTCCGATGAAGGGCTGGATTTGGAGGGTGTTGTTGCAAGCGGCGCCAATTTGGTATCTAATGTAACTCTTACAGTCTCTTTTTGTACATGAAGACCATCAAAAACCTCAAATTGAACCACCCATTTACCCCCCTCCTTTTTTAGTTCGGAAAAATAGAGGAGTGGAGCTTTGTACCTCCCTTCCATCAATTCTTTTAATATTTGCTTCGAGGGCCTTATCCAGAATCCTTTCTCCTCATACAGCCAATCACCTACATAAAGAGCCATCTTTTGCTGTTTTTTTACCCATATTGCTTGAAAGCCAAATGGTTTGGCCCCATCGAGAAAACCCTGAATTTTAGGACCATATTTTTCCGGTTTTTCCAAAGGGAGACGGACTGTCTCGGTTAAAAATCCGGTAGTGTCCCAAACTTTCATTTCGATAAATGAGTCCTCAACCTTTTGTACTTGGCATACAGGTAGATCATGACAGGACTCTTTTAGGTTTCTAAAAAGGAGCTTCCCCTCCTTTAAATACATCAGATCCTCGATTGTTGTAAGGTACATCCTCTGGTGGACGGGATCGAAGAACCGGATAGGCTCTTCCTGGTCGAATTCGTTCAAAAACAGCTTCAGAGCGTCTTTACCCAAGAATTTTAATCTTTGCAGCTCCTCTTTTTGCATACGCAAAACACCGGTATCATAAATCCCTTTTTTCAGAGGTAACGGGAACGAAACGAGGTTAGCCTCTCCACCGATCAAGCCTACTTTCAGATTTTCTTTCTCATAGACTAAAGAGTATACCCCGCTTTCCCTATCGCAAAAATCGAGGCATCCCTTTTCTTTATATCCAATATAAAACGGTACTCCGGCCCTTTGTACTACCCCTGTTTTTTGGTGCTTCAATCCTAAAAGGAGCTCTTGTTGGGACGAATCGGGTCGGGTATTCAACCCATAAAAAAACAATTCCTGCGAAAAATCGGGGATAAGAGCCTCGATTGGCGCATACCTGGTAGAGAGCTTATTGGATCCAAGATCGGGAAAACTGAATGTTTCTTTGAGTTGCAGGAAGTTAGAATCGATTTCGACAGCCTCGGTCCCCTTATTTTTGACCGCAAGCCAGTAGGAAAAAGGGAGGATTGGAGCTAGAAGGGCGACGATGCCGGCTACGTGAGACACCCTTTGGGTTGTTTTAAAAAGAGGGGTGAAAAAGGTCCACATGTATTAAGTATAGATAAATTAGGGTTTAACATCCATTTATTGAAAAATATTCGGAAATGCTTATGTTGGGAAATAAACAAGGAAATACTATTTATGGCCAATAACGACCCAAATAGACAAAAAAAAGAGGGTGTCTCCGTCGAAGAGATGCAGTCTTTTTTCAAAAACTATGGTCCTGAAATCAGCTTATCCCTAATTTTCATCTTTTCCGCTATCAGCGCCCGTTACCTTTTTGGTATGGAAAACTGGTGCCTGCTACTCTTGGGACTCGGCGGAATTATCGGGACATTGCTCCCTAATCCTATCCGCCAAGGGATCGGATCTGTGATGCGATTCAGCGCCGGTTCGGGGAACAAATACAGCCAGTTGATCTTTGCTATTGCTGCAATTATCATCTCGATTATTGCCTCTCCGTTAGCGTTTCTGATCTTCGGTCTTGTTGCAGGGGAAGCTCTTGTAATGGCAAAAAAAGGCCATTGATACCATCTAAATGCGATCCCTTTTGCCTCTTTTAGAGAGATCGCATTTATGCCCTATCTTTTAGCTATATAGGGTATCCACCGAAATTGCCCCTATTTTAAAAACACTTAAGATCTCTTGCGTTTCTACAGGGTACTGCTCTTTCAAATCTTGGAGCCTAGTAAGAGTTTTTCGATGGTCGTCAATATCGAGAAGAGATTCCAGTGCTAGAATTCGTAATAGATTCAGGCACTTAAGAGAAACTGTAGTCAAAAGCTCTTGATTTTTCAAAGATTGCTCCAACGCGTCTTGATACTTTTTTTGCGCGATGAGGCGTGTGGACTGGGAAAATGGGGTAGAGGCTCCTTTTGTCACCTGTTCCACTACCGAAGGGTCGTCCAAGAAATAACGGGCAGCTTCGCGCATAAGGTCCTGGTTCTTACCTAAAAACCGAATCGCCTTGTTTTTTTCTTCCTTGGAAGCAGAACCGTTGTCTTCCATATGCAGCATGAGAGTATAGGCCTCAATCGCCAAAGTCCCGTCTTTATTGCTCAAGGTTGCAAGAACCCCGAGGACACCTGCAATAACAAAAGCAGCTAAGCCAAAAAGCCAATACTGTCCCGACCCATTCTTTTTTGGTGAGCCGGCGTTTGTATGTAAAACTTCGATCATGAAAAATGGATCCCATTTTGAAGGGTATGTTTCGAAAAGCCTCTACCTGGGCCTATCAAAGATATATATGGAAAACAATCTACCCCATGTCAGGGCTCGATTTCAAGAAAAAATCGACTAGCGAATCTCTCTTTCAAACATTGTACAATTTTTCTCTAACAGGGTTGAAAGTTATTTTTTAATCTACAAGATAGAAAAAACCCTAACTTACTTGTAGGACGTCTATGAATTTATCCCTGATTTGAGCTGCAATCGTAGCCGGTATCGCAGTTTTTTTACCAACTACTTTTTTTGGCAAGCCACCCCATTAAGAGCTTCTATGAAGTTTAAAAGCGAATGTGCCGTAAGAAAGTGTATCAATGAGAACACCACTGAAAGCGGCGTCTATTCTATCAGACCTGATGGATCGGAGGCCATGCCTGTCCAGGTTGTTGCCGTAGTGGATAAAACCGCATCTCACAATGAGTGGCTTATCCGCACCATTGCAGTTTTGGAGAAAATTTTTGTAGCAGGTTTGATTAGGGGCATCATGCTGGTTTTGAAAGCTTCCAATATCCCAGGCCGTATTGAGGCTATCCTGATGATCAGTTTGATTATAACAGTCGGAGGTTTTGGATCGACTTTCCTTTGGTGCTCGTTTCCATTGGGAATTGGTGCGTTTGTCCTATTTACCTCATTTTTAAGTTGGACGATAGGTGGTTTGATTGTTGCCAGAATGTTAAAAATTTAACAGAACTTTTATAGAGACTTTTTTTCAAAACCACCCTTTTTTGATAAAAAGTCTCTTATCTTATGTCCCCCTTGAAAAACCGACCTATATTTAGGCGGTTTTTTCTCTTTCGAAATAGGTAAGGAGCTGATGTAAAATCCTTTTATGACCCGATGTAAATGGTCTTTTAAGGCACTCATCCAGAGTCAAAAACTCCAAACCTTCTATAGGTGCATCTACAACCTCCAATCGAGGAATCAGCTTGAACCGGTAGCAAGTAGCGGTAGCGATGACTTTTTTAAAACCAGTTCTTTGGCAAAGCTCATCGAAATTTTTTTTGGTGGTTTTCTTTTCATAAAAAAGGAAAAGATCGGCAAAAAGTTCCCCCTTTTTTCTTTGTTGCACCCCAAACCTATTTTTATATTGGTAAATAATCGTTTCTAAAAACAGTTCTTCGCTTTTTTTTCTTTTTTTTAGCAAAGGGAACAGTGAAATACTTCCCTGGTTAAACGCTTTGCAGCCACCCGCTAAAGGGCAATTGCTACAAGTGGGCTTTTTCGTGCAGATCCTTGCCCCTAGCTCAATCAATCCCTCGGCTATTTCCTGGGGTTTCGATTTCGCAAGTTGCTCCTCTGCAAGATTTTTAGCCTCTTTGGTACAATTGAGTGCAAAATAGCGGCTCAATACCCTCTTTACATTTACATCCATTGCAATGACCTTCTTATGAAAGGCAAAACTTTCGATCGCATTTGCCGTATATGGGCCAATCCCTCTGATTGCCATAAGCTCGGAGTATGTTCGTGGAAATCCGTTTGAGAGTGCCTCTGCGGCCTTGTGTAGATTTCTAGCCCTGGAATAATACCCAAGCCCTTCCCACGCTTTTAATACTTTTTCTAAGGGGGCCTCCTTCAAAGCCTGCACTGTTGGAAAGAGGCGCATCCACCGTTCAAAATAGGGGACAACAACATCTGCTCTAGTTTGTTGCAGCATCACCTCGGAAATTAAAACCCGATAGGGATCCACTTCTTTTCTCCATGGAAAATCTCTTTTTGTGTTTAGAAACCAATTTCTTAAAGATTCTTGATCTGTTTTAAAAGACATGATAAGTAGGGGCTATGGGAGCAATGGGTTTAATTTACGGGAGTCGTTTCGAAGATATCGATCATTTAGCACCTTTGATCGAAATCCTGAAACTGACCCTTTTCGTTACGGACGAAAAAATCGAGCAAATCATAAAGCACTTCTATCCCGCTGTCAATGTCCGCATATGTTCCCCAAACGATTTGGGAAAAGCCCTTTTAAAAGAGGGCAAAACCCTAATATCTTGTATTCCGACACCAAAAATCAGGCGTCTGTTTGGGCTTGAGGAGATGTTGCAAAAAAGGGGGCTCCACACCGTTTTTCTCCCCCATGGATACTCTCAGGCCGATATGACCAAAGGCCTTCTAGCAGAAAAACACATTCTGGTTTTTGGAAGAAAAATGGTCGACCAACTCTATTCCCTCACAACAAACTACAACTTCAAAACTTTAGTGAGTGTCGGCAATTACCGCTTTCTCTATTTCAAAAAAAACCTCTCTTTTTTAGAGAAAAATCTGGAGCCTGCTTTCTTAGAGGTTAAAGAACACAGGGCCCTTTTCTTCCCTACACTTCTTGAAACACCGGAGCATGTCGATTTCTTGCGCGCACATCTCAAAGAAAACTGGAAGCTCTTTGTCAAGTATCATGCTAAAAACATAAATGATCCTGTCGATCTAAAAATCCACAAGGATGAAAAAATAGATACCCCTTACATCTATCCCTATCTTGAAAAAGGGGCCCTTTTTGTGGTAGAAGATTCCAGTGTCGTTTACGATGCCCTATTTTTCAATACTCCGACCTTCTTTTTCAAAGATCATCCCGAACTGGACACACTAGGGATACGGTTTGAAGAAAATCTTGATGAGAGCTTGAAAAAAGTCGCTAGACTTCAAGAAAAGAAAAAAGAGATCCTCCCCTATGCTTTCGATCTCTATCCGTCGCTTGAAGAGATTTCAAATCGGGTGCATTATTTGCTAAAAGAGATTTCGGAATTAGATGACAGTACCTACTAAATGCATATTGGCCTCGATGCCCCATCATCTGGACCACCTGATCCCTGTAAGCTACTATGAAAAAATTCCCCTTTTGGTGAGGAACAACGACACAGAGGAGGCCTTGCTCGATTTTTATCCTTGGGTCCCCTACTACCGCTATGAGAGCTACCCCCATTTGGATCAGATTGAGGCTTTTATGGGCACCGTGAAAACCGAGACCACACTCAAGGTGCTGCACCATGCGATTTGGGGGAAAACCCCAAAAATGGTCCGTTTGCACCATGGCCACTCGGATAAAATTCAGGATTTTTCTGACTACGACACGGTCCTTTCCTACAAAGATTTTCCTAACTACCGCTTAAAATTTTATAACGAATTCAAAAAAGAGCTTATGGCAGTGGCAAAACCTTTGCTACCGGTTGAAGAAAAGGAAAAACCGCTTTTGATTGCTTTAACCTGGGGTACCCCCGATGTTGAAAAACATTTGGAGATGCTTTGCCAACATCCGATGAAAGAGCGGTTCGTATTTCGGCTCCATCCGATTTTAGCTGATCGGGAGCTCATGCATATCAAACTCAAGGTCAAGCATGAGATCCATCTCTTAACCCACGATTGCCCCTATGTCTATCCCTTTTTAGACCTGCACGCAGGTATTTTAACCGATCGATCCAGCATCGGATACGATGCTCTTTATTTCCAAAAGCCTCTATTTGTATTAGATGAGGTACCGCTGAAAAAATTTTCCTCTACCTCTTTAGATGAATGGATTAAAGCTTGTGACAACCCAAAAGGGAATATCGATTTTCGACACGAATACACCTCAATTTTTGGGGTCTAAAAAATCTTTCAAAAGGCGACTTTATGCATAAATTTCCCAACCGTTTTCACAAAGGGGGGAGAATTTGTACGTGGTCCAAAAATTGCAACTCATGGACAGCCGGGCTTGCTTTGAGACCATAGGCATAACCACCCTCTTTGAGGGGGTCGATTTGGGTCACAACTCCCACCTCAAGGCCCCTTGGAAAAACCCCATCGAGTCCGGTGGTCACCAATAGGTCACCAACCTGAATCAGGTGCTCTGTTCTCAAGTCAAAAGGCCCCCCCTCTTCATCCGCGAAATCGTAATTGAACCCGTACCCGCTCAACGTATGGTGCGTTAGCCGCCAGCTGGGATCTTTTACCCCCTGAATCACCCCTTTAGCTAGCAAGGCCCCTTTTAAAGGGCGCGCTTTCTCGAGCAATGCCCGGATCAATTCCATAGTCAAAGTTTTTTGGCTATCGTTTTTAAAAAGGCTTTTTTCTTTTTCTAGAAGCGAAGCCAGCTCCATGAGTCTTTCCTTTAAATAGATCCCCTTCTTCCCTCTGTCGACACGCACAGAGATTTGCAGCTTGGGGTCCGTTATAAGGCGCACAAGGCTCTTTTTTTCCAAAACCTCTTCCACGACCCCCACCACCCCTTTTCCAAGGACAACGGGGCTCTTTTTTGCTATCAAGGTGGACCCCAAACGACGATTGTCCGACTCTCCCCGGTCGATCCAAACAAACGATCCAAAAGAGATATTTTCCCTATAAATCACTCGTCCTTGAATAGCCTCCCACTCCTTTTGCTCATAGTGCAACTGGTTGCGGATTGCATCCAACTCATCCTTTAACAAGAGGTTTTCAAGACTTAACAATTCTAAAGTACTGTCCTCATCTGAATCGCTACTGCTAAAAAGGGTCTGTACTTTGGCGCGTAACCGCATTTCCCTCACAAAAGGGATTTGAACAATCAAAAAAAGGAGAAAAGAAAAAATAAGTAGAGTGGATCCAAATTTTTTATCCATGGGGCAACCTTTCAAACACCTCTTTGAATCTAGCAAGATTGGAGGGATTGATCCCTAAAATATTGATCCTTGAATCATCCAGAAGATAGATGCTCTCTTTCCTTAAAGCGAACACCTCCTCTTTTTTTATCCCAAGATAAGAAAAAAACCCTTTCGCCTCTTTAAACTCTTTTTTATGCAAAATCCAGGGCTCAAAGGCCTCAAAAAAAATAGATCGGGTCTCAATACTCCTTTTTCGATGCTCTTCTAATTCGTCGATCCATATGTTTCTCAAATGCGATTCTATAAGTATCTTCTCAACTACTAGAGCTCCATGAGCCGGCGGGTTAGAGTAATTTTGACGGATGATTTGTTTGATCGTGCTTTGCATAGCCTCCAGTGTGTGGCTATGATTTACTAGGAAAAGGGCCCCTACTCTATCTCTATATAGATCCATCGTTTTGGAAAAACTGAATGCCACACACATTTCCATACCTGATTGGTAGAAAAGATCTACCCCAAAACGATCTTTTTTTAATCCATCACCCAGCCCGAGATAAGCGATATCGAAGAAAGGAAATAGCCCCCTTTTTTGAAACTTTTCCAAAATGAATTTCCACTCATCCTCGGTGAAATCGATCCCTGTCGGGTTGTGGCAACAACCGTGCAGTAAAATCACCGCCCCTTTCTCCACAGAATCCAGAAAATTAAAAAACTCCTTTTTCAAAGCTTTGTGATTTATACGGTCGTAATAGGGGTATGTTTTCACCTCAAGCCCTGCCGCCTTGAATACCCCGTGATGATTTTGCCACGTTGGATCTGAAACATAAACAGGCCGAGGCATTTCCAATTTCAAATATTGCCCCAAAATCCTCAAAGCGCCGGTCCCCCCCACGGTTTGGGCCGCTAAAATTTGGGTGTGCGGCTCGGTAAAAAGGAGCTTTTTCGTCTCTTGTAAAAAAAGGGGACTCCCATCAATCGGTAGGTAAGTTTTTGTCTTTTCCTCCTCCAAGATCAATTTTTCAGCCTCTTTGACGGCCCGCATCACAGGGTTTTTCCCCTCGGCATCTAGATAGATCCCTACAGCGAGATTGATTTTTTCGGGATTTGGGTCGTCCCTCCACATTTTTCCTATTTCAAAAACGGGGTCGGCCGGTTGTGATCCCACATGCTCAAAAAAAAGATGTGCCATGGACCCTCCCTCACTTCAAAAGCTCTCATTAACCTAGGGATTATCCTGAAAGGAATAGAATAGGACAACCTAAAAAACCTGTGGGTAAAATTTATTTTCAATACGTCTAAAGAACTCCGGTTAAAAAAATTTTTTATAACTCTGTGAATAGGTATTTTTTAGGAGCAATTCTTAGGGCGTTAAATACTATAATGAGTTATAATATTGACTAGAATTTAACCCCTGTATCTACCATGATGAGTCAAATATTCCATTCGGATAAAATTAAAGAAGGTTTGGGCGAAAAAACTTACGATCTATTGACATCTAAACCCCGCATTTGTGCCAAGTGGGTCAACTCTACAATTTCTCTTAGCCAAGCTGCGAATGCGGTTTCAAAAAATAACCCCCTTCTAGGTGCGGCGGGTAAAATATGTGACGGTGTCAATTATTTTTTTGCATCCAAGTCTCTTTTTTCTTCCGTCCAAAATTTCCCAACGGCTGTCCGCAAGGCGACAAACCTTAGACAAATTGGCCAGTCCGCTCTTGGAATTCTCAAGCTTGTAAAAGATTTATTGAAATGCCTCACCTCTTATACCAGCCTACAGGCAAAAAGATTGGGTTTTGGCCTAGACGCCGTTTGCACATTAGGGACTGCAGCCGACTCCTTGCTGAATCTTAAAGAGCGTGTTCAATCACCCTCTAAATCAAATCCGCTGACGAAAAAATTGCAGATTATCGGAAATTCTCTCGACGCAGTTTCTGGGGGATTATTTTTGGGGTATACTCTTAGAGGACGCAGCATGCACCCTATCGTAGGCCCTCTTCTTGGTGCTATGGGACTTTCAAACGCTATTGCACTCCACTACCTCAGCTAGACTTTTTTCTATCGTCCGAAATCCGGATCTGGGCCCTTTTCTTTTATAAAAGAAGGGGCCCAATACAGGGGCCTTCCCCCGTTTTACCACTAGCATCAATAGACACCTTCATAAGGTGTATTTAAAATGTCTGGCTTTCTTAACAACCATAGACAGTAAGCAAAAAATCTATAAAACTTGCACGCTTATAGTAGCTGAATTTATTGGTTGTTTTTGACTTTTTGAAAAAGATTGGAGCATAGCGGACTCGAACCGCTGACCCCAACGCTGCCAGCGTTGTGCTCTACCAACTGAGCTAATACCCCTTAAGAGTTATACCTTACCCTCTACAGCCTCAAGGAATGCCTGGAGCTGCTTCGATCGGGTAGGGTGACGCATTTTTCTCAAAGCTTTAGCCTCAATTTGGCGCACCCTTTCGCGGGTTACCTTAAATTGAACACCCACCTCTTCGAGAGTTTTCGGCTTTCCGTCAAGCAAACCAAAACGTTCGATTAATACTGTACGCTCTCTGTCAGTTAATGTCGAGAGAACTTCGTTCATCTTGTCTTTTAAAATCGAGTATCCGGTAGCATCTGCAGGAGATTCGGTTCCGGTGTCCTCCAGAAAATCCCCAAACTGACTCTCGCCACTATCTCCAACCTCGGCCTGTAGTGAGATAGGATGTTGGGCGATCCGGTAAATTTCGCGAACACGATCCGGTGTCAATCCAAGCTCTTTTGCCAATTCTTCCGGAGTCGGCTCTTTGCCGGTCTCCATCATTAATTTTTTGGCTCCTCGTAGCACCCGATTGATTGTTTCAATCATATGTACAGGAATCCGGATAGTTCTGGCCTGATCCGCAATAGCGCGCGTTACAGCTTGACGAATCCACCAGGTGGCATACGTGGAAAATTTGTAACCTCGACGGTACTCAAATTTTTCTACAGCCTTCATCAATCCCATGTTCCCCTCTTGAATCAAATCCAAGAAAGACAAACCGCGGTTTGTGTATTTTTTTGCAATCGAGATAACGAGACGTAAGTTGGACTCCACCATCTCTGTTTTTGCTTCCTGACTCTTGTCCATCCAGCGTTGGAGCATCCGGACATCTTTTTTATACTCGTCCAGAGTACGCCCCGCAGCAAGCTCCCGCAAGAAAAGGCGGCGTCTAGCTGAAAAAAGCTTTTGTGCGGCAAACCGGTTTTTTTCGGCCCTTGGGATAAGCTCCTTGATCTCTTTTTCAAGATAGAGAAGTCTGTCGTAGCTGGAAAGGATCACCTCTCCAAAATCCTCAATCACAGAGTATTTCAGATGCATGCGACGCAAGTAAGCCTGTGTCCTGATGCGACTTTTTTCAATCGCCTCAAGCACCTTGATCCTCTCGGCCTTGTTGTTCTCCACCTCTTTCATTTTTAAAAGCTGCGGTTCTAAAAACGCATCCTCTTTTGAGAGGAGTTCCTCAAGCCTCGGCAAAAGCTGCATAAATTTGGCTCGATCTTCGACCTCTTTTTCGGCGACGATCTTGTCAAATCTCTCCTTACCGGAGATTAGAAAACGGATAACTGAGCAAGTTTCCCTTTCGGAATATCTAAAACGCATGATGATCCTTTCGATCTGCATCTGCGCTTTTTCGATCCTTTTAGAGATCTCCACCTCCTCCTCACGAGTAAGCAGAGGGACCGGACCCATTTCCTTCAGATACATCCGGACAAGATCATCTGCAGCGGTGTCGGAGCGTTTTGGTAAAAGCTCTAATTCCTTAGCCTCTTTCTTGCGCTCTTTTTGCTTTTCTATTTCTGCTTGATTGTAGATCTGGATATCCATCCCGCTCAAAAAGATCAAGACTTGATCGATCTCTTCAGCGGTATCAAACGTCATCGGAAGGATGTCGTTGATCTCTTCATAGGTGATGAAGCCCTGTTCCTTAGCAACGGCAACCAGCTCCTCGATTTTTTGCTGATATTGAGGATCCGTGTGTTGACTGTCGGATGGTTTACTCATATTTATGATATTGTGATATGAATAACACTTAATGTCAAGTTTTGAACAGTCAACTGGGGCAATTGGGTAAAGTGGAGAAAAAAAACACCTTACGCCCCCCTCCTCTATTAAGGCGGGGCAAGAGCACTCTACACAGGGATATGCAACGCTTTTTGAAAAATGCCTACAGTGAAAAAGAACTTTTTTTAGAAAAAAAATTTCCCTCAATAAATAGAACCGCCGATGTTGTTTTGATGGAGGAAAAAAGGGTCATCGAGATCCAAACTTCGCTCATCGGTATACCGCAAATGCTTCGGCGCACTGAGGATTACAAGTCTATTGGATTTGAGGTGGTATGGTTGTTGCATGATCGAGTTTTTCTATCAAAACCGACTCCTCTTGTGACCCGCTTTTTTTCTAGTCAAAAGGCCTATTTTTTTTCGTTCCACGACGAGAAATTATTTTCTTTTTTCAATCTCGATCTAGAGCCCTGTCCCCTTTCAAAACTTTTTTCCAATCGTCTTTTTCCAAAACGGTGGATCTCTTCTATTTTTGAGTGTTGAACCGGTGAGAGTAGGCATATAGCCAAATAAAATAGACGCTCACTGCCAGCGCCAGCCCAAAATGGACCAACTCCTTCATGGGAAAATATTTTTGAAGGCTCAAGGAATCATCATACGAATTTTTGTAAACAGTCCAAACCTCTTTGCGCATCCCCTCAATCGCCTCTTCAGCGGTGAACTCGTTTATAAACCTTTCTTGAAATCGGTACTCCACCTTGTTTTCCCCCATTTGGAAAGCCGCCTCTAAAAAAAAGCTCCCTTTTGGCCCCGGCTGGATGTCGAAATGGTCTATACGGACAGTCTCGATAGGAAATAGGCACTGATAGTCAAAAAACTTCATGACAAAATGTCCGCCTAAATAAACATTACTAGCAAAAATAAGAAAAAATAGCCCTTGCCACATGAAAATCCTTTATGCAAAACGACCACCCTGTTATAGTTGGATCGATAGTTTTTAGGAAAGTACAATATCTATGGCCGAAAAGAAACCAAAAGGTCCTCAAAAGCGTCCAAGCGCTCTCAAAAGAGACGAACAAGCCGAAAAGCGCCGCTTGAGAAGCCGTTCCCGCAAAGCCCAAATCTTTACCGAGCGCAAAAAATTGGAAGCAGCACCTGCCGACAAAAAAGTAGCGCAACTCAGCACAGTTGCTAGTCTTTTGGACAAAGCTGCTAAAAAAGGGACTATCCACCCTAACAAAGCAAGCCGTTTAAAATCCCGTTTAGCTCTGCGCGCAAATAAAGCTTTGGCCTAATCTTTTTAAAGAAAGATAGTTAATTACAGAGGGGCCCTTTCTAGGGTCCCTTTTTTATTTCAGGCCTTCCCCACTGCCTTAGCCGGCAGCTGCGGTAGAAATGTGACCTCATACCTTTTTGAATCGAGCTTTTTATAGACGGCACGCAGAATTTCGACATTGATCTTAAGGTTCTGCATCAGCTTTCTGAAAAAGAGACTCTCTTTAAAATCTTCCATCGATTTACGCGACGTAAAAATTAAGAAGGGACAACGCTCTTCCTTCATGATGGCAAATTGAAATTGATCAAGGGAGTTCTTTGAAGTGTAAATATGGACGTTAGCAAATAGATTCAATAAATGGTCTGCCAGCCCCTTTTTTTCCTTAATGAAATAAAAATGGATATTTGGGCTGTATGTTGTCAAAAGGGCTAAATCCATCCAGGTGCGCGGTATAAACATATACATTCTTTTCTGCATGCCCTCATCCATCTCTGGTTCCACCAAGTCTACTCGATAAATCCGGCCGAGTGTCGAGCTTAGGAGGTAATGCATGGATCTTGCAGAGAGGCGGCTGAATACATAACCGAAAAAGATTAGGGTAAGGATAGCAACGAAGAAAAATCCATTCCTAGGATTTTCAAACATAGAAATGGCGACAGAAGCTACCGCAACCCCCAGAAAACTCAAAAAGTTAGTCGCAGCTACAACCTGCCCACGCCTTCCAATCGCGGTATTTGTCTGGTAAAAGGCATCGAAGGGGACGATGTACATCCCACCGGTCAGCCCTAGAACAAACAGGCAGAAGGCTGTAGACCAATAATACGGGATCAAGGGGAGCAAGATAAGAGCAAGACCGGAGGTGAGTCCGGCTATTGCGGAAAGGCCAATCTCCGCCTCCTTTCTTGAAAGCTTTCCGGCAGCCCAGCCCCCTATCGATATTCCTACTGCAGCAGCAACAAAAACATTCCCCCCATCCTCTTTTGTGAGCCCCAGGGTCTCTATTGCATACGGAACCATGTTCAATTGAACAAAAGCCGCCACAAATAGAAAGAAGGTCGATCCAAAGATAGAGGTAAGAAGGAAAGGAGTTTTATGGCAAAATTTTAGGGTGTCATACACCTCTTTAATGAAAAACGGAGAGGCTTTTGATGGGCTCTCTACGGCAGGGGTCGGGGGCACGCAAAGTGAACAGATAAACCCGAAAAGTGCAATCCAGAAGCAAAAAGTAGAGGCAAAAGTATAATCGCCTCCGGAATGGGTCGAAAGGACCCCCCCCATTACCATCCCCACAATCACCGCCAGGTAGGTGGAGGCGGTAATAATCCCGTTTGCTCTAGGGATCTCCTCGCGAGGAACCAGCTCTGCAATAATACTGTACTTCGGTGGCCCCATAAGAGCCGCAACCACAGAGAGTAAAAACAACAGAAAATAGCAGGCTAATGAACTTTGGAAATAGAATGCCAAAATTCCAACTAAGGCAACAAGAACCTCGCCGAATTTTGACACCACTATGAATTTTTGTTTACTAATCTTATCTGCGAGCTTTCCCGCAAATGAAGAAAAAAGGAGGAACGGGAGCACATAAACAATCCCTACGATCGACATGATCTCGCTCGAGCTTTTATCCCCGTGTATTGTGATCAGCAAAAAGATTGTCAAAAACTTGAAAAGGTTATCCACAAGGGCGGAGGTGAACTGGGAAATGTTATGAAACATCAAAGAATTTTTAAAAAAAGGATTCCCCTCTTTGTAAAAAGAAAAATTTGAAAGACGGGCTCGTTGAAACGGAGTTTTCGATTTAATCCTCATCGGATATCCTCTTTTATACGATGACTTTACCACATTTAACCCAATCGAGCAAAGACCTTTTCACCCCCGTGAACCTCGGTACGATCCTGCAAAGTAATCACCTTCAGCATCTTATTGAGGAATTAAAAAAAAGGCTAACTTCAGGTTTTCCTCAAAAAAGATCGGTCCTTATAGAAACATCTTCTATAAAAAATTTTTTAAAGAGAGAGCTTGAGTGTTTTGCAGGGATAGATTTCGTTGAGCCGGCCCAATTTGACCCATTTTTACGCTACAGAATCGACAAAGAGCTTGCTGATGTATTTCATTTATACGCTAAATATGGTGGAGAAGAGCTCGAAAACTGGCTCAAAATCCCCTCTTTGGAGGCCGATCTTTACCGCCAGCACGTGCGACGCAGTGTCCCTTTAAGAGCCTCTGAGGTGCACGTATTTCACCCCACCTACCTCCCCAAGTGGTACCTCGATCCCCTGTTAAGGCGTTCAAAAAATATTAAACTATTTTTTTACATCCTATCCCCCTCCCCCCTATTTTTGATGGATTTGATCCAGGAAAAACATTTGATGGGGGATATTATGGATCGGGCATATGTGGAGGGCCAATACCGGCTATTGGCCAACCTGATCCCCTACAAGCTTCCCCTTTTTAGGATAGCGGAAAAATACGCAACGACGGCCCTGGATGCATTTCAGGAGCCCTTGGGCCACTCGAGCCTTTTTAAACTCAAACAGAACTTGTACCACCAACAATCTTTGCCGATCGAGCCGGATGCCTCCTTAAACATACTTGCAGCCACCTCCCCCTATGAAGAGGTGAAAAACTGCCTTTTGCATCTTCATACCCTTTTAGAGTACAACTCAGACCTCAAACCCTCTGACATCACGATTTTTGCCGATTTAAAAAAATATGGCCCCCTTCTTGAGCTGGTCTTTCAAGACAAATTAGCGCTACAGATCGATCAGGTACCGCTTTTACGCTTTGATCGTGAGGTGAAACAATTTTACCGCTTGTTTCAGTTGATCGATGGCCCATGGACCCTTTCTCTTCTCACGTCAGTTTTTTTAACAGAAGAGCTTGCAGATTGGCTAAAAAATGTCGGCTTTGTTTTGGGTTTCAATCCCCAGCACCAAAAAGAGTTCACGAACAGCTCTGATCCTTGTGGTGGCTCATTTGTAGAGGCCTATGAAAAGCTGATGGATAGGATGGCTTTTTTCCAAAATGGAGATACGCCCCCATTCCCCATTTCTCTAGGACAATCTCTTCTCGAAGCGTACGATCGACTCAAATCTTTTTATGACGACACCCTCTTTTTGAAAACATTTGAGGCCCCTTTAGATGTATGGCTCGATAAACTAAAGATCTTCTTTTGCACCCATCTGAACGTTTTTGATTCCCACGATTTTTTTAAGGAGTGGACAAGTTACCAACCACTGGTTTCGGAGGATGTGCACAATTTCACCTTCATTCGCCAACTCTTTTATGACCTTTTTGAATCTTTAAAAGGGCCACTTGAGCTGAACGAAGGGGATAGGATCCGTGCATCAAACCTCAAAGAGGGGGCTATTTTGCCGAATAAAGTACTCTATGTTCTTGGGATGGGGATAGACGAATTTCCGGGGCATAGACCCCTTTCGATGCTTTACCAGCTACCAAAATATCCCCCTGCCCAAGGGATGATAGACCGTTATCAGTTTTTAGAGATCCTTTTAGCTGCCGACGAGCGATTGATCTTCAGCTATTCTCAAGAAGCACCATCGACCATTTTGGAGGAGATTTTCCGCCCGGTATGAAGACCTATAAAGAATTGAAAGTTCTCCTGTCAGACCCAAAAAGGTACTACTATGAAATGGCGCACAAAATACCTCCCCCCTACCTGGACGACCCATTGGAACAGCGCTTTTGCGTTACGCCTTATGTCTTGTCCGATCTGAAGATAGAGCTCTATTTAAAAAACCTATCCGATCTCATCCCCCTTCTAGATCCCCTCTCAAAAATGGCTAAAGAGTCTGTTTTAGAAGAATTGAGGATCGAGGACGAAAGGATTGAAAGACAGCTTAAAGAGCACCAGCTTGAAAAAACCGATCTTTTTTCGATCGAAGTCTTATCCAATCTAACAGAGCCTCATTTTAGAGAAAAAACCTGGTTCTATCCAAAAACGAAACTGATGGGCAATCTAGCCGTTGTGTCCACTAAAGGGGTATTGTTCAACGCGAACCGGGAAAAAAACTATCCCGACTTTATAAAACTTTTACTCCCCCTTTTATTTTTATCTACAATCCGTTCTCCGTTCCCTACAAAAGCCCTTTTGTTCGAGGGTAAAGAATTTACTCTACATAGCAAAGACAGCTCGGATCTTCTTGATCTTCTTTTTGAGATCGAACCTATCGCGAAAAAATGTCCGCTGAAATTTTCTGGCTCAAAAACTCAAGATCCTTACTCCATTTTCCAATCGGTCACCCCCCTTTTAGAAAAAGAGGACTCTTTTTTAGTCGAGAAACTAAATGCCCTCTTAAAGGAGCTCTATGATAGGTTTTGATGTACTCGACAAAAACCAAACCATTTTGGGAAATCTTCTCATTGAGGCTTCAGCCGGGACGGGAAAAACATTCACCATCGAGCATACCGTTTTACGCCTTATAAAAGAGGAAAAAATCCCCCTTCAGAAAATTTTGCTTTTAACGTTTACCGAAGCTTCACAAAAAGATCTGATGGTACGGGTTCTTGGCCGCTTAAAAAAAGAGAGTTTTTTCGGTTTTTTAGAGGAGATGCCGATTCTAACCTTTCAAAAGTTTATCCACCGCTTTTTGAATCGGAAATTGGATGAAGCTAACTCTCAACCCCTTCATGTTGAGCTCGAGCATTTTTTACGCACACTCGAGCCTTATAAGGAGTTTGGTCCAAACCAATTACTCAAACTCCTTTTTCCGTCAAACGTCGATTCAGATCGGGGGATTAAAAATCTTGTAGAAAAGGCAAATTACCAAAAAGATTTACTCTATTTTGAGGAAGCTTTGTCCCAAATAGTACCGCCTATTCACCAGTTTGGTCAGGAAAATTTTTTCGATCTTTTGGAAAATTTCAAAAATATAAAAGAGGAAGATAGAGAACTATTCGAACTTTTTTTCAAAAATCCAAAGGTCGCTCTTGATCGACAAATTTGCCAAAAAAATAGTGGGTTTAAAAAACTTGTACCGGAAAACATCAGGGCGAAAAAAACGGTTGTGATCCCTGTAGAGCTCGCAATGATCTCTTCCTACATAGAAAAATTGGCCGATCCCAATATGCAGCTCACTCTACTCAAAAAGCTGTTTGAGTCACAGATGGGGCATCCGATTCAAAGCTTTTCGCTTGAGTTCGATCTTTTTTTGAAAGAGCTGGAGGATCCTTTTTTTAAAGACCAGGTCTCAAAAAGATTTGAGGCTGTGATTGTCGATGAATTTCAAGATACCGACCCTAGACAATGGGAAATCCTCTCAAAGCTTTTTTTCAAAAAAGGGCACGTTCGTACATTCATGGTGGTGGGAGACCCTAAACAATCCATCTATCGCTTCAGAAATGCCGATTACGCCTCTTTTTTTAGTGCAAAAAATGCCCTTGAAGCACATGAGATCTACCAATTGAACACCTCTTACCGCTCCTCCCAAAGGCTCACTTTTGCGACAAATCAACTCTTTGAGAGCATACCCAACCCGTTCGAACCGATTGACTATACCCCGGTACTTGCCGGGCGAAAAGACGAGGGGTTGCTACATCCGATAGAGCTTGTCGTCTTTGAAGAGAGCCTTAAAAATAAAGAGGCGGTCAAAACTGTTTTATATCCTTGGCTTTTATCTTTACTGCATCGAGAGGAGATCGACCATAAAAAGACCGCAATTTTGGTAAATAACCGCTTTGAGGCCACCGAGATCGAGCTTTTTTTAACCCAAAACCTTGTCCCGGTCAAACGGGTCGACAAGACCCCTTTGAAAGATCGTCTCTGTTTTTGCCAGTTCACACAGCTTTTAAAATTACTTCGAGATCCTTTCGACCAGCGGGCATTGAAAAGCTACCATTTCATCATAAAAAAAGAGCTCTTAGGGGAAAATGAGGAATCTTTATCGAAAAGTTTTATGGAGACGGTAGATACGGTAAGGAATATTCGATTGAAGGCCATCGAGAATGATTTCAATCCGTTCTTGCTCGCTTTTGACAACACCCCCCTTTTCCCCCTTTTGCTTAACCGGCCCCTCTGTTCTATTGAGGATCTAAGAGAGCTTTATGAGGAGATCTACTACAACAACACCTTCTCTGACCAAGTTCAAGAAGAGACTGACGGGGTTGAGCTGATCACAACTTTTTCATCAAAAGGGCTCGAGTACGATACGACGATCGCCCTATCTCTATCAACGGAGGATCGAAAAAAGGAAATGAGCGACGAGGACACCAACGAAAAAAGGCGTCTTTTATATGTAGCTTGCACCCGTTCAAGAGAAAAATTGATTATCCCTGTGATCCCTTCAAAACCTAGTACAATGACCTCTTTTTTGGAAAAAACGGGGCGTGATATCTCGACCCAATCTTTAAAAGAGGTTTTCAAAGATACTCTGATACACGTCACCTCTTATTGCCTTGAAGAGCATCAAAAAAAGAGCTTTGTTCAAGAGTCTAACGAATGTTATGCCCCACTTCCCCTTAAATTATACCCCAAAAAAGAGGCCTCGCTCTCTTTCAGCTCGATGGATTTTTTTGAAACCGAGTTGGAAAAAGCGATAAAAACACCTGATGAGCTCCCCTTGGGGGCAGAATCGGGAACCTTTATTCATAAAATTTTGGAAAAGATTTTTAACGACCAATCTAAAGTACTTGACGACTCGGTCATCGAACCAATCATCGATAAGGCGCTTCTATTGACCCCTTTTGCCCCTTATAAAGAGTACATATTGAAAAAGGTCCATTATGTCCTAAATATTCTGATCGAGAAAAAGCCGCTCAAAGAGGTCCATCCTTTTTGCCGAATCACCGAATCCCCTTTTTCTTTCTATAGAGAAAATCAGCGCGTCGAAGGTGTTTTCGATCTTCTTTTATTTTTTGAAAATAAGATCCATATCATCGACTATAAGCTCACACATCCAAGAAGCCTATCGACAGAGGAGCTCATGAAGGCTTTCCACTACGATGAGCAGGGCAAGCTTTACAAAGAGGCGATTCAAAACATCTACCCCTCAATGAAGGATCAGGTTGAAATGCATTTTATTTTCTTGCGTAATGAGGTCCACTATGTCCTTTAAATGGAGAAATGTTCCACGCCCGATTTTAGAGTCCTTGATCCGAAAAACCTCCTCAGGTGCGTATGGGTTAGAATGCTCTAAAGCCGAATGTGCCCCACTGATTGAGGCGGGTTGCATCTATGAGAGCGGAACAATTTACCTCGACCGTTTTTACACCCAGATGAAACAGCTTGAAAAGCTTGCTCAAGAGCGCTCTTCTCTCAAGGCTGTTGAAATCCCAAGAAGCGAAGAAGCCGATCCAAGACTCAATGAGGAGCAAAAAAAAGCACTCGAGGCGATCTTTAAAACACCTACACTCTTACTACAAGGGGGCCCAGGCTCTGGAAAAACGTTCACCATCTCTTGTATGATCCCCCTTTTCGTAGCCTCTTTCGAACCGATTTTTCAACGAAAGCCCAGGATCCTATTAGCCGCACAAACAGCAAAAGCGGTGCACCATCTGGCAAAACAGATCCCAAAAGGGGCTATGGATCAGATCGAAGTGGAAACCCTCCATCGGGTTTTGCGTATTTCCAAAGGCCTAAAAGCCCCTTCGAAGACGGTTGTGGATCATGACCTCATCATCGTAGATGAGTCCTCTATGATTGATGGGGATATGATGAACCTTTTCTTAAAGTCCCTTAAACCTACCAGCAGGGTTATTTTTTTGGGTGATCCGCGTCAGCTCCCCCCGATCGAAGGGGGTGCACCGTTTAAATGGTTGCTTCAAAGCAAGCTTTTCCCAACCCATTTTTTACCTGGATCGATGCGTGCAGAAAATAAAGAGCTCATAGACCAAGCAAACCGATTGTTTGATGGGGTTATGCCTACAACACGCTCTTTGGAGTCATTTCAATTGGAGAAAATCTTATCCCGTTTCGATCAACCCGTTGACCTAAGACCCACCCCTAACTTCTCTTCACGATATAAAATCCTCTCTTCAATGCGCGTAGGGTCGTACGGATCGGTAGAGCTCTCAAATCGAATCTTCAACCTTCTAAAAGAGCAAAAAGGGCGCTACTTGTTGGTCCCGATTATGATCACCCAAAATAGTGATCCGATGCAGCTCTATAATGGCCAGGAGGGGGTGCATCTGT
>VGMF01000004.1 GCA_016866475.1 Chlamydiota bacterium | reverse complement strand
AAATATTTTTTAATTTTACTTTATTATTTAATAAAAATTATTATATAATAGATTCATAAACGAAAAAACCAAAGGAAAAGTTTATGCATACAGCAACAGGATTTGGGAATGGGATCCACCAAGACGCGGTTAGTCCACTTCAAGACGCTTTAACAACAATCGGAGGCGGAGCAGCATCTCAGCAACATCCAGTACCAGTTAGCGATACACCAAGCCTACCAGGCAGAGGCGGAGTAGCAGCAGCAACAAGAACAGACACTGTCGCTCACGATGCATTTTCCCGAAGCCAAGAACAAGCGTCAGCGTCAGCGCCAGCGCCAGCGGAACGTTCGCGATTTGATAGATTTTGCTCTTTTTTTAGACGAAACGTACAAGCTGCAGGTCGAAACGTACAAGCTGTAGGTTCAGAAAGTCACGTTTCTAGTCCAGCAGGTCACAGTTCTAGTGTAGATTCAGCCACAGATGAAGCGGGAGCGCCTCGGCCAAGTCGTAACAATAGTAGTTTTTTAGCAGGCATTTTCCAATTTTTTCGTAGATCTGACGCTGCTTCTTTAGCTAACGCTGATGATGCTTCTTCAGCTAACGCTGTTGGTTCTTCAGAAGGGGTAGAAACATCCTCAAGTGTAAAAGAACCGAGTCGTCGTGAACAATTAAATACAGCAAAAAAAACATTTAACGCTGCAATTGAAAAGGCTATAAAGGTTATTACAGATCCGAATGCCACCCTAGGACAACTAGAACGACTAGATGATTATCTAAGAGAGGTCTCACCGAGATTCTATTCAGAAGCCCGAGCAGTAATCGATGAGGCGCTAACTAGAGCAAAAGAAGTCAGAATCTTAATAAACTACAGAGATGCTAATATTCATAAAACTGTAACGGATAACGAATTGGATACTATTTGTAACGATCTGAGAGCAACCAAAAAAGAAACAGAATTCGGTATAAATCTATTTGAAGCATCAAAAAAAATTGGAGACTTTGCTAGTTATGATATGAGTGGAGCTTTTGATCGCCATCTTAAAGACCGAATTGAAAGACTCGACAGCTCCTTTACTGAATTTGGAGTATTTAAAAAGATTGCCAAATTTGCGTACTCCGAAGTTCCAGGTGAACCATTGAAAGCATTAAATGCGTATATACACGACACAAGTAACGACAAGTATCTAAGAGGGCTCGGGACGATTGCTGCTGCTATTGCCGGGGTGGTGTCAAACGCTCTATCTTTCAGTGCAAGAGTAGCAGTATTAGTTGTCGCTGTAGCTGTCCAAGCACTTTTTTACAAAAAAATTCTTCCAGTCGTAGCGCTACTCGGTGGAATAGGCGCTGCTCTTGCTTTTGGTGGTATAAAGGCTGCAGCTGGGGCTGTTGTTATTAAACTTATATTCTCTTGTTGTTGTACTGCTGTAGGTACGGCCTTAATTAGTACTGCAGTGACTGCTTACTCCCACATTAAATTAAAAAGAGAACTTTCAAATCCACGTATAAGAGACGACATGCATGCTCAACAGTTACAGGCACAATTAGATGCTTATTACGAAGGGCAGCAACGCAGTCGTGTATTGACTGAAGAGCATCAACGAAATACGGCTGAGCAACTTGCTCTTAGAGCTGCTCAAGCGGAGCAAGGTGGTGAAGCGGCGCAAGTTTAAGGAGAAGCATAATTAGGTTGAGAGTCATTCTCGATAGCCAAAAAGGGCAGTTCCATCAGGAGCTGCCCTTTTTTGTTTGTTTGACTTTTGGCTTCATATCGGGTATGGATCGGGTTTATGGCAGATGATATTCGGTGGTATAATAAAGGTTTGGAGGAGGTGTTTCACCTTCTTTGCACCGATGTTGGGGGTCTTTGCGAGGGGGAGGCTCAACTCCGGCTACAGAAGACCGGGGTCAATCTTCTTGAGGAGAAAAAGCGAAAGTCCCTCTTGAGTCTGTTTTTTCGCCAGTTTTTAAATCCCCTTGTTTTGATCCTTTTAATCGCCTGTTTTTTCAAATTCTTTATCCAGAGTTATACGGACGGGATCGTCCTCCTCAGTACCTTGCTTCTTATGGCGATCATCGGTTTTGTGCAAGAGGCGAAGGCGGAAAGGGCGATGGAGGCCCTTCTAAAACTTACAGCGCACCGGTGCAAAGTGAAACGGGACGGGCAGGTAATCTCTTTAGACTCCAAATATCTGGTCCCGGGCGATGTGGTGATTTTAGAGCCCGGCGACAGGATCCCTGCAGATCTAAGGGTCGTCGAAACGGTAAATTTACGGGTGAACGAATCGACTTTAACCGGAGAATCGGTGCCAGTTGAGAAATTCGCAAAAACACTTTTGGAACCCTTATCGCTGGTCGACCGGGTGAACCTCCTTTTCATGGGTACGACCGTATCCGGAGGAAAAGCGACAGCAGTTGTGATCAGCACGGGGATGCACACCGAGCTCGGGAAGATTGCTGGCTCTCTCAAACAGATAGAGGAGCAAAAAACCCCTCTACAAAAAAACGTGGAGGCGATCGGCTTCTGGATTTTACCGATGATTGCCATCGCGATCCTCTTTTTTGTCTTCATTTCTCTAGACCAGGGTCTTGGGATTGCCGAGATTTTTATGCTGAGCGTCTCCGCAGCGGTCTCTGCGATCCCTGAGGGTCTCCCCGCCTCGTTCACGATCACTCTCGCTCTCGGGATGTCCGAGATGGCAAAAAAAAATGCGATTGTCCGTAAACTCCTCGCCGTAGAAACTCTGGGCTCCACAACCCTTATCGCCTCGGACAAAACAGGGACATTGACACTCAACCAGATGAAAGTGACCGAGATCTACATCGACGGCCACGAGATCATTGTTGAAGGGGACGGCGATTCCCCCTACGGATCTTTTCATAACGAAGGGGGGCGGGTCAATCCTCAAACGCACCCGCACCTCAATCAGCTTCTTGTAGTGGCCTCCCTCTGCAACGACGCCCTGGTGACTGTTGAAGACGGCAAATTGACCATCATAGGCGACCCTACCGAGGGAGCCTTGATGGTCGCTGCGATCAAAGGGGGGCTCGATATCGAAAAACTCTTCTACAACCACCCCAGAGTCCATGAGATCCCCTTTTCAAGCGAACACTTGTATATGGCAACAGTGCACGCCAATAGGGTCGGTGATGAGATTTTTATCAAGGGGGCTCCCGAAAAAATCCTCTCTTTCTGCAGCCACATATTGACTCAAAACGGCACCGAAAAGCTGACGGAAGAAAAAATTGCCCGCCTCGAATTTCACCTGCAAAGGATGTCCGAAAAGGCTTTACGCCTCATCGGGTGTGTCAGCATGCACTACAAGGGGGGAGACCTCGACATGGAGCGTTTACAGCAAAAAGAGGGGACATTCATCGGCTTTTTGGGGATGATGGACCCCCCGAGAGAGGAGGCAATCGATGCGGTGCGCCAGTGCAAGGAGGCTGGTATTGAGGTTGCCATGATCACCGGGGACAGCCCCATTACCGCAAAAGCGATCGCCGAAAAACTGGGTATCCATACAAACGGGGTGCTTCGCGGTTGCGATGTGAAACTTTTAAATGAGGAGCAGTTGGCGGCGGAGGCGGAGATGATGAAGGTATTTGCCCGTATCGAACCGGTGGACAAGCTCAAAATTGTCCGTGCGTTCCAATCCAAAAATCATATTGTAGCGATGACCGGCGACGGGGTGAATGACGCCCCAGCTCTAGAGGCAGCTGACATTGGGGTTGCGATGGGGATAAACGGAACCGATGTTGCAAAAGAATCGGCCGACATGATCCTCTTAGACGATAATTTTGCTTCGGTAGTGCATGCGGTCGAAGAGGGGCGGGCTATTTTCAACCGGTTGCGTAACGTCACCGTCTTTCTTCTCACCACCTGTTTTGGGGAGCTTTTCGGGCTCATCCTTTCGGTCTATTACTTCGGTCTTGCACCGCTCACACCGCTCCAAATCCTTTGGGTCAATCTCGTGACAGGGGTAATTTTAGCGATCCCTTTAGGGCTTGAGCCAAGAACCGGCCGGGAATTGAAGCAGCCCCCCAGAAGCCCCGGGATCGGCCTTTTATTCGTGGGGATGATGTACAGAATCGGCATCATGGCATCGCTCCTCGGCCTATCGATTTTCAGCGTATTTTATGTAGCTCTTGGATTGGAAAATCTAGAGCAGGCAAGGGCCACCGTCTTAACAGCGCTTGTTATTTTCGAATGGCTCATCGCCTTTAATTTCCGATCCGATGAGATCTCCATATTCCAACAGGGGCTTTTCACCAACCGCTATCTTTTGGTTGGGGTGAGCGTCGCTATTGTCTTACATTTATCGATCCTTTACATCCCATTTCTGGAGAGGGCGTTTGCGGTGCATCCTTTAGCCTACGACGATTGGAAAATTGCCCTGATCCCGGGCGGGGGAATCTTTTTACTCGAGTCGTTGCGCAAACAGCTAGTCCCCACCCTGTTCTCATTCGGTAAATGGAAAAAAAATCGGCGCTTGAGACGCATCTCCTAGGCCTTGTACTAAAAAAAAAGGTAAAGGGATAAACGGGGTTCGTATACATCTTACCCTTACCCCCTTCCCCTTTTCTATAGATAAAATAAAAAAATCTTTAGAAGTGGATGCTTTCACCGTCCGCATTCAGAATGGCTTCAACGAGCGCTTCACTTAACGTAGGATGGGCGATCATGAGGTGTTTGATCTCGTTGATGGTCATTTTTTTTAGGAGTGCCAACTGGAACATTGGCAACATCTCCGAGGCATGGGAGCAAAGAACAGTGGCACCCATCAACCTTTTGGTTTCAGCGCACACAAGCACCTTTACAAACCCCTTTTCATCCCCCTCCACAAGCCCCCTGGCATTTGCTTTAAACGGGAATTTTCCGGTTTTGAAGGGGAGGTTTTGTCTCTTCAAATCCTCCTCGGTCAAACCCACATGGGCCACCTCGGGGTGGGTGTAGATCACATTCGGCACCTCGTAAATATTGTACGAGGTTGCATGGCCGAAAAGACTCTCGACTAAAGCAACCCCCTCATGGGAAGCTTTATGGGCCAACATAGGCCCCACAGCCACATCCCCAATCGCAAAAACCCCCTGGACGCTTGTTTCGAGGTTAGGGCCTGTTTCGATGTAACCTTTGGAATCAAGGGTTATCCCCCCTTTTTGAGGGTCAAGACCTGCCGTCGCAGGGCGCCTACCGATCGATTGCAACACGTAATCGCCCTCCAACGTGAAACGCCCCTCAACACCCTCGCAGTGGAGCTTTACCCCCTCTTGAGAACTCTCCCCTTCCATAACCTTGGTATTCAAACGAAAATCGATCTCCCTCCCCTTCATGATCCCCATCATCGTTTCGGAAACATCCGGATCGAAGCTCGGGCATACACGTGAAAAAAACTCGACAAATGTGACTTTCGCACCAAGAGAACGGTACACAGATCCCATCTCTAGACCAATCACTCCGGCCCCTATGATCAAAAGATGCTTAGGCACCTCTTTCAAAGCAAGGGCTCCTGTCGACGACAAGACCCGCTTTTCATCGATAGGAAAAAAAGGGAGGCTGATCGGTTGCGAACCCGTTGCGAGGATGATATAGTCCGCCTCAAAAATTTCCCCATTTGCCTCCAGCTTTTTCTTGCCGACAAATTTTGCCTCCCCTTGCACATGACGGATTTTGTTCTTCTTGACAAGATAAGCAATTCCTTGCGTGAGATTTTGGACAATCCGGGACTTCTCCTTCTGCATCGCCCCAAAATCGAGCTGTTTGAAAGCAGCATCGATCCCGACTTTAGGAAATTCGTGGTGCAACAAATCCATATAGTGGGAAAACATTAACAGCGCTTTTGATGGGACGCAACCGACATTCAAACAGGTCCCCCCGAGAGTTGTCCCCTTTTCGATCAAAGTGACCTTAGCACCCAACTGGCTAGCCCGGATCGCACTCACGTACCCCCCTGGGCCCCCTCCAACAATAATTACCGATTTGCTCATAATCCCAAAACTCCAATTTCGGGGTTTTCTATCCAGCGTTTCACCTCCACCAGAAAACCCACAGCCTCCTTACCATCCACTATACGGTGATCGTAGCTCAACGCTATGTACATCATCGGACGGATCTCCACCTTTCCCGAAACGGCAACAGGTCTTTCAACCGTCGCATGCATCCCCAAAATTCCGCTCTGCGGAGGATTTAAAATCGGCGTCGAGAGCAATGAGCCGAACACACCGCCGTTGGTGATAGTAAACGACCCCCCTTCAAAATCTTTAACGGTCAGTTTACCCTCCCTCCCTTTTGCAGCGAGGGCGGCGATCTCTTTTTCAATCTCGGATAAAGACAAGTTCTCCACGTGGCGAACCACCGGCACAACAAGCCCCCTATCGGTAGACACGGCTATCCCCACATGGATCCCGTCAGGGTGGACGATGGTATCTTTATCGATCCGGCAATTCACTTTTGGATACATCTTCAAGGCCCTTTCGACAGCTTTAGTAAAAAAGGCCATAAAGCCGAGCTTGATACCATATTTTTTTGTAAACGCCTCCTGATGCTCTTTCCTTAAACGGAGGAGAACACTCATGTCCACTTCATTGAAAGTGGTGAGCATCGCCGTCTCGTTTTTCACATCAACAAGCCTTTTTGCTATCGTTTTACGAATGAGGCTCATCGGTTCGCGCCGCTCTTTTTCTTTGGTCCCCTCAGGCTGAGACGAGACGCTCTCTTGCGATTGTTTTTCCGGTTTCAACCCAAGAGCCAAAAACTCCTTCATCCCCTGCCGAACTGCATGACCCTGCTCCGGATCCCCTTTTTTTGGTTCTCCTACAGGCTTTTCTGCCAAAGGCGCCGGCTCTACAGGGTTGGATTTTTTTAGGTCCTTCTGAGGGGGTTCCACTTTTACAGATGTCGCCTGCGGTTGGAATGCGGTGTCAATTTCTACTGCAACTGTCCCCACCGGATAGGCTGTTTGCGGCGCTACTTTAAAATGGACTTTTCCGGCGCTGGGTGCAACGACCTCCATCGTCGCTTTATCCGATTCAATCTCGCATAATAGGGCATCCTTAGAAACTATATCCCCCTCTTGCACAAGGAGGCGGCTCACAAAGACCTCCTTGACCGATTCCCCCGGAGCCGGAAGCTGCACCTCGATTCTATCTTTCATCAAAAATCTCCTTCAGGATCTTTTCTAGTTCGATTGCCGAAATTTTAGGCGAACCACATGCCGGAGAACTCGACTCGTTGCGACCGACAAAGGTCATATTTCTACCCATAAGAAGCGCCTCGATCCTAGGCCTTAGATAAGGATAGGCGCCCATATTCTTCGGCTCATCCTGGACAAATAAGAATTTCTTCACATTTTTGACCACATCCAATCTCTTCATCAATTCCTGATCGTCAAAAGGGTAGAGCTGTTCGATCGCAAAGATATGCAAATGTTTTGCATTGAGCTCTGCCGCTTTCTGCTTGATATCGTAGACGATTTTTCCAAATGTAAAAATGCAGGTGGGTCCATCCCCTTTTTCAGCTTTGGTCTCCAAAATGGGTTCAAATGCCCCCTTTTCCACCGCTTCCAAATCCGAAAAGGTCCTCTCATCCCTAAGGAGGCTTTTCGGAGTGAAAATAATCAAAGGACGTTTTGGATTTGAAACTCCGTGCCGCCTCAACAAATGGTAGAATTGAGCCGTTGTAGTGGGTATGGCACACACGATGTTTTTATCGGCCCCAAGCTCCAAAAACCGCTCGATGCGGGCTGAGGAGTGTTCTGGCCCCTGCCCTTCAAAACCGTGCGGAAGATAGAGCACCAGACCCGATGCAACCCCCCATTTCGTCTCTGCAGACATCAAATATTGGTCGAGGATGATCTGTGCGCCGTTCACAAAATCGCCGAACTGCCCTTCCCATATCACAAGCGCTTTGGGATGCACCAACGCATACCCATACTCAAAACCCATCACCGCGTATTCCGATAAATAGGAGTTGATCACTGTAAATTCTGCCTGGTTGGGGCTCAAATGGTTTAGGGGGATATGCACCTTACCCAGTTTTTGGTCGACGATTGCCGCATGCCGATGGGAAAAAGTTCCCCGCCTCGAGTCTTCACCCGAAAGGCGCACCTTAACCCCCTCTTCAAGTAAAGAGCCGAATGCGATCGCTTCCGCCATAGCCCAATCCATTTGCCCCTTCACCCCGCGCTCTTCCAGAATTTTTTTCAGTCGTGGATGGATAGCAAAATCGGAGGGGACCGTTGCAATTTTCTTTAAAATATTTTTGGCCCGCTCTAAAGGGATATTTGATGACACCCTCCCC
This sequence comes from Chlamydiota bacterium, assembly GCA_016866475.1. GTDB lineage: Bacteria > Chlamydiota > Chlamydiia > Chlamydiales > RGXB01 > RGXB01. The sequence continues at coordinate 129,298 of VGMF01000004.1, read as the reverse complement.
AAATCGGAAGCTTGAGGATGGTGTACCTCCTTCTTTTTTCCAACAAGCTTTTTTGCTTCTTGGTACATCGCTTCAAAATGGGCCTCGATCGCCTCCTCCGTTTTTTGACGAAACTCCTGATCCATGGGGATGAGACTGGAGGCTAGGGGCATTTTTTTGATCTTCTCTACCATGAGCGGCTGGGTATAGCCGGGCTCATCACCCTCGTTGTGTCCATATTTACGGTAACCCATAAGATCAATGAAGACATCGGTTTGAAATTTTTTGGCCAGATGAAAAGCTAACTTTGTGACTTTGATACACTGGACCGGATCCATCGCGTTGACATGAAACACAGGACAGTGAAACGCTTTTGCAATATCGGTGCAGTACACCGTCGAGCGGCTCTCTTCGGGAAGCGCCGTGAATCCTACCTGGTTATTGATGACAATATGTAGACCGCCTCCTACCGAATACCCTTCAAGGTGCATCGCCTGCAAACATTCGTAGACTATCCCTTGCCCTGCCAAGGCGGCATCCCCGTGTATGGTGATCGGAAAGGCGCAATTTTTTTTGCTCATGTCCGATTTGGCGCGGCACATCCCTAAAATCACCGGATCGACCGACTCAAGATGGCTTGGGTTCGGAGCCAACAAAACCTCTACTCCGTGCCGCTGTTTGGAGTACCCCATATGGTATTTCACATCTCCGGAGCCCGAAAATGCGGGTTCGTACTCACTTTCAAATTCATAAAATATCTGACTTATATCCTTCTCAAGACTATGAGCCAAAACATTCAATCGCCCCCGGTGAGCCATTCCGATAATAACCTCTTCAAAGTCTTTATTTTTCGCATCGCTGATAATATGCTCCAACATCGGAATGAGACTTTCGGCCCCCTCCAAAGAGAACCGTTTTTTCCCCATGTGCCGCTTATGCAAAAAGGCCTCGAAGCTTTCCGCCTGCCTGATCCCTTTGAATAGAAGCTCTTTTTCGTTCGCATCCAACGGTGTGTTCCATTCGTCGAGTAAATAACGGTCAATCTCCTCGATCACAAGGGGGGCGTCCTGCATGTGCATGTACTCAAAACCCACATTTCCCGTGTAGCGAGTTTTCAAAGTTTCCAAAAGCTTTGAGAGGGGGGCTGTCGGCTCTTTCATCATATTAAAAGTCAGAACCGTTTTTTCAAGGTCCGCCTCGCTTAGCCCATGCTCACTAAGGACCAGCTCCTTTGGGACTAGGCCGCTTTCGCATAGGGGATTTGTAGATGCTTTATAGTGTCCGCACCGCTTATAGTCGTCTACCAGTTTAAAAACTTTTAAGGACAAGTCTTGGATCGGGGAGGTAGGGATCGTTGGGGCTGCCCCCTGATACGCAAACTCCACCCCTTTAAAAAATAGAGCAAGCTCTTTAGGCACAAGAGCGGGGTCCTTTAGGTAGTCCTCGTAGGCTTTTTCCAAATAATCCTGATTGAAGAAAAAAATCTCGCTCATACCGAAAAACTATTATGTCCCTTTTACCCTTGCCCCATAACAAAAAAAAAGATTATGGGGGATATTTTTTCCTGGAGACCATTATTAGGCGTCCGTTTAGTGGCAATAATTCTGTTTTTTTAATAAATTCCTGTGTAAGATAATAGGTTCCCGTGAAAAGGGGATTTTTTTTGAGGAGCAGTAAATAGAGATGCAAATGAATATCTTGCGCCAAGTGTCCCGCACTTTTGCCCTCACGATCCCGATGCTGAATGCCCCTTTGATCCCCGTCATTACCGATGCCTACCTTTTTTTAAGAATTCTCGACACTATCGAAGATGAGGAGGCGCTCACATTTGAAGAACAGGCCCGTTATATCAAAATCTGGATCGAGGTGCTAGAGGCGCCCGAAACAATCCCCCAGCTTCTTGAGGAGGTCCTCCCCAAACTAACGAAAAGCACAAAAGAGGCAGAGCGAGCCCTGGTAAAAGATGCCTCGGCACTTATTGAGAGAATTTTGACCTACGACAAAGTGATCCAGCAGAGTATTTACAGGGTGGGAAAGGTGATGGGGACCGGGATGCTCAAATTCCTTGAACGGAAGGGAGACGAAAGAGTCCGCACCATGCAAGAATTGGAGGAGTATTGTTACTACGTCGCCGGTTGCGTTGGGGAAATGCTGACCGAAATTTTCTGCCATGTTGGAAAATTCGAGCAAAAAAAGAGGGCCCTTTTAGAACTTTCCGATGATTTCGGAAAAGGGCTGCAGCTCACCAATATTTTAAAAGACATTGAGCAAGATCGGACCCGAGGTGTCGAATGGATCCCCGGCCCTTTTCGCTCCGAAAACGGGTTAAAAAAACTCATCGAAAAAACGCGCTATTTTCTCCACAAAGCGCTCGACTACGTCTGCTTGCTCCCCAAATGCGAACCCGAAATCAGACGTTTTTGCCTGGTTAATACCCTTTTGGCCCTCTCAACGTTGAGGGTTCTGTCAAACGGGGGGAAAAAGATTTCCAAACGGACCCTTTTTCTGCACGTGATCCTTTCGAAGGTGGTCTCCTACTCAAACAGGATGATCCAGTGGTGTAAAAACGTCTAAATCTACAGTCCCGCCCCCCCCTTTTTACCCCGTCGTAAACCACTCTATATATAGCCATATCATGAGGTGAATAGGCTCATTCGTGAGGAGTCGTAAGCGAAGGGCCTCCCGATTTTTTGTTAAAATTTTTATAAAAATATGTTATAATTGTACATCATAAGCCCCCAGAGGTGTTAGATGTTCAGTATACGTAATTTAGGCACCTCATTGCCTACAGCTGTGTCCCAATTTGTAGCCCGAAACCCGGGCAAAATCGCCCTCGTAGCCGGTATTGCCATCGGGATCGTGGCTTTTGCCAAAACAGCAAAACAGTTGTACCAAATTAATGAACCTAAAGAACACGAGGGGAAAATTCTCAAAAAAGTTGGGGATAAAATAGTATGGGTTTGGCCCAAACCTAACCGGTCAATTAGAGCAGAAAAGAGCTTTAAGCCCCTTGAAAAAATAAAGGAAGGCCCCAACGATTGTCTTGTAAGCTCTTTTCCCCGCAAATACCCCTGAAACCATCAATTGTTTTGTTAGCTCTCGACCCGGAAGACTCCCGGGACCAACGATTACCTAGTAAGCCACCAACCTGGTGAAGACCCCTCAAACCATCAATTGTTTTGTTAGCTCTCGACCCGGTAAAGACCCCAGGGATCAACGATTACCTAGTAAGCCACCAACCTGGTAAAGACCCCTGAAACCATCGATTGTTTTGTTAGCTCTCGACCCGGTAAAGACCCCTCAAACCATCGATTGTTTTGTTAGCTCCCGACACGGTAAAGACCCTTTAGCAACTATGGCCGTACGGACACATTTTTGGCATCAATCTCCCCCTGCCCCTTTTCTTATCTAAAAGGGCTTTTTCAACTCTTGACATTTTCTAGGAGTCTGCTAAAATACTGAAAGTTTTTTTTCCAAAGGCACTATGAAGTCCGAGAAACTCCGAAAACTAGAGATTGAATTAGCCGATCTTCAAAAGATGTTTGAGCATGATCTTGTCCCTAAAAAAGAACGAGAGAAATACCAAGTTGAAATTGAGGGGATCCGCGCCAAGATCGAAGAAGAGAGGCAGCGCCTGCAGTATCTCAAAGAGAGCGGTGAAACGGAAGATTTTATCGCACCCAAGCGGAACAAACAAAACCAGGGATACGATCCGCAGTCGATGCCGGAAATCGGGGTCGAGGAAGACCATTCCGAAATCAGCTATATGGATGAGCGCTCCTATGAGGATGACGATCCTTCAACGTTGTTTGAGGATGAGGATTTCGAAGAGGGATCGGAGAGAGGATCTCAGGAGTATGACGAGGATCCGTTTAGTGAGCGCAACCGTTGGAAGCGTGCCCGGATGATCCAGGATCCCGAGAGGGACGACTGGTAATCCCCTCCATGGCAAAAGAGATCAGCCTCTACGTTCACCTCCCCTTTTGCCGTAAAAAATGCCCCTACTGCAGTTTTTTTGTCCTCCCCTACTCGAAAGAGTCTGAGGATCTGCTTCTAGAAGCTTTGATCCTTCATCTCGATCAGATCAGCCCGCAGCTTACGGGTAGAAACCTTGTCTCTGTTTATTTTGGAGGGGGCACCCCTTCTGTGGTCAGTTCCGATTTTTTGCAATCCCTTGTAAAAAAGATCCGCGCGTTGCCGGTCGCATTTGATCCGGCTATTGAGTGGACTTTAGAGGCGAACCCGGAGGACGTCTCAAAGGAATTCGCAGCACTCCTTTTTTCTTTGGGAATCCATCGTGTCAGTTTAGGTGTGCAGTCTTTTGTTGATAAAGAGCTTGTTTTTCTGGGACGGAGTGCAAATAAAGGGCATGCCCTTATGGCGATCGAGAATCTTTTGGATGCAAATATCACAAATATTTCCATCGACTTGATTTTTGAACTCATGGATCAGACAAAAGGGGATCTTATCGAGACCCTTAAGGTTGTCAAAGATCTACCCATCACCCACCTCTCACTATACAATCTTATGATCGAAGAGGGGTCTAAATTCTACCGTTCAAAAGAGGTTTTGGAAAAAAAGCGGCCGCCTGATGCCTCGTGTCTTGAGATGCTAGATACTGCGGTAGCAACCCTTGAATCCTATGGTTTTGATCGGTATGAGATCTCGGCTTTTTGCAAACAAAACCAACGATCAAGACATAATATAGGATACTGGACCGCAAGAGAGTTTGTGGGGATAGGCCCGTCAGCATGGAGCTTCTTTGGCCAAAAAAGATTTCAGTGTACAAAAAATTTAAACAAATATTTTACCGCACTCGCTTACAACAAGGACCCCATAGAGTATGAAGAGGAGCTCGACACGGCGCTTTTACAAAAAGAGCAGGCTGGACTCCTATTAAGATTGAAAGAGGGTATCCCCAAAACACCCCTTTTAGCCCCCTCAATCAAGCAGGCTATCGACAAACTCATCCATAAGGGATGGATTCAACAGGGGGAAAATTCCTACGTTTTGACCGAGGCGGGCAAAAAGTTTTACGACCTTGTGCAAATGGAGTTGCTCTAAAAAGACTTTTTGTGTAAATTTTTATAAAAATTATAGGATTTTAGAAATGAAAATTGACAGCATCATGCCCCTCATCGGCTTGTTTGACCCCGACTTAAAATTTCAGAATGGTGAAGACCGCTTTTTAAAACTTTTCAAGAGGACCATGTGGGTCAGTCTTGCCCTCTATACTACAGAAGGGATAGGCTACACTCTATTTCCCAATCAATCACGTCGTTTTTTTAAATATTTAGATATAGTATTTGATATAGCAACTGATCTTATGATCCCCTCACTATTCCTGACTTTAACTGAAGCTGCACGGGTCAGATTCAATCATAATAAAAATTTTTAATTGGCTGAAATAGGATCAGGGTAGGCTCACGGTCATGGGGCCGTCTTTATTTAAAAACCCAAAAGGTCTAAAAAATACCGATGGTAAAAAAAAGTAAATTTAATTATTATTTCTCGATCAATAAATGGAGTTTTTATGAAAATTGAAACTGTTTTTTCCCTTTTGGCCCCCTCCCCACTAAACGTCAAATTTGAAAATGAAGAAAATCGCTACTTAGAAATCTATAAGCGGACAGCTTATGCCTCTATCGCTTTAAACACGCTTGCCCGGTTCATCACCATACTTTTTATCAAAGAGCGCTCTTACACAGAACCGAAAACCAGCTTTCATTTAATTTTGGATAAAATAGGCGATTGCGCCTCTTTGTTGATTCTCCCAAGCTTTTTGGCATCTACGATGGAAGCATTTAGGATAAAGTACAGCTGGAATCTTAGGCAACCGGCACAGTAGTTTTTCCTTAGAACTGGTGTAGCCCTCCAATTCTTGTGTACAAAAGATCGTAAAGCATCTCTTGTGAAAAAGAACCGCTTTTGGCTAGCATCTCCACTTCGAGCAAAAGCGGGAGCATGGCGTAGAAAAAATTTCTACCCAATGCCTCCCGTTCATTTTTTTTCTCCCCCATCTCTTTTTTCCTAAACGGCGGAATCGCTACTTTTGGACTGTCTTCAAAACAAAACAGATTGTAATAGACCTCCTGTCGCAGTTTTGAAATAAATCCGAGCATATCCAGCGGATCCGGGCGGAGCGAATGCCTAGGGCGAAACAGCAACTCTTTTGCCTTTTCCCAATCACTGGGCTCTGTTTCATAAAGGTGGTACTTGTCAAGGATCTCCGGGGTGATCTGCGGCGCTTCCAACGTTAAAAGAATCTGCTCCACTTTCCGAAGAATCGCCAATCCAAACCCCTCTGAAATCCGAAAAAGCCGATCAAATGCACCCTTATGCAAGGTTTTTTTTTGCTTTTGGCAAAAATGTGCAATCCATTGGTACAGCCGCTTCTGCCTCTCCCAAGGTTTTTCCGACGAAAAATTATGGCACTCGACCCCGTCGGCATCCTTAAGGGATTTCGAGAAAAAAAGGGTGACCCCCACATCAGAATCTTTCAAAAGATCCCAACGTATTTTTTTCGGAAGGGTATCGACCCTCACATAGATTGGATCTTTCTCTGAAAAAAAACTCGGATTTTCAATGGAGGAGTAAAGCGCCTCGAGAGTGGTGTACTCTTTGGCATGTGGACAAAAAAGTTCCACAAAGAGGGGCATGTCTTCGTCTAAATGCTCGAAGATGATCACTCGCAGAGCAAGAGTTTTAGTTTTTGTTGCCACAGGTTCAAATATACACAAAACGGGGTTAACAAGAAAAGAAACTTCGTAGTATATTCTTTTCAACAATTCGCTCATCAAGGAGAGTTATGAACCCGTGGGATTTTAGAGGAAAAGTGGTTGTGATAGCCGGAATCGGAGATGACGCGGGGTTTGCCTGGTCCATCGCAAAAGCCTTTAAAAACCTAGGCGCAAAAGTGATTGCTGGCACATGGCCCCCTTTGATGGGAATCCTGGAGCAGATCCTCGTGAATGAAAAATTTGCTGAATCGAGAAAACTGGAAAACGGCGCCTCTTTGGAGTTTGATGCGATCTATCCTTTGGATGCTCTCTATGATTATCCCGACGATGTTCCTTTAGATGTGAGAGAGAACAAACGCTACAAAGGGATTGAGGGTTTTACAATCTCCGAATTCGCAAAACGGATCGAAAAGGATTTTGGAAGCGTCGATGTATTTGTCCATGCGATTGCCAATGCTAAAGAAATCAAAAACCCCCTTTCCCAAACCTCAAGAGATGGGTACCTGCACGCTCTCAGCGCTTCAAGCTACTCGTTCATCAGCCTTGTTTCCCACCTGTCTCCTATCATGAACGAAAATGGCTCTTGTCTCACATTGACGTATAGGGCTGCAGAGCAGGTGATCCCCGGCTACGGTGGAGGAATGTCCTCTGCAAAAGCCGCCTTGGAAGCAGACGTGCGCTACCTGGCTTATGAGCTGGGGCGAGAAAAAAAGATTCGGGTAAATGCGATTTCCGCCGGACCTCTCGCATCGCGCGCAGCACGTGCTATCGGCATGATCGATTCGATGATCCAGTATTCGTTTTTGAATGCACCCCTTCAAAGGGATTTGGAAGCCAAAGATGTCGCAAACACCTCTTTATTCCTTAGCTCCGATATGAGCTGTGCAATCACGGGGCAGGTGATCTATGTCGACCATGGACTGGGAGTCATGGGAAGGCCGACGCAAACCGAAGATGCGAAAGCCGAATCGCTGGTTTAAAGAAAGCCCTCCTCAAAAGGGGCACTCTTCACCGTTCCATCCGATAAAGTGCCCCCTTCAAAAGGGGCACTCTTCGCCGTTCCATCCGACAAATTGCCCCCTTCAAAAGGGGCAACCTTCGCCGTTCCATCCGATAAATTGCTCCCTTCAAAAGGGGCACTCTTCACCGTTCCATCCGACAAACAGCTCTATCTTACAGACTGGGGGACGCTCCACCGTCCTGATCGAAATTTTGCGGTCGTAAAGCCCCCCCTTTTCAATCTCATAAGGCTTTGCATCCAAGCTTATATGACCAATAAATTTCCCCTCCCCAAGGATTCTGAATTTTATGGGGATCGTTTTCTCCTTTGAAACAATCTTTACAAGATCGTTTTCACCAAAGACAGAGGAGGTAGATCCGTTGAGGAAGACAGCGATTAAGGGATCCAAAGTCAAGTAAAGCCCAATCTCATGCGCATCCTCCTGATAATCCCCTTCAAGGTTTATAATGTACACAGAACGTTCAGCATCAAAAGTCGCTTTATGGTCCAAAACCAAACAGGCCGTACACCCCTTTTCTAACTCTAAAAATGCTCTTGTAGCTACTGAAGTCTTCTCATTTGTCTCACGATGGCGAACACTTTGGGCTTTGCCGATCAGAAAGTCGAGCGTTGATCCCAACACAGACTCCATCCAAACCGGATCTAAAATAGCCCCCTCCTCTTTGAGATCCTCTTCAGGGGTCAACGAAATTTCCAATAAGGACTTCAACGGGAATCCTTTCACCTGCTTGAGCCCTTCGAACGGACCCTGATACATAGGAAATCCCTTGACCACAAACTCCCCAATTTTGCCTTCAATCCTTTTTTTGAGGAAAGGATCTTTTGCAATCTTGTGCGCTATTACTAGTAGAACAACGGCCTCAAAATGGTTTGGTTCGTAGATCGTCTCGGGAATTTTGTTGTCTATAATCTCTAATAAAAAGCGCAGCTCGGCAGGCAACTCGACACTAAAGAGAGCCTCTACAACTCTTTTGAGCGACAGTTGAAGATGCTCTTTGGAGTGTTTGTCCATGATCCGCTCAAACTCCTCTAACGATACAGAAAGGGACGCCGCAATCAGCAAATTTTTTTTCCAGGAAAACCCTTTATGATGCATCAGATGGATCGCATCCGGAAAAAACCCCCCATCACTCTGGTAAGCAGAGAGTCGCAAAAGAAGCTCTTTCCCATCGATCATGGTCTTTTGCTCTTTTTTCCTTAAAAGGGCTAAGGCGAAAAAACAGTTTTCAGCAATCGGTGCCACCACTCCAAAATGGACGAGCCCGGTCTCCTCCTGAAAGTGTCGTTCAAAAGCCTTCAAGGCTAAATCGTTTCTTTTGCGCATTGAGAAGAATAGTACCTTTTTCATAGAAAAAAGCAAAGGGGCATAGTAAGAACTCTTGCAATTAAGACCCCACTCAAATTAGATTCGATTCATTGTAGTCATAAGGCAGGCAATGAGACAAAAACTGTTTTTTATTATTTTATCCTGTGCCATCTTGAACGCCGAAACTCCAGCCCCTCCTCCCTTAAATCCTGTAACTGAGCAGGAGGCTGTTGTAGCGCAGGCAACAAAACCGATCACCCCCGTAGAAACCCAGAAATCGACCGAAACCGAAAAAGAGGGTCAAGATTCGGATAATACGGCTATTAAGGAGCAAAATAAAAATTTTCAAAATGCTATATTGAAAACTTTTCTTTCGATTGTGGGGCTGATCACGCTCATTCTTTTCACCGTTTGGGTCCTGCGCCGCATTTCCAACAATCGCCACACCTTTGGGATGAAGTCCCACTCATTACAAATTCTTGAAAAAAGGCTGCTTAGTCCAAAAACAACTATGTATCTGATGGAGATCGATGGGAAAAAAGTTGTCTTCGCCGAGTCGATGCTGGATGTCAAAGTTTTATATACCGAAACCACTCTGCCAGTTTCGACAGCACCCGTGCCTTACACGGAATTCAAATAAATCTTCGGAATCTTTAAATATTAAAAAAATTTTAGCTATTGCCAGGTAGATCAATAAGGCGTAAACTGGGGTTTAAAAAATCTTAATGAGGATATTTTATGCATATCAACCCTGGCCTCGGATTTGTAAACATTGCTTGCGACCTTGATCATTCCTTAAAAAATACTATTGAGGAAAAACAGAAAGAATTGAATGAAATTTCCACTGAGCTTTCTAATGATGCTCAGCTTCTTAGGAAATTACGGATCAAGCTGGATCCAAAAAAAGATGTAGACCTCAACCCCCTGCGAGACGAGATCGCCCGATTCAAAAAACAGTATGAAAAGTTTCAGAATAAACTCGATCCGAACTTAAGAAACGACTTTGATTTTAATAAAATTCTGCATGCGGACGCGCACCAATCTTTGATGGTTAATCACGACACTCTTCAGGATTTGATTGAGAAGGTTGAGTCCTCCAAGACACATTTAGAGCACCAGTTTCAGCCACAGCTCATGGACATCGAAGCACAGATCCGATTGGTGCAACTTTTTTTAGAAATCTGCAGACTTGCTGTGAAACAGCAAACTGACTCTGTATTGGGCATGATCAGTCGTGCCGGCAGATAGTTATTTATCGCTTTTGGCGAAAAAACAGATCGAGTCTATCGTACGTAAAATCCGTAGTAACAGCGCGCTTGCCCCCCTCGACATCATGGAGTTAAGCGATAAAGACCTCGATCTGATCTACTCGATGGCGCACACATTTTACGATGCGGGCAAATACGAAAAGGCGAAAGCTCTTTATTTAAAGCTGATCTTTACCGCTCCGTTCGTCGCCGCGTACTGGAAAGCCCTTGGTTGCACAAGCCAGATGCAAAATGAGACAAAAGAGTGTGTGATCTACTACTCTGTAGCGCTCCTAATTGACCCGAGCGATCCCTCACTCCACCTATATGCTGCAAAAGCGTTGATCGATCTCAATCGTTTCGAGGAGGCTAGGGGTGCGCTTGTGAAAGCAGAGGAGCTAGCACCTAAAGAAGATCTTGATTTTCACTCTGAGTTGGAGGTTCTTTATGAGCGTTGCTCCTATTGAGGCTGTTGGCAAAAGAAAAAAACTTTCGAGCGCCCTTTGTGAGCCACATGCGGTAACTCTTGAAACCGTTCCAGTCCCCTTTTCTTCAAATGGGGATCTTTCGACTGCTCCCCTATCGTCCCCAACAAGGGATTTTAGGCCTCAACCGACGCCACCAAACCGGGTATCGAAAACCTCCGTGTCGGGATCGATATGCTCTTTAGTGGATTTTGTCAATAAGCTCGAAAGTTTAAGATTAGACCTGCAGGAAGAAAAAAAAATTGAAATCAGGCGCCTCTCGGAAGTGGTCAAATCGACCAGACACGAACTAGAGCAAGCGGAGAGAGCAAGTTTGAAAGAACAGGAGAAAGCCAAATTCTCCAATCTACTCAAAGAGCTTGCAATTTTTATGACCTCGTCTCTAACTCTCCTTTACGGCCGATCGTCTGCAGAAGATACCTCAAATGAACGGGTCTTTAAAAAAACCCTTCTTGGGCTATCCACAGCCTCTTTGATCGGCCACACGGCGGACAAAATGGGATGGATTGAGGACGAAAGGGTGAAGAACGCTCTCACGGGCCTCCATTTTCTCAGTATCGGGGCAGCAGCTTACTACAATTTTGCTTCAGGAGTGCAGCTCTCAAGCTCGTTAGAAAAAATTGCCCAGCTCTCTTCGGGTATCGTCTCAGGGGCACTCAGCATCGATGAGGGGCATCGAAATAGTCGGTCGGCGCAATACACAAAAGAGGCTTTTGAGCACAAACAATCTATCAAAAAAAATGAAGAGCACATCAAAAATGCGCTCAACTTAAACCTAATTACCGAAAAAAGGTTACGGATTGAAGAGGCTGTCGCCCGAATCCTAAACGATTATAATACTATGGTAAGTCAAATCCTTAACGATTATCGGGGCTAATATGGCACACATCTCTCGCATTGTCAGGTATACAAAAGATATCCTTGAGCTTTTTAGAAAAATGGGGGTAGAACAAGAACGGTTGGCATACGACGCCTTTCAAGAATATCTCCGTGGAGGTAAATTTCAAGGAAAGAACTACAACAATCTTGCCCGCTTTGAATTTTTCCCTGCATTTGCAGGATTAAGCCAAATTCTCTACACCAGCCTTGGAGAAAAAGACTGCGTAGCAACCGCTATTTTGGGTACAAGGGGGGCAGAGGCTCTCAAAGCTGTTAGTTTGATTGCAAAACCCGGCTTTGATATTGGGGGGAAGTATCTCACAGCACAGCAACAAGGGGTGACACGCACCTATGAAGCTGTCGTTCTCAAGCGTATGGAACTCGAGCACTCACGGGCAAACCAAAGAGCAACTCAGCTTCAACAAGAGGCCGAGCACATCAAAAATCTCTATTCAAGTCTTCTAAGAACCGCTACCGGCGGATGATCTATCGATTCAAAAAAACCCCGGAGATCCCGGGGTTTTTTCTTGTGGCTTTTTTTAGAACTAATAGAAAATCTAGGCTCCATGCAATCGCCCTACCTCTCCTTTACAATCAGCACTTTGACTTTGCAGTTTATAAAAAAAATTTTGTTTGATCTGGTTGAATACAAAGTTTTTTTGGGCGTTGCCATGGAATTTTTAACCCAGTTTGGGGAACAAAATGAAATTTTGGCTAGGCATCCATCAAAAAGGAGCTGTTAGGGAAGATTACTAGAAGCTAACAAGAAACAAATAAAGCTGAAGGCAATTCTTCCCTAGGGTTTACTCTACATTTTATGGGGACGGCGTGCCGTCGCGGGTGTATGAGATCTCTCCGGATCGTCAGAATCCCCTTGGGCAATCAAGCTAACCCTTGTTCTTGGATCCTTACCCCCGCTTAAGAAAAAATCCCCTTCCGTGGTGCAACCAGCCTCTATTTCACCCGAGTTTCCAAGTAAGGAAAAATCTCCTTCCATGGTGCTGCCAGTCTCTATTTCACCCGAGTTTCCAAGTAAGGAAAAATCTCCTTCCATGGTGCAACCAGCCTCTATTTCACCCGAGTTTCCAAGTAAGGAAAAATCTCCTTCCGCGGTGCAAAGCGGCATGTACTCCTCAGAAGGCCCTTTAGAGCGGATCTTCCCGAGCTCGTCTGTTGGCCTTTTCGGCATAAATTTGAACTGATACCTCTCTTGAAGCTCCACAGTTTTGGAAAAGCTCTCAAAATTTGCGAAAAACATCTGGGCAAGGGATTGAATTTCTTTGCGTAGCTGGGGTCCGGGAAGTTCTTTTACATCCTGACAGCGATCCGCAAATTTTTTTGTCGGTTTGAGCGTTTCGGTATGAGCAGTTTTGGGACGAGCTCCTACACTAACGTGGTCCTTTTCATACAAAATCTTGTACGCGACACAAAGGGTATCCAAGTATTTTGTAGCTTCCGTGACTTGGTTTAATTCCCCGATTTTTTTTAAAGTTTCATGCACCACGCGTATGGTGTTCTTTTTCACCTCGTGACAATGCTTCTGCAAACCTGACCAGGCTTTATCCGGTTCGATCCCATCGCAACTTTTGTGCAGTATTTCTATTGCGTCCACAAACTCTTTAGGCACTTGAAAGTGAGGTAATTGTACACTCATAAAATTTCTTGGTTTGAATCGATTGTTCTACCCAAAGGGTATTTTTGCGTTTTTTCAGACGACTATATCTAAAACATTTTATATTTTCAAGTTTTATAAAAAAAATTGAGACGCGTTTTCTATAATATTTTTAAAGATTTTATAAAATATTGGCTAGAAATTTCTTAGATCAGGGAATTGAGTTGAAAAAATCGGAGCGAATCCCTATGGTGCGCCTTAAACGGATATCACAGGAAAAGGCATGGGGAATTTAGCCGAAACATTCTGGTTTCTGAATGCTCTGGGTGAGTACTCATCCCTTATTGCGTCCGTTATCACAGCATCTTTCAAGACACCCCCTAAATGGCGCCTCATCCGGGACCAGCTGTACCAAATAGGAGTTCTATCGTTGCCCGTTGTCTCAATGACCGGTTTTTCTACAGGGCTTGTTCTTGCTACACAATCATTTTTCCAATTAAATGACAAAGGGCTAGCGGGAGCCACCGGAATCCTTGTGGCAAAATCGATGGTGACCGAGCTAGGTCCGGTATTAACAGCCTTTATGATCACGGGGCGTGTGGGGGCAGCTATGTGTGCCGAATTAGGGACTATGAGGGTCACCGAGCAGATCGATGCCCTGGAGACCATGTCAGTGGACCCGAACGCCTATCTGATCTCCCCCCGTTTTATTGCAGGGACGATCATGACCCCCTTACTTACAATTTTCAGCGTGATGATGGGTATCATCGGGGGGTATCTAATTGCGGTAAATTTTTTCAAAATGGCCCCGAATAGCTACTATGATCCAATCAAAGATTACATGCAAAATTTTGATTTTTTCGTAGGTCTTGTAAAGTCGTTTTTTTTCGGCGTCCTAATTATCACCATTTGCTGTTTTAAAGGGATGAATACATTTGGAGGGGCGGAAGGAGTCGGACGCGCCACGACGAATTCGGTCGTTATCTGTTATACGGCAATTCTTTTATCCAATTTCTTCATTACCATGGGGCTAAACCTGGTACACGATCAGATCGTGAGATTTCTCTTATGATCGAAGTCAAAAATGTCTCAAAAGCTTTTGGATCGCTACAAGTTCTCAAGAATGTCTCTTTAAAAATAGAAAAGGGGGAGACAATGGTGGTCATGGGTAAATCGGGGGTCGGAAAAAGTGTCCTTTTGAAACAGATCATCGGCCTCAGTAAACCTGAAGAGGGAGAAATCTGGATTCGCGGTGTGGAGACCACCCACCTGAATGGGGAGGATTTATACAACGCAAACAGGGATCTCGGGATGCTTTTCCAGGGGGGCGCTCTTTTTGACTCCATGAGTGTGTTCGAAAATGTGATTTTTCATGAACACTACCATCACCACACCCCGCTCGAGCACCTTAGAGAAATTGCCGAAAAGGCTCTCAATTCGGTCGATCTTTTCGATGTTTTGGACAAAATGCCCTCCGAGCTCTCGGGCGGTATGAAAAAAAGGGCTGCTTTAGCCCGTCTAATCGCCTACCGGCCAAGTATGATATTGTATGATGAACCGACTACCGGATTGGATCCCATCACAGCCCAGGTCATCATCGATCTGATCATCAAAGTAAATAAAGAGCTGCATGCGACCTCAATAGTCGTCACCCATGATATTGTACTGGCTATTGCAGTGGCGACAAAAATCGCCTTGATCGACCAGGGGGAGATCCATATTGTGGAAAATCCCAGGGAGTTCTTCACTCACCAAGGAAATGACGTAATTGATTTCTTTAAAACTATTTTGCCTCAACAGTGTCTACAGAGGAGGCTCATAAATGAATCCTCAGCTTAAAAATACCCTCATAGGAGCATTCGTTGCGATCGCAATCGGATTGATCGTAGGGATGATCCTTTTTATCGAACCCTCGGCAGGTGACGGAAAACAACAGATTCGGGTCTACTTCACCAATATTTCGGGGATCACCACAGGGACGAGGGTCAATTTGGCTGGCCAAACGATCGGAGAGGTCCACGATATTCGGCAGATCCCCGATGCGCGCCAAAAAGCCCCCACTAAAGAGGGGGAAGCGGTCTATTTTTACGAGGTCGTTTTGCATGTCGATTCCAAAGCGGTTATCTATACAACCGATAAGATTGGGACAAAAACCATCGGTCTTCTAGGAGATACCGTGATTTCGATCACACCTGTCTATCTTCCACAAAACATAAAACCAAGACGGGTTACCATAGACTGCCCCATGTTTGCTAAATCGGGG
Source organism: Chlamydiota bacterium (assembly GCA_016866475.1). Lineage (GTDB taxonomy): Bacteria > Chlamydiota > Chlamydiia > Chlamydiales > RGXB01 > RGXB01. Next base: position 113,766 of record VGMF01000004.1, on the reverse strand, counting down.
GATGCGATCGATGACGCATTTAAGCAGCTCACAAACCTTGCAAGCGAAATGGATAAAACGTTCCAAAAAGTCAACGAGTGGCTGGATGAAAATTCGGACAATCTTTCCAATGCGGTCCACTATGTCGGAGAAGCTCTCAAAGAGATCAGTATTGCCGTAAAAGACTTTAATGATATGGACGTGATGCAAGAGGTAAAAGCATCTTTGGCAAATTTTGCGCGCGGAATGGAGTTGATCGATGAGGCTTTGCAAGAGATCAAAGACGGAAATGGCTTTGAGGATCTTCCTCTAATTGTTCATAACATTAAATCGATCACTGATTCAGTCAATACTATAGCCTGTACAATTGCGAGTGGGAAAGGATCGATCGGTCCCCTCTTGATGAATGACGAGGTCTACTTTAAAATAAACACACTCCTTACCAAAGCCAATATCACCCTCAACGATATCAATCAGTACGGTTTATTGTTCTCCTACAATAACGACTGGAAAAAGACACGCATGAAGAAAATTACCGAACTCAACGCGATCCGTTCCCCCCAGGATTTCCGTAATTTTTATTCAAAAGACCTTGATGAGATGAACCGCGCCGTCTCCCGGATCGGCCAACTATCAAACTCTTGCGAAACACCCTACTTCCGCAACCAGAATTTCACAAAAGAGTTCAAGCAGCTTCAAGATATGCTCAAAGAGCTGCAAGACAGCCTGAACCGTGTCCAAGAAGAGCTTGCCTTTCCTAGCTGTACCGATGATTCCTCCCCTTGTGTCCCTAATCCGAAGATAGATCCGATCAAGAGCTGCCCCCCCGCACCCTCCTGCCCCCCTTCTACTTGTAAAGATAAAGACAATCAAACGGGTCCCGATTCCAACTGTCCCCCCCAAGATCCGTCCCCCTCAACACCAAATAATTGCCCCATGGGCCCAGCTAAAGACCCCCAAAAAAAGAACCCCACCGCAGATACTTTAAAGAAAAAAACGGACCTACGTCTCGAGCCTTTATTGCAAAACGAAGATCGCGATGCTCTCAAAGAGCTTGAAAACTTTTTGAAACACAGGATAAACCGATGAAAAAAGGGTCAAAAGAGATTAAAAAAGGGACTCTTCTCCTAAAAAGCCCCGAAGTTTCAAAAACACCCTTCGACCGCTCTGTCTACCTCATTTGCGAGCACTCGGAAAACGCTTCTATAGGACTAAGACTGGATGTCCCGTTTATAGAAAATCTGCCGCTAGGTATGGAAGAGTTAGATCCTATTTTGGTGAGACGTCACGGAGGAGCTACCCAAAAAAAAGAGATCTTTTTATTACATACGGATAATAGCGCAAATGGTCTAGAGCTCTCCCACCAACTTTTTTTGGGGGGAGAACCGGATATTCAAAAAGAGATCGCTCTCATTGTCGGCTACACACTTTGGGGTCCGGGAAAACTTATAGATGAATTTCTTCAAGGCGAATGGTATTTAGGCCAAATGGATACAAAATACCTTTTTCAAACCTCGCCGGAACATTTATGGCAACGCGCCGTCAAAGACCTTGGGGGAAGATTTTCTTATGTCTCCCATTTTCCCAAAGAGCTCAACTCTAACTAAAAAAACCTTGTGTCTGAATACAAAAAAGGGCTGAAACAGCCCTCAGGATCTTTTTTTCTTTTCATAATTTTTAATTTTTGTTAAACATAATCTTAATAATTCTTTAACATGCGAGGAGTCTATGAACCCAGTCACCTATTGCGGAAATACTTTTGAAATTCCCAATTTCAAAGATCCAGAAATGAGCTTTGATATCGTTTACCGTGCTTTGTCAGGTTGGCATAAAACTGTCGAACCCCTTTTCAAAAAAGAGGTGAGTGTCATCGGTTCCACCATGGATGATATCCGAAATGCAACAAAACAGATCGAGGCGAACGCGGGCTCTCTTTCCGATAAAGAGGTAGAATCGTATGAGGCACAAACCGCCTCCTTCTTGTCTCATCTGCAAAAATTCAAAGAGACACAATCGCATGCCCATGCGTTGATACATGCAATCAACGATGGGACCGATTTTATGAAACGTCCCAAAATTGTCGAGGAAGATGCAATTACTTTGCAACGATTGAATCCCAGTATTTTCAAGGAGGTGATGCAACTTCAAACAACTTGTAATACCTATTATGTGGACTTAACGAAATCACAAAATTCGGTCAGAGCCTTTTGTGAACATTTTGACAGAAGGATCAAGGAGCTGGCAGTCCCCTTGGATATCTACATGGATACGGTCCGCTCCAGAGGACAAACAGGCTACGCTTCAGGGGTTTTGAAACGGTTGTCCTACTTAATTTGGAAACCACTTATCCCAACAAAAGGATCGGAAGCAAAGGTCGGGGATGATAGGGATGAAGACGTTCACCTCCTTGAGGAAGGGGAATGTTGTGCGATTGGATTAGTTTCCCGTACAAAGGATGGTGCAGCACCATTGCCCACTGAAACCTCCGAGTCTTCTGGTACCAAGGCTACATCGGTAATCCATGAATTCTCCGAGTCATCTGAGGATTCAAAAAAAAAAGAAGGGGGCGCCGCCGATAACATCACACCCACTAGAAATAAACGTAAACCAACAGGTAGAATTACTGACTAATAGACAATCTAAGATTTTTAAGGAAAGCGGGGGTAAAAATATTTTCGAAATCCTGGGATTTTCCCCCTTTCATTTCGATGCTCGCCGCAAAAATTGAAATAGCTGATATCGTCCGATTCAATCGATGGAGATCGACAATTCGTTCTCTTTCAAACAGAGCGGGGAGAAAGTGCATGGAAACAAACAGCTCTTTCTCTTCCTCTTTCCATTCTGATTTCGGATCGAGCATTTTTATGAGTGCATAAAAAGCTGCCATGGTGACGGCACCCACGTCCACACCATCCTTGGAGATAAAAACAATATGCCGGGGCTGAATTGTCTCCACCGTTTTTAATATAAGAAATAGGTAAACTGTTTCTATCCAGTCCAACCGATTTTTTCTTGTAAGCTCTTTTTTTTCTTTAAAGCTGATACCCTCGACAGCTGCGATCAGGTCTTCGTAGAGTTTTTTTTCTAAATGAAGCTCTTTAGGGTAATAAAAACCGCACTGGATACCCGATAGCATCTGATCTAAAAAAACCTTTTTGAACTCTTTTTTATCAGTAAGCTTCAAATACTCGTCCGATTGCTGGTAAAAAGAGGTGGACACCGGCAATGTTAAAAGGGAAAGGATGGGTTGGAATTCAGCCTTTAGGGAAATTTTTTCCAATTCTCTACAACGGGCGAACTCCTCCAAAGAGGTCCTGTCTTGCAAGTTGATCCATAAAACTTTTTCATCTTTTTTAAGCAACAGTCTTAACAGCCCCTCGTACTCCGGGATCGGTTCAGCCTGATCGATCCTATGCTGGAGTGTGGGGCAAGGCTGCAGATACACCGAAGCGTTGCGATCTTTTGTCTTTAATTCAAAAAAACGGTGCCCTATGTTGCGCATCGTATAGGGATCAAAAGCTGTGTGCACTTCTAGTTGCTGAAAAATTTCTATCACCTTGAACAAAGGGCCGCTTGGGTGCCTATTGAGCTCTTTGCCTAGAACTTCATGAATTTCCATAATTTCATGATAGGTGGCAAGGTGGGAGGGATCTAAACCCTGTTTGCGTCTTTTCAGCTCTTTGCCGATCAGCTGATAGACAAACGAAATAGCCCGTTCATAATCGAATTTTTGAGAGAAGATGGCAAAACATAAAGCATGCACCAGTTCAAGAAAATAACCTGAGAAACGATCATTATCATCCGGTGGATTATCTATAAGTTTGCCGTAGCCCATGTCAAACAGAAGCTCGCGCATATAGTTTTGAAAATCGCTGAAATAGGATAAACAGCTTTTTTTTCCTCCCTCGTCAATCAAGTGGATCGGTTCCGCTGCGAAAGTGAGAGCTATGTAGGCTTGATAAAAAAGGCGAACAATTGGCTCCTGGTCCCGCTTTGAGGCCAAAACCAGCCATTTCTGAAATAGCTTACGGGTCGATTCTTTGATCGATCTCGCAATTCTTGAGATCGACCGATCTTTCATCCTCTCTATCCTTACGATCGGATCCTCTTCTTTTTGGTTCAACAAGAGGGCTTCAAAATCGGCAACAAGGCGCAAATGACGCAAAAGGCTTTTGTTGTAGAAACGGGTTCCGTCCTCTTTTGTCAAAAAAAAGAGTTCGTAATGTTTGTCCTTGGTCACAATTTCAAGATCGCGTAAACCTTTGCGCTGGATATCTACCGGGTCGAAATCCTCCTCTACCCACTCCTTGTACCAACTCTCCTCTTTATCTAACGATTCTTCAAACCGCTTTTTGAGAGTCTCTTGGTAAAACCCTATCAGATCGGTAAACTCTTTGGAGGTGGAACAACGTTCTCCTTTCACCCCCTGCTGCTGCATGATTTTGTCGATCTTTGAAGCGGCTTCCGACGCAAGCTGTATAATAGACTGCACCCCCCGAGCCAATTTTTGATCCACCCCAGGAACCCTATTCACATCCTTGAGGTAGTTATGAATCAGCGTAAATTTCTCTTTAAGAGATTGGGCTTTGATTTCCCCTGCTGATACCGAATCTTTGGAGGACAGATCTATATCGGCAACATCAGCCAGGATGTCCACCGCATCTAATAAAGCCTCAGTATCTTGCGGCCGCTGTTGATCCATACTCGCCCTTTAAAATCCCTTTTAGGAGGAAAACTTAACCTCTTAATATCAAAAAGGGGAAAGTTAGGCAATTTATTTATAAAATAATTTACAAGTTTTTGCCTTTGACTGTGATAGGGTAAGCCCCTATTTTTTACCGGGGTTTTTCCATGCAAGATAAAAGGCCGGAGCACTTAAAAGGGCCATGCCGACGGCCAAAGTGTAATTCACCAGAAAAAAATCGACCCCGAGATTTTTTTTAACCATAAAATAGCCTGCAATGAGACTGCCCATGATCGATCCCAAAAATCTCAAAAGATAGTAGATACTTGTAGCTGTTGATCTACTTTTCTGGTTGAAAAAACCCCAGCTGGCAGAGGCCGTCACCGGGATTACAAACGCCAAAGCAAAGGCAAGAACGACTAAAGACTCGTCATCGAACCTATAGTAGCTTAAAATCCATCCTATCCCTAAAGAGATATAGCCGATAGTGTAGGGAATCCTTGAACCTAACCGGTCAAAAATCCAACCGGCAACGGGGCTAAAAACAGGGAACGGTAAAGCTAGTATGGCAAACAAAATGCCCGCCTCTAAGGGACTATAACCTAAAGTTAATTGAAACTCAGCCGGGAAAAATATAAGCAATGAGATAATCGACTGCCAGAAAAGTGAAATAAAACAATGGCTCAAAAAAGAGGGCTGCAAAAAATCCCGGTACTCGATTTTGACTATCTTTGGGTCTTCTCTTTGGACTTTAGGGAGGAAATTGGATAAAAGCAAACCTATAGCGAAAAAAGGGAGCATTATTAAAAAAACCCCTTTTTGCCCCAGATGTGCGATATACCCCCCAAGGACGGGCCCCATAAAAAAGCAGAGGGAGATCAGCCCTGTAAAAAGACCGATGATCCTTCCGCGCAAACGGAAAGGAAAAATTTCGGTGACGTAGGCCGAACCTTGTGTCATGCTAAAAGCCGCAGTAGCTCCCAATAAAAAAAGGGCGGTGAAAAAGAGGTATACGTTTGTGGTGAACCCTGCAATTAGGGCCCCAATAACAAAAACATAGCTGGAAAGAATCAGTGTTTTTCTGGATCCAAAAATATCACCAAGTTTACCTGCAGGGATTAAAAATAGGACAGTACCAGCAAGCATGGTCGGGAAAAGGATTTGTGCTTGCAAATCGGTTAAATTGAGATCTCGGATCAAAATGGGGATAGCAAGCAAAATAAACGATTGCGTCAAAATTCTTGGTAAAGTCAAAAAACAGACTAAAACAAACGGGATGTAAGAGTTCAAAGGGTGCATTCCCAACGCATACTCTAAACTTTTTTATTTTATCAACCTAAAATACACTTTAAAGAAGATTTCAAATAGAATTTAAGAATAGACTTTACTGAAAAAATCTTTTTTTGTATTATTTTTGACTCATGCTTCGTATGATCATACCTTTAAGCCTCCTTTCCATGACCCTGTTTTTATTGACAAGAGAAACAAAAGATCAGAAATCTTTGGAGAATGTTTTAAGGATCAACATGACCCAGGATCCCTCCACACTTGATCCTAGAAAAAGTTCAGACCAGTTTTCTTCTGCGCTCCATTTTCAACTCTATGAGGGGTTGATGCGGATTACAAAAAACTCTACAGCAGCATTTGGGATGGCAAAAGAGGTGATCACTTCAACCGATAAGCTTACCTACACGTTTATCCTAAAAGAGGTTTTTTGGTCTGATAAAACACCTGTAACAGCCTACGACTTCGAATACTCCTGGAAAGAGAGTATCAAGCCCGGCTTTTTTTGTCCTAATGCCCACATGCTCTACATCGTTAAAAATGGGGAAAAGATCAAAATGGGCGAAGCCGATCCGGAGAGTCTTGGAGTGAAGGCGTTAGACGATAAAACACTTGAAGTCCACCTGGAACACACAGCCCCCTATTTTTTACAAATGGTAAGCTTTCCCGTTTTTTATCCCGTACCAAAAGCAAAGGCAAGCATAGATCCCAAATGGTCAAAAGTGCAACAGCCCCCCTCAAACGGCCCCTTCACCTGTATAGCGTTCAAACCAAACGAAAAGATTATTCTGAAAAAAAATGACTCCTACTGGGCAAAGGAGGAGGTTTTACCTGAAGAGGTGCATATTCTTTTGCTTCGCGACGAATCAACAGCCTTAAACCTTTTTGAGCAAAAAGAGCTTGACTTGATAGGCGGACCTTTCACAACCATACCCGTCGATTCAATCCAAGATTTTCGGGAAAAAAAGCAATTAAAGAAAAAGGATCTTGCCCTCACGGTTTTTACAACTTTCAACGTATCCGCTTTCCCTTTTCATAATCCGCATATCCGAAAAGCATTTAGCCTTGCGATCAATAGAGAGTCGATTGTCGAAAACATCATGCAAAACGGGGAATGCGCTGCTACAACCTTTGTTCCGCCGATACTCAAAGACAAATCACAGCCTTTGTTTGAAGCCTATGATCCCGATACCGCCCGAAAAGAGCTTGCGATCGGTCTGGAGGAACTCAAGCTCCCTTCATTACCACCCCTGACCTACCACTACCCTATTTTTGGCTGCCATGACCGGATTGCCCAGACCTTGCAGCAAAATTTCCAGGATGTTCTTGGAGCAGAAATTGAGATTGTTGGGGTAGAATTTAAAACTTTCTTAACTCTTCTCAACAACAAACAGTATCAGTTTGGGCAGTTCCTGTGGATTGCAATGTACAATGACCAATACTCGATACTGGAGCGTTTCAAAAACAGGAGAAATTTTCGCAACTATCCGGGCTGGAAGAACAAGGAGTTTAGAGATTTATTGGAGATGTCGGAAACTACGTTTGATCCCCAGCTGCGTGCCGAGCTTCTTGAAAAGGCGGAAAAAGTCCTAATGGACGAGTCACCCCTCACCCCGATATTCCACGGAAATTATGTCTATATGGAACAAGAAAAGATCAGAGGATTTTACATCTCCCCTATTGGTAGTCCCCACCTGCAATGGATCGAATTTCCAAATACCAAAGATGTTCAAAGGGTTTCTTAAAAGAATCTTTTTGTTGTATTAAAAAATGATTGACATTTGCTTTATCTATCTGTTTAAATTCAGAAATGTTCAAGTATCTTAGCATCTTTTTCATACTGATACTTTCCGGCTGTTCTAAAAAATCGACTAAGGCGCCAGTAAAGCCTTTGCATCTGAATTTAAACCAGGACCCCTCGACTTTCGATCCAAGGAAGGCTGCCGACTTTTCCTCATCTACACTTACCTTTTTTCTCTACGAGGGATTGACACGCTCCACGCCCGAAAAAATATACGAGCCCGCCCTTGCAGAAAAAATAGAGGTCTTAAATCAGGGACTTACCTATATTTTTAAATTAAAAAAAGCCTACTGGTCTGATCAAAGCCCTATTACCGCTCACGACTTTGCCCGATCTTGGAAAGAACTGCTCAATCCAAAATTCCCCTGCCCCAACGCCTATTTGTTTTATCCTATCGTAGGGGCCCAGGATTGCAAACTCGGAAATGTATCAGAAAGCGAGGTCGGGATCAAAGCGCTCGATGACTACACCTTGAAAATCGACCTGATAGAGCCGATCCCCTATTTTTTGGAACTTACCGCCTTTTGCACCTTTTTTCCCTATAGAGAAACTCAGGACGCCTCCCCATTGTACAGCGGACCTTATAAATTAAAACAGTATCAGACAAAGAACCTCATCGACCTCGAAAAAAATGGAAGCTACTGGGGAAAAGATCGGGTCAAGCTGGAGAACATCCGCTTTTTTTTAGTGGAGGAGTCTATGACGGCTTTAGAAATGTTCGAAAGGGGTGAAATAGATCTGATCGGCTCTTCTTTTACGACGTTGCCCGTAGATTCTTTACCGATGTTAAAAAAACAGTATGATCTAAGGTCGGTTGATACAGCGGGAACCACCTTTCTCTGTTTTAGCACAAAATCGAAGTTTTTCAAAAACGAGAAGCTGCGCCAGGCCTTTATCCTTTCGATCGACCGTAAAGACCTAGTCGACAATCTGACTTTTTTAAATGAAAAAGTAGCTACCAGTATCTTACCTCCGATGCTTCAGGGAGAAACCGAAAGCAACTACTATTGGGTGACTGACAAACACAAAGCCAAACAGCTGCTGGACGAGGCGCTTGAGGAACTGGGGATTGCAAAAGAGGACCTCAAGATCCGCTTCACCTTTTCTGCAGGAGGAGTTTTTCCTCAAATAGCCCAGGCGATACAGGAACAAATCCGTCTGGGTCTTGATGTTCGCATGCAGATTGAGCAACTTGAGCCCAAAGTGTACCTAGATAGGCTTTACAAGAGGGATTTTGATATGGCAGGGAGTTTCATCCTTGCGCAGTATATGGATCCTCTTGCCTATTTGGACCGGTTTCGAAGCACAGCTAACTTAAGGAATTACCCTTCATTCGAGGACTCAAGATACTCTGACCTTTTGCACCTCGCTGGGAGAACCCGCTCCTTCAGAGAGAGGGAACGCTTTTTAGCTCAAGCTGAAAAGATTCTTATTGAGTCTGCAACTATTTTTCCGATCTACCATTTCCGCAACGGATTCGTCGCCTCCTCCAAAATAAAAAATCTCAAGACTTTTCCCCAAGGAACGCTCTATTTAGAGGAGGTCGAATTGACATGAAAATTATCCCCTCATTTGATATTCCCGCTTTCGACCCCGGGCTTTACCATCACCTTGAATCGGTAAAAGCGGCTTTAGAGGAGGTCTACCCTGACCACTTCCCCAAGAACGTAGAGAGCAAAGTTATTTGGACCAATCATGGGTTGACCCTAGGGATTGTCCTTGTTTGTTCTCAGGAAAATACACTAGGTGTGGGACGCTACATGAACGACGTCTGCTCCCGCTCGCTGGTCCCCGGAAAACTTGTCAACCTCAGCTCCTCATTCTCGATGGCTTTTAAAATCGACGGGATTGATAACGAAGGATATTTTCTACATAAAGTATATGCGCGCCTCAAAACCGAAGAGGATTTGAAAATTGCTCTTAAAACGCTCCTTGACCTTCCAAAAGAGATTGGCCTCAATATTGAAGCGGTCCGCTATTTGCGTGATATCTTCCAGTCCACCCCCCTCTCTCTAGAAGAAAAAAACCGCTATATCCATGAGACGATGAAAGATACGGTAAAAGCGCATGGGACAGAGGGAATCCACACCCTGCTAGGGACAAATAAAGAGAGCGAACATCTGACTGAACTTACCCGACAAATTCTTGCAACCAATAAAATTTCCCCCGAAGTGTTCTCTCGCGAAATTTTCCAAGAGCTCCAGCAGCTTATTTTTTCAATGAAGGAGGATTTCTTATTAGAGCGCTCGAACAATTTTATCAGTCGTCTTTTGGCACAAAGTTACCTTTTAAGAAAAACATGTCTTTTGAAAGAGAGGGACACATCGCTGCAGTTGGAGATAAAATTCCTCAACCCACCACATAAACGGGATGAATTTGTGCATAGTCTGGGGATTCTTGCCGTTATCCGTTTCAAATCTTTCTCCGAAAATATCGATTGCAACGGACTTTTTGATTCGGTACACACGATTCTTCCCGACTGTAAATTTGTACCCGGTTCAAGCTTTAGCTATTTTAGGCCTCAAGAGGGGGTCAAAAGTTTATACATCGAAATAGCAAAAGAGGGTGAATTTGGAAAAAGCACCCTGAACAATCTTAAGAAAAAGCTCCCCTTTGAAATCGATGAAAAGGTTTTCAGACCGGTTCTGCCTATCTTCATGCCTCGAAATGAAGAGGAGGTGATGAAGCACATGATCCTTTTGAGCAAAGAGCTGAAGTATGTGGATGATATTCCACAGGTGATGCTGAATTTCTACAAGCAAACGCCGCACACCTTGAGCTTCACTACTATCATTGTTGCACTAAATCGGGGGCATAGCCTAAATATTCCGATTGAAAATATCGAAAAGAGGATTATGGGGAACCTGCGCTCGAAATATCCCAAAGAGGCGTTTGTATTCGAACTTACAATTGATAAAGCCCCCTTTATCCGCAAAGACCGCTCTATCGACCTTTTCGATGCCAGAAAAGCAGCCTCCATGCGCCTTTTAGAGTTGATTGGGCCGTTTAGGGATTACAATGGGGGTCTAATCTTGAAAAAAAGCGAAATTTTACTCGACTTTAAGAAGCTTGTGAAACCCTACACAATCGGTTCGGAGGTCTTTTTGGAACGCTTTTTTCATGCAATCACCCCAAGTTACATGCAGGGCGTCCTCCAGCCTACGATTTTGAAGCGTCTTTTTTTGCTGCTGACAAAAGCGACAGACCTATCGTGTGAAAACGGTTTTTTCGAACACCAGGTCTTTGGGGATACCCTGATCATCGGATTAGCAACAACCGATACCCATTTTAAAACACGCTTCAAGCCTAGTTTAGAGAAACTGAAGATCCCCTCGTCGCAGCTAGCGATGACCCATTTTGATCAATATGGAATAAGCGCAATCGGGTTGATCCTTCGTCATTTTGAAGAGGAGATCATCCAGCAGATTAGGGACTGTTTTTTCCAGTGGATCGATGAGCAAAAGCAGCAACTAGCGCTCGAGATGGCATAAAGATCCATCCCTTTTGAACGGACCCCGGCATTTTTTATGTGGCCGCCTATCTTAAAAATAGATCCTAATTCCCAGCTATTGATTCTAAAATGCGCTTAAAATAAACCTCGAAGATATCTGTTTTTTTTGTTATTATTTATGCTTCTAAAGCGAATCGTACATGATGAAATGGATCCTAGTTCTAATCTTAAACTTATTTAGTTCCACCTTGATCTTCCCACAAAATGAAGAGAAGGGGATATTTATAAACTTCGATAGTATAGAGCTTAAAGAGCTGTCTCAATTTTTAGGAAAAATCCTCCACACGAATTTCATCTTTAAAGAGGACATAGGGAAACATAGGATCCATTTTGTCTGTCACAAAAAATTGGCTCAAGAGGAGATCTTGGGACATTTTGAGCAAATACTCCATAGCCACGACCTTATTTTGGAGAAAAAAGGATCCGTCTTTCATATCCTGAAAAAACAGATGCCGGATCCAAAAGAGATCAAAGGAATCGTTGCACCCCAATTTCAGATCGTAAAACTGCAATTTCACCCTGGATCGGAGGTGATTGAGGCGATTAAGCAGGCATCCGTAGGGTTGAACCAGGAACAAGAGCTCCTAAAAAAAGCGCTCGAGTCGACTCAATGGGTTAAATCTACGAATTCTATTGTCTATTCTGCTCAGGAGAGTATCCATCGAGAAGTAGAGGCTCTCATTAAAAGGTTAGATGTTCCGCTCAAACAAGTTTTTATCGAGATCCTTGTCATCGACACCAACATGCGGAAAGGGTTGGATTTTGGATTAGATTGGAGCTTTGAGACCAAAAAGCTTCCACTGACCCAGACACTAACACAAACTTTAGCGCCCAAAAACCCCTTTGGACTGAATTTGGGAATTATCGGAGATTTGATTCGTCATAAAGGGGAGAGCTATCTTTGTTTATCTTCTTTGGTATCTGCACTGCAACAAGACTCAGACGTGCGCATCGTCCTCAATCAAAAAGTAATCGCACAAGATAATAAACCCTCCAAAATTTTTGTAGGCGACAACCTTCCTTTCACGGGCTCTACTATTTCAACCACAGGTCAAACACAGCAAACGACAGCAAACATAGATTATAAGGATGTCGGGGTAAGCCTTCTAATTACCCCGCTTATAGGTGAGGACAATATGATCACCCTACATATTGTTGAAGAGATCTCGGAAGCTCTATCACACCTTAGCGACTACCAGCTCAGCGGAATTCAAACAACTAAAACAAACATGTCTACCTCTGCCCATGTTCCGGACTCCCATTTTTTAGTTTTGAGCGGGATGGCGAGGAATTCAAAAACACAGCGCACCTCAGGCATTCCCTGCTTAGGAGGTCTCCCCTACATTGGCGCCCTTTTCAACCGTACGGAGGAAAAAGAGGAGAAAAGAAGTATTCTTATTTTCGTGCGCCCGCAACTAGTCGATGCGAGCTATTTTATTAAGCCCTGTCAGGCTAATTCTGTTGAATCCACCCCATTTGAATAGGGAAGGCCAATCGATACAGCGTTAATTGTTGCATTCAATCTTTCGAGGCGTTTTGCCCGTTACTATCCCACCTAACCCCACTAAAGTTCCACATTAAAAACCCATCCTCTTAATCCTAGCGGTTCTCGATAGAAGTCTATTCAAGGTTTTTTGGTGGGAGCGGATCCGGATTGTGAGCTGCTGTAGCAGCCCCTCAAGGTTTTTTGGTGGGAGCGGATCCGGATTGTTAGCTGCTGTAGCAGCCCCTCAAGGTTTTTGGTGGGAGCGGATCCGGATTGTTAGCTGCTGTAGCAGCCCCTCAAGGTTTTCCAGCTCTGAAAAACACACCAGCAACGATTCGGCCTCCCGCCTTAAATCGGGATTCAGGTCCATTTCTTTTTTTACACACTCCATGCAAGCTGTCGGGCAAAGCTTTGTAATCATCCGGTGGTAAAACATAAAGCGGATCCGCGCAAAAGCTTTAGGGAGAGTGAATCCGCTAAACACTTTAAAGATCGACTGAATTCCAAACAGACGGTCCAGATGAGAGTAAAATGTTGGAGAACTTATCGGGGAGCTTAGCGGATTTATTGGCGGAACGCAGCTCGTAAAAGAGCTGCGTGCATCGTGCATTTCCTCAAACGTAGTCGAGTGAGATACATCTAGATTGTCAATTGTAAGTTTTGTAGTCATAAATCTCGGGCATTTACTCTAAACGAAGTTCTTTTTAAAAAAAAGAAAACAAAATGTTTGCAACAAGAACTCTATTCTTTTATATCTCACTCCATGGATAAGGTGATTTTTTTTCTCTAAATTTACAAAAACACCAAAGATTTTCGTTCAAAAGATAGGGATAGGCTTTGCATCGCCATAAACACTATTTGCAGCTTTCTACGATCGCAATTGTCTTACTGATGGGTTATACGGGATACTCTATGGTTTTGCCTATACTTACCCCCCTGCTCATTTCCACCGATACCCTTCTCGATCCCTCGGTGAAGGAATCAACCCGTTTTATCCTTGTCGGACTATTGATAGCCTGTTTTCCTTTGGGTCAATTGATCGGCTCCCCGATACTGGGAAAACTCTCCGATCGATTAGGTCGACGCAATATCCTGATTTATACCCTATTCCCCGTCATTCCCACTTACCTTTTGGGGGGGCTAGCCATTACCTACAAACTCCCCTACCTTTTATTTATCAGCCGATTTTTAACAGGCCTTTTTGAGGGAAATGTTGTGATTGCTACTGCCTCGATGGCCGACATATCCGAAACCAATAGCGAAAAAACCTTCAATTTTGGATGGGTGATCACCTTTTCCAATCTCGGTTGGATGGTAGGCCCTTTTATAGGAGCTGCCGTGATCAACTCCGACATCGTCTCTTGGTTCAATTTCGCCACCCCATTTTGGCTTGCAAGTTTTATCTCTTTCATCACCTTGGTACTTGTTATGCTATTTTTTTTAGAGACTCTCCCCGATATCTCTAAAGGGACCCTCTCTAAAAAATTGCAGGGTGCCCCCACTCCCCAATTGCTCCATATTTTTATAGGGGCCACCTTTTTCTACCTCTCTTTTACCGCTTTTTTCAGCTTTCTCCCCCTTTTACTCATTAAACGATTCTATTTTTCCCCCTCGGTCGTAGCCCTTTTCGAGGGGTATACCGCCATACCCTTTTGCTTCGCCCCCCTATTTTACCGCTCGATTAGCGCCCGTTTGAGCAACAAAAGGACGACCCAACTAGCAGGGGTCTTTTTGGCCCTTTCCATCGTTTTTGTCCTGATAAGCAACTCCAACTTCAATCTGCTTTTTTCTCTGATCCCACCCAGTTTTTTCATAGCTGTAGGGACAACCTATGCAGCCATACTAGTCTCCGATTCCGTAAGTCCTGAAGATCAGGGGGTAGCCTTAGGGCTCAATCAATCCTGTATCGTGCTCTCCGAAGCTGTCAGCGCTATCATATGCGGGGTGATTGCAAACATTAGCTATTTTTCACCCATCCTCTTTTCTGCTCTCTTCGCCACTTTATGTGCCCTCTGGCTACTTTTCCTCAAAAGCCCAAGGCAAGAGGCCTAATCGCCTAAGCTGTATCGGGTAAGGTCTTTTTTCCCTCAACAAGGGTGGTTCAACCAACACCAAGAATTGCCAAGGGGGCTTAAACGTCAAAAATTTTCTAATAACCTCAACTGTAACGGCTAAGGTCTTTAACACCTTGAATTATATGTAAAAAAAATTGTAATAATTAATAATAAATTGTTATAATTTCGTCTTTGATAGATAAATAGGGTTTTATTATGATTCACGGGTTTCCCACCGCTTTACCACCTCTAACAGGACCATCTCCTGTAGGAGTACATGAACAATCGGGTTCATTACCCCCTGCTAAAAGTGGCTCTAGATTTGCTGGAGGTGAAGGAGCATCTGAACAATTAACCACTGCTAAAAAACCAGCACCTGATCAACCTCCTTACGCTAACAGTAGCCTTAGATTTGCTGGAGGTGGTGGCGCGCAAGCGAGAGAACCAGCCGTCACATTAGGCCCCTTCACTAACTTTGAAGATTTTGCACAAAAACTACCTAAGCTGATAAAGGACTCTAATCAAGAGGTTCAAGACACTCCTCCCACATCAAGAAAATGGCCTAATATCTGCATACTCACCGGCTTAGGGGCTTTCGGAGTCAGCTTTTTAAGCAAAGCATCCATAGGAAAATCGATTAGCTTAGGTCTTTTAGCAGGAGGTACTCTATTCTCGGTCCTGAGGGGATCTCAAAAATACTTTAGCACTATCTCTTCAAAACCGGAAAAACAACCCTTTGATGTCTTTGAAATTCCTACTCAACAGGGAGGTAACGCTCGCTTTGAGTGTGGTAAAAAGATTGTAGGGGGTGCTAGTTTTCCGGTGCCAAGAGAGCGGATAGAAGGAGGTAGCACCAGTTTCTTTTACAGCCAAGAGGACATAACCGAATTTAATATAGAAAGCGGGTATGCGATCCTAAGGGATGAATCCAGCAAAGCGGCATTCGAAAAAATTTTACATACTCCTGGTAGAACACTTGAGGATTTGATTGCGCATAGTTGCACTCTGCTTTTTTATTGTCATCATTGCCCGGTAACATTTGACATAAATCAAGCATTTTCATCAAGGACGGAACTCCAAAAAGCGTTTAATAAAGCTTTAGAAACTAGAAATACTCATATTCAATCTGTACTTGAGAGCTTTGGTCAGACTTTAAAAATTAAATAAAAGAGGACAATATGAAAGCAGAAATTACAGGGAGCAGACCTATATCGGAGCCTGTTTATTGCGCACTGAAATATCAAATGCCGGATCACCCCAAGGCTATCTATAGTATCCCAAGAGGACATAGCGAAGCTCAAATAACTAAAGTTGGCATTCAGTTCATTAGAACGAACAGCTTCGAAAAAAACCCTACTTTTTTGGGAGGCTGTCAACGATTTATAGCCAATAATCTCTGGAATAAACTCCCTATTGGAAACTCACAGCATAAGCTCTGGGGTTGGGGTCGAACCCTGTCAGGAGAATATGTCCTGGTAAATAAAAGTCAGGTATTGCAAGCGATTGGAAACCGAGAAAACAATGAACTTAGCAAATTTCGTCAATTTACAGCCGGTTTTAATGCACCTATTCTTAAGGA
Organism: Chlamydiota bacterium; assembly: GCA_016866475.1. Taxonomy (GTDB): domain Bacteria; phylum Chlamydiota; class Chlamydiia; order Chlamydiales; family RGXB01; genus RGXB01. Next base: position 97,388 of record VGMF01000004.1, on the reverse strand, counting down.
TATCGAAAAACACAGAAGCGATTTTTATCAAAAATTAAGAGATGAATTTTCCGAAAACCAAAAACAGATAACAGGATTAGATACCAATTATGAAAATCCATCCTTTCCGAATGTTTTGGTGCCAAAAAGTAAATTTGATGTAATTGTAAATAAGATTGCAAAACCAAATGATTTCATCCCAAAGTTTGTTCCACCACATAAGAACTTTATAGATAAAAAATTGGAAAATCTATCTCCTACCCAGATTCTTTCCCTAGGTGCAGCTGCAGGATGTTTGGCAACAGCAGCAGTCGTATTACTCACCAGGAAAAATCCAAGGGGATTTAGCAAGTTTGCAGGGAGCAACCAGAGAAATTCTGGTTCTAATCCCGTCTCGTTTTCGATAGGAAGGTATACCCTTCCCCCCGTCATACCGTCTCTTCCAAAGATCTTGGGATTTAGCGATAACAGAGAAAAACAACACCATTCTAATCCAAACGAAACCTCAAGGGGATTTAGCAAGTTTGCAGGGAGCACCCAGAGAAATTCTGGTTCTAATCCCTTCTCGTTTTCGATAGGAAGGTTTACCCTTCCCTCCGTCTTGCCGTCTCCTCCAAAAACCTTGGGCGATAACAGAGAAAAACAACACCATTCTAATCTAAACGAAAACTCAAAGCAATTCTTTGAAGCCTTTTTTGGTGATTTGGGGTCCACATAAGCGAATCCTGCTTCAAGTGTCCTCTTCGTTCAGGTAGAGGACACAGCTTTATCCTCCCCCTCAAATGGCTGTTGAAATAACCCGGCTAATTTTTGAACCACCCACCAGAAGATGATCGAAAGCCCGGCAAAAATGTAACACCACATAATAACCCAAAAAACATCCAAAAGGGCCAATATCACCGCCTGGTTTGCTAACTCCGCATTGATGACAGCCAGAGGTTTCCCGATTGGAAATGGCACCTTTTTTGCCGCCTCGACAAATTGGCCTGTATAAGGATTCAAAGGTGTCACGAACTCGGTTAAAAACTGCCTGTGGAAGTAGCCTCGGCGAGTCCAAATCGTCGTGAAGCAAGATGTCCCGAGCGCTCCGGCACTGACCCTTACGAAGTGAAAAAAGATCAGAGCCTTGGGTCTATTTTCCTCCTCCATCTCCTCCAAGCTCAGGGTCATTAAAGGGGCAAGATAAAAAGCAAACGCCAAACCCAAAAAAAATCGGGACATCTGTATGTGGAATAAATCGACATACACATAAAAATTTGTTGTCCAATACGAAACGGCAGCAAATACAAACATGGAAAAAAACAGGAGCTTCCTAACAGAAAAAATCCGTATGAAAAAGCCCCAAAAAGGGGCTATGAAAAAAGCAAGAATCCCGATAGGGGCATTCGCCAAGCCGGACTTGAAAGCATCATACCCCATATAGTTTTCCAGCCACATTGGGATAATCACGATAGTCCCGAAAAAGCTGCTATAGGTCAGAATTAAGATCATGATCGACAACGAAAAGCTTTTTTTCTTTAGGAGCGAAAATTCCAGTATGGGATGCTCTTGGTAATACGACCAGGGAATAAAGAGCGCCATCGCCAATAAAAATATCCCGCCCAAAAACAACACAAGGGGCGAGCGGTACCAATCCCACTGCTGACCTTTATCGAGCACTAGTTGCAGACATATGGACATGGTAACCAGTAAAAGGTACCCGAACTTGTCGATCGGCTTGATTTTTTTCTCTTTTTCGAGATTCAAAATAGAACTAATAACCAAACCACAAAAAATTCCGATCGGAATCATGACTAAAAAAGCGACCCTCCAGGTAAAAACCGTAGCAAAATACCCGCCGATTATAGGCCCAAGCATCGGGGCGCTTACCATAGTGCATGCCCAAATTCCAAAAACCCTGTGGTAATATTTTTTTGGGTAAAGGTCCAAAAGGATAAAAAGGGCAAGCGGAAGGATCGGACCCGAAATAAGCCCTAAAATGAAACGAAAAAAAAGGAGGATCCCAAAAGAGGTCGTAAGACCACAGGCTAAAGAGGCGATCGGAAAAGTCAAAAGGGAGATGATAAAAAGGCGTCTTTTTCCAAAATAGTTTAATAGAAAATCGAGTGGAGGGATCGCAAAAGCGTTACCGATCGAAAAAGAGGTGACGATATAGGTTCCCTGCTCTACTCTTGCCCCTAAATCTCCGACAACGTAAGGGAGTATGACGCTTGAGATGGAATAATCCAAAACAAACAATAAAGAGGCTATAAGGACCGTAATTGTCACAATCGAGAGTCGGAATAAGGAGAGCTTCTCGTCTAAATAGGTCATAACTCGCTTAACATCTGATTGAATTCCTCTTCAGTCATCTCGATCAAAGTATTGTTTTGACGGATAATCTCTACCGAATCCTTTTTACCTTTTTCCCCTTGTACATTGTAAACTTCGGTCAAATAGATGGGTTTTTCATTCCGGGGAAGGGGATTTTGTGGAAGATCAAGATCGTTGACATGCACATGGGTCTCCATCGTGAGACCCAATCTCAAGGGGTGCTTTCTTAGTTCTTGTGGATCCAGCGTGACCCGTACTGGAAGCCGCTGCACGATTTTAATCCAGTTCCCGGTCGCCTCCTGAGGGGGGAGTAAAGAAAAAACCGCTCCTGTACCTCCGGAAATCCCCTCGACAACTCCATGAAAAATTACATCGTACCCATACATATCGGCGGTCATATCCACCTTTTGCCCAATGCGGATTTTACTTAGTTGGGTCTCCTTGAAATTTGCATTTACCCACATTTGCTCAATAGGGACAACCGTCATCAACGGATCTTTGGGATTGACTGCCTCCCCCACCTGAACTGTACGTAAGGTCACAATCCCTGTTGCCGGGGAGCGGATCACGCAGCGCTCCAAATTGACGCTTGCCTCAATGAAGGCCTCTTTTGCCGCCAAAACCACAGGATGGTTCTCCACTGTCGTTCCACGCACATAAGCTATCGCCATCCTGAGTTTGGATTTCAACATCTCAATTCTAGATACTGTTTCCTGATAAAACGACTCGGCAGCAATAAAGTCCTCAACCGAGACGGCTCCGCTGGCAACCACGGCTTTTCTATCCTCATAATCGACCTGCGCCTTTATAAGCACCGCCTGTTCGGCTTTCAGTTCAGCGTAATATTCGCGTACAGATTCAAATTTTAAAACAGTTTGACGCACGGCATTTGCCAGATCGGCTTTTGTACGCCCGTATACAGTCTCGAAATCGATTGTTTCCAATTTTACGAGGATCTGTCCCTCTTCAATCAAAAACGTGTCATCACTATGGATCGATGTCACATACGAGCTGATTTGTGGAGTGATCAAAATGGGGTTTCCGTGGACATAACTATCACGTGTCGATTTGTAGAAACGAAAAAATACGAGCCATGAGGTAAACGCTAGAAGCAACAGCGAGCCGAAAGTGATAAGTACGACCCATAGGGCTTTATGTTTTTTATCCAATTGCTCCCCCCTGAACGTAACCGCCACCCAAGGTACGAATAAGCTGAATATGGTACTGGTATCTTTGTCGGTAAAGATTGTAGAGAGTGATCCATTTCTCATAGACCCTATTTTGCTCAACATCCAAACGGATCTTGCTTGCTATCCGGTTTTTGAAAAGTAAGTTCATCAGATCGAGTTTCACCATCTCTTCTTGAAGCAAATTTTTTTGATACCCTATGTTTAGGACAACCCCCTCGATATTACTCACCGCATCCTTAACCTGCTGCGATGCTTTCAATACGTTTGCGTTATACTGATGGATCCCGGCTTCGTATGCTTTGATTGCTGCTCCAAGGTTCCCCTCGAGGCGAAATCCGGTGAAAATCGGAAGGGTGAAGGAGGGAAGAAATGAGCCCTGTAAGCTCGAGGGAGAAAAAACACCCCCTTTTAAATTTTGAATCCCCCCTGATCCAATAATGTTGATGTTCGGGTAAAAAAGGGTTCTGGCTATTTTAATATCCCGCTCAAGGGAGGTCAAATAAAGTATATCGGCCGCAAGATCCGGTCTTCTTTTTAGAAGCCCTAAAGCCAAATTTGTAGGGATCTCGAGCTTCTCTAAAGGCTCTTTAAAAGTTTCGCTCATCGGAAACAAAGCGTCGGGCCCGTTTCCCATCAAAACGGCCAGCAAATGACTCTGAATCTGTTTTGCTGTGGTTAAAGATTCCAGATCTTTGTTTAAACCCTCCAAAGCCTGATATTCAATTTCCATTTGGATCTGATCGATAATTTTATTTTTAAGAAGGGTTTGACTAAGTCGGATAATCTCTTTTTGGGAGGCGATCCACTTTTCGAGTTCCACTATTTGCGCAATCAGAGATTGTAAAACAAAGTAAACCTCAGCCACTCTTGTGCTGATATCGACTTCAACAAAACTTTTTTTCGCTTCCGCCGATTGAAATTTATTAAAAGCGGACATCCATGTCTCGTAATACTGTCCCCAAATATCCACCTCGTAGGAGAGGATCCCGTTTAGGTCTATTTGCAGGGCGTTTGGAGAAATAGAGGGGTTGAGGGTGCGGTACAAGCCGTTCTTCGATAGATGTGCGAAATTGATATCCCCGTCAATCCCAGCCTGAACCCAGCGAGGCCCCCCCTCACGTCTTGCTATTTGAAAAGCCTCCTCGACGCGGCTTTTAGCAACCATCAAGTCGGGGTTTTGCTCTAGGGCTGTCATAATGCATTTTGAAAGGCAAGGATCATCAAATACCTCCCACCAGCTTTGTGTGGGCCAGAATCCGACACAAAAAGGGCCCCCCGATTCTCCATCGGTAGAAATTGGGGTCGTAAGAGGGGCATCCAGATAGACATGTACCTTAGGATCCACTTTTTGGTTCCAGGCACAATCTTGCAGAACAAAAAGGGTGAGAGATCCTGCCAACCGGCTAAATCTGCGACCCCAAAGAAAAGCTAAAGCTTTTTTACTACCCATCTCCCACTCCATTAAAGAGTTAAGGAAAAGAAAGCAATAGAGTTTTTTGTATATTCCCGTTTTGAAAAAAAGGGATTTAAGGATGAAATTTTGCATCGCCCCTGACTCTTTTTCAAAAAAAAGAATTTGAGGCGGTGCTGTCGATGCTTTAGAGAATGCAGATAGATACTAGCCGCTTATGAGATACACTCTGATTACGGATCCGCTACTCGACCTGCCATCTGGCAATGGCATCCTCAATTGTGATCCTAGCCAGAGGATCTTGTTGCAGAAGGTCTTTGATTACTCCTATATTTTCTGGTTTTGTAAGTGGTGGATATATTCTAAAGTAGCTGTCGATTGAAACCTCGAGAAGCCACTGACGGAAACCTAAAAAGTTTTCCGGAGTATAAGACAACCGGCAAACACCTTCTAGAGTCATTTTTGCTAAAGTTGGCCCTTCCTTCCCGGTGATTTGTATTAAGCTATCGCATTGATCTTTAGTTAATACAAGGTCTTCAAGTTTACGCGATAATTCTCTTTTAAGGGCCCATCGAAGGATATTTTGTATACTGCTACCTGTCAAGATTGCAAAAAGGGTCTCACCGGCAAGATAGCGGTCCGCTAGAAAAGGTTCACATTCTTGATTTTTAACAAAATTGTCTATTTGTAATACAAATAGACCGTAGAAATTTTTTAAATTAAATTCGGGTGGCTGATAATCTCTACACCCTTTATGGAGTCCTGTAAGGGGATTTTCAGACGTGTGCATTTCAGCCAATCCAAAGTCGCAAATTTTTAGCTCAAATTCCCCTTTTTTTTCATCATAATGAACAAGAATATTATCAGGTTTAAAATCCCTATGGGCAATTTGGCTTCTATGGCAGTCTCTCACCTTGCAAAGAAACTGATGCCCTAAATGAGCACGATACGGGAGCCCCATCTCCTCTTCTTTTTCGAAAATTTTAGTTGCACAGCTGGTAAAATCACCTCTATTAGAAAGTTTTGTAATGAGTGTAGGCTCCGATTGTTGTCCTTTTTCATCCAATAACCTGTAGGTTTTCGGTGCAATCCCAGATTGCGAAGCTATCATGTAGAGAGGCAACGTTTCCTCAAAACAGGCTAATTTTTCGGAATCTGTTTTACCCTTTAATTCCAAATGGACGAAATCTTTATAGAGACACTCTCCGGTTTTTTCATTCACTTTGACCCTGACTAAAATTTTTGTAAACACTTGACCAGACGGTGCAAAAATAGTGTCATAGAGATGCCCTTCCCTTTTTTTTAGACCTTTTTTCCCTACAACATGAAATGCGATCGGTTGCAAGTCCTCTATCGAAAACTCCGTTTTTTCCGATCCGGCAGTTTGAAAAATTTGCTTGACATGTTCCAGGATCTTTTGGGGCTGGAGCATCTCTCGCATATTTTGGGTAGAAACATCCCCACCTTGCACAAAAGGGACAAAAGGGGTGGAGCAATCAGAACCGGGTGTTGTTGGTGTTGGAGAATTTAAAGGGGATAAACTACCTATTATAGCCTTAAACATTGAAACAAAACCTCTATCTAATATTATGTATATTATATAAGTTTTATTACAAAAAATCAATATGAACTATATTTATTTGCAACAGCCTAAACCTATATGATCTACGTATGATTAGCTCTTTAAGGAGGACAAGGGGAATAGACACAACAGGCCGCTACCTGGGCTCTAGCTGGTACCCCTTGACATGTACCGCTTCATTGAGTTTATGCTTAAAACGCTCCTGCCAGGTTTTAAATTCTTTTGGAGCTTTATCGTATCCTCTTGACAATTTGAGGATTAAAAAACAGGTCTGCGCCATCGGATAGCTCTCCTCGGGGATCTCTAAAATTTTTATAGGCTTATCCAGAGACAATCCCCCCTCCCCGGTTAAAAAGAAAAGGAATTTTTTTAACCATTCCGTGTCTTTGTCTTCATTTTTTTGCTTCAAAACCTCTTTTATGATTCTTATTTTTTCCTTCACACCCAGGTCATGACCGTCGTATTCAAAAGAGAGCTGGTGAGTGGCGCCAATGGAATCCCCCTCAATCATTTCCAAGGATCCGTCTTTTATCAAGCTTTGCAAAAGGGGTGAGGAGCCTTGCAAAAAGCATTTGGAGCGCACGATAATATCCAGATTTGTTTTGCAGGCCTCCCTTTTCACCTCAAGACAAAAACGAAAAAGATCAGCGGTAGTCCCAATCGTTTGCATGTAGATTGTCTCGGCCACCTCTTTTGCAATCCCCTCATGAAGACTCCCTTCATCAAATTCGAGTCCCAGAAAATTGATGTAATCGATGAGGCATTTCTCCCCAAATTTTTCTATTACATATTCCCTGACGAGTCGAATTTGCACTTCAACAGCAAGATTTTCAAAATCTAAAAATTTGATTTCCGACCCGAAAGTTTTTAATAGGTTTGTTCTATTTCGAGAATTGGGCTTTTTCAAAAAAAGATACATCAGGTCGCGCTTCCATCTTGAGTTGTCGATTAGATTGCGGTAAATTTCCAAAAAACAGGTTCGGGTAGACCCCCCGTACTGGTGTATAACTTGCAGCAACTCGAGCCATTTAGCGCTAAAAATCTTTCCCGATTTAAATCCTCGATCGAGCATAAACGAGACAAGTTCGCCTAAATTCCGATAAAAGATCTCTTCGGACTCTGCTTTACAAGGAAGCCCCTCAGAGTCAAAATAAGTACTAAAAAGGGCCTGAGAAAGTTCGGAATAAAATTGTTTTGCCAGCCCATCTCCATACCCGTCCTCATTCACAAAAAGGATCTGTATCGGCTTTAACCGGGACTGGCTCCATATAAGTAAATAACGCTCTGGGAGGGTTGCTATTTTCGATCTATCGACACACCAAGACTCCGCCTCGGCACTGACCCACCCCAGTTCACTGTTGATCATTTCTAAAAGCTGCTCTAAAGTAGTCACAATCGGATGGTGGCCGTTCTCGGTTGCACGACAGATGGCATGCATTATCTCGTCTTGAGAAAACATGAATTCCTGCAAAAGCTCCATCAAAATGGGCTGTTCTCCAATCAAGGCTGCAGAATAAAAGCTTCTTAAAATCCCCGATCTGGAAGGGGAACAGTCCAGAAGAATGTCGAGATATCCGAGATTTCCCTCGACCGTTGCAAGCTCTAAAGCAAGATCCACATAGGAGGTTTCTATTGCATAACGTTTCAAAAAATGAACAAGATGTTCTTTTCGCTCAGAAACCGCCTCAAGAAATGCCTCTCCAATTAAATGAGGAGCCGTTCCCAACGCGATAAAATGGGTAAGCATTTCGGTATTTTGTAGATCGCATGCCCTTAAAAAAGCGCGTGCCGTGCACTCTTCCTCAGGAAATAGTGAAAAAAGGAGCACCGCAATCGAAAAATCCCCCCCCTCTACAGCCCTCTCCATCTCGTCTGCTATGAACTTTTTATCCGTTATAAAATCACTTAAAAATTGTATCGCCATGAAATTTCTATGGACGATAGCTCTTTCAAAAGCATTCTGTAGGGAAAGCAACAGCATCGGCGTCGTAGAGAATAAGAAAGGGAGAAATCGTGATTTTCCCCGCTCTATTTCTAGAATAAACAGTTCCTTCATCATTTTGGGATCGCAAGGAGTCTTGCTAGCGATGATTTGGAATGGTATCAAGTGTTCTAGAAAAAAAGAGAGTCTCAACCCCTCCCTGGCAAGGGGTTTACAAACAGGGTGCTCCATAAAACTTGTGAGCTTTTCTAAATCGGCAAAACGTACAGCGGACAAAAATTCCACATCAGAAAATGATCTTCCACATGAAAGGATTGTATAAGTACGAGACCAAAAACGTCTTAAATAACTCTGATGAGCTTCATCGGCGCTTGAAACTTGACAAGCACTTAGATCAGACGCGCGTGCTAGATCACTAACACTTTCCTCCAATTCCCGGGAATCCTCATTTTCCGGTTTAGTAAGGGCGCCCATTTCTGCAAAAGAGACACGAGATGATGGATACATAAAAAAAGAAACGTTTATCCTGAAATCATGGTTAAATTGTCGTAGAAATGCATGAATAAACTCAGCTTAGAAGTGTTTATTTATCTCATCTCCATTGAAAAATCTACCTTTAGGAAGATTTTCACAAAGAGTTTAACATAAATTAAGATTAGAATTATAGACTATTTTAGCCTAACAAAGCCTCTCGCTGTAGGGGTAGTCATTAATGATAGGAAAAAAGGATTACCTATCGAGATTAAAAATTCCCTTTTCCCGATTAACCCTTTAAAAAAAGAGAGGGATGAAATCGTAGTTAAGAACTAACTACAGCCTAGGTAAGACGATTTCCCTTTTTTGCCCCATATACTTGCCACCCCTATCTGCATAAGAGGTGATGCAAGGGGAGTTCGCTTTGAGAAACAAAACCTGAGCAAGCCCCTCACCTGCATAAATTTTTGCAGGGAGCGGTGTCGTATTCGAAATTTCCAAAGTGACATGCCCCTCCCACTCCGGTTCAAAAGGGGTCACGTTGACAATAATTCCGCAGCGAGCATAGGTGGATTTGCCAATGCAAAGGGTAAGGACATCCCTGGGTATACGGAAATATTCCACCGAGACAGCCAGTGCAAAAGAGTTGGGCGGAATCACACAAACATCCCCCTCGATATCAACAAATTCCTTATCGTTAAATCCCTTCGGATCGACCTGGGATGAAAAGATGTTGGTGAAAACCTTAAATTTGCGATCCACTCTCAAATCATATCCATAGCTTGATAGTCCGTAACTGATGATCTTGTTCCCTTCGGCATCATGCCGGATCAGATGAGGGTGGAATGGTTCGATCATTTTCGCGGCGTCGACACGCTCTATAATTTCTTTGTCTGAAAGTAATCCCATACTACCTCCAAAGCGTACCGTCTATCGCAATTTACGTCCACCGCAAGAAAAGAGAATTTTGGGGTACGGGGGCTTTTATCTCAGGATAAATTGAAACACCCGGTCCCGATCCCGGGGGTTCCTGCGGGCATTTTCTACACACCAAAAAATGAAGGAGATAAACGCAACCCCTACTACCAAACTGCATTTCAGCACCAGCTCAAGATCGATTTGTTTAGGCGGCATAGCAACAGGTTCCGTCGAAGGCAAAATAATCATAAATCGTGTGGTTCGTTTTTAGACCCTCAATTCTAGTGAAGTTCTAGATAGATTACAAATGGAACAGTGTGCTATATACCTCTAAAGTTTATGAATGCAAACCCTCCTATCGGGACAACCGTTGAAAAACTGAAGCACGACCACGCTCTGCGCCCAAAAAAAATTGACGAATTTGTGGGCAACAAGGAGGTTGCCGATCGGGTCAAAATCTTCGTTCAGGCTGCCAAAGAGCGAAAGGAGCCTTTGGGCCATGTCCTTTTGTATGGACCACCCGGCCTTGGCAAGACTTCGCTTGCCCATATCATTAAAGAAGAATTCGGTGCGAATATTTTGGTCACAACGGGTCTTCTTCTTGCTAAAACCAAAGAGCTGGCCGCTCTTCTTTGTTCTTTAAATGAAGGGGACATCCTGTTTATAGATGAGATCCACAGGATACCTAAAAACGTTGAGGAGCTCCTCTATCCTGCGCTTGAGGACTTTAAACTCGATTTGATGTTGGGTGACGGTATGCAATCAAGGGCAACGAGTATTGATCTTCCCAAATTTACCCTTGTCGGAGCTACAACACGGTTTGGGGATCTGAGCTCCCCGTTGCGTTCGCGCTTTCAACTGATCGCAAAACTGCACCCTTACGAGCTGGAGGATCTTACCCAGGTCGTTAGTTTTATGGCTAAAAAATTAGGGGTGGAACTTTGTGGCAGCATGGCCCGGTTGATTGCAGAACGGGCCCGGGGTACCCCGCGGCTTGCCGCTAATCTCTTACGATGGCTGCGCGATTACATTACAGTCTGCAACGGTGGGGTATGGGATCAGCCCGGAATCCTACAGGGTTTAAAAAAGATCGGAATTGACGAGATTGGTCTGGATCCTGTTGATCGCAGATATTTAGAAATCATTTTAGATGAACATCAAGGTGGTCCTGTAGGGGTGTCCAATCTTGCCACCTCCCTTGGTGAAAAGATCACCACTATCGAAGAGGTGCTTGAGCCGCACCTGATCACCATGGGGCTCTTGAAAAGGACGCAAAAAGGGCGTGAGCTCACCGTGAAGGGTTTGGCTCACATAAAAAAAATCAAACAAGGGGAATCCTAAGTATGCTGACGATGAGTATCCTTTTGTGGTTTGGAAGTTTTTTTGGTTCTGAAACGCCAAAAGAGGAAAAAATCCAACCCAAAACCGATCCAAAAGTGCAGGTAAAAGTTTTACTGAAAGGGCGTGTTCCGGCCTTTTTTTTGGATGTCAAAGGGGAATTTGAGGTTGTGGATTTAAAAAATGGGCGTCGTCAGGTCAAATCCTATTTCCCGAAAAAAGGGACGCTCCAGATCAAAGACGGGATCAAATGGGTCGAATCGTTTTGGGGAATTCACCAAATCAAGGTGATACCTGTCCAAAATGACCCTGTCCTGGTCGATGGGGTAGAGTATTTTGGAAACGTCGAGGTCATATCAGCCGACAATTTGTTGCATGTGATCAATGAGGTGGAGGTGGAGGATTATGTCCGCTCGTATATGACCCAACACTTTTGCGACAAGCCCCTCAATAAAACCGTTTTGGAAGCGATTAGCGTTGTTGTGAGGACCGATGTCTACCACACCCTGATGCGCAACCGCCAAAGCTATTTTCATCTGGACGCTAAGAAGGTAGGCTACCAAGGGGCATCCTTAAGGGGGCTCTATCCGATGATTGATCGGGCAATCGAAAACACAAAACACAAGGTCATGCTTTTTCACGGTAGGCCGTTCCCCGCTTCTTGGACGGAACATTCGGCAGGGCAGACCGCCTCTTATAAGGCGATCCACAGGCAAAATTTCGAAGGTCCAACGGGCGCCTATGCCCCTTTAGCGCTGCAAAATAAAGAGGATACCAGATGGTCCAAAGAGATCCCCCTAGAAGATATCACCGAGCGTTTTGGGCTATCCTCGTTAAAAAAAGTGGATCTTTTTATCGATGGGAATTCGGAAAAAGTGTACGCAGTCCGCTTTTTTGACAGAACGAAACACGTCGATATCCCGATAACCGAACTCAAAACTCTGTTGCCTAGCAACCTTTTTAAAATTGACGTCACCCCCCATTCCCTAAAAGTCCAAGGCTGGGGAAAAGGTTTGGGTGTAGGGCTTTGCATTTACAACGCAACAAGATTGGATGCAGAAGGGGCATCCCTTGAAGAAATCCTAAAAAGTTCTTTTCCGCAAACAACTCTCGAGACACGTAGCACAGTGCCCGATTTGGTGGCACGCGTTGTGGATGAGGAACCCACACTTTGGTACGCAAAAAAAATAAGTGCCTTCAACGACTAATCCCGGTTCATTAAAATATCCTAAACTGAGGAGATATGAACCGAACAAAACCTCCAATTGGGGCGACTCTTTGGAGGTTTTTAAAAATTGCCCCTCTCCCTTTTTTTCTTTAACCCCCCTTAGGTCAAATACGACCCAAATTTTTTCCCTACAAAAGCTGTTTTTTATTTTTATTTTCCTTTATCTTTACTGATCTTTAAAATTTATAAAGGAAAACACATGTCTGGCGTGACGCTTTTCAGTCGGGGATACCTCGATAATTTTTCATCATGGGAACAAAAACAAGCTGTTGAAAACGTCCTAAAAGAGAACCCCTCACCCAATTCTCCACTCATCTTATCAAAGATCACCCCCAGGACATTTTTAGAAAACCTCCCTTTTTTAGATTCGTCAGAAGTTTTCGATTACCTTAGCTATAATTACAGATCCATTTTGCATACATTAGATGAGCAATCTTTGATCGAATATTTAAAAATTGATCTTTTTGCACAGGGACTAGAGTCCCTTTTTTGGCATAAATCTTGGGCGTTGTTTAATTTTATGGATACCTATCCAAATATCGATTTGTGCAGTGAACATTTCTACTTTAGAGGGTGCCTGGAAGAGGCTCTCAAGAATAATCCTAACAGATTTCGCCACTACCTGAATCATTCAAGCGTCATTAATTTTATCCTCACAAATAGCGACATCAAAAACTTGGAAATTTTCGAACAGTGCAAAGGTTTTTGGCACAATATTCCCGATTCGCACTCTACCCCGATAATCGACCTCTTTAAAGAATTTGAAAGGTCTTTTCAATCAAAAGAGTCGGTCTTGAACTGTTTAAAAACCTATTTACCCCTCTTAAGCCCAAAAGCTCAAAAATTATTCCTTTCCGTTCCGCCGTTTTTTAATAGCATCCATGTTTTATTTAAAAAAGATGCGAACACCCTTGAGAGAGTATTTCGCTCTTCTCTTTTTGAAAACGAGAATGAAAAAAGGCTCTTTTTCTTCCCCTTTCTCCCTTTTGAGGAGCAAAATGCCATTCTAGCCCAAATTTTATTGCAAAAAGGGGACTTTAAAGATATTCCGGTCAAATCGCCTCCTCGCGGGGACAGACTCGAATCGATCGACCATCATCTCATCCCCTATTTTATTCTACAAAGATCCTTTTCTACCCCCATTATGACAAAACTCAATCCCATACAGGAAAAAACTTTGGAGTTGTTGAAAATACACCTCAAAGACCTTATTGAAAAGCTCTACGATAACCCCAAAAAAATCCCGATTTACGATAAAACTCTCGAAGAAGAGCTCACCGCAAGAGGAATGGATAAAATAGGTATTACGAGGGATTTAAAAAGTTCCCTTTTGAGCTTACCTTTTGGGGAATTTCTTTTTGTGATCAAACATTCGCCCCTTTCCAGAGGGCAATTTAGCGGCCACGGCGGTTTTTATGAACTGGCATGCAATAGAGCAATCCAAAAAAGCTGACTAGCAACTCCCCCCCCCCTTTTTTTAATGGGCTAAAGACCTTGGCAAGAATCTTTTCAAGACAAACTATTTTTGCATGCATTAAAGGCGTTTTAAGACAAGTACGGATCCGGATTTTTAAAAAGAGCAGGCTTAAGCCGTCTTGGAAAAAAATCCGGAGTAATCGACCTATTTCTATCTATTTTGTGGCTTTGAAAATCTAAGTCTGGGGTTGGAAAAAGTCCCGGTTTTCTTTTTGGGGTAAAAAACGTTATAGGCGCTTTTCAGATTCGGAAATTTATCCCCCCAAGCATATTCGTCATCGTCAATAGCCCACAACATCACTCCGGCCAGCCCTAGGGATTTTGCGTATTGAGCTTTAAGAGCGATTGTTTGCGGAGTATCAAAACTGACCCATTGTTGAGAGGCGCTATTGTAACCGATAGCGGTCTGTGTCACAGAGTCGGTTCCAAAAATAAGCTGCCCGCTTGCAATAGCATCTGCAATTTCATAATAGGCAAGCATACCAGGGCTTAATGTGCTTGGTCCTGCCTGGCCCGAGGAGGTAAACGGCTTGCCGGGGCTATAATCTGCAGAAGAGAGATTCATAACACCGCCAAAGCTGTGTCCATAACTCGCAAGCCCCAAAACAATTTTAGAAGCTGGAACCCCATTATTTAAATAGTTCGAGAGGGTAGTTTTTATGTACGATCCGCTTGTGGGGCTCGTATCTTGAGACAGAGGGGCATTCACACCCGTCAAGGCGGGGTTATCAAAAGTGCCGTGATAATCGTAGGCCATGACATTAAAACGATCGATGTAGTTAGCGCAATTTGCAAGCCATTGAAAATATGTTTGCGGATTATCTCTATAACTCGCAGGTACGCCCGCAGGAACAATAGCCGGCGCTGCATAGGTCAAAAGTAAGGGGGGATTTTGTGCTTTGCAAGCTGTCTGTAATTCGCTCAGCAGTTCTACGATATTCGCAAAATCCTCCTCGGTACCCCCCCTTGTGAGGTCCCCGGGATATTCCCAATCAATATCAATACCATCAAATCCAAATTGTTTTGCATAACTTACCGCAGACTGGACAAACTGCCCTCGGCTTGCGCTCAAAGAGGCCATTTGGCTAAATAAACGGTAGGTGTGCGTTCCAATTCCACTCGGATCATTTGGATCATTGAAGCCCCAACCCCCAATCGATAAGAGCACTCTCAGTTTGGGGTTGGAAGCTTTTAAAGCCCTAACCTGGGGGTATAAAACAGACTGGTCGTTCCACTCGACGGGCTGGACAGTATAATCTCCTGTCAGATGGGGATTCTGTGGGTTGATGGAGGCGTCCTGATACCCAAAAATTGCAAAAGCAAAATAGAGGTCTGTCATCACTGTTGGGTCGATATTTTGAGGAAAAAATACCGGTCTGCCCCCGGATCCGGGGCGATACTGCGACCAATTTTCATAGTAAGCGGCCACTACAGGGGCGCTGTCTCCATACACTAAAGAAGCTTTAGCAAAAAGAATGGCGCTCAAAGTCCAGTATTTCATCTCAATCCCTTTGTTAGCATACCAAATAGGACATCTTCTTTTTTAAAAATGCGACCTCGTTGAAATAGATTTTTGACTATACTAAATTTTTTACAACATTTTTCTCAAAAGAATTTTTAAGAAAGGGTAAATTTTCAAAAGAGAATGTCTGAGCCCAAAACCGTTTCTCAAGGCCTATTTTAAATATTTAAACACTAAAAAAGGGAGTAAGGTTTTGTAGCCGATACGAGATTTTCATCGCCTCTTTGATTTCATCGAGCTTTCTTGCACCCTCTTTTTTTGCGTTTAAAGTGCCCTCGTGCAGTACATCAACTACCATGCTTGTCTGTTGTTTGAACTGATGCCTTCTTTCACGGATAGGACCTATCAGCTCCTCGAGTACTTGCATCAAGTGGCGTTTGATTGTCATATCCCCAAGGCCGCCACGCTGGTAGTGCTCTTTGAGTTCTTGCACTCGAATTTTATCGGGATCAAAAGCGTCCAGGTACATAAACACCACATTTCCTTCAATTTTCCCTGGATCTTGCACCCTCAAATGCTCCGGATCAGTGTACATTTTTTTTACCGTCTCCTCGATCTCTTTAAATGATGCGCTAAAAGTGATCGCATTCCCAAGCGATTTAGACATTTTTGCTTTCCCGTCGGGTCCTACAAGTCTTGGACAGTCGGAAAAAAGGGGTTGGGCTTCTTTGAGAACGTCCGTATGGTAAACCGAATTAAAACGCCTCACAATTTCGTTCGTCTGCTCCAAAATAGGAGCTTGATCCGCCCCCACAGGCACTAGTTCCGCCGAAAATAGGGTGATGTCGGCAGCCTGGGAAACAGGATAGATCATGAACCCTGCAGTCACAGTATCTTCCATCCCCTTTTGTTGCATCTCTGCTTTAACTGTAGGATTGTGTTTGAGACGATTGTAGGTCACCATGTTCAAAAGATAGAAAGTCAGCTCAAATAGCTGCGGCACTTGGGACTGGATAAAAATCGTCGATTTTGAAGGGTCGATCCCAATCGCCAAGTAGTCCAAAAGAACTTCCATAATATTCGAGCGGACTTTTTCGGGGTGGTCGTAATTGTCGGTGAGGGCTTGTGCGTCGGCTATCATCACAAATTGCTCATGCTTGTTTTGAAGCTCCACACGGTTTTTTAATGAGCCAACGTAATGCCCTAAATGGAGCTGCCCTGTCGGCCGGTCACCTGTCAGAATTCTCTTTTTCATCAAGCTATTCTTGCCAACTTCCCCTATTTCGTGCGATAGTTTTTTTTATGGAAAAGAAAGATGATAACACCCAAGACTCCCCTCTCCCCGAAAAAATTGGCCATTACGTTATAAAAAAACTGATTGGCAAAGGGGGAATGGGTGAGGTTTATCTATGTTATGATCCAAAAACCGAGAGGGACGTTGCCCTTAAAAGAATCCGCCCCCAAATGAACGAGATCCCGCTGATCAGAGAGCGATTCTTGAAAGAGGCAAAAATAGCCGCCCAGCTCACCCACCCCGCGATTTTAGGGGTCTATTCTATTGAAGAGAGTTCCACAGATCTTTTTTACGTGATGCCCTATATTCAAGGCAAAACCCTCAAGACGCTCCTTGCAAGTTACCGGCAGACAAAAGGGTCCACCATACACCTGGTGCGCGACTTTCTCACCATCTGCCACGCTGTACAGTACGCCCACACAAAAGGGGTCCTCCATAGAGACCTAAAACCAGAAAATATTTTAATTGGGCCTTTCAACGAGGTTCTTATCTATGACTTCGGTCTGGCCGAATACTCCGACATGACCTCTGAGTCTTTTGAAGAGATGCCCGTTTTAAAGTCCCATCCCGATCTGACTCGCATAGGAAAAATAGTCGGAACCATCACCTACATGGCACCGGAGAGAATTTTAGAAAAGCTCGATACAATACAGAGTGATATCTATTCCCTAGGGGTGATCCTGTACCAGATCCTTACCCTCAAGCACCCTTTCAAAAGACAATCGGTGAGACAGTTTAAGCAACAGATCAACGACGAAAAAATCATCGATCCGATCGATGTTGCCCCGATGCGCGAGATCCCTCCCCTTTTGGCAAAAATTGCGATGCGATCGCTTTTATTTAAAAAAGAGGAGCGCTATCAGAGTGTTAAGGAGTTGATCGTCGACCTCGAGTTGTATTTTCAGGGAAAAGCAGACTGGGTTTTTGCCTCCCGGCTCGACCCCAAAAACACCTCCGACTGGGAGCTTCAGGAGACCGTCATCCTAAAACAGACAAAAGACTGGGCCATCTACATGCTCTCCTCAGCGCTATTTCCGGGGAACGTGAAACTCGAATCCCAAATCACATTACAGAAAGGGAGCGAAGGGATCGGTTTTCTTTTAGGAGTCGCCCATAAAATGGAACAAAGGGGTCTTGATTCGGGGATGACTGTTTGGGTGAGTCCTCATGAGGTGCGCCTTATGAGAGCCGGTATCATTCTCAAAACGATTGAGGCACCAAAAGTTATCGAAGAGCTCCCCTTAGACATCGAGATCGAAAAACACTACGAATCAATTCAACTCAAGATCAATAAAGAAACACTCTTTCAATTCCCGGTCTTTCTTCCTGTGACAGGTGCGCACGTCGGTCTTGTGTACAAGGATCTACAATACAGAATGAAAAGCTTTTCCATCTCGGTCGGATCCTATAATGCCCGGATAGGATGCCTTACGATCCCCGACACCTTTTTCGCCAACGGCCTCTATGACAAAGCATTAGAAGAGTACAAAAAAATTATCCACTCCTTCGAAAGAAGATCCGAAGGGCTCATAGCAGCATTTCGTAGCGGCCTTACCCTTTTGGAACTCAATCGGATTGAGGAGGCTTTTGGCGCTTTTGAAACTCTGCACAAAACACAAAAAGGGATCCTTGAATGGCTTGGAAAAGGGTTAGCCTACCGTAAACTTTACGATGCAAGCGAGGAGGCTAAATGCTACGAGGTAGGGCTGAATCTATTTAAAAATGACCCTAATCTTGTTTTGATTGAGGAGGAGATTCTTTTCAGGCTTGAGCAATCTAAAGAGGAGGGAAGAAGACCCCCCTATCTTTTTGCATTCATCGCTCTCAAATACCATCTACTACCACCTACAAACACCACTATCAAAGATCTGGCCAAAGCATTGCAAACACCTCCCTTCCTTAAAAACCCTACCGAAGAGTGTTTGATAGCTTTTTATTTAATGAAGATAAAAGCCTTGGAGGATTTGGGAGAAACCGAGGCGGCGAGACTGTTAGGGGATCTCGAAGAAACAAACGATTCCTCTTTTCAGCAACTCTTAAGTTGGGTCCAAAAGAGCCAAAAAGAGCACTCCTTCAGATCTAAAACCCTTTTTGATCTTTTGAAAAACAGTGAAAAAAAAGGGAGGTCGATCCCCTTGCACCAATATCTACCCCTTGAATTGGCTCTTTTACAAAGATTTTGCTAACTTCATCAAGGGCAGACTGGCCTTGAATTGGCTCTTTCACAAAGATTTTGCTAACTTCATCAAGGGCAGACTGGCCTTGAACTGGCTCTTTCACAAAGATTTTGCTAACTTCATCAAGGGCAGACTGGCCTTGAATTGGCTCTTTCACAAAGATTTTGCTAACTTCATCAAGGGCAAACGGCTAAAGTCAAGTTTAGGTACAAAAGGTTGCAAGGCCTCGCTCCCCTCTGAGGGTCGTTGCCGGGGCGACTCGGTCAAAAGTGGCCTTTCGAATTCTTCATATAGGAAACAATCATCCACCTCTTTCGATGCGACCGGTTGTTCTCTATGACAAGGGGCAAAAACTCCCGACTGTAATTGATCTAAATAGTCCTCAAGTAGCTCTATTTGATCAACCCCCCTTCTGAAATCAGACTGAAGCTGCGTCCCAATTCTTTGGAGGGTTCCTATTTTATCCAGGATAAATCGGCGCATCGCATCACAATTTTGTTCAGAATCCCAAAACTCTTTAATTTTCTTATCTAGGGGATAGAGGTAGTCTCTACAATAAAAATCTCTTTGGAATTGGGTTGCAAAAATTAGGACGCTGTTGTGTTTTTCCAACGGCAACGTGTCCAAAAAAATCCGTAGGCAATCGGGCTCGAAAAGAGGGATCATCAGCCGCATCATGTTTTGGTTCAAACAGGGTATCCAATAATGACAGTGCTCAAGAGCCCTCTTATCTTGCGCAATTAAAAAAAGGGTAATCGGATTGAGAGAGGAGACAAATTGGATCCAGTCCCTTTCAAGATTTTCATCCAAAGAAAGTGATAGCCGGGATGTACGCTCGATAAGAGTGCCCAGCACCTCTTTGAAATTTGTTGGGTCTTTTGGGGAAGACGACGGTATATTCAAACACTGTTCAACAACCCATTTTGGGATAAAAAAAATGGATTGTCTGATTTTTTCCGGTCCGAGACGGGAGACATCAACCCTGTTGCGCAGCAATGATATAAGAAATAAAAAGGGGGTGGCCTCGTTAGAGAAAAGTTCCAGCGCTCTCATCCACGACGGGTTTTGCAAGACGATGTGCTGCAGGTCCGGATTATTCTTCCATTTTTTTATTAAAAAAGCCTCTACATAGTGGATATATTTTTCCCTAGATCTCAGGTAGACGATGATCCAGGGGTATCTTAGATCCGTGTGCAAAATTGTTTGGAAATTTTCGTCCAAAAGAAGTGAGTGTACTACATCCGGATCAATATCGGCTTGTTTCAAGTTTTTTCTCACAAGCCCGGACAGGAATAAAAGAGGTGTTGTCTGTCCAAGATTTTCTGCTAAAATATCCATCCAGGGGATTTTCTTACTCAACACCAATTCCAAGTCGGGCCTCGTAAGCCACAATTTTGAAATATGCATTTCAACCACGGCAGATAATCCCGGGAAAGTCGCAATGACCTCCTCAACCCAGGAAAACTCCTCATCTTGGGTCAAAAGCTTGGCAAACTCAGGATCATCGAAAAAAGCAACCAGGCGAACCGAACCGTTTTCAACCAAAAAAGTTGTTAAAAGGGCGCCGGTTGACTTTGGGTTGGCCTGAATTTCATCAAAGAGCTGCTTTACATCCTGTGTTTCCATGCCCACAATCTCTGTAGATTCCGAACTGGCGTTGGAGAGGGTGTCGGGATAAAAATTTTCTTCCATCCAATCTATTTTTGCGGGAAATCTCTCTACCATTAAATCAAACCAGGCATCAATATCCGAGGATAAAAATTCCAAGATTTCCTGGTCTAGAAAAACTTTTTCAAAACCTTGTGTCCCGCTTTCATCCAAAAACTGGAAAAGATGAGACAAAAAGGACTCGGGATCGTCGTGAAGATTCCCCTTTAAAAGATCAAATTTTCTATTTTCTAATTTAAGACTGAATAAACTTTCAGAAGTCGGATCAAATGGGTGGAAAAACGATGATTGCGGAACATGCATGCAAAGATTTTACAAAGTTTGAAATAGGAAATCACCCATTATTTTTCCTCAAAAGAGATTCTTTAAAACAAAATCCTTTTTATGCTAGTCTTTTAAGCCTATGCAAGAACTGCCTAAAACTTTTGACCCTAAAGCTAACGAATCATTGGTGAACCCTCTATGGGAGGGGGTTTATAGAGCCGATACAGAGAGTTTTGCCCCCCCTTTCTCGATCGTTATCCCCCCTCCGAATGTTACCGGTCAACTCCACATGGGGCATGCTTTGGATGCAAGCGTTCAAGATCTCCTCATCCGCTACCACAGAATGCGCGGATACAGTGTGGTCTGGTACCCCGGCACCGACCACGCAGGGATTGCCACCCAGACGGTTGTTGAGCGGATGCTCCTTTCAACAAAAAATCTCAGACGCATAGACCTGACCAAAGAGGAGTTTTTATCTTACGCTTTTGCATGGAAAAACGACTATGAAAAGCGCATCCTCTCCCAATTCAAACGGCTGGGAGCCTCCTGCGATTGGTCCAGACAACGCTTCACCCTTGATGAGGTCTGCTCCAAAAGCGTCGGCACCATGTTCAAAAAACTTTTTGACCAAGGGTTGATCTATCGAGGCCTCTACCTTGTAAACTGGGATCCGGTCACCGAGACTGCTTTGGCTGAAGATGAGGTGGAGTATGAGGAGCGCGAAGGGAAGCTCTACACGTTCCAATTTCGCCTCAGCGATCAAACGGGTTTTATACAAGTCGCGACCACCCGCCCGGAAACGATGCTCGCTGATGTTGCAATCGCGGTGCACCCGAAGGATGAGAAGTACCTTGCCTATCACGGAAAGACATTTTTCCACCCGGCGAGAAACATCGATTTGCCTATTGTCTTAGATCCTTTCGTCGATCCAGAATTTGGAACCGGAGCCGTCAAGATAACCCCTGGCCATGACCCCAACGACTACCAGTGCGCAAAAAGGTTAGGGCTTGAGGCAATCAACATGATGGCACCTAACGGATCTGTACTTGAGGGATACGAACCATACAGTGGCTTAAAAATGGCAGAAGCCCGCGAAAAAATCGTCGATGAGATGAAAAAGCAAGGGCATTTAGTAAAGATCGAAAAACACACCAACCGTGTCGGTATTTCCTATCGCTCCAAAGCGGTGATTGAGCCCTACCTATCCAAACAGTGGTTTGTGAATATGCGCGCGTTCAAAGACCGCTTGAACGAGATTGTACGTAATAAAGAGGTGGAAATCATCCCGCAAGAGTGGGAGCGTACCTACCACCACTGGATCGACAATCTGCAAGATTGGTGCATATCGAGACAACTCTGGTGGGGCCATTCGATTCCTATCTGGTACGACAAAGAAAACGGGGATGCCCCGCTCTGCCACATCGGCGAAGGGAATCCTCCGGAAGTAGAAAAAAACCCCGAGCGCTACTACAGAGATCCGGACGTTCTTGACACATGGTTTTCGAGCGCTTTATGGCCTTTGAGCTGCACGGGTTGGCCGGATAAAACACCCGACTTTAAAACGTTCTTTCCCACCTCGGTACTTGTGACCGGACATGACATCCTTTTTTTCTGGGTAGCCAGAATGATTCTGATGTCCGAATGCGCAGTGCAGCACCCCCCTTTCAAAAAGGTTTTTCTACATGGCCTAATTTATGCCAAATCATACTGGAGAGAGGGGCAAGGTGGCCACATCCAATATGTGACTAAAGAGGAGCGCAACTCTTTTGAGATGAGCGACAAGGTTCCCAAAGGGGTCCACTTTAAATGGGAAAAGATGTCCAAATCGAAGGGGAACGTGATCGATCCTGTAGAAATGATCGAGACCTATGGGGTCGATGCGGTTCGATTCGCCCTCCTTTCCCTGGTATCCCATGCTCGACAAATTGATCTAGATATGCGCCGTTTCGAAGAGGGGCGCAACTTTATCAATAAAATCTGGAATGCGTTCCGTTTCACCCTCCCCTATCTCGAAGGACTTACTAAAGTGCCCCATCTGGAGTTGGACCATGTCCCTGTTGTAGACCTGTGGATTTTGGAAAAGTTCTCGCAAACGTCAATCGAGGTCGATGCGTGCATCGATCGCTACTTTATTAACGAAGCGGCCCAAAAGGTGTACCGCTTTTTCTGGGATGATTTTTGCGCAGTCTATTTAGAGGCGGTCAAACCCCTTTTATTCAGAAAAAAGGGGACGCAAGAGGAGTTAGAGCGGACCAGAGCCGTTTTGGTCCATGTTCTGATTGAATCTTTAGCTATGATGCATCCGTTCATCCCTTTTGTCTCCGAGGAGATTTATCAGCACATCCGACAGCAGCTGAAAGATCTAGATCCCCTGCTGGCGTTGCGGCAAGTCCGATTCCAAAAAGGGGGGAATCCTGTTTCCCATTTTGATGAAGCGCTAGACTGGGTGCAAAAGATCCGCAATGTGCGTGCCGAAATGCAAATTCCGCCCGGTGTGGAGATCGCCATACAGGTAATCGAAAAAAGCCACCGGGGAAAAACCCCCTTGGAAGCTTTTGAGGTGATAGAAACTCTTACAAAAAGCAAGATGCACCCTGTGGATCATTTCAAGCTGGGGCAGTTTGGTACGGAATTGAGCTTTTTGGATGCGACTCTGTTTATCCCTCTACCCAAAGAAATGCTGTTCAAAGAGTGTGTACGGCTGGAAAAACAGATAGAAGCGGTAGAGAAAAAAATCGAAGGATTGACAGGGCGCTTAAAAAACCCCGAATTTGTCTCGAAGGCTCCGCAGGCGCTGCTCCAAACCACAGAAGAGCAGTACAGAAGCCTACTTGATGAAAGAATAGCCCTCAAGAACCAGCATGAAAAGCTTTTGATTGCAAATAGTGAACAAAACCGCTAAAAAAGACAAAAAAAAGGAAAAATTGCTTTTTTGATGCTTCAGTCAAGACCCCTCCCTTTGGCAGCCTCAATCCAAGAAAAGCTCCCTCTCCATCCTGAATTAAAGGAAATGATTCGACGAGGACGCCTACTCTTGCAACAACCGCTTAGCTCGATTAAGCCCTTGATCCTGGGACCCTGTTCGATCCACGATCCAGAGACCGACTTTTTTTTAGCCGAAAAAATCGGCTTATTGCAAAAAGAGCACCCCGAATTCCTTTTTGTATTTCGCTGCCACCTGGAGAAGCCCCGTTCTAACCACTATTGGCGCGGATTTTTAATGGATCCGGATCTTGATGGCAGGTGCGATTTTGAAAAAGGGATTTTGTTATCTAGAAAATTCATGATAGCCCTCGTAGAACAAGGTATCCCTTTGAGTTACGAATTTATCGACCCTTTTTTAGCTCCCTACGTCGACGACCTTGTGACGGTAGGGATCATCGGGGCTCGGACCGTCTATTCCCAAACGCATAGACAGTTGGCAGCCGCCTTACCGATGCCGATCATTTTCAAAAATAGCCTTGACGGCCGTCTCGATGGGGTTTTAGATGCAATGGAGCTCACCCAAAACGGTTTTTTTGCACCGAAAATGGGGCCCAACGGAGCGGAAATGGTCTATGCGAAAAACCCTTTTACCCACATGATGCTGCGAGGTGGCTTTCTTGGCCCGAACCATGATCAAGCTGAACAGGGAAAAAAAAGGATTGAGAATAGAGGTCTAAAAGGCTCAGTATTTGTAGACTGCGCTCACCAAAATTCGTTTAAAGACCCTGCTCTACAAATAAAGCTTTTTGAGCAAATTTTATCGAACGACTCCCCTTTTATCGACGGGATTATGATAGAGTGCCATCTTGAAGAGGGGAACCAACCTTTTTCCAAAAAACCAAAGAGGGGACTCTCCATTACAGATCCTTGCCTTAGCTTGGTGCAAGTAAAGCAATCTTTAAAAGTCTCTAAAACCGTCCTTCGACACGCCTGAAAACCCTCTCCGATAAAAGCGGACACAAGGCAGCTTTTTATGAATAAAAGACCTCTTCTTGAAGCCTGAATACCATCTCCGATAAAAGCGGATACAAAGCAGCTTTTTATTTAAACAGAATCCTCTAGATAGACTTCTTCTTTAGATCTGTCAGAACCTAATACCTCTCGTAGATCCAACGGATAGGACTAGCAAAAGCCGCATAGTGAAAAGGTTTTCATGAACCGTTTTTATTCGATTTCGGGAATCTCTTCATCTTCTTCCATCGTAAAGGGGATTGAGTAGGAACTTTGTCCCCGAAGTCTTTGGCCGTCGATCTCTATTATTTCCGCGTAGAGAGGGCTTTTGACCACAAAATCCCCTAAAGAGACATGGTATCCGACAACAGGGCCATGGTGTAAAAAATCTTTACCGGACCATTCAATCCGCTCCACACCCGTTTTTTTATCCGGATGAAATACCAGCGTTTTTTCGTCCAGGTTTTTAAAAAGGAATCGGGCGACTAGAGGGGCTCTTTCAAGAAATAGTTGGTTGGGCATCCCGTATTTTATCAATAAGATCTGCCCCTTATAGTCCTCATCTTGGAGAGGATCGGGTGAAAGTGTGAGTGTCGAGGGGAGGTTTCTTTTATCGACCAGAAAATGCTCCACTTCTAAACCGGTCCTATTGCAGCCTACCAAAAAGAATAAAAATACAAACAACCTTTGCACCAAAAATTCAGGCTCCTCAGCTTCTAACTAGGGTAAGCTGAAATGCAATAAGAATCAATCTAACGAAAGAAGCAGCGAAAAAAATAAAAAAAATTATTCATTTCTCCTTGATTTCGTTTTTATTATTTCTTAATGTAGAGGTGCTTGAAAAGGGCTCTGCCATTATTTATAACCATTTTATCTCAAAATCCGACTCCTGAAAGAAGCAAAAAAAACGGTAAAATCCTCTAGATAAAAGCCTTTATAAGGATGATACCTGGTGCCGATCAAAAAAGAGGTAAACTACAATTAGTTTGATTTTAAATATTTAAGTTGGATGATTAAAGAATACTTTCGATTTTATTTTTTTACTACTGGACAAGGAAACCATACAAAGAGGTCTTAAATTGCTTTTACAAAAATTTATAATTAAATTAACGCTTTTCGGATTTATATCCACAAGCTACGTTTTTTCATCTACAGAAGCTTCCAACGAAAATAAAAAAACGGTTTTGATTACAGGTGCGGCAGGATTTATTGGAAGTAATTTTCTACAATACATGTACGATAAATACCCCTGCTACCAATTCATCGTCATCGATGCTTTGACGTATGCTGGTTCATTAGAGAACATCTCCGGGGAAATAAGATATTCGGACCGTTTTAAGTTTGTGCATGCAAACATCAACGATTTTGAGACCGTAGATAGCTTGATGAAGGTAAGTGATTTTGTAGTCCATTTTGCGGCCGAATCGCACGTTACAAGGAGTATTCTATCGGACGAAAAGTTTCTTGAAACAGATATCTTAGGGACTAGATCCCTTCTTGTCGCGCTCCAAAAAAACAGGTCCAAAGTAGAGCGTTTTATCCACATATCGACCTCTGAAGTCTACGGGACAGCCGACACTCAGCCGATGACGGAGACACATCCCCTAAAACCTCGCAGCCCGTATGCTGCAGCTAAGGCAGGAGCGGATCGTCTTGTCTACTCCTATTATTGCACCTATGATCTTCCGGTGCTTATCATTAGGCCTTTCAATAATTACGGTCCTAACCAACATGTTGAGAAGCTGATTCCGAGAATTGCGGCATCTATCATTTTGAACCAGCCCATCAAAATCCATGGCAGTGGAGACCAATCTAGAGACTGGCTGCACACTCTTGACACAGCAAGGGCGATTGATATGGCTCTACATAAACCCGATTTTTCCACCCTTAAAGGGGAAGAAATCAACATAGGAACCGAAAAGGCAATCTCTGTAAACGAAATTGTCCAATCGATTCTATCGATTCTGCAAAAACCCAATTACCCTGTCTTCCATATTTCGGATCGTCCCGGCCAGGTCGATTGCCATATTGCAGGGACAAAAAAAGCGAAAGAATTGCTCGGCTGGACGCCGATCATCTCCTTTGAAGAGGGCTTAACAGAAACGCTGGCTTGGTATTTGAAAAACAAAGAATTTTGCACAAATCTGTTTGAAAACTCCTCGCACCCCATCCACATTTCCAAAGATGAAGTCAGTTACCAATAGCAGTGGAATGAACCTTTGAAATATTTGTTAATCAACTTCATTCTCGCCAGCCAATCTCTTATAGCGTCCATGGATCCAGTCCCAAAAGCAGAGACCCGTTTTTTAGTTTTTGGAGGTAAGACTGGCTGGATCGGTAAAATGGTGATAGAAACACTCGAAAAAGAGGGTATTTACTATGACGCAGCCGAATCGAGGTTGGAAGAGCGGGAGCATATCCTAAAAGAAATTGAGAAAAAAAAACCTACGCATATCATCAACACTGCGGGGGTGACCGGAGTCCCAAATGTGGATTGGTGTGAAACCAACAGACAACAAACGTTACGCTCAAACATAATCGGGGCGCTGAATTTAGCAGATATTGCTTACCTCAAGGGAATACACATGACTAATTTTGGCACCGGGTGTATCTACGAATATGATGCACAGCATCCTTTGGGATCGAATATAGGCTTTACAGAACAGGAGGCCCCCAATTTTTTTGGCTCTTTTTATTCCTCGACTAAGGTACAGTTGGACCAATTATTGAAAAATTATCCGAACGTCCTAAACCTCAGGTTGAGGATGCCCATTTCAAGCGATCTCTCAAGTAGAAATTTTATCACCAAGATCACAAAATATAAAAAAGTAATCAATGTACCCAATAGCATGACGGTTCTTGATGAGATGATCCCCATCGCAATTGAACTTGCGCTAAGCAAAGAGACCGGAAACTACAACTTCACAAATCCCGGAGTTGTTTCTCATAATGAGATCCTACAACTGTACAAAACTTACGTTGACCCCGATTTCACATGGGAAAATTTCACCGTTGAAGAGCAGGATCAGATCCTTAAAGCCAAACGCTCAAATAACGAACTTGATGTCTCGAAACTCAAGGAAAAATTCCCTGAACTCAAGGAAATTCATGAGTCGTTGCTCGCTGTTTTTGAAAAAATCCGGTCATTGAAGAATACCTGATCTTTTTCATAACCAAGGGGCTTATCTTTAGGCCCCTTGAAATTGGAGATGTATTTGGTAACACACCAAAAAATCTAAAAAAAATCTAGATCTGAAAAAAACCTTGTAAAATTTAAAAGGGCTCTCGACTCAATCGATAGCTCTCAAAGTCTCCTCTAAGACCTTTTTTTCGATTGTAACGATCTTCATCGCCCGATCATTTTCCCCTACGGAGATTCTCAGAATGTCTGTAGCCGGGTCGTAATCTAAACCTGAAGGGTAGGTGGTAAAAATATCGGATCTCCGATATCTAGACCCATACATCCCCTCAAATACTATCGGGTCCACACCGATTTTTTTCGGTAAAAACGGAAATTTAGCATCAAGCACAAGCGCACCCATAACATAATTATGGATGGTTTGCCCTTTGAGGGGGGGGGTATAATGGCTATGAAAAAAAAGCCAGTACTCCTCCCCTATTTGGACCGCCGGGGTACCGCCTCTAGGAATTCCCCAACGCTCTTCCCATGCATTCATCTCTTGCTCGGGGCTATTTTTTTTATAAACCACCTCTACCTTACCTAAATCCCTCTTGTCCATTTTGAGCAAAATGTGGCTTGTTAAAGTATGGATCAAAAAAATAGATTTCTCATTCGACTTATCTATAGAAACAACCGGCGTCCAGTTTTTTTCAATCGAATAGCAGTTGAAATCTAAAATAGCCTGCCGTTCCACCTCTAAACTTTTTGGATCAAGGATGGCTACCGCCATTTTTCTAAAGCCAAACGAAACCGCCCCCTTCCTATTCTCGGGTTGACGATTAAAAAAAAGGGCGATTTTATCCTCGAAAAGAATTGCTCTGGGATCTTCTGCCGTTGAGGTACCCAATCCTATCTCGGTCAATCGGTAGAATCGATTAAAGCTGAGGTCAAAAACAGCACAAGCGATAAAGCTCTTTTTCTTTTTGATCCCGTACCCGTCGACTATGTTTTCCACGTCGTACCTGAAAAAAACCAGCATTCTGTCCTCGTAACGGACAATCGAGGGATTATACCCCATCTTCAGTCCGGGTATCTCCAACTGCTCAGCACTTCTTACCTTTGGATGCTGTTTTTCTCGTACAGCAAGCTGCTCAAGGTAGGGGCATGGGGAATAGATCTTTATCTTCTCAGATTGAAAACTTGAAGAAAAAAAAACTATAAGAGGGATAAACAGCATATTTTTTTATGAAAATGTTTCATGATAGAATCACATAGATCCGATCTTACTTTCAAAAGAAAAGATTTTTAAAGCCCCTTTTTTTCAACGCATTTCTTATGTTGCATGGGGAAAAGCCATTTTTCTAACATCAATCGCCTGTTCATATTCTTCTTTTGTCATATAATGCAAAGCCACAGCAGCCTCTTTTAAGCTAGAGCCATGGTTATGGGCATATAGAGCGATTTTTGCCGCTTTATCATACCCGATCTTTGGAACAAGCGCTGTCACCAACATCAAGGAATTGGAGAGGTTCTCTTCGATTTTATCCCTATTTATTTGGATTCCCTTCAGACATCTTTCGGTAAAATTTCTACTACCGTCGGCTAAGATTGCAATTGACTGCAAAATTGCGTGGGCAATCACGGGGCGGTAGACATTCAATTGAAACTGCCCTTGGGATGCCGCTACCGTCACTGTAGTGTAGTTCCCCATCACCGCAGCAGCAATCATAGTGAGCGATTCACACTGGGTAGGGTTCACTTTACCTGGCATTATCGATGATCCCGGCTCGTTGGAAGGTAATACCAATTCCCCTATTCCGGCCCTCGGTCCCGATGCATAAAAACGGATATCGTTTGCTATTTTCAAAAAGGCACAAGCGAGCCGGTTCAAAGCCCCTCCGAGCTGTACCAGGCTATCTTCAGATGACAGGGCCTCGTAGAGAGATGCAGCAGGGTAGTATGTATGCCCCGTTAAACGGTGCAGCTCCTCGAGCATCATTTTTTGAAAGCCCTTAGGGGTGTTCAATCCCGAACCTACGGCCGTACCGCCGATTGCAAGGGCGCTAACCTCTTCAAGCGCATCCTCAACTGAATGGATCGCCTGCTCGATCTGTACCCGGTATCCCCCAAACTCCTCCCCAAGACTAATCGGTGTAGCATCCATCAAATGGGTTCTGCCAACTTTTATAATTTTATGGAATTCTGTTTCTTTATGGCGAAGAGCATCCGCAAAAAGACGAAGGCTAGGGAGGAGTTTTCCCCTACACTCCTGGTTGACAGCCATGTGTATTGCCGTAGGTATCGCATCATTGGAAGATTGGCTTTTATTGACGTGATCATTTGGGTGTATAGGATCTTTGGAGCCTAATTCTTTTCCTAAATTTCGAGACACCCAGTTGCTTATCACCTCGTTTACATTCATATTGCTTTGCGTCCCGGATCCGGTCTGGTACAGGTGCAAAGGGAATTCCGATTCATAACCCCCCTTTAATAAGGCTTCAGCTGCCTCAACAATAAGATTTTTTTTTGACTCATCCAACTGGCCGAGTTTACAATTGGTTATTGCAGCAGCTTTTTTCACAATAATCAGCTGATGAATCACCTCCAAAGGGAAATGGCTCGATCCTACCTTGAAATTTTCAAGGGATCTTTGAGTTTGTGCGCCGTATAACCGGTTTTTTGGAACCTTTACCTCTCCGAGACTATCATGCTCAATACGATATTCCATAGCCACCGCCTCAAATTTTTTTTCATATTAAAAGAGAGCTTTGTTCGTTGCAAGTATTTATCTTCTGTCATTTATGGAGAGAATTTGCGATTTAATGGGTATGTTATTATATTTTGGTCTATGCCTACGGGTTTAAACCGATTTGAAAAAGTCTTTTATATCAACTTGGAGCATCGCCAAGATCGGAATCAACAGATCCTCGGTGAACTCCAAAAATTAGAAGTTGATCCGAAAAAAATTGTCCGGATTGATGCATGTCTAGACATTCTAAACGGCCACCGAGGCTGCGCCTTGAGCCATATTAAAGCGCTCAAACTGGCCCTGGAAATGGATCTCGAAGAGGTTCTTATTCTTGAAGATGATGCCTTTTTTTTATCAGATACCAGGGAACTGGAAGCGCACTTGGCACATTTTTTTATGCATGTCAACGCCTATGATATTTTGCTTTTAGGATCAAGAGTCGAACTTTTCCAGGAGTCTAATATCGAGGGAATTCATAGAGCGAGGAAGGCTAGGCTTGCCCACGCATACGTAGTTCGAAAACACTACATTCCCAAACTCCTTGCAATTTACGAAGCTACCTATCAAAAGCTCCTCTCTATTCCTTTGGCAAAAGAGGCCCACGATTGCGTTATCGACCGGGCTTGGGATCCCCTTTTTGAACAGGATCGGATCCTTTTTACAAAAATCTTCGCCTACCAAAGGGGAGGCTATAGCGATATCCAACACTTCAACTATCCCCCGATTGAAGACATTCTTTCCTGAAAACTCTTCACGAAATAAATAGCATCTATTATCATAGCACATCTTAGTAGACTCGTCTTTGTTGATGAGATGTTTCCAGCTGGAAAGTTTCTAGATCCAATTTTTCTAGTTCGTAGTTGTCTATTACAAAACTCTGGAATGAATCAGCTACTCTATTCAATAGAGACTCTGTGTAAGCTTACCACTGACAAAAGGAGATCCGATGATGATCGATTGCGCATATGAACAACTAAAAGAAGCAAGCCCTTACGTTAACATTCCTAAAGCCTCTAAGGAGACCACCATTCTAAAGAAAAGGTATGAAAATCATCAAAATAGCACGTTGATCGCACCTTTGAGCATGGATCAATTTATCGGGTTGGTCTACCCCCTCTACCCGTCAGGGGACAAAGAGCTCATTTTGCAAAAAGTCTTCGGGACCCAAGACGAAAAAGCTGTTCTGAACTACTTAACAAGGGTGTTCGATACTCATCCCCATCTTAAGATCGGCAATTGCTTGGCAAGCGCTCTCGATTTAGATTTTTTAAAAAACCATTTTTGCTTATTGCGCTCTACCGACTTTAAGCTCAACGACCCCCTCATCAAACAAAAAATAAACGCTTTCGTGAATCAAAAAACGGATGGGATGATCCCAAAAATTATTGATGAGAATGATAGACTTGCAAGTACTGGCTTAGTTGCCGTAAACGCCGGATCTTTTGAGGGGAGGTTCGATAAGCCTTTTGATCCTAAACATACGAGAGAAGCACCGTTTACAAAGAGCGATAAAAAGATAAAAAATCTACCGACCATGTGGGGGATAAAAAATTTGCGCTACTACGAAAACGGATCCCTCCAATACGTTGAACTACCTTTAGAAAACAGCAGCTACTGCCTTCAGTTGACCCTCCCTAAAGAGGGTACCTCTATCGAACAACTCCTCGAAATAGATCCTTTTTACGAGGGGCAAGCACGAGCCTTCAATAGCCTTGTGGAAATTTCAATTCCCAAATTCACAATTTCCGATCAGTCCGAGCTTCTCGATTGCCTTTTAGAAATGGGAATCCCTCTAAATTCAAAGACGATCGCAGGCCGACTCAGTTCGGTACTGCAAAAAACCTATTTTGATATTCAGGAGGGGGGGGTGAAAGCGGCGTTTGTCACTGCAGGTTTTTTCAAAACTTCGTATGAAAAACCCTGTCCGGTCTACTCTTTCAACTGCAAACGTCCGTTTGCTTTTCGTCTTCTTTCAGATGACCATCTCCGTATCATCGAGGGTGTTTTTAACGGCTAAATCTAAACAGATGCCATAGATGTTCTTCTATGGTATCTGTTTTCTTTTAAATTTTAGGTGAGAAGGACAGGTTTATGGAGGGGCTCCCTCTTCTTGATCAGATAATCTGCTATCATATACCCACCTTTTATCAGAAAGGTGAACGTGCGACTACTATCAAGAGTTTCAGCCGAAACAAGCCGCTGCAAAATCATATCGGGGATACCAACAAAAACCGCTAAAGAGTAGCCCATGATGGCACGGATAGTTCGTAAAATGGGAGTTCTGTAACTCAATATATCTATCCACTCATTTCCCCTCGCCCAGTCAAGAAAGATCTCTTCCATTTTGTGGTCTAATGCAAGCTCTTTCACCGCCTCTTCGAGCGTACAAGGCTGGATTTTGCTGAAGTAAAAAGCTCTGTAAATTTTTGGATAAGGGTTTTGCTTTAAAGCAGGATCGGTGAAAAAGACCCATCGTCCTAACTTGGTAACTTTCTCAATAGTACGTATAATGGAACATGGGTCTCGGTGGATGAAAAAGGTATCGCTTGGGTTAAAATGAAATTGAATAGTCCTAGCGCTAACAGCGGCTGCCATAATCCCTCCAAAATAGAAGCTTTAGGGGAGGATCTTAATAATTCTCTTTTTTAAAATAAAGATCTTTTTTTAAAATTTAAAAATTTCCCAATTATTCCTAAATTAAAAAGCCCGCCATATAGGGGGCTATGCAAGACTGATTGAAATACTAGGTTTAAGATTTATAAGAGCTTTGTTATATCTCCAAACCTATTTTAAAAGCATTAATGAGAAAGCAAATGCAAATAAAGAAAAGGACTCGATAACAACGATACCTACGAAGGATTTACCAAATAGGCTGGGCTGCTTTGCAATCGATTGAATGGCAGCGGCTACAACTTTACCTTGGAAAACGGAGGAGCCGAAAAGAGCAAGTCCCGTGGAAAGCCCAATAAAAATTGCAGAAAGTGGTGTCAAAGTTCCAGCAACAATCGCTGCACGCATCAATACCATAAGAATCGATCCAAAAAGCCCTTGTGAAGAGGGAAGTACCGCAAGTGAAATGTATTTTGCATGCCCTTCGTCCGTACGTGCCATCACACCTTGAGCTGCTGAAAAACCAATTGCACAGCCCAAAGAGCTGCCGAAAAGGGAGATCCCCAGAACTAGGGCCGGGCCGGCCATTGCATATAAAGTTGGTGTCATAAAGTAATTCTCCTTTTTAATAATGGGGTAAAGAGCTTTCCTCCCCCCTCAAAACAGTGGCGATACCACTCTAAAAAATTCAAGCGCAGTCCATGGATTGTTCCGCTCATCATAGCTACCATGATATTCAGTCCATGGCCAAACAATAGGATAAAGAGCCCTGTCGCATAACCTAAATCCTCGGCAAACTTGTTGGCTGTACCGGCCAAAATGATCCCTGTCAACCCGAGCGCATACAACCGAACATAAGAGATCACATCGGCGAAAATTTGCACTGCATGAGTCAACTCAAAAATCCCTAGAATTTTTTTGCGTATCACTGCAGCCAAAATAGCGATACCTATGCCGATCCAGATAAATTGCAGTCCGTAAACGGCGGCATTTTCTACTGAAATGATGTGATACGCATTCAACAAGGTTGAGGTACCCATATAGGTTGGAAAATAGAGGAAGGCCCCTATAGAGAACAGCACCCAGCCAAGGCTTCCAATATTTTTTCTGGCACCCCGCATTAGGGAAATAATGATATGCAAAGTGCCGATAAGTAAAGAAAACTCCAACAGATTCGATAAGAAAAGATCTTCTTGAAGCTCATAATGTACTTTTCCGTCCTTGACTTTTACCCCTTCGGTTAAAAATGCCTCAGGAGCCGTCTCGTTTTGCAATTGCGGATAGTATTTTACCCAATCTTTGTAGCTTGGTCCTTTGGTCTCAATCTGATAAGCGATCTTCTTTTTCGAAATTTGATAAATCAACGAGTTTTTTGTTAACGGGTGGGTCGGGCTCATCTGTATCCCAAAATAAGAAGCGGTCAGAACCCCCCAGATAATACAGGCGCTAGACAAGATCACTCCAAGGCGCAACAGACGCTTCACGGACTCGGTTGCTTTCTTGAAAAAGGTATTGAGCCCAAGAGAAACCGCTAAAAAGAGCAGCCCATACCCTGCATCAGAGACAATCATTGCAAAAAAAAGCGTGAAAAAGATCAGCACCCACAATGAGGGATCTTTGTCCTCGATCGAGGGGACATCATACACTCTTACTAGATCCTCCCCTACCTTGCGGTATCCGGCGTTTTCCATGTATGTTGGGACGATTTCATTGTCATGGATCCGCACATGCTCCATGTGTATGTTCAACCCTTCAAGGGCTGCCCTCCAATCCTCCTTGCCAGCAGGTGTCCATGCTTCGATAGCGAAAAGGGTTGGCCCGAGAATATTTGCAGCTAATGTACGTGCATGCCTGAGATCGTCATGGTCGAGAAGTTCCTCTAAATATTCCTCGATAATCTCTTTATAATGAGCCATCTCCTTTAGTTCGGTCTCAATCCTCAACTCCTCTTTCTGCAAGTTTTGAAAGCGCTCTTTCAACGAGCTTAAGGAGTATTCGATCTGCATTTCGGTCAAGCCATCAACTTTTAATGGATCTATTCCTATGTAAATAAAAAAATCGACCGTTGAGTCGGTACAGACAAAAATAAGCTTTTGAAGGATCTCCGGGGAGACCTGTTTTTTCTCTTTCTTACAAAAAAACTGTAATTTGTGTTTCGTCTTTTCTGCGATTTGCTGCACCGTGTCGAGATCAATATCGCCAAAAGGCTTGATCCTATGAATTTCTACATCGAGTACTTTTTCAGCCTCCACTACCCGATCGAGCCGATCCTGCAAATAGATAATCTTTTCCACCAACTCATATTTTGGGACCACATCATTTTTGAGTTGATCCACAGGGGACTGACGTCGAAGGATTCTTAAAGCGTGCATCGCATCCTCGGCCGCATTCGAGAGGACACGCATTTTCTTCCCGTCGATCGACTGAAATTGCAATTGACCTATTTTTTGGGAATTCTCTAAAAATTTGATTAGGTCTACTGAAGTGCCAACAAAGAGGACTTTTTCACAGGGAATGATCATCTGGCACCCTTCTTTAAAATAAGTTCTTTAGCTTTCTTTGCATTAGCAATCTGCGCCAACTGCTGGTCATCCAAGGCGATCTTTATTTTTTTAATATTCGCCTCTGCCCTGGGGATCAGTATTTTATCAAAAAGATTTACTTTTACCGTTACATCTCTTAGTTCTTTTTCCAGGATAATTCTCCTTTCAAAAAGGACATGATGTCTACAAATGATCTCCATTACTTCTTCGAAAATTGTCCTTAGACTAAATGCATTGACCGGCACAGAACCCAATAAGCTCTCTACAGGGGCAAAAGCGACACCGAGAAAAGTCGGTAATTCAATTCCGGCAATATTCTCCTCTCCCCGCTCAATCGATAAAACGCGCATAGAATCTGTGAACTCTTTCATCCCCGGCTTTGCAAAAAGAGCACTGATCGACATCAGGCTCCGCTCGGCACCCATTTTCTTCGATTCGGATTCCATAAGTTCCAGGTCCAGACTGGATAAAACCGACTGGAGCAAGATTTTTTTCAACTCCAAAACCGGAAGGTACCGACGGTACTGCTCCAGGCTACTTTGCTGATTTTTCAGTTCTATTTTTGATAGGCGGATCTCAGACAAATTTCTTACTCCAAAAAACTATACCCAATGGATGTCGATTACTTCTTTTTTGATCCCGACTTCTTCTTTTTCAAAACAGTCGGAAAGAACCTTCCACCCCAAATCAAGGGCCTCTTCAAGAGTTATGTTCACATTCAGACTCATAAACTTCGATCGGAATTGGTTCTGGTATTTCAATAGTTTGTTATCCCAAGCAGAAATCTTGAATCCCATCCGGTCTCTCTCTTTTGCTTTCAGTGCATCTGCGTACAGCCGCACCATCGCATTTGCAAGATGTCCGTGATCGGTTCTCGTGGTCTTGCCGATCACCAACTGCTTTAAACGTGAAAGCGAGCCAAAAGGCTCAATGCAGTCGATATTTAAATAAAACTGCCCTTCAGTGATATAACCGGTCAAGTCAGGTATCGGGTGTGTCACATCATTTGCAGGCAAAGTTGTGGAAGCCAAAATCGTCACAGCCCCATTTCCCTCGATCTCGACAGCTTTTTCATAACGCATCGCAAGCTGTGTGTATAGATCAGAGGAATACCCCCTGTTTGCCGGTACGAAATCCAAAGAGATGGCAATCTCCTTTAGAGCGTCGGCGAAGGCGACCATATCGGTCAAAAGAACAAGGACGTTTTTCCCTTTAAGGGCAAAATATTCGGCCGCAGCCAAAGCCAAATCGGGGACCATCACTGCTTCATTGACCGGATCGGTAGCAAGGTGGGCATAAAATATGGTACGGCTTAAAGAACCGCTTGTTCTGGCATTTTGAATAAATTTTTCATACTGGGTTTGGGTAAGCCCCATCCCGCCAATAATCACAACATCCGCGTCCGTTTGATTAGAGATACGACATAAGACATCGACAGGTTTGGATCCGGGTGAACAGAATAGAGGAATTTTCTGCCCCCGCACAAAGGTGTTGAACATATCGATCATCGGCAGATTTGTACGGATCATAAGGCTTGGCATACGGCGCTTCATCGGGTTAAAGCTTGGACGCCCCACCTCGATCAAATCGCTGCCAGCATCTACCCCCAATCTAAGCTTGCCACTCCCGCTAAACACAGACCCCAGACACTCTTCGCTAATTCCCAATCTAAAGTAATCTCTTAAAAAAACCACCTCATCGTTGACGCTTATCCCCCTTGTAGAGTCGAACACCTGCAAAGTAATCCTGTCGGAATCGATGCGGATGACCGAGGCCAAAGAGCGTGAGCCGTCTCTACGAAGAACCTCGGCGAGTTCCCCCATTGCGGGACCAACAGCCTCTAAAGTGATCAAATTGCCGCGGATGTTCTGTATGCGTGTCTTTTTTATTTGCATATGTCTAACATCTCCTCAATTCTTTTTTCGATTCGGGATTTGTTTTCTTGGTACGACTCGGTACGAAATGCGGTGTAATTGAGATTTTTAAGCTCATTTTGAAGACCGAGAAAGCTTTTTCTTGCAGTATCGTGATTCTTGAAGAGGAATGGGGAAGCAAAGATTTTATCATAGATCTTCATAATCTCCACCTGTCTATCCATAGGGCAGTAGACATCTTCTTGATCAAATGCGTTTTGCTGCAGGTAGGAGAAGTCAAACAACTCTTTTTTCAAGTACGTCACATAATCGGGCATCTGAATGGCGTCTTCCCCGACGACATCCATCCTCTTTTCTATTTCAAGCCCCTCTAAAAGAATTCTACGGGCAGTTTGCACCGAATATTCCCAGTCGGCGGCAAACTTTTTCAAAAATTCTGCGGCAGCAGGTATGTTGGACGAGTAGGAGAGATCTCTTGATATCGCAGGGTACCTGCGCTGATCGGAAAGGCTTCTTGATAAGCAAAGAAAGGTGTCGACAACCATCAAAGTAGCCTGGGTGACAGGTTCGTCGAAATTCCCTCCCGCAGGGGAAACAGCCCCTATGATCGATATGGAACCTAATTTTTGGTTAGGCGTCTCAATCACCCCTGCCCTCTCATAAAAAGAGTGGATGCGTGATGATAGATACGCAGGAAACGCCTCTTCCCCCGGGATTTCTTCGAGGCGGGCCGAAACTTCCCTCATAGCCTGGGCCCAACGGGAGGTAGAATCGGCTAGCAAAAGAACGTTCAATCCCATCTGCCTGTAGTACTCGGCTATGGTGATACCCATATAGATGGAAGATTCACGGGCAGCTACAGGCATGGAGGAGGTGTTGCAGATGATCGTCGTGCGGTTCATGAGAGGTTCATGGTATCTTGGGTCTAGAAGATGCGGGAACTCTGTGATCACCTCAACAACCTCACCCGCACGCTCCCCACAGGCAACTATGATCACGATATCAACGTTCGCATATTTAGAGATCAGGTGTTGAATGACCGTTTTTCCGGCGCCAAATGGGCCTGGAGAACAGGTTGTGCTCCCCATAAGAATCGGAAACATGGTATCGATAGCACGCATCCCCGTCTCTAGAAGACGGTTCTTAGGCCTCGGCTGCCCCGCAATCAACCGATTCTTGATTGGCCATTTTTGAAGCATGTTGACCAAAACTTCCTGTCCATTTTCATCAATAAGTTTGGCTACGGTGGCCTCTACTGTATAATGTCCCGATTTTGCGAGCATCCCTATCGTGTAGGTCCCTTGGAGTTTGAAGGGGACCATGATTTTATGACGAACCCGCCCCTCAATCACGTAGCCCAACTCCATCCCGCGCGTCACTGTATCCCCAACTTTAGCTGTAGGGGCGAACTCCCAATTTCTTTTACGGTCTAAAGTGGGAATCTCAATCCCCCTTTCCATAAAATAGCCGGCTTTTTCCGCCACATCCGCCAAAGGAGAGCCAATACCGTCTACGACCAGATTCAAAAGTCCGGGGCCGAGCTCAGCCTCGATCAGTTCACCTGAAAATTTGGCTTTTGAACCAAGGTGTATCCCTTTTGTATCCTCAAACATTTGCGCTTTGGCAATACGGTTTGCAATCTCGATGACCTCACCTTTGATCTCAATCCCGTCCACCTCTACATATATTTTTTCTCCGCATATCGCAGGGCCGTCGAAAAGGATACTGACGAGATTTCCATTCACGGCCTCGACTGTGCCGGTAGCAAGCTGCCAAACGGGCGATTGTGTCATCATTTGATCTCCTGAATCCGTTTGAGGAGGAGGTCCCCCCCTTTTTTAATTAAGTTTTGATCTTGGCTCTCGTAAAAATCACTAAGAATACACACCTGGAGATAATAGGCGAATAGGGCATCCAGGGTAAAAGAATTTGCTTCTATGTACTCTCGGCAAAAATTGTATTTAAGCCCTGCTAACATCTCAATTTCTTTTAAAGGATCTTTAAAAGCTACATCTAATTCCAGGTCGATCCCCTCAAGACCCTCAGGGAACTCAAAATGGTCCGACTCGTGTTGCGCTAGTAAAAGTGAGGTCAAAGAATCGTGGGGATCAAGAAAATCGAGGTCTACCCGAAGATCCCGGTTCCTTTTTTTAGAAAAGTAGGCCATAGAGGTGATCCATAATGTCCTGTCATAAGAAAAAAATTCTTTTGCAAAACCGGAAGTCTCCCCAATCAGCCAATCGTAGGCCAACAGCAAAAGTTCCCTAAAATGGTGGATTCTCTCATTGATATCCTTATACTTTGTCAAATACTCAAACACAAATGGAGGATAGACCAAATCATGCTCAAGGCAGTACCCGATCTCATCAGACTCAACAGCCCCCCCTATTGAAAGTCTTTCTGCGTTGAAGTAAGCCCTTAGATTCATGACGTCAATGAACAATCGGATCTTTAAAAGCTCTTTTTTGGCCGATT
Source organism: Chlamydiota bacterium (assembly GCA_016866475.1). Classification (GTDB taxonomy): domain Bacteria; phylum Chlamydiota; class Chlamydiia; order Chlamydiales; family RGXB01; genus RGXB01. The sequence goes on along the minus strand of VGMF01000004.1, from coordinate 57,364 downwards.
CCCCGATGTTCAAATCGAGAAGTTCATTCAGCTCCTCAAGGTCTACCTCAGGTTTTGTGTCAAAATTGGCAGGTGGTAAAAAGCACTCAAGGAAAGTATACATTTAACCTAATCGCTCAAGACAAAAGCTTTTAAAGAGTCCGATATAAAGCGGTCCAGGATCGCTTCGACCTGAGTTTCTGTTAATTCAACGACCATATTTTTATCTTCTACTTTTAGGATAACTCCACCGAAAGTCGACTGGAATTTGAATTCTCCCGACTTTTCGATTTTTTCTTTAACCGACTGGGTAAGGTGCTGCATCAGCTCCCGCTCGTACATCCCTTCAGGAATAAAGAGATCAAATTTTGAGTAAGAATCTTTTTCATCAAGAGCCTTAAAGACAATTTGGACCGCCCTAGCAACCGTGTCCGTTTTGCGCATCTCTTTGGAAAGCTGCTCTTTCAATTCTTTTTTAAATAGATTTTGAGTCAGATCATTCTTCAGTTGCAATCTGGCCTGTTTGAGAGCAAGAAGGATCTCAGCCTTTGCAGCCCTGATGTGATCGTTAGCTTTTTGTGTAGCTTCCTGGAGGATGGACATGGCTTTTTCATTTGCCTCAAAAAGAATTTCTTCACTTTCGGCATTCGCAGCGGCTATCGTCTCCTCGGCCTCTGTCTTTGAAGGCTCTAACGCCTCTTCTTTGATAGCAAGTAGAATCCTCTGGATCGTTTCACTTGTGTTATTCGCGTACTTCATAAGCTCTTCACCCAAGATTTTAGGGTATTGTAACCCTCTAATGATTAAACGACAACCTTTAAGTCCTTTGAAAAAACCTCTATATCTCTTGATATTTATAAGAAACATCACTTATTGCTAAGATATGCACAAGATTTTATTAATTTTTCTTTCCTTTGCTCTGGTTTTAACCTCTTCACTGGAGGCAACTACCCATTCAAATAGTGAAAAAACTAGCGCCAAAACTGAAAGTTTCTGGGATTTTAATAGTAAAGCTAACGAAGATCTCGATGTGAGCATGATCGCTTGGGGTGTTGCCCTGTTTGTCAGTATTGCGCTTGCAGCAGGCCTTATCAACGGACCTGCCCCAAAAAAAACTCCCGATCTTCAATAGCCCTGTAAAAAAATTTAAAATTGGCGCTGTTGTGCTAAATCCTTAAGTATGGCTAAGTAAAGTTATGAGCACTTTAGACGATCTAAAAAAATTTACCGTTGTTGTGGCAGATACGGGCCAATTCCACGAGCTTAAAAAATTCAGTCCGCAGGATGCTACTACCAACCCTTCATTAATCCTTGAAGCTATAAAAGATCCCACCTATCTCCCCTTATTAAGAGATTCGGTTAAAGGAAAAAAAGATGTTTATGACGCCTACATGGATCTTTTTATCGCTTTTGGAGTCGAAATCCTAAAGTTTTTGCCAGCAAACGGCAGGGTCTCTATTGAGGTAGACCCCAAGCTTTCCTGGGATACCGAAGCCAGCCTCATATTTGCTCACAAAATCATAGAACGGTTTGCAAAAAAAGGGATCGGACCCGAGAAAATTTTAATCAAATTGGCATCTACGTGGGAAGGGACTCAAGCGGCTGCCGTCCTTGAAAAAATGGGGATCCATTGTAATATGACCCTATTGTTTTCCATGGCGCAAGCGGCGATTTGTGCCGACGCGGGGGTGACATTGATCTCCCCTTTTGTCGGAAGAATCACCGATTTTTATAAAAAAGAAAAAGGGGTAACGGACTTTAGTGCCGACGAAGATCCGGGAGTCCAGTCTGTTCGTAATATCTACAGCTACTTGAAAAAGTTTGGTTACAAAACCCAGGTGATGGGGGCATCATTCCGCTCTCAAAAGCAAATTGTCGCCCTGGCAGGGAGCGACCTTTTGACAATTGCTCCTAAATTTTTAGAAGAAATGAGCAAAAGCCAGGATCCGGTAACGAGAAAACTTGATCCGGATTTTGCAAAAAAAAGTACGCTTGAAAAAATGGATCTCAAGCGGCCGAAATTTGAGTTCCTCCACAATGACGACCATGGAGCTGCATTTCTATTAGCGGACGGGATTCGACGCTTTGCAAAGGATTTAGATACCCTTTTAGGAATTGTGGCTAAGGAGATCTGATTTTGCATGTTGTTATTCGTCCTCTACTCGTTGCGTTAATACTGTTTTTTTTAGTTTATCTAATTCTGCGTTTTTTTAGATGTCTAAAGAAAGGACCTTACCTTGATCTCCCTGAAAGGGGCGACAAAAGAAGGTAAAAAAATGGATTATCTCTTATTTTTTCTCTTAGTTTTATCACTTTTTTTTTCCCGGTTTTTTTCCCGGCCCTTAACGAAGAAAATGCTCTACAATGTTTTCAAGGATATTTTTTTTCTTTCCCTGTTTTCCTTGATAACCCAGATTTTTTTTTCCAAAAACGCTATTGTTTCAGCAACAATCTTTTTTTTGGTTCTAATCCTAGTTTATATCGATCTGCAATTCGAAAAAATTTACGAACGGGGAATTGAGAGGCACGATTTTCTTTGGTGCAACAAGGCTTTATGGCACAATTTTTCATCAGTCATCTATGAAGTAGGCTTCACTGGTTGTTTCCAATTTCTTTTACTCTTCATTTCGCTCTTGGTTCTTTATTTTCATCCACTTCCCCCTCTGCTAAATTTAATCGGGATTTTTTTTGGTTTGATCGCTTTTTTAAAAAACCCCGATCACCCGATTGTGAGGCTCATTTTACCAAATAAAGGGACGATGCAGCATCCAAACAAAAAAATCCCTTTCAAAACTTTATTATGCTCTCTTGAGAGCTCTGTATTTCTTAATCCCGAATACCCTTTCTTAAGAAAAACGATTTCGTATAAGGGTTCGCCCCTTTTTGAATTGAAAAAGTCTGGAAAGCCGAATGTTGTGGTTGTTTTTCTAGAGTCGTTAGGGATGCGCGATTTAGAATACGCCCCCTTCTTTTTAAACTTAAAAAAAGGGGGAGTATTTTTTGAACAATTCTATGCAAATTATCCCGTCTCCACCCCTGCAACCATTTCGACTTTATTCGGAATTCTCCCCCTTTACAAAGGATTATGTTTAAAAAAAATGGGAAAAACCCCCTATAAAGGGATGCCTGAAATATTCAAAGAGCTTGGATATCGGACGCTCAATATCACCTCTAACTTTACAAATGCTAAGAAAGAGTACCTGGATGACCCCTATGCCTTCGACTATTACGCATCGCGAGCTGACTATATACGAGGGATAAAAGAGGAGTTCTACTCCTCCTATATGGTCGACGATCGGCTTGCATACCGGGATTTAATCGATCAAATGGACGCCGGCATTTCAAATCAAAAGCCCATTTTCGGCATCATCTCAAACGGTTTTGGCCATCACCCATGGATTGTCCCCGCTAGTGAAGATTCTAAACCTAATGAACCAATCAAAAGGTTGCGGCAATCTCTTAAAATAGCAGACCAAAGACTTGCAGAATTTTTTAAAGAAGCCGAGACTAAGCCCTGGTTTGAAAACACGCTGTTTATCCTGATGGGGGATCATGGACAGCCTATGGGGGAACATGAAAACCGGCAAATTCGAAGAGGAGTCTACCAGGAAAATGTCCACATACCCCTCCTTATTTATAAAAAAGGGGATCTAGGACCGCAGAGCATCCCATTTGTTGGGTCGCAAGTGGATATTTTACCGACGTTGATTGATCTTTTAAAAATCCCCTGCCTCCACCATAGCATCGGATTCCCCCTATCTCGACAAAAACCGGGGCGTCACGTTCTGTTGGGTAATATCGATATCTCTAAAAATTTAGGTTGGATCGAGTGGCCCTACAAGTACACAACTGAAGGTTTATTCAACCTCGCCTTAGACCCAAACGAGGAGCTTAATCTCCAATCAGAATTGAAAGAGCTCTCCGATGCGTTTGAAAAAAAAACCTTGGAAGCATTTTCGGTAATTGATTTCTGTAATACCCATGAAACCTGGACCCCTAGAGTTCACGAGACAATCGTCGTGGACACAAAAAAAGGGGGTGAAACTCTCTTAAAGGAATTAGAGCGTAAAACTACACCCAAGCGCTTGGAAATTTCGGGGCAGCTCTCTTCGGACTCACCAATCATTTTGTTTTTTAAAAAGTTCTCTACGCTAGAGTCTATAAAGATCACCGACTGTCTTCTTCCAGTCGAGTACTTTACAAGTTTGTTTCAATCAAACGCATTTAAAGAGATCATTTTTCATAGTGTCTATGGGTGCACACCAGTGTTTGGGCCCTTTTTCAGGAAAAATCAGTTGAGAAAGCTTCATCTGTCATCTATTGATATAACTACAGAGGCGCTTACTAGTTTCCTTCTGGATCAGCCGATTGTGGATCTAAAAATTTCCAATATAGAGCTTGATCCCGATCCCCTTATCAAAGCTATTTCCAAAAAAAATTTAAAAAACTTAGAGCTAGATCTCCCAATTAGCGATGCACATTTGCAACTCATTTTACAGTCCAATACGCTGGAGACACTTCGAATTCAAAACGGAAGCAATCTCACTAAAAAAGGGTTTGAACTCTTAAATAATCAAAAACTGAACCATGTACAGTTTCGCCAACTCGACTTCTGGGAGGACTCTCTTCTACAGACCCTCAAAAGTATCCCCCTTATTTCGTTTTCGATCCAATCAGCTGCTATTGAAGACAAACATTTGATCCAATTTTTAGAGCTTTGTTTGGATGAGGTCCATATTTTTGATTGTCCCAAAATTTCTGAGGAGGTGCTTGTTGAATTTTCCAGGCGATCCACCGGATATTTCCAGATTAGCTATGCAATTAGAATTTTTTTTAATACAGAACACTACCAACTCGCCTCCTACAAAAAGTCAGGCGAATTCATCCTAGAGAAAAAACCTTTTTGTGTAAATATTACCCCGTATTCAAACAAGGTAGAGTACGGAAACTTGATATAGGGTTTCTTATCTTCGCATGTGATAGGAACTATAGGGTCTTGTAATAGTTTTGGATTTACTGGCTAGGGTCACCGATTTTGCAATCCCCCCTTTTTTGAGGGTCGCTTACCTTTTTATTCGATCTCGACCAAATCAAAGGAGGTGCCATACGTATCCCTAAATGTTGAATAACAGCTGGAGAAAGCCTCCAGGTCAAACATACGATCAGGTAAAGTGTGCACATGAAATCCGAAGCTTCGGTATATGGCTCTCTCGAGCCATTCATTTTCAGCCGCAGTTCCGCGGATATCACGGTGATTATGAGACAAAAGATACATCAAAGGAGCCATTCTCATTTTGAGATCTTCTAATCCATCAGTTTTTTTCCATTGCATCACGTATTGGAACAGCCCGTTGCACTCTTCAAGGGTAGCAGTTTGTAAAAAAATATCTTGGTGGATGATCACCCAATGAGAATGCTGGTAGGCTCTATCTAAGGTCCTATCGACCGGCTCACCGCGGATATGGTTAAGCCAGGTAACATATTGGGAGATAGCATACATCTTCTCACCAACTTTATGTCGCATGGTAAAAAAAAGATAATGTGTTTTGTCTGTCGAACTAGAGTCGCAACCCTCTTGTGGTTCACTGAAATTTCTTTTCAATTCAGTGATACCGATAGCAAGCTTAATTCCGCCATAACTCATCCCGGGGACTGTTGGTACCTGCTTTTTGAAATCTTTCCAGCCTTGAACGAGTACTTGTCGGTCTTTTTCTTTCTCCTCCCTCATTATTGCGGCCCATAGTGCATCGGGTGGACGGCTTTTAGATGCCTCTACTTCACCCGAAAGACACCTTTCCAGCTCCGCTTTTAGGTGGGGTCTTCTTTTTACAAACATCTCATAGGTCTCTTTGCCATCTCTACAAAAACCGCAATAAATCAAAGGATTTACTACCTTATCGGCGGGTGATGTTCCAAGCCCAAGCTCCCAATGGATTTTATCGTATCCCTTTTTTTTGACCGTTTCGACGTCCATAAACTCAAGATTGAAACTGGATACAGGAGAATCTTTCCTATTAATTGTCAGCGGTTTATCAAATGGGACCGTGCTAGGACGCATAGCATCCTTGAATATGGAAAAAACAGTTTCACTCAGTCTCTCACCGGCAGCTTTATATTGTCCCCCTAAAACTAGAAGCGGAAAACGGAAAGGGGTAACCTCTTCCTCCACTCGTCGGACACCAAAATTTTCTGCATGAGGCGTTTTTGTTCTGAATGCAACCTCAGAGCGGCGTCTACTCAAGAGTGCCAAAAGCTCGTGGAAATCGACCCTTATTCCGTCGGCCTGGATCTTTTCGGCTACAGCCTTGATCGCATCCTCAGCAGCCACCAAGTATTGTTGATGATCACCGTAGCAGCTTTTTTTGACTAAAGGGTCAAAATACTGGGGGTCATAGGCATAAGAGGGGCTAAACCGGCCGGTCCCGGGGGGGGGCGTTGAATAGGTCATCTTCTCTACTTAGGTTATTTTTTATAAATAATTATACAATATTTCGGGGTTTAAATATATAGGAAGAGACCCTTTACTACACAAACCATGAAAGTTTAAATAATTTTTTTTTGAAAAAAAAAGGCCTCTTTTCAAGAGGCCTTTTGGAATACGTACAGACGGTTTAACCGGCTGTAGCAGCTAGTTCGGGGACCCTATCGAAATCGAAATCAAGGATTTCATTTGTGTCCTCGCTCATATTCTTACGCAAACGATCCACATAGATCTGGTGACCGGTTCCGGATGGAACCTGTTGCCCGACAATAATGTTCGATTTGAAGTCGAGAAGGTAATCGCTTTTCCCTTCACAAGCAGCGTCCGTCAAGACTTTTGTTGTCTCTTGGAACGACGCAGCAGAGAAGAACGATTCTGTACCCAAGGAAGCTTTAGTGATACCGAGAAGAACAGGAGCTGCCTCTGCAGGCTTTCCACCTTCTGCAATCACTTGCTTGTTTTGGATATGGAATGTGCGCTTATCTACGTCTTCTCCATACAAGAATGTCGTATCACCGGGGTCGGTGATGCGGATCTTTTGGAGCATTTGACGAACGATAATTTCGATGTGCTTATCGTTGATGTCAACCCCCTGGAGTCGGTATACCTCTTGCACCTGATTAACAAGGAATTTTTGCAGTTCGCGAACACCGCAAACCTCCAGAATTTCCTGTAGACGTACGCTACCCTCAGTAATCTGTTGCCCTTTCTCCACCCGGTCCCCTTTTTGGACGATCAGATGTTTGGTCAACGGAATATGGTGTTCCTCTTCTGCACCTGTAACCTCGTCCATAACAACAACAATACGTTTGTTCTTCTGAACGCCCTTCAGGTGTACGATACCGTCGATCTTAGCGATCTCGGCAGCGTCTGCAGGCTTGCTTGCTTCGAAAAGCTTAGCAACACGGAAAAGACCTCCGGTGATGTCTTTTGTAGTGACCGCACCTTTGGGGAGACGAGCAAGCTTTTCGCCTGCTTTTACAAATATCCCCTCTTCAACAGAGAGATAGGCACCGGAAGGAATTGCGTAGCTACCTATCAATTCCTTTAAATTCGCATCGGCAAAGATAGAAATCTGCGGATGCAATTCCCCTCTATGCTGCTTGACGTAAATCTCAGTTTGACCTGTCTCTTTGTTGACAGTCTTTTGAGTAGAGATTCCCTCAACGAGGTCATCGAAACGGACAAATCCCTCCTTCTCACAGATGATCGGGATGTTGTGCTGTTCGCATATCGCAAACTTGGTACCTGCCTTTACAACAGTCCCGTCTCGGACAAGTAGCTGAGTTCCAAGCTCGATCGGGAAGGTAGAAAGCGGTTCAATCGATTTTGTCGAAAGGAGCTTTTTGACCTCATCAAGAGGTCTACCTTCGTCGCGAACGATAAAAGCTCGGCCGTGCTTATTAAGAACAAGTTCGGCGTCTTCTTCATCATGAACGGAGCGGATATCGTGGTAAACCAGAACACCCTCTTTATCGGTGATCAATTCCGGGTTTTGGCTCGCAGACGCAATACCTCCCAAGTGGAACGTACGCATCGTCAACTGCGTTCCGGGTTCACCGATCGATTGAGCGGCGATAATACCGACAGCTTCTCCATGGTTCACTTTGCGTCCATTAGCTAAGTTAATGCCATAGCACTTGGCGCAAATTCCCCGCTTCGACTCGCAGGTCAAAGTGGAGCGGACTTTGAGGCTTTCAATACCGGCATTCTCGATCGCTTCCGCCTGACGGATAGTGAGGATGTCCCCTGCTTTAGCAAGGATTATCTTGCTATCACCGGGCATGAAAACATCATCCGTCACACATCGGCCATAAAGGCGGTCTTTGAGGGGTAGAAGATCCTCCGTTCCTTGCTTTATGGCAGCAACTTCGATACCATTGAGCGTACCGCAGTCCTCTTCATTCACAAGAACATCTTGCGCTACGTCTACAAGACGACGGGTAAGGTAACCGGAGTCGGCTGTTTTAAGAGCTGTATCGGCAAGACCTTTACGAGCACCGTGTGCTGAGATAAAGTACTCAAGAACACTCAATCCCTCACGGAAGTTGGAGGTGATGGGTGATTCGATGATCTCCCCTGACGGTTTGGCCATCAATCCTCTCAACGAGCCGAGCTGACGCACCTGGGATTTGTTACCACGTGCACCCGAATCCATCATCATGTAAAGCGGGTTCAGGTTGGAGCCTTTTGGCGTTGTAATACGCTTGAACAATTCCTCGGAAATCTCCTCGGTGACGTCTGTCCAGATACTGATAATCTTGGACTTTCTTTCCCCTTCGGTGATAACCCCATCCTCATACTGCTTAATAACAACGGCGACCTTTTTCTCCGCCTCTTTAAGAAGCCTCTCTTTGATCTGCGGAATATGGACATCCACAACACCCATGGAGATTGAAGACTTCGTCGCTTGGCTGAATCCAAGATTTTTCAAGTCATCGAGAAAACGGACTGTTCGCTCTAAACCGACTGTTTTGTACACTTGGTTTACAAGCTCACCTAATTTCTTTTTACGCAATGAGTAGTTTTGAAAACCGAGCTCTTTTGGCACGATTGTGTTGAACAAAACGCGGCCGGGAGTTGTCTCGACGAAACCGTCATCAAGACGCACTTTGATCAACTCGTGGATATGCATTCCGCGACCCAAATCATCAATACGCTTCCCTTCTGTGTTTTCTTCAAACATAGAATAGCTACCTGCACTGTTGAGGGCTAAAAGCACCTCATCGGTGCTAGCAAAAACCTTAGTTTTTCCACCCGATTCCTCACGCTTGATCACAGGATCATGCATCATGTAATAGAGACCAAGAATCATATCTTGAGATGGAATGGCCACCGGTTTTCCGCTTGAAGGGAGGAAAATATTGTCGGGAGCCATCATCAAGACTTTAGCCTCGATTTGGGCCTCGATCGACAACGGGACGTGTACCGCCATCTGGTCTCCGTCGAAGTCAGCGTTGAAAGCTGTACAAACGAGCGGATGGATACGGAGCGCTTTTCCTTCGATCAAAACAGGTTCGAATGCCTGCACACCAAGACGGTGGAGCGTCGGAGCACGGTTTAGAAGTACAGGATGCCCCTTAATGACCTCTTCCAGAGCGTCCCATACTACCGGTTCTTCTCTGTAAATCATTTTTTTGGCTGAGCGAATCGTGTACACATGACCGTCATCTTTCAGTTTTTTAACAATGAAAGGCTCGAAAAGCTCCAATGCCATCTGCTTGGGCAAACCGCACTGGTTGAGCTTCAGCTCGGGTCCAACAACGATAACAGAACGACCAGAATAGTCGACACGTTTACCAAGTAGGTTTTGACGGAAGCGCCCTTGTTTGCCCTTGAGCATTTCACTCAAAGATTTCAAAGGACGATTCCCTGCACCCATTACCGGGTGACCATGGCGACCATTATCAAAAAGGGCGTCCACAGCCTCTTGAAGCATCCGCTTCTCGTTTCGTATAATGACGTCAGGTGTCTTCAATTTAAGAATAGACTTAAGACGGTTGTTTCTGTTGATCACACGACGATACAGATCGTTCAGGTCAGATGTAGCGAATCTTCCGCCGTCTAGTGGAACAAGCGGTCGTAAATCGGGCGGGATCACAGGGACTGCCGACATAACCATCCACTCGGACTTGTTATCGGAGTTTGTAAATCCTTCCACGATTTTAAGACGCTTTGCAATCTTCATTCTCGCTTGCGTCGACTTCGTCTTTTTTAGCTTTTCTTTTAGTTCTACAACAGTAGCTTGGAGATCTTCGGTATTGAGCAACTGGCGTATGGCGTCTCCACCCATCATCGCCTTGAATGAGTCGGTTCCCCACTTCTCTTGTGCCTCCCGATGTTCAATATCGGTTAAAAGTTGCTTCTTCTCTAGGGAAGTTCGACCTGGATCTACAACAACATACTCTTCATAATAAACAATACGCTCAAGATCCCCGGAAGACATTCCAAGGAGATTTCCGATGCGCGAAGGCTGGCTTTTGAAAAACCAGATGTGCACAACGGGCACAGCCAACTCAATGTGGGCCATCCTTTCGCGTCGAACTTTCGCCAAAGTGACTTCAACACCGCAACGATCGCACACAATTCCTTTATGCTTGATCTTCTTGTACTTACCGCAGGCGCACTCCCAGTCCTTTGTGGGACCGAAGATCTTTTCACAGAAAAGACCACCCTTTTCAGGCTTGCTTGTCCGGTAGTTGATCGTTTCCGATTTTTTTATCTCACCACGTGACCAGCTGCCGCGTATTACCTCGTCAGAGGCAATACGAATGGAGAGGTGATCAAAGTGCTGTTCGTGAAGTTGTTCTTCTTTTTGATGCATTTTCTACCTTTAAGCTAGAGCCTCTACTGGTGTTTCTACAAATCCGCGTACATCTAAACCGAGTCCTTGCATCTCTTTTACAAGAACGTTGAAGGATTCGGGTGTGCCCGCTTGTAAAATATTATCTCCTTTTACAATCGAAGCGTAGATGCGCGTTCGTCCATCGACATCATCAGACTTTACGGTAAGCATTTCTTGTAGAAGATTTGCCGCCCCATAAGCCTCGAGCGCCCAAACCTCCATCTCACCGAATCGTTGTCCGCCGCCCTGCGCTTTTCCGCCGAGCGGTTGCTGCGTAACGAGGGAGTAAGGTCCGATAGCACGGGCGTGGATCTTATCGGCAACAAGGTGGGAAAGTTTCAACATGTAGATGTAACCCACTACAGCCTTGTTGTCAAAACGCTCACCGGTGCGTCCATCATAGAGATAAGACTTCCCGTCAGGCTCCATACCGAGATCCTCGAACATTTGCCAAATCTCCTTTTCCGGGAACCCTTCAAACACAGGACTCTTGACGTATATGCCCTTCTTCTTAGCCGCAAAGCCAAGATGGGTTTCTAACATCTGCCCCAAGTTCATACGTGATGGTACCCCTAGCGGATTCAAAATAATCTGAATAGGCGTCCCATCCTCTAGGTAAGGCATATCAGATTCGGGTACGATTTTGGAAACAACACCCTTATTACCGTGACGGCCCGCCATCTTGTCACCGACCTGAAGCTTGCGCTTAGTCGCAATATAGACTTTAACCTGGCGTATGACCCCGGCTTCAAGCTCGGTGTCTCCCTTCTTCAAATGCTCAATTTCCGATTTGTACTTAGACTCAAGCTCATCCATTTTGGAATGAAAGTCTCGAAGAATGATCTTCATCGTCTCATATAAGTCCGAATATGGGATAATAAGATCCTGAAGCGGAACTGTCTCGATCGATTCCAATAGATCTTGCGTGAAGACTTGTCCGGAGCGGATGATCACTTCACCCGTTTTCTTTTGCATGATAGGTTCGGGCGCTTTTTCGTCGATTAAAAGAGCTCCAAGTTTTTCGTGCATTTCAACGGTGATTTCTACCTCTTTATCCCTGTATTGCTTATGAATATCCTGTATTTGGCTCCTCTCTTCAACACGCTCATCATCCGTTTTTGACAAACGATCGACGCGAGAAAAAACGCGCACATCCATAACAACACCCTCGGTTCCGACTGGAACCGTCAATGAAGCGTCCCTAACGTCAGCAGCCTTTTCACCGAAGATTGCTCTTAAAAGGCGCTCTTCAGGGGAGAGTTCTGTCTCAGATTTTGGGGTAATTTTTCCAACAAGAATATCGCCGGGTTTCACCTCCGCACCGATGCGAATGATACCGTCGTCACCTAAGTTGGCCAAAGCTTCCTCGGAAACATTCGGAATATCCCTAGTGATCTCTTCCTTACCGAGTTTTGTATCTCTTGCTGTAAGCTCAAACTCTTCAAGATAAATAGAGGTGTAGTAATCCTTGCGGATCAACTCTTCAGAGATGATGATCGCATCCTCGTAGTTGTATCCACACCATGGCATGAAAGCTACAAGGACGTTTTTACCAAGTGCTACTTCACCCTTATCGGTCGCAGGTCCATCGGCCAATACATCACCGGCAACAACCTTGTCTCCAACTGAAACTAGCGGAGTTTGATTAATGCAGGTTCCGGAATTGGAACGCATAAACTTCACAAGCGGATACTCTTTTTTGCTTAGAGGACTCCTCTCGGGAGCTATGATAATTTTATAACCATCCACATACTCGACCTCTCCGGCCTCTTGCGCAATGATCACGGCGCAGGAGTCGGTAGCAGCTCTTTTTTCAATCCCCGTACCTACTACAGGTGACTCGGTGATCATTAAAGGTACTGCCTGGCGTTGCATGTTAGATCCCATCAATGCACGGTTAGCGTCGTCGTGCTCAAGGAAAGGAATCATACCTGTAACTACAGAAACAAGCTGGCGTGGAGAAACATCCATGTGGGTGACTTTGGAGGCCTCGATCTTCATCGACTCCCCTTTGAAGCGGGCCCAGCAGTAGTCCTCTGTAAACATGTTATGCTCATCAAGGTGCGCCGATGCCTGGGCTATGACACATTTCTCCTCAATATCAGCGGTCATGTATTCAATCTCGTCAGTTACAATCCCATCCCGAACTATCCGGTAGGGTGTCTCAACGAAACCGAACTCATTGATCTTGGCGAAGGAGGAAAGGGATGTGATCAAACCGATGTTTGGACCCTCAGGCGTCTCAATAGGACATACACGGCCGTAGTGGCTTGGATGCACGTCACGCACTTCAAAACCTGCGCGATCCCTGTTCAAACCTCCGGGGCCTAAGCTTGATAGACGACGTTTGTGGGTAAGTTCTGCTATCGGATTTGTTTGGTCCATAAACTGAGAAAGCTGGGAGCGACCGAAGAAATCCTTGATCGCACCTTGAAGGCCGCGAGCAGAAATTGCTTTTCCGGGTGTCAGGGTATCTGATGAGAAATCAAACAGGTTCATTCTTTCACGAATGATTTTTTCCATCCGGACGAAACCGATTCGGCACTGGTTTTGAACCAGCTCACCAACTGAGCGAACGCGACGGTTTGCCAAGTGGTCAATGTCATCGATTTGAGCCTGTGGATCGCCGTTTTTCAAACGGATAAGATACTTGAGAGCTAAAATGATGTCCTCTTTTTTCAAGGTAACCACTTGAAGGGCTTCATCGTTTGTCTCTACTGCGAGCTTCTTATTCATTTTGTAACGGCCGACGCGACCAAGATTGTATCTTTTCGGATCAAAGAAGAGACGCATCATGACCGAGCGCGCATTTGAAAGGGTTGCCGGTTCGCCCGGTCTCAATTTACGGTAAAAGTCTTTCAAGGCGGATTCATAGGAGTCGGTCGGATCTTTAGCCAACATTTTAATAATTGGAGAGGTCTCATCAGCATCCTCTGCAATCTTTAATGTGGTGATATTTGCGTCAAAAATACGTTTCAACATTGCTGTTGTGAGCTTTTCTGATGCTTTCCCGAAAACTGTATTGGTAGATTCATCTACAACATCTTCAGCCAAGATTTTTCCGACGATTTTCGCAAAATCCTTATCAGATCTGATTTTGACTTTGCGCGTCTCGAAAAACTCCTCGATGATGTCTGCGTTGGTCGAAAAGCCTAGCGTACGGATGAAAGAGGTCGCAAGGATTTTACGTCTTCTCTTTTTTTTGTCGGCGTAGATGTAGACGTGATCGTTGATATCAAAAGATGCTTCTAACCAGCTCCCTCTGTAGGGGATGATCCGGAAAGAATAAAGTATGTTCCCTTTTGGATGCTTGTCCTGCTCAAAGCAAATGCCTGGCGAACGATGCAATTGGGAGACGATGACACGTTCAGCACCATTGACAACAAAGGTTCCCCTTAGTGTCATGAGCGGAAGGGTTCCTAAATAAACCTCTTCCTCTTTGATGCCGGTCTCATCGGTAAGTCTGAATTTAGCCTTTAATGCGGAATTGTATGTGATACCTCTCTTAATACACTCTTCCGGTGTGTACTTAGGTACTCCTAAACTGTACGATAGGTATTCGAGGATGATCTTTTCGTCATAAGATTTGATCGGAAATACCTCTCTGAAAACCTCTTCCAGCCCGACGTTATCCCGCTCGTCTGCAAGACGATCGTTTTGTAGAAATTGCTGGTAGGATTTGATTTGTACTTCAATCAAATTCGGCAAATCGATAATCTCTTGCCGTTTCTGTAAACTGACCCTCTGAGGTGGTCTAATAGCCATTTAAAACCCCGAATCTGCGTGATTCCCAAAGAAAATTGAATAAGGCAAAGCAAAAAAACACTGTTTTTTTGCTTTGCCTATAACTACTAACTAAAACAATAATTACATTGGTTTAAGAGTAACTTTAATTTGCACATCCTCGAACTTCTTAGCGAGAGCTTGTGCATCAGCTTTGTTAAGCTGCTCTTTCACCACTTTAGGTGCCGCTTCTACGAGCTCTTTAGCCTCTTTAAGGCCAAGACCTGTAATTTCGCGAACAACTTTAATAGCTGCAACTTTTTTGTCAGCGTCAACTGGCTCAAGTGTCACTACGAACTCTTGCGCTTCAGCTTCTGCTGCAGGAGCTGCTGCTCCGCCTGCTGCCGGTCCTGCAACCATTGCAACACCTGCAGATGCTTTCACTCCCCACTTATCTTCAAGTTTGGTTTTGAGTTCAGCCATTTCAAGAACGGTAAGAGCGCTTAGCTCGTCTACGAGTTGATCTAAAGTATGTTTGCTCACTTTATTTCTCCAAAATCATGATTGTTGATCTTTAGCTTTGTTGTCCAAGCAGTAGATGACAGAGGTCAATATTGCCTCAACGACACCTAATGTATGCGAAAGCGGCGCCTCGAGGGTTCCGAGGAACTGTGCACGCATTTCTGGTAGGCTTGGTAGTTTGGAAATCATTTCCACCTGTGAAGGAGAGCAGAAGCTCCCTTCAAAATGGCCACCAAGAACTTCTAGCGCATCTTTATTTTCGCTTCTGAATGTGTAAAGTTCTTTAGTAGCCTCAAGGAAGTTTTCCTTTGCAACAACAAAACCGACATTCCCTTTTAGGTGGGAAATGTCTATTTTCATCCCTTTTGTTTCCGCAGCTTTGCGGAAAATACGTTTTTTTACGACTAAATAGTTTCCACCAGCCTTAGAAATTCGTCTACGAAAATCGTGGGTCTGATTTGGTTCCATTTTACCGTAACAGACAAGAACAAGATTAGATCCTTGAGGAATCGAATCTGCGATCTCTTCTAGAAGATACTCTTTCTCTTTCCTCATGGTTCCTACTCCGCCGAAACTGCTAATTGATGACTTCCACCCATGGTAGAGGCCATGTATACACTTTTAATAAATGCACCTTTAAGAGCTCTAGGCTTTGCTTTGATCAGCTCGGCGATAATCGCCTCTGCATTCTCAACAAGCTTTTTACTCTCAAACGATAAGCGTCCGATTCTTAAATGCACCTGTCCCATTTTGTCGGGCTTCAACTCGACTTTACCTTTGCAAGCCTCAACCGTTGCCGCAACTACGTCTTGAGTCACAGTCCCCGATTTTGGGTTTGGCATAAGTCCTCGTGGACCGAGAACTTTTGCAACCTTTGCAAAATCGCGCATGACGTCGGGAGAAGCGATCACTAAGTCGTAATCAACCCATCCGCCTTGCATGCGATCAAGCAATTCCAAAGAACCGGCTTCCACCGCTCCATTAGCTTTTGCCTGAGCAGCTTTTTCCAAGTCCTTTGTTACAACCACAACACGCACCGCTTTACCGGAACCGTGGGGAAGAACAACACTTGTACGAACTTGCTGATCAGCTTTTTTCGTATCAACATTCAAAGAGATATTGATATCGACGCTTGCGTCAAATTTCACTTTAGGTTCTTTTTTGATATGGTCAACCGCTTCTTGAACAGTCAAGGAGCGATTTTCGAGAGTTTTTTTAATCTCTCGCATTCTTTTGCTTAATTTTGCCACAGTCACTCCTCCACTAGCCCCCAATTACATCAATGCCCATGGAGCGCGCTGTCCCTGCAACGACCAATTCGGCCGCCTCAAGAGAAGCTGCGTTCATTTCGGAAAGCTTAAGCTCAGCAATTTTACGGACTTCACTCCGCGTGATTTTTCCCACTTTCGCACTGTTGGGAGTCTTCGATCCTTTCTCAGCACCGATAGCCTTTAACAACAAGTTTGATACGGGGGGATTTTTTGTGATAAACGTAAACGATTTATCAGCATAAACTGTGATCACAACAGGGATGATCGACCCGGCCTTAGCCTGAGTCACCGCGTTGAACTCTTTACAGAATGCCATAATATTGACACCCTTCGAACCGAGCGCGGGACCAACAGGTGGGGCGGGATTTGCTTTCCCTGCTGGGAGCTGCAATTTAATTGTCCCAGTAACCTTTTTAGCCATTTTTTTCCTTTGTCGTCATTCTGACGTTTGTGCTTTCAAAAAAAGCTTATAGAATAAGCATTTTTAGATAGCGCTACTTTATTGGTCTAACTCGCCGAAGATTTTTTCAACCTGCCAGAATTCGAGTTCGACCTTGGTCTCGCGACCGAAAATAGAGACAAGGACATTGAGTTTACCCTTATTGGCGTCGGAATCGACGACAGTCCCAGTAAATGTCTCAAAGACCCCGTCCACAATTTTGACCTTGTCTCCGGCACGGATATCGTGACGATGAACAAGACCACCTTGTTTGCTCTCCAACTCGGAGAGGATCGTTTGAACCTCTGCGTCGGATAGAGGAACAGGCTTTTCTCCCCCTAAAAATCCTATGACTCCGTCAAAGCTTTTAATATATTGCCAAGACTCGTCGTTTATTTCCATCTGAATTATTACGTAGCCGGGCCAAACCTTGCGTTCGACAACCCTTTGCTGCCCTTTTTTTACCTCAGAAACGTTCTCTGTCGGCAAAACCACTTGAGAGACAGCAGTTTCCATACCGGCCTGCACACGCCCCTCTTCAATCGATTTTTTGACTTTTTTCTCAAGACCGGAAATAACCTGTACAACGTACCAATGATGCATGAACGTACCTAATTAGCGAAATAAGACATTCACAGCCGTTTGGATCAGGTTCAAAGCACCGCGGATGGAAAGATCCACGACGTAGATACCTAGACCAAAAACGAAAAGTGATGCTAAAACAGCCTTTGTCCCACGGGTTACATCAGCCTTTGTCGGCCAGGTAAGTTTACGCATTTCAGACTTGAAATCACCAAGCATAGAAGCACTCTTTTTAACGTTGCTTGTTGTAGGAAATTGGACAGTTTTAGATGTCATGTAAAACCTTCTTTTGAAGATAAACGAGTGCTGAGGGGATCGAACCCCCGACCTGCGGTTTTGGAGACCGACGCTCTACCAGCTGAGCTAAGCACCCAATAATATTTAGGGAGACCACTGTGGCCTCCCTAAAATAGCATTAAGCAAGAATATCCACAACTGTTCCTGCACCGATTGTTCTTCCGCCTTCACGGAGAGCAAATCTCATCCCTTTTTCAAGCGGCATGCTTGCAAGGAGTTCGATTGTGAGGTTGCAGTTGTCACCTGGCATTACCATCTCTTTGCCGTCCATAAGATGAACAGTAGCAGTGATGTCCGCTGTACGGATATACACCTGCGGTCTGTACCCATCGAAGAAAGGCTTATGTCTACCACCCTCTTCTTTTGTCAGGACGTAGAGTTGAGCAGTAAATTTGGTGTGTGGTTTGATTGTACCAGGTTTTGCTACAACTTGACCACGTTGCACGTCTTTTTTCTCGATACCACGCAAGAGAAGTCCAACGTTCTCGCCGGACTCAGCGTAGTCAAGAGTCTTTTGGAACATTTCAACACCGGTAACCGTAGTCTTCTTTGTGACTCCGTAACCGATAATTTCCATCTCTTCACCAACGCGGACTTGCCCACGCTCGCAACGGCCTGTAACAACAGTACCGCGACCGGAGATAGAGAACACGTCTTCTACAGGGAGAAGGAACGCTTTTTCAACTTCGCGCACAGGTGTTTGGATGTGTGAATCAACAGCTTCCATCAACTTGTCGATAGCAGCAACGTACCCGGGATCTCCCTCGAGAGCCTTTAAACCGGAACCTCGAATGATCGGGCAGTCTTTGTAACCGTATTTCTCGAGAAGCTCGGTGATCTCGTATTCGACGAGGTCGATCAACTCTTCATCACCTACCATCATGTCGACTTTGTTCAAGAAGACAACGATTGCAGGAACACCTACTTGGCGAGCCAAGAGGATGTGTTCACGTGTTTGTGGCATCGGACCGTCAGTCGCCGCAACAACGAGGATCGCTCCGTCCATTTGAGCCGCACCGGTGATCATGTTTTTTACATAGTCAGCGTGACCAGGACAGTCAACGTGTGCGTAGTGGCGAGCTGCTGTTTCATACTCAACGTGTGTAGCGTTGATTGTAATTCCGCGCGCCTTTTCCTCTGGAGCTTTGTCGATTTGATCGTAAGCCTTAAATTGCGCAAGCTTTTTGTCTGCTTGATTTTTTGTGATAGCAGCTGTCAAAGTTGTTTTACCATGGTCAACGTGTCCAATGGTACCGATGTTTACGTGAGGTTTCGTACGCTGAAAACTCTCTTTTGCCATTTGTCTCTCCTTCGAGTTTTTTAATCGAGGCGATTTAGTTTTTTGTTTTTTTTGCCCGGGAAAGGAATCGAACCTTCGACCTCACGCTTACCATGCGTGTGCTATACCACTAAGCTACCCGGGCGCCACTCAAAAAAATGAATGCTTAAGAGCATATTGGGTTTACGTTATAAACGCAAGCCAATAATTTGACCCTTATGAATTTCCCACTAGCGGATCCTGTAGGTAATACGGGCGCGGTTCATGTCGTAAGGACTCATCTCGAGCTTGACCTGGTCGCCCCTTGTTAAACGGATATTTCTTAAACGGATTTTTCCGGATGGCGTTGCCGTTACATACATGTCTTCGTAGCCATCAACTTTAACTTTGAACGTTGCGTTGGGAAGGACGTCAATAATCTTCCCCTCAATCTCGATAAATTCCTCTTTTCCGGACATATCTCCTCAATTTTCTGGGTCTAAATTTATACGGTTTGAAGAAAATAGACAATTGAATTCCTTCAGAGCTCTGGTTCTATAGTCGAACAGGGATACGTATAATTTTTTTAGAGCTGAATTCACTCAACAAAATTCCCCCCTTAATTTATAATTCTACCCTATGTCCCCTAAAGAACGTGAAGACGCGCTCCTGGCCATTTTTAAAACTCTCAGCCAAGAATCTTTTTATGAAAAGCTGATGGAGCTTGGTAGAGCACTCCCCCCTTTTCCAGCAAAAGAAAAGAGCGATGAGACCCGCGTCCGAGGCTGCCAGAGCATCATGCACTGCTGTGTAACTTTAGAGAACGGCGCCCTTGTTGTTGCAATCGATTCCGAGGCGCTCATCTCTAAGGGTCTAGGAGCCCTTGTTACCCACCTTTACGACGGGGCTTCGCTTAAAGAGGCACTCACATTCCAACCTTCCCTTTTTCGCGAACCAGGCCTTTTCACCTCTCTCTCAATGAGCCGCCTGAATGGCCTCGAAGCGCTGTTAAAATATGTTCTCAAGAAAATTTTACAACTAGCCTCTAATCCGACCCCTTCATAGATTATCTCTTTCTATGTTTTTCATAATTAGGTATAATATAGTTGAAATAAATTATATGGTTTTTAACATGATTATTTGTGATAATAATAAATTTAACTTGCCAACCAAATTTGAAGGTTCCGAAATCACATATTGCGACATTTCCAGCACCCTAAACCGCCTTGAAAGAGACCATTTAGTCCTCAAGTTTCAACAGATATCTTTACATATCTTGTCTTTTCTTGGAGCTATCTTGCCAATAGGGGCGATGCTAGCGGAGATGAATGTCATCCGCTTTATAAAAACAAGTATGCGCACCACCCTGGCAGCGACTTTAGGAGCACCCATTCTCTCATTTTTGGCCAATAAAGGGCTCAAAAAGGTAGAGGAATCACTAGCTTTGAACGGGCGAAAAATAAATGTTTTAAAACGACTCTACCCTCAAAGAACGCAAACATTGCTTGAAAAAAAGTGGAGTAACCCTTTTACCCACAACCCCCCGCTCTTTGTGAATAAGGAAGTTGTCGATTATCACCTCGATGCCTATCAGTATCAAGCGGCCACAAACCTCTTTGATAAAATCGGCGAGCTCATGGTGGGTTGTGAAGTCATTATGCGGCCTAAACCATCGGCCGAGTCTTACCTTATGAAACTCAACACCTACCAAGAGCAGAAAAAGCTTCAATTCGAAGCACTCAGGTCCTCTGTATGTTTTTTTGTCCCCTACCTCGCTAAAGCTCTTTCAACAGAATTTCCCGATGGCGAAGTTTGTGTAAAAAAAATACCTACAGACTATGATCCCGAGGAACTCACTGACGGTATCCACCTCTATACGCCCAGCGAAACCCCGGATTCCACATCCAAACAACCCCTTTTAGTTTACAAAAAAGGGGCATCAACCGTGCACCTTAATTTGAAAGACTATAGAAAGATATTTATTTCGGCTCAGGATCAAGCAAAAAATTTTGATGAATTTATCGCTGATCTAAAACTTTTTCTTACCCAACATGCTAACGCTTAAAAGATAATTGTCGCCCCTCCCAAACCATTTTAATAAATATATTTGTATTATTTTTTAATATATGCGGGTGGGGTAAAATGGAGCCGATAAAGAAAAGGATGTTCATGATACCTGACGCCTCTAAAAAAATTTATAGCTCTTCAGACGGACTAGAGATGACTCGCCCCACAAAAAGAATTGAGCTATCGCGCGACCTTGGGGCCCAACTCCACAGTTTAAAGATCAATCATGTGGGTTTGATGTGTCTATGGGGGCTTTCAAAAATATTTTCTTACCTATCGTACACAGCGCCACTCGTCGGCGCATTCAGAAAATCGGTCCCGGCTCTTGGACGTTATATCTCTACAGCGATTGTTCTGACTACAACCATTTGGTGTTTTGAAAAATTTATTACTAGAGTATGGCCGAGGATCAATGACAAAATTGAAAACTCCATCTCCATAAACAGAAAAAAGATAAAAGTTCTCCAAGGGGTATACGACAAGATCAAGGATGATCCCTCTATCCCCGAATTCAAGAGCCCCCTCGACTACCTGGATCCATGGTATACAAAACCCAAGATCGTCCAAAGTCAAGTTGCCCTAGTTATAGAACGTGATATGGATATAGCATCGGGAAGGGAATCCTTGGAAGAGATGAGAAAGCTCAGCCCGAAGATCCAAGCCTCCAATCCGGTCCTCCCGGGAATCTATGATTATTATAAATCAAAAAGCGCCTTCAAAAACGCCCTGTACAAATTTATGATGACTGACTTTGTACCGGATCTTCTTAAAGTATGCCAAAATAGCTGCTTAGACAGTCAGTTGATTGCCCCTGAAGCGCATTATCCGGTTGCAGTAGATCAAAATAAATGGGAAGAGGTCAGACTCAGCAAACAGACCGGCATTTTCTATGCAGATATCCCCTTTGATCAACATAACACCATCACGAAAGACCGTCCGTTTATCCTCTTGAGAACATGTGCCGAAGGTGCCCAGGGCGTTAAGGAAAAAATCCTCACGTTTAAAGAGTTCAAGGCGATGATGTCCGCTTCTCTTGATAGAAATTTTGAGACGATTGCAGAGACGCTATTTCAAAAACTGACCGATAGGAGTTAAAAGCTTTGGTCGGTTGAAATGGGAAAATCGGCCCTTGCATTACCCTAAGTTAGCACATGGGATTTTTCAAACCTGATAGAGGAGATAAATTTGGTATGGATATCTCTTTTTGTTAATTTTAATTCCTTATTGAATTAACCTGTATACATCTAATTATAAAAACAAAAATACTATATGCGCATTTTAGGACTAGACTTTTCCATCGACCCTAGAGGGGTTTCAAAAACGCCGGAACCCAAAGAACTTAAAGAGTTCGACGAGATAAAAAAAATTGCTTGCTTTATACTATTCAACTTAGCTTTTGTAGGCTCCCAGCTTGCGCTAACCGCTTTTCAACTCAGGAAATTCCCCCTTATCTCCCCGGTTTTGCTTTGTGCAACGGCAGTTGGGTCCCTTTTATTTTATAATAAATGCGTCTCTCTGATCTTGGACGGTTTTGATACCGCATCGAAACCTTAAATTATGAATCCAGTCGGTCTCTTGCCTCTTGTTTAAGCCGACTGCGAAAGCTTCTTCAGGCGTTTTTTGTCTATCCCTGCAGTAATTTAACCGATTGCACGTACATTACGTAAAAAGAAAAAGAGGCCAAAAGGACCAAAAACCATTTTTTCATAAGACGGGTCGAACCTTCCCTAATTCCCTGGATGTGACGCCCTACCCAACACATGGCTATAGGGATGAGTCCGCTTAACCAGGTATCACCGTAGCCCCCTGTGAGGTCTAAAGCGGTGAGGAAGGCGTTGGGTATGGTGTAGGTGAAAAAAAGCGTGGGTAGAACGATCGCTAAAGTGATCCCGAAAAGGGTCCTGGTATCCTCCCTTAAGGAAAAAAGATCCCTTAAAAAACCGACAAGACCAAATCCGATACCTATAAACGAGGTGACTAGGGATAAAAAAGCAAAAGTATCGACAACGGGTGCCAAAATGCCCGATTTTGTATGGTAGTAAAGGACCTCTGTCGATGACATCCCGTTTTTCAAAGCGTAAAGCAGCCCCATATCCCCTTCAAAAGGGACAATCCCTAAAACCACGGTTTCGAAGGTTAAATAGACAAACAAAGGGATCAAAGACCCCAAGAAAACAGCTTTATAGAGCGCTTTTCGGTCCCTCTTCATAAGCTCCACAAGACTCGGTACCATGATCTGGTAACTGAACGTGGTCAGGATCAGCGGAAAAGTCAAAGGGATTTTTGAAAAATTGCAAACGTTCGGGATCGATTTGAAAGAGGCGCCCCCTATGAACAAAATAATGGCAAAGCTCCCGATCAGCCCCGAAACGAGGTAATGGTTGATACGGGAGACAACCGATTCTTTCACTAAAAAAATGGAGCCGAAAAGTGCTAAAAAAATGACAAACCCGGTTCCGGTACTCAGCTTAGAAGAGAGTATGCCATTAAAAAATTTAAGCAACAGAGGTGATCCGGCGGTTACGTAGGCTACCAAGGAACCCAACCCCATGAATAGAACCAGACCGATCGAGAGATAGCGTCCCGAGGAGCCTAAAAACCTTTGGGAAAGGCTCACTAGGTGGGGATGAGGGGTCTTTACCCATAAAGTGGCCTCTACAAGCAAAAGGCCGGTAGCAAGCATATAGCACCAAGCGACAAAAAGGGCCAAGGCTGCCGGAATAAATCCCGCCTCTGCCGTCTCCACAGGTAGGGCTAACATCCCCCCTCCAATACACGTACCCGCAACAAGGGCGACCCCTCCCCATAGAGGGCTCTGCTGTTCCATCTCTTTATTCATAACCGAAAACGGTAGATCGAGGGGGAAAAAAAGTCTATTCAATTATTTTTTATCTTAAAAAACCATAACAAATAAATTTAATATTTGGTGTTATATCGACATCATTTTATAATTTATCTTAAGAAATAGCATCTGTATAAAAAGAGGAGCCTTTCCAATGGGAGTGTCAGCACTGCAAACTATTTCCCCGCCTGAAACCGGATACTTAAAAAAAGTTTATGACTTTTGCGATAAAAGATGCCCCTCTGCCGAAATTGCAGATTGCGACTTTATACAGCGCCCGGACAGTGAGAATGCTCTGTTATTTGTAAACGGGATGCGGCATAAGGCCTACCAAATTCAGCACATCAAAGATCTCACCCTCTCAAACTCCCAAGCAAACATCTATTTTGTCGCTAACCATACAAATGGCTTTTTCAATGATTTATTGCGGTGTACCAAGCTTCGTCTGGGTGGAAAGAGCCCTGCCTCTGAAACGCTGAAAGAGACCCTCGAGGCCCTCCCTAAAGAGCTAAAAAAAGTAAAAATTATTTGTCATAGCGAGGGGTCGCTTATCGTCCGCTCCGCTTTACACCATCTGTCGGGTGAAAAATTTAAGGAGCTTTATCCTAAGCTTGAAATTATCAGCTTTGGCGCGGCCGTATTTTTTGACAAAAGATACGCCAAAAAGGTTGAAAACCATGTTTCTTTGATCGATCCGATCCCACTTATTTTGAACATCCATAAATTGTTTCATTATCTTTGGGCGTCACTACTGCTTTTAAAAAATAAAGTTGAAAAGATTTATCAGCCTGTCAAACTTGGTGACGAGTGCCCCCTCTGGTTTCACATGCCACGCTTGAATGACCCGCTTATAGAACACAGCCTGAAAAACTCCACCTACAGCCTCCCTTTTTGTAGAACTGTGTTGGATTTACAACCTGTCCGCACCCAAACGGGTGGTTCTAACTCTTAGGTTTCGGCAAGGCTCCTTTCCAAATGATTGAAAAAATGGTTTTTACCTATTTATACTACCAGAACTAAATCCTTTACAACGTGACCAATCCATGCACCCTTTTATCCAAACCATACACAAAAATTTTTCCCACCAAAACCACACGATCTATGTCAACGGAATCAGCAATACGCCCGAGTATACCAGCGACGTCACCCGTCCATTTCGTTCAGTTTCCCACCACCTGGAGCACCTGGTAAATCCCACCGAGGGGACTAAAAAGGATTTGTGTAGAATCGCCTCCATGAAAAGGGGTATGAGAACCAAATCGGCAGACTTGCTTGCCAAAAGGTTGAGTGTTTTAGCCGGGACACAAAATCAGATCCTGCTTGTTGGCCATTCGGAAGGGGGGCTTATCATCGAAAAGGCGCTCGACATCCTCCCCCCACAAGATTTGCAAAAGCTTGCAAAAAGAATCACAGTGCACACCCTCGGATCAAGTAGCTTCTACACAAATAGATTCGGGCTCCATAAAATCACACACCACGTCTCCCTTTTTGACACACTTTGCTTTATCCAGTCCCCAAAGATGATTTTTTACTCCTTCATAGGTTTTTTTAATGTTTTAGCTCAAAAGCTTCTGTATAAAAAAGACTCAGCCAAAATGTCTTATCTAGCTACAAAATTTTATTGGCCCAATTCTTTTGACATCATGAGTGAACATACGATCAGAGAAGGGCGTTACAATAAGATCCTGAAGAAAAAAATAGAAAAGCAATCTACGCAAGAGGAAGTAAAATCCAATCCGTTTGCCTAGGATTCGTCCACTTGGGATTAAAGGATTCCTCTACTACAAGATTGGACTCCAAGCGCACACCAAACTTTCCCTCCAGATAAACGGCGGGCTCCAGACTAAGTACCAAGTTTGGGACAGGGGCTCTGGAATCGGGCTCTTCAACACTATCAAAATGCATCGACATCCCATGTAAAGAACGGTCAATAGAGTGCCCGACTCGATGATAAATGTGATCCAAGTACCCCCTTTCGATCAAAACTGCCCTGGCAGCTCTATCCACATCTTGCCCCTCTATCCCCTTTTGGATTGCACCGAACGCCCGTTTTTGAGCCTCTAAAACCGCCTGTAAAACATCCACTTCCTCTCTGTTTGGTTCCCTGCCAACCATGAACATAAAGGTTCTATCTGCAAAGACTGCATGTGGTGTTTTAAGCCTTCCCCATAGATCGATAAGGAGAGGACCGCTCGTATCAATAGGCGCCCCTTTTCCGGTGTGGCAGTAATGGGGTAGCGCGCTATTTTCTTTAAATGCCACAATAGGGTGATGCACCGTTTCAAGACCCTCTTTTTCCATTTGCTGCATCAGCCAATCTACTATAGCAGACTCGGACTGTTCTTTTTGGGTCCCAAACCAATCGATAAAACGGCGTATGATCTTTTCCAAACGGAGGTTTGCCTCTATATGCGTTTCCACCATGGAAGGATCGGGGCAAAAGATTTTCTGCCTGTAGGACTCTGCGGATTGGGTTTTTACCCCCAAAGCCTCTAATTCCGACACAATTTTAAAAGGGACTATATCGTAGTCTACGAAAACTTCAGCATTCGCGACATAGTGCACAAGGGCCCCCATAAGGTCCTTTTTCGTTTTGAACGATTCTACATCAAGTTCATGAGACGCTAGGTAGTTTTCCTCCTCGATCTTATACACAAAAGCCTTCGGTTTTCTATTCGGCTCAACAAGAATGTAGCACCACCTTGAACCTGTTTTTAGCTTTTTGAACAGCTGCTCCAAACCGGGGTGTGTGTTCTTTCTGTCCACCAATAAATAGCAGGATCGCACTTCAAGTACTCTTATAAACTTTAACTAATGATAGAGCGATTGGATGAGTGAAGAAGCCGCAGCTATCTGTATCAGCCTAGAGGGTTCTCCCAATTTTTTCAAAAGAAAACGAACGGTTGCATCCCCCCCCAAGTAGCCTAGGGATTCGACTATCTGGATCTTTTCTTCAAAACTTGCATTCGGATAGAGGGCAATCAACTCTTCAGTGATTGCCGTTTCTTTTCCAAAAAAAGCCAGAACCAAAAGGGTCTG
Organism: Chlamydiota bacterium; assembly: GCA_016866475.1. Lineage (GTDB taxonomy): Bacteria > Chlamydiota > Chlamydiia > Chlamydiales > RGXB01 > RGXB01. Next base: position 30,519 of record VGMF01000004.1, on the reverse strand, counting down.
CAGTCGATTGCGCCGATCTCCCGAATCCATGAGCTCTTTAGCCACCTCAACAACATCCGTATCCGATTCTCTGAACAAGAATATAAGCGCCATCTTGCTAACCGGCACCAGTTTTTTTTCAAAAAGGCGCTGGAGGGACTCTTTAGCACCTTCTAAATCCACAAGTGCATAGGAGCCTATCAAGGATAGCCTTGTCAGTTGATCCACGATCAGAGGGTAATTAGGGAGCATGGGTTGATGGGGAACAGCCGACGGTACAACGGCCGGAAACATCGCGTCCTCCTGGGCGAACATGACGAGCCCTGTCTCATTATGCAAAAACTCTTTGAATGCATCTTTTACGAAATCGATACCGATTTTATGACGCAAATATCCTAGTGCTATATTGATCCTGGCAAAAGGATCCATGATCTTCTTATCGTCTTTGAGCAAAGCGGTCAGGGCAGGTTTTGATTTGGCGATGAAGGAACCCGCAAGGTTGCGCACCCCCGGGGATTCATGGTGCAAGTGGGCGATCAAAAACTCAATTGAAGAGGCAGTTTCAATAAGAGAGAGGGTCCAATGCCCCATCATCTTCAAAGGCAAGGAGACATTTTCGCAACTTTTTTCAATTAAAGGGGCGGCATTACGAATGCTATCTCGGTGGTCGGAAAGGAGCGCCAGAGCCTCGAAAGCCTTCGATCGTACATCCAGGGATGGATCGTTGAGGTGGTGCATCACAAGGTCTATTTGATCTTTTTTACTCTCGCGAATGATGGCTTCCAATGCAAGCTGCCTATATTGGGCTCTCTCACTTTTGATCAGGTACTGCATTTGGATCGAATCGATACCTTCCAAAATGGAAGCAAGGCTCCCAATCGCTACAAGCCGTTCCTCTGATGTTGTCAACGGGTGCTCCATCACCTTTTTTAAAGGATCGATCGCCTCTTTATTCGACTGGTGACCCGCCGCCCGCATCGCCTCGATGCGCACATGATAGTTTGTCTCGGAACCTATCACTTTGGCTATCATTTTTTTCAATGGGGGATCCGGATAAAAGGCCGCTAGTTTGAGTGCAAAACCCCGTACACGCGCATTCGGTGAGCGGATCTTCTCCATCAAAATTTTCATCCCCCTGACGTCCCGGGTCATCGCAGCCCCCAAAACTGACATCGCTTCGCTCGCCTCCCCCCCTTGGGCATGTTTCTTCAAAACAGACCAAGCCAAAGACTCGATGAGCTCAAAAGCGTTACCGGGGAGCAAATCCTCCGTTTTTACCAAATTGATCGCTTCCTGGGTCTTCAAAAGATGGGCAAGGGTCTGAGCGTAGAGAAATTTGCGATGGATCTGGTCCGGATCCTCTAAAAAATAGGTCTTGGAATGTCTTAGGGCCCCCTCATTGTCCTGAATAAGAATAGAGGAGTGAATCTCGTTCAAACCTCCCAAAATAGGGGCAACTAAAAGAAAGCTGCTAAAAATCGTGATTATGTGCACGTTGAGCCAATAAATGTATGTGTAAATGAAATACCGATTGCCCCGCATCGGGGCCGTTATTCACCACAAGCCTGTACCCTTTTTCCAAAGAGTGCTCTTTTGCAAGTTTTTGAATCACTTCGGTCATAGCTAACAAATACCCGAAATGCTCTTTTTGTAAATCCTGAAATGTTGGAATGGGGATTTTTGGTATGATCAGCCAGTGTATCGGAGCTTTTGGATGGATGTCTTTAATAACAATCACCGATTCGTCTTCGTAAATTATATTAGCATTTAGCTCACGATCGATAATTTTACTAAACAGTGTCTTCATGTGGGTTGTCTCAATTTTATTGTCTAAGATTATAAGAGGCTTTTCTTCGCAGCCTCAATCGCCCCCTCTTTTGTAGAAAAAATGGCAATAAAGAGCCCTTTATGGCAAAACTTACCCCCCTTAATGCCACATTTCAGTTCAAACTCCTGATCACTAAGTCCACCCCACTCTTTTGGAAGATCTCTCCTTGCCCCCATCCTCTCCTCGTAATTTTTGGGAATGACACGCAATTTCCAACCGTTCGGGACAGGCATAACCACATATTTTGCAGGATGTTTTTCACCCCCGAGCTCGAAAAAATTTTCCAACCAGGGGACCATCTCATCAAAAACAAGAACCTCGCCGGAGGTTTCCATAACTTTTTCGACCAAATCCTTGCAACGCTGTCTATATTTATAACGCTCGACCAACCGCTCAAAGTGTCCTAAAGCGAAGTCCAGTGCTTTAAAAAAAGCGCTGTTCATCTCCTCTTTCGAGCCCCCTTCGCGGATCGGGACAAAATTTTCTACCACGTGGGAGAATGTCGGGGTATTGAGGATCTCCCGGCTTACCCTCCCATTATCAAAATCATCGACATGATCAATCAATTCATCTTTCAGATGGTGGAAAAGGGCTCTGTCGTAAATCCCCGTATTATGAAGAAACTGAGCAACCATGCCGGCAGAGCTTAGGAGTCCCGAGTAGGAGCTTTGATGGTGGTCAAATAAAAACCGGCTCTCGTCATAGACAGCACCCACATCGATCACATATTGGTACTTTTCTATCACATCGGGATCACGGGAACGGTGGATCTCTTTTTTTTCTATCAAACCAGCATAAATGAGTTGAGCACATGCGATGATTTCATCAGCATGAAAAGGGCCGTCATGAACAACTGCACCTATTTGTTTGTCGGAGGACATGGAACAATCCTTAAAAAAGTCTTCTTGCTTTTAAAAGCTTAGAGTATACCTTTTAGACCGCCATAAGGCAAGGTTTCAGCTTAAGCTATGTAGGGTTTTAAAAATTCCAAAATCTGACGAGAATGGTTATTGACATCCACATGTTCAATTCTTCCCACCTCTACTCCATTCGGATCAATTAAAACTGTTGTTCTTTTGATCCATTTATAGGGAAAAAAATGGAATCCAAAGTGCCATTTAAACACACCCAAAGAGGTTGAAAGCCTCCGGTCGTGGTCAGAAATCATCCGAAAAGGGAGGTTGTACTTCTCCTCAAATTCTTTATGACTTTCGGGGGTATCCAAACTCACCCCGATCACATCGATCCCTACCCTCTGCAAATCTTCATAATTTTCTCTTAGATTACAGGCCTGCTTGGTACAACCCGGAGTTTGATCTTTAGGATAAAAAAATAAAGCCACCCATCGCCCTCTGTAATCCTCAAGGTTGATCGGTTTTCTGTTCTGATCTATGCCGCTGTAGTGGATGGGCTCATGAGCTTTTTGCATTGGGTTCCTTTTCCAAATCCTTTAAAAATGTATATACCCTCTATATAAGAATAGGTTCAATATTTTTATCTCTAAAAAAAGGGGGAAACTCTCCCTCCCTCTTACCTAAGACATCAAGAATATGGTTTGTAAAAGAGCGGTGCAATGCTTTGATGTCTATTTCCTTGAGACAAGGTGCCACACAAGTTCTTAATCTTTTACATTTGCGTTCAAATATGACTCCCAAGGGACAAGACCCTTGAAATGACTTATGTTTTTCTCCACTTGGGCGGTAGACCGTCTCAAGGGTAGGTCCAAAAAGGCTAAATGTGGGAATGTCGGTCACTCCAGCGAGGTGGAGAGAGGCGGAATCGACGGCTACAACCATTTTGACAGATCTCATGAGGTGCTGCCAGGCGGCCATGGAGGGTATCTTCCAGGAATGCACGTGGCGGAAAGCTTTACAGATCTCATCGGCTTCTTTCTCCTCTTTAGCAGAAAAATAGGGGAGAACAATATGAAAAGCCCAATCGTTGCGCACAAGCTCAAGCCATTTGATCCAATCCTGAATGCTCAAAGTTTTTTGATCCCATGCGCTAAAAGGGCAGAACATCAGCAGGTTTTTTGGAATCGTATCCAAGAAAACTTCAACAGATTCCCTCTCCTCTTTCGTCAAATAAAAGCGTACCGGAAGAAAAGCTGCCCTTTTTCCCTGGGTGACACGATCGACGATACATAAATTTTTCTCATAGGTAGGAAGGGTGTTAGGGACAGAAACTTTCTGATTTGTAAAAAAGAGATTGGGCCATTCAGCGACACCGTTTCTATCAAAGCCCACCTTAATTTTAGCCGAAACGGATGCTAGTACGATGGAGGATTTCAAGTTCCCCTGAAAATCAAAAACAATATCAAACGAGCGTTTGCGCAGTTTTTTCAATCCATCCCAAATCGGTCTATAAATCCCTTTTTTAACCTCTTTGAAAGGGAGTGCAATCACCTCATCAAGACCACGCAACGCCTCCACCGTCCCTTTAAAGCAATTTTCGACAGCCCATGCTATTTTGGCCTCAGGATAACAGAACCTTATTTGGTAAAATGCTCTGTAAGTTTGAATGATATCCCCGATCGAACTTAGGCGCACAATTAAAATTTGCATCCATCAACTATAATAGCAGATCACTGACAAATCAAGCCCTTTTGCAGGTGATTTAGGTTTGACAAAAAATTATTTTAACTACCTCTTTGAAAAAGATTTTGTTTGTAACAAGAATCACATTTTAAAGTACCAAAAGCAATCCAATCGGCTCTTTAATTTTCCTCTTCATATGTAGCTTTAGGGGGGTATTTTTAAATCGACCCCCAAAGAAAACTGCTAAAAAAATCAAAATATGCTAACGGTGGGGGGTATGGAACGCAACCGCTTCATCCCCCATTTTTTCTCTACTTACGGCGAGGTCGTATCGGCTGAAAAGGAGGTCTACCGGGTTGTATTCAAAAATCTTGAGCCCTCATTTTTAGGTTTTCACAATCCTGTAGAAAACTTCATTTTAGACCCCAATATCAACTGCAGACTTTTAGGTGCCCGATTTGAGCTTTTGTCAGTAGAGAAATATCCGCTAAAAGGGGAGGTTATTCTCGAAATCAGATCTGTATTTCCACTCGGAATCGGGCGTAAAATCGCACGCATTTTTATAAAAGATGACCGTTTTAGAGTCCATTCAAAAAACTACCTGGAAGAGCTTAAAAAAGAGGGCTTAGTCGATTTTAACAGCAACCAGCTAATGCAAGGATCAAAAGGGCTTGTGCTTTATTTGGACCATCCGCAAGAAAATCTGCGTATACCCCCCATCAACATCTCCCTTTCGGACCTCCCTGAGGCTCAACTTGAAAAAATTCTCATCCCCGACCCTTCGGGTTCCGTACTCAAATTCCACCCCATAAAACATGAAACCCTTTTTTTAGTTTCCGATTTCTGCCTTAGACCGCAGAGCGCACATGTCCCGTTGCTTTACCATACAAATTCAAGAGAATTTGAAATTTACAGAGAATCGGCATTTAGACAGAAAATCAGCCTATTTTCAAATCGAGGACTCTATCAAAATCTCAAGTCGGCGGAAACAATCAAAGAGATCTTCTCCTATACACCGACAGAGGAAAATCGTTCGGCTTTATTTCTCACTTCGTTGCAGCAAATCACCGAGCCGTTATCCTCTAAATGGATTAGCGTCCCCTCTTCCAAAGTGGAGCTTCCGCCAGTGATACGCAATCCACGCCATCACGAACTTTTAGAACGCTTTATCCAAGATCAGCCGGAAACCCCTATTCTGGAGGCATTGCTCGAAAACCAGATCACTTCAGAAGGGGTTCTATTTGTCACCTACCTCCCGTCCTTTTTCCTACGTGGCCAATTTTTCCAAAAATCGGTGCGAAAAAAACTCAAACGGATCTACTTTATGAACCCCTCAAAAAAAACACCGGGGTACTTTTCACATGCCGACCGCTCTTTTCTGCTCGACCTTAACGCACACGGTATTGAGGTGTTCTGGTTCGACCGCACCACTCAAAAGTTATTGCAATTTTGCGAGCGTGTCTTAGATTACACCGGTATTTTTTTACCCCCCAACAGAATTGACGAGTACCACAAAGCATTGACGATCGGCATCTACGGCTCGAGTTTTGTATCCAAAGATATTGAAGCCGATATTCGTAAGATTTTACTTGGACTTGAGGAACTTAAAACTAAAATCGACCACCCTCTCCTCAATCCGTCACGGCCACTCGCCGTTTCAACCGGAGGGGGACCGGGTGTTATGGGGATTGCAAACAAGGTCGCCTACGATCTGAAGATTCTCTCGTTGGCACACCTCTGCAATTTTGCGTTTGAGCCGATGAATCCGCATCTGGATGGGAAAATGACCTATAGGATTGAACGGATGATCGAGAGGCAAGCGGAGTTTCTGATAAAATTGCCAATCTTTTTTATCGGAGGGTACGGGACCGATTTAGAACTTTCTTTAGAGGTGGTAGGCCGGCAAGTAGGGAGCTATGAGTTGACCCCTATCCTTCTTTTTGGGGAGGTCGATTATTGGGTGGAAAAAATCACTTCAAGATTTACTCTTAACCACAAATCGGGCACTCTTCGTTCCGGTGAATACCTTTCGAATTGCCTGATCCAAGTTTCCTCGGGTGAACAGGCCCTAGAGGTTTACAAACAATTTTTCATCCATAAATTGCATCTGGGTTCTTCAGGTAGAGTCTACCCCCGAGGCTTTCGCATTTTTGAGGAGATATACGACGATGTTTGATCTGATCACTCCGGACGGATTCATAGAAAGCCGCGAATCGAATAAAGCGGTCGTCCTTTTTGAACACATATCAGGGCAATTTTTGGGTTTCAAACTCGATCCAAAATTTTTACAATTCAACCTTAAAAGTATCCTTGCGCAACTCGGGATCGATGCCGTTTTAGAACATATCGAAATCGATTTCAATCTAAAAAAAATGCGTGCCTATATCGAGTTTATCCCCCGCTGCCCTTTGGGTCTAGGGCTTTTGTCCCAACTCAAAAAAGGGGCCTACGTAGGGAAGCTTTTTGCTAAAGATCCCGATCGTCTTGTTTTAAAACCTGACTATCTTATCCGTATGTTTGAACGCAGCGACAGACACGGCCATCCGCTTCTCTCTTTCAAAGAGCGGTTTGAACTGCAGATTATTCAGGGGCAGCTTATAGGTTTTATCCCCCTTCTTGAGGGGAAAGTTGTTTACGACGAAAGTATACACGGCCTTCTGCCTACAGTCGGGCTGGCGCTGGAAAAAAAATTATCCTTAAGGCACCTTTTGCATCTACATCAAAAAAGGGATCCAACCCTTTCGAGAACAGTCGCTGAAAATGAAATTCTTCTTGTGAAAACAGAGCCCCTCTACATACGCACCGTTTTTGCCAGAGTCAAAAATGAGCTTTTGCCTCCGGGTTATCTGCACACCGAAGCTTCCATCTTAGAGCCAACAACCAGAAACTCAGGTGATATTTACGAATTTTTCGGGAAAAGCGAAAAACCTCTCACGCAAATCCCACTCGAATTTTACGTTCTCGAGCCCTATAAAGAGTACGTTTTCTTCTCCGATAGAGACAAATTGCAAGCTTTACTGGCAAATGACCGGAATATTTTCGATGCTTTTGAAAATGCACCGGGTAGTAAATCGAATAAAGCCGCCACCTTCGTTGTCAGCTCTAAACAAATGCAGAATTTGAGCGCTAAAGACTGGATTATAAAAGACTACTTTATCGAATCAATCCCCACAGTAGAGATGTCACCAAGCGATTCGATCATGATCCAGAATTATATCCTCAATCAACCCGAAACGTTCTTTTTAAACCGTATTGATTGGGAGGAATTCACATCGGAAGGGGTCCTTTTTTGCCGCCACTTCCCAACCTATTTTCTCAAGCGACTTTTTTTATCAGATAAAACAAAAAAACAGATAAAAAGGCTCTACTTCCAATACGCCTCCCGCTCTTCAGATCAGTTTTTCACACATGAGGACCGGACTTTCATGATCGATTTATACCGGCTTGGAATCGAAATACATTGGGTAGATCTTGTGACGAAAAAGTGTCTGCAATTTATCGAACGACCGGGTAGGTATACCGGGATGTTCGTCCCCAAAGAGAGGGCGTCGGAGTTTTTAAAAGCGACCTTTTTTGGTGTCTACGGTTCCAATCTCAAGGGGTCGAATTTTGAAGATGAGCTCACTTTGCTGCTCAAGGGGATTTTAGAGATGCGTTCCTCCTTATCCCATCCCCTTTTAAATCCGACAACGCAGATCGCTTTGGTCACCGGAGGGGGACCGGGTGTGATGGAGGGTGGCAACAGGGCTGCGAAATCGTTGGGGATCCTCTCCTGTGCCAATATCGTGGATTTCAGTCTGAAAACAGGCGGTTATGTCAATGAGCAGGCTATCAATACGTATATTGATGCAAAGATGACTTACCGCATTGACAAACTGGTCGAACGGCAAGCCGAATTCTACCTTGATTTCCCTATTTTTCTTGAAGGCGGGATCGGCACAGACTTTGAATATAGCCTTGAGGAGGTGCGTCGAAAAGTAAATTCGGTGCCCCCCTACCCTGTCATTCTATTTGGCTCCCCTAAATATTGGGAGATGAAGATTACGAACCGTTTCACTATAAATCTAAAAACAGGGACAATTAAAGGATCCGAATGGATATCTAACTGCTTTTATGTAGTCGAGAACCATATGGATGCACTAGAAGTTTACAGAAGATTTTTTTCCGATAGCCTTCCGATCGGCCCTAACTTCCCCCCTTACGAAAAAGGGTTTGTACAAACATGCGACCTAAGCCGCACCTGCGATCTAGGACCTGGGTGATTTGAGTTGATTAAACCATTCTAAAGAGGCTTGGTATACAGCAAGCTCTGTGGAGACTCTTCCCTTGTCTTTTTCCCAAACACCAATAATTTTCTTATAAAGGTGCAAAATCAACATTTAATGGAAATCGTCAGCAAGTTAAAAATCCATTTATCCCATTTTGTAGCGGGGCGGAACGATTTTAAGTAACTCTTGCTTAATTATTAACGCAGGATTAAGATCCCTGATGTAGAGGATATTGCTCTTTTGATGATAAGTCTTAACCTGAACTTAAAATAAATAATAAAATGGCTCCCTTCTGTAGTCTGCCCAAATCTGAACGATCGGGCGGGAATTTCCAAGATAGATTTTACCTTTTGACTTCTACCAAAAACAAAAAATCTCCCGTTCCCCCTCTCTTTTTCTCAGATAGCAGTATTACCGCTACCGGATGGAAAAAAACTTTATTGATTCAGGAAAGCCTGAAAGAGGAAATCGTCAAAGTACAAAATGTGGCATCGGTTTTGTATGATAGGGTTAAAGAGGAGCCCAGCCCTTCTGTAAAGATCGCCCATGAAAATCTCTTTTACAGTTTTTTAGGGAAAAGAAAAATTCCCTCCTTGCCAGGCAGACTGGATCCTCAAGCACAAAAAAAAGTGTGCATCTTTATGAGCTCCTTCTTTGCAAAAGCGTATGCTGAGGCCTTTAGTCAAAAGGATATTGAAACTTTTGGAACCCAAATTTCAGAATGGACCGCATTTATTTTTAGGGTGGAGCAGAATTTGCCGTATCTCTATTTTTCGGAAGATCCGGCAACAAGGGGGCGCCAGTACCAGGAGATTTTAAATTACTTTTTACTTGCCATCGAGGGGCTACAAAAACATTCTAAACAGCCCGATGAGGAATCGAGGGTTTTAAGTTTATTGATATTGGAGGATATCGGAAAATGCCGGCCCGGTGTTTTGAGCCGTATCCAACATAACATCCTCCCCCTATGTTTTAAAATCCAACCGAGCGCCGTATTACCCCTTTTTCCCCTCAGTGTCGTCCATAGGATAAAAGAGATGATCGCTCAAAGAGTCCTAGAAGAGATCACGGATGGAAATATCGATGTGCACGTGCGCACCGGATTTTACCAATTTCTTCATCAAAAAGAGGGGCTGGGCCTCACGGCCGAAGAGCACCTTGAACCCGAATCGCACTGTACATCTTTTTTAAGATGGGGGCGGGCAGGAGATAGCAAAGACTGTTTCCCCGTTATAGAAAGTACCAAAAAAAAATACCTGAGCATAGAGCATCTGATCAAGGAGATCAAGAGCGCCTTTAAAGCACTTATAGATGATGAGCGAGACCATTTGATCGATCAGGAGCTTCTCAATTGCACCGGATGGTACATTCAAAGTGTGCGTCAACTCTACGCTTCCATAGTAAAAGCGTACGAATTAACCCTAAAAAGTCCCGATCCTGTAGGACTTAAAGAACGTCTTCAATACTCTCTACAGGACCTATTTACCACCTTCAGAATCGAGACCCTTCCCAAAGAGGATGATTTTGTGAAAACGGTCACCAAAAACCTTTTAAGAGAGCTTTTATTTGATACACAAAACGGAGAACTTTCCGATTTCGGGGCGCTGCTTTTGTTAAAAGCGGGGGGAATCATAACTAGCGGTTCGGGAGTCGGAATCCAAACCGAGCTTCTAGACTGCATAAACCCCATCCCAAAATTGCGTTTTTTACTAAAAGAACAACATGAAAACGGACAGATCCAAGAGGAGCAAATCCCCTCGCAAATTGTCCCACCCACAATAGAACTGATTCGCAAATCTCCCTCCTCAATACTCCAAATGGGAAGGGTCGAGGCGCTGGAATTTTTATCGCATTTGGATGAGCTCTCAGCTTTATGCCCTAAAAAGACCCCCCCTTTTGACGGGGACAACTATGCTACCTGGCCGCAAATTTTAAAGCTGAATAAAAATCTGGTACTCGATCATCTTTTGAAAATGAAGGAAGAGGAACTTGACTACACTTTTATCGATCCTCTAATCGTGACAAAAGAATTTATTCTGGAGTTGGATGAAAAACGACTATCCTTAGCCCATCAGAAAGCTATCTGGTCTATTATCCCAGCCCCTTTTTTTGAGGATTTCTCTTTTGTGCTCAAGCTAGCGAAGAAACCCCATAAACTTGAGTATGCACCCGATTGGATAAAAAATAACAGCCTGATCCTTAATTTATGGGAAAGCAGGTCGCTTGTTGCTAAAGGGGTCGTTGCAAACATCAAAAAAAAGGGTCTAAGACATAAAACGGTGCAGATGACATCCGCTATTTTCAAAAGGATTCCTTCGAGAGCTCTAGGGCTTATTTTAGTCGGTACAGGGGTCATTTTCAGTGCAAGAATCCTCTTGAAGAAAGAGCCGGCCCTTATCGCGCAACCGGTCCAGGCCTGCTATAAGATATGGAACCTATTTTTTAAAAACGTATTTAACGGATATGTAAAGCACTTGGGATGGGAAAGCAAGAAATAGGTGCCTCAGTAAGGCCGATGAAAAAGTTAGAATCCCCAGGAGATTCCGATCGCAGCGTATTGTAGGTGTTGTTTAAAGAATTGCCCTTCGCTATTTCCATTATGGTATTGAGCATAGATACGGACCTTGCGGCCCACCCCATGGAGTTTGCTCCACTCATACCCTACAAGCGCGTTGACGCTAAATCTCCAGTCGGTACACTGCCAATTTTGCACGTCCACCGCTATGAAGGGACAGCCAAAAAGGCGATGATAATTGATCCTTTTTCCAAACCAGCGCCCTTCAAAACCGTACTCGACATAAAAGTTCCCCATAGGAAACGATTGGTCGGTATGCACAATCCAACCCGGACCTGCGTATACTCTTAAGCCTTCAGACAATTGGTAGGCGGACATAAACTCGAGTACTTCAAAGCTTGGGTTTTCCCGGTAGACGGTTTGCCCGGCGTAGAGCATGTTACAAATATATTCATCCCCTAAGTGGGTCGAAATATGATAGAAAGTCAAGCGAAACGACCAGCGACCAAATGCCAATGATATCGGTAGAGCGGCCAGGTAATCGCTATTATCCAATCGGGCCCACTCATTACCGCGTCCATTAGGGGCGTTCATGTTGAAAACCGTCCAGACACACGCTGCAAAGTCGATCTGCAGATCTGCACCCCAGGCACCGATATTATTGAAACGGTAGATGGGGAAAAAATCACCTAGCGAAACAGCAACAGTATCTTTGGCTAAAAAGTCGGAACCAAACCGGTACGCTAACGAATAGTTCGGTGTTCTTGGATTTGCGATGAGCGGTTGGAAAAGGACTGTGGACTCAGGAAACCAAATTCCAGAGACCCTCTCTCGCCCAGCCCTAGATTCTATCGTAGCTATACCCGGTTCGGGAAACGGCTCTTCTTTTATTTCGACCGATTCGATATCAGGCAAATCTCTAACAAACGATATTAACGCTTCCCTTGTAATGAAGCTGTTCGGCATGTTGTAAAGGTAAACTTTGCGATCCTTGACGAGCACCAGGATTTCTAATTCGTAATAATGGGTATCAATCAAAGCCTGGATGTATCCTTCAAGATAGGTGTCTTCCGCCTTCGTGAGCTGTCCAGGGGGGATATTATCAGAACGGGACAAGAAATTGGCGTTCTTGCCATCTTTATACCCAGCCACGTACATCCTATCGCGAAGTGATCCGGAAAAAAGAAAAAATGGGATCAACAAAAGAAACCAATGCATTCCCTCGCTATGCCAAATAAATCTTCTGTTGGCAAGGAAATTTCCTTTCGTATATACTCATTTAGAAATTGCGACTTTAAAGTGCTAATAGATAAATTTATTTAATTTTTTCTCGCAATACAATCGACTAAGGGACCATAGCTCAGTTGGTCAGAGCAGGCGACTCATAATCGCTTGGTCGCAGGTTCAAGTCCTGCTGGTCCCACTTTTAATGACATTTTTTATAATTTTTCTACCTTAACGGCTCATCGATTTTTTGATAATTTATAAAAAAACAAATTAATCAGAGAGGCTCAAGGGGCTTAATCTTTTTTTTACTAGTAGATCTTCCCCTCTTTATTGGTCTTTATCCATTTTTTGTTTTATGTATGAAAAAAAGATGGAGGTCATTTTGTTGTTTTGTTGTACGGATCGGTCCGTCTCGCAAATGGGTTCCTCGCGAAAGCAACCCAAGTAAGGATTAAAATTAACGTGTTCCCAGGGGATCATTTAATTACCTATTCTATTTTTTTATATTTGATTCTTATTTGTAATGCAAAAAAAAAAGGCGCAGAGACATTGGCGCTTATTATTTAAATTTTCATCACAGGAACTGAGCCTTTTGGTATAAACTTTTTGCCCATTGAGTTTTCTTTCCTCATGAAGAGGGTCTACCCGGATCAAAGGGGTTGTTTCCGTAAAACTTTCGGAGGGGGGTTCTTTGCCCCATGCATACACCGGATCGGCTAGCAACGCACTAGCGAACAGTTCTGCTCCTATATGACACGACATTCTATAAATTTTCCTGTTTTATATTTTTGAATTATGGTGAAATCGCTTTTCTTCGAAAGGGTGGTAGAGTAGAAATCAATTTTGAGGGACTTTAGAGGTCTAAATTATTCGCCTTATATAATAAAGAGGTATGAAATAGAGTGGTTTAGGGAAAAACCTCTAGAGAATTTTCAAAGTTCCTTGAAAGACAAATCATTCAAATCCCACATTGTTTTAAACTCGCTGCAGGTCGCATACAAATCCTCTTTTGTCCCCTCGCTGATCTTTTTTCCATCCTTCATGACGATGATTCTATCTGCCTTTTCAACCGTTTTGAGACGGTGGGCGACGATAATCTGCGTCAATTTACCATGCATTTCTTCAATCGCTTTTTTTACCTTTTCCTCACTTTGGGCGTCTAATTGAGATGTTGCTTCATCCAACAGCAAAATCGGCGACCTCTTGGCAAACGCGCGGGCTAGCGCCAGCCTCTGCTGCTGACCTCCGGATAGATTTTTGCCTGATTCACTCAGATGGGTTTCATATTTTTTTTCTAGCTTGAGAATAAACTCGTCAGCGTATGCCTGTTTCGCTGCCTCCTCTACCGCGCTATCCCCTAGATGCTGACCGTAGCTTATATTTTTTTTAATCGTATCAAAAAATAGGAAAGGTTTTTGAGATACATAGGAGATCAGTCCTCTTAAACAGGAGTGACGTATATTGCGTATGCTGGTTCCATCGATTAGAATATCCCCTTCCATCCCATCGTATAGGCGGGGAAGAAGATTTAAGATCGTAGATTTCCCCGACCCTGTTGCCCCGACAATAGCGACCGTCTCACCCCTTCTGATCGAAAAAGAGACATCCTTGAGCACGTGGGTGTCCTCATATTTAAAGCTCACATTTTTAAAAACGATAGAATCCTCAAAACTTTTCAGACTGATGCTCTTTTCTAAATCCCTTTGTGGATCGACATCGAGCACCGACTGCATCCGCTCTAAAGCCGCTATACCCCTCTGAATGCTTGCATTCTCATCGGCAAACTTTTTGATAGGGTCATAAGTAAGATGTAAAATACCGCAAAATGCAATAAGATCAGGGATGGACAATTGAAAAATATATAACCCCGTTAAGATGATCCCGGCCAAACAAAGGGATGTTACAGAGTGGAGGATCGGCCTTGTCATCAGATCATACTTTGCCGCTTTTTGTTCGTAAAAAGCCATCCTGGCGTTCTCTTCTTTGTATTTATCCAGAGAGAAGCTTTCCATCGAAAACATCTTCACAGTTTGGATTCCTGAAAGGAAATCCAAGAGAATGCTCGAGAAACTCTCCTGTTTTTTCATCAGCTGTTTTGTGGATGAGCGGACCTTTTTTGTCAAAATGACAAGAGGTATTACCAAAAGAGGGAATCCAATCAAAATCACAATAGAAAGTTTCCAAGAAAGGTAGAGGCAAAAACTTACAGAGGTGATCAGTTTAAACGGGACTATTAGTACGTTTCTAAAAAAGGAATTTATCGAGGTTGCAATTTGTTGAGAATCGCCCGTTACTTTCTGCGATAAGGAGCCTATGTGGTGATCTTGAAAAAACTTCATGGGTAAAAGCTGCAGATGAGAGAAATAGTTGTCCCTCAATTCGCGGCTAATCTGGATGGAGAACCTCTGGACAAGAAAACGACCCCAAAAAAGGGTAGTTGCTTTAAAGATAGCAACCGGTAAAGAAATCCAAAGAAGAGTTTTAAGAGCATTCGATCCCCCAAGGATATGAGTACCGATCCAATTTGCCAGACCTCCTACCATTCCACCTTTTAAAAGCCCAAAATCCTGCCCGGCAGCTGTAAGCATTGCTACCCATAGCACCTCAATTTGTTCTGCAACACTCATAAGAAGCATTGTCAAAACAACAGCAAAGCCTAGTTTTCTAAATTGTTGGATTTTGAGACATGTCTTAATTAGCTGGAACAATCTTCCACTTCTCCCATTTTTCGGAAGAAAGTATAGCGTTGTTCTATAAGTTCTTCAAGGGATAGTCGAGACAGCTCATTAAAATGAAGCTCCAGCGCTTGCCGCATATTTTCGAGCGTTGCCTCGGGATCGAGGTGGGCGCATCCATACGGTTCGTCAATCACATGATGAATCAGCCCATGTTTGAGTAGAAAAGGGGCATCAGGTTGTAAATTTTCTGCCGCGATTGCTTTTTTTGAGGAGCAACGCCACAAAATGGAGGCGCAAGATTCGGGAGAGATCACACTGTAAACACTGTTTTCCATCATCAAGACACGGTCGGCAATTCCGATTGCCAAAGCACCTCCTGAGGAACCTTCGCCTATAATTAGAGCAACCATCGGGGTGCGTATCGAGGAGAATTCGTAGATGTTTTTCGCAATCGCCATCCCTTGGCCTCTCTGTTCCGATTCAAGATCGCTGTGGGCTCCTGGGGTATCTATGACGAGTAAGATAGGGATTTGAAACCGTTCGGCAAGCTTTGCCAGGCGTAACGCTTTGCGATAGCCCTCAGGTCGTGCCATTCCAAAATTCCGCCTCGCCCGATCCCTTAGATCAACACCCTTGTGATGCCCGATCAACATGCAGGAGCGACCCTGAAAGGTCCCTATACCGGCATAAATTGCAGGATCATCACTAAACTGCCTATCACCATGAAGCGCAATAAAATCCTTGAAAAGGGTTTTTTGGATCTTTTCAATATTTGGACGGTCCGGGTGGCGGGCAAGTTCTACCCGTTCAATGGGAGCGAGAAGTTCTCTAAGCGCATTAGCAGATACACGTAAATCCTCAAAAAGCGCCATACGCTTTTTAGGATCTTCACATCGATCATACTCAAGCTTCAATGCACCGATCTGACCAATTAGATCTATTGTAGATTGCGTCTGTTTCATACCTGGATTATTTTAAACAATATTGAAGATTCTTACAAGAAGGCTTCTTATCTATTCTGTGGTACCTCGGGTGATTTCGACGATGGTCGGTTTTGTGATCACGACCGAGAAAAGCTCCTCAATGTGGTCTTTGGCCATCCGGATACATCCGTCGCTCGAGTAATCACCGATCAAAGACTTTTCCTCGTTGATCGCACCAGTTGCAGCATCGTAATGGCAAGGAACGCCATGGATTCCATACCCCTTGGCACCATCAGAGCACCCCTCTATCTCCTCATCAAAAGGGAGCCAACGAGTTCCGAAAACCTCCATCATCTCGATTTTACGATTTTGGAAAAACCCTGTAACTCCGGGAGTGTAAATTGCAACCTTCCCCCCAAGCTTGAATTTTCCCACTGGGGTCAGGCAACCTGAAGGGGAATTCGGATCGACACGTCCTAGCCCGACAGGGTATGTTTTTAAAAGGACCTCGTCGCCAGAGTCGACGTTTTTATAAAACAACTGCATTTTAGCCGTCGACAGATTGATCTTGAGATGAAATTCCAAAGAGAGGTTCTTTTTGAAAACGTTGAATCTGTCTCCAATAGAGACCTTTTGACTCACGTAGTCATTTTTACCGTTTAGACTGCGCGCGATAAAGTGCCTTGAGGTGTTAAAATAGGAGGCGTAGTCAGCGAGCCAAGCGGGACGCCCTTTCAACCAGGGCACTCTGCTTGAATAGGTCACAGTCTCCACGATGGGAAGTTTATCGGGCCCTTTTGAAAAAAGCTGCTTCACCCGATCAATTTCCTGGATGGGATCTTTTTTTCCATCTTCAGAAGAAACCTCTTGTGCTACCTGATAGACAGCCTCTTCCCCTCTATGCTCTGTGTTGAGAGCTAAATAGGGCTTGTTTTTTACAAACCACATCGCCCCGATACCGGCAAAAACCAAGAAAAACGAACGTGATAAAAACTTTGAGAATCTCAATTGACCCACCTATGACTACTGCACAATCATACAATAATGTATAGGAAATTCAAATATAAAAAAAAGCCTAATCGATCGTGAAAAGGCTTATGCAATCAACTTTCTATGAAAGTCTCTATAAAGTTGCAGATCTGAGATGCTGTTTATGAGTGTGGTGGTCTTTTGAAACAGGCTTTTCCAAATCTTCTTTCATTTTTTTACCGGGTGAAAACTTCACAACTTTTCTCTCCGGAATGACGATTGCAACACCGGCATTTTTAGGATTTCGGCCTATTTTTTGTTTGCGAACCACAACCTCGAATACCCCAAAATCTCTAAACTCGTAGCGATCCCCCTGGGCAAGCCCTTCTACCAGGCTATCCAAAAACGACTGAACTATGCGGCGCACATCGTTTGGAGGAAGGTTGCACTCCGCGGAAATTTTAAGAACGAGCTCTTTCTTCGTTTTGGTCGCCATCTCGTCAACTCCCTGCACTTTTATTTCTTAATCCTCCTTTAATAAAATCAGTAATTTATGACAAATTAAAAAAACGTAATTAACTGAAACTAATCAACATTTTCTTTTTTTTGCCTTGTTGAACAAAAAGGTAGACTCCACCTATCAAAAGTTCACCCGCAAAGGGGGCCTTTGGGTCCACCAAGGTCACTCCGTTCACCTTCAACCCTTGCCCCTGCACAAGACGAACCCCTTCCGATTTTGACGGGATGAGCTCCGCTTCCACCAAAATCTCTAATAAACTTTTCGCCCCCGATCCATTTTTTGACAGTACTTTATGGGGAAATGCGTCGAATATCTGATCGTAATCCTCTTTTGTCCCCAGTTTGTCGCTAAACGCCACCTCGGTAAGACGCATCGCTTCGCTCAACCCATGATCTCCGTGGATAAAACGGGTCAACTCCATAGCCAGTTTTTTCTGCCGCTCCAAGCCGTGCAAAGCAGAGATCTCTTCAAGAGAAAGCCATGTAAATCGTTTGAGACAAGTCTCGACATCTTCATCCGGAATGTTCAGCAGGTATTGGTAAAATACATAGGGAGATGTCCGCTCTTTACTCAGGTAAATCGCACCCGACTCGCTTTTTCCGAATTTTTTTCCATCCGAGCGCAACATAAGGGGTATCGTCATTACATGCAGCTCTTTTCCCCCTTTTCGCCTGGAAAAATCGGTTCCCGCCGTCATGTTACCCCATTGATCGCTTCCCCCGATCTGGACGGTAACATTGTGGTTTTCTGCCAGGTAATGGAAGTCATACCCTTGCAATAGCTGGTAGGAAAATTCGCAAAAGCTGATCCCCTCCTCCGCCTCCATCCGAGTACGGACCGAATCTTTGGCCAACATTTGGGACACTCTGAAGAAGCGTCCGATATCCCTCAAAAAGTGGGGGACCGTCATCTGATCGAACCAATCCGAATTGTTTACAAAAATGAGGTCGTTCCCCAGAATCTGCTCCAAATTCGATGAAATTTTTCTTAAGTTGTGTTCGATCTGCTCCAGGGATAAAAGGGGGCGATCGCTCTGTTTTCCGGAAGGATCCCCTATCTTTGTAGTGGCGCCGCCGTACAGTATGACCGGCTTATGCCCCATCATTTTGAAGCGGTATAAAGTGAGGATGACCAAAAGGTTTCCAAGATGCAAAGCATCCGCTGTGACGTCAAACCCTGCGTAAACATACCTCGATTCTTTAAGGTGTTCCTCCAAACCGGGTGTGGAGTCATGGTAAAGCCCCCTCTCCTTCAGGTGGTCAAGGGCATGTATAGTGTCGGAGCTTTGCGGTCTCATTTATTTGTCCTTTTCTAGTCGCTCCTTCATACCTTGAGTTTTCTTACTCAAAGGAGCGGGATTGCGGTTTTGGTCGAAAAGACCCAGATCATCTCTATTCACAGCGTCTCTGGACCATGAGTGTCGGGAGATCCAGTCGGCTATTTGATCTTTTTTTTCATCAATCGCCTGAGATGTTACCATAGTATCGATCTTTTTTAGACGAGATTTTAACTTTTCACGCGCTTTTTTTGTTTTTTCGCTCTCTTGAGCTGTGTTTTTATCATTGTCAACACGAGTTGCCATCGAAATTTCCCTCAAAAATAGGATGGATCCATCTTGCGATCTTCTTAAAATTTTGTAAACCAGGATCTTCATCCCAAAAAAAGTAAATAAAATGTTTTTTTTATATTTTTTAAGATGATTTATGAATTCTCACGATGTCTACAATATATTTTCAATTTTTTAATTATTTTAACCTCGTAAGCTTTTAGAAGTGTTCAATCTAAAAGAAAATAGCATAGAATGCTTTGAAAAAAAACGTTGAAAACGGCAAAAAAAGGTTAAGAATGCACAATGAAATGAAGCAAAGAGCCGCCGAAAAGGCGTTTGAGATTTTATTGCAAAAGGCCAAGGACCCGTTCAAGCTTGGTCTTGGAAGTGGCTCTACCTCCGAGATATTTCTTAAAATACTCATCAAAAGGCAAAAAGAGCTCCCCCCTTTCGAGTGTATCGCAAGTTCTATAAAAATTTACGAAATGAGCGCTGACGTACTCCCCTACATGAAGGAGGATGCTTTTGAAACGCTCGACTTTTATATTGACGGGGCTGACGAGGTCTCCTTGGATCACAACTTTCACATGATCAAAGGGGGCGGAGGTTGTCTGACCAGAGAGAAGATATTATTCAACTCTGCCAATTATAGGATCATCATGGTGGATTTGACAAAGCTCCACAGGGGTCCCATCGGTTCCGGTTTCAAAAAAATCCCGATAGAGGTTCTCCCTTTCGGACTACGCTCCACATTACGACAAGTCCATTACAAAGGGACCATTCGAAGAAATTTCACGACCGATCAGGGGGCCGTACTATTTGATATGGATGCACCCCTACCCGGTCAAAAATCTACGCCTGAGGTATGCTCCGACCTGTCGAAAATACCCGGTGTTATAGAAGTGGGGGTTTTTCCCCCGCCCCAACTTTTTGTTGTCGGCAAACAGGACTCGGCAGAGGTGATTCATGTTTGAAGACGCAATGATACCTATTGAATCCTACGAAATCGATCCGCACCCGAATTACACCCTTTTCAAGCTCCACACCAAAAAGGGGACGGTGCCACTCTACACCTCCTTGGAAGTCAACGAAAATTTAAGAAGGGAATTCAGGCGCCCGATCACCCACGACATTATTACAGGTGTTGTGACAGGATTTGACCTGAAGATTATGAAATGCATTATAGATCATGTCGAGGATTCGATCTATTTTGCGAAACTCTATTTGGACAGAAGCGGACAGGAAATAGTGTCGATCGACATACGGCCAAGCGATGTGTTGATCCTTCTAAAAACAACAAAATTCCCGCTCTTTGTATCGCAAAAAGTGCTCGATGCGACTGTCCAAGAGGGAATATGATCTCAGCAGATGATATAAAAACGGTTCCTGGAAAGATCCAATAGCGATCGGACCGCCTCCCCCCCCCATCAGCCCCAGATTGTGTTTTTATCGAGATTATCTCGAATTGATCTTCTTCATTTCTCTTGTAAAAATACCCTCCCAAGGTTATTTCAAAAAACATGTCAGACATCCCCCCTATAAACCCAGGGAGTCCCGATCAAGCTAGCCCTCCGGCAGAAAATTTAGGACAAAACCTGGCTAATCAAAAAGTGCAGAGTGTTGTAGGACCTATGTTCAGGGCTATTTCCGAAAATGGGACCATTGGTCCTAAAGATGCAATCGATATCGAACAGACTTTTCTCGCTGCAATCAGAAATGGAAACAAAGAAATTTTTGTAACTATACTCCCAGAAGCTGAAAATTTTCTGGGGAAGGCTGTAATAGCTGCAGCTAAAAAAGGGGATCTTGAAATCCTAAGAACTCTTCTAAGAAAAGGTGAAATATCTAGCGAACATTGCGGAGAAGCTGTATACGCTGCTGCAAAAAAAGGGAATCTGGATATCATAAAAGAGCTTTTGGATCATGGTGCTATTACCCCGGAATATCGCGGGATAGCTGTAGCCGCTGCTGCAAAAGTTGGGAATCTGGGTATCATAAAAAAGCTTTTGGAAAATGGTGCTATACCCGCTTTTTATCGTGGGTGCGCTGTAGAGGATGCTGCCAAGTCGCAAAAATTTAATGTCATCCCTGAGCTACTTAAGAATGGTGCTATTACCGATCATAATCGCGGAGTAGCTGTAGTCGCTACTGCAAGAGTTGGGAATCTGGATATCATAAAAAAGCTTTTGGATGACGGTAAAATATCTGATGAATTTACCGAAGAAGCGATAGTCGCTGCTGCAGAACTTGGAAATTTGGGTATCATAAAAGAGCTTTTAAATAAAAGTACTATTACCCCGGAACATCGCGGGCGGGCTTTATTATCAGCTCTAAGTCTTGGGAATCTGGATATCATAGAAGCGTTTTTGGATGATGGTGATATTACCCCGGAATATCGCGGGTGGGCTTTGCTTAATGCAGTGCGAATGGGGAATCTAGGTATCATAAATGCACTTTTGGAAGATGGTGATATTATCCCGGAATCTCTCGGGTTAGCTTTATTTAATGCAGCGCGAATTGGGAACCTGGATATCATAAATGCGCTTATGGTTAATGGTGCTATTAGCCCGGAATATCGCGGGTTAGCTTTGGCTGCTGCTGCAGAAGTTGGGAATCTGGATATCATAAATGCGCTTTTGGTTGATGGTGCTATTACCACGGAATATCGCGGGATAGCTTTGCTTCATGCAGTGTCAATTAGCAATCATGATATCGTTGTAGCTCTACTTGAAAATGGTGATATTTACCCGGACGTTCTCGAGGGGGCCTTTTTAGTAGCCTCAAGAAATGGGGATGTCCCTCTCTTACGAATATTTCTTAATTACAATCCTGATCGTGCATTTATCGTGGCTGCTGCCCATGAGGCTTTTAGAAATAGAAACTACGATACTTTAGATTTGTTACTCGATCAACTGCCTCACGATGATATTATAGTAGCTGATTATGCTCAAAGATTATTAGCTATAGCCCAGCAAAACGCTCAACAGAGGCCTAATACTGTAGACGTTCATGCAGATGCTCGAGATTTAAAGGCAAAAGATGCTCTTATTTTATTATGGGCTGTAGAAAAATCGTTCACTCCTCAACAAATTGAAACTAACTTCCAAGCTTTTGAAGATTATTTTAAGAGTTTGCCTGAAACGGATAAAAACCAAAAAGCTAAGATAGCCCTTTATGGCCCAAAACCTCAAAATTCCCCTTTCCCCCATTTACTGGATGGGGAATTTAGCTTAAGGAATTTTGCTTTGACTGGTAAGGAATTGATTGCCCGTATATGGAGCTACATAATGAACCAGCAGAAAAATCCAAGAGAACAAGAAATTTGTAAAAATAGTATGGTTAGTGCCCTTTCAGATTCCGTTGAGGATGGGTTTCTAGTTTGTAACCAGGGCAAGACTCATCGGCTTTTAATTTATGTTTTACAGGGACGACTTGAAGGTGTGAACATAGAAAATGTAGAACTTCCACCGACTGCACAAGAAGCATTAAGTTTTTTCTTTAAAGTAGAAAAAAGAATGTCGATAAATACATGGGACCAACTAAAAGAGGAGGGAGAGGCTTTTTTGAGAGAAAATCCCGCTGTTAACCGAGATACCTTTATGAAGGAACTTGAAACTTATTTCACAAATACTTTTCCCCCAGATGCGTAAAGAGCTCCATTCTAGAGTCTCTTTTTGAAACTCATTAGCTCCTTCTTTTTATTGATTCTAATCTTTTAGGCGTTTCTTGATTAAAAAATTTTTTTCTCCTCAAAACATCAACTTGTGTTAGCCGTGTCATAAAATACCTCAAAAAGTGCTGGATCTTACCAAAGATGATCTCTAGTAAGTGATATAAAAACGGTTCCTGGAAAGATCCAATAGCGATCGAACCGCCTCCTCGGCATCCTCCCCATCCGCCTCAACACACACCTTGGATCCTTTTGCGGCAGCTAACATCAAAATCCCCAGTATAGATTTTCCATTGATAGTCAAGTCCTCAAAACGTAAGGTGATATTCGATTTAAATTGCGCAGCACAGCGGACAAATTCCGCTGCAGGTCTCGTATGGAGCCCTTTTTCATTCAATACGATGAAATAGCCTTTGGCTTTTTGGTCTCTTTGATCGATCATGTGTCCAGTTGATCAACTAATTGTTTAAATGCATCTAAAGCTTTTTGGATCGTGTTAGGATCCCTCACATCAACATTTGCATCTTTAAGGATGTCGATGGGAGTTTTCGAGGACCCTGAGCTGATGAACTCCTGATACCTCTTTTTGCCCTCTACAGGGTCATTGAGTAAATTCGTGTGCAACGCCAAGCTGGCGCTGATCCCGATTGCATATTGGTAAACATAAAACGAGGAGTAAAAATGGGGTATTCTCAGGGCCTCGATCCCGAGCAGCGGATCTACAACAAAATTTTCACCGTAATATTTTCGATAAAGATTACTGAACACACCTGAAATAAAGTCGGCGCTCAATACCTCTTTATTTTCTACAGTGGCATGGGATATTTTTTCAAAGTGGGCAAACAGAGTTTGACGGTGCAAGGTAGCTCGGATTGCTTCTGCTTTATAATGGAGATAAAATTGCCTAATTTTTGGATCCTGAATCCTTTGCATGAGATGATGGTAGAGCATCTCCTCATGAAAAGTAGAGGCGACCTCAGCAACGAAAATCGTATAGGAGGCGTAGGGGTAGGGTTGGTTTTTGTTGCTGTAATAGCTATGCATGCTGTGACCCAATTCATGCGCTAAAGTAAACAAATCGCGTATGGATCCTGTAAAATTCATGAGGATGTACGGGTGCGATTTGTAGTAGCCCGAAGAATAGGCGCCGCTCCTTTTGCCCGGTCTTTCAAACCAGTCGACCCAGCGCTCGTTTTTTAATCCCTTCTCGGCGATCGACACATACTCCTCGCCTAAAGGGCGAATCGATTCTAAAACAAGCTGAATCGCCTCCTCAAGGGTAAATTTCATCTCAACCTCTTCATAAGGTTCAGCGTATAAATCGTAAGGATGCACGTTTTCTAGCCCTAAAACCTTTCCCTTCCAGCGAACGTAGCGATGCAGTTGGTCAAGATTCTCTTTTTTTTCTACAGTTTCAAGCAATGTTTCATACACCGAAACAGGGATCTCATTTGCAAAAAGGGCCGCCTCCATGGAGGAGTTAAAATTGCGTACTTTTCTATAAAAATCATTTTCCAAAACTTTCTGGTAATAATTCTCACTCAAAGTCATTTTTACTTTTTCAAAAGAGCTGAACAGGTTATGAAAAGAGCTCTCCCTGAGCATCCGATCACTTGATTTAACAAGGTTTTGAAAGGAGGCAAGTGTGAGAGAATGTCTTTCCCCTTTTGAATCAATCGCATCCTCAAATTTTAGCTCCACGTTGTTCAAAATATTAAACAAAGACGAGCTTCTTTGAGTCACGCTGCAAAGAGATAGGATTTTCTCCTCCTCTTCATTTAAGGTGTGAGGGCGACTAATAAGGATACGCTCCAGATAGCGGGCATACTTTCCTGAGGGTTTTAAATCGGGTATCCTTAGAATTTCTGAGCGGATCCAACTTGTGCCGGCATCAAATTCGCTGTAAAGAGAACGGGCCTGGTTCAGGCGCATCAGATTTTTTTGATTGGAGATATCCCCGTCGCTCAGCAGATGTGCATACGTATAGAGCTTCTCCAAGAGTTCGTTAAAACTAAAAAAGGCATCTAAGGAGTTTTCCAAATTTTTTGGATCTTTTGCCAACTGGCCTCTGAAGCGGCTCACCGCCTCAAAACCTTTTTGAAGCATAGCTTCATAGTTCTGGTCCCATGACCTTTCATCGGTATAAAGTGGTTTGAGGTCCCACCTGGAAACGTCTTCATGATCGTACATAAAGGCCATCTTCTTAAATTGTCG
The DNA here is from genome assembly GCA_016866475.1 of Chlamydiota bacterium. Lineage (GTDB taxonomy): Bacteria > Chlamydiota > Chlamydiia > Chlamydiales > RGXB01 > RGXB01. Next base: position 5,642 of record VGMF01000004.1, on the reverse strand, counting down.
AAAAAAATACAATCCTTAAAGAATTTTCTGTTACCCATTTTTCTCTTAGCAAACGAAAAACTCAACTGCTAAATTTATTGCGGTTAATTCCCTCCGTTGGTAGTATCTTTATCAAAATTTGTAAACTACAAGGGAAACCTTTATGCGTTTTAAACCACTCAGCGATCGACTCCTGATCGAGATTATCGAAGAAGAGGATGTAAAAAAAGGAATCATAATCCCCGACAGCGCAAAGAGCAAGCCTCAAAAAGGGAAAGTCTTGAAAGCGGGCCCCGGAAAAAAAGACGAGGCGATGCAGGTAAAAGAGGGCGACACAGTCCTTTTTAATAAATACGGCGGAACCGAAGTCAAAATCGACGAGAAAAATTATTTGATCTTACGCCAAGACGATATTTTAGGAATTTTATAACACTGGTGACCAAATGGCTGATGCAAAAGAACTACATTTTTCAGACGAGGCAAGACGCCGCGTCAAAAGAGGAGTCGACAAACTCGCCGACGCGGTTAAAGTGACTCTTGGACCTAAAGGACGCAACGTGATCATTGAGCGCTCCTTTGGTACCCCCCTTATCACTAAAGACGGCGTGACAGTCGCAAAAGAGATTACCCTGCCCGACGCAGTAGAGAACCTCGGAGCCCAGCTTGTCCGTGAAGCCTCCTCAAAATCCAACGATGTTGCCGGCGACGGAACAACGACAGCGACCGTTTTGACCCGTTCGATTTACGAGGAGGGCTTCAAAGCTGTGAGCGCCGGCTCAAGCCCAAACCTCGTTAAAAAAGGGATCGAAAAAGCTGTAAAGGTGGTTGTTGAAGAGCTTACCAAAATCTCACGCCCCGTATCCACCTCTGCTGAGATCGCTCAAGTAGCAACACTCTCGGCGAACGGGGAGGCAGAGATTGGAGAGCAAGTTTCCAAGGCGATGGAGAAAGTGGGCAAGGATGGTGTGATTACTGTCGAAGAGGCCAAAGGACTCGAAAACGAACTTGACATTGTTGAAGGGATGCAATTTGACCGCGGTTATGTCTCCCCCTATCTTATCAACGAGACCGAAACGCAACAGGTGCTTCATGAGGATGTATTCATCCTTATCCATGACAAGAAGATCTCCTCTATCAAAGATCTCTTGACCCCGCTGCAAGCCGTTGCCGAAACAGGTAAACCTCTCTTAATTATAGCTGAGGATATTGAATCTGAAGCTTTGAGTACCCTTGTGATCAATAAAGTCCGCGGGACGATCAAGGTCAACGCTGTTAAAGCTCCAGGCTTTGGCGACCGTCGTAAAGCAATGCTCGAAGACATGGCTATTTTGACAGGCGGTACTGTGATTGCGGAAGAGGCCGGTTTTAAGCTGGAGAACGCAACCCTTGAGATGTTGGGCCGTGCTAAAAAAGTGATCTCTACCAAAGACCACACTACAATCATCCATGGACATGGGAACAAACACGCGATTGAGACCCACTGCAATATGATCCGTCAACAAATCGTTCAGGCAACATCCGACTACGATAAAGAGAAACTGCAAGAACGCCTAGGAAAACTCTCGGGTGGTGTGGCCGTGATTAAAGTGGGTGGCGCTACCGAAGTCGAAGTCAAGGAGAAAAAAGACCGTGTAACCGATGCATTGCATGCGACAAAAGCGGCTGTTCTCGAAGGGATCGTTCCAGGTGGCGGTGCAGCTCTTTTAATGGCCGCAACGCATCTGAAGCCCCTGATTGATCAGCTCCATGGTGATGAGAAAGTGGGAGCGATGGCTGTTTTGAAGGCCATTGAAGCCCCTGCCCGCCAAATTGCTGAGAATGCAGGTTGTGACGGCTCAATTATTGTGGCAAAAATCAAAGAGAGCAAACCGGGGACAACCTTTGATGCATTAAATGAGGTATTCGTTGATGCTTATAAGTCTGGAATTGTCGATCCAACTAAGGTGACACGTGCTGCTTTGCAACACGGTGCATCATCAGCAAGCCTCCTATTAACGACAGAACTCACGATCACCACTCTTCCCAAAAAAGAGGCTCCTGCGGCGCCTCCGATGGGCGGAATGGGCGACATGATGTAGCTTCATGATTAAAAAAAAGCCCCCTTAAAAGGGGGCTTTTTTATTTAGAGTTCTTGCATCGGAATGAAAATCGGAATTCTATCTAAACCAAGACTTTTGATTTCCTTATTCTTATTCTCATCAAACATTTTTCCGATCGGATCCCAGATATATTCGTTGCTAAATTTTTCCGCATCTGAGGGGTAAGGGGCCACCAGATAGTAGGCCAACTGGGCTAAACACCCTAAACCCGATAAAATGCCTAGTCAGATCTGAGTAATATGATATCTTAGACTTTTTGAGCTTGCTTCAAATTGGTGATTTTGTAAATCGGCATGCTGGCGATATGAAACAGGAATTGCCATAATTCCCCCCTTTATTAAGACTAATCGATATAGATTTAAATTCTATCTCACTGAATATCAATCAATTAAATCTATCTCTCGTCCAATGTACCCTGTTTAAGTGATGTTGCCAAACAGCCCCTCTTTTCTTTTTTACTAGTAACCTGAGGGATGGGGCAAAGGCATCAAAAGACAAAAAAAAGTTTTTTTCTATTGGACAGCTCGCTAGACAGAGATTCAGGAGTGGTGAAAAAGGTATTTATGAAAAAAATCTTTGTTGTGCTTTTCTTTTTGGTCATTTTTCTTAGTATAGCTGGGGCAGCGGTTTACTCCTATAGAGTTCCACTGATCAATCGAAATCTATCATCTCTTTTCTCAGTACCGGTCTCTTTGGAGAAATTTGATTTGACCTGGCGCTCGATAACTGTTGGCGGATTTGTGATCCAAAACCCTCCCCGCTCCATAGTTCCCCGTGCCATGACCGTAAATTCTATCCAGATCAACACCCCTATTTGGAATTTTCTAGAACCTAATACAGAAGTAGAGAGTATCGTCATTAATGGAATTGACGTGGATGTAGAGTTCTACGACCCTTTCTATCAAAAAATGAATTGGGATCCGATTCTAGGATCCTCGTCAAGCCAGACGGCCGAAGCCCCAAAAGACTCTGAATCCTCAGTATCGGTGAAAAAATTAACCTTACAAAATCTGCGTATCACCTTACGTCTTCCCAACCAGGCACCTCAAGTCTACTCCGTTAGGGGCCCGGTTACCTATCAGAACCTCGATTCCCGCAAAGGGGGGGTAACAAAAGTGATGGGGGATCTCATTGTGCGTATAATTATGCAACAGGTGTTCTCGGTCCAGGGGCTTACTAAATTTAGTGACTCCCTTTTTGAAGGTGCAGTAACTCCCTTTAAAGAACTCTTACCGGTCCCCCTCCCCTAGAATTTGCAACAAACCCTTGCAATAAATAGACTTACCATGCTATTGTCTTCTCATATTCCTCGATAGCTCAGCGGTAGAGCAGCGGACTGTTAATCCGTTGGTCGTAAGTTCGAATCTTACTCGGGGAGTTGAAAAGCCCTTCTTTTAGAAGGGCTTTTTGCTTTCCCTTTTTTTATGGATTTAATTTACAAAAATTTGATAGAGTCTCGCAGGTCATAGGTTAGTTTTTTATGGATTTTCGAGAGTTATTGGCAAAAGTCAAGCGCATGTGGGACCCAAGACCAACTCTAGCCAAAGAGTGGTTAGATTGTGCAACTAGATATGAGGAAAGCCTGCGGGCCAATAAACTTGTAGACCAACAAATAGTGGAATCCATTCTCCAAGAAAGAAATCGAATTCACGCTCTTTTTCAGAAGCTCTTACCTGAATTTAAAGAACAAATTTCCGTAGTTGTGACAAAAGAAGCGCTAGTTGAACACTGCGCTATTTTTTCATGGAATAAGCATGAATTTGTTGGATCTCATAGAGGAATTGGGCCTAGAGCCGCGTAAAACATCGATTAGCCGAGGAGGAGAATATCACTGCCCATGCCCAGGCTGTGCGGGAACTGACCGGTTTATGCTCTGGCCCGAAGAGGATCGCTATTGGTGTCGTCAATGTGGCATGAAGGGCGATGCTATCCAATTTTGCAGAGACTTTCAAGGGCTGTCCTTTCGTTCTGCATGCGCCAAAGTGCAGAAAGATCCGGTAGATCTCAATTTCCACCTAAGGCGTCAACCTAATCTCGTTCCGACTCGAGTTCCTACCAGCTCATGGGAAGAGAAAGCCAAGATTTTTGTGGAGAAATCTGCGCAGCGACTTTTGATTGATGAAGCAGCAGTGAAATTGCTCTTACAACGGGGCTTGACTTTAGATTCAATCAAAAAAAATAGGCTAGGTTGGAACCCGCTTAAACTCTTTTGTCGACGTACAGATTGGGGGCTTGAGGAAACGGAAGAACGCCAATGGGTCTGTTTGCCCGCAGGATTCGTTATCCCCATCTTTGAAAGTGAAGACATCCAAAAACTCAAAATTCGCAAATCTGAGTGGAAAGAAGGGGATTTCTACGGCAAGTACTACGAAGTTCCCGGAAGTTCGTCTAGCCTGCCCATTTTCGGCAACCCCTCCAACGAAACAGTCATCATTGTAGAGTCTGAATTTGACGCCATGCTTGTGGTGCAAGAAGCGGGAGATCTCTGTGCCTGTGTTGCTCTTGGCGGGGCTCAAAAAAGACCCCATTCTTTTCTCCACGAATGGTTGCTCAATAGAAAGCTCATTTTGTTTGCATTGGATTTCGATGAAGCCGGAAAAAAGGAGTATGCTCATTGGGACAAATCCTATCCAAACCTTGAACCTTGGCCTATTCCGGAAGAGAAAAGTCCCGGAGATTATTTTTCCAAGGGTGGCAGTTTGAGAAAATGGATATTATCTGGATTGCAATCGTGAGTAACTTGCACACGATCTATTTTTGCAAAATTCAAATAAAATACTTATAATTGAGTCCAGGCGCATCAATAATGCAGGGTGGGAATTTATGAGAGCTCAAAATGAAATAAATAAGGCACAACGAGAGGTTGATTGTTATACAGCCGATTCTGAGCCCTTTCTTGAATGGAACGCTAAATTGAATGAAAAGACAGGGGAACACGAGTCTGTCTCGATCGAATTATCGGATGGGAGCACGGTCGATCGAGACAGCATTAAGGCAGCTTTGAAAAGAACTACTGGGACCGCTGATGTGGTGATAGGAGAAAAGATTTTGAATAAGGTCGCGCGAGGAATGACAGGAAAAAAGAGGGATCTACGGATGACCGACGCTTCGACCCTGCTTGCTGCTTTACGACCGAAGGATGAAACAGAAGCGATGCTCAAGGATTCCATCAAAATAAGAAAGCAGCCAGGGAAGGGGGAGAAATTGCTGGTAATGCAAGAAAAGAGCTAGAGCAAAAAAGCGGTCGAAAAGTAGTCAGTAAATCCAATTATTTAAATGTGAATTCCGCAGAGATAGAGCTGGTCCCTGAAAAATAGAATAATTCGCTGGTTTTTATCAGGGAGCCCCCATCCTCTCCTCCTGACATTCTTAAAAAAAGTTCTTACACTCCTCTATGCGATGAACATAAGTCTTTTATAACAAGCAATATATGTTTTCATGGACATAAAAACTCAAAATTGAGTATAATTAAGCCGCTTATGCTTGGTAGCATAGGCGATCCATTTAAGGAGAAGTTATGAAACAGGAACAATTTGATTACAAGACGAGGCCATATTCGGCTAA
>VGMF01000003.1 GCA_016866475.1 Chlamydiota bacterium | reverse complement strand
GACGAGAAACGAATCGATTATTGCCGGCGTAACTGCATCCTGCAGCGGCTTAGGTGCATTAGCCTTGGTTTCACCCTTAGCTACTCCAAAAGGGCAGGCAGAGGTGGACAATTTGGCCAGGCTTACAAGTTTGAAACCATCGAGTTCAGAAGCCAATAATGACAGTATGGGCGACAATGGTAATTCCATTACTGATCCACTTAAGACGGCGCTTTCTAACTCTCGAGGGTTGGATGCTGACGGCAATGTACTTGTTGCGACTAAAAAGTATAGCTTAGAGAACGGCAAATTAAAAACTTCCCAAGATGATAGCGGATACACACCGGAAGACATTTATAGAGAATCAACTGGCGAGCAAAGAACTGCGTTCGCGAAAGGCGTGAACAAAGAGAAAGATGTTAGAACAACCGAACTTTCCAGTGATAAGCAAAATAGGTCGAGCGCCATCAATCAGCTCACAGAGTTGTCCAAAAGTATCACTAATGCCGGTGGACAGCTTGCTAATTCTGCAGTAAGGGCAAATAAGGCAGCAGTAGATAAGAACCAGTCGCTTTTTGGTAATGCGGGAGATTCATTAAGGGGTGTAGGTCAAAAATTGAGCCAAGAAAATGACGGAGATAATTCCGATGCAAAACAAGCCATACGAGCAATCTTTGATCAGTTGAACAACTTGAGTGCTAGAGGATAAAACATGTCACAACCATCATCATCTGCTAGGGGGCCAGACGGAATTAGACCCGTAGCAGGTGGTGGTGATTCTCAACAAGCACCCGAGATTCAACACGTCAAGATGTTGGCAACTAGAATTCTTCAAAGTAATCCAGCACATCCGGGAGCACATCCGACCCTACACTTACCTGAAGAGTTCGGCAGACGCGTAACTAGGGGAGATGTGGTTACAAAAACTCTCGATACAGACAAGGATGTTATAGAGGGAGTCAAGGCCTTAAATCAGTTAATTGCGAAAAAATTTAAGATTGAGGGGATGCTGGAAGATTTAAATTTTCAAACTGGTATTTTAGTCTATTACAAAAAAGAAGAATGTGAAATTAAAAGAACACCAGGGGAATCTTTTAAAGTAGTAAAAAAACAAGGGGCAAGACCGACAACTTTGAATTTAAGCGAAATGTTGTTCAAAAAACCTTTTACTGAGGTTGGAGAAATTTACGATCTTGGGGATGCTATTTTCCAAACTTGGGCTTCGGGAAAAAAAGCTTTTATTTTGGGTTGCAAGGCCCTGTACCAATCAAATGATACAGAAAGCTTTCAAGGATACTCCGATTTTCCTCAATTGTATGCATTGATCAGCTGCGATAAACAAGGGGCTGAAGAACAGGTAGATAAAGTTCTCAAGGATTTTAAGATCGTTGTTAATGAACGAAAAAAAGCAGATGTTATACAAAAATACGCATTAGAAAGAGCTTTGGGAAGTAATCCAAAAGAATATAATCCCGGTAAAATTCTTGCTCTACTTGATCAAAACCCTGTTGAATTGGTCGAAACAATTTTAAGTAATAAAGATATAGAGAAAAGCGTGTCGAGAATCCCCCTTTTAAGGGATAAAGGAAAAGTCCAACAAAAAATTGAGCTCCGAGATAAATTTATCGCCGAATGCTGCGGCTATTCACAAAATCCAGATTGTCAGGCATTCTACCATGAGTACTTCCGGACCCATCGACCATTCCCTTATCGTGATAACATGGGGATTATAGAACATTTTGAACCTTTAAAGAGATTCAGTACAAACGAACAGATCAAAGATAAACTTGAGCGATTTGAGAGAAAAGAGGATTTTTTAGAAAAGTTCAATAAAATAACCTCTGATGCCTATCGGAAAAAATTACAGGAATTAGTACCTCTCGAATCTCAGGATAGACTGCAAAATTTGGATGGTTTAGAAAGAAGATTAAGGGCCTTAGAATTAGATTTGAAAGATGAGGAAAAGCTTAAAGAAGAAATTGATGGGAAGCATAGTCAGTTCAAAACATTTACATATGGTGGTGGTTCCTTCGATTTGGTTGAGGAATGCGGAGCAAATCAACTCACCGGCCAGCTTAGAATTATAGCAGCACAACAAGGTTCCATCTATGAATTCGGGGAACAATACCTAAAATTTATGGAATGCCACCTCACTAAAATACTTTTGGGATCTATGAAACTCTTTTCGGATTACACGCCTCAAAAAATTGAGTGCTATTTGAATCAACTTCACAAATATACCGAGAAAAAGGAGGCTTTGCGTGCAGAAGGCACTGGTGTTATAGATCCTTATTTTGCTATTTGGAGCGGTAGAGGTTTAAAATTAAAGATTCGTAACGAAGAGTTAGCCAATCAAGTTTGGATCGCCATACATGCTCCAGGGTTTACTCCTACAAATCCATCAGCCCTTAGCGGCTGGTATCAAGAATTTCAAAGTAATCCTTCGGAGAACGGAGATCTTAGTGAATTTTTGAGTAATAAAGAAAGAGATTTCCAACAAAAGCTTGATTTCGTCCGATCATCTTTACCTCCCGAACTTTCTGCAATTAATGCAACTGGGGTCGGATCTGGTGGTGCAGTCCGTAATAGTTCAGTATCCGGTTCAGTATCCGGTTCAGTGTCTGCGGGTGGAGAAAAGGAAAAACAGTACATAGCTTTAGAGCTTCAAAAAAACTGGGATCCACTTTTTTCCAATCAAGGAGCATGCTTGGAAATCTATAAAAGACTGGAGGCTCGAAAAAAAGAAATAGAAAAAATCTTAGGTAGTAAGAAGGGTACTAATTCGGATCAGAATCGCACTCTTAAAATAGATAAAATTTTAGAAGATATTTCGCAAATTGCGATAGACAGCTTTAAGTTTGACCCAACAAACCTTGATCAACTTGTGGAGGATTGGATCGAATCGGAGCCCCCTGCTTTAATAGGCGAATCTTACTGACAGTTCCTATTCCATGACGAATCCGGACGCTAGGTAGGTAGAGAACTATGCCCCCCTCCATTAACAGAAGGGGGGCCTTTAATTCAATTTAGGCCCCTAGCAGGCGTGGGCTATCCTTAGATCGGACCACGGTAGGGGGTGCTTTTTCTGTGACGCAATCCTTTTCTATCACAATCCCAATGATATCTTTTTCAGACGGGACATCAAACATCAGATCCATCAAGATGTTTTCGACAATCATCCTAAGGGCGCGAGCTCCGGTACCGGCCTCTTTAGCCTTTGCGGCGATTGCATCGAGCGCGTCGGGTGAAAATTCTAAATCGACCCCGTCGTCTGCAAAAAGGCTTTTGTATTGTTTTACAATCGCGTTTTTTGGCTCTGAGAGGATTTGGATCAGATCCTGGGTCGTTAACTCATTACAATTTGCTATGATGTTGAACCGGCCGACGAATTCGGGTATAAGCCCAAACTCAATCAGGTCTTCTGTCTGTACGTTTTGTAGCAATTTGGACATCTCGTGCGCCGCGACGGAGGTTCCCCCTTTCGCATCGAATCCGATCATCCCTTTTCCAAGACGGCGGGCTATGATCTGGTCAAGATGGACAAAGGCGCCACCGACGATAAAGAGGATGTTCTCGGTATTGACCTTGATATACTCCTGGTTCGGGTGCTTGCGCCCCCCTTTTGGAGGTACGTTTGCAACTGTCCCTTCAACGATTTTGAGCAATGCCTGCTGCACACCTTCTCCGGAGACGTCCCTTGTAATAGAGACATTACCGGTTGTTTTCCGAATTTTGTCGATCTCGTCTATGTAGATAATCCCCATTTCGGTCCGTTCAAGGTCGTAGTCAGCATTTTGCAAAAGGCGCAAAATAATATTTTCGACATCCTCACCCACATAACCTGCTTCCGTCAATGTTGTCGCATCCACAATAGCAAAAGGGACATCCAGGATAGTCGCCAAGGTGCGGGCAATCAGTGTTTTTCCCGACCCGGTAGGTCCCAGTAGAAGAACGTTTGATTTCGTATATTCCACTTTCTCGTGGGACGGTTTGGAGCGGATCCGCTTGTAATGGTTATAAACCGCGACACTGATAGTTCTTTTGGCCTTATCTTGCCCTATGATGTACTCCGAAAGCTTATCGTAGATTTCTTTCGGGGTAAGCAGCTTGAATTCATGGGTGGAGGGCTTTTTTTCGATGATGTCCCCACAGAGGCGGACACACTTATCGCAAATAAAGACGCCCGGCCCCGAAATAAGCTTTTCTACGTTTTCTTCGGTTCTCGAACAGAAAGAGCAGGTGTGGGTCTTTGTACTCATAATTGCCTATTTTTTGATTTCGGGATGTAGCACTTTGTCGATGATCCCGTACTCTTGCGCTTCGATGGGGGACATGAAAAAATCCCGATCGGAGTCGATGATGATTCTCTCAAGAGACTGACCTGTCAAATCGCTCATGATAGTATTCAGTCTTTCTTTTAAAAAGATGATCTCTTTCGCTTGCAGCTCGATATCAATCGCCGTTCCGGAAACACCCCCCCAAGGCTGGTGGATCATGATGCGCGAGCTGGGGAGGGCGTGCCGCTTCCCCTTCGCTCCGGAGGCCAAAAGAACCGTCGCTGCCGAGGCAATTAAGCCAAGGCCATAGGTGCACACATCGAGCCCTACAAAACGGATCGTATCGTAGATCGCCAGGGCGGAGGTAACCGACCCCCCGGGGGAATTGATGTAAAGGCTGATCGGCTTGTGGGCATCTTCGGCTTTCAGAAAGAGGAGTTGGGCGATGATCAGGTTAGCCACTGTATCATCGATCGGGGTTCCCAAGTAAATAATCCGGTCTTTTAAAAGCCTTGACCAGATGTCGTAAGCTCTTTCATGTGTTGCGGTCTTCTCGATCACCGTAGGAATTAAAATACTGCCCATTTTGCTCCTAAAAGATTGGATCATTGGTGTGGTTTTCCCCTGCTCGTTCAAACAGGGATTTGAATCTTTTCGATTTTATCCAAAAAAGCCGGGAATAAAATCTCGCTTAATTCCCTAAGAGTATAGAAAACACCGGGCTAAGGGGTCAAGCTTTTTCCTTCAGTTCCAAAAGAGCTCCTGAAAAACAAAAAGACCTCTTTAAAGGAGGTCTTTTTCTTAGAATCGGTTCAGCTAAAAATGCATTTAGGCATGCGCCGGTTGGGGGAAAACATGGAGAATCTTGTCTAAAACATAGACAAGTGCCGTATCCATCATCGTGGTTGCCAAAAACTGGTTTTGCTCATTTTGGGCTTGCTGCATCATTTGCTGCGTAGCCTTCTTTGAGCTCCCCTCTTTGTAATGTTTTTGGGCAATCTCTGTCATATCCTGCTGAATATTTGCAGGAGGGGCAATATTGTACTTGCGTATGATTGCCTGGATGATGAAGTAGAGACGGATCGCATCTAAAGATTTGACTCGGATATCCTCGCGCTTGTTTTCCTGCTCTTCTTTGGTGAGAGCTTCGAATTCTTTTTTGCCTTGCGTGCTAGAAAGGTAGCGGCGCATACGGCTTGCCACCTCCCGGTCGACAAGAATCTGGGGCACTTCGAGGGTGATATTCTTCAAGATTTCATCGGTCAATGCGTCTTTAAGGGCTTGGACATGGTTGCTCATCGCCTCATGCTCCAACCGTTTTTTCATCTCCGTCTCAAGTTCGCCAACAGTTTTCAGGCCCAATTTCTGCACGAATGCTTCGTCGAGAGCAGGTGCTGTAGGATGCTCGATGCGGACCACCTCAAGGCGGACCTGTTTTTTTGAAAAAGTTTTCTTGAATTCTTCGGTCTCGTCGGCATTGGGATAGGTGTCGGCGATTTTCGTCTCCCCAATCTGCAGCCCGATCAGCGCCTCATAAAGCCACTCTGTCGAAAGCCCGTCTTTAGACACGTCGAGCCTCGATTCGTTAAAGATTTTTGGCTCCCCTTCGGTAGAGAGATCATAGCCGTTCAAACGGACAAAGTCCCCCTCGCTAACCGCGCGGCCCGTCACATCTTCCCATGTCGCAAAAAGGCGTAAAAGATTTTTTATCTCCTTTTCGACCTCTTTTTCGGTTACAGCTTTTAAGGGCTTGGAATGTACTTTAACAGTTTCCAATGAAGAAAGGTCGGGAACTTCGGGGTTGGTTGTGATAAAGTATTGGAATTCTGCTTTCCCCTCGCCGTAGTGCACTATTTTCGCCCCAACAGCCCCTTCGGTTTGCATGATCGGAGTCGAGTCGAGCTTGCGCGCCTCTTGGAATGCCAGCTGCGTGAGCTCCTCTTTTGCCTCAGCCTCGACAGCTTTGGAATAGTTTCGGCGGATCACCTCTTCGGGCACTTTCCCTTTCCTAAAGCCGGGGATAGAGACTCCTTTAGCGATTTTCTTGATAGCCTGTTTTTCTCCCTTTTGGATCAAGGAAGGGGAGCAGGTAACGGTATATTCGACTGTGCAACCGGGAAGTTTGTTGATTTGAAGTTGAACGTCGTCATTTGAAAAGCTTGTTTTCATGGGACGGTGGCCTTGGGTTGGTTGAAAGACTCTCGTGCACATTATTTTTTTAATGGTCATGAGAGGACTGTTTGTAAAAAGCGGGCGAAGGGATTCGAACCCTCGACACCAACCTTGGCAAGGTTGTACTCTACCACTGAGCTACGCCCGCAAAAACTTTTAACCCGAAAGCCCTTCAGAAGTGGATCAGATCCCCAAATTTTGGAAGAGTCTGACAGCTTTCGATTGAGGCAGTTCAGGTTTTTATTGGTCGTAAGTCTATAATGTTGACCGCTTTTTAGGCAATACTGTTTTTTTTGGGAGGGACTCTATCAATCAAAATTGAATCCTTTATCGGGTACAAAATTTTTTAATTTTACCACCTAGCATCCCAAAACAGTACCGGGATTTGCCCCGCGACTCTTTAGGGCGTTTTTTGTGAATATTGCCCTCCCCTAAAGTTAAAGGGATGCTTTATCCATGGATTCAGGCGCATTTAAGGCAATCCATCACGTATTATTATTAAGGTGTCAATCCTTTAAAAGAGCTTTAAAAACGCTTTAAGGACCCTTTTTTAACGAAAATAACTGGATTCAGGCGCATTTAAGGCAATCCATCACGTATTATTATTAAGGTGTCAATCCTTTAAAAGAGCTTTAAAAACGCTTTAAGGACCCTTTTTTAACGAAAATATGTAGAGGGAGATTTTTTTTATCTGTTATGATTAAAGAAACAAAAAACCTTCAAATGAGATGCAAATTTTTGATTGCACACATTATCCTGAAAAGGGTAAAAGCTCGTTTGAAGAGGTATTTTAGGGCGGGATGTACTGATTATGCTAAATGTCCGCAAGCTGAAGCAGGATTTTTCTCAGAATGTTCTGAAAGAGGGGAAAGCCCTTTTTGATGACAAAAAGGTCATCTCGGTAAAAATTCTGGAGCTTGACGATTCGAAAATTCGCATCAACGCAATTGTCTTGGGCCAATACGAAAATACCTATGAGAGTGTCATTGAAATTGATCGTATCGAATGCGAAATGGTCGATTCAGATTGCGATTGCCCTTACAGATACGACTGTCAGCACATTGCGGCAGTACTTTACTACCTGGAGATGCATCTCGATGAGATTCTTGTCAATTTCTCCAAAGAAAACAACTTGCAGACAAGCGACGAGGTTTCGGTACATCTGCTCGAGATAGTTAAAGAAGCGGCGGAAAAAGAGGAGATGCGGCAGGGTGTGCAATTCCTAAAAGAAGTTTTGGAAGAGTATCAGAACAGCGCCCGCATTTTATCCGATTCTCCGTTCTTTTTACCGATCGAGGAGAGGAGTTATGATCGTGCCGAAATGCAGATTATTTTCCAGCTCCCACCAGAGCAGGAGGGCTCCAAACCGATTGTAGAAATGCAGTTTTCTTTGAGGCTCCCTTCTCGTTCCAAACCACTTTTTATAAGCAACGTCAAGGATTTTATTGAGGGGATCCGACATGAGGAATATCTGATCCTTTCCGGCAAACGCTACCTTTTTACCATTGAATCTTTCCCTAAAGAGCACCAGGAAATCGTGCGCATGATTGTCGATTACTCCCGATTTCATGACAAAGCGGTCACTGAAAAAGGGCTGCGCTCCGCTTATATCGAGGCAAAAACTTTTGGTCTTGTTTTAGCTGAGTCCTATGCGATTGCGATGCAGGAATTTGAAGGGAAGCGCTCCGGATTTGCCCATGACGAGTTTCTCAATCTTCCCTGTATTTATTATGAAACGATAGAAGAACCTTTAAATTTCTCCGTGTCGCCGGTCACATTCAATATGAATATCGAGTATATCGATCCTCCGGCATCCAAGATTTTGATCAATCCTACCGTGATGGTAGATCAGCAGCAGGTGACCCTTGAGGAGGTGCGCTTTTTTGAATGCGCTTATCCGGGACTTATTCACAACAATGTGTATTACCGTTTCCGTGCGGAAATCAAAAGGGCCCATTTGCAACATCTGTATACACTCCGTTCGATGACGATACCTCATCCCCTTTTAGGAACTTTCATCGAAAATGCCCTGGTTGAATTGAGCAAGTTTTCTCAGATAACGCATGAGAAGGGGAAGCAATTTTATCCTACGCTCCCATTTGTAGGTAAACTCAAAGCTATTTGCGATTTATCCTATTTGGATGGAGAGTTGGAGGCAGCCCTCTCGTTTGATTATGGATCCTTCACAGTCCCTTCGTCCCATTTTAAATTGTCCTATGATGAGGCCTGCCACTTCGTTCAGGATGTGGGTGTTTTGGCAAGGGATCTGGTGCACGAGGCTAAAATTCTCAGGGAGTTGTTCCAGGATTTCCAATACCTTGATGATACCGGACACTATGTTGCAAAGAGTGATAAAAAGATTATAGAATTTATGACCGAGATTGTCCCGAAGTTTAACACCTCGGTGACATTTAATTGCCCCCAGAATCTTTTGGATCAGTTCATTTACGACAAAACCAAATTTGGCCTGCATTTTGTCCACCTGGATCGAATGGATGCTTTTATGATTGAGCTCAAAGTTGAAGGGGACCTCAAAGGGGTCACGATGGATCGTCTTTGGGAATGCATTTTGTCAAAAAGGGCTTTTTTGGAGCTAGAATCTCCTAAAACGGGTCAAAAGAAGCCTTCGGAGAAAGTGCGTCAAATCCCAAAAATCCTCGTTTTGAATCTAGAAGAGATGCAAAATATCGCTCAGCTTTTTGACGAGTTAGGAATCCAGCGGTTGGAAAACTACAAATTCGAGTGCCCGATTTGGTCTCTGGCTAATATCGATGCTTCTAATTTTGAAGGGCTACCCGTCGAAGTTAAAATTTCGGAAAAACTGCACGACATCCGACGTCAAATGCTTGGGGAAAAGGTGCTCGATTTTTCAGCCGTTCCTAAGGAGATAAAAGCGGAGCTGCGCGCCTACCAAAAAGAGGGTGTGCAATGGCTTGAGCGTTTAAGAGGGATGTATTTGTCGGGTATTTTGGCGGATGATATGGGGCTTGGAAAAACTTTGCAAGCGATCACTTCCATCACACAAATGCACGCTTTGTTCCCTAAATCGACAACAATCATCATTTGTCCGACATCACTTTTATACAATTGGTATGAGGAATTTAAAAAATTCAATCCCAATTTCAAGGTGGCGGTCATCGATGGTATCCCCGGGCAGCGCAAGCGACTGATCAAGACGATCCAGGAGTATGATGCGTTGATCACTACATATAGCTTGATCCAAAAAGACATCGAGTTATACGACGGTTTTGTGTTCAAATACGTGGTTCTGGACGAGGCGCAACATATTAAAAATCGAGCTACAAGAAACGCTAAATCGGTGAAGCAAATAAAAGGAGACCATAGGCTCATCCTCTCGGGAACCCCAATCGAAAATTCCCTTGATGAGTTATGGAGCTTGTTTGATTTCCTCATGCCCCGGTTTTTGGGCTCGTACGACCGATTTATTGAGAGATATATTCGTCCGACAGGTGAGGAGCTGACCAAAAATCTCCAGTATTTACGAAAGAAGGTAGCCCCTTTTATTTTGCGAAGAATGAAAGCGGATGTATTAGATGATCTCCCCCCCGTTTCTGAAATCGTTTACCATACACAGCTCACTCCGGTGCAGCAGGATCTTTACCGCTCTTATGCAGCATCAGCAAAAGACGAGCTTACAAAACTTGTTGAGAGGGATGGGTTTGATAAGGTGCAGATCCATGTTCTTGCAACCCTAACAAGGCTTAAACAGATCTGTTGCCACCCGGGTATATTTGCGAAAGAGCAGGCCGAGCCTGGCGATTCCGCCAAGTATGAGATGTTGATGGAGTTGCTGAACACGTTGATTGAGGGGCGACATAAAACTGTTATTTTCTCTCAATACACGAAAATGCTCCAAATTATCCGTTCTGACCTTGAAAAAGCGGGTATCCGGTTTTGCTATCTTGATGGGGCGAGCAAAAATCGACTGGAACTGGTCAAGGAATTCAATGAGGACAAACATATACCTGTATTCTTAGTCTCCCTTAAGGCCGGTGGTACCGGGCTGAACTTGACGGGAGCCGATACGGTAATCCATTACGATATGTGGTGGAACCCTGCGGTCCAAAGTCAGGCGACGGATCGGGTGCATCGTCTAGGACAAGAGCGCAATGTCTCGGTCTATAAATTGATCTCCAAGAATACGATCGAGGAGAAAATCGTCGAGATGCAAAACCGCAAAAAGGGTCTTGTGAAGAAAGTCGTCACCTGTGACGAGGAGGCCCTCGCAAAACTCACGTGGGAAGATGTCCTGGAACTGCTTGAGACCTAAGCCGGCTCTGATTCAAAAATCCTTTTAAATCTATACAACTGATTCTTCGTGTTTTAGGGGTTTACTAACCCCTTTTGCCATCTTCTCCTTATTTCTATGTATTTTTTTATATTAAATTTTATGATATAATTTCTTTCTTAAAAAGATCGGAAGAAGAACCATGTCCTTAGCTCAAACGCACCTATGCGGCCATAGCCTAGAAAAATGGCGAAAGGCCTTTGATCATGAAGAAATTCTTTTAGATGGTAAGCCAATCAGTAAAGCACCTTTGCCTCAAGAGATAGCCGGCATGATCGCCTCCGGGCGAATTGGGGGAAAATGGCGCTATGATGGCATAAAGGGCTTACACCAAACTTCTTATCGAGAATGGGAATTTCTTACCCCTACCCACTCTCATCCTGATTTAGAAAATGAAGCAGGTCTCAACTACGTCGCGATCAAAACGAAGGAGATCGGACTATTAGGCTCTTCAAGGCACGTGTGGATGGAGCTGATCTCGAGCAAAGGCGAGGGGTATAGCGTGGGTCTTTGCGGTTCAACTAAATTTCCCTATAATGCTAAGGAGGGAAAACTCATATCTCCGGATCCGAAAGAAGCTGCCGCCGGGAAAGAGAGAAAGGTTCTGATTGAGCTAACGACAGAGCAGTTTAATAAATTAAAAGAAAGAATTGAGACCGATAAAAGGGAGAAAAAGGAATATTTCCACATTTTTTATCACAACTGCTCCCAATATACCGTCAAGGTGCTCGATGAGGAGTTGGGGGTCAAAATCAATAATAAAGAATTTTTTACACAGGCACTTTTTAGAAAATTTTTAGAAAAGACCCATCTTAAAGCTCCCCAACCGGTTTTGAAAGTGATTAGCTATGTTGCTAATTTCTTCAGGTTTGCCCTCTCGGGGCTCTACCACCTAGTGTATCTCTGCACAGGAGCCTGGCATACCCCGAAAAAGCTCCAGCAACTGGAAGCAAAGTGCCTAAAACCCGAGCAGTCCCCCAAGGGCATAAAATCTTTTTTTAAACATCTGTTTCTACTAGACCATATGCGTGTTTGTACCGGATGGAAGGTTAGCGTTTGGCAGGATGCGATCAAAAATAAGCTTGGATCCCGATCTATATCTATCGATGAGGCAAACAAAATCTATTTCCCGACCGGGCAAACGGCGGTAGTTCAATAAGTAAATTTTTTAAAGCCCCAATTGGTTGCGCTGAACAGAAATTTATTATAAAATACCTTACGTTAATCCAAGTTTAATAGGAAATAGAATGTCAAAAGGAAATTTTAGAATAGATTTAACAAAACTCTATGATGAACCCACCCCCCCCTCTTTTTTATATAAGGACAGCAACCGATCGTTGGCAAAAAAAATCGGCCTAGTAGCGACCGGTATTTTTTTTGGCGGCTACCTTGGCGCATCCAAATATTTAATTGCTAAACCTTCAGTAGTTATTGCGACTGTCGGTTTTTTTAGAAACCTATCTATAGTCTCTCTGATCACTACTCTCTTTATGTTTATTATGGGGAAAGGTTCTGATCATCCGGAGAGTATTCGAAAGCTTGAAGATCGTGTCTCAAGCGACTTGAATCGGGGACTAGGTTTGAAGAAAATTTTTGAAAAATACCCAGAAATCGAGGCTTTTTTAATCCAGGCGAAAGGGGAAACAAATGCTCGTTTCATAAAAGATTACCTTTTGACAAAACTCCATTTCGTGGGCGAAGATCCGGATGCCTATTTAAAATTTTATTCCCTTGAGGGGAACTGTCCGTTCTCATTTTTCGACCAAGAAGATAAGCAGTTCGATCTAATGAAACGCTGTCATGGTTCTATCAATTTTTGCGAAGCGAAGAAACAAGATGCAAATGCAGTTGCGGATAGGGCAATACTAGAGATTGAACAAAGAAGCGGCTATACTAGAATATCTACAGAGCTAAAAAGTGTTCAGGACGAGCTGGCCGATGCTAGAAAAGAGCAGGCGAGAGCTGGTTACCAAACTTTGGAACAGGGCTCAAAAGCAATGGGTGTTTTTGGTAGGGATGAAAAAAAGTCCGAATTCGCTAAACTCATCGTCTTACGAGAGCAATTGACAACGATTCCGCAGCTTTCTTTAGCACAGCAACAGTTGGTTCAACAGCTTGAAACTCAAATTCGAGAGCTCAGTTCAGAAAGCGTCTCCTATATGCAAGCGCAAAAAAATCAGCAGCTGATTGAGGATCTGCAAAAACAAAAAAACAGGATTTTATACCAAAAGGATTGGACCGACAATCAATTAGAGCAAGAGATAAGACGGATAGAAAGCGAGATCGTTAGGCTGCAGCCACGCTCTAATCTATCGTTGGCTTACAATGCCGGAAGTGCTGTCTTAAACGGATGGAACGCTTGGTCTCTTTCTAATAAAATAAGCAAGTTGGAGACTCAGAAAGAAACTCTTGAAGAGGAACTTTCTAGGGTCGCCGATGTAATAAGAGTAGATTTGTCCAGAGTTCGGCAAACCCTTCACCAAAAAATGGGAGATGCAGAAAGAGAGTTGAGGGTACAAATCGGATCCTATTTGCGTTCCTACAGGTGATCATCTACTTTTTGATATAAACCATAATTGTTCATTACGCTCCCAAAAGGGGGCGTTTTTGTTACCAAATTAAAAAGTTTTTTCTTTCAAAAACCCCTTGTTCAGATGGTTCTAAAATTCTGATGGGGATGTGTTACTCACAAGATTTCAAATTTGAGGGCTTTAATTTCTCTTTAGAAGATGCAAAAAATCTTTTGTTTAACCTCTATATAAGTTAATTTAGGAATCCAGACCTTAAATTAATTTGAGAGATTACATGTGGACTAATTTTAAATTAGTTGATTTAAGAAAATATCTGCTACGTTTGGTCGCTGTAATTTTGTACCAAGCGGCTTTTTTAACTGCTGAAAACCTCCCCTCTAAAACGTATAACGTCCTCATTCCAACACCCTTTACCGGAGGTGAGGAGGAGTTGGCAATGCGACTAGAAATTGCCTCCAAAAACCTAGGTTGGAAGGGAAAAGCTTTTTTATTTAGAAATGATTGGAGTCTCGCCCACCCTGTAAAATTTGTTTTTGACGAAAATCAGATAGGCTATACAAGCCTTTCTCAATTATTCAAAAACTTTGATTCCGATTTTATTATCAGTTTGTATCCAAGAAAATATTCTCACAAGAAAATACCAAATTACCTGGCGATGACACGCAGCCATGACGAAAATATTAGAATCCACGGCAAAAAACTTCTTCAATATGATGGCTATTTGTGTGTCCCGCAAAAAATGGATTCTTTCGTATCTTTTTTAGATCAACATGGGAAAAAGAGAGATATCATCGAATGGGTTCCAAGCTGCCTTAAATCAGAATACAAACCCTTAGAACCAAAAAAATTGTTCTACTGCGGGGTCAATTGGGATCTTTTAAGAAAAAGCAAGCCTTATCATGATTGTTTACGGATGCTTGATGAGACGGGGCTTATGGATGTCTATGGTACAGAGGGGATGAAAAATTGGCACCTCAAATCTTACAAAGGGGAGTTGCCTTACGACGGAAAAAGCGTTACCAACGCTATTAAAGAGGCAGGGGTTGTGCTGGTATTACACTCCCAGGAGCATCTCGATTATGAGGTCATTACCCCCAGGATATTTGAAGCGGCGGCTGCAGGGAGTGTGATCATAAGTGACCGTCACGGCTTTGTTACTCGAGAATTCAAAGATGCGGTCCTGTATATAGATATTGATAAAGATAACAAGCTACCTTCTGATGAGATGTTTCGCCAAATTTACACCCATTTGATTTGGGTGCTTGAGCATCCTGTTGAAGCAGAAAAGTTAGCTAGAAAAGCCCATTCGATATTCAGCGCCAAATTCACTCTGGAGGATCAGCTTGAAAGATTAGGAAGGTTGCACGAAAAACTTCAAAAAGAATTAAAAAACTGCCTTTAAATGGACAGTCTATTTTTTCCTTTTTTCAAATTTATGGATGTTAAATAGCATGGAAGATTGGATGTTCCCGGTCGGGAAAAAGAGGAATTTTTGAAAAAAGCGGTCCGTTCATAAAATATCATTTTGCGTGAACACTACTAGTTTAATGAGAGATGGGCCCCATAAGGGCCTTTTTTCTTGTTAACAAACTTAAGACTGGGGCCATGATTCAAATTTAGATAAAATTATCCCCAAGAACTGGTTTGCCGGAATTTCAAAAGAGACCTACTATTAAAATTTGGAGACAAATTTTTCTAAGTTTGATAGGTTTATATTTTTAGAAAGAAACACCTTTTAGGATCAACATGAACCCTACACTTAAAAAGTCGGAGTTGCTCTCCCAAATTGCAGATGCCTTTCAGTCACGCTGGCAACGTTTTGCGGCCCTTTTTACAAGTGACATTGGTATTGACCTAGGTACAGCGAACACATTAGTGTACGTGCGAGGCAAAGGGATTGTTTTGCAGGAACCTTCTGTCGTTGCTGTAGATTCTATGACTAATGAGGTGTTGGCGGTAGGTCAAAAGGCGAAAGCGATGCTTGGGAAAACACCGCGCAAAATCCACGCGGTACGTCCTATGAAAGACGGAGTGATCGCCGATTTTGAAATAGCCGAGGGGATGCTTAAGGAGCTGATTCGCAGGGTCAACCCATCCAAGACATTTTTCAGGCCGCGCATCTTGATCGCCGTGCCTTCTGGGATCACAGGGGTGGAAAAGCGGGCGGTCGAAGATTCTGCGATTCGCGCAGGAGCCCAGGAGGTAATGCTGATTGAAGAGCCAATGGCTGCGGCAATTGGGGTGGATCTCCCTGTTCATGAGCCCTATGCCAGCATGATTGTCGATATTGGTGGCGGTACAACTGAGATCGCAATTATCTCTTTAGGGGGTATTGTAGAGTCAAAATCATTGAGAATAGGCGGAGATGAGTTTGATGAGTGCATCATCAATTACATGCGCCGCACGTACAATCTCATGATTGGTCCAAGGACAGCAGAAGACATCAAGATCACTATCGGCTCGGCCTATCCGCTCGGAGAGAATGAATTAGAAATGGAGGTGAGGGGGCGCGACCAGGTGGCAGGCCTTCCCATCACTAAAAGAATCAACTCAGTAGAAATACGCGAATGCCTTGCGGAGCCAATCCAGCAGATCATCGAAAGCATTCGGATGATTCTAGAAAAATGCCCCCCCGAGTTGTCAGCAGATCTGGTTGAGCGAGGAATTGTTCTAGCAGGAGGGGGAGCTTTGATCAAAGGGCTTGATAAGCACATCATTAAAGAGTGTGGCCTCCCCGTCATTGTAGCACCAAATCCACTTCTTGCCGTTTGTCTAGGAACAGGCAAAGCTCTGGAGCATTTGGATACCTTTAAAAAACGGGCTTGATCGCCCGTCAAAACTAGTTGTATTTTTCTATTTGCAACTTTTGTTTAGATGCTACGTAATTTGAGTACTGGAAATTTTCCAGAGATGGTTTCCATGCGTCAACTTCTATCAGTCCTAAAGCTCCCAGTCTGTTTCTTGCCGTTTGTCTAGGAACAGGCAAAGCTCTGGAGCATTTGGATACCTTTAAAAAACGGGCTTGATCGCCCGTCAAAACTAGTTGTATTTTTCTATTTGCAACTTTTGTTTAGATGCTACGTAATTTGAGTACTGGAAATTTTCCAGAGATGGTTTCCATGCGTCAACTTCTATCGGTCTTAAAGCTCCCAGTCTGTAAATGTGGAATCCCTCAGATTTTAGAAATTTGTAGACATCCTCGAGTTTTGTGCAAGAGTCGAGGTAACAACCCCCGTATTCAAATTGAATTGTGTCAATTTTTCCGTCTGAGATAAGCTGTTTAGCTCCCAGTAAAACACCCCATTCATTCCCTTCGGTATCTATTTTTAAAAAGTCAATTTTTTGGATGTTATGAATTCGACAAAATTTATCCAAAGAAATTACAGATACACTTATTTTAGATGGTTGCGTATGGAGGAAATCTTTCAAATTTGGGCGGTAATACAATCCGTTTAATTCATGGAAACCGAAGTTTTGATTCCCCCAGCACCAAAAATCCATAAGTGCATCACATTCACCTATAGCCAAATTAAATGCTTTTAATTTGTTTTTATCCTGCTTAATTTTAAGCTTTACAAAAGCTTCGGGTGTAGGTTCAAAGGCATAAATTTGGGCGTTAGGAAAATATTCAATTACCAAATCAGACCACGCTCCAACATTTGCACCAACATCAAAAATTATGGACGTATCTTTGTTGAGATATTTTTCGACAAAGAGAGCTTCCCCATTACATGTGGAATCTATGCAGTTATAGCCGTTATTAGCTGAAAAATGTTTAGCGTATGTTCGCAAGTCCTTCTTAGTAGCAGTATAGATAGAGGAAAAACTAAATAATAAACCTAAGACTATTTTATACATAAAAACCTTGTTTGATATAAAAATAGAATTGATTTTCAATTTAGTCAAAATAAAAATAAAAAAGGTGGCAGTAGATTTACCGACACCTTTTTAAGTGTTAGGCGAAGTTGTGTGCCCAGTTGATGTTGACAAGGTCGGAAACATCGAAGAAGTAATTCACCTCTTTCAAACCGTTTTCGGGGCTGTCTGATCCGTGGACGGCGTTGTTACCGATACTTGTTCCAAACCGCTTACGCACGGTTGCCTCATGCGCGTGCTGCGGATTTGTTGCACCGATGAAATCTCTATGGGCGGAAACAGCATGTTTCCCTTCAATAGCCATTACGATACAGGGGCCGGACATCATAAATGAAACAAGCTCCTCGAAAAAGGGGCGTTCTCTATGAATCTCGTAGAAACCTTCTGCAGTTTTGCGGTCCATATGCATCAATTTGATCCCGCGGATCTTGAATTGCGGATGCTTTTCATACATTGAGAGGATCTCGCCGGCGTGATGCGCTTTCACTGCATCAGGCTTGATGATCGCAAGTGTCATTTCTGTTTCCATGTTCGACTCCTGACGGCTTATGGATTTTTTTGATTGTCTCTAAAGGGGGCAAAGGAGATTGCCCTTACCAATAGACTTCACCCGATTGGGTGGAAATTTTTCGCCTATTTTATCCCCTTTTGGGAGGAGAAGTCAAGGGAATCACCCCGAAAGTCTTAAGTTAGATTGTAAATTGGTGCCCCAGGTAGGAATCTAACACCTCCCGATTGGAGCACAGGTACTCCGGGGTCCCCTGGTGGGTCACTACCCCTTTTTGTACCAAATAGCAACGATTAGCTATTTTAAATATTTCTCTTACATTGTGGTCGGTAATGAGGAAACCGATCCCTTTTTTTGAAAGTGTTAAAATCAGCTCTTTAAGCTCATCGATCGTCACCGGATCGATCGCTGCAAACGGCTCATCCAACAAAAGCAGCTTTGGAGATTGGATTAAGGTGCGCGCAATTTCGAGCCGACGACGCTCGCCCCCCGATAGGGTAGGGGAGGGCTTTTTTCTAAGATGGGTCAACCTGAACTCCTCTAAAAGCTGATCCAAGCGCTCCTTTTTTTCGAACTTTTTTAGCTTCATTGTTTCTAAAACGACTAAAAGATTCTCTTCAACGCTCATTTGGCGGAATATTGAGGGCTCCTGAGCCAAATAGCCCATCCCCAATTTCGCCCGCTTATCGATAGAGAGGTTTGTTATGGGGCGATTTTCTAAAAAAATCTCCCCCTGATCCGGATCTTCAAGCCCCATGATCATATAAAATGCCGTCGTTTTCCCGGCTCCATTAGGTCCTAAGAGACCAACAATCTGATTCGGTTCGATTTCTATGCTGATATTTTGTACTACCAGCCGGCCGTTATACTCTTTAGAGAGGCCTTTCACGTTTAAAAGGGTCAAACTCTTTAATCTCCATATCTTGCACGACACACTCAATTGGCCCTTCCAAAGAGGCCTCGAAGCCGTCTGATGTTTTTTGGTAGACAACACTTTTCGCTCTGATTTTCGATTGGGTCCCTTTTTTTTGGATGATAATCGGGTTGTCGTAAATCTTTAGTGAGCTCCCATCTGGAGTCATTTGTGCATACGGGGCAAAAAGAATTTTGTCATCGAGCTTATCAATAAACCGGACATCTCCTTCAAACAAAAAACCCGTCTTGGGGTCAAGCGTCAGTTTATCGCAAAAAAATTCAAACCGATCCATCCCACCGTGGACTCCAAACGAATACTCCGTTTGCAAGGTGTTTTCTACATTTTTTGCCTCCATAAAGAAATTATTTGGAAGATTCTGAGATCTCCGCAAAATGGATCCGGCATAAAATTTAGGCTCGACTTTTTTATCCAGCCCGTCGGTGGCAATCGTCTCGTTCGTTAAGGAAATGAAGAAGAGTACCCCTAAAAAAATGAACCAGGCTAATAGACCTAAGGACGTTTTGAGGTGCACAAATCCTCACTTAGCGACATATGATTTTGATAAAAATCTCTTGCAAGGAGGCTGAAGTGATGGGCTTTAAGCAAAAGGGGCTCCACCTGATCAAGGGGGTAGACCGTAGCCGCATCGCTTTTAGCTTCTTTAGGATTATTATGGACCTCGAGAAAAAGGGCTTTAGCCCCCGCGCTTACCGCTCCGAAAGCAAGCTGGGGCAGGTATTCTCTTTGCCCGGAGGTAAAAGAGCCCCCCTTGCCGGGAAGTTGCAGAGAGTGGGTGGCATCAAAGATGGTGGGCGCAAAATTGTTCATCATGGGAAAAGAACGCATATCCACGACCAGGTTGTTATAGCCAAAGGTAGTGCCTCTCTCGATCAAAAAAATCTTTTCATTTCCCGCCAATCGACTCTTTTCCACAGCTTGTGACATATCCTGAGGTGCTACAAACTGCCCTTTTTTGATCGAAAGGATTTTTTGGGTTTCTGCTGCGGCGACAATCAGATCCGTTTGTCGGCACAGAAAGGCTGGAATCTGCAAAATGTCGACAACAGAAGCTGCAATTGAGGCCTGGGGAGTCTCGTGGATATCGGTTGTTACCGGAAGATCGAAATTTTTCTTTACCTTTTCTAGAATGCGTAACCCCTCATCGATACCGGGACCCCGAAAACTGTGCAAAGAGGTTCTGTTTGCCTTGTCAAAGCTTGCCTTGAAAACTATAGGGATACCGGTCTTACGACGAAGATGTGCGATTTCTTCTGCCATATACAGGGTGTGCGATTCCGACTCGATCACACAAGGGCCCAGGATTGCAAAAAATTGTTCACTCAGTTCTGTATATAGCGCTTTCGACATAAAGACATTTGAGAGCATAACTTTACCCTTGCATTCGAATCAAGAGATTCTCTAATATAGTGCAGAAAAGGTGATGTCCGGGCTTTGCTCTAAAGAAACAAAGACCAGATGTTGTCACCTTTACGGACCGATAGCTCAGCTGGATAGAGCAACTGCCTTCTAAGCAGTAGGTCGCAGGTTCGAGTCCTGCTCGGTTCAATTTTTATCTTCTTTTTAAGAGAGAATTTTTGGCTCTCTTTCTTTTTAACCTTGTTCTTATCGACAAGAATTTGAGCCATAAACTATCTAGACAAAATGTCGACGAGTTAAATTATGTTGCACGTTTTTCAAACCCTTACTGAGTACATACTTCAACAACCTGCCCCTTGCTTTTTACTTAAAGAGGTGGTGAAACATTTGGAAGGGAAGCGGTCCGAAGGGATGCAGATTTCGATTTGTGATTATGAATTCTACTTGAAAAACCATAGCAACCTCTCCAAAGAAAAACAGATGGAGATCCGGCAGAAGATTATGGGACGCAAGGCCCCCAGGGAGGCCTCTCAAATTCTTTTCCCGGTGGCAGCAAACGGGCAGATGCCCGGTTCTGTTGTGGTGACTGCACACCTGAGCCCCGATATTGATACTGTTGTGAGCTCATTCAACGGATGGATGGATGCATTTGAAATGGATGTGTCCCAAAATTTGCACCATTGGAATGTTCCAAATACTCCTGAGGAAATTCTTGAGGTAAAACTCCTATTTTTAAAAACATACGGACCTAGTTTTTTTCAGGTGTTTGCTGATAACAGGTCAGAGCTCACCTTGGTAGCCCTGGATTTGGCTACAACCGAGGGGCTAAAAATTCACCGTCTAGAGGACAAAACTTTGGATGTTTCGTCCGAAAGCTCTAAACATGCCTGCTGTGTCGTGGATAAAGAGGGGAATTTTTGCGGTGGATGGCTACCGGAAGATGTTGAGAAGGTTCGATTGGTTACAGACAGCCTGAACCACTGTATACGTTGGGCCCAAAACGCTTTTTTTCAAGCTCTTGTATCTAAAGAAGGGGATGTGAAAAGGCTTTTAAACTTTCGATTTAAAGAGCTGGAGCCTGTGCAGGAATTTGCTCTAAAAAGGAAAAATTATCTCCACACCTTTCTTGAAAAGGTTTTGGATGTGGAGCAGGGATTGGAGTCCTCAATTCTCCATTTCATGCAGAAAATGGACAGGATCTATTCCTTTGGATTTGACCGGTTCCATGCGGCTGTCGAGCGGCATAAAAAGGGTGAAATAGGTGATCTGGAGCAGATTTTTAATCTTCTTTCGGATGCTTTTAGAAAATTACGCTCGCATATAGATACGTTTTCTATTGCCTTGATGGTCAAGGAGAAAGTCTATGAGGAGAAAAAGAGTTCCGTTCATCCTCGTACAACAATTGAAGAGATCAATTTGCGCATTCATGACCGGTCTGCAATTTTTGTTACAAGAGACAGTAAAGTCGAAGGGGTGATCTACTCCTCCCGATTGCGTAGTCCTACCCAAGGGTTTGTTGTTTTGAGAGACTTCAGCAATCCTAACGAGATCGGTATTCCCCGCTACATAGAGATTGCAGCCATAATAGACCACCACAAAACGGACGTCAAAACTCAAAAAGTAGCCACTATCTATACTATGGATGTGCAGTCCTCAAATGTGATTGGGGCTAAATTAGCTTTTGACATAAATAAAAAACTGGTGACCGATGGACCGACAGAAGAGCAGCTTAATACAGCGCTTTTAGAGGGGGCAAAAAATGTGTCTGACACACGGCAGCTAAGGATATTGGAGCGGGTCCTGGAGGAGAGGATAGCGCGGGCAATGCAGATTGGTTGGTGCGACTCGAAAAGGGAAGCGGCCGATTATCAGATGTTTTTGTATGCGATATTGGATGACACGGATCTCTTGTCTAAAAAAACAGCTTTAGACCATGAGATTGTCGTAGAACTGGTCAATCGATTAGTCTCCTTGGAGCAAAATAAAATTACCGAGGTGATTGATCCTACACAGCTCAAGCCCCTCATTCAAAACTCTGAACTCTACAGATTTTACAAAACTGTCTATAGCCTAAAAGAGGAGGACGTAGAACAACGTCTGCAGTCGCTAAAGATCTTTAATGATACGAAAAAACAGGGAGAGGCGCTTGTCAGCCAATTGAAGGTGTACCCAAATAATATCAAAACCCTGAAAAAGAATTATGACGCCGTGGCAAAAACATGGTACGAGCACAAGACCGAGCAATCCCTTAAGATTCTGATGCTCACAACGGTTGAGGGTGCAGAGGATCTTTATAAGGGTCTAAAACCAAATCAAAATCATAAAGATGAGATTTGGATTACTGCGAGTTCCTCCGATGAAGGTGTTACCCAACTCTCCTACTTTTTGATGATGTTCATCCAAATGCACGCAAAAAAACGGATCGAAGCATTTGTTCCCAAAGAGTACAAAACTCTTTTCGATGAGATAGCAGGTTTTAAAAGTACCGCATCTGTAAGTGAAAAACCATGGATCGTGTTGAGCTTTGAGGCCGGATCTATCACCTCTAGAAAGAAAGATATAGCCCCTTGTATAAAATAGGGGTACTTCAATAAAAAAAACCCCGGGTTACCGGGGCTCTAGTTTTTAAACTGTTGTATGCACAGGTGACGGTGCATCTGCTTCCAATAACTCGAGGGTCACTCGAACTCCGGCTCTGCTTGCTACAGCAACCACCAGAGCGCGGATGGCTTGGATCGTTTTTCCTTGTCGACCTATAACCTTTCCGGTGTCAGTTTTAGCGACTTTAACCTCAATGATCATTGTATTATGTCCTTGAATCGCTTCCACTTTCACCTGATCGGGCTGATCAACGATGTTCTTCACGATATAAGTGATGAACTCTTTCATAGCAGGTATTCCTCTCGAAGTTTTCGTTAAAAACCAAACTTACTAGAAAGGAAATTATTTAGCTACTCTTGTCTCTCTTTTCCTTCGTCGTAGACCTCGACAAGTGTCCGTTTTTTTGCATCCAGACGAGCGCTTGTGGCGGCGACAAGAGTGCGAACGGAATTTATGGTGCGCCCTTGTTTGCCGATAAGCTTACCCATATCCTCAGGTGCAACACGTACTTCATACACATCTGTATTCTCACTAGATGTGCGCTTGACAGTGACTTGTTCTGGTTTGGTGACAAGATTTTTGATGATATATCCGATGAATTCTTCCATGTTCTAGTTCCTATTGGGGGACAATTCATTAGGCCTTTCAAGGTAATATTTGGTTTAAAGTTTTTCCTCAGAATTTCTCTTAGTGATAAAAACTGACACCATTAAAGACAAACACCTATTTATAAAAAAAGGCCTTTTGGTCTAAGAGTACACGAGTTGCGATTAAATCTCCCGAAAAAAATTTAGAATTACAGTTTCGTCGTCTAAATTGTTGCAAGGTTCTGTTTTTGAGTTAAGGAAGCAATTTGATCTGGGTCAAAACCTCTTTTGAGAAGGAACTCCTCAAAGTCTTTGGGGAGGTGCGCTTCAAATTGCATCAGCTTTTTAGTGTGGGGATGGATAAATTCCAAACTAAGGGCGTGGAGTAAAATACGGGGTGGATTCAGGAGCTTATCGGAGCCAAAAAAACCATACAGGGGATCTCCCACTATAGGATGGTTGATATGCTGCAGATGGACACGAATCTGGTGCGTCCTTCCGGTTTTGGGGGAGGCAAGGACAAGGGAGCAGTTTTTAGAAAATGCCACGGGGACAAATGCAGTGGTTGCGTCTTTTCCTGCCGTTTCAACAATACCCATTTTTTTTCGATCCGTTGGGTGCCTTCCGATCGGAGCATCAACCGTTGTGGCCGATAAATTGCGATGGACAAGGGCAAGATAGGTTTTTTTTACCAAACGATTTTTGAAAGCGCTTGAAAGAAGCTCGTGAGTATGCATATTTTTCGCAATAAGCATGATCCCGGAGGTGTCTTTATCCAATCGATGGACAAGTCCGGGGCGGATAGGGTCATCGCTTTTTAGATCCTGGAACCTGTGAAGCAACCCATGGATCAGTGTGGGTTCAAGGGTTCCCACACCGGGGTGGCAAACAAGTTGGGGGGACTTGTAAACAAGAGCTAAATCCTCGTCTTCGTAAAGGACCGGAATGTCCATCGGGACAGGTGAGATATCCAGAGGCTCTAGGGGCAAAAACTCGACTAAAACAGCGTCGCGGTGTTGGAGCTTTAGACTTTTTTTGGAAGGCTTCCCGTTTACGAGTACGCTCCCTGTCGAAATCGCTTTTTCGAAATAATTTCTTGATAAAGAAGGGAAGCTATCTGTAAGGAAGCGGTCTAGGCGGACCTCTTGTTCTCCCTCGTAGATAAGCGATTCTTTATCCGTTGTCATCTTCTTTAAGCCTTTGGAGTCTTTCTTTTGACTTCTGGATTTCTCTTTTAATCTCGTTGTTCAACTGATTATAGAGATTTGACATAAATTTCTTGGCGTCTTTCTCGGAGATTCCGTGGAACATTTTCTTAAGGTAACGATTGATATGTCCACCCGATTGTTCCGTCGCGGATGCAGAGCCGCTGGCATCGTCATGAGGGTATTTTTTATTGTGCGATCCGGTATCACCCCTGTCATAGGAGTGTACTGTGCTGCCGTCGCCTCCAGAAACTTTATCTTTCATACTCTTTATTGTAGCAGAATAGGTAAATTTAGGTCGAAAAAAGTTCGGTCGGTATATAAGTCTATTTAATTAAATAGGTTAAGGTCAAAGAATTCGGCCCCCACCCTAAAAAATTGGCGGAGGCTCATAAAGAATTTTTAGAATTCGCAAAGTCCGGCAGCTCTTGGGAAGGCAATAATATCACGGATGTTTTCGATACCGGTGATAAATTGGACAGCACGTTCAAAGCCTAAACCAAATCCCGAATGGGGGACGGAACCGTATCTGCGAAGATCTAGGTACCAGTCGTAATCACTTGGATTGAGACCATGCGAAAGGATCCCTTTTTCAAGTTTATCCAAGCTATCTTCCCTCTGCGAGCCGCCGATAATTTCCCCAATTTTAGGGACAAGGACATCCATACAGGCTACTGTTTTACCGTCCTCATTCGCTTTCATGTAGAAAGGTTTTAAGGTTTTTGGGTAATTGTACAGTATGACGGGGCCTCCCACAACGGTTTCAGCGATATAGCGCTCGTGCTCCGATTGTAAATCGTTCCCCCACTTTACCGGATATTGAAACTCTATATTGGATTTAAGGAGCAGTTCAATCGCTTCAGTATAGGTAATACGCTCAAAAGGGCGATTTAAAACGACCTCAAGGCGTTGCTTTAGCCCCTTTTCATAACGCTCCTCAAAAAAACTCAAGTCCTCTTGGCACGTATCTAGAGCTGTTTTAACAAGGTGTTTCACAAAACTTTCAGCTAGGTCCATGTTTTGTTTGAGATCATAGAAGGCCATTTCAGGTTCAATCATCCAAAACTCTGCAAGGTGGCGCGACGTGTGGGAATTTTCTGCCCGAAATGTAGGCCCGAAAGTATAGATCTCCCCAAGAGCAGTGGCAAAACATTCGCCATTTAATTGCCCCGAGCAAGTTAAAAACGCTTTTTTCCCGAAAAAATTTTTGGTCTCGGTCACAAGCTCAAACAGTTCCCCGGCCCCTTCGCAGTCGGATGAGGTGATCACAGGAGTTTGCACATAGAAAAACTTTCTTTGTTGAAAAAATTCATGCACGGCAAATGCGATTCGGCTTCTCACCCTTGCAACGGCACCAAATGTATTGGTCCTCGGACGCAAATGGGCGATTTCGCGTAAAAAATCAAGCGTGTGCCCTTTTTTTTGTAGGGGAAAGGTGCTATCGGCTTCGCCTATGACTTCCAAAGTCTCAACTTGGAGCTCATAGGGCTGTTTGGGGGAGGGGCTTGCTACGAGTTTTCCGGTCACAGCGATCGATGTTCCGGTGAGCAAGGTCTTTTCTTGATTGGATAACAACTGGATATTTTTTATGGTCGAGCCGTCATTCAGTTCAATAAATACGACCCCTTTTTGTGAGCGGGATGTGCGGATCCACCCTTGGAGGAAAAGGTGTCTGCCGATCAGGCTTGCGTCAATATCAACTATTTTTGTCCGCTTTAGCTTGGTATCAACCATCATGGAATATCCTAATGATTTAGTGTTTTTCGTAGTAAAAATCTTTCAGCATTTGTATCTCGTCTTCCCAGCGGGCCTCTTTTTGTGGGGTCTCAAGACATTTGGGGAGATGTTTCAGCCTCTTATCCTGCATCACAAACTTAAAAGCTTCAATCCCGATTTCCCCAAAACCCAGGCAGCTATGCCTGTCTACGCGTGAACCCAACCCTTTTAAAGAGTCGTTGAGATGCATGCAATCAAGATGCTTG
Source organism: Chlamydiota bacterium (assembly GCA_016866475.1). Taxonomy (GTDB): domain Bacteria; phylum Chlamydiota; class Chlamydiia; order Chlamydiales; family RGXB01; genus RGXB01. The sequence continues at coordinate 134,836 of VGMF01000003.1, read as the reverse complement.
AGTCCTACGACTTTGTCAAACTCTTTCAGTGTTTTGTCCCACGCAGCAGATGTCCGGATATCATAGCCTGCTGCAAAAATATGGCAGGTGTCTATGCAGACTCCAAGCGGGATTTTACGATGGCAACTTTCTATGATATACGCGATATGCTCGAAAGTATGGCCAACTGTGTTTCCCTGTCCGGCCGTTGCTTCCAGTACAAGTTTGAGTTTGCGTTTTTTTTCGAACAGGGGGGCAAACGAGAGTAAAGATTCGATAATAGTATCGAGGCACCTCTCAGGATTTTTATCCGTTGCTGTCCCCGGATGAAAATTGAGGAAGTCTAGATCCAAAGCAAGGCAGCGTTCAATTTCTTCTATGAAAGCAACTCTACTTTTTACTAGAAGTTCTTTGTCGTGCGAACCCAAATTGATCAGGTAGCCGTCGTGGCTGATCACGACCTTCACGTCTGATGCAGCTTTAGCCAGGTCCCATTTTTCAACCTCTTCGTCGGAGATTTTTTTGCCGCGCCATTGCTTTTGATTGCTAGTAAATAATTGAGAGGCCGTAGCATTTAAACTTTTGGCCTCTAAGAGAGCATTGTGGACTCCGCCTGAGGCGGAGTTGTGGCAGCCTACCAGCGGCCCGAGATCTTGCCCTTTCATCCTTTAAGATGTGTAAGCTAAGTACTCACAAACAACAGGTACGTTGATATGAAGTGGGAAGCTTACCTGATCCAAGGAAGGGAGAATCAAGATAGAACCTTTGTTTGTAGCAGGGTCGAAGCTGACGTATGCCGGTAGTTCTCTGTTGCTTGCCAAGGAATCTTTAATAACAGACAACTCTAAAGTCTTTTCTTTAAGAGTTACCACGTCATTAGGTTTTACTTGATAAGAACGGATATTGACCTTTCTTCCGTTTACCAACACATGTCCATGGGACACAAGTTGTTGGCTTGAGAAAATTGTAGGTGCAAATTTCATTCTGTAGACTACAACGTCCAAACGGGACTCGAGCTGTTGAATGAAGAGATCCGAGGTGTTTCCCTCTTTTCTAAGAGCTTCTTTGTAGTAGCGGCTTAAAGTTCTCAAAGGGACAACGCCGTAGAAGCTTGCAAGCTTCTGTTTTTCATGTAACTGATTGCCGAAGTCGGAACGTTTCTTTCTTTTCGCGCCATGCATACCGGGTGGGTTGCTCTTTGTTGCGAGTGGATTTTTGCGTCTTCCGAAGATGTTTGCGCCGAACTTGCGAGCAATTCGATTTTTTGGGCCGCGATAACGAGCCATAGTTCTCCTAACTGTCTGACGTATCGAAGCTCCAATATTACGGATTACCAAGTTTTTAAACAAGTAAAAATCAAGATGTGGTACATTCATTGTCGATTTTAAGGATTTTTTTTATGCACGGGCCCGACACAATCAAAGTACTTGCCTACTATGCGTTTACCAAAGTCGATGAACCTCAAAAGTTTATTAAGGAACACAAAAGTTTTCTTGAAGAGCTTGAGGGCAAAGGACGTATCTATGTCTCCGAGGAGGGGATCAACGCCCAATGCTCGGTGCCAAAAAAAAATTTGGAAACCTATTCTTCCCGTGTGCTGCAAATTTTTCCCAAAGCAGACATTAAGATCCATGACCATTTCTCTCACCCTTTTGCGAAGTTGATCGTCAAGTACCGCAAGCAGCTCGTGGCTATGGATAAAGAGGTCGATGCCTCCATTAAGGGGGTTCATCTGGAGCCGGCAGAGTGGGAAAATATGTGTAGGGAAAAAGACGATAGTACTCTCATCATCGATACAAGAAACGATTATGAGTGGAAAGTGGGCCATTTTGAGGGGGCACTTCTTCCCGAACTAAATACGTTCCGAGAGTTTCCCGAGTATGCTCAGAAGCTCAAGGAAAAATATGACACCGAGAACACCAAAGTAATGATGTATTGCACCGGTGGAATCCGATGCGAGCTCTACTCATCGTTGATGTTAAAAATGGGTTTTAAAAAGGTGTACCAGTTAAAGGGCGGCATCATCCGTTATGGTCTTGAAAATGGCAATAAAGGTTGGAAGGGTAAATTATTTGTTTTTGATGACAGGATGGTAGTCCCCATCAGTAAAGACGTAGCTACCCCTATTTCAGTTTGTCAGTTTTGTAGCGTCCAGGTAGATCAGTATTACAATTGCGCAAACATGGATTGCAATGCTTTAATTTTATCATGCCCCGAATGTATAGAACAAAGAAAAGGGTGCTGCTGCGAGGGCTGTCTTGAAACAGGTCGTGTCAGACCTTTTTCCGTTAGTACCGTTACCACCCCTTTCAGGAAACTTTCCCATGAAGAAAAAAAGCAATTATCTCAAAAAGAGCCTGTGGAAGCATGAAATATACCCTTCTTCGGGGAAATGATCCGAAAAAGATCGCCTTTGCCATTAAAGAGGGGGATAAAACGCTCCAGGTAGAGGGGAAAAAGGGGGAAGAGACTTTGCGGGCCCTGACCTCAAAAGGGGAGCTAAGCCTATCGGGAAAAAAGCTTCTTTATGACCCTTTCGTCACTTTCCAAGTCCTGATTGAGCTACACGGGCTTCAGGTGCACCCCTTTTTTTTCTATAAAAATCATAAAATCCCGTTCCATGTCTGCCCGTTGATTCTAATGGATGCGCTCGATGTTTTTGTCTACGAGGGGATCGTCCGCAAATTTGACGGAGGATTTCCGAAAATGGAGCGCTTTTTCAACTCTATTGTAGAGCTGAAGCCGGTAGAGCTCAAAGAGTTTACCGATTCGTTTTTGATAGATCCACCCGAGTGGGGCCCCAGGGTTTTGGAGATTACAAAGGTAGTGGAGTCCTGTTTCATGCCCGAGGACAAGGACGCTGTTTACACGCTCCGGCTTATAGATGAAACGGGGGCATTCATCAATCCTAGTGTCGAAAACTCTACTGAAGAGGGGAAAAAAAGGTTTTATCAAGACCTAATGGATGCCGGATATGCGTACAAACCGATCGGTTCCTCCAGTCATTATTGCCCCACCCACGAGGTTAAAGATGCCCTTAGCCTCCTGAATGGTTTGGGTTACAAAATTGTCGGGCCAAATAATGAACCGATTTTATTTTTTTATGATTATCAGGAAAAGAGAACGATAGGGGAAAAATCTTTTACCGTGGATGCCGGATTTAGGACTAACCAGGGAAATTTTAGCCTCAAAGATGCGTTGGATGCACACCAAAAAGGGAAGATCCTCCTCAAAAAAGGGGAGGCATCCCTCTTTTTAGATGCCAAAGTTTTAGAAAAGTATCAAAAAATTCCCCATAAAATTGAAAAAGAGACTCTTGTTTACCAACGGTTTTATGCTCCGCAACTCCTCTATCGTTTAGATCAAGAGGGGATAGAGGGGTTGATCCCGTTTAGCTCTATGAGCATAACAAAGGATTTCAAAGGGGAGTTATTTCCTTTTCAAAAAGAGGGATTTGACTGGCTTTATTTTCACTATAACAATCGGTTTGCAGCGCTTTTGGCCGATGAGATGGGACTTGGGAAAACGGTACAAACGATTGCTTTTATGGGGGGTATTCTAAACGATAAAAAGGCTTTGATCGTTACACCTCTCACTCTTCTTTCGCAGTGGAAGCACGAAATTACAAAATTCTATCCCTCCTTGAAGGTGCATATTTATGACAGGAAAGGGGGGAGCATTGAACCGGGGGTGACGCTTATCTCCTATCAAATGCTTCGTAATTCCATAGAAAGCATCAAAGAAATACCGTTTGAGCTTTTGGTTCTTGATGAGGCGCAAGTACTCCGAAACAAAAAGACGAAAGGGTTTGAGGCTGTCGGCAAAATAGATGCTAAGTTTAAGTTGGGACTTTCAGGTACTCCGATTGAAAACCATGTGTGTGATCTGGTCAATCTATTTTCAATTCTATTACCAGAGCTCGAGGCCGAAATGGATACGCAAGATCCGGATCGAATTAAAACTCTGACGCGCCCGTTTATTTTACGACGTCTGAAAAAAGAGGTTGTTCAAGAGATGCCTGAAAAAATGGAGCAGATCATTTATATCGATTTGTACGAGGATCAAAAAGTGTCTTACGATACCCTTCGATCGGAATCTATTGCAAAACTTAAAGAAAATGAAGGGCACGTTTTTTCCATAATGACAAAACTGAGACAGCATGTCTTAAGCCCTAAACTCGTTGATTTAGATCTCCCCTCTGCAAAGTTTGATCGGGTCTTGGAGGATTTGATCGAGCATGTTGGCGGGGGGCAAAAAGTCCTTTTTTTCTCCCATTTTTCCTCCCTTTTGGAAATCCTTGATAAGGAGCTGAAAGAGCTTGGAATTTCTGTTTACTTTTTGGATGGCAAAACGCGCAACCGGGATAAAATTGTCCAAGACTTTAAAAATCATGAGGGGGGAACTGTCTTTTTAATGACATTGAAGGCAGGGGGCGTTGGTTTAAATCTTGTCGAGGCCGACACTGTGATGCTTTTTGAACCGTGGTGGAATCCTCAGGCAGAAATCCAGGCGATCGATCGCGCCCATCGAGTGGGCCGTCAAAAGCCGCTTTTGGCAAGACGTTATATTGTACTCAATACCATTGAAGAGCATATGGAATCTATCAAGAAGGGGAAAGTCGAGCTTGCTAGTCAGATGATTGAGGAGTCGCGAGTTTCAAAAGAGATCTTAGAAAAGCTTTTGGAAGAAATTCTTTAGATAACCACGAGAGTATTCTCGCCTATAAAAAGGGGAGGGCGCTCTCGAAATTTTGATGCCGGATTTGTCAGGTTTTAATCGAGGTTCTTCCGTTTACGAATTAACTCTACAGCGGCAATTTTAAGAGATTCTATCCCCTCATCAAACCCAAGTTCCTTTAATAAGGAATTCAAATGGTTAAACTCTGCTTGTAGCTGGTCATTCATCGATTCAAGAATAGCGATTTTTTTTTCTGCCTCTTCATCCATAGCCCCCCCTTTTTTGAATTTCCAATAGCCGGTAAGGCGGCAATCTCGCTCTACCCGTACCCTTTTTGTATCATTTTTTATAAAATCTTACTAGGGGAATTGTTAGAGGCTCTAAGTGAGGGGGTTAAAGAAAAGAGGGCCTCGTAGAGGCCCTCTTTAACGGGAACAATCGTTAAAGACCTTTAAAGGGGGTCGTTGCTGGCTAGCATTTCCAGACGGCCGTTAAGGTCATCAAAACGGGGTTTAGACACCTTGGCCCCCTGGAAGAACCAGGTAGTTTTCGCTACCCCGTCCACATAAATGATGCTTGAACCATGCTTTTTGTTATAAGCCCAGTTTGTCTCTTCAATCACAGATTCGCCGTCCACAAAGCGTTTTGCGATCCCATGCTTCACCCCTTGTTTGTAGGGGATCTCTTCGTACTTACAGCCATTTTGGAATTTTGTAGAGAGCCCTTCCAAAAGACCATTGTGATAATACTCCACTAGTAGCGGCTCCCCGGTGTATGCAAATTCTTGACGCTTTCCCTCAAGTTCACCATTTTCAAAAGAGGCGATTAGCTTTGGTGTTCCATTTGCATGAAACTCTTCAACGTAGACCGTTTCGGTATTGCGCACAATCTCTTTAGACAACAGATCCCCATACACGTTGCGCGAGGTCTTTTGTCCTGAACCATCATCGATTCGAGACTCCACCTCATTTTGTGGATTGTAGTACTCGGCCGAAATCAAAATAGAACCGAGGTACTCCTCTTGAGAGCGGGGGCTTCCCGAGTGGTACCAGGTCGTTACTTTTGTTTCTGTAGGGGATGAGAAAAGCTCTTCCATGCTGGGAACTCCGCGCACAGAGTAGGTTACACGACGTTTGAGTTCCCCTTTGGAGTAGACCTCAAGCTGATTTAAAGTTTGGCTGTGGGGATAGGTGATCGTTCTTGGTCCATGCAAACGCCCCTCTTCGAAGCTTTCAGAAATGCTTACACCATTTTTCAGAGTCGTGATCACTTGACCCGGATAATCATGGCCTGTCCAATCTTCATAGGATACGTCATAACCATACTTGTGTATGTAACGTTGTGCGATCACCTCTGCATCCTTATTTGATCCGCAAGAAGCTAGCACAATAAGAGCCAATGCAGCCAAAGTAACACGCCGGTTCATGAAAAACCTCATCATAATAGTTAGTTTGAAGAATGCTTGAAAGTCTTTATTTTCTTCAAGAGTAGATTTCATGCTGCAGTTTTTCAAGCAGCTCCTGCATCTTCAAATCGATCTCTTCTTGTGTTAAAGAACGTTCGAGAGAGCGGTATACCCAATGCAAGGTAACGTTATGCATAGCGGCTTGAGGATCGGGGTCATAGATCCCTTTTAGGTGGTATTCTTGCATTAATGCGGGGCGATGCTGCTGAATAAGCGCTTCAATAAATCCAAACGTTATTGTCTTGGGAACTACCAACGTTGTATCGCGTTCTATCGCAGGATAAGAAGAGATGGGTTGGATATGGAAAAGTTTAGGCATGACATGCATGAGGGTATGGATCGCTATTTCGGCAAAATAGACCCTTTTTTTAATCCCAAATTCTTTCAATAGCTGCGGATGTAACTCTCCAATCTGGGCGATCTGTTTTCCTCTCACCTCAAGATGCGCTTGCCTATGAGGGTGGAACTTGGGCATATGCGATACGATGGTTATGCTTTTTTCAACATGAAGCTGTTCAAAAAGAGTTTCGCAAACCCCTTTTAAATCGAGCAAACTCTTGTCATGCCCCACAATCACGATGCTGACCATCGTCTCTTCTTTGAAATGGGCCCCTTCTTTATAGTAAACGGCGCCGATTTCAAATGCTTCCAAAGCATTGCAGCCATGATTTTGATTGTGCAAAACCGATTCGAGTGCTCCGTATAGATGTGTCGTACGCAAAACGGAGCGATCGGAGAGGGCATTTTTTACCTCTATGCTGCTATGAGGGCCGATCAGGTGCTCTTTATTGACAAGGGAGGGGGTCATGATTTCCATCAAACCCTGTTGCAAAAGTTTTTTGCGCAACAAACGTCTACACTCGACCTCAAGATCGGGAGGTGTTTCGGATAAAGGAATCTGAGCCGTCTTTTCTAAAAGCCTTTCAAACCCCAAAATTTTAATAATCTCCTCGATCAAATCGATCTCTTTTGCCAAATCGGTCCGATAAAGAGGGATCTCTACAAAAAGCGCATGGGAGTCTTCTTCAAGGATTTTCATATCGATCTGCTCTAGAACTTTTTTGAGCTCTTCAATCGATGTTTTTATTCCAAGGAGAGATTCGACACGCTCAAGGTGCAATTTTGTTTTATGGGGTTTGAGCTTGTAAAGGATATGGTGGACTGGTTGGGAGGCAGTCCCTTTGCCCAGGGTATGAAGTAGAAAAACGGCGTATTCCAAGGCTTTTGCTACCATATCCGGATCAATTTGGTTTTCGAAGCGCTGCGATGAGGGGGTAGAAAGGCGCATATTTTTGGAGGTGCGACGGATCGAGGTCGGGGAAAATTGTGCCGATTCTAAAAGGATATTGGATGTGCTGGAACTTATGGCGGTTGTTTTGCTTCCGATCACACCCGCCACCGCCTCGGTCCGGTTTTTAGATTGGATCAAAATAGCATGTGGGGGGATTTCGACATCCGTATCAAGAAGGGTTTTGAAAGGTTGGGATCCGTTTTGCATACTGACATGCAGCGACCCTTCAAGATGATCTGCATCAAATGCGTGCATCGGTTGGCCAAACGCGATTTGCACATAATTTGTGACGTCGATAATAAGGTTTTTCGGGGTCGTTCCGGCTAACTTGAGACGAGATTGCATCCAATCGGGGGAGGGGCCGTTCTGTATCCCACGGACCTCCTGTAAAGAGTACTGGAGGACATGCCCCTTTACAACATCATCAATCGAAACTTTTGGCGCCTGAAGAATGTAAGGGACGGATTCAATTTTGGGCATCTTGATCGGCAGGTCTGTAAATTGGCGTACAAATCGGGCCACCCCCAATATGGAGCGAGTATAACCCAGGTCGGGGGTTTGACTCACTTCCAAAAAATGGTCATTGAAGGCATCCACCTCCAATCCGCGCGTTGTCATGTCTTCTGCAAGATTATGGAGGGAGATATCACTGATATCGATGAATTCTTTTAGCCAATCAAGAGGTACTTTCATATCCCTTAAAGGGTAAATCTTTTTCTCTTTTCACTCAATTCGAATGTATATAAAAAACGAACGTACTTTCAAAAACAGGAGGAAAACCGATTCCTTTTTAAATAGGTTTTTAAGTATAAATCTATTTTTGTAAATGGAAGAAAATCGCTTTCCCACCAAGTTGTTGACTGTTTTAATCCTTTCACTGACGTTCAATGTGGTGTTTATTGCCACGCAAATATTGAAGGCCTGGGAAAAAAAAGAGTTGATGACCACCATCCAGTTGATTGATCCGGTGATCGATGCCAGGAAGGATCGGGGAGTAGGCGGCGAGGTTTTAAAACAATTTTTTTTCATGTCAAATGAGCAGCTGCAACAAGAGCTTTCAAAATCTCAGCATGTAGAAAGCGGGTTTCTAAGGCGTGATCTGGCATTAGGGCTATTGACCCAATTTCACTATTTTCCGATAGATAGGGTACTCGCTCAGGAGGGGCTGCAAAAAAGGGAGATTTTCTTTGAGAACGAGGGGGGGGAGCGGATCAAGGTAGTCCTTTTTGCAGGTCTAGGCGATGCCGATTTTTCTCTCGTAAAAAAATTTCTGGATTCAGAGCTATGGCCTTTATCGGTCGAGGGGCTAATCAATGAATGCAAAAGATTGGGAGACAAAGCACCCGACTCACTGAAAAAAGCCCTTTTTTCAACCCCTGAATTTCAGAGGCTCCAAAGAATTTTTGAAGCTTCGAAAGTAGTTATGGAGCCCGAAAATATTTTATCGATTCTCTTGCTGTCCGATGAGGTGGATTTAAAATCGCTGCGTTCTGTGAAAACATTATTGCGCCCACTTTTGGAGCGCAGATCGAAAAATGTTGCTTCACTCTATTTTTGGATCGAGCCGGATCTATTTTCTCTTGAGGACGCACAAGTGCTCGAGCTTTTGGACCTCGTGGAGAAACACCAGCCCTGGGTTGTTGAGGGGGTGAAAAAACTTATTGACAGCCCTAGAAGCGATGCGGTGCGCTTAAAAGCATCGCGCTTTTTTGAAAACAGATTGGCTGTAGAACCGGTTGTAGTGGAGGAAAAAAAACGTATCCTCCATAGGGTCGAGCCTAAGGAAACTCTGTGGCAAATAGCCCGCCACTACGGGGTGAGTGTTGAGGAGATAGCCGAGATCAATCATATTGGTACGGGTCAGGTCTTGTCGGTAGGACGAGAGCTGGAAATCCCCTCCTCATCAACAAGATCCAATCCTCCCGGATGAAACGGGTGGCATTTTAAAATTCTTTTTGAACCCATCCATAATCCCTTCAGCAACCCTTTTTTTTGGATCGCTTCAGCCATGTAGTTTGAGCAGGAGGGATAAAATCGACAGGATTTAGGTTTTAACGGATCAAGAAAGATCTGGTAGAACCTTATAAGCTTTAGGGCAATAAAAGTGTTGCCCGAAATTATGATTTGGAGTAGCTTTGTAGCAACACTTTTACTTTTCATCGCGCAGATGGTGGAATGGTAGACACGCAACTTTGAGGTGGTTGTGGGAGAAATCCTGTGGAGGTTCGAGTCCTCTTCTGCGCAATTTCTTTTAATTTTTTTAGAAAATAAAATCATAAGCATCATCAAAACGGTTATCAATTTCTTTTTCTCCCCCTTTTGGGAGGATGAATAACTCTATATCCTTAAAAGATTTCAAAACGGCCAATTGCGATAAGAGTTCGTTGTCGGGATCCAGATGCCCCTCGTGAAGAAGAAGTTTTGCGATGAAAACAGCCTTTAGAGCAGGCAAGTTTTCCAGAGAGGGGATCTGTTTTAAAAAAGCGCTGAACAGGGCATAGAGGGCAGGTGCCGGTTTTAGAGGCATTTGACTTTTTAGCAAGATATGAATGAGTTGGAATGCAGTCTCGATCGATAGTAGGCGTTCACGGATGAGATGATGGTGGGCCGTTTGTCTCGCATCGACCAGTTGAAAGAAATTTTTTCCTTTACGAAGGGTGAATTCCCCTTCGTATAAGGGGGGCAGGTTCCCCCTTTTTTTGACTTTAGTAATTAAGGAAATGAGCCCCATTTGTTCAGTAAAAAGGGTGTGGATCTCTTGGGTGTCGCTGTAGCGGATCACCTTCAAGACAATCCCTTTTGTTTGTGTAACCATAAATCTATTTTACCGCTTGTCCCGATAAGATCCTATTGAAATAGATTTCTTTACCTGAATTCTTTTATTGGATTTATTTTGACTTAAAGGCCCTTATGGAGGTAAAATCTGGGTGCCCAAAACGATTTTATAACCATCTTTTTTGCACCGGTAGCTCAACCGGATAGAGTACCTGGCTTCGAACCAGGTGGTTGGGGGTTCAAGTCCCTCCCGGTGCAATATATTTACTATGATAGATATCTTCAGTTTGACTCAAAAACAGTACGTCGATGCGATCTTTGATCTTTTAAATAAAGGGAAAGAAATCGCGGCTCTGGTTTACACACTGTGGTACAAAGACGGGCGTTTACCCGATCCAAACGATGTACTCCCTACAGCTCAAAAACTTTTGCAAGATGTATTAAAACTAACCGATTTTTCGATCCCGTCGACCTTTGAGCAAAAAGGGTCGAAATGGTTGCAGACTTTTTCGGATGGTTTAGAGGCAGAAAGTGTAGAAATTCAAATGGATTTTGGTTTTACCCTATGTCTCTCCTCGCAGGTCGGCTGCAAGATGGGGTGCGCCTTTTGCGAAACCGGGAGGTTGGGCCTTTTACGTAGTTTGACGGTCAAGGAAATCGTGCTACAGCTTTATTACGCAAAAATTGTGCGAAAAATTCCTGTGCGCAATCTTGTGTTTATGGGGATGGGGGAACCGTTCGACAACTACGAGGCGGTAAAGCAGGCGATAAACATTTTCATAGACCCGTTCGGTTTTGGGCTCGGCCCCAGCCGAATTACTGTTTCAACTAGCGGGTTAGTAGATGTTCTTAAGCGGTTTACCCAAGAGATAGACCCTCGCGTCAAATTGGCTATTTCCATTAACGGATCCAATGATACGATCCGCTCTAAGGTAATGCCTATTAATCGTGCGTTTCCGATGGCAGTGCTTAAAGAGGCCCTTTTAGAGTATCAAAGGAGCCATCCAAAACGAACTTTATTGTTTGAATACGTTTTACTTGCGGACGTTACCGATTTTTTAGAGATGGCAGATGAATTAGCCCTTTTTTCCCAGGGCTTTGACGATCTTAGGATCAATTTGATCCCTTACAACCCGCAAAGCCGTGCAAGATTTAAAACCCCTTCGGCTGAGGCAACGCAAAAATTTGCAAATCGGTTGCGGGGGTACGGCTACCGGGTGTATCTTAGGGGAACAAAAGGGGAAAAGGAAATGGCAGCTTGCGGCCAGCTTGGGAATTTAGGATTGAGAAGTATCAAAATAAATTCTATAGTAGCTTAGATAAAGCGGACTCTACCTAAAAGGGCTAAATTATGGATCTACATCACACTGCAAGAGGCAGTCTTGTTCTTACCGATGCTATTCGCCAATATGCCGAAGATAAATTTCAAAAAGTCCTTGATCACCATTCGTTTGGTATCCCTATTCAAAGGGCTTTTTTTACCTACGGAATCGAGCGGTACATGCATAAGTTTACGATCTTGGTGTATGCGTCGATGCATCTAAAAGTTCGTGCCGAGGCAAGCACAAAAGACTTGTATGCGTCGATTGATGCTGCATTTTCTATTCTAGAGGCTAAATTCAAAAAGTATCATGACCTTGTGAAAGATCACCACAAAAAAGCAGATAGCATGAAAAACCATCTGTTCTGGGAAGATAATACTGAAATTATAAACAGAGAAATAGAATCGGAAAATTACAAAGAGATTCAAGAAGCCCTGCTACCGCCGATTACACGTAATTCCAAGCAAATTCTCAAGACTTTGCTCCTTGAAGAGGCTATTATGAAGATGGAACTTTCCGATGAGCCGTGTATGATGTTTAAAGACGAAAGATCACTCAATTTAATGGCACTTTATAAACGCCACAATGGTACCTATGGAGTCTTAGAGGTTGTTGAACCATCCTGAAGAGAAGATCCGTCAGGATCTGATGGATCGTTTGTGCAAATTGTTTTTGTTTCCCTCTCAATTGCTTGTCAAGGAGAGGGCGATACATCAATTGCCCCATTTTAATCAAAACTTGAGGTCAAAAACTCTGCCTAAAGATCGTCGTATAGACCTTCTGGCATACCATTTCGAACAAGAGAATTTGAGGCCATTAGTGTTGTTTGAATGTAAGCACCACAAACCCAATGCGGCAGCTTTTCAGCAGCTTTTGGGATACAATCACTGGATTCAGGCCCCTTTTATCGCCTGGGTGAGTCAAGACCATGAGGGATTGTATAGAATTTCTAAAGGGGGGATTAGCTATCTGGGAGAGTTAAGGCCCTATGAGGATTTATGCAGGTTATTGAAAGATTAATAGATAAAAATCCTTTTCTCGGATGGCTGGTGCGAATCCAACAAGAACAAAAAAAGGTTATTTACGAGCCCAAAGTCTTTTCTGAAAAAGAGCTTATTTTGTTTGATGGAGTAGAATGGCTCCAATCCTTGCCCGACCTCATCGACAAAGAGGTGATTTTTGTTGAGGAGGAGGTCTCTAAAATTCGAGGAGTCCTTGAAGATCCTGTTTTTGAAATGCTTTTGAGTGCACCTAATGTAACCATAGCTACAGAAAGAAAATTCCCCTTTTTTTTGGGTGGGAAAAAATTTGAGGTATTCACTAAAGGTCCCTCGAGACTTTTTAGAAATTTTGTGGAGGATGCGATCCATTTCGAGGCTTTGCACCAAGAAGGAAAAAATCTCGGGCTTTCTCATTTTAGAAATGTATTCCATTCCTTACTCACATTTCCTAAGTTTAGTCTCATGTCCTCATTGAAAGGGGATTTTCATGCTCCTTGGCTCATAGTAGGGGGTGCTTTGATGGAAAAAGAGACCCTGAAACTAATTGAGGAAGCAAAAAAAACACATTGGGTCATCGCAGCAGGCTCGGCTGCAAAAAATTTAATGGATGCAGGGATAAGACCCGATTTTGCGACGCTAATCGATCCCGACCCGGAAGCCTCTAAATATGCAGAGCATGCTATTCCAACCTTTTTTCAATTAAGGGCCAAAACGGAATTTTTGCAGATGTGTAAAGGGGATTTGATATGGGCGGGTCAGAATAATTTATACCCTTTTGAGCAGGATGTTGCAAATTGGGCCGGTCTTCCAGATCTTTTGTTTGAGGGGGGTTACGACACGCTGAATTTTTGTGTCCGGATAGCCGTTTATCTTGGTGCCGCCTCAATTGAGCTGGTGGGTGTTTCAGACGAGCGAAAAACGTTGAACGACTTCTATAGCAGGCTGGATTTGGAAGAATGGGGTTGCAAAAATTTTCAAGGGGGTGGTTTTGAAAAGGATTTGGTCAAAAAGTACGAGATCTCAAGTCTTTTTTTAGATCACGAGTCTTTGAAAAAAAATTACCAAAGAGTTGCCGAAGCTAACGATATTGTTGAATGGACGAGACTTGGTTTGATGGATGGGTACGTGCGCCCTCTGGAAATCTATCTTGGCAAAAAGGAGATTCAGCTCGAGCCAATCCAAAGACTGGCTAAGGAGGCTTTGATAAAAAGTACAGCGTTAAAAAAAGAGAGAGATTAAAAGGAAGCGCAAAAGTCGCCGGTCGTACTTACTACTCTCGTCCAGGTTTAAAACCTCTTGACGTGGTGGTAGAATTTCCTGTTATACCTAATAATCTCTCACAACTTTTTATATACTATTTTATGTTAAAATTTTCAACTATCCAATCTAACGTATTAACTCTACTGATGTTAGGTGCCTGTGGATCGGCTCAAAATCCCCGCAATACCCCCTGTTCTGCGACAAAAAAAGAGATGGTGAGTCTGAACCATCCCGGGCCGGGACCATATTTGGAGGAGCCCCGTTACATCGGGGGCGATACAGAGTTTTTATTCGGAGAATCCCTCCCTTTAGGCTATTGGGACATTCCGAAGGAGGCTTTTTCGTGTCGTGGGTCAAAAAAGAATACGCCCAGAAAAACTGGAAACAGGATCTTGGAGGATTGCGGTGGTATCCATGATGCGACGGATTCTATAGCTTTGGAATTAGCCCAATTTTTGAACCGCTTTCAAGCTCATTATCAAAAAAGGCTTAAAGTATTGATCGGGTATCGTTGTAAACAGCATCAAGATTACATAGAGGCAAGCGATTCATTCGAACAAAAAGACCGTGTGGTTGTTCGACTTGAGGGTGTCGATCGGGATGCATTGAAAAAACAGATGGAAAAAATTTTACGGCCTAAAGAGGGAGTTGAAATTTCGTTCACCGGATTCTCTATTGAGGATGCGGATCTCTGGGGTGAAAGCCAAACTGTGATGGTTCGATGGAGAAAAGAGGCTTCATGAAATTTTTTCTCTGTATCAAAAAAAGAAGCTAAAGGGGTTATTTGTACTAAGCCGAGTACCCGGTTTTTTTACAAATTCTGAAAAGAATGTCTTGAAATGAAGGGGCGAAAGGTTCGGTTGTCGGAATCGAGGCGCTTTTTTTATAATCTTCGGTAGCAATCAAAAGAGATTTAACCCCCGCGTTTTTTGCCGAAAGGATCCCTTTTAAAGAGTCTTCAAATACAAGGCAATCCTGCCCCTTTTTTTTTAGAAAGGATAGAGCTGATAGGTAGCCTGCGGGATCAGGCTTCGGATGGACAAAATCATCGATTGTTAAAATTTTCTTAAAAAAATTGGTAAATGGAAGGTGTTTATAGGTATCCACATGCTTGCGGGGTGAATTGGTCACAATCACCATCTCTTTATTATGATCTTTAAGCCATGACAAAAACTCTAATGCCCCTAAGGTCCATTCGGGTGGGCTTTTGAGCAGCAAATCTTCATAGATCCGGATCTTCTCTTGTCGTAAAAGCTCCCCATTAGGAAAAAGCTCTTTGAGCCCCGGGCAAGCATGGTAAATCGCCTCAAACAGATGGGGCCTAGAAACTAAGGCATTTGAAAGATACTGTTTTAAAGACCAATTCAGTGTAAATCCATAGGTTTGAACAGTTTGCTTCCAAGCGGCCATATGAAGGGGCTCAGTGTCAATGAGGGTGCCATCAAGATCAAACAAGAACGCGTCGAAATCCAAGATATTCTCAATCATAAAGTTAGGTAAGTTGATCAATTTATTTATAGATTAAATGATGCCGTTAATTTATAATTTTGTCTAATTAAAAAGGAATGATGAGATGCACATCTTGATTTTAAAAAAAATTCTTTTTCTTTTTGGTCTAGTGACTCTAGCGCCGGTTTTAGGACTATGCTCTAAAGACGCGGCCTCTCCGGTCACTGACGAAACGCAGATCGAGGCGGTACGCTCGGAAAATGAGTTTGGACTTTTGGAGGAGAAATTTCGATCCAGTTCTGATTTTGATGCCATGAAGGTGCAGGAGCTTGTAAAAATACGGATCGCTGAAGAGGGTTCTATCGCTCCACTCCAAAGAAATATTGAGGCTATGCTCCTACTCTGGGATGCAGGCGTAAGAAATCCAAACGTTTTCATGGCAACAATATTGAAAGATACTCAGATAGACCAGACTTTGATTGTCCATTTGTATGGCTCCGAGGTGAGTGCTCTTTTAAATGAAATGCATGCAGAAGACCAAGCGGCGATGTCCCCGGAAGCTAAATTGATCGTTACGGCTTTCTCAAATATACCGGAAAATAGTTTAAAGGATCTCCCATCTTAGCCAAGGCGAAAACCACTACATCTCATAGCATCTAGGGACTAATTTTTTTCGTAGCCCTCACGATGGAAAAAGGGAAGATTGTAAAAAATCTTCTCTTTTTTTTACGCAAACGCCCCAGCAAAGAGCTGAGATGTTTAGTGGGAACAAAGCCCCATTTATTTTGCAAAATTTTTTTCTTTAATATATAGTCTTTTCCATTCTAACTAAAGAGATTATACAGTCATAAAGGCTTTAAAACCGGGCATGTTTTTTAAACATTTTGCTCAGAGTTTGAATTCTGCCACTATGAATAGCAAAAAAAGGGGACAAATTGGAAAGAAATTTGAAAAACACCGTGGAGTCTGGATTTGCCCTATTTTCCATGTTTTTTGGATCCGGTAATTTGGTTTTTCCTCTTTTAGTTGGGGTGGAGGCCTCATCCCACCCATGGATTGCCTCTTTAGGGATTTTAGTCTCTGGAGTCGCTCTCCCTTTTTTTGGAGTTTGGGCAATCTCATTGTATAAAGGAGACCTGGGGAAGTTTTTAAGATTTTTTGGGCCTAAAGGGACATTTTATTTTTCCTTTGTAGCACTTGCACTGATGGGGCCTTTCGGCGTTTTAGCCCGTTGTTTGACGGTGATTCATGGAGGGGTGCAGTTTTTTATTCCAAACTCCAGTTTGACTATTGTAAGCGCCTCAACCTGTCTTTTGATTTCTTTTCTCACTTTCAGAAGGGCAATTTTAGTCAATTCCCTAGGGAAGTTTTTGACCCCGATACTGCTTTTTTGCATCGGGGCAATCCTTTTTTTTGGGTTCAAAGGTGTTGGGCCCGAGGGGTCAAGTTTGAATACAAAAGGGGCTTTTATTGAGGGGTTTTTTCAAGGCTACCAAACAATGGATCTTATAGCAGCCCTGTTTTTTTCTATTTTTATACTTGAACATCTGGATCGATTGTATTTTGAAAGGCAGGATGTGCGCAACAAAGTGTTTTTAAGCGCCTCGATCCTTGCAGCCTTCCTATTAGGATCTATTTATATAGCGTTTGTCTACTTAGGTTCTTGTTACAATAGTTATGTGGTAGATGTAGAACCGCAATTAGTCCTTTCAATGATTGCCAAGGTTATTTTGGGCGATGTTGGGGGAAAGCTGGTGGCTCTTACAAGTATTTTAGCTTGCCTTACAACCGCGCTTGTATTGACACGCCTTTTTACAAATTTTTTGCAAGAGCATGTGTGGGGTTGCCAAAAGAAATGGATTGCCCTCCTCTTAACCCTCGTGATTGCATTTACCGTTGCTTACCTTGAGTTTTCGACGATAGCTCGTATTCTGGCACCCATCCTTGAATTCACCTACCCTGTGATCATCGCAATCACACTTTTCAATACAGGCCGCTTTTTTATTCATAGAAATAGAGCCAAATCTCTAGTACAGTCTTAAAATAAAAAGGAGATCCAAAAAAGACCTCCTTTAGAATGCCGATGACCGGACTCGAACCAGCACCTAGTCGCCTAGAGTAGATTTTGAGTCTACCGCGTCTACCATTCCACCACATCGGCATGTATGAAAACGGGTTATATATTAACTTAAACGGGTGTTCTCGGGCAAGCGATTTCTCAAATCCATTTTTCAAAAATCGCTGTCCTCTTGACGATCTAGGCCCAAGCGTGAAAAAACGGGACTCTTTAATTAAAAAGGGGGGTATTAAAATAGTGTCCCCTTGTTTTCCATTTACCCAAATCTTTCTTTTACTCTATCTTTTTGAACAGTTTAGAATGGTTTAGATTATGAAAAGTCTATTTTTGATCTTAATGGTCCTTATCCCTATTTTGGGTTTTTGTGAGGCGTCAAAATTTGTCATTTTGATTCTTTCCTATAATAATCAAAAATGGGTGAAGCAAAATCTTCAGAGCGCATTGAGTCAAGACTATGAAAATTTTCGGGTGATTTATGTCAACGATGCCTCTAGTGACCGGACGTTGGAAATAGCTAATAAATTTATTGAAAATCATCCAAGAAAAGAGAAGGTGGCACTTTTCTCCAATCTCTTTAATCAAGGAACAATGTCCAATTTCTATTTTTATACCCACAAGTATATTGATGACGATGAGATCGTGGTCACCCTTGATGGGGACGATACATTGGCTCACCCTCAGGTTTTAAAAGTTTTAGCCGAAGTGTATGATGATAAAGAGGCTGATATCTGGATCACCTATGGGCAATATAGGACAACATTTAACGAAAAAGGGCATTGTCAAGCAGTTGCACCTACAAAAAATTTAAATTTTTTTAGAATGTGCCCCTTTTATTTTAGCCACCTTAGAACCTACAAGGCATGGTTGTTTAAAAAAATTGCGAAAATCGATTTTATGTACAAAAGGCAATTTTATCAGGTAGCTGCCGATGTTGCATTAATGCTACCGATGATGGAGATGGCAAGAAATGGCCATTATAGATTTATACCAAACGAGCTCTACGTCTACAATACATCCAACCCCATAAGTGATTTTAAACTAAAACCAGAGTTTCAAGTTGCTACTGAAAGATATATTAAGAGAAAAAAGCCCTACCAAGCTCTCTAAAGGAATTAAATTTGAATCCAGGTATCCGGTTGAATGTCTTTTGTATCGAAATCTTTATACATAATTCCAAACCAGCGCTTGCAGGAGGGAGATACGACTTTTTTGTCTGGATTCTTATTTAAATATGCTGCCCACCAGGAGAAGGTTGAATTTGCAGTTACCTGATGTTTGCACATGCTTAAAAGGTAGAAGTCAATATAGTGGGGATTCCCTCGGATGAAGGTGAGATCAAATCCGGGAGCGATTCCTCGTACGTATCTTTCCACCCGATCCGGTTCATTCGAAATGATGATAAAACGGTACTCTTTACCGAAAAATTTCAGCGCTTTTTTCAGGTATTTCCAAGTGGCAAATGGATGGTAGGTGGGATTGTTTTCTATGCATGTTCGCACATGGACACCCACAGTTTTTGGATGCTCAAGTATATCCGCATAATCCCTTTTTAAAGTTGTCATGACCTCCTCGGAGGGCTCAAAATAGGGGCGTATCCGGTCAAAATGCTTCTTAAAAAATTTTTCCGATTGATAGAAGCCGTAGAGTTTCATATTCCCTAGAAAGGGGAGGGGTCGGTAGTGGAATTCGGGCTGTTGATAAACCTCAAATGGGCTATCTGGTCGAAAAGTATTCAACCGAAAAAATACTTTTTCGTAGTTGAGAGGTATATTATAGGAGGTGCTTTCTTTTAAATCAGGGAATGTAGCTATTGCATTATTCTCGTAGGCATGACTTAGGGCATTTGCAATGATGAAAAATTGATTGCCAAGCTGGCCCTCTAGATGAGCTTGAATATACTTTTGTTCTGAAACTAAAGAAAATGAAAGGGTGAATAAAAGAAATATCCTGTAAACCATACAAATACCAAAATATCAATTAAGAAATTTAGTTTAACATTTTGTAAGGATAAAAAAAAGATATTTTTAATTTGTTAGAGGAAGGTTTTCCTCTCGATTATAAAAGAGGAGCATTTAACCCCTGATAAAAAAGTCTTAGTAGAGGATTTCTTTCAGGCAAAGTGCTTGAGGGGGCATTGTGGTGTAGCAACGGGGTCGAATCTCAGGAGACAAAAGGGCTTTAAAATCCTCAAAAGAGAGTTTTTTTTGCCCTACTTCAAGCAAAGCGCCGACAAGATTGCGCACCATGTTGTATAAAAAACCGTTACCGGTAAAGGAGAAGACCAAAAACTCTTTTTCCACCTTAAAAAAGACATTGTAAAGTGTCCTGGAATTAGAAGGGGGACGGTTTTTTTCCGTTGTTGTATTTGCAAATTGGGTAAAATCGCGGGTCCCCTCAAGAACGTTTGAAGCCTTCTCCATGAGAAGAAGGTCAAGAGGATGGGGGAAATGCAGTGAATGGAGACGATGGAAAGGGGATTGGAGCTCTGATGTAGAGAGCGTATAAGTGTAGGTCTTTTTTTTAGCGTCGAAGCGGGCATGAAAATCGGAAGCGGCTGTTTCGATATTTAATACTCTGATCTCTTTTGGAAGGCGGGCATTCATCGCCCTCTGGACGCTCATGGGATCTCTCGGTTGCAGAAGATCAAAATGGGCCATTTGCCCCCAGGCATGGACACCCGCATCGGTTCTTGATGCCCCTACTACTTGTACCTCTTTTGCATCAAGATCAAAAAGCGCCCCCTCAAGTGCCCCTTGGATCGTAGGGCTGTTTTGCTGTTTTTGAAATCCGCAAAATCCTGTGCCGTCATAGGCAACGCGGATCTTATATCTTTGCATAAAGGTGTAAAAATAATTTTTCTTAAGGGGATATTTTAGCTTTTTTTCTATTTGATGACAAGAAAAGGGGCCTATTCTAGAAAACCTTTGCAAGCGTTTCGCCAATAACCTCATCTTGGGGGTAGGTGATCTTAATATTCAAGGGGTTGGAGGGAAAAATTTTTCCTTGAACGCCATGGGACAGGGCGTGGGTGATCAGATCGGTGCTAGTAGGGCTGATTGGCAAGAGGAAAATTTCACGATTTGCAATCTGGGGTGTGAAAATTTCCCATATATGGGTGCGGTCTATTATATCGATTGTACTCTCCTCGATTCTTGCTAGGGTGTTGCGTTCTTTGGACCCTAACGAAGCGACACTAGTCGTTTGGGATTGTTCAATGAGGTTTAAAAGATCGGAGGCGTCAAAAAAAGGACGAGCTGCATCATGCACCAACACCTTGTCGACCTCCGATGGTAAAAAATTGAATCCGGAATAAACCGATTCGATCCAGGATTTGCCCGGCAATGCGGTTTTAAGGCCATTAGGGGCCTTAATAGAGGGATTGAGGACGACTACGATGTCGTAGAAGCGATAGGCCTTTTGAAGGCGTGATAACGTGTAAAGATATAAAGGGAGGCCACAAACAGGGAGAAGCTGCTTTAGCTTTTTTTTAGAAAAGCGCAAAGAGCTACCCCCTGCCAGGAGAATGAGTCCTATACGATCCACTACGAGAGGTGCTTTGAAAGGATTTTTGCGAGCTCGAACATGGTCACTTGATTTTTCTTAAAAATGACCTTGAGGTTCTCGTCTGCATTGATATTACGTCTATTTTTTGCATCTTGCAGTTTATGCTTCTTGATGTAATCCCACATTTTTTTCACCGCTTCGGTTCTTGGGAGGGGTGAAGAACCGATCACTTTTGCAAGATCCGCTGAAGGTTTGAGCGGTTTCATGAACGCTGAATTAGCTTTTTTAGCCGAAGCTTTTTTTGTTGCTGCTGCTGCTGACATAGAGCCTACCTTGGTTTTATATGCTACTTCGCAGAAGATACCAAAATAAACCGGAAAAGGTCAATTTTTTACATAGCGGAATATATGACGGAACCGTTAATTTTCGATAGAGACAGGATATTTTCTAATGAAATTTCACCCCTCGGAACAGATAGAAAAAAAGAAAAGAAAAACCTCTTGCACAAAAGAGGAAAGGGAAAATTATCTAAAAAAAACTGTTTTTGAGATAGGCCAGGGGCATATTTTTGAAATATTTTTAAATGGTAAGCTCGACCAATTAAGATGGCAATCTTTGATGCTATGGCTGGACGAAATAGACCAATTTTTTTTTCCGATTGGCGGAGTGAAAGGTTTAGAAAAAAAAATCATTGAGATGCTCCATCATGAAGTGGAAATCCCGTTTGAGGCCTACCCTTATGCTCCCATAAAACCTGATTTCGATGAAAACAACTTCAAAAAAGGGATCTCTTATCAAAAAAATATCATAGAAGTTGTTGTCTTAGGAGGTACTGCCGAAAGGCTGAATTTTAAAGATGAGGTTACTCAAGAGCCACTTCCGGCTTTTCTCTACCCATTCATGGAAAAAACCTTACTTGAGTGGATCATTCTTGATATTCAGTCCAAAGAAAGGTTGATGGAAGAGCTTTTTGGTGAGAGTGAGTTGACTCCGATTGTTTTGATGACTTCAGCTTCCAAAAATAATAAAGAGCTTCTTTTAAGGTTTTTAGAGGAAAAAAAATTTTTCGATAGACCCAAGTCCTCATTTTACCTGCTGGAGCAGCCTCTCGTTCCTTATGTGGATAGACAGGGAAAGTGGTGCTTGGATGAGCTTCAAAACATAAGAAAGGCTCCTTGCGGGCATGGCGCTGTGTGGAAATTGCTCCATGATTCAAAAGAACTTCAAAATGTCTTAAAAGAAAAAACCCATGTTTTGGTTAGGCAGATAAATAATCCGATTCTCTCTTTTTTTGACACCCTGCCACTATTTGTACAGACAACTCTAGATTCCCCGGTCGATTTATCTCTACTAGTAACAGACACTCTGCCGAGTGCTAAAGAGGGGAAAATCATCCTTAAAAAAAACGGACGGTTTACAAACCTTGAATATATCCACAACGAAGTTTCGGATCTATTTGGTTTTGCAAATGTCAATGCAATCATTATGAAACTTAATGTACTGAATAGCTCCGTTCTTCAAAACCCCTTTCCGGGGTTTCTCTTGAATTTCAAGGGAAAAGAGAGAGCTAGGCCTGAAATGTCTATGCAAAATATTGTAGATTCTATTGAAAATGTCTTGGTGGTGCATTTCCCGAGACAATGCGCTATCTCTGCGATCAAGCGCGAGGGGAAGGGTCTTGAAACGGCAGATGCAGCGGTGTCTATAATAAAAAAAGTTTATAAAGAACGCTCATCCGGGTCTAAAGAAGGGGAAGTTTATACCCGGTTCGGATGCAGAGTCCTAAAAAAACTATAGTTTACCGGTCTTTGAAAATAAAAATATTCTAAGAAATGAGAATTCCTTTAACCAGAGTGTAAGGATTGCCAAATGCAATCTTATCCTCTGGTTAAAGGAATGAGTGATTTTTGGAAAAATCAACCAGGAAGCAGCTCAATAATTATTTAAACTGCTTTTACTCTAGTTTCTGTTCTCGCCTTCTTCAGGTACAGGGTCCAACTGAGGGTGGCTTTGAATATCACGACCATCGTTTTTCAATACGTCGCTCTGATTTGCGGAGGTTTCTTTATCACCTGAACCGCTGACTGGTGCCTCTGGTAATTCTTTTAGTGATTTTTGATCTTCGTCATTTGAGACCATTGTGCTTTCGGCATCACCCGAACTACCGTTTTGAGTCCTCTGAGCGTTGTTTTGATTTGTAGATTTCATGTTGTAAAAACGCTTAAGCGCAACAACAGAAGCGATCCCACCTGCTACAATAGCTGCAACTTTGATTGGTTTTGGAAGGGCGCTGCAAGCTCTAGATATAGGGCTGAAAAGTCCTTGAACTTTTGTGGAAACCTGGGAGGGCACAAAGTTTGAAAGAGTAGTAACGATGCGACCTGCAAGGTTTCCTACGTTGCGAATAGCCGTACCTAGATAACTTGTAGCTGCATATGCTGCGCTAGATGCTGAATTAATTATTGATGTCATTTGTCCTCCAAAAAAATTAGGTTTTTATGTCCCATCATTGTGAAAATTTTATACTTTTAACGCATTTATCGTAAAGGGCATATTAATTTAAAAAAAGTATTTCAAAAAATAAGAGGTTCCTTTTTTAAAAAATACGTTTGGATACATTATAAAAGCAGGGGGGATCCCAGCTATTAACAAGTGCACATAAAATTATATTTATGTCGATTGAATAACGTGAAAAAAAAAGGGATAGTGGGTAGAATGAACTTCTATGATGATCGATCTTACACCAAGAATACAGGACGTAAAAACCAGAATCCTTGAGCTAGCGAGGTTTCTTTGACTTGGCTTATAAAAAACTGCGCCTTAGCGAACTTGACGAGGAGATGAAAGACACTGCGTTCTGGGAGGATCAAGAAAAAGCAAGAAAAAAAATTGCTGAGTCGAATGCTCTTAAGGATTGGATCCAGCCCATAGAACAGATCCTTTCTACAACAGACTATCTTGAAACATTTTACCCTGAGGCGAAATCGTCAAAAGACACGGCACTGATTGCTGAAATGGAGTCTGAACTTAGTGTTATAGAAAAAAATTTACGTTCGATTGAGCTGAAGCGAATGCTATCGTCGGAACTTGACCCCAAGTTTTGCACTTTGGAGATCAATGCAGGTGCTGGTGGGACAGAGTCCTGCGACTGGGTTTCTATGTTGGCTAGAATGTATGAAAGGTGGTTTCAAAAAAGGGGTTGGAAATACCTGGTTTTGGACCGGCTTGAGGGGGAAGTAGCTGGTTTAAAGCATATACTTTTTCAAGTGGAATCTCACTATGCCTATGGCTTTTGTAAAGCAGAAAAAGGGGTCCATCGGCTTGTGAGAATTTCTCCGTTCGATGCGTCGGGGAGGCGTCACACGAGCTTTGCGTCTGTAGAAGTTGCCCCCTCTATGGACGAGGAGATTCCAATCGAGGTAAGACCTGAGGATATTCGTATTGATACCTATCGTGCCTCCGGCGCGGGTGGCCAGCATGTCAACAAAACCGATTCAGCAGTACGCATTACCCATCTTAAAACAGGGATAGTTGTTTCTTCACAGCAAGAGAGGAGTCAGATACAAAACAGAGAACGGTGTATGAAGATGTTAAAAGACCGTCTCTACGAGTTGGAAGTGGCTAAAAAAGAGGCTGCGCTAAAAAATATCAGCGGAGAGCAGCTTGTGAACGGATGGGGTTCTCAAATACGCAGTTATGTGTTACAGCCCTATCAGATGTGCAAAGATTTAAGGACCGAATTTGAGACATCAGACGTAGAGGGTGTTCTTGACGGGGATTTGGACCCTTTTGTAGAGTCCTACTTAAAGAACAGGGGATCGTAATGGATAAACAGGACATTAACAAAGACAACCGGTACGATATCCGTTATTTTCAAGAAAATGACCAAGAAAATTTGAAGAGGCTGCTCATGCAGCCCGAACTGCAAAAATGGTTCCCTCTCTCATCTGAGGAAGATGTCGATATTTTTATTAAAAATTTAGTCAATTTCTCCAAGTATAAGTGTGCCTTAACAGCCGTTTTCGATGGTGTTCCTGTTGGTTATGGATTTATTTTTCTTTTGCCCTATAAAAAGGTGGCGATTCACGCCACGGCCTATCTTCTCGTAGATCCCGCTTTCCAAAAAAGGGGGGTAGGAACTTCGCTTTTAAGGAATTTAGTGCATCTTAGCCTTAAATTTGAAATTGTAGAAAAAATTCAATGTGAAATTTATGAGGGTTGTTCTTTACTCTCTATTTTAGAGAAGCTCTCATTTAAGAAAGTGTTTATGCAAAATGGATTCGTCCGTTTTTCTAACGATGAAACCAGAGCGAGGGTAGTGTTTGAGAGATCCAATCGAATTGAAGTATGAAGTTTCTAAAGAAGAGGAGATCCCTGTTCTAACAAGTTGGCTTAGTGAACCTAATATTTTAAAATGGTTTCCGATGATCAGTCAGCTTGAGATAGAGGATGCATCCAAGATTTGGATTGGGTATTTTGGAAAAACCTTTGGCTCGGCTTTTACGGTGCGCAATGAGGGAAATATTGTCGGCTTTTTTAATCTCTATCTGACGCCGGTAAAGAAGCTGAAACATCAATCTCTTTTTTCAATCATCGTGCATCCTGAAATGCGTGGTAAGGGGGTAGGCAAGCAGATTTTAGAGGAGATCAAAGTCAGAGCAAAAAGAGATTTTGCCGTCTCATTGCTACACCTGGAAGTTTATAGGGACAATCCTGCCCGTCGACTTTACCTTAAAGCAGGATTTGAAGAGTATGGGGTCCATTCTAATTTCTTGAAAGAAGAGGATGGGACGTATCGAGATAAAATTTTAATGCAGCAGTGGTTATAAAATGGCAGGCCATAGTAAATGGGCAAACATCAGGCGACGTAAAGAAAAAGTGGATGCGAAAAGGGGAAAAATATTTTCGCGAGTTGCTAAAGAGATTATCACAGCTGTCAAGCAGGGGGGTAGTGGCGATCCAAAAATGAATCCCCGCCTCAAAGCAGCGATCGATCGGGCCAAGGAGGCAAACTTTCCTCAGGAAAACATTGATCGCAACATTAAAAAAGCGAGCTCAACCGATCAGGGGGAATACTTCGCTCTCACTTATGAGCTTTATGGACACGGGGGGGTCGGGATTGTCGTTGAGATTATAACCGACAATAAAAATCGCACTTCTTCTGATATGCGCATAGCCACAAACAAGCGTGGCGGAAATATTGCAACGCCCGGTAGCGTTTTGTTTCAATTTGATAAAAAAGGGGTGATCCGGATCCAGAAACAGACAATTACAGAGGAGGCGCTTTTTCTTACCGCCCTTGATGTAGGGGTGGATGAAATAGAATCTAATGATGAAGAATTTATTCTATTCACCGGTTTAGACGACCTATTGGAGGTGAAGGATAAACTCGTTCAAAAAGGGGTAAAAATTCTGGCGGCGGACTTTGAACAAATTCCAAAATCTCTAGTCGAGGTTGATGACGAAAATCGGAAAAAAAATGAAGAATTGATCGACTGGTTGGAAAATTTAGACGACGTAGATGCCGTTTTTACAAATATGGCTTAAAACCGGTTTCAGGCGATACCCTTCCTAGTTGACAGGTTTTTGGTGAATCCAGTATGGGATGTTTTGATCCCTATTTCAAGGTAACATGGCATGCCTCCTGTTGAAGAAGTCACAGCGCTCATAAATCAGCTTTTAGAAAAAGCTTATCGTGCTCAAAGTAGCGCAGGTTACCTTGTTTTTCCTCTTGAATGTGATGCAACAATCACTGCGGAGATGATCTTGCTGATGCACTCCATAGATTTTAGGGATCCGGCAATGGAAAGGAGACTGGCTGCCTATCTAAAAAAAACTATCCATGATGATGGGTGGGTGAGTTACCCTAGAGGTCCTTATGACATCAGTGCTTCTATTAAAGCCTACTACGCTCTGAAGTGCGCCGGGGAATCTCTAAACGAACCCTACATGCTTAAAATTGCAAAAAAAATCTGCCAACATGGGGGTCTCAAAGCGGCTAATGTTTTTACCCGTTATACTCTTGTTCAGTTCAAACAACTAGAGCCCAAAGAAGCCCCTTGGATGCCCGTTGAGCTGATCTTGCAGCCCTTATGGTCTCCGTTTAGCGTGCAGAAATTTGCTTATTGGGCCAGGACAGTAGTGATCCCGCTTTCACTCGCCATGACAAGAAATTTTAGTGCAAAGAACCCTAAAAAAATTGATGTCAAAGAACTTTTAGTCCCCTACATTCCACCCAGTTTCAAAGGTTTGAGGGGTATATTTTACCTTATTGACAAAGTGGGTCGTAAACTAGATTGTTGGATTCCGTCAAAATTGAGGCGTTATGCCGAAAGAAAAGCACTTAAATGGATTGTGGATCATGATAATAAGGAGCATGGATTAGGGGGAATCTATACTGCCATGGAGTATCAGATCAAGGCTCTTTTGAGCTTGGGCTACTCCATGGAGCACCCGATGGTGCAAAAGGGGTTGCAGGCAATCCTATCTCTTGAAGCTCATGTTGAGGGCGACCACTTCATGCAACCTTGCGTTTCTCCGGTTTGGGATACATCCATCGGAATGCACGCTTTAAGATTTACTTTGGATAACCTAAAAGAGCCTCTTTTGAGAGGATTGGACTGGCTTGCTACAAAGCAATTAATCGGAGTTCAAGGTGATTGGAGCCTGTCAAGGCCGGAGTTGAGAGGGGGAGGATGGGCCTTCCAGTATAACAACCCTTTTTATCCGGACCTAGATGACACTGCCATGTGTGGATGGGCCATGGCGGCGGTCGACAAGAATCGCTATAAAAAAAATATTAACGCTGCAAAGGATTGGCTCCAAGGAATGCAGTCCAAAGATGGAGGTTTTGCAGCCTTTTCTATAGACCAGAATTTTAACTATTTAAATTTGATCCCTTTCGCAGATCATGGCGCTCTATTAGATCCTCCGTCGGAAGATGTCACCGGAAGAGTTCTCTCTTTTTTTGGGGAGCTTGACGATATATCGTTAAAAGAATCGATTCAAAGAGCCGTTTTTTACCTTAAAAAGACTCAAAGGCAGGACGGGTCATGGTGGGGGCGTTGGGGGACAAACTATCTCTATGGAACATTCTCTGCTCTTTTAGGATTGATGCAGGTAAAAGTCGATCCCAAAGAAGAGTGGGTACAGAAATCGATCCATTTTTTGATCGCAAAACAAAATGAAGATGGGGGATGGGGCGAATCTTGCGACACCTACGCCCCTACATTAAAACAAAATCAAGAGAAAAGCACAGTTTTTCACACAGCAATTGTGTTGATTACTCTTCTATTTGCCGGTAATGTACCCACAAAAGAGGTCGAGCGAGGGGTCTTTTATCTTTTATCAAGAAAAGACAATTTCAAAGATGCTACGTTCAACGCCCCGGGGTTTCCAAGGGTGTTTTATTTGAAATACCATGGGTATGAGGTGTTGTTTCCTCTATGGGCACTGGGCTTGTATCGTTTAAAATCTAAATCTTAGTGAATGGCTCTCAAGGGTGCGATATCCCCTTCAAATGGTTGGTATAATGCAGTCAACTTGGAGAATAGCTCGTTTGTCAGAGCAGAATGCAACTCATCTTTGTCTTTAATTTTTAAAAAAGGAGAATAGTCAAAACGCTTGCCGATCGCAATTTTTAAAGAACCACCGCGAGTCCAGCGTCTTTCCCCAAGCTCTTTTTGGATAGAAATTGGTGGAGGAAGGATGTTGAAACTCGATACTGCCAAGGGATATATATGGGTGGGTTTCAAAGCAGTTTGGCTTAGCAGGGTAAAAAGGCCTACGCTACTGGGATCAAAAGGGGTGAGCTGCACCTGCCCATTGTGATCGGGACGGTCACGACCTCCACCCAAAGCAACATAAATACAAGCCCCACCCTTGTTGAGAAGCTCTTTCATCTGCTTGATCGTTTTAAGATTATGCATTCTCCGTTCCATCTCGATGTTCTTGTCTTCACTCACGTAGCGTTTAGCGTAAATACAAAATAATTTACGCCCCCTCGAAAAAGGGGCCGCGATAGGATCGGTTGTGACTCTTTCTCCCGCGACGAAAAAAGTATTTTTAAATAGATCTTTTGCATAGGGATCACAGGCAAGACTTAAGATTTGCGGCTCAAGTTCTGTTTGGTGATTCGCTGCGAATATCACGTTTTCACCCCGCTCCAGAAGCGACTTCACCTCGAGGAGATTGTCGAGGTTCACTATCTCGGGCGTTCCGTGAATAAGGGGAGCAGCAATCTTGAGCCCTATCTCGTACATACGGTTGTCATCTTGCTGGGGTATATGCATTGACTGGAAAGGATAAGGGGACTCAATCTGCTCAAGAACATATTGGATAAGTTCTTGAATACTGCATTTGATAAAATCATCCGACAAACCTTTACTAACACTAATTTCGCAAAAACAATCTATAAATTCTATGATGTTAGATCGAAACTGTTCTGAAAGATGTGGCTGGGATAGCATTTCATACAAAGACGTGTTTTTTAGAGGCACTAGAGCTCCCTTTTGGTGTGGCTAATTGAAAATCATTCAAATGCAGTTCATTGTCAGTCTTAAAAATGAGCTTAAGAGACTCTTTTTTAGCAAGTTTATCCAAAAATTCCTTGTCTTCCCCATCCATGTAGCGGTCAAGATCGGGGTGTAGTGTAATCTCAACACTCCCTTTTACACCGTCCATGACAAGCTTTTTAATCGCACGTTCCAGCTCGATCGATGCGGTCTCATGGCTTTGTATTGTCCCTTGGCCATTGCAATAGGGGCATGGGCACATAAGAGTTTGAATCAAGGATTCCTTATTGCGCTGGCGTGTCATTTCCACCAAGCCAAATTCGGACATTCCTAAAACCGTACATTTTGCGGAATCTTCTAATAGGGCGTCTTTGAGTGTCTCTAAGACCCTTTTTTGATTCTTTTTTGAACGCATATCGATAAAATCGATCACAATAAGACCGCCGACATTACGTATCCGTAGCTGTCTCGCGATCTCAAGGGCAGCATCTTTGTTGATTTGCACAAGAGCCTCTTCGACATCTTTTGTCTCCATATTGCTCGTGCTACGACCCGAGTTAACATCGATAGTCTGCATCGCTTCGGTCCGATCGAAATAGAGGTAGGCACCGCTCTGCAACCATATTTTCCGTTTTAGTGCCTTCTCAATCTCTTTATCCACACCAAAGCGTTCAAAGAGGGGAAGGTTATCGCGGTAATATTCGATTTTCAACAGCTGGTGGTCCGGGTGCCGTCCGTAGAGTTTCTTGAGTTCGTTGAACATGGGGTAGTGATCGACCAAGATCCTGTCGTATCCTTTATCCATCGCAGTGAGGAGGACCTTTTTCGTAATGTCCGACTCCCGATAAAGGCAGGTGGGCCCTTTTGCCTTATGGTAGTTTTCGATGATTTCGTCAAAGATGTTGATCAGTTCGCGCACCTCGTCGATGAGCTGATCCGTAGTCGCCTTTATGCTTGCGGTTCTGCAAATCAATCCCATTTTTGAGGGGAGTTCGAACTTCTCGATAATGTCTTTGAGCCGATTACGGACCGGTTGTTCTTTTATTTTGCGCGATACACCGCGCAACGGGGAGTTTGGAAGCAATACAAGATAACGACCTGCAATCGAAATGTTGGAAGTGAGGCGTGCCCCTTTTGAACCTATCGGATCCTTCACAACTTGAACAAGAATATACTGGTCCAATTTGAAGTGGGAGGAAATATCGCCGTCTTCGACCGCTTTTTCCCCCTTGAAATCGAAATCGATCTCAAACATCTCCTGCAATTTTTGGGAGTTTTCAATCACGTCGGAAATGTGGATAAACCCATTTTCGTTTTCATTGATGTCGATAAAGGCGGATTGGATATTTTTGAGGATGTTTGTGACCTTCCCCCTGTAGATATTCCCAGAGATGAGCCTATTTTTTTTACGCTCGATATTGAGTTCGGTAAGTCGTTTTTGATTCATGCGCGCCACACGCGTCTCTTTTGAATCAACACTTACCATAATCTCTTTTGAATCTTTCATTGCATTGCCTGAAAAGAAATTTCTTTAGGAGGATTGCAACAAAAAAAATTAGAATCGAATAACGATAAAAACTTTTTTTGAATAGTTTTTCCTCTTTAATAAGGCTTTGGTAGGCCACCTTAGAAAGTGTTAAAATTCTCTCTTAAAGGAGGTCTACTGAAAGATTAAGCTGTTTTTGCTTCTTTAAAAACACTCTTGCCTTTGTAGTGACCACAAGAAAGACACATTCTGTGAGATTTTTTGTGGGCTTTGCAGTTGGGGCATTCAATCAATTGGGTAGGTTGAAACGCATGCTCTGTTCTTCGTTTGAGTGTTCTAGATTTAGACATGCGATTGCGTGGTACTGCCATGGTATACTCCAAAACTTTATGTTAGGCTATCGAAAGGGGACGAGGATAGCCTTTTTCGCTTTAAAAAATTTTCTACTTCACCGCGTTCGATACAAGAGCCACTGTTACACTCGACAACTTCCGGCGCTTCCATAAGGAAGAGGTTGCGGATTATGGTAGTAAGATCCATTTTATAGCCCTTAATGCCATCAAGCGATACCACCTCACTCGCCCGACTGACCTCAATGGGGCAATGAAGTGTTTGGTTGCAAATTTTGCACGGGAGCTTTTTTTCGCCCCTAATATCTGCTCGGACAATAAGAGATTCACCTACTATCTGGAGCTCTAGCTCGTAATCGATAACGCTAAATTGTTTTGTCTCAGAGGGATCTAACGAAAGGCTCGCGGCTAGCAGTACCCCTTTTAATGTACACTGCTCTCCACCTTCGAGATTTCTTAAATCGATTAGAACCTGTTCTGAGGACATAAAAACCTGTAGCCACAGTATAGCGGGTCTAAACATAAAATGAAAGATAAGATCTTAAGAACTTTAGTTTAGTGTTCTAGCTCCTTGTAGAGTGTCTCATAAAGGGGGTGTTTTCAATTATTTTATTAACAAGTTCTTTACCGGTGTGCTCTGTCTTTATTTGCGCCCGCAACAGGTCTACGGGGATCGGTTTTTTTTGATCCAAGGTGGTGCGTATGGCATCCACTAATTTTTTTTTGGTAAGGAAGGGATGGATTAATTCGATATAGATCTCTTTTTTTGCTAAAAGATTGGGCAGGGCAAAGAAGGGGACATTCATTTTGGCAAGTTTCGCTGCAATGGCGTCAATCAGGGGGATTTTGTAGGTGACTACGGTCTTGATTCCCAAAAGAGCTAGCTCAAGTGTGATCGTCCCGGAGGTCGCGAGGGCAATTTTGGTTTGCCTTAAGATCTCGATAGGGGGAATTTTTTCAAATGTAGCTGTCGAGGGGGCTATCTTTTCTATGAGTTTTTTTGAAGACAAAGAGGAGACGCTGATCATGATTTTGTAAGGAAATTGCCTCGCAGCGGCTAATTGTAGAGGCAGATTCCGTTTGATAACCTTTTCTCTGGATCCGG
The DNA here is from genome assembly GCA_016866475.1 of Chlamydiota bacterium. Lineage (GTDB taxonomy): Bacteria > Chlamydiota > Chlamydiia > Chlamydiales > RGXB01 > RGXB01. The sequence goes on along the minus strand of VGMF01000003.1, from coordinate 102,582 downwards.
GGAAAATCAGTAGTATGGTTTCCTCTTCTCCCTTTTTTACCGGTGCATAATCTTGAAAAGGATGGCCGATCCAAAAAGAGGCGAGGGGGGTGTCGTTAAAAAGGGGGGCCTCAAATTTAAACAAAGGGAGTAGCAGATCAAAAGTTCTCGCTATGCGGGGCTTTCTTTTAGGCCTATAGGCCCATATAGGGGGGCAGACGGCATGGACAAATTTTGCAGTGCATCCTGCTTTTTTTAGGCTCTCTACTAGCGGAAGATGGAACGAGGAGGAGTCGACTGTCAGAACGATGTCAAAATCCCCTTCCAAAATCCTTTTTTTGATTTTGTTTTGGATGTTCAAAATGCGGGGCAAGGAGAGAATGACATCGATAAGCCCCATGATTTTTAGGCTGTCGGACGATAAAAAAGGTTTGATTTCAGATTTAGGGAATTCTCTGGATACGACCCCTTCTACATAAATATCGCTAAACTCGGATCGCAGAGGCTCAAGGACTTTTTTCAAAATGGCTTCGGCACTTTGTTCTGTTGTCAGTGCGAATACCCTCAAAGGTCTCAAACCGTTAATTGTTCTTTCATCCATTTTGTCCCTTCTTTAAAAATCCGATCGGGGGTTCCGTGGCCATACATACCGATAGAGGGGAAGACGTGGAGCTCCAGCAAGATATTTCTAGTTTGCTCTCTAGCTTTTTCTTCAACTATAAGCTTGTAAAGATCGAGTAATTTTTTGGTGTAAACCCTCTCATCGTTGTTTCCTATGGAAAAGTAAATAGGGCAATCTTTTAGAAAGTGGGAGTGATTCTTTAGTCTATAGGAATCTAGAGAGGGGGGCAAGCTTTGGGATGCGTCCCATAGCCAAGGGTAGTCCAAGTCTAGCATTGGAGAAAAAAGGGTCAACGGGACCGGCCTTTTTCTAATAGATGCCAAAAGGGCAGCGATAAGCCCTCCTCGCGAAATGCCCATAATGCCTAGGGGAGAAGAGGGGTCAAGATTTTGATCCATCCATTCCGAAACTTCTTTTAAAAAAGGTAGCAGTAGGTCATTAGCGTTTTTTTGCATCTCATGGGTCCATCTTTTGACCCCCCCGAACGAAGGGATTTCGTCATGATGGAGTGGAAGGTCGAAGGAAAGAACTCTGATACCCATCTCAAATAAAAAATTTGCAGGATGACAAAGGGGCGGGACTTCAAGAGCCTCTTTTGCCGTTGTAGTAAAAAGGATGACCAAAGGTCGCCCCGGCAGTGTCATTTGGGGCTCTAGAATTTGATGCTTAAACATTTTAAGATTTCTTCAAAGCCTTTTTCCATGGTTCGTAGATGGATCGGAGTTGCGGGTTGTAGAGGCTTTCCAGATACAAAAAGTCTACTGCAAGAGAAAAGTCGGGGATACGAGGCAACCTGATACGAACCGATTTACCAGTCTGTGGGCGTATACGAAACTGCCCGGTAAGCACCATGGCTAGAGTGCCGACAATTCTTTTAGGGATTTCCAAAAAAGGAGAAAAGAATTCCTCAATGATGAAATAGGCCTCATTCTCAATTCTTCCAAGATGAAAAGGGGACCCCCCTTTTTGCAAAATGTGGATATGTCTCTCGAATATAGGGAAGACAAGAATTGCCAAAAGTACAATCCGATCGAATCGGGAACGGGACTTTTTGTGGACGGAATCGGCGATTTCAAGCAGCTCAAAAACCACATTCTTCTCGGCCAATTCACAGTAGGCAGAAAGAGTGGGAATAAGATGTTGCATCATCCCCCCGTCGCAAAGCTGTTTGAAAAAAGGGTAGGAAAACCCCGATTCAAGCATCCGAAGCAATTCTTCTAAAACTCGTGCCGGTGAGCTTTTCAAAATTTCTTCCTTGCAGTCGAGCAGCGCCCGGTGGGCTTGTGGGCAGACATTTAAATTGAATCGTGCCTGAAATTTTATAAGCCGGATCATCCGGACCGGATCTTGTTTAAATCTGACATGGGGGGTGCCGATGGCTCTTAAAAATCTTTTATTTGCGTCCTCAAATCCCTCGACATAGTCTATAACAGTTTCCGTGGAGGGGTCGTAATAGAGCCCGTTGATGGTAAAATCGCGTCGTAGGGCGTCTTCTTCGGGGGATCCGAATTCGTTGTCTCTAACAATCAAATCCTCCGTTTCGGGGTCACCGCTGCGAAATGTGGAAACTTCAATAATTTTTTCGTCAAAGCGGATATGGGCCAAGCGGAAACGGCGCCCTATAATATAGCAATTTTTGAAAATCCCTCTGATCTCTTCAGGGCGGGCAGAGGTGGAGACGTCAAAATCTTTGGGGCTTACCCCCATAAGAAGATCTCGCACCGATCCACCCACTAAATAGGCGGTATGCCCTGCATTTTGAAGTTTTTTTATAACATAGAGGGCGTCTTTATCGACACCTTCTATTGGAATGTTGTGATGTTCTTTTGTGTAGACCTGTTTCACTTTATGCCGGGTTTTTCCCCAAAAAATAGATAAAAAATCCTCAAACCCCACTTGCACAGGATTTACTCATCGTTTAGGATAACCCGAATGAAGAATTTAGTAAAGACGATGCAGAATTGGGTGCCCCTGGTGCACGCCATTTTATTGATTTGCGGTACTGTAATTGGGGCAGGGATGGTTACTTTTCCTATTGTTACCGCACATACAGGGGTGTGGGGATCGATCTCCTTATATGTCACTTGCTGGATTTTTTCGGTATGGATCGGCCTTGTCTTGCTTGAGGTCTTGACGTGGATGGATACAGGCTCCCATTTTGTCTCCATTTCTAAAGAATTATTAGGCTGGGTTGCCTGCGCAATCGTAGCGTTATTATACATTTTTTTATTTTATTTTTTCATGACGTTAGCCATTTCTGGGGCCAGCTCGATTATTCAAAATGCGCTCCCTCCGATTTTTCCCTTTTGGCTTCCCCCTGTTATCGTTTCGATCATTATCGGCCACATCTTACATATCGGGTTAAAGGGCATCTGTCGCGTGAATCTTCACATTGTTTTAGGTACATTGACGACTTTTATCGGATTTTTATGGGTAGGGTTTCAAGAGTTTCACCTAAGTTATCTTTTTTCCGGTACCTTAGGACAATTATTGTCCGGGTTACCTATCGTTTTTATCGCTTTTTGCTATCAGGGGCTTATCCCAAGCATCTACTATTTTCTGGAGCGAGACTATAAAAAGACAAGGTTATGTATCCTGATTGGGACAACTGTTCCTCTGATTGCCTACATTTTGTGGGATCTGCTGATTAAAGGTATCGTCCCTATGCATGGCCCCGAAAGTCTCGGGGAGGCTAAGCTTTTAGGGCAATCCCTCATCGAACCGCTCAGCTTCCTTCTCCCTGGTTCCCCAATTATAATCCTGGGGACCTGGTTTGCCTTTTTTGGATATACGACCTCCCTATTGGGCACGTGTTTGAGTTTGTCCGATTTTTTTGCTGATGCCTTGAATGGGACGGGACGTGCCGTTAATCGATTTGGACTTGTTATTTTGACATTTTTGCCCCCAACCTTGGCCGCCTTGATCAATCCTAACGGATTTTTGTTCCTTTTGAATCTTTTTGGGGGAGTTATGTGCAGTCTGTTATTTGCTATCTTCCCTTTACTTGCTATCTTCAAAGGAAGATTCCTCAGGGGGATGCCTACACAATCGAAACTGTTGACCCACTGGCTATCATTATTGATGCTGCTGATATTCACTATTACGCTTATGTACGTGGAAATAAAACTAATAATCTCTAACCTTTCCTAAGGTCTAAATGTGAGATTTGTATTGTTTTCTAAGGTCTAACTATACAATCCTGTTTGCCAGTTAATTGCAAAATCTGGCAAAGAAACAACTAGGTAGAATCCTCATCTTGACACCAAGATCCTGTTGCTCAATTGGGGCTCCAAGTGTAAGGAAAACATGCGTATTAAAACTGGATTATTTCTTTTATTTGCCTGCACTCGAGCGTTATTTGCCAATATAGAACCATTTGAGGTCGCTGAACAGAGGGCAATGCGGGAAAACAAGCCTTTAATGATTTTCTTTATGGGTTCTGGCTGGTGCCATTGGTGCGAAGAGATGAAGAAAAAAATTCTCTCCAAACGGGATTTCCTAAGGAATGTAGAAAATGATTTTATCATTCTCGAGGTCGATTTTCCGCGCGATATCGGAAAAAGAAAGAATGAGATGACGTATAAAAAGAGATTTGGAGTAGGTCGTTACCCAACTGTAGTGATTTATGATCCCCGTACCGAAAAGCTTTTTAGGGAATCGGGTTATAGAGACTTGAGTCCACGCGATTACGCCAAACGTTTAAGAGACAAATTCCTCGAGATCGAATCTGAAAAGGTGCAGATAGGAAGCGGTGGATTGTGGAGCTCCTCTGAAAGTAAAAAATCTGAGAGCGAAACAGAAAATCCGATCCGCAAATCCCAAAAGTACGTTCGCGGGAGAAAGACCAGAATTGAAACAGGATCCAGTCGGGGGCAGCTGCCTGAAGGGGACGGTTTTGTTGCATCAACTGCCAATCCGGCTTATCAGTGGATCCAAGATCCGAAGAAAGAGGAACTCAAATTCAACCAGCCCGAATCCAAAAAAAGCCCCGAATTTGAGATTCGCTGGGAAAAATACCCTAAAGGCTCAGCCGCTAAAATTCGTGCCACCGGTAGAAATAAAAAATTACAGACCGTTACGAAAAAATCTCTAAGAATTGGTTTTGGCGGAAATTGGTGGAAGTCTCGATAGAGGCTATAAAAACCCAAGATTGTTTGTTCTAGAAAACTCACCCCTATCTATTAGCAAAGAGCACAACTCGCTCAATCGATGTACAAAGCAGGATGTTTCCAGGTCGAAGGCTTAAGATTTTTCGGTTCGATTTCGTGGAGGAACCTTGAGGGGGTTGTAGCGATCGTTTGCCCCATTTTTTTTCTGGAGGTGGCCATAGATAAGGTCAAATATTGCATAGCCCTTGTTATGGCTACGTAAAAAAGGCGGCGTTCCTCCTCTAGCCCCCCTTCCGCCAGGCTTTTTTCATGGGGAAGGATGTGATCCTCAAGTCCTATGAGGAAGCAGGCTTTAAATTCGAGCCCTTTTGCACTATGAAAAGTGAGCAGCTGCACTTTGTCCATCTCGTCGCCAGCATCGATGCGCTGTAATCCATCCTGGTCAAGATGGGAATTTGCAAGAAAATCCGAAAGCGTGGGTTGCGGATGCTCTTCGCTCGGCTCAAAGGACTCCTCGTAGCGCTCTATCATCTTTAAAGTTTCGCCCACGTTTTCTATTTTGAAATTTTCTGCTTTTTCGGTTTTCACCTCGTTCAAGATCATCTTCTTATACTCGATTTTTTCGGTCAGATCGAGCATTACCTGATAGGGACTGGCCCCGTTTTTAAGCCGCTCGCATCCATTTTCTATCAAATCGATAAAAAGCGATACCCCTTCAAGAGCTTTTACGGTAAGATGGATGCCGAGATCTTCCCCCTTTTTTATTTTTTTCAGTACATGGATCAAAGGGAGCTGGTTTTTCCTCTGGTAGGAGGTGATCTTTTCAAGCGATTCATGAGAGATCCCCCTTCTTGGTGTATTGATAATTCGTAAAAGAGCGGTTTCATCCATATCGTTACAAAGAACACGCATGTAAGCTAAAAGGTCTTTAACTTCTCTACGTTCATAAAATTCGGTCCCTTGCACAATGTGGTAGGGTATAGAGCAGACGGTGGCACCATCGGCATCTTTGTAGCGTGCACGCATAAAAGCGAGTTCAATAGGCCTGGACAAGACATTCGAGCGGTAGAGAATAGCAAAATCTTTGAAGCGTAATCCCTTCTTTTTGAGTTCAAGAATACGCAGGACGATCCCATCCGCTTCCGTATTCTCATCATCGCTTACAAATACATGGATCTCTTCCCCGAGATGCTTTTCAGACCAAAGGGCTTTGTTGTGTCGCGTTTTGTTATTTTGAATGACACTGTTCGCCGCTTGCAGAATCCGGGGGGTAGATCGGTAGTTTTGCTCTAACTTGATTATGGTCTCAAATGGGAATTGTAAGATTTGATCGACTCTTGCGCCCCGAAAAGCATAAATCGATTGGTCGTCATCTCCTACAACGCATAAATTATTTTTCCCCCGGGCCAAAAGTTTAGCAAGCTCATCTTGTAAGGGGCTGGTGTCCTGGTATTCATCGATCATAATATGGGAAAACTTTTCCTGGTATTCGGCCAAAAGATCGGGGTTCTCTTTGAAAAGGGAGAGGCTGAGTTCTATGAGACCGTCAAAATCAACGGTGTTGTACGCCTTCATCAGGCGCTGAAAAAGGTCGGGCAGGTCTGTAAGGAGTTTATCATGCCATTTGCTGGACGAGGTCAGATGGGCATCTCGAGAAATCCGATTGGATTTCAAAGCCTCATATGTTGAAGAAATTGAGGGAAGACGCCCCTCAAATTCCAGTTTTTCCCGAACAATATGTTCAACAATGCGCTTGGCCTCAGACTCGTCCACGAGGGTAAAATTTTTAGTATACCCAAGGCGGTAGATCTCTTTTCTTAAAAGTTGATAACAAAAACTGTGAAATGTTGCGAGTTGCACCTGTTTTGCTACTTTAGGGGCGACTATGCGGGCAAGCCTCTGACGCATTTCCAAAGCGGCCTTATTGGTAAAGGTCAGGCCAAGAATTTTACTAGGCAAGATCCCCTTCTGATCAATAAGGTAAGCAATTCTTTGAATCAGTACCGAAGTTTTTCCACTTCCGGCACCGGCTAAAACTAAAACTTTACCCTCGGTTGTCTCAACCGCCAGTTTTTGCTCTTTGTTGAGCTGTGTGGAAGCCATCCAGATCGTTCTTAATATCTAAAGTTGACTTTGGTTTTTTTAAAGGGCGGATATTTACCCACAATCCTAAGGGCAGATGGGTAAGACGGAATGCTTCACGAACAATTCTTTTGAATCGATTTCGTTCATGTGCTTTTCCAAATTTTTTTGTTACTGTGATCCCATAACGACTTTTCTCTGAGGAGAAGTGGGCATGGTCGATGATAATCCATTGGCCATAATGGGATTGGGAGTGCGACCTCAACAGGCGGTACTCCCCAGTCGTTTTTAGGCGGCTAATTTGTAACGCCCTTTAGCTCTGCGGTTTGCAAGAATCCTGCGGCCGGACGGAGTGCTCATGCGCGCACGAAACCCATGGCGTCTTTTGCGAACCAGCTTACTTGGTTGGAATGTTCTTTTCATAAAAGGTCTGTCCCTTTCTGGCGGTTAAATAATCAAGATGCCACCCAGTCTAACCGGCACAAGGGTTTTGAGCAAGGAAAAGATTGTCCTTAATTGTTAAAATGGGTATGCTAATCGACAGTAAAACCTATTTAGGACAAAAATGAAAGTATCCGCTTCAGTCGTTGCGAACCCCCAGGCGGGAGACAAACTCGTTCGAAGAAGAGGGCGGCTTTATGTGATCAACAAGCTCGACCCGAACCGCAAACAACGTCAAAAGGGCCCATCGAGGAGAAAAAAGTAGTCTATGGCAAGATTATCCAGCATCGTAAAAAACGATCGTCGTTTTGCAATTGCATCCCGTCTCAAAGAAAAGAGAGATGCTTTGCGTAAAATCATCAAAAGCGTGAACGTTTCCGACGAGGAAAAAGCTCTTGCAGTTGTAAAACTCAGCAAAATGCCAAGAGACTCCTCATTCTGCCGCTATAAAAACCGTTGCATGTTCACCGGTCGCTGCAGAGGCGTTTACAGCAAATTTAAGCTTTCGCGTATCACTTTCCGTGAAATGGCTTCCAAAGGTGAGATTCCAGGCATCGTGAAAGCGAGCTGGTAAAAAAACTCCCACCTTACGTGACCCTGAATAGACTGTATCTTTTTTTTAAAAAGGTTCCGTCTTCAGGGTTTTTTTGTTTCTAGCCCTTTTAAAAGGCTGGCGGCTCGATAGATAATGTCTATGCAAATAGCACTTCAATAATTTTTACTTGGAAAATTCAAACTTCTTATTGCATAATTGCGTTTAAAACGTATTCGAGAGGGTTTGTATGGCGCAGCTACTGCAAAACAATGAAACTTCTTCAACTGACACGATCTTTATAAAAGATATCGATAGTAGAGTTTTTCAGGCTATTACGATCAAATGTTTATCCGGAATAGATGGAATAGCTTTGATCGAGGGAAATTTTATTGATCATCTTTTAGGTCGCGAAGGATTGGGGGCAAAAGGGATCATGGTGGAGCAGGACCCAAAAAATCAATCTATTAGTATCAAAGTGGAGCTAAACATAGCCTACGGAATCTCCATACCCGAAAAGGCAGAGGAGATCCAAAATAAGCTTATTGACCAGATTGTCCGATTTACAGGACACACAGTATCCGTTGTGCATGTAATTTTTAAATCGATGATCTCGGATCACTTGTCTGAGGAGACCTCAAGCAAACAAACTATTTACCAAGACGAGTTTTAGTATGCGTTTTGAATCGGTCTTACTAAGCTTGATCCATCTTTTTTCCCTTATTTTTTTTATGGGGCTAGGTTGCATTTCGCTTTCGGCTGCGGTCAATGTCCCCTTAAGAGGGCAGATGGAACTGATGATGCGCCAGGTGCAAAATCTCCTAGAGCCAAAGACACTGGCATTTGTAGGGCTTTTATTTCTTTTATATGGTCTCACACTTTTGGTTCTTTTATTGCTAGGGTATCGCAAATCTTTTTTGCGGGTATCTTTGAAGAGTTCCAAGATTCTGATCGATCGATCTATTATCCAAGAGTATGTAGAGAGTTATTTTAAGACTTTGATGCCTAATCAAAATAACCAACTCGAAATTATTTTTCATCCCCAGCAGAAATTGGAGATTTTAACAAATCTCCCTGAAACTCAAGATAAGGAGATTTTACTCAAGCGGATCGAAAATGAACTAGGTGTCCTTTTAGCTCGCAAGCTTGGATACAAAGAGGAATTTATTTTGACTTTGCACGAAGCTTAGCGAGAATATTTTTTGCATCCTTCACGCTAATCCCCTTGACCTCTTGTAATTGCTCAATAGAGGCGTCTTGTATAGCAGATAGGCTTTTGAAATGTTTTAAAAGCCTATCTTTTTTTTGGGGACCAATTCCCTCAATTTCATCTAAAACCGAGGTTATCACCCTCTTTTCTCGCAATTTTTTATGATAGCTTATGGCAAACCGGTGTGCTTCATCCCTGATTCGTTGTAAAAAAAACAGTAGAGGACCTTGTGGAAGCAACTTGGGTTTTTCAAAAAAAGGTTGAAAGACCTGTTCTTTTGTAAGGCCTTTGTCGTGGCGTCCACTCTCTTTTGCAAGGGCGATAATGTCGACGGTTGCAATCCCTAAATCGCGAAAAAGAGAAGTGACAATACCGAGCTGCCCCTTTCCTCCGTCAACAATCAGTAGATCCGGTAAATCTCCCTTGCTATACCGCCGTTCCAGAACTTCTTTCATGGCGCTATAATCATCCCCTTTTAGAGATCTGATTTTATAGTGGCGGTACCCCTTGGGCTCTTTTTTCCCGTCCACGAAAGTTACCATGGAGGCCACCGGATTTGTGCCACTTAAGTTAGAAGTGTCAAAGCATTCTATCCGTTCGGGTAGACGATTGAGGTCTAGCGTTTTTTGTAAATCATGTAAAAGATCAAACCCCTCGTGCTCTTCAATCGAAGGGAGGAAGGAAAGGGCATTTTCCTGAGCCATGTCTAGTAGCTTTTTCTTTAGTCCTTTTTGGGGTACGTGAATTTTTCCCTTGATGGAAAAAAGTTCCTCTATAATCTCTTGGGATTCCAGTTGTGTCGGGATGAGAATTTCATGAGGTCTATTGGTTGACTCGGTGAGATACTGGGTCAAAATTGTTTCGAGAGCCTCGTTTTGAGTGCAAAGAGAATCTTCTTTTTCGATAAAGATCCTGTCTTTAAGCTGCCCATCCCTGAAAATCAGGATGACCACTGCAATTGTTTTCCCAATATACGCATAGCCGATCACGTCGAGATCATCGGGGCATTGTGCGATTGGACTTCTTTGATGTTCGATATACTGTTCGATGTGTTGTATTTTTTTTAACAACTGCATCGCTTCCTCAAACCGGAGCTCATCGGAGGCCCTTTCCATCTGATCTCGGTAGGTTTTCAAAAGATCGGAGGTGTTCCCTTTCAAAAATCGGATCACACCTTTTACCTGATCTTGGTAGGCGCTTTTTGTACAAAGCTGCATGCAGGGTGCAAGGCATCTTTTGATTGCATGAAGGATACAGGGGCGTTTTCGGGTGATCAACTCCTTATCGCTGCATTGGCGAAGGGGAAAATTTTTCGTTAGGAGCTCAAAAAGTTCCCTTGTTTTCCAAGCGCTCGTAAATGGGCCAAAAAATTCGCCCTTTTCATCTAAGACCCCTTTTTGGCGCACAAGTTCTATCATTGGCCAGTCAGGATGGTCTCGAACCAAAATTCCTATAAAAGATTTGTCGTCTTTCAAGAGGACGTTGTACTTGGGTTTGTGCTGCTTGATCAAGCTCGATTCGAGGATCAGGGCCTCTTTTTCCGAAAGTGTGATGATGGTTTCAACTTTTGCTACCTGCTCCAGAAGTTGAGGAATCATTTCCCTGGTATCATGACCACTGTAGTACTGTTTTACCCTAAGCTTCAAATTTTTCGCTTTACCGATATACAGAACCTGATTCTCCTTGTCCCTCATGAGGTAGACACCAGGTTTTAAAGCTAAATCTTCTAAAAAATTGGGTAGTTGATACATCGTATTGAATTAAAAAATAACAATCTGATCGTTAGAGGGCAACCCTTTTTGTAAGGGTCTTTGCGAACGCTGCTTTTCCAGATTTTTTAAAATCTCCTGAGATCTAGACACAATTTGTAAAGGCATCCCAGCCAGTTTTGCAACATGGATCCCATAGCTTTTGTCTGAGGCCCCTTCTACCATTTTATAGGTAAAGTGGATCCCCTGGGGGGTCTCTTTTACAAGTACTTTTAAATTAAACACCCCTTCAATTAGCTCCATGCAATCCGTCAATTCAGAGTAATGCGTTGCAAACAGCGTTTTAGGTCGTTTTGGGGATTTAGCAAGATACTCTAGAACTGACCAAGCGATGGAGATCCCGTCATAAGTCCCGGTTCCCCGGCCTATTTCATCCAATATTATGAAAGAGCTGTCGGTTAGGTTACTCAAGATTTGAGCAGTTTCCGACATCTCCACCATAAAAGTCGATTGACCTCTGTAAAGATCATCATTGGCGCCTATACGAGAAAAAATACGGTCAAACGGGGAAAGTGTTACCGATTTTGCCGGGACAAAGGCCCCTATTTGGGCAAGTAAAATGATTAAGGCTGTTTGGCGTATGAATGTGGATTTGCCCCCCATATTCGGGCCGGTAATTATACCGAGTCTTTTATCATTCGATAGATGCAAGGAGTTCGGGATGAATCCCTGGTAAGGAAGAAGTGTTTCTATCAACGGGTGGCGCCCATCTTCAATAATCAGGTTAGCACCCACCTCGATACGGGGGCAAACATACCCCTCTTTTTGAGCTATACATGTTAGGGAGAGAAATAAGTCGATTTTTGCAACGCTATGGGCTACTTTTTTCAAAAGAGCCGACTGTGAAAGCACCTGATCGATGAGTTTTTTAAGGGCGATCTCCTCTAACCTTTGGAGTGTCTCCTCTGCACTTAAAGTTTTCTCTTCAAAGTCCTGCAATTCTTTGGAAAGGTAGCGCTCTTGTTGTACCAAGGTTTGCCGGCGAACAAAGGTGGCAGGAATCTTTTGGCTTTGTGCGCGACTCACCTCGATATAGTATCCAAAAGCTCTTGTAAAACTCACTTTGAGAGTTTTGATGTCCAGATCGTTCCTCAGTTTTTCCTGGTAATCGATCAGCCAGCGGTCCCCCTTTTCCATGAAATCTCTGAGGGCGTCTATTTGAGGATGGACCCCTTTTTTGAACAACGCGCCAGTGACGCATCCATCGCTAGGTAAAAGTAGATGCGTGTTAAGAAGTTCAAAGAGGGGTGCTATGTCGGGGAATTCTTGTACTAGTTTATAAGCTTCGGAATTTTTTAAAGGGTCCATTTTTTCCTTCAGGCCGAGCAGGGGGCCCAAAGATTTATGGATCATGAAAAGTTCTTTTGTAGAATTTTGAGCATGGAGCAGTCTATAAAGCAGTCGCTCCAAATCCTCTACCTGATTAAAAATAGACCGGATCTCCTGCAGGACATCCGGTCTTTTTAAAAACGAGAGAGTGATCTGTTGCCGATCTTGAATTTTTACCGGGTCAATAAGGGGTTTATCCAGCACCTCTTTGAAAAGCCTTCCACCCATAGCAGTGATCGTGTGGTCAAAAAAGTCAAGCAGGCTCGAGGAGATATTGAGATGCCGATCTGTTCTGTGGTCTATAAGAAGATGATCGGAAACGGTTTCTATTTGGATCCTTTGGATTGCTTGAATATTTTGCTGGTGGTCCTTAAGATAATGGAGCAGCGCACCTGCTGCGTTGATCGCAGCAGTTTTACCGGTCATCCCTAGTCCATCCAGTTGTAAAGTCCCAAAATGATTCAAAAGAAATCTAACGGAGGTGTCGTGATGAAAATAGTGGCTTTTTCCCACTGAAAGCCTAAAAGAAAAGTACTTTTCAAGGTCTTGTAAAAACAACCCCTGGTGCTCCTGGAACTTTTGATCGACCAGAATTTCTTTAGGGAGCTTTTTGATCAGAAGGTCGACCAGTTGTGATTTAGATTCCGGTTCATAGACGGATGCATATTGAGTGGAAAGATCTACAAGTGCAAGACCATACGTGTTCTTGAATTGAAAAATAGAGGCAAAGAATTGCTTACGCACCACTTTTTGATCCAGCAAGCCCGCATATGTCGCAGGAGACTCGACCCTGGTCAAGGCTCTTTTGACGATCCCTTTTGTGGATTTCGGATCCTCAACTTGTTCGGCAATTGCCACTATAAACCCTTTTTGAATCAATCGATCCAGATAGGTTTCTATCATGTGTTGTGGCACACCGGCCATGGGGATCTCTTGCCTTTTTGTAAGCGTGACCGAGCAGGCTAGGGAAAGATCGTTTGCATCATTGAAAAAGGCCTCGTAAAAATCTCCTAGTCTAAATAAAAGCAAAGCTTGCGAACATTCTGATTTAATTTGATGCCACTGGAGCATCATGGGGGAGAGCTCAGATACTTTGTAGGGGCCAAAAACGATTTCTTGTTCAAGAGTGAGACTCATCGAGTGCCTAAAGCCCGACATAAAAGGTCATAGAGGTTCGAGGAGGTGGTTGGTTTAACCTGGGCCGGTCTTAGTTTATTCAAGATCAATTGCAAAAGCTTTTGCGCTTGTCTAAGGTCTTTTTCAATTTCTTCCAAACGATCCTTAGATTTCGGGGAGTGTTGGAGCGCAACAACCTCTTCAAGTAACAGGGCCAAAACTTTTTGCAGATCGGGAGAGGTCGAGTTTGGAACGATTTTTGTAAGAGATTCACTCCCGTAATTTGGTATGGTATAGCGTGCCACGCGGGTTGCACGGAGCGCACCAACCGGTAAAACAGTTTTATTCGAGTAGACTTTATCTGGAACTAGGGGATTGGAGTCATTAATAAGCATAGAGTTATTTTAAATCCGTTGTCAGATTTTACTCAATCTTAATCGAAAAATTGGTCTGATTTTAGATTTTTTTTCTTTTTCTTAACCGATAGCCGCGTTCAAGTAGTAGATGTTTTAGACTGGGAGAATAGTCAACGGTAGAAAAGGGAGTGGTACGCTGAAAAAACGGGGTAGGGGACTACCCCGTTTTTTTTTAAAGTAGCCCCAAAAGCGGAGTAGGATCCAGCCGCTTTTCAAAAAGCTTAAGGGAAGTCCAAAGCATCTGTTGCCGATTGTGCTTGAGCGTTAGATCAGGATCGTTGATATGAACGTGATCAAATAGGGCGTCAATTTTCGGTTTCAGTTCCAAAAGCTCGACTAAAAGGGGTTCGTGTGGGAGTGTTTTTAACGCTTGAAAAAGCTCTTTTTCCTGCAACGTCAAGAATCGGGTTGGTTCTACATGGAGTTTGTGATCAAATGCCTGTCCTTTTACTCGTCGGTAAACCTCAAGCCAATCTTTGAATGCAACAGAGTCTTTACGCAAAGCATGGAGCTCTTTAGCAGTTGCAAAAATCTTTACGATGTTTAGCTCCATCGCTGCAATCAAAGCCTCGACCTCTTCTTTGCTAGAACCTGACTCCAAAAGAAGCGTTTTAAGACGACTGCGAATCAAATGGATCGATTCATCCCTATTTTTGAGTTTGTGGGGGGTCTCTTTGTAGTAGGAGAGGATCTTATGGATTTCATCGGCAATATTGATTTCCCAGCCTAACTCTTTGAGTATTTTAACCACTGATAGTGCCTGCCGTCTTTGAGCGTAGGGATCTTTCGAGGAGGTAGCTATTAAATTGATGGTAGAGAATCCGATGATATTATCCAGTTTATCTATGAGGGATAAGATTTTTCCGGCTTGTGTCAAAGGGAGAGGATCATGCTCTGTTTGTGGTTGATAATGCTCTTCGATCGCTTTCACTGTCATTTCTGAAGCGGGGATTAGTGAGGCGTAGATCGAGCCCATCAAACCCTGCAATTCAGGAAATTCTCCTACTACGTTAGAATTCAGGTCCCCTTTTGAAAGGGAGATTGCTCTAGAAACATTCTCAAAAGAATCGCCGATTAGGGTTTTGAAATGTGCAGCAATGGACAGCATCCGGTCTACTTTGTCCTGATAACTTCCCAACTCTTTTTGAAAGACGACCTTGGATAGTTTTTCGCACATGTTTAGGAGTCCTGATTTCTTATCCTCGTCGAAAAAGAAGGCGCCATCTGATAGCCTTGCCCTTAAAACACGGCCGTTGTTTTCTAAAATGTGCTCCTTTGGGGGAGCATCTAAGACAACGCATGCCTCATTGCAAAGTTTGTTGTGTTTATAAATAGGAAGATATCTCTGGTGAACGATCATCTCCAGCTCAATAAGCTGGGGAGGAAGGCGTAAGAAGGTCGGATCAAATTTTACAAACCCGACTTCCGGATATTCGCTTAGGTAGACTAGCTCGTCAATAAGCCTTTCGACCCCTTTAGTCCCCTCAGGTAGGGCACCTAAAATCATTTCACGCCGTCTTGACGGATCGGCAATAACATAGTTATCTTCGAGTTTTTTCAAGTATTCGCGCACGTGTGCGACAGGGATTCGGATATTGGAGCGCTGCCTGTGACCATGGGTCTCTTTTTTTGTAGGAACTTGAGCAAATTCGAAAGGGATGTTTTTATCTCCGTAGAGGCACATTAAGCCTCTGATAGGACGTGCAAAGGGGATGTTCGTGGAATTCCATCGCATGGATTTAGGAGATTTGAGTTTCAAGAGAATTTTTGGGATGTTCTCTTGTAAAAGGGTGGCCGTGTCCTGCGATTCAATTGTTTTTTTGTAAAAAATATACCCCTCTTCAATCCAGAGAGATTTATCGGTGCCGGACCTAAGCTCCTTTAAAGCGGGTACTTTTTTGTGAATGGAGTGAAAGAAGGCGTTTGCAACCGGAGTAGGTTCATCCTGGGGGGTATAAAGGGCTACCACGCTTGGCCCCTTTTTGACCTGTTCCATAACTTCCGTTTTGGTACAAAGCTCTCGGACAATTAAAGCCAAGCGCCTGTGGGTACTGTAGGATTCCAGACCGGCGAAGCTCAATTTGTTTAGGGTAAGAAAATCCTGAACCTGCTTTTCGAGTTCTTGAGAGAGAGCAGGGACATAGTGGGCCGGCAGATCCTCGGTAAATATTTCTAAAAGAAGATCCTCGTGGGTCGAGGTGCCATGATGCACCACGGCGTCGCCGATTTTTTCGCCCGTTTCCGGTCGGAGGTGCTTTAAAAGAGGAAATCCCATCGCTTTTCTAAGATCAAGATACTCCCTAGCGGTCAAAGCTGCCAGTTCCCTGACCTTAAGAATATAGGACTGCCTTTCTGTTACGGAGATAAAGCCTCTTGCATCCAGCATATTGAATGCATGGGAAGCTTTGTTCACAAAATCGTAAGCAGGGATCGGCAGTTTCTTGTTGATCAGTCGCTTCACCTCGTTCGAGTAAAGCTCGAACAAATGAAACCATAGGTCGGCAGAGGCCTCTTCGAGATTATACCGGCTTGCCTGCACCTCCCTTAGATGGAACAGGTCTCTGTAACTGTAGACCCCGCCAAATTGGACATCGTATATAGAGGCTTTGTGGTTGATGAACATACTCAGACGTTCAAGGCCATAGGCAATTTCGACCGGGATCGCCTCCATTTCTATACCTGCTACCGATTGAAAGTAGGTAAATTGGGTGATCTCCATACCGTCGCACCAGACCTCCCATCCCAAACCCCAGGCGCCAAGCGTAGGGGATTCCCAATCGTCTTGCACAAATCGGATGTCATGATCTTTTTGACTTAAACCGATTGCCTCTAGTGAATCTAAATAGAGCTGAACGATAGTTTCCGGAGCCGGTTTGAGTAAAACCTGATATTGATGAAAAAGCTGAAGCCTATTTGGGTTTTCTCCGTATCTTCCGTCCTTGGGGCGACGGGACGGGTCAATATGGGCAATTCGGCAAGGCTCTGGACCTAAAGAGCGCAAGAAGGTGTGGTGCGAAAATGTCCCGGCCCCTTTCTCGGTATCGTCGGCTGCTACAATGCAACAGCCCTGTTTGCTCCAGAATTCATTGAGTCGCATAACGATATTTTGAAAGTCCATACAGGGTAATTTTGAGTTAGTCGTTTCATTCTTGTTTTTTAAGCGATGTCCGGAGCAGTCAAAAAGACGACTTTTAAGTATATAGGTAGCCGGTCAGTACGCTCTTTTTAAATTTCAATTGAGTTTACTCTTTCAGACGAATTTTTACCACGTCAAATTTCCCCCCCCCTACCGAAGAAGATCAAAGGGGTTTTTTGTTTTCTACCCCAGAGTTTTTTGCCATAGTCATGGTTGGGGAGTAGGAAAAAAAATTGAGGAATGGTAATGTTGTTAAAAGTTGGAGTTCCCCTTGAATCTTCCCACAGCCCTCACTCTGTCAAGAATTGCTTTATGCCCTCTTTTTTTAGTACTCTATCTCTATCCTGCTACATTCGGCTTGAACGCCGTGGCACAACCGGTTCTACTGCTCCTCCTGGCAACTTTTATGCTTGCCACAGACGCTCTTGATGGATACCTAGCTCGAAAGTGGAATATTGTGACTAAAATTGGAAAACTTCTCGATCCGATGTCCGATTGCATAGTCTTCCTGTCGATTTTTTTTTCTTTAACAAGAAGTCCCCTTGACCTGCCTCTTTGGATCCCTATAACAATGATGTGCAGAGAGATCAGCGTTGTCTATTTACGATCGCTTCTGGCTTTGCAACAAGAGGCTATGGGGGCAAGATGGACGGGCAAACTCAAAACAATTTACCAGTCGGTCGCACTGTGCGCGGTGCTTGTCGGTCTATTTTTTTATGGATTGGGCTGGATCGACTTGCCTTTTTTACAGACCGGATCCCTTTTGATCATGAGCCTTGCTGCGTTACTATCGGTCCTATCCCTTGTGGAATATGGTGTACACTGCAGTGAAACGCTTAAGAAAAGCTTCAAAAACATTTCTCAAGATGAAATTCACCCTTAATTTTCCTTTTTTGAAAGCTATCTTGCCATTTTTTTGTAGATCTCGATATACCTTAGAGCCGAATTTTTCCAAGATATATCCACCAAAACAGCATTTTTTTGCCGCTCTAGGTAGGTTTCTGTTTGGTATTCTTTTAAAGCTCGCCCGAGCGCCCAGCGTAAGGCCGAAACCTCAGGGTCTAAGAAAGTATAGCCGTTAAGAGGTTTTTCAGGGGAACTTTCACCTACATCAAAAACGGTGTCATTCAAACCTCCCGTTCTTCTTACAATAGGGATTGTCGCAAAGTACAGGCTATAGAGCTGCGTTAGTCCGCACGGTTCAAAAATGGAAGGTATGATACTGAAATCGGCTGCTGCAAAAAGTTGCTCTGCGAGCTTGGGGTGAAATCCCAGGACAACGCGTACTCTATTTGTGTGCTGCCAAACCTCTTCAAGATCGGTAAACATTTTACGGATATGGTGGTCGCCGTCAAGGCCTACTAAAATAAAAACGCCTCCACTGCTTAAAATTTGCTTGGCTCCTTCCAAGATTAAATAGGGGGCTTTTTGATCTACGAGGCGGGTTACGGAAATAAGCCAAGGGAAGTCCGAGGAATCAATACCTAGCTCGTTGGCTAGTTTTTTTTTCATCCTGGATTTTAAATCTAAAACTTTGGAAAGGTGGCGCTCCTTGACTTCAGCCGGAATTTCTATATAACGCTCTAGTTCTACTGGATCCAAACCATTCAAGATGCCTGTAAAATTTTGAGCCCGTTTAAGAAAAATTTCATGCAATCCTCTACCCAGTTCTATTGTCTCAATCTCCTTAGCATAGGTCGGAGACACGGTAGTAATCTGGTCGGCTGCTCTTAATCCACCAAGTAAGAGATTGAATCGGTAGGGGACGTACAGATCTTCTAGAAGCTTACACGCTTTTTGTGAAAACAGACCTGCATCTTGGAGAGGTTCGTAAGGGGTAATTCCCTGATAGCTTAGGTTGTGTACGGATAACAAAAATGCGGGACGTGGCATCGTTCTCTTTAGCTCGTCAAAAAGTATCGGCGCTGCTGCAGTAGGCCAATCGTGAAGATGGATTAGCGGAGGGTTTTTTTTGAGATGAGATATCAGCTCTAGAGAACTCTTAATAAAGGCTAAAAAACGCCTCACGTCATCTTCGTAACCGTAAATCCTGTCTCTATGAAAAAAATTTGATGTGGAATGCATATCTACTAAATAGATTTGTAT
Organism: Chlamydiota bacterium; assembly: GCA_016866475.1. Taxonomy (GTDB): domain Bacteria; phylum Chlamydiota; class Chlamydiia; order Chlamydiales; family RGXB01; genus RGXB01. The sequence goes on along the minus strand of VGMF01000003.1, from coordinate 83,735 downwards.
CCCCTCGTAGATGGATTTGTATAAATAGCAGACTACTGTCTCGCTACCAAAAGTAAAAGAGCAGCTCTCCTCCATTTTGCTCAATCGGGGCAGGTGGTGAGATGCAAAAGGGTAGAGGGGGATAAAAATATCAACAGTGTGCCCTTGGCGAACAAGCTCTTTTGAAAGACCGAGAACAACATCAGCAAGCCCACCGACCTTTGCAAACGGGGCGCATTCTGAAGTGATGTGGGTGATATGCATAGTTTTTTCAATAATCTAAAACAAAATTATTGTCTAAACATATGCATACCGGTAACAGAGGAGGAGAATAATAAAAAATTTACTTACACAAAAGCAATACTAAGTTCCGCGCTTTGCTGGCGGTCTTTAGCGGTGATTCCAATTTTTTCGGATGGGTAGTCGGGCACGGCTTCTTTAAGGATATTATAAGTAGTTCGTCCGGTTTCTTTCCACTCCTGGATCAAGTCGCGTACGAGTTCCCCAAAAGATACTTTTCCGACGCAGAATTCACCCTCTTTTGCCATTGCTTTCTTATCAGCATCGCAACAACTTAGGCACATACCACCACTCCTTAAGATTGAATAGGTTACACACCAAATTTTTTCACAAAAGGGGATTTATAGCTATAGAAATTTGACAACTGTTTTAAGACGACTTGACAGAGCTTTTTTAAAAAATACAAAAATTTTTTAGTAAGATAAAGGGTGGGTGCTCTCCTTCATTTTACCGCAAAGCGCCCCTAAGATGCTGAAAACAAAAAAGCTTTGCCAAAAACGGGTGGAAAAAGTATAGTATGTGACATCAACTTGATGGACTGTCGCCAAGTGGTAAGGCACCGGGTTTTGGCTCCGGCACGCGCAGGTTCGAATCCTGCCAGTCCAAATACTATAAACAAAAGATAGACCTCTCGCGTTAAATGCGGGTTGACCGTGGCCTTATATTAAAGCCTCTATCAACAAATGTTTTTCTAGAAACCGTTTCTAGTTCTTCGCTAGTTGTCTCTCTTTTTACAGCAAATCAAAACATCAGGAGAACTATGAAGCTCAACGCGTCCACTTGTTCACGCAATTCTAAGCGAGATATCAAGCTGATGAAGCTAGACGGATATATCCCTGCGATCATCTATAGAAAAGGTGCTGCTTCTGAAAAGATTCGAATTTTTAAGAAGGAATTCGAAGCCCATTTAAGACACATCGAAAAGGGGCATTTAGCAACGACTGTTTTCACTGTCCATACGCATGGTAAAGACGAGAAAATGGTTGTTAAAGGGATTGAATACGCAAAGACAACTTATGAAGTTTTGCACATCGATTTTCAACCGCTCATATCCGGTTTGATCAAAGTGCGCGTGCCGGTTGTATTGCAAGGCGAAAAAGACTGCGAGGCTGTAAAAGCGGGATTCAGTCTGAAGCAAGCAAAACGTTTCGTGCGCGTGAAAGCGCCGGTTAACGCCATTCCGGCCAACTTCATGATTGACGTGCGGAACCTGCAACCAAGAGAAAAAATCCGTATTTCAAGTTTGAATGTGAGCGAAAACGTACGTTTGCTTGCAGCTGAAAACGAGCTGGTTATAACGGCAAGCAAGTAATTATTGTGAAGCTCGTTGTTGGTTTGGGGAATATCGGGGCAAGCTACGCTGCGACTCGGCATAACGCAGGATTTATGGTTCTAAACAGTTATGCAGCAAAAAAAGGGTTGGTTTTTACCTACTCCAAGTATTGCAAGGGGGAAGTAGTAGCCGGCCAGGATGTTATTCTCTTGAAACCTGCGACTTATATGAATCTTTCGGGCCAGGCTGTAAAAGCCGCCAAAGATTTTTTTCACGTTGCCCTTCAGGACATTTTGGTTTTGACGGATGATGTGGAAAGCCCCTTAGGCGTGTTTCGTCTCAAAAAAGAGGGGGGCGCCAAAGGTCACAACGGGCTTAGAAGTATTGAGGCCTCGTTAGGGACGAAAGCATACTCAAGATTGTGGATCGGGATCTCCAGAGATAACAGAATCCCTCTTGACCAGTATGTTTTAGAGCCGTTCCTAGCAGGTGAATTAGAAAAGCTAAATGAAGAAGAAGACAAGATTCATCAGGCAATTGATGAGTGGATTTTAGGAGTCACGAATGTCTAAACAACAAAGAGTCCGCCTTTATGAGGGTATGTACATTTTAAAAAGTACCCTAGGAGAAGAGGCACACCAAAAAGCTCTTGAGCGTATCTTCGGTATTATCACGGCTCAAGGCGGCGAAGTAAAAAAACTTTTCGATATGGGACGTAGACGTCTTGCATACGAGATCAAAGAGAACAGAGAAGGTCACTATATTTTGATTTTCTTTGAAGCACCTTCAAACGGTCTGGTCGAGATCAACCGTGAAAATGGTTTTCACGAGGATCTTTTGAGATCCATGATCATCACTGCAGAGACTGTCCCTGAGGAAATTTCATTCAAACAATTGGTTCAAGTATAGGGTGATGCTATGAGAAAATCTTCTACAGGAAAAAATTCGGCGAAGAAAAAGTGTTTGTTCACCCAGTCAGGGTTTAAAGCTATCGATTATAAAGATGTGGAGACATTGAGCCAGTTTGTTACAGAGCGCGGCAAGATCCTTCCCCGTCGTATCAGCGGAACATCTACCCATTACCAACGTCTACTAACAGCTGCGATCAAGCGTGCCCGTTTCGTTGCACTACTTCCGTTTGTTGCTAAAGATTAATCGAGGAGAAAAGAATTATGAAACAGAATCGCGTCCTCTTGGTTAAAGATGTAAGAAATTTGGGGCGTAGCGGTGATATCGTTACGGTAAAGCCTGGTTTTAGCCGTAACCTTTTGATCCCTTATGGCCATGCGATCCGTGCAACGGCACACACTGAGAAACTCCAAACAAAATTGCGTGAAGAGCGCTTGGTAAAAGCGGCTGAAGACAGAAAAGTTTCAGAGCGAATCAAGTCTCAACTTGAGCAACTTACTTTCGTTGTTGATGTGCGTGTAGACGAAACCGGCCATCTTTATGGGTCAGTAAATGTTCAAGACATCTTGAATTTGCTGCACCAAGAAGGCTTCCAGGAGATCGAAAAGAGCCAAATCAAGCTGGCTCAACCGATCAAGCAATTGGGGAACCACGTAGTCAAAATCCGCCTTAAAGAAGAGGTGGAGGCAGAAATGCATATTCGTGTTAAAAACGATGAGTTTGAGGCAAGCTTGCACAAAAAACAAGTAGAAGCCGAGCATGCTGCTGTGGAGCCTTCCTCTACAGACTATAGCGAGTAACCACATAGGTATACTTGTGTCTTTAACCCTCCTCTCTCCTGCTAAAATCAACCTTGATTTTAAAATCTTAGGCAGAAGAGAGGATGGGTACCATCTCATCCGTTCCGAAATGGTCGCTCTTGATCTATTTGATCGGATCGATATATCCCTATCCGATAAAAATTATTTAAACTCTTCTCAAAACCTCCCATTTCAGTTTTCGAATTCTATTTTCCAAAAAGTCTGGGAGGAATTTAATCAAAGATTTCCCGGAATTCCTAATTTCGAAATTATTCTAGATAAGAAAATTCCAATTGGTGCAGGCCTGGGAGGGGGATCCTCAAACGCGGCCACCTTCATCTACGCAATCAATAAGATTTTGGGTTTAGACCTGACTTTTTTGGAAATGGGTGCGATAGGGGCCAAAGTCGGTTCCGATGTCCCGTTTTTCTTTACAAACGGGCGGGCTCTGGCTGAGGGTACCGGGACCGATTTGACTCAGTACGATCCGGTCCCAGGAATTCCCTACACCCTTCTTTTCGATGGAATTCAGATCTTAACACCCTTAGTCTACAAATCTGTTGATTTATACCTGCTGGATAACGATGCAAAAAATCAGCTCGAGAGGTTTGCTATGAGAGCTTACCCCTCTTACGAGATTATATGGAAGGGTTGGAAGTCTGTGTTTGCTGATTTGCAAATGAGCGGTTCAGGGTCTACAGCTTTTGTCAGAGGTATTCATGATCCGGCCTCTCACCGTTTTGATGGGTGTGTTTGCCGTACGATTGCCCGACTGGGTGATCGGTGGTACGAGTAGTGTTATTTACTCTCCATCCCTTTTTTAAACCAAACCGCAAAAGATCACTCTTGAAAAGACTTTTACATTTGAATCGAACAGAACTACCTTGCTATACTCAGGGGTATTATCAAAGAAGAGAAGACGATGAGTTTACACCACGAGGATTTAATTGTTATCACTGGCGGAGCAGGATTCATTGCCAAATATGTTATAGAAGAGCTGAATCGACAAAATTTCACTCACCTGGTCTTGTTTGAAAGATACGATGCCCTTACAAAAGAGCATTTTGAAAACTTGAAAGGACTGAAATTCTCATCATTAGAATCCAGCGAGTCGATCGAATCCTTTTTAGAAATCCACAAAGATGAAATTCGATGTGTGATCCATCTAGGAGCAAATGCCTCTACAACAGGGACTGACCCGCAAGATTATCTTTTGAATAATTACGAACTTTCAAAATTCTTGGCCGCTTTTTGTATCGAGGAGAAGATCCGTTTTATTTATGCCTCTTCCGCGTCAATTTACGGGGATGGAACGAAAGGATTTGAGGATGATTTGGGCAGTTTTAAAACGTACCGCCCTTTGAACCTCTATGCATGGTCCAAATATCTCTTTGATCAATACATTTATGAAAATAATCTTCAGGAAAATGTTCTTGGCTTGCGCCTATTCAATATCTTCGGTGCCGATCGCTCTAAAGGAGATATGCAATGTATTGTTACCAAGGCATTTGATAAAATGTTGTCGAAAAAGAAAATGGAAATTTTCGATGTGGAATCCCAACGGGATTTCGTTTATGTTAGAGATGTAGCAAAATTTATTGTCGAATCGATCTCTAAGCAAAGCTATGGTATTTTCAATTTCGGGACAGGGATAGCTACCCCATTCAGGGATGTTTGTGATATGGTATTCAAGGCGATGGGCCACGTGATGCAGTTTGATCTGATAGCGCTGCCGACTCACCTTGTAGGTAAGTATCAATTTTTGACAAAAAGTTCTACAACCCGATTCGATAAGATGCTAAAAACATACGGCTATAAATTTTCATTTTCAAATCTAGAAGATGGTATCAACGACACAGTACTGGAGTTAAAAAAAGCCTATGATCCTTGAAAAGACTATGATTGAGAACGCTAAAATTCTTGTTTGCGGGGATTTTATTATAGATCACTATGTTCAAGGCGTGGTGGAACGAATCTCTCCGGAAGCTCCTGTTCCCGTCTTAAGGAAAATTACTGACACGTTCCGTCTTGGTGGTGCTGCAAATGTGGCGATCAATTGCCGCTCTTTAGGGGCTCAGACATTTCTTTTGTCTGTAAGCGGACCCTCTTTGGAGAACTATTGCTTGGATGAACTTATGGAAAGGGGAGGGCTTTCCACAGACGATCTTCTCCTTGATCCTTCAGTTAAACCAACCGTAAAGACTAGATTTATGGCTGATGGCCACCATATTTTGCGTGTTGATGATGAAGAGACTGCAGAATTTTCTCAAAAGCTAAGAGAATTATTAGTAAAAAAATTTAAGGAACTTATTCGGGAGGTGGATGTTGTTGTTTTTTCAGACTATGCAAAAGGCTTTTTTCAGTCCTCCACCTTGCAACAATTTCTAAAAATCGCAAAACAGCACAACAAAAGGGTTCTGGTGGATCCAAAAGGGATCCATTATGCTAAGTATAGAGGTTGCTTTTGTATCAAACCCAATAAGAAAGAGGCCTACAAAGCGGCAAATTGCGATCAAGGTGTGTCAATCGATTTGGTAGCCGAAATCTTGCTTGATATTGTCGATGCAGAGTATCTATTAGTCACCCGTTCAAGTGAGGGGATGACTCTATATGATTCAAAAGGGATGAAAAGCCATCAGCCTGCAATTATGCAAGAAGTGGTTGATGTTGTCGGGGCCGGTGATACAGCTCTAGCCCTCATGGCCGTAGGTATCGCCACAAGAATGGATATGGAGGATGCAGTCAAACTAGCCAATTTAGGATCTTCGATCGTTGTCTCAAGACGAGGTTGTTCGAGTGTCACCCTCACCGATTTAAAAAACCGGTTGTCGGAGAGTGCCGAAGAATTCGATACACACTCGACTCCGATGGTCTAAATTGTTTTTATGATACAGAGGAAGATTGGAGCGCAGATACCCTTTTTTCTATAGAGGGGTGGGTGCTAAATAGTTCCATGAAGGCGCTTTTTCCATTGCACATCAGTGCAGCAACTGATTGTGGGACCTCTTCTTGGTCCGTTTGCTTGGAGGATTCTCCAAGTCGCCTGAGGGCACGGATCATCTGCTCTTTACTGCTAAGCTGGGCTCCTCCTAGATCTGCTTTGTATTCGCGGAACCTGCTGAATGCACAAATGATGAGGGAGCCAACAGCCATAAAAATGATGTCTAATATAAGCCTTGATATAAAATAGACCCCCAGGTTCCCCCCCTCCCCTCGGCCTCGTCTGGAATTCATAGCTATCAGTTGTGATATTAAATAGGACAAAAAGATCACAAATGTGTTCACTACCCCTTGTAAAAGGGTCATCGTAACCATATCTCCATTTTTGATGTGCGCTATTTCGTGGCCAAGGACCGCCTCAAGCTCTTCCGCATTCATTTTGCATAGAAGTCCCGTAGATACTGCGACCAACGAGTTCGAGGCCGTCGGGCCCGTTGCAAATGCGTTCGGCGCGGGGGATTGAAAGATGCCGATTTCCGGCACTGTTTTAAGCCCGGCTTTGTTCGAGAGGCGTTGGACTAGGTTCTTCAAAAGGTTCCCTTCGGAGGAGCAATCGTAGGGGGTAATGATTTTGATTTTCATGGCCCATTTGGCAATTTTCTTAGAGAGGAGTAATGAGATTATAGCCCCCGTCATTCCGTACACAAGGAAAGCAAGAAAAAGGCCTAATGGGTGAATCTGGTGCTGGTAAAGATAAGTGTTCAGTCCAGTAAAGGATAGGATGAAAGAAGCGGTAAAGCAGATAAGAAGATTCATAGCGATAAAAAGGAAAACACGGCGAAAAGCTTGCATAATAACTCCCTGTTATTGAAATTTTTTTTTCAAGGAAATATATAAGTTCGAGTCAAATAAAGCACTTAAAATAAAGAAGAATACTCCTACCCGTAAAATCGATTTCAAGCTAAAACTCTCGAGGCCAATGTAAGAATGAAACCCACAGAGGTATAGAATAAGGTTACCAATAGTGAACGTAATAGTTGCAGCTACCGGTTTTTTTAAGCTCATCATACTCATATCCTTGCAATTTTTGGACGAGATAAGGGGAAATTTAGAATTACCCGAGGTTTTTTGCTAAAGAAATAGTACCATAAAATTAGCCTTAATTACAAAAAAATTATCTGATACTTAATTTTTTAATAAAAGAAATGTAAAAAGATGGAGGTAAAATCGAAAAAATGTGTATAAATGTGTTCCCCGATGATATACCGCTAAGGGTGGACAGTTCCTCTTCTGGGTGCAAAAGATAGCCTTAAGAGCTCATCTTAAAACCTATCGGTTATAGGAAAATTAGTAGTTTTATATGTCAAAAAGTTTGAAAAGTTTGCATGGCAGTTTGCCGCTAAATAAAACAAAAGCTCTTGCTAATTTATCCAAAAATATCAATGAAAATACCATATGCTACGTTTTGATCACCTGCGAAAAGCCTCAAAAGGACGGATCGATGCATGTAGACCTTGTCTTCGAGGGGGATAAACATCTTGCGCAACATCTTTTGCAAACAGCTCAAACAGCCTTTAAGCCTTGAAAATCGTTAAAAAAATTAAAATTTGGATAGGATTTTAGAATCGGCACTTTTCCCTTTTCAAGATATTCTAATCGTAAACTTTTTAAAATAATTTGAGTAGATTCCTTGCTTTTGGCATGATCCAATCTTAAAAAATTGGTTGGCTTACAGCACTTCAATCGAGGAAAAAATTGCTGGGCGAACGTCAATAGAAATAAACGGAAGTCAGCTATATGGATCGTGCCCTTAGATATTTAAAAGAATTAGTAGAAATTCCCACGGTATCCGGCAAACCCGAGCACTTAAGCGACCTCAAAAAAGGGGCTTTGGCCGTAGAAAAAATCCTCAAGGAAATCGGGTTTGAAACGGTGGAACGGTGGACAACCAAGACAGACGTAGATGCCGTTTACGCTGAACATAAGGGGAAGAATGCCACGAAAACACTCCTTTTCTATGGGCATTATGATGTGCAGCCTGTGGAGCCTTTGGAGGAGTGGCAAACCCCCCCCTTTTCTTTAACAAAGGTTGGAGATTGGTACCATGCGCGGGGAGCAGAAGACAACAAAGGGCAGCTTTGCTGCATTTTCTCAGCCCTATACCAAAATTTACCGGAGCACCTAAATATTAAATTTCTGATCGAGGGGGAGGAGGAGTCCTCAAGCCGAGGCCTCTACGAGTTAATCGAAAGATACAAAGAGTATTTGAAGGCGGACTACCTTTTAGTTTTTGATGTGGACATGGTATCGATAGATAAGGGCGCCGTCACCTGCGGAACAAGGGGGGTCTACGGCTTCGATATCGAAGTGGTTACCGGTGACAACGATATGCACTCGGGCATGTTCGGAGGTATAGCCCGTTCTGCAACGAGCGAAATGAACTATCTTATATCGCATATGCTCGGACCGGAGGGAGAGATCCGTGTGCCTGGCTTTTATGACGACGTGCTTGTTCAATCAGACACGAAAAAATCGAGTTTTAGTTTTCACGAACCGAGCGGCAATTTTGCAAAATATGATATGCGCAAGATTTCTGCTAAGGATCGCAATTACTTTTTACCTACTTTGGAAATCAACGGAATGTTCGGAGGGCATACGGAAAGGGGTTCCAAAACTATCATTCCGGTCAAAGCTACTGCAAAAATGTCGATTAGGACTGTTCGTGGCCAGGATGGATTTGATCTGATCGATAAAATCGACCAGTATTTGCAGTCGATCAAACATTCTGACGTAAAAGTTTTTGTAAAAAAACACTCCGGTGGTCCCTACTCTTTCTCTGACCCTACAGATCCATTTATTGAAAAGATACGTCAGGCATACCATAAAATATGCCCTGATGGATGCGAGACAATTTTGTCGGGTGCAAGCATACCGGTAGCAGCACATCTCCAGAAGGCGAGCCAAGCGGTTTTGGCTTTTGCCGGTGTTGGTCTAAAAGAGGATTTTATCCACTCACCGAAAGAAAGATTTAGTGAAAAACAGATCGAAAAAGGGGTTTCATTTATAAAAGAACTGATTAAAACCCTCAGCTAGCATTTTTTTTATTTTATCTCTTTGATTAAATTTTAGAGGCTTATGATTAGATTTCTCTTGAAAGACATCCGTAAGATTAGGCAAGATAAAAGTCTTTAAGGATAATGATCAGAATAAGCCTATGAGATTGGTCTGGAATCGGATTAGACAGTTTGCTTTTTATCCTGAAGAGGAGCGGATCTATATTTGGATTCTCATCGGTCCACTTTTTTTGACTCTTCTTTTAATTCCTCATCTCTCAAAATTTGCACCGCTACAACTCACGTTAGCTTTAGGTTCTATTTCTTTATCCTGGATTCTAGCGATTATTTTTGGATTAGAGACTTTGCAAATCGCTCAAAAAATGCGCAGTTTTGAGGGGCAAGTAGGGGGATTTGAAACGGAAAAAGGGCGTCTTATACAAAATCACCAGAGCGAAATAGATCATATGAGGTCTACGGCCGATTCCTTGTACGGGGAGCTAGATGAGGCATCCAAGGCCCTCAGCGAGGAAAAACTTCTAAAAGAGGCCGCACAGCTAGGCTTAGAAAAAGAGAGAGCACTTTTAGAGACTTTGCAACAAACAATCCTCGATTTTGAGGATGAGATGGGCAAGATGAAAGAGAAATTTCGTGTCGTGAATAGCGAGTTAAAGGTTTACAAATCTTCCTCCTACACAAGGTATGAGGTCAAGCACATTGTAGATGAGCTCAATCGCTACCGGGTGAAAGAAAAACAGCTTGCGCTTTTGGCCGAAAAGTAAAATTTACAATTCCTTTTGATTAATAAACAGTTCGGGCACCCCCGGATAGGCATCCTTTGCATCTATTAGGGTCAGAATCTCATGGCCTGTAGGCGTTATGAGAAGCGTATGTTCAAATTGGGCACTAAGCATTCCATCAATCGTCCGCGCTGTCCAATGATCTCTTTTGTCGATAACAGCCTCAGGAGAGCCTAAATTGAGCATGGGTTCGATGGTAAAGGTCATACCCGGTTGCATGACAATATCGACTTTAGGTTTATTGGCATAATGCAAGATGGGCGGTTCCTCGTGAAACATGCAGCCAATTCCATGACCCACAAATTGATGAACAACAGAACACCCCGTCGCATTAGCTACCAACTGGATCGCAGCCCCGATTTGGGAGATCTTAACTCCAGGGCGGCAAATCTGAATAGCTGCTTTGAGAGACTCATAGGAGGCACCAACAACACGCAGCGCATCCGCTGTGCTACTTCCCACCACAACCGTTCTACTAAGATCACCGTAATATCCATCGACAATCGAGGCGACATCTATATTCACAATATCGCCCTCATTAAGAGGTCTGTCATCGGGGATACCATGGCAAATCACATCGTTGATCGAGGTGCAAATGGATCCAGGAAACGGTGGGTCGCCATAGCCTAGGGAAGCGGGGATCGCAGAAAACATTTTATGGAGTTCTTTGGATAAACGATCGAGCTCTTTTGTTGTGATTCCTGGTTTAACCTCTTTACACAATAGATTCAATATTTTGGCGGCAATTTTAGAGGCTTGCCGAATCCCCTCAATCTGTTTTTGCGTCTTGAGGACTATGTTATGCTTTTTTTTATATAAAGAGTGAAGGGTCTCTATCATAAGTTATTTTTTTTAAAATTAATCCTGCGGGGGGGAGTGTAGGTCCCATGTTTTTGGAGCTTGCTAACTCGAACCCTCGTTCTACTGTACTTAAAGAGAGCTTACCATAACCTATATAAAGGAGTGTACCGGCAATTTTTCTACACATTAGGTATAAAAAACGGTCTGCTACAATTTTTATAAAAAATCTATTTTCGTCTTGTTGAATAAAATCGATTTCAAAGAGGTCGCAAAAGGGGTCGCTCCTCCTTTTTTTTGCTCCCTCGAGTGCGGAAAAATTTTTATACCCGCTAAAAAAAGGGAGGGCGGCTTGGATCGCAGTTAGATTGATAGGGCCTATAGGGAGGCTGTAACGGCCAAAAAAGGGATCAGTCTGGTCGAGATGGAACCTATAGTGGTACTCTTTTTGTTTTGCGTTCAGTGAAGGATGAAAATCTACGTCGCAACGGGTAAGTGATAAAATATTTATATCAGGAGGTAAGTTTGATCGAATTTTTTTAATACAAATGGGGACTGGACAGTTTTTTTCAATAAGGATCAAGATTTTTTGATCCTCGGCATGCACACCCCGATCCGTTCTTGAGGCGACTAAAATTTTTTTTACCGGAACTTTTAGAGCTTTCAAGATCGTATCTTGAAGATTGCGGTTTTTGTGGCAAAACCACCCATAAAAATTTGTCCCGTCGTAGGATACGGTTAGCAGATAAGCTAGAAGGTTTTCTTGTGCCATCCGTTCTAGATTACTGTAAAATGATTAGAAATTCTAGGTTGAAATAGACTCCTTTTAATTTTAAAGCCTCTCAGTATTCCTTTTGAGCATAATCGTATTTAACTCATCAAAAAAAGGGGACATATAAAGGGGAAGGGGCGCCTAATTAAACGTATCGGGGAAGTTTTTCGATATAATGAGGTGTGTTTCACTATGTTGTTTTTTTGGATCTAGGGATAACGGGAGTCAAAAGAGGTTAGTTTCCAAGTTTTATAAACTGGGTAAATCCTTCAAAAAACAATTGGACTGCCAAAATAGTCAAAATGAGCCCCATAAGTTTTTCCAGAGCCAAGATACCCTTATCCCCTAGTAGCCGGCTTATTGGTGCTGAAAGAAGAAGGATTAAGGTTGTGACCAACCAGGCTAAAAAGACCGAGTATAAAAGGAGATCTTTGGTCTCAGGGTCTTTAGAGAAGACCATGATAGCAGCCAAAACGGCGGGTCCCGCAACCATAGGAACTGCTAAAGGGACAATCATGGGCTCGCCCTTGAGAGTGTACGTATTGTCGCTATTTGAAGAAAAAATCATTTTTAATGCGATGATGAAAAGGATTATGCCCCCCGCGATTTGAATCGATTGGGTCTGGATGCCGAGATGATTTAAGATGTAATGACCACAAAAAGCGAAAAAAAACATGATAAGAAGGGCGAATATAAGCTCTCTTGCAATCACAACTGTTTGTCTCTTTGGTGGCAATTCTTTCAGCACTGCAAGAAATATAGGAATGTTACCGGGTCCATCCATCAACAAAATTAATGTAACGGTTATAGGTACGAAGTCTACAGTAAATATTTTTTCTAGCATATTTTTAGCCAATAGCACGTTACTTATAATTCGTGCAAACCGGACCTGGTAAAAAGCTAATAGGGTTTATTAAATCTTTTTGAAGCTTCAAAAAGTTTGGAGATCTCTTGTTCAAGCGAGGGGTTTAGCTGATCCAAAAGGACCAAATAGTCGCGATTTTTCTCAAATGCCGCTTTAGTCCAGTTGGCTGAACCGAAGACGAATACTTTTTTGTCAATCCAACACATCTTATGATGCATGAGTCCGCCATGGTTGTTTAGATAGATCTGTACTCCCCCTTTTTTAAGATACCCGGCTACTTTTTTCGACGATCCTCTAAAACTTTTCTTGTCGAGCGTTACCTGTACCTCTACTCCCCTCCGTTTAGCGCTTAGAAGAGCATCGCATATCTTCAGGTGTGTAAATGTAAAGATGCGGCAATCGATAGTCGTTTGGGCTTTGTTGATAGCATCTATGAGGGTATGAAGGGCTGAATCCTTCAGGCCGGGTAGTGACCAAAATCGCAAACGGGCCCCCTCGATTGACGATTCTATTAGGTAGGGGTAGTCGGGATGGTGCAGTTGCTCGGTGATTTGGGACGTAAGTTGAGGAGAGTATATGCCAATTAAAAGATTGTCATGCGTTTTATAGGATGCTTTTGTGAAGTTTGTAGACCCTAAATAGACAAAAGAGTCGTCTATTGCCAGCACCTTTTGATGCATGAGCCCCTGAGCTTTGTGTCCCAGAGTTTTAAAAGGGAACTTTCTTTCGCTGAATTGGGGGAAACTTTTTGCATCGTAGTGGAGCAGCACATCCACCCCGTTACGTTGCTTTTCTGTTAATAGCGTTAATAGCTCAGGCTCTGCCTCACCGAACGTAGAGAGGACAACACTTTTTTTGGCGTTTTCGATCGGTTTATAAACAGTTTGCTGTAGGTTATGGTAGGTCTGGTTGGAGTAAATGAGGATCGGATTTTGAGGAGAAGGGGGGAGGGGAGAAGTAAAGTAGGGTTTAAGACTAAAAAGGGTAAGCCCTAAGAGAACAAGGGTTGTATTAACCCCCCATTTCTTCCGAAATAGCGGGGTTAGAAATCGTTTAAACCACAAGGAGATTAGGCTCTTGCAGATTCTCTAAAAGCTTTTGCAAGCCCTTTCTTATCGATGGTGCGGATTGCCGCAGTAGAAACGCGCAAAGTGATAAAAGTTTTAGACTCTTCGTCCCAGAAACGCTTTTTCTGAAGATTAGGCTCAAAACGAACTTTCGTTTTTCCTGTAATTTTAATACCGATACCCTTTTTCTTCTTGGCAATACCACGTGTGGTATAGCTACGACCTTTGCAAGGGCGGCGTTGTGTCAATTCACAAACTTTAGACATTGAACGTACCTATAAAATTGTTGAACTTTTTAGTTGGAGCATAAAGAGGTCGGCGACAATACGGGCAAAACCGGAGGAGAGCATTTGCACTGCTATCAGCACAATGACTAAACCACCAAGTTTTTCACAGGCGACCATCCCTTTGCTTCCAAGGAAATTTTTTAGTTGAGAGGACCAGATCAAAAGCATAGCAGTTAGGAGCCAAGCGACGAAGATCACTCCAAGCAAAGTCAGGCGGCTATCGATGGTTGCCCCAAGTGTCATCACATTGGTCATGCTACCCGCACCTGCAAGGAGGGGGAATGCCATAGGGACTATGAAAGGCTCGCTTTCGACCGCCTCTACTGTTTGAGCCTTGGGGAAAAGCATCCCTAGCGCAATAAGTAAAAGAATCAATCCACCCGCAACTTCAAGCACGCCACGGCTGATACCCAGGATCCCAAGGATCTCTTTTCCCAGGAAGGCAAAGCTTAGCAAAATTAAAAATGCGATGAGGAGCTCACGCACTATAATTTGTTTTTGACGCGCTTCGGGGTAGCGGCTCAAAAGACCCGCGAAAAGAGGGATGTTGCCTAAGCCGTTCAAGACAAAAAATAATGCTATTACTGCGGTTTGAAAGTCCATGGCTACAGAGTTTACTTTATTGGATCTCTAAAATCTAGCACTTTTTTCAACAAAAGGGCTATACTCGTAACCTGTATGGAAAAAAAACGGTTTAAAATTCACGCTCTTGGTTGCAGAACCAACCAGTACGAGGCCCAGGCCTTCCGCGATCAGCTCCTTTCCTTAGGCTATGAGGAGGCTAAAGAGGGGCAGGAGGCGGACATCTGTATTGTAAATACCTGCACCGTGACTAAATCTGCCGACGAGAGAAGCAGGCACCAGGTGCGTTCTTTGTACCGTGAAAATCCCAGCTCAAAAATATTTGTGACCGGTTGCATGACCGAAAAACAGGCCCCTGCCCTTCTCGGAATAAGCGGAGTTGCGGGCGTTGTTAAAAACAAAGATAAAGAAAACCTTTTAAAAATTGCTCTTCCGGACCAGGAAGTTCCCGAATTCAAAATAGAGCGTTTCGAATCCCATACTAGGGCTTTTGTCAAAGTCCAGGATGGGTGCAATTCATTTTGTTCGTACTGCATCATACCCTATGTCCGCGGGCGATCCCGCTCAAGGCGACTCGATGCTATCCTCGATGAGGTGAAGGGGCTCGTAAAGAATGGGTATCATGAGATTGTTTTGACTGGCATCAATATCGGAGATTTCGATGGTGCGCCGCTCGAAGGAGAAAAACCGGTGCGGTTAAGTGAGCTCACCCTTGCTGTAAGTAAAATAAGTGGTGTTCGGCGTCTAAGAATATCTTCCATCGACCCCGATGAGGTGGACGATGAGCTAATTGAGGTGATTAAGAATGCGCCTAATTGCGCCCCGTCGATGCATATTGTTCTGCAGTCCGGCTCCAACACCGTTTTAAAAAGGATGCGCCGCAAGTATACTGTCCAACAATTCTTTGACTCGGTTGACCGTTTGAAACAGGCGATGCCCGATTTTACCTTCACAACAGATATAATTGTCGGCTTTCCCGGTGAAACGGAGGAGGAATTTGAAGAGACCCTTGATGTGATGAAGAGGGTCGGATTTTTAAAAGTCCACATGTTCCCTTATTCAAAAAGAGAGGGGACGCTGGCCGCTCGCATGCTGGGCCATCTAGATCCAAAAGAGTTGAGCCGCCGCAAGGAGATTCTTTTGCAAAGGGCCGAAACGTTGGCCGCATCGCAGCGAGACTCTTATGTGGGGAAAGTGGTGGAGGTTCTGGTAGAATCGTTCAACCACGGTCATACAAATAATTTTATCCCGGTCCAAATTGAGGGTGCTCTTTTAGAGAAAAATCAATTTGTTCAGGTGCAAATCGTCGAAAATCAAAAAGAGGCTCTTACAGGTGTCGTGGTTTCAATTTAAACGTCCTATGTTTCCTATGTCGCGCCGAGCTAGTTTGAGAGCTTTGTTGCCACAGACCGAGAAGATTTTTACCATTTCGCACCATGCAATTCAAAGCGATGGGATGCAATGGGTTTTTCCAATTCCTTTAGAGCGTTCCTCTATGAGTACCCAATTAGAATTACACCGCGGGCAAATCAGATTGAACTATAAAAAAGATGGAAAACAGAACCATATTTTGATCTCTTCACAGGGGATCTATTCGGGTTCCGAGTGTCTTCAATCGCTAAGTTTCCCCCCTTCAGTCCAGCCGGCTCGTTTGGAAATACTAGATCTTGGATCTCATAAAACTATTGATATAGATGCCAGGGGAAGAAATATTCCTTTAGACCAGCTTTTGCCGGCATGGTTTTCATTAGGGCAAATTGCGGGATCTGGGGATCTATTCCCTGTTGAAAGATTAAAGGAGTTCTATTTTGATTCTTTTGAGGATCTTTTTTCCACCAAAGCACCTCATGCTTTACAAACCGGATACCGATCGATCCGCTCTTACTTTTTTCAACAAGATGGTACTCTGTTAAATTTTTTACCTGAACTCCCAAAAGGTTTGGATTCGGGGCGCCTACGCCTTTTTTCAAATGATTTGACCATTACACTTGAATGGTCTAAAAGGGAGGTGAAGAGGATCGTGATGCAGGCCCACGAAGAGGGTATATGGAAATTGAATTTTCCTAATAAATGCACTAGCATGCGTAGACGTTTTGATCACAAGATGCAAGAAGGGCCGGCAGTTGCGCCCAACACGATCTCCTTGAAAAAAGGGGAGTACGCATTTCTTGATCAGTTTAGATGACGATTTTTATCTTAATCCGCACACATTTTTAGGTCCTAAAGAGGATTGCATCCGATTTTACCGACCCGGATACGAAAGCTTATCATTTCTCTACCACGGAAAAAAGGTAGAGGCACGGAGGATCGAAAATACCCCCATTTTTGAATTTCCGACGCCACATCAGGTAGAGTTTAATGAGTATACTATTGAGGGGAACCGGTATGATCCCTATGCATTTTGGCCTACACTGGGCCCGTCCGATGCCTATTATTTTAACGAGGGTGTCCACTATGAGCTGCATAAAGTTTTAGGGGCCAATTCTTGTGTGCACCAAGGTGTTCAAGGGGTGAAATTTCTTGTTTGGGCTCCGAATGCCAAACGGGTATTTCTCTCGGGAGATTTTAACTACTTTGATCAAAGCATGCATCCGATGCGTAGAATTGGCATGACGGGTATTTTTGAATTATTCATCCCTTCTCACCCTTTATATGAACGGTATCTGTTCAGGGTGCACGGAGCTTCAGGGCAGATCTATGAAAAATTAGACCCTTTTGCATTTCAAATTGAGCACAAATCTTCACCAAGCGCACGGGTTATCGATAAAAGTAGCTATAAATGGAGAGATAGCTCCTGGATTGAAAGAAGACGCGGCAAAGATTATAAAAAAGAGCCTATTAACATATATGAAATCCACCTGGGAACTTTTCACCCCGATGCGAAAACATATATAGATCTTATCCATTATTTAGTCCCCTATGTTAAAAAGATGGGTTTTACCCATGTAGAGTTTATGCCCGTAACGGAGTATCCCCTAGATGAATCCTGGGGCTACCAATGTTCCGGTTATTTTGCCCCTACATCGCGGTACGGTACTCTTGATCAGTTTAAACAACTCATAGATGCCCTACATTTGGAGGGGGTGGGAGTCATAGTAGACTGGGTAGGCGCCCATTTTCCACATGATGGACATGCTTTGGCCTTTTTTGACGGTACGCATTTATATGAGCACGACTGTCCTAAAAGGGGTTGGCATCCTCATTGGGGGACGAAGATATTCAACTATGGGCGCCTCGAAGTTAAAAATTTTCTGATTGCCAGCGCTTTATACTGGTTGAAAGAGTTGCATGTGGATGGTTTGAGAATGGATGCAGTCGCCTCGATGTTGTATCTGGATTATGGCCGCAACGATGGAGATTGGTCACCTAATCGCTACGGGGGGAATATCGATATTGAAGCGATTGAGATGATTAAGCATCTCAACTCGATTGTGCATGAGCAGGTCCCCGGTTGTCTTATGATTGCCGAAGACTCATCCGATTTTCGGGGAGTGACGGCCCCCTTAGAGTGGGGCGGCCTCGGTTTTGACCTCAAGTGGCAGATGGGGTGGATGAATGACACTTTACGGTTTTTTTCTTTAGATCCGATCTATCGGAGCTTTCATCACAATGAGATTACATTTTCTCTACTCTATTATTACAACGAAAAATATCTGAAACCCCTTTCCCATGATGAGATTGTGCATGGAAAAAGGAGCCTGCTGGAGAAGATGCCCGGCGAACCTTTTTCAAAATTTGCTCAGCTAAAGCTTTTGATCGGCCATACGGTGTGTATGCCCGGAAAAAAACTGTTCTTTATGGGATATGAAATTGCTGATGGAATGGAGTGGTCCGAAAAAAGGGCTTTGCCTTGGTACCTTTTAGAGTATGGCTTTCAAAAAGGGGTGCATCTTTTTGTGGAGAAGTTGAACCATTTCTACCTTGCAGAGGATGCATTTTGGTCGCTTGATTTCGAGCATCACGGTTTCCAATGGATCGATTTTTCCGATCATAATAGAAACGTATTCTCCTATTTGCGCAGAGGCTCCAAAAAAACATTTTTGATTGTAGATCATATGACCTCAAGCTACCACGGCAACTACGTAATTTGGATTCCAAACCTAAAAAAAGCGGTAGAACGTTTGAATAGCGACCATGAAATGTTTCATGGGAGTGGAAAAACAAACCCCGATCCTGTCATTATCTTTAACGAGGAGGGGAGGTCTATCGGTTTGGAAATCCATTTAGCCCCCTTTGCGAATATGATATTTGAGGTGGATTTTGAGGGCTACGCGGGCTGAATACGAAGAACTGATCGAGACTCTTCGCGCACATGATCATCGCTACTATGTAGAATGTAAACCAATTATATCCGATTATGCCTATGACGGGCTTGTTAAAAGACTAGAGGAAATTGAAAAAGCACACCCGGATTGGGTGGTCCCGTCATCTCCAACACAGCGGGTCGACGAAGGGGAAACGCGCGGGTTTAAACAAGCAGAACATTTGGCTCCGATGCTCTCCTTGCAAAACACCTATTCTTTGAATGAGATAGCCGATTTCATCGATCGGGTAAAGAAATTGACACAATTGAAAAATCCCACCTTCTCCCTTGAGTTGAAAATCGATGGCGTTGCGATTGCAATCCGTTACAAAAACGGATTCATGGTGCAAGCGATCACTAGGGGAGATGGAAAAAAAGGGGATGACGTCACCTTAAATGTGAAAACGATACATTCTCTCCCAACCCTATTAACCGAGACAGATATCCCTGAACTTCTGGAAGTTCGTGGAGAGGTCTATTTGTCAAAGCAAGATTTTCTTTTAATGAATGAGGAGCGGCAAGAGCAGGGGCTGGAACCCTGGGCCAATCCAAGAAATGCCTGCGCTGGATCCCTCAAGCTTTTAGATGCAAAAGAGGTGTACAAAAGGCGCTTAAATTTGATCACGTATCAGGTAAGCTACGGACATGAAATTGATTTGCAAAGTGCCGTACACCCCTATTTAAAAAAACATCATTTACCTGTGCTCGACACACTTTTTTTGAAAAAAGCTCATAATCTTAACGAGATAGAAGATTACATCCATTTTGTTGCAAAAAAAAGGCACGAGCTCCCTTTTGATATCGATGGGATTGTCATTAAATTTGATGACACCAAGTATTATGAATCGATGGGAATGACAGGGAAATCTCCACGTTGGGCAGTTGCTTATAAGTTTGCCCCAGAACAAGCGGTGACAAAGATCAAAGGGATCACAATACAGGTAGGACGTACCGGAGTATTGACCCCGGTTGCCGAGCTTGAACCCGTTTTCCTCGCCGGTTCGACAATTAGCCGTGCAAGTTTGCATAATGAGGAGGAGGTAGAGCGTAAAGATATTCGTGTTGATGATACCGTATTTATTGAAAAAGCGGGTGAGATCATCCCACAGGTGGTGAAGGTCGACTTGGACAAGCGCCCCAAAGACTCAGTAAAATGGCATATGCCTACCCGGTGCCCTTTTTGTGAAACTAAAGTTGTCAAATATGAGAACGAGGTTGCCGTACGGTGTCCCAACCAATGTGAATGCCCAGCTCAAGGGATGCGGCGACTCCATTTTTTTGTCGCCAAGGGGGCTATGGATGTTGAGCATCTTGGGGATAAAGTCGTTGAGAAACTATTTGAATCTAAGATGGTGCAGCGTCCGAGTGATTTTTATAAGCTGAGCAAGGATCAGTTGCTAGAGCTACCCGGTTTTAAAGAAAAGTCGGCGCAAAACCTTTACGATAGCATCCAAAATTCAAAAAAAAGGTCGCTGGATCGGTTTATCTTGGCAATCGGAATACCCCACGTGGGGGCCCAATCGGCCCGCCTTATTGCACAGCGCCTCGGCTCCTTGAAAAATTTTATTAGTGCCTGCAAAGAAGATCTGTTGCGTATAGACGGAGTTGGCGAAAAAACCGCAGATTCGATCGTGGCTTTTTTACAAAATCCGCTCAACATGGAGGAGATTATGCTCCTTATTCAAGCAGGATTAGAACCTGTTGTCGAAAAAGTTGCAACGGATAGTAGTCATCCCTTTTACGGAAAAACTTTTTGCCTTACAGGTACTCTCACCAAGTACACCCGTCAGGAGGCAGGGGAGTTGATTCAAAAAAATGGTGGGGTAGTCGTGAATACTGTGACCAAAAAAACGGACTATCTGCTCGTGGGCGATGAGGCCGGATCAAAGCTTGAAAAAGCAAAAGCTGCCAAGGTGACGGTGGTTGATGAAGAATGGTTTGAGCGACATCTATAAATAGAAGCCCGCCTGAGCGGCGGGCCTTATAAACAATCGCGGCTTCCGGAACGTTTTAGGGAACAAGGATCTCTTTTGTGATCGTTCCTGTAAGAGTGCTATGGTTGAAGCCGCTGATTGCGACCTTTTGCAAAGTTCCGATTAGGGAAGTATCGCCCTCCAGGACGACATTTTTCCAGCACCTTGTGGTGCCTTTGAGTTGGCCGTGCTTATTTGTCCCTTCGATCAAAACTTCCATCGGGGTGCCTACAAGTTCCATCCGCTCTTTTGCCGCTTTTTGTTCGTAGAGCGCCAGAAGACGGTGGAGTCGCTGCTGTTTTACCTCTTCGGGAACATCATCTTGCCAGCGCATAGCCGGTGTCCCTTTGCGAGGGCTGTAAGCAAAAATAAAGGCGACAGAAAATTCGATCTCATCAAAAAGTTGGTAAGTCTCCTCAAATTCGGCATCCGTTTCGGAGCAAAAACCTACGATGATGTCTGTTCCGAGTTTTGCTTTTGGGGCTATGGATCGGAGCAAAGCTACTTTTTCAAGGTACTGCTCTTTTGTATAAATCCGGTGCATTTTTTTCAAAATACGGTTTGATCCTGCCTGTAAAGGGAAGTGGACGAACTCGCACACGGTTCTAAGATCACGCACCGCTTCCATGAGCTGAACGCTGATGTCTATAGGGTGGGATGTCAGAAAGCGGACCCTTTCTAGCCCCTCGATCTTATCGAGCCGGTAAAGGAGGTCATGGAATAAAATCCCTTTATCAGAGAGATCTTTCCCGTAGCTGTTCACATTTTGGCCAAGGAGAGTGACCTCCTTATACCCCTTTTGAACCAGGTCGCGCACCTCGCGCTCAATCTCCTCGTGGGGGCGCGAAACCTCCTGCCCTCTTGTATAAGGAACCACACAGTAGGTGCAATACTTGTCGCAGCCACGTATGATCGATACGTACCCTTTTACTTTATGCTCCCTCTCGGCAACGGTGTAGTCCAGAGCGTCATACTCGCCCTCGGTGCGGATGTGTTGCCTTCCGGTTTCTATAACGTCGTCAAGAACGGTATTCAGCTCGGACAGGTTGTTTGTCCCTATCACAAAGTCGATGTGGGGGAGTTTTTTGAAAAGGGTCTCTTTTTTAGCCATGGCCATACAGCCGGTAACACCAATCAGCTTGTTGCGCATCTTGGAGCGCCCTAGCTGTCCTAATTTACCCATCACCTTTCTCTCGGCAAGATCTCGGATGGAACAGGTGTTGAAAACCAGTAAATCGGCTAGCTCCTCGTCAAGAACTCTTTTTAATCCACGCCTTTTAAGCTGGCCCACCATGACCTCGCTCTCCAGCTCATTCATCTGGCAGCCGTACGTTCTAACAAAAAAAGTTTTTGGATCTTTTATTTTCATGAGGTTAAAGATTAGCTGAGAATCCATTTCTATACAAGACGCAGAAGGAAGGTTCTTAAAAGAAGCTTGTCTTAAATGGAAAAAAGGGGTACTATTGCCCCCAAAAAGGATCTAAATGCAACCCAACTTGAAAATGACAAAAACTTTTCAAAGATCCGAAAGTAAAAAAAATACTTTCTTGATCAATGCTAAAGGTAAGACTCTTGGGCGCTTGTCTTCAGAGATCGCAAAAATTTTGACAGGCAAACACAAACCTGTTTTCACTCCTAATGTGGATCTAGGTGATGCTGTTGTGGTCGTAAACGCGAGTCAAATCGTCGTTACCGGCACAAAAGAGGTAAATAAAATTTATGGTTACCACACTGGTTGGATGGGGGGGCGCCGCGAGGTTCCGTTCCGTACAATGAAAGAGCGTAACCCAGGATACATCATCGAGCACGCCGTTAAAGGGATGCTACCCAAAACGACCCTTGCTCACGAGCAGATCAAAAAACTCCGTGTCTTCAAGGACGAAAATCACGGAATGACTGCTGAAATGATAGAGCTATAAGGATAAGGACTGGTTCAAACATGCAAAAACTTCAGGAAGTTGTCGCAATCGGAAGAAGAAAAACCGCTGTAGCCAGCGTCCGTCTCCGTCCTGCTACGAAAAACGAGATGATCGTCAACGATAGAAAGATGGATGAATATTTTCCTATCCCCAGCCAAGTTCAAACTGCTTTGGCTCCGCTTAAGCTAGCTGAACTTTTAGACAAATACGATATTTTTGTTCGTGTTTGCGGTGGTGGACTCATGGCGCAAGCAGAGGCGGTCCGTTTGGGTGTTGCACGCGCAATTTTGATGGAAAACGAATTTCTCCGATCACAAATGAAATCCGAAGGGTATCTCCGCAGAGACCCAAGACGTAGAGAGCGTAAGAAGTACGGACAGCGCGGTGCGCGTCGTCGCTTCCAGTTCTCCAAGCGTTAGTTTTCACTCTATTACAGTATCGAATGCGAAAGATCCGCCTTTACAGCGGATCTTTTTTTTTACCTTTTAGTTTACTTTATTAAAAAGCGCTCTTTAAGGTAGGTGAAATACCTATCGGAGTTTAGGGGTTGTTTTGTGGATTGCATCAGCAGTTCATGGAGTGTTAAGCAGCTCCCATGCCTATGGATCGATTCCTTAAGCCAGTTTCGGATCGGCTCAAATTCCCCATTTTTTAGAAGAGTAGAGAGGGGAAGACCCTTTTTTAAGCAACTGTATTGGTCAGCCGCATACATGCAGCCTGTGAGGTAGGTCGGGAAGTATCCGAAATATCCGGCTGCCCAGTGGATATCCTGTAAACAGCCTTCGGAGTCATCTTTAATTTTGATACCAAGCAGGCTCTGCTGGTAATTTTTAAACACTTCAGGCAAATCATCTACAGAGAGTTCATCCTCGATGAGCTGCTTTTCGATCTTTGTTCTAAAAATGATATGTAGGGGGTAGGTAAATTCATCCGAATCGATGCGAATGGGATTGGGATTGATCGAGTGCCTTGAACGGATCATCTCTTCCAGGCTTATAGGTATATGCTTGAGATGGGTGACGCATTTTTTCATGATGTGAGAAAGAAATTCCCTTGATCCCCCTAGACAGGTCTCAAATAACTTCGATTGACTTTCGTGAACCGTGAGAGAAAGGGCCTGATTTAGCGGGTAGCTGAGATTATGGGGGAGCTGTTGATCGTACAGGGCATGACCTAGCTCATGCATAGTCGAAAAAAGGGCCTCAAAAAGATCCTCGGGGTTATACCGTGTGGTAAGCCGGACGTCTTGAGGTCCTAGCATATCGCAAAAAGGGTGAGTTGAACTAGCTAAAAGAGATCCCGGAGCTATCTCTTGAACAATTTCTTCGCAGATTTTTTTTTGTTCCTCAATTGTTGCTTTAAGAGGTATGGGGGAATGTTGGGGAAATTTTTTTTCTTTTAAAACGGTGTGGATTTGTTTTTCTAGGGGATTGAAAAGTTCCTCTATCTCTTTGTAAGAGAGATCGCGATCATAAAAAGAGAGCAGTGCATCGTAACGGGAGCCCCCTTTTTTCAACTGGTCTGCAACCATTTGGTTTAATTTGACCATCTTTTTTAGATCGGATTTAAAGATAGAGAAATCTTTTTTTTCTCGGGAAATTCTCCAAGATGTGACTGACACGACAGAATGTTTGGCAAGTTCCTCTAGGAGTTCTTTTGGAAGGGAATGTTTTTGTCTATCATCGATAAGAAGAGTCTGTTGCCTTTTTTCAAGGGGACTTTTTGGGGGTCTTTGTAAGAACTTTTCGATTTTAGCGTCGAGGATGCGATCTTGTATTAAACTTTCTATTAAAGCCGATTGTTCTGATCTAAAGGAGGAAGACTCTAAAGGCATGAGAGTTTCCTGATCCCATCTTAGGAGCGATTTGATCGATTTTAGATAGACAATTTGATTTAAATGAGCCTCGAGAGAATATGGCATAAACTTTTCACCGTTATATGGGATGCAAGGTATAAAATAGATGTTTTGCCTAAAATCATTAAAGGGCGAATATTCCGATCGAACCGAAAAGTGAAATTCGCAATCAATACAGGTATGATTAGGATCAAAAGTATTTGAAAGGGTTTAGAGGGGTCATTCAAAATTTTGGATTTGATCGTGATGGTAAAGTAAAGAGGGGGGTCTAGATTTTCTAATTTACACCCTTGCTTATCTTGAATGAATATCCCCTTGGCCAAAAAATGATGGGATGCAGGCAGAAACCCATTTGAAAAATAGATCCCGCCATCCTTTTTAAATAAGTAGGCCTCTTTTTTCCCGTTACAAGCGTAAAGTATTTTCTCGTCTTGGGCGAGTTCGAGAACTTGAACAGGACTTTTATTTGTTTTATGGGATCCGATCACAGAGCCCGATTCTATCCGTTCTTCGTTTTCCAAATCGTAAAAACAGTAAAAAACACCCTCTGCCACCATTAAACTCAGCGAAATATATAAAATAGGTTTGAGTAATTGGAAACGGCTCACCCCCTGGGTTAGGAAAGCGCAAATTTCCATTTGAGCTTGTAAAAGCGTGTACGTCACACAAGATGACATCAGCAAAGCCAAAGGAGCTAGGATATAGGAGTGGGCAAGGGTAATCCTAGCAACATGTTCCATTAGTTCGAAAATTAGAAAACGGTTTTTTTCCGCAAGCTCCAAATGCATAGCTAAAAAATTGATCATGAAAACGACGCAAAAAAGGAGGTAGGAGCCTAGAAAATTTCGTAATAGACGAGTAAATAGATAGTAAAACGGCGTCATCTCAGTTCCCTTTTTGCTTTCCAGATACATAAAGGGACAGGAAGAATGGGGATTAAAATATACCACCATAGAGAGGGGGATATTGTCGAGCGTATAACAAGATAACAAAAATAGGTCGCTACAGCCGTACTTAAGCACAACAGGAGATGCCACTCATGGTATTTGCGCCTCCTCGTCATGGCAAAAAGTGTTGTTAGCATAAACAAAGAAGCCGGAAGTAAAGAGATGCAAATGCGGCGACTTAATTCTGTTAGGGAAATTCCCCCCAATAATGGTAAATGCTCTTCATAACCTACCGGGAAATGGAAAATTGTAGGGATATTTTTTCTATCTACTTTAACAGATTCTAGTTGGCTTAAAAGGATTCCTTCATCTTGGTGATAGATCTGTATTACCTGGCCAGCCTCGAAGTTTTTATCTTCGGTTTTCAGGAGATCTTTAATCACGATAAGATCCAAGTGCTCACCACCCTTTTTTTGCCCGGCAATTGCTAACGATTTTAAGGGATCTTGTGCCCCGTCCGGTAAACTTGCCACCGCTATGGGATAGGAGGGTGATTGAAAATGTTTAAAGATCAAATGGGGGTTTTGATAGATGGCTTCAAGAACAATACGTTTGCCAAGAAGTCTATTTTTTGGACAAATATCGGCATTTAAGGCAAACACTACAATAAAAAGATGGGTCGCGATTATTAAAGGTGCAAGCAAAATATGTGATCTTTGTACCCCTAAAGTCGAGTAAGCAATCCACTCTCCGAATTGAGACAAGCGGTTGCTGATGAGATACCCTGTTACCGCCGCTGCCAAAGGGCACGCAAGGGTAAAAAAGAAGGGGGTGTTATACAAAATGAATTTCCCCAGTAGGGAGGGGGGGGCTCCTGAATCCAAAAAGAAGACCAGCTCTTTAAAACGAAATAAAAAGGACAAAAGGGTCAAAAAAAAAGTGTAAAATAGGAAGGTTGGTATAAATGCCCTAAAATAGGTGCGCCAAAGTACAGGCATAGGTTCACAGTATCGAAGAAATCTGGTATAATTGACAAGGTGCGAACGTTAAAAAATCTAAATTTACCGAAAGATATCAAAAAAACGGCAACCCTGTTAGTGGGCGTGTCTTTTGGTCCCGACTCTATGGCTGTACTCCACCGGCTCATGCAAGAGGCTTTCAAAGATTTGCATGTGGCCCATGTGCACCATGGACTAAGAAAGGAATCCGACGAAGAAATGCTCCGGTTAGAAGAGTTTTGTAAGATACACGCGCTGTGTTTTTACTCAAAACGGCTTGATCTTAACCCTGGGGGGAACAACTTGGAGGATCGGATGCGCCAAGAAAGGATGAGATTTTTTAAAGAAATTTACGATAAAATTGGTGCAGAAGCTCTTGTCTTAGGGCACCAGGCAAACGAGCAGGTGGAAACAGGTTTAAAGCGTATATTTGAAGGGGCCCATTTTTCGAGTTTAAAGGGGATGGAAGAGTGTAGGGAACTGTTTGGTATGCGTATTCTTAGACCTCAACTTAAAGATTGGAAAAAAAACCTTGTTGCCTACCTGGAGCATTTTGAAATTCCCTTCGCTATCGACCTAAGCAATCTCAGTTCATCATTTCTAAGAGGCCGCATGCGCTCCGAAATGGTCCCTATCCTAAGAAAACAATTTGGAAAAGATATCGAGGAAAATATAAGTTTTTTTATGGAAAAAATGGGGGAGTGGGAAAAATATCTGGATCAAAAGATTTTTTCTACCCTTGAAAAGAGAGTTGAGGGCCCCTTTGGAGTTTTTTTTCCTCTTGAGATTTTAGAAAAACTGGAGCCTTTGGAGTTGGATCATCTACTTTACAAGTCGGAGGTTAAAAATCGTTCCACAAGAGAGCGGATAGCGATGCATCTATTAAAAAAAGAGTTCGGCAAAACCGTAACAGAAAATATTTTAGTATGCCATTTGGAAAAAGTTGGTCTATTTTTGCTAAAGAAACCAATAGTATTTTCTGAAACGATGCCCCAAAAAGGGGATAAAAGGGGGTGGCTCCCTTTTTGGAAAGGTGAGATCGGATACTTTCCGGCAACAAGCGGGCAAAAATGGATCCTTTTGGAAGCGCACAAAACCAAGAGAAAAGAGAAAATTTTAAAAAGGTTTTCAGAACAAAAAATACCAGTTTTTTTACGAAAAAACCTTTATGTCCTTGAAGATGAGGGAAAAGTTATTTATGAATTTTTATCCCTCTGATATTCTATGTATTCTCGCGTCAACTTTTTGTTGAATCTTTAATTGGATTGTTGCGATAGGTAAAGATACATCGGGTTAGATGCTCTAATTTTTTATATGTTTAATTTTGGATTTTTTTCATGAGTCAAGAGAGTAAAAGAGGGTTCGGAGGCGGATTTTTCCTTTTGGTCCTAGGGGCGATATTTATGCTGCTCACCCTCCAAAATCTTTCTGAAAAGAAGACGTCCGCGGTAGCTTTCAATTATCAGGTGGAGCATCTCGTCAATCTGGGCCTTATCGACCCTTCTTACAGTTTGAAAGTACCTGAAAGCGACCATATGGTAACGTTTCGAGGTAAATTCAACGATAGTTTAGACACCTCCTCAAAAGATCGTTTTGCCTACTTGAAACTGCTAAAATCCGAAATCGAGCAGCACCAATCATTCGTCTCTGCATCAAAAGACCTGGATAAAACTGCGCTTGATGTGAAAGAAGCGGCTAATTATTTTTTGGAAATTTCCGGAGCCCAACTTGGGGAAAAAGGGTATACTGTTGTGGGGACATCCTATGATTTTAGGGATATGGATACCCTTTCAAAATATCAACGAGTCAACGGTATTGTCATCCGGACACCTCCAAAAACACAGATCAAGACCTTCCACCAGATCGAGTCGTCCTATTTAGCAGGGATGAGCGAGGAGAAGCTCCGATTGGATTTAGATCAGATCATAGATGCTCTTTTATCTCAAAAAATTTCTATTTATAACAAAGGGCTTAGATCGGCATTGAAGGGAGCAAAAACCCTTCCCTTCAGCGAGGCGATTGTAACGGTAAAAAATACGATCGATGATCTCCATAGAGAGGAGCAGGATCTCAGGCTTTTACCTACGCGTTCTGTAAGAAATTATAGACACTACCTTGCAGAGTGGCGTATGAGCGTCCAAAATTTATCTGATATTCAAGATAAAGTAGAGGCTTTGCGTTCAAAAGTTAAGGATGTCACTTGGTATTACAACGACCTGGCTTTGTCGTCTGCTAAACTGGAAGAGGCTGCAAAGTCAAATCCCGATCAATATTTTCGCTGGTTCAATCAAGCTAGGTCCGAATGGGATGCTTTTGAGGCCAATAGGGGGAGCACCTTTACCGTCTATTCTCAACAAAGAAACATGGTGCTTGATACCAATTTCAAAACTGAAGAGCCAACTCCCGGTTATATAAACTATATTTTCACCCTCATGCCCCTGATTTTGATTGTTTCGTTGCTCTACTTTATCTTTTCGCGTCAGATGAAAGGGGTAGGCGGAGGCGCGATGACATTTGGAAAGTCCCCCGCCCGTCTCCTTACACCCACCTTGGATAGAGTAACATTTTCCGATGTAGCGGGTATAGACGAAGTTCGGGAAGAGCTCATCGAGGTCGTAGACTTTTTGAAAGACTCCTCAAAGTATGTAAAACTTGGAGCTAAAATTCCAAAAGGGGTGCTTCTTGTCGGCCCTCCGGGTACGGGAAAGACGCTCCTTGCCAAGGCAGTAGCAGGTGAAGCAAATTGCCCATTCTTCTCCATTTCCGGCTCAGATTTTGTGGAAATGTTTGTAGGGGTGGGAGCGAGCCGGGTTCGAGACCTTTTTGAACAAGCGAGAAAAAACGCCCCCTGTATCATATTCATTGATGAAATCGACGCTGTGGGCCGCTCTAGAGGAGTCGGATATGGCGGAGGTCATGACGAAAGGGAGCAGACACTGAACCAGCTTCTAGTGGAAATGGATGGGATGAACCCGGCTAGTGGTATCATTCTGATCGCCGCAACGAACCGTCCGGACGTGTTGGATAAGGCCCTTCTAAGGCCAGGTCGCATCGATCGGCAAGTTTTTGTCAATCTTCCCGACCTAAAGGGGAGAACCGAAATTTTAAAAGTCCATGCCACGAAATATAAGCTTGACCCTTCGTGCAACCTCGAGTCGATCGCAAAAATGACAACAGGTACTGCAGGGGCTCATTTAGCGAATATGATGAATGAGGCGGCCCTTATCGCTGCAAAGAAAGGGCGCGCTGCAATTTTTCAAGCCGACCTTGAAATGGCAGTAGATAAAGTTCGATTCGGTAAAGAGCGGAAATCTATGAAGTTTAGTCAAGAAGACATTCGCTCCACCGGATACCATGAATCGGGTCACGCAATAGTAGCATTGTGTTTGAAAAATGCCGATCCTGTTGAGAGAGTCACTGTCATCCCGAGACAACAATCTTTGGGCCATACCGCATTCAGACCCCAAAAAGATCGTTTGAGCTACTGGAAACGGGAGGCGGTCGATTATATCGCCGTTCTTATGGGGGGACAGGTTGCAGAGGAGATTTTTGTCGGAGATATATCATCTGGTGCGAGACAAGATATCAAAATGGCAACAAATTTAGCCCGCTCCATGATTTGCGAGTGGGGGATGAGCGATATACTCGGAAAGGTCTACTACGAAGAGTCAAAATGCGATTCTTATGCGATAACTCAAGAGAAACAATTTTCAGACGAGACCGCCAAGCTGATTGATCAAGAGGTCAAAAAGATCATAGACGCAGGCTATCAAAAAGCCAAAGAGATCTTGACTTCGCATCGGGACAAAGTTGAACTTATGACGGAGGCTCTGATCAAGTACGAGACAATTGACAATCATGATGCTGTGCAGATCATGGAGGGAAATTTTAGCTTCGAGCAGAAAGAGGGTCGCATAAGGTCAGAAGAGGAGGCGATGCAAGCTGGTCACGGAATTGCACCTGCAGAACTCAAGAGCTTTAGCGGAAATGTGCATCCTACTCAAGGGTAAAACAACGATTTAAGGAATGCCGCGAAGCCGCAAACTAGGGCTAACGGTCCTCCCCAAAGTTCCAGGAAAAGGGGGGTATTTTCTCAAATTTAAACCCGCTGATCGTGTATTTACAATTGATCTACCATAAAGTAAAAGCCCCTCAATTGAGGGGCTTTGTTGAATAAAGAACTAACTAAATCATCTTAGCTTTGGACAGTTTCTTTCTTTTCTTTTGGAAGAAGGACTTTTCTTGAAAGTCGAATTTGTCCACGATCGTTGATTTCTAGGACTTTTACCTCGACTTGCTGCTTCTCTTTGAGATAGTCTTCAACATTGTTGACTCTCTCGTGGGCAATTTCAGATACATGGAGAAGCCCCTCTTTTTGTCCGGGTAGTGCAATAAAAGCACCAAAAGCAACAATAGAAACAACTTCACCGGTATAAATCTTTCCGACTTCAACCTCTGCTACGATATCAGATACCATTTTATGGGCTTTTTCAACCGCATCGGCATCATTACCGCTGATGGTAACAACCCCTTCATCTGTCACATCTACCGTGACACCCAAGGCCTGAATCAAACGGATCTGTTTGCCGCCGGGACCGATGAGTGTTCCAATTTTATTAGGATGGATTTTTATATTGACTAGCCGTGGTGCAAATTTTGAGAGACCTTTCTGTTTCGCTGGAACAGCTTTTTTCATCTCTTCCAGGATATGCATTCTACCCTCTTTTGCGCGCGAAAGGGCCTCTTTCATGATTTCAATCGTGATCCCTTCCACCTTGATGTCCATTTGAAAGGAGGTAATTCCTGAAGCTCCTCCGGCAACTTTGAAATCCATATCTCCCAAGTCATCCTCAGTACCAAGGATATCGGTAAGGATCACATATCGGTTTTTCTCAAGAATCAATCCCATAGCAACACCCGATACAAGCTCTTTAATCGGTACGCCGGCATCCAGTAGAGCCAAGGCGCCGCCACAAACCGAGGCTTGTGATGAAGAGCCGTTGGATTCTAGAATATTTGACTCTATGCGCATGGAGTAGGGGAAATTTTCCGTGGTAGGGATGATTTCAAGTATTGCTCTTTCTGCAAGCTTTCCATGGCCTACCTCTCTACGACCCGGAGATCCAAGTCTGCCCACTTCCCCAACGCTGAAGGGGGGGAAAGAGTATTGGAGGTAACATCTTTCAACGATGTCGCCGTAAAGAGACTCTGTTTTTTGCATCGAAGTTGTAGACCCCAGTGTAGCGATACACAAGGCCTGTGTTTCACCTCTTGTGAAAAGGGCGCTTCCGTGGGTTCTATTAAGTAACCCAAGTTTTACTGAGATAGGACGTACCTGGTCTAGCGTACGGCCGTCAATACGCTTGTTATGAGTAAGCGCTTCTTTTCGTAAAATATTTGATTTAGCTACTTTGATTGCCGCTTGTAGGCGGTTTGCCGGGATGTTCAGACCTTCAAGTTTAGGGGTGAACTCCTCAAAAATTTTATTTTGAACTTCCTCTACCGCATCGCTTCTTTCTGCCTTTTTTTGTTGGAAAAGTGCATCCTTAAGCTCGTTACCAAATCGGGATTGAATCTCTTCAATTAAGGAGTGTGGGGGGGCCATATTGACGAAATCAGCCTTCTTTTTTCCACAATTTTGGACAAGTTGGTCAATTGCGAGTGTAATTTTTTGAATCTCGTGATGACCTTTTTCAATCGCCTGCAGAATTTGTTGCTCAGATAGGAAAGAACAGCCGCCCTCGATCATCAAAATTGCCTCGTGCGTTCCGGCCAATACAAGATTGAGTTTAGATTTTTGTTGTTCATCAATTGTTGGGTTGATCACAAATTGATCATTCATGTACCCGACGCGGACAGCAGCAACAGTTTTCCCGCTCGGGATATCCGATATTTGCAAAGCGGCGCTCACTGCATTGATTGCGTGAGGCTCAAGTTGGTTTTGTGCGTCAAAAGACATAACTTGGGCAATGAGCTGCACTTCATGCATGAACCCTTCTGGAAACATCGGACGCAAGGGGCGGTCAATTAGTCGGGAAGTAATAGTTTCAACGGACGTTGGACGCCCTTCTCTTTTGATGTAACCGGCTAGGGTTTTTCCTACAGATGAAAATCTTTCAATATAATCTACGCGTAATGGAAAAAAATCGGCCTCAGGATTTGCTTTTGGCGCCATGCAGGCTGTTGCCAGTATTGCTGTATCTCCGGTGCGAAGCAAAACCGAACCGTTTGCTAGCCGCGCAAGTTCGCCCGTTTCAAAAGAGATGTGTGTTTTTCCGACAACCACATCGGTTTTATGACTTGCCATAAGTCGTTCCTAAATCTAAATTTTGTTTGCTAGTTTCGAACGGCAATTATGGCATACTTTTCCTTGATAGGCAATAAATCTCTGCTCAAGGAAAAATTTAAAAGGGATTGAAAGCTGTTAGTTATACGAATTTTTTTAGTTTGCTTTACCCGAGTTGTATACGCCCGAGTGGTTGGATCCGAATTTCGGGGATAATTTCGTGGGTAGACAAAACGGCAAGGTCGGGGAATTCCCCCTCAATCAGTTTGCGAACGAACCGGCGGATATCCATCGAGGTTAAAATCACGGGTTGCTGACCACCGGGCGGAGGGGGTACATAGGTGGATCGTATGGATTGCAATATCAGCTGGGTTGAATCGGGATCAAGAGTAAGGTAGGTACCTGCGGAGGTCTGTTTGATTGCTCCGCGTACAATTTCCTCAATTTCGGGGTCTAACATATAGACTGCAAGGGTAGTTTGTCCTTGCGAGTACTTGTAGCTGACGTATCTTTTCAGTGACGAGCGGACATACTCTGTTAGCATCACGGTGTCTTTTTCCAATTGGGACCACTCGGATAGGGCCTCCAGAATGGTACGTAAATCTTTTATGGAGATTTGCTCCTGGATCAAGCGTTTGAAAATTTCGGTAAGTTTTTGGAGGGGAACAAGCCGAGTGACCTCTTTTGCAAGGTCGGGATAGGATTTCTCAATAAATTCGAGAATAGAGCGCACCTCTTGAATACCGAGAAATTCCGAAGCATTCTTTTTGTAGAAATAAGAGAGGTGTAAAATCATCACATCGAGTGCATCCCAATATTTGATTCCTGCCTTTTTAAGAATTTCTACATAACGGTTTTCGACCCAATAGGAGTTCTGATTGAGGATACTTTTAAAGGTAGTGTAGGGGATATTGTACCGTTTAAGATTCTCGGCCGATTCATTTGTAAGGACTTTTCCATCAATCAGCATCCCTTTTTCCATCGGTACCTCATTGAGGTATATCATGTACTCGTCGTCTTGCAAGCCGGGTGTATTTGTGCGGACGTGTACGCCGGGAAAGCGCACCCCCAGGTCTGCATAGAGGGCTGCACGCATCTTTGGTACCATAAGCTCTACAAATTCGGCACCTTTTCGTTCTTTAATGAGCTGCGAACCGTATTTGCCGACCTCTAATATGACAGGAAGGGTAAGAGCAAACTGGGTCGTACCCCCCTTGACCAGAGCATGCTCGTCACTACCTTCTATAGCCATGCTCGAGCCGTCTGCAGAGCGCACAACGCCCATCGCACGCCTTTCGTCGAGCATTTTTTTCACCCCTATTCCTCCTATGAGAATCGAGAGGGGTAAGAAAACGAACGGTGGAAACACAGGAATTAATGATAAAAGGAAAAGAACTCCCGAGCTTATAAAAAGCGCTTTGGGGTGAGAAAGGATTTGAGTTGAAATATCACTGCCAAGATTTGCATCTGCTTTATCGGAGGAGACTCTTGTAGTTATGATACCGGCGGTCAAGGAGACCAGAAGGGAGGGGACTTGGGATACAAGGCCACCGCCGATCGATAAAAGGGAGTAGATTTTGGCCGCCTGCATAGCGGACATCCCATGGATTGCAACTCCTATTATCAATCCTCCCACAATGTTGATCACTGCAATCACGATACCCGCAATGACGTCCCCTTTGACGAACTTCATCGCTCCGTCCATCGCACCGTAGAGTTGGCTCTCTTTGGCCAAAGCAAGACGCAGTTCTCGAGCTTGATTCGCGTCGATCATCCCGCTTCTCATGTCGGCATCGATACTCATCTGTTTACCGGGCATCGCATCCAGGGTGAAGCGCGCTGCAACTTCGGCTACCCGCTCGGCACCTTTTGTTACAACTATAAATTGAACGATTGTGATGATCAAAAAGATGACGCCGCCGACAACAAAGTTGCCACCCACAACAAGATTTCCAAAACCAAAAATGATTTCACCCGCGTTTGCATGGAGCAAAATTTGTCTTGTAGCGGATATTTCAATACCCAATCTAAACAAAGTTGTGATCAATAGAATTGACGGGAAAGAGGAGATGTTTGTCGCCCTGGGGATGTACATCGAGACCATGAGAAGAGATAAGGAGACGGTAATATTGATTGCGATAAAAACATCCAAACCTTCCGGAGGGATGGGGATGATGATCATCATGAAAATAATCACGACGAATATCGCAAGTACCATATCGCTAGACTGGGATACAAATCTAAGAACGGAGTTGCTTCCTAAAGTGGGAATAAGTTTGGATAGATAATCTTTCATTTAAAGAGTTCGGTAATTTTTTCTTCTTTTGCTTTTTTCAAGCTATTGACCCACTTCAAAATATCGGCAACCGCTTGGTAGGTATGTTCGGGAATAAACATCCCTATTTCCCCTTTTGCCCACAGCTCTTGTGCTAATTCAATATTTCTCATGATTGGGATTTCACATTCAACAGCAATTTTTATAATCTCTTCTGCAACGAGGTCAGCACCCATAGTTGCTATTACAGGTACATTCTTTTCTACTGCATCATATTCAATCGCAATAGCGAGGTGTGTAGGGTTTGTGATGACAGTGCGTGCCCGGCGCGTAGCTTTGGGACCCTCCGAGTAGGCGATCTCCCTAGCAATCTGCCGGCGACGTCCTTTAATATGGGGGTCACCTTCAGTATCTTTATATTCTTGTTTCACCTCGTACTTTTCCATCCGCATCTCTTTAGCAAAGTTGTAGCGCTGGAAAATCAGATCGAACAGAGCGACTATTATAAAGAATATACCGACTTTAATGACAACTTTTCCTAAAAAATTAGCAAAAACAAGAACCGCACCCATTGCAGACATGTTAATTGTGGAAATGATCTCCGGAAGACTGTCTTTGATTACGGTGTAAATGAGGATAAAGGCACCAAAGATTTTGAAAAGGGATTTCAAAAGCTCAAAAAAGGTTTTAGCCTTAAATATGTTTTTAAGATTTTTAACAGGATTTAATTTTTTGAGGTCGGGTTTGAAAACTTCTACAGAAAATACAGGGCCTATTAACAAAAAATTAATCAATACCCCGGTAGCAACTACGATTCCTAGTATTGGCAGAGAGATACTTAAAATGGTGTCAAGAGCTGAAGAGAGGAATGGAGCTGAACCTTTTTGCATATCCAACTCACTGTTGATGCTGCGAAAGGTGTAAATGGTATACTCTACAAGGGTTTCATAAATCGATCGTGCAGAAAAAAGGATAGTAGAAATGGAGACGATAAATGTGAAAGCAGAGGGAAAATCCTGTGATTTTGCAACCTGCCCCTTTTTACGTGCATCACGTAATTTCTTAGGTGTCGCCTTTTCACTCTTTTCCGCCATGTTTTAGATTATAAAAGAAACCATGGATATTTCACCATGGTCAATCGTCATCTTTAATCAAAATGGCTCTAATTTTTTTATCCGTGATAGAAAAGGATCACATCACCATCTTTTACTGTGTAGGTTTTACCCTCAGTGCGCGCGACCCCTTTTTCCTTTGCGACTGCTCGGGTTTTACAAGTCACAAAATCGTCGTAACCGATAACTTCAGCACGTATAAATTGTTTTTCGAGGTCAGTATGAATCTCCCCTGCAGCTTGTGGTGCCAAGGTTCCTTTGCGGATTGTCCATGCTCTGGCCTCTTTTTCACCGACAGTAAAATAAGTAATGAGTCCTAGGAGTTCAAAGCTTTTTCTGATGATTCTATTTAGACCAGACTCTGTCAATCCGCACATCTCTAAAAAATCTTGTGCTTCTGCACCCGATAATTGAGATAGTTCTTCCTCGAGCTTTGCCGATATCGTTAGGCAAGCGGCTTTTTCAGATCTGGCAACCTCCTCTAACGCATTGACGTACGGATTGTTTGTGTTTAGGATGTCGTTTTCTGCAACATTCCCAACATAAAGAACCGGTTTTGAGGTAAGAAAATTGTACTCCTTAATGCTTTTTATCTCATCAACTGAGAGGCTCAAAGAGCGTAAGGGGAGACTCTCTTCAAGGTGTTTTTGCATTTTTTTCAGGGTTTGTAGCGTGGTCTCTTTATCTTTATTGGTTCGCGCTATCTTCTCGATTTTGGGGATGATAGACAAAATTGCATCGAGGTCCGAGAGAATTAGCTCAAGATTTATGATTTCGGCGTCATCTTTGGGGTGGACGCGCCCCTCGACATGAATAATATCCTGGCTATCAAAGCAGCGGACACAATGGAGAATCATGTTGCAATCACGAATGTTATTAAGGAACTTGTTTCCAAGCCCTTGACCCTCTGACGCCCCCTTTACTAAACCTGCGATATCGACAAACGTGATCGTAGCATGAATTCTTCTTTCGCTTGATCCTAACTCTTGTAAAGTGTGAAGCCGCGCATCCGGTAACTCTACTAACGCCTCATTAGGCTCGATAGTGCAGAAGGGATAGTTCGCAATTTCTGCCTGGTTTCGGGTAATTGCAGAGTAAAGGGTAGATTTTCCTACGTTAGGAAGACCGACAATACCAACTTTGAGATTCATGCTATTTAAAACCTTTGTAGGTGATCTGTGTACGAAAAATTTGGGCTAAGAAGATGTGGGACTTCTATGCATTGGTGAATTTGGAAGCGGCCGCTTCGGGTCCTTTTCAGCTCTTTGACATGACCGTAAGATTTTAGTGCTAACCCCAGGTCATGAGCTATAGACCGGATATATGTTCCTTTGGAGCAACGGACATGGAGCTTTAGATCCGGGTAACAATAGGAAAGGAATTGCGTTTGTAAATAAACTTTTTGCGGCTCCCGTTTTACCTCAATACCCTGGCGAGCTAAATCATAGAGTCTTTTGCCCTGCTGCTTTTTGGCAGAGAACATAGGGGCTGTTTGATGGCACTCTCCTTGAAAAGCCTCTAATGCTAGATGAACTTCATCTAAAGAGGGTATATCTTGGGAGGTAAAAAGGGTTTCCCCCTCTTTATCATAGGTAGAAGTTGCAGAACCTAACTCTATTATAACTTCGTATTCTTTATCATCATTTAAAAAAAGATCCGACTGGGTCGTATAGGTCTTCCCGATAAGCATAACCATAACGCCTGTCGCTAACGGGTCAAGAGTACCTGCATGGCCGATCTTTTTAATCCCGGTCAATTTTCGTAGTAGATGCACAAGGTAAAAAGAACTTTTATGCAGAGGTTTATCTATAAGGAGTATGCCGTGATGGGTATTATTCTGCTGGCTCATCTACTGGGGAATCTTTACGCATTTGCTGAATCTTGTGGAACACCTGCTCCAACCGGAATATTTCGTCGTACTCACTGTCATAGATAAAACGCAATTCAGGGAAAAAGCGGAGTTTTACCTCTTTAGAGCATTTTACTGCTATAAATCCACTTGCGTGGTTGAGGGCTTCCTTTGTTTTCTCAATTTGCTCCTTAGTAGCGTTCGTGATAGTGAAATAAACTTTTGCAAAATGGATGTCTAAAGAGACATCCACTTTAGTGATGGTCAGAAGGGGAGCTACGTTTACATTCTTCACCTCAGTGCGAATGATATCGCTGATCACCTCTTTCAAAAGCGAGTTTACGCGTTCAATTCGTCTGGTAGACATACTAGTTAAAGCTCCTGCTGAATATACTGCACCTCGAAGGTTTTGATGACATCGCCGACTTGGACATCATTGAAACCTTTTAAGAGTACACCACACTCAAGCCCTTTTTGAACCTCTTTAACATCCTCTTTTACACGTTTCAAAGATTGGATCTCCCCTTCGAAAACAAGCTCTGTACCCCTGTAAACTTTAGCGATATGACTCCTTTTTGCGGTACCACTTGTGACCATGCAACCAGCAATGACTCCAAGATTGGAGGCTTTAAAGGTAGCGCGCACTTCAATTTCAGCCATCTCGTTTTCTACACGAAGCTTATCAAGCAGTTGTGTCATGAGCTCTTTCGCATCATCGACAAGATGGTAAATCACATCATGGTGATGGATACTGATCTTGTGCGTGCGTATAAAAGATTCAATCGTCTTGTCCGTCTTGGTATGGAAACCGAAAATAACCGCATTCGAAGTCATAGCCAGCTCGGCGTCGGTCAAGGTGATCATCCCTAGCCCTTCAGATACAAATTGTATAAGGACTTTTTGTGTCGGAATTTTTAAAAGGGAATCTTTAATCGCCTCAAGTGAACCCTGCACGTCTGCCTTGACAATGACGTTGAAAATTTTCTTCTCCTGTCTAGCAGCATTAGCTTGCAGCATAGAGCCCAGGTTGAACGATTGCTTTCGCAGTCTGTTCTTACGAGATTCAGCTTCTCTCTGCTCAGTAATTTTCCTTGCTTCTTTTTCGCTTTTCACAACGATGAAGTCGCTTCCGGAAGAGGGGACATCAGATAGACCTGTGACCCGTACTGCATGTGAAGGGCCGGCCGATTTTAATTGTTTGCCATGTTCGTCTTGGATTGTCTTAACTCTTGCGTAAGCTTCACCAAAAACTATCGCATCTGAAATTCTCAAGGTTCCGTTTTGAATCAACAAAGTAGCAGATGGACCTAGACCCTTGATAATTTGTGATTCAAGGACAGTTCCGCGAGCCCTAGACTCTGGATTAGCCTTGAGTTCAAGAATTTCCGATTGCAAAGCCAACAGTTCCGAAAGTTCAGAGATCCCTTGTCCATTAAGCGCAGAACAGTTCACCGTGGGAATCTCTCCTCCCCATGCCTCTGGTAAGAGATCACGATCAGACATCTGACGGTAAACTTTTTCAGGATCAAATCCTTCTTTATCCATCTTGTTGATCGCAAAAATCATCGGTAATTTAGCCTCTTTGGCAATCCGAATGGCCTCTTCTGTCTGTACTTTGAATCCCTCGTCACCTGCAACAACAAGAACAACAATATCTGTGACGCTTGCGCCACGTGATCGGATCGTTGTAAATGCCTCATGGCCAGGGGTGTCAAGAATAGTGATGTCCCCGTTAGGCGTTTGGCAGCTAAATGCGCCGATATGTTGCGTGATGGCACCGGCTTCTTTGGAAGCTAGATTACTTTTCCTTAAGGCATCAATCAAACTGGTTTTACCATGATCGACATGCCCCATGAACGTAACGACGGGTGGTCTTAAAACCAATTGAGAAGGATCTGTTCCTGCGATCTCTTCGAGGATAGATTTTCCTGTGATATCAAGACGATCTTGTTTCGATGTATCGATTGTAATTTCACACCCAAAATCCTGTCCAACAAGCTGAACAACAACTTCGTCGTCCAAGGGATCATTGAGCATGCATTTGATACCATGGGTCAACAACTTGGAAATTACATCGACCGCTTTTAATTTCATCTCCGAGGCCAGGTCCTTTACAGAAATCGGCAAAGTAACCGCGATAGATTTTGGACGGAGGATCTCCTCTTCGAAATGAGATTTGTGGGTGTGTGACTTGAATTTGCGACGGTGGAAACCCTCTTCGTCATCTCTCAATCCATGACGATCACGGCTGTCAAAATGTTTCGAAGGTTCGTTTAATCTTCGCTTTTTCTTCTCTTCATCTTTAGTCGGTGGTCCCTTTTTAGCGGGAGGAAGAGACCTTCTTGAACCGGTTTCTGTCAACGGAGGAGGAAAGTTTGCAACCTGACCAAAACTTGTCCTTTGAAATGGGGGGCGTGAACCCTGGGGCCTTTGTCCAAAACCGGGTCTTCCCCCCTCTCTTGGAGGATAAGGTCTTCTCTCCCCGCCTTCTCTTGGAGGATAGGGTCCTCTCTCACCACCTTCGCGTGGGGGGTAAGGTCTTCTTTCACCACCTTCGCGTGGGGGATAAGGTCTTCTTTCACCACCTTCGCGTGGAGGGTAAGGTCTTCTTTCGCCACCTTCGCGTGGGGGATAAGGTCTTCTTTCGCCACCTTCGCGTGGGGGATAAGGTCTTCTTTCACCACCTTCACGTGGAGGATAAGGTCCTCTCTCTCCACCTTCACGTGGAGGATAAGGTCCTCTCTCTCCACCTTCGCGTGGAGGGTAAGGTCTTCTTTCGCCACCTTCGCGTGGAGGGTAAGGTCTTCTTTCACCACCTTCGCGTGGAGGGTAAGGTCTTCTTTCACCACCTTCGCGTGGAGTATAAGGTCCTCTTTCACCACCTTCGCGTGGAGTATAAGGTCCTCTTTCACCACCTTCGCGTGGAGTATAAGGTCCTCTTTCACCACCTTCGCGTGGAGGATAAGGTCTTCTTTCGCCACCTTCGCGTGGAGGGTAAGGTCTTCTTTCACCACCTTCGCGTGGAGGATAAGGTCTTCTTTCGCCACCTTCGCGTGGAGGATAAGCACCCCTTTCTCCCGAATCTCGTGGGGAATAGGATCTGCGCTCATCTCCCTCTCGTGGTGAATAAGGTCTTCTTTCTTGGCCATCTCGTGGAGGATAGCTTCTTCTTTCTGTTACGTAGCCTCGCGGAGATTCTGCAGTTGGGGCCTCGGTGTTACCCGCTCCTTTTGTGGTAGATCCTGCGTCAAAGTTGCTTGGTGCGTCGTAACCGCTCGGGAAGCGGGGTTCCGCTCTCCCGGACACATGATTTCGATCGGTGCTATCGACCCTTTGCCTAAAATCTGTTGATGAGGGGCGATTGAATCCGTCAGCCGGTTTCTCAAAATTAAAACTTCGAGGTTGAAAGCCTGCTGAGCGTGCAGGTCTTTCACTAGTGTGGGAGGTTCTCGTTGGCTTTTGTTGTGATTCTAAAGAACGCTGCGGTCTTGATTCGAAAGAGGTTGCAGGTTTTTCTGATTTGGTGGGCACTTCTTCCTCAAATGATTTTTCAGAAACCTCTTCTTTGAAGATTTCCTTTTCTATCTTGGAAAGACGTTCTTCTTTTGGATGAGTTTCGGTTTTTGGATGTACAACTTCTGGCTCTCGTTGTGTTGGTTGGTCCGCCTCCACTTGTGGTTTCGGTGCGGCAACCTTTTTAGCTCTGGAAGCTTTTTTTGGTGCTGGTTTTTCCGTTACAGCTGATACAACAGGTGTATGTTCCACCTCTTTATCTTTTGCTACAGCCTCGTCGGAATCGTCTTTTTTTTGACGAATGCCTTTAAGGACCTGGTTAAGCTGACTGTTTTTAACGTTAATCTTTAGATTTTTAGCCAATCGAACTTCCTACGTGCTTGCGAATGCGGTCGATGGTATCTTCGACAATCTCGATGCTCAAGCCTGTCTCGCGCGAGATTTCGGCTGCATTCTTTTGTAAAATTTTTCTCATAGTTTCTAGACCGCTCTGAATATACGCGTCAATCACAAGCTGATTGACACCTTGAAGGTCAGATAGGGGAGAATCAAGGATTGGTTCCTCGGAGAGAGCCAATCTGCGCTGCTCTTCAAAAGCACCACGCTCAAATTCTGATTCTTTGAAGATTTCTATTCTTCGTTCAAGGAGATCCGCCGTCAGACGGGCATTAGCACCGCGTCTTCCGAGAGCTGAAGGATAGGATTCATCTGCGACAACTATCACAAAGTCTCCCTCTTCGGTCTCATCAATGCGGCGTATGTCGCATGGGGAAAGAGCGTTCTTCAAAAGCTGTACAGGATTGTCGCTCCAAGGGAATAGATCTATTTTTTCATGACCGAGTTCCCTTAAAACATTTTTGATGCGGCTCCCGCGGACACCAACGCAAGCTCCAACCGGATCTAACTTAAGATCTGATGAAACTAGGGCAATCTTTGTCCGGAATCCGGCATCGCGCACAACTCTACGTATTTGAATCACACCTTCGGCGAGTTCGGGGACCTCTTGTTGCAATAGAGCCACAACAAAGTCAGGGTGGCTTCGGGATAGAATCACCTCCGCTCCGCCGCTTTCGGTATCTTGCACTTCTAAAAGAAGAGCTAGCACCTTGTCTCCAACTGCATAAGTTTCACCTTTAGGGTAAAAACGTGTTGGCAGCAATGCTTCAACTTTACCGAGGTCAACGATCAGAGTGCCTCCCTTGGAAATTCTACGTATGGATCCGGAAATAATCTCTCCAGCGCGATCGCGGAATTCCTCGTAGATTACCTCTTTCTCTGCTCCTCTGAGCTTCTGAGAGATAACCTGGCGGGCAGTTTGTGCTGCAATGCGCCCGAAATCTTCGGGCGTAACCTCGATATCGATCCAGTCACCGATCTTGATTTTAGAATCAAGAGCCTGTGCATCTTTAAGAAGGATCTCCTCCTCCGGATATTCTACTTGGTCGACAACCTCTTTGTGTGCGATAGCGACAATAGAACCGGTTTTAGGATTGACCTCAACAACTACGTTGTTAACGCCTTTGTTCTTTTTGCGCGCTGCGATAGTAAGGGACTCTTCGATTGCCTTGATGATCACATCGCGTTTGATCCCTTTTTCTCTCTCGAGATACTCAAAAATGGCAATTAGCTCTTTATTCATCGGTTGCCTTTATTATCGTTTTTTACCATCAAGAACAATAGCATCACGGCTGGATTTAGTTGAGCCGAGTTCGTGTTCCTTGATTGAAAGGGAGATTTTCTTGTGTTCGCGGTCAATCTTGATGACCTTGGCTTCTACGTCTGAACCTACACGTACTACGTCTTCAATCTTATTGAATGGACGGTCTGAAAGTTCGGAAACATGCACCAGTCCTTCGATACCGTTCGCAAGCTCCACAAAAGCACCGAAAGCGGTGATTTTTGTGACTTTTCCGCGCACGACACTGTTCACAGGCATGGTGTCCTCGATGGACTGCCAGGGATTGTCGGTTAACTGCTTCACACCAAGTGTGATTTTCTTGCTTTCTTTATCGACAGAAAGGATAACGGCTTCTACGTAGTCACCTTTTTTTAGGACTTCGGAAGGATGCGACACCTTTTTAATCCAGCTTAGGTCGGATATATGGATCAATCCATCAACACCCGGCTCAAGCTCTACAAACGCACC
Source organism: Chlamydiota bacterium (assembly GCA_016866475.1). Lineage (GTDB taxonomy): Bacteria > Chlamydiota > Chlamydiia > Chlamydiales > RGXB01 > RGXB01. The sequence goes on along the minus strand of VGMF01000003.1, from coordinate 40,194 downwards.
ATAGTTTGTCAGGTTCCGTATTTCAACTTTAACCGAGTTGCCTACTTTGTAGCGCTCGTCAACATTGTCCCATGGATTTTCTTCTGTTTGCTTGATACCTAGAGAGATCTTGCCTTCGTCTTTTTGGATCGAAAGAACAATCGCTTCTACCTCGTCGCCGCGGTTGACAACTTGGCTAGGATCGGTGACATTTTTAACCCATGACATTTCTGAGACGTGGATTAGCCCTTCAATTCCAGGTTCAAGTTCGATAAATGCACCGTAAGGCACCAGGTTTACAATTTTACCGCGCACTTTAGTTCCGATAGGGTATTTTGCCTCGATCTCATCCCAAGGATTGTGGTCTTTTTGCTTCAGACCGAGAGCTACGCGCCCCTTGTCTTTATCAACGCTGAGAATCATAACCTCAACCTCATCCCCGAGCTGAAGAAGCTCTGAAGGGTGGCGTACACGCTTCCACGCCATGTCGGTAATGTGGAGGAGGCCATCGATCCCATCCAAGTCTAGGAAAGCGCCGAAGTCGGTGATGTTTTTAACGACACCGATGCGGATATCGCCGGGTTGGATGTCATCTAGCATTTCAGCTTTTTTAGACACGCGCTCATCTTCAATGATTTCACGTCTTGAGACAACAATATTCTTTCTATCAATGTTGATTTTTAGGATTTTCACCTCAAACACTTTGTCGAGGAACTCGTCCACGGTTTTGATCCGCTTGTTATCGATTTGTGATCCGGGGAGGAAAGCCTCAACGCCGATATCCACCATCAAGCCGCCTTTGACTTTGCGGGTGACTTTACCTTTGACAATAGAGCCCTCTTCGCAGTGGTTGACGATATATTCCCAACGACGCAACTTGATCGCCTTTTCTCTTGAGACGACAATTTGTCCGTTGTCACCCTCGGTCTGGTCAAGAAGAACCTCAACCTCTCCGCCGATAATGATTTCTGCTGGGTCTTCGAATTCTCCGACTGGGATAAGACCTTCAGATTTCAAGCCCACATCAACAATAACAAAATCTTTAGTTACTAGGACGATGCGACCTTTAAGGACTTGTCCGGGGACCATTGTGCTTACGGCAGTGGTATCATCGGCGTGCGTACCTCTGATAAAATTATTGAAAAGCTCGCGGTCGGAAATGCTGAAATTCTCTTCGTCAAGAATTTTGCTCTCGTCTTGGATCCAGAGGCTATGTTGTTTAGTGGACATGTTAAAGGGTTCTCCTAGGGTTTTTACGTTTTGTTAAGAAGTCTATCAAGGCGCTGTATTAAAAATCAACACATTTGCTACCCTTTAAAAGGTTTAGTATGCGCCCTAGAATCGTCCTTAAATTTGGGGGAAAATCCCTTAGCTCAGTGGATAAAATCCATGATATTAAAGAAATAATTATACATTATAAAAAAAGTGGATTTGATGTCATCGCTGTTGTGAGCGCTATGGGAAACACAACAGATCAGCTTTTGAGCTTAGCGCAGTCTATCTCAAAAGCCCCCCCAAAAAGGGAGCTAGATCTTCTGGTGTCTGTTGGGGAAAGGATTAGTATGACTCTATTGACCATTTCACTGGTCGATGCAGGCCACCAGGCGGTCTCATTTACAGGAAGCCAATCGGGTATTATAACTTCCACAGCCTTTACCGATGCAAGAATCCTTGAGGTGCGGCCTTCAAGAATAGAGGCGGCCCTCGGAAGGGGCCATGTCGCTGTTGTGGCAGGTTTTCAAGGAGTTTCCATTGATAAAGAGGTGACAACACTTGGGAGGGGGGGGTCCGATACAACTGCGGTCGCGCTTTGCCATGCTTTAAGAGCTTCAAAAGCCTGTTTTTTTAAAGACGTAGGTGCACTTTACACAGTGAATCCCTATAGAGACTCATCTGCCGCACCGATCGATTTTATCGATTATGACGGTGCTTTAAGGCTTTTGGAAAACGAGGCTCGCCCTTTGCTCCATTTAAGGGCGCTGGCTTTGGCAAAAAAGTACTATGTTCCTCTCGAAATTTTCTCTACGAGCGCTTCAAAAAAAATGTATATTCCGGGAACTGTGATTGTTTCAGGACTGCCGATGGACGCATCCTTAGCTACTATTGAGGATAGTGAAGCGCTTTCAAGTATACAGACACCTAACCCATATCGATGAAAACGCTGCGACCCTTTAAATAGACTTGCAGCGGTTTTTCTTATAACTTTTTGCTTTTAGGCGTACGAATTATTTTCAAAAAAAAACTAGAACTGCTATATGTGCTAGAAATTCCTCTGGCCTCTTGGATACGGCATGTCTAAAAATCCATCGGCAGATAAGAGGTAATAAAAATAAAGCGTTTTAAAAAGCATGGCAAAACCCCATCCAGGCTCCTCTTCTCCGAAGGTGTTGGATTTTTATCGCTCTACAAAAGAGCGAATCATGCAGCAAATTTTTTCTAATTGCGAGTGCAGTAAAGAGTTTGTTGACCGGCCCGCGCTTTTGCGTTCAAAACTGCCTCTTTTCTATGTCGAAAGAGCGCAGGAACACCCTTTGGGTGTGAGTATGTACCTTTTATCTAAGGAGAGAGACGGTCTATCTCATTACTTTTTTACCCAGTGCTCGACAGCTCTTTTACCCGGTCATATCACCCCATTGGAGCGGTTTTTTTCCTCAAATGTCAGGCTTGAAGGGTTTGATGGTGCTTTGACTCTTATTGAAGCGTATGTGGTCTTCCAAACTCAAAGCGCTTTTGTCCTTTTTAATGAAAATTTGGACCGTTTCATGGAAGAGGTTAGGCGAGGCTGCGAAAAACAGGATGTCTTGGAGCGTATCTTAGAAAGAAAGCGGGGAGGGGCGAACCGGGTGTATCTTCTTTTGCAAGACCTTCTGGAGCCTTTAAAAAACCGATTTTCATTCAGTTCCCATCTGATGGAAAAATTTTTAAGAAGATTTTGGGTGGAGTTCAATGAGAGAATTGAGGGCGCTCCACTTGAAAAAAAGTGGAAAAAATGGTTTGTAAGATACGTCTTTCTACAAAAGCAGATCCGCAACTTTGAAGAGGGGCCTGCAGTGGAAAAAGAGCACAAAGTCCAGGTCTTTTTTATAGGGGCTAAAGAAGATAGGAAAACCCTAGGGCTTGCTCTCTATCTTCCGCTGGCACCTAACGAAGTTTTTGAATTGAAGCATTTAAAAAAATCATTGCAGTTGATCCATCCGTCTATAGATGTGGACGAATCCAGTTTTGTCCGTTTGCACCATGACTCCATCTTTCTTGTTGAGATAAAGACCCACCTCGAACGCTTTGAGATTGAGAGGGGTCTGAGATTCACACTTACCTCTTCCATTGAGCGGTACGTCCACCAGGTATTTATGCCGCGCAACGAGGAAGATGTGATGCGGCGGATTGTTACCTTGTGCAACGAAATCAGCTCTAAAGAGGATATTCCACAGGTTGCCATCCATTTTGAAAGACAGTATGAGAGTTATTTGAGCTACCTCGTTTTGATTGTTAAACCTTACGATACAACTCCAATTGAAAGATTAACTGCAATCCGAAAGCAGGGGATCGGTGTTCACCTTGAGGCGACAAGGAGGTTTTACCAAAAGCTTGTAGAAATAGAAGCCTCAACGGTGCGTATCGATATAGATCTCAAGGGTTTTATACGAGCTGACCACTCGATAGATTCGCTTAAAGTGCGGGCCCACATAACTGATTTTTTAAAAAAAATATTCCCAAATTTTAGAGATTATAATGGGGGGATGATTTCTAAACAGATTGATAATCTTAGGTTATTTAAGGGTCTTTTGAAAGACCATGATGAAACGTATCTGGAAAATTTTTTTCTCTCTTTACAGCCCGTAGAGATCCAGTACCTCGCCAAACTCGACCCCCTTTTAGAGATGTTCCATTTTTTTATGTCGGGATCTAAGCAACTTACGGGGGAGCACCTAATTAAAAAAGGGAACGATGGTGTCCTGATTTTAGCCTCCTTGAACATTGCTTCTAAAATTGATGCGGCGGCAAAAGCATGTGTCAAAACAAAATTTGAGTGGATCAGAGCCAATGTTTTGATTTGGGGTAAAAGTTTCCATTTATTTTATCTTTATCAGCCGCAACTTGATACCATGCAAAAGTTCGACAAGATGATGAACGAAATTTTTCTTGAGCGGATAGACAGAGGTGTGATTACATAGACACGATGAACAAAGTGAAGATATCTGCGTCGATTATAGGCGGAGACATGTGCTGTCTAGCTGACGAATTGAAAAAAGTGGAAGAAAGCGGTGCGGATATGCTGCATCTCGATGTCATGGACGGAAATTTTGTAGATAATATTACGTTTGGGCCCGACACCGTCCTAGGGCTAAGATCACGATCAAAAATGTTTTTCGACGTGCATTTGATGATCTACCGGGTTTATGACTATGTGGAGCGTTTTAAGAAGGCGGGTGCCGACAGATTGACGTTTCAAGTTGAAGCCACGGAGTATATCGATGACACGATCAAATTTATCAAGACATGCAACATGCAGGTAGGTTTAGCGATCTCACCGGAGACAAATCCCGAACTTTTACTTCCCCATTTGGCAAAAGTCGATCAGGTGATTGTTATGACTGTGCACCCAGGCTTTGCCGGTCAGAAGTTCATGGAAGAGATGCTGGATAGAGTCGAATTCCTAAAAACGATGAAAAAAAATCATCCCGAATTGAAATTTGAAATTTCTATCGATGGGGGTGTAGGGATCAACAATGCGAAGAAGTGCATTGGCGCCGGCGCTGACATTCTAGTATCCGCAAGTGCTTTATTTCAAAAAGGGCAATCTATGCGCCACATCGTAAACCAGCTACAGGGTGTATAAGTGAAACGGATTACCACACTCGGCGGAGGCACAGGAAACTACGTTGTCTTGAGAGGCTTAAAGGAATACCCTGTAGATCTCACAGCAATCGTAACCATGTCCGACGATGGGGGTAGCACAGGTATTTTACGAGACGAACTCGGAGTTTTGCCTGCAGGTGATGTGCGCCAATGTATTGTGGCCCTTAGCGAATCGTCTGAATTGATGCGGAATTTGATGAATTACCGATTTGATGAGAGTTTTCTATCAGGGCATACGTTCGGGAATATTTTCCTATCGGCGCTCGAAAAAGTAACCGGAAGCTTTGAAACGGCTATCGAAGAGGTGAGTCGTGTGCTCAACATCAAAGGGAAGGTGGTTCCCGTTACGACACAGCATGTGCGGCTCAAAATGATTCTCAACAACCGCAAAATACTGGAAAGCGAAAAAGAAATTTATCTAAATGACGAGATAGACCAAGGCTATAGCGGCTTCTTTTTAGATCCTTATCCAAAAGCCAATCCTGAAGCCGTAAAGCGTATTCAAGAGGCGGACGCGGTGATCATCGGGCCTGGAGGGCTCTACACGTCGGTGATTTCCAATTTGCTTGTTGACGGTGTTGTAGAGACCCTTAAAAATTCCCGTGCAATAAAAATATTCGTTGTAAATTTGATGAATAAAAAAGGGCAGACTACCGGCTTCAAGGTGAGCGATTACGTTCGCCAGGTTGAACTCTACTTGGGCGAAGGTGTCATTGACTATATAGTTGTGAACTCTCAAACACCCCCAAAAGAGCTGATTGATCGCTATGCGGAAGAGGGGGATTTGGTGGAATGTGATCTTTTTGACGGGCGTGTTATTCAAACGCCCTTACTTGGGCCTATAGATAAGGCGAACAAAAGAGATCTTTTAAAAAGAAATTTGATTCGCCACGATTCGGACCGTTTAGCCCGCATTTTGATTCACATTATAGAAGAAGCTAAAAAGAATGCTAGTTTTGTTCGATCTTGACGACACACTTATAGAGACGACGGCAACAATCATCGAACCAAGGTTAGATAGAGCTCTTGAAGAAATGATAGGAGCTGGCATCGAAATTTTGGACCGGGATCAGGCGCTAGAAACTTTGGAGCGGTTGAATCGAACCGCTACAAGCTCCATCGACGCTATCAAAGAATTTGTCCTTCTCTATGGGGGTGGTGCAAAGTTTATAGAAGTTGCGATGCGAACCATATCCGATCCGGAACTCAATGATTTAAACCCCGAGCCGGTACTAGGCTCTGAAAAAATTCTTTACGACCTTAAAAGCTTGGCCAATCTTATTCTTGTTACAAGGGGTGAGGAGATTTTTCAGCTTGCAAAAGTGAAAAAATCTGGTCTTCCATATACCCTATTTAGTAAAATCGAAGTCACCCGTTCTTCAAAGAAGGGGTGTTATGAAAACATTTTGAAAGAATTCAAGATGCCACCGAATCGGGTGATTGTAGTAGCAGATCGAATAGATGCCGATCTAGTCCCGGCCAAAGAGCTGGGGATGATCACCGTGCTTTATCGTGCTGCCCGCAATCGTTTTAGCATTTTGCCCGACTTATGTGTTGATTATGTGATTGAAAATATGGCTCAGCTATATCCGATAGTGGAGGAAAGATGTTAACCGTACTAGTGCAGCAACTCGTTCCCGGAACGACCATTCGCTTTGAGGGGAGAATCCTCTTATTGGAGCAAATCATTAAGGTAACCCTACCTAAGGGACCCCCGTTTTTTAAAGCAACACTCAAAGATCCCGTTACAAGTGAAATTTTTGAAAGGAATTTTAAGCCGGACCAGGAGATTGAAGAGGTAAAAATCTCTAAAAGGAGACTGGAATATCTTTATTTGGAGGGGAGTGAACATCTCTTTTTGGATATTGATAATCTGGAGCAGGTTTTGGTACCCCAGGAAATTATCAAAGATAAAGCCAATTTTCTCAAAGAGGGTGTGGATGTACGTGCCCTTTTTTATGGAGATACCGTTTTTTCAGTAGAGCTTCCCCAATTTCTAGAGCTTCTTGTCGTCAGCGTCAAGGATCAGGGAGGTGGTTTAGTCGGAGGTTCTAAAATTGCATCTCTTGAGACGAACGCCGAAGTTGAGGTTCCTATGTTCATAGAGGTAGGGGATATTATCAAAGTAGATACGATACAGAATCTTTACATTCAGAGGGTCTAATGGATCTTAAAATAATTCAGGATTTGATTGATGTTCTAAAAAAAAATGGCGTCAAGAATTTTTCAGTTAAAGAGTCCGATGGACAAGAGCTAGCCTTGGAATTTTCTGAAGCCGAAGAGAGCGCGTTAGGATTATCGGTAGAGGAGCTCCCCCAAGCTTCAATTAAAAAAAGGGAGTCTCGTCCTCTAAAAGAGGCGATTAAAGCGGAAATGGTAGGGACTGTCTATTTATCTGTTGCTCCTGATAAGCCCAAATTTGTTGAGGTCGGGACAAAAGTTCATAAGGGGCAGACCCTTTGTTTAATTGAAGCTATGAAAACCTATTTTGAAGTGAAGTCGACTTTAGACGGTACAGTTGAGATGGTGCACGTTGAGGATAGAGAGGCTGTAGATTTTGGAATGGCCCTGTTCTCAGTCGTATAGAGGATAATTTTTATTCTGTAAGGATACCAATGAAACGAGTTTTAATTGCAAATCGCGGGGAGATTGCCGTAAGAATAATACGAGCCTGCAAAGAGCTCGGTCTGGAAACGGTTGCTGTCTACTCAACTGCGGATAAGGATTCTTTGCACGTTTTCTTAGCCGACTCTGCTGTCTGTATCGGGCCAGGCCCAACTCCGGAGTCTTACATCAATATCCCAAGGATTTTGAGTGCCATCGAAATTAGCGGTGCAGACGCTGTACATCCGGGTTATGGATTTCTTTCTGAGAACGCCTCTTTTGCAAGGCTGTGCGAGAAAGCTTCAGTGACATTCATAGGTCCCTCATCTGATGCGATTGACCGATTGGGAGATAAAATTCAGGCAAAAAAAATAGCACTTGAAGCAAAAGCTCCCGTAGTTCCAGGCAGAATCCACGCTTTTTTTGATCCGATGGAAGCTATAGAAGAGGCGAGGCAGATTGGATATCCGGTTGTTTTAAAAGCACGGAGTGGTGGTGGAGGCAAAGGGATTTATATTCTAATGTCCGAAGAGCTTTTTGTTGAAAGATTTTATCAAGCGCAACAGGAGGCAAAAAAGTCTTTCGGAGACGATGCTTTGTATGTCGAAAAGTTTATTCAGAACCCCCGGCACATCGAAGTGCAAATTCTTGCTGATAAACATGGCACGGTACTGCATCTTTTTGAAAGAGACTGCACCTCCCAAAGACGCCGACAAAAATTAATTGAGGAGGCCCCTTCACCAGTTCTAACGTCACAAGAAAGAAATTATGTCACACAATCAGCGGTACGATTGTGCAAAAAGGCAGGCTATAATTCTGCTGGGACAGTAGAATTTCTTTTTGACCAAGATCGGACCTTTTATTTCATGGAGGTCAACACGAGGATCCAGGTTGAGCATTGCGTTTCGGAGGAGTTGACGGGGATAGATTTGATTAAAGAGCAAATCAAGGTCTCTATGGGAGAAAAACTAACTATCGCTCAAGAAGACATCGAGATGCGGGGGGCTGTGATGGAATTTAGGATCAATGCCGAGGATCCGGAGAGGAACTTTTTACCTTCCCCGGGCAAAATGGATCTATTTCAACCACCCCTAGGTCCAAATATCAGAATCGATACCCACGCGTTTAATGGCTACACTATTCCCCCATTTTATGACTCGATGATTGCAAAATTGATTGTAAAAGGTAAAAATCGCGAGGAAGTGCTTAAAACGGCATCACGAGCTTTGGATGAGTTTTTCGTGGGGCCCATCAAAACGACAATTCCTTTTCATAAATATCTTATTTGTCACCAGGATTTTACCGACAATACCCTTACCATAAATTCGATTGACAAATGGATAGAAGAGGGGCTTTTAAGCAATAAAGTCACTGCGCTCGTTTAGGGGATAAACTTCATCCCCTCTATTCCTATATTTACGCCAAGACTAGACAAATCTTACATAATTTTTAAAGAGTTTTGGTGTAGATAAAATCTCTCTTAGTGGTTCTTGATAAATCTTGGATTATTTATAAAGAGTTTTAAAGCAGATTTGATATCTACTTGAGATTCTTGATAAATCTTGGATTATTTATAAAGAGTTTTGGTGTAGATAAACTTTCTAATCGTGGTTAAGGATGTTGAGCTTGTTCTGGTTTTTAGATTTGATCTTCTTTGGGGAACGTCCCGACACAAACTCATGAAGGTCTTGAATCGTCAGAATAGCTTCGGGATCGATGCTCATAATCAATTCTTTCAGATCCGCAAGGTCTAGGCGCTCTACAACAACTAAAAGAAGTTCACGATTAGTTTTTGAGAATCCACCCCGCCCGTAGAGGACTGTGAGCCCAAGCCCCAGCTCTTTTAAGATCGTATCGCAGATCTCCTGTGGTTTAGAGGAAATAATCATCACTTGTTTTAATTCATCAAGGCCTGTGATCACAAGATCGATCATCTTGAACGCCACAACGTAGGTAAGAAGGGAGCGAAGGGCGATATGCCAATCTTGAAAAATCAGCCCATAAGCCGCAAACACAAAAAAATTGATGAAAAGTACGACCTGACCTACGGTGAAGCCCATTTTCTTATTGATGATGATCCCGAGAATTTCGGTTCCGTCGGTGCAACTGCCGCTTCTGATAATCAACCCAGCTCCTATTCCTAAAAGAGCACCGCCGACAACAATAATTTCAAGAGCATCAGCAGTAAAAGGGGGAAAGTTGTTGCATAAGATCAGAAAAAAGGCAAATAGCAAAACAGCAACGATCATCTGTATGACAAAGGTCCGGCGTATGAATTTGGATGCAAGGTAAACAAACGGAGCGTTCAGTAAGATGATGTAAAGGGGAATCAGCGATTCATTGAATAGGCGACCGAGAATCAAAGCGATTCCTATGACGCCTCCATCAATAAGATGAGCGGGGACTAGGAATACCTGGATCGCAAAGGCTGCTATAAAGGCGCCTATCACCATCATTAACGCGCTGATGGCAAGCTGGTAAAAGGATCTTGATTTGATCGTTGCTACAGCCATAAATATAACGGGAGAGACGGGACTCGAACCCGCAACTTCTTGCGTGACAGGCAAGTGCTCTAACCGATTGAACTACTCCCCCATAATGGGTATTGGGCACAGCAGGACTCGAACCTACGACCACTTGCTTGTAAGGCAAGCGCTCTACCAACTGAGCTATGTGCCCCCATTTGGAATGTGAGTAATGTAGCACCTTTGTGAATTACAATCAAGGATTTACCGCATTTTTAGACGCGACCACAAATTTTAACAAAAAAGCTCTCTTAAAGCTCCACATTAAAGACACCTATATCTCATTTATTTTGAATAGGTTAAGATATCCATTTTGTGTCGTAGTAGACTTTGCAAAAAACCCCATTTTAGACTATTTTTCTGAATTGGTGTTTTATGCGATCGTTTTTTCATTTTTTATTTGTTTTGCTCTCCTTTTTTTCCTGCACTAAACAGGACTGGCAAAAAGACGCTTTAAAAGTGGATAGGGTGGCGTCACAGATTGTCCACGAGCTTGCACAGGTAGAAAGTAAAGATACACTTTTAGAGAGAAAGGAAAAGCTTAAAAATTTGTTTCATCAATTTATCGTTTGCCTGTGTGATGCGGATAAAAGCAGAAGACAGCAGGGTTACGATAAAGTTTTTTCTTTAGGTCTTGTGTTTTTACAAAAAATGCAAGAAGAGACCCAAAGAGTCCAAGAAATTCAAGGTTGTAAAGAGATTTTAGAATCTATGCAAAAAGAGGGGCTTCACCACCTAGATGCCTATGATAGAAAACTTCAGCGCATAGATCCCTTTTTAGGCTTTGAAAAGAAGTCTATGCGCGTTAGACGATAAAACTAAAGCTGCTCTAGGGACAAAGTCGCTTTTTTTTTGTTAAATATTCTGCTAACGTAATCGCAAGCATGCTAAGAATAAAACCGGGAATAAGGGGTGGGATAGAGGTTTTGAGCAGCAGATTACAGGCGGGGAAAGTTCCGCTCGCAAAACCTCCAGTAAGTATCCCTGCCCATGCGCTATATCGGTGCAGGTTTTTTCTAACCAGGCAGGCAATCACAAGGGGTCCAAAAGACGCTCCCAGTCCAAACCAGGCATAAGAGACAAGATTAAAAAGGGAAGAGGGTTTAAAGGAGGCTATTGTGATCGCAATCAAAGCGACAAAGAGTGTGGAAATTCTGGAAACGACAAGCACTTGTCTGTTAGTCGCTTCCTTGTGAAAAAACTTTTTGTAAAAGTCCTCGGCAAGAGTAGAGATTACAACAAGGATTTGCGCACCCATCGAGGTGATGGTGACCCCAATGATAGCTGACAGAACAAGCCCCAGAAGGAAAGGTTCGAGCGTTTTTTTAGACAGCTCTATGAACAAAAGTTCCGGATTGGAGAGGTTTGTAAAAGTCAGGCCGCCTACAAGTCCAATCATAGTTGCAGCAGTAAGGGTGATCGTTTGCCACGTCATACCGACTGCCATCGATTTAGGAATCTCTTTCGGATCGTTAATTCCCATGAATTTGGTGAGGATGTGGGGCTGACCAAAATAACCTAGCCCCCAGCTTGCCATCAATAGAAAGGCGGCAAGAGCCCCCGCTGGTGTGGTGGGGATAAAACCCGATAGGTCCTGAAAAATGGTATCCATAGAGACAGATGCCGACAGCTGCAACCAACTCAAAAAGGGGACCAAGATGATCACAAAAAGCAAAAATAAACCTTGGACAAGATCGGTCCAGGCAAGCGTTACAAAACCGCCTAGTAGAAGAAAGGGTATCACAATAAGCATTCCGAAAATGATTGCGACAGTGTAGGGGATAGCGGCAAGATTTTGTAAAAGTAGCCCCAAACCCATAAGGCCTGCAGAAATATAGACGGAATAAAAAACCAAAGACATAATTCCCGTTAGAACTCTGGTAAATCCCGTTGTATCTTTGCAAACGCTTTCAAAAAAAGAGAACAGGGTAAGGCTTTCAAACCGGGCCGTCTCCTGGCGGAGTTTTTGGGCAATGAATTGCCAGTTCAGGTACATGAAAAAAATAAGCCCGATTGCTACCCAGGAACTCTTTAATCCATAGGTGTACACCTGTGCAGGGTAGCCTAAAAATATCCAGCTGCTCATATCGCTTGCATGGGCCGCCAATGCGGTAACGAAGAAATGCATTTTTCTCCCCCCGATAATAAAGTCGGCAGAATTTTGGGACTTTTTATAGGCAAAAATTGCAACGGCAAAAAGTGCAATCAGGTAAAGAGCAAGAGCCAGTACTTCTAGTGAAAATAGATCCATAGATGACAAGATATTAAAGGATTCAAAAATTTTTAAGGCAGTAGAATTTGTTTAGGGTAAAATTTAAAAGGGGTTTTCAGATATCATCCCTACGGGGGATAGGGGCTGATTGAGATCGGGGGAGAGGGCTTTTGACGTCCCGAATTTAAAAGAGGCCTCGCTCAAGTTGTTGATCGCGTTGGGAAACTCCTGGGATAGGTCTTTAAGGATCTCCTTAACCGTTCTGCGCCTTGATTTTTGCCCAACCGGACACTGACACATGACGCGTAAGAATCCATACTGTTCTGAAAAATTCAAAATGGAGGCTTCATCAACTAAAATCAGAGGGCGGATAATCGTAACGCCGTAGCGTAACATGGGGACTTTAGCCAACATCCCTTCAAAAGAGGCCGTGTGCAAAAGATTCATGAAAAGGGTTTCTACGTTGTCCTCTTTATGATGGCCAAAAGCTAATGTGGAAATTCCCCTTTCCAAAGCTTTGGTAAAAAGGAGCTTTCGTCTTTCTCTGGAGCAGCTGTAGCATTCAAGAGTTTCTAATGTCTGAGTCGATTGGAGGATGTGCAGGGGGACTTCGATCTCATCGCAAGCCTTTTGTAAAATTTTTTCGGCCAGAGAGGCTCCGCAGGAAAAAGCTCCGCTTACGTGAAAGGCTTCGATTTCAAACGGGAGAATACCCCGTCCGCTAATCGCTTTTAACATATAAAGAAGGGTCATGGAGTCTTTACCCCCACTAAGTGCTATCCCTATTTTTTTTTGATCTTTTTTAAAAAGATCGAATTTCAGAATAGCTTTTCGTACCAGGCTCTCAATCTGCCGTCCTGTTTGTGTCCAGGGGGGGGTGGGAATCGTCCGTTGCATTAAACTCTTGAAATTTGTAATCTTAACAGAAAATTTTAATATATTTTATCTTAAGCTTCCTGATTTATCCTTAATCGGGGAAAAAAAACAAAATATTTTGAATCATTATAACTTTTTTATATAGTAGATAGCAAGCATGAATCAAAAAGTCGGACGGAACGATCCCTGCCCATGCGGTTCGGGGTTGAAATTTAAAAAATGTTGTGCACTCAAGACCGGGATGCAAAAGTACAAGGCTGAGGTAATCGTTCAGGAAAGCAAAATAGCCTCTATAGCGGGAAGAATCCAATCTTTAGCCAAACCTAAGAATCTTAAAGAAAAAGGGTTGTCTGAAAATTCGGATTCGTGATAGTCTTTATAGGTATATTTTGCCGCTGTAGCTCAATTGGTAGAGCGCCCGACTTGTAATCGGATGGTTGAGGGTTCAATTCCTTTCGGCGGCACACTTTCCGGGGAGGTCGCATAGTGGCAATTGCAATGGACTGTAAATCCGTCGACCTTGGTCTCCGTGGGTTCGAGTCCCACCCTCCCCAAATTTTTTTTCTTCCAACTAATTTTCCTTCCTTTTCTTAACAATAAACTTTTAGTTTAAAGTAAACTATCTGTATTCATACAAAGCAATAAAGTAAAATTTCTATTACAAATAAAAACATCTTATTGCATTATTTTTTCTAAGTAATGCACTTAAAAACGCAATCTTGAGTTTGGAGGTTTGATTTGTCTTATTTCGTAATAGTGGGCTGCCTGGTGTTATCCTCTCTGTATTCAGCTGTCGGGCCGGAAGGTTTCCAACCATATAAAAATCGTGTGTTTGTAGAAACCGGGACGTATAAGGGCGAGGGGATCATGCGGGCTATAGAGGCAGGTTTTTCTGAGATTGTCTCCATAGATAATTACTTCCCTTTTTTTGATTTTTCAAAACGCAAATTCTCGAAGCTAAAAAGTGTAAAAATTTATCATGGAGATTCTGCCTACGCCTTGAGAGGTTTGATAGAAAAATACAACGAACCGATAACTTTTTGGTTGGATGCACATAATGTCTACGATAATCGGGAAATGCCGTGGATCAAAAACTCCCCTTTAATGGCTGAATTAGAACAAATCAAACTTCATTCTATTAAGAATCACACAATTTTGATCGATGATCTAGATCTATGTGGCGGCTATCTTTTTGATTATGTCTCATTAGATCAGATCAAACAAAAGATTTTAGAAATCAATCCCAAATATTCGATCACATTTATTGACGGGGGTTTAGATGGGCGGTATAAAGAAAATATTCTTGTAGCGAGAGTAGAATAGATTCCCGGGATCCTTAGGAGTCGACCGTAATGACAACGCTAAGGAGGCCCTTAAGGCCTCCTTTATTTTATAAATCTTAAACAGGGTCTAAGGAAGCGACAAGGTTAGCGATATTTAAAGTCTTTGCGACAAATTTATCCCAATCATAAAGAGAGTTACATAACATTTGTAGTACAAGCGTTCTTAATTCAGGTGTGAGAGTGGGTACATTGGCTAAATAAATATCCAATTCTTCCAGGATCACGTTGGTATGTTCAGCATTTAAGGGGCTTTTCCCTTCCATCCAAGCGATCAAGCGGGGGTCGGGTTCCTTTGTGTGAAATTGATAAAAGACCATTTGCAAACTGCCCCGGTCATCATCGTCTTTTAGATTGAGTTCGTAGATTTTTTTTAGTTCTTCCAGAGCAATAATATCTTTGGATTGAGGGCTAAGCCTTAAATCCCGAATTTTATGCCGGATAGATTCTATAAGCTTATTAAAATCATAATCTTCAATTTTTTGAAAAAAATTAGAACCCGAATCCTTGAGGATTTTGTAGCAGTACTGGTTCCAATCTAGAAGTGAAGATTCCAGATGATTTGCTATTTGGTTTAAAACTACTAAATTATACAGACCTCGGTTCTTCAAGTAGCTCGCAATTTCCGGGTGATCTAGGATCGTTTGGACTAAAAAGCCCCTTTTTTTTACATCGTCCAGTAATTTAGGATCTTTTTTTACAATGTAGTAGATATATTCCATCAAAAGAGCTACTTCCATTTTGAAAGGAGGTTTTTGGGAGCTCTGGCAAACTGCTGAAGGGAGATATAGAAGATCAGCGAACTTCCCTTTTTCTACACCAAGCTGTTTCAAATGAAATTTAAACGGGATACGGTTTTCCAAAGATAATTTCGAGTCAATAAGGGGTGTAATGATAAACTCGGGATTGATTGAGGGGTGAAGACAAGAAAATCTTGATTGTGAAAGTCCGTGATATCCTTTTGAAAGATATGTGCAAAGATCCCGGCCGATGATTCGATGAAGGGAAGCGTTGCAGCCGACAACCTTTTTAAGCGCTTTAAAAAAGACCGTGCGCTCTTGATCGCGATCCAGCTTCAAAAATGCATCGAGTGTAAGCAGATGATACCTTCTTGCACAAAAGGTCATGGCGACTGCCCATTGGTAAAAAAAAGAGGCGTGGCTTTGTTGAGTAAAGGCAGGGTGAAGCCTTAAGGAAAAAAAACTCGGCGCAAATGTTCGAGTTAAAAAAAAGGATTTGCTTGGAAAAGCCGGTGGTGCGTGTGTAACAGGCTCCTCTGCAACAGAACGGCTTAAGAGTGGCTTTTGGGGATCCCTAGGCTCATAAAGGGATAGAAAACTTAATTTCGGAAAAAAAGTTGCAGTTGCCATAAAACGATCGGTTTTAAAAAAAGATTGGTCAATTGTAGCAAAATAAAGAAATGCGTTCGATCTTTTTTAGATAAGAACCAAATTAGATAAAAATTTTCTTACGCTTGAAGAGATTGAAAATCTTTCTGCTTCTAAATGACAATCACGAGGTTGTAACTTTAGAGCCTCAAGACACGCTTTTTTGAGGTCTTGATCCATGAACCCTGAGATACCCTGGGTGAGAATTTCTTTTGGACCATATTCCGGAAAAGCTGCACATGGCAGGCCTGCGGCTAAAGCCTCTACAATTACAATTCCGAACGTGTCGAAACGGCTGGGAAAAACAAGAACATCGCATTTTTGTAAAAGGTGGTTAATTTCATTTTGCGAATGGACTTCAAAAAAACGGGATCTATTTTGATATTTTTCTCGTAGATGCTCAAACTCACCGCCACTGCCAATAACCCATTTTTCTCCAGTAAGATCCAGATCAAGAAAGGCCTCGAGGTTCTTTTCTTTGTCTATGCGCCCAAAATAGACAAATACAGGGTCCGTTTGATTCAATCTTTTATTGGGATCAAAATGAAACCGTTCTGTATGGACTCCAGGGTGCCAAATTTTTATCGGTGGCCTACAGCCAATATGCAACAAATAGGTTTGAATCCCTTTGGAGACGGTCATCGTCGCATCCCCTTGATGAAACCACTTCATATATTTGTTTATAAAAAAAGGCGGTATTTTGAACCTTTTTTCTAAAATAACGTCCAGGCGAGTCAAGTAAGAGGTGCTGAATTTCAATTTCCGTTTTTTACAAAAATGGCGGAGGTATAGGCCCACCCTGCACTCGGTATAAATATGGATCGCATCGGGGTTAAATTCTAACATTTTTTTCTTTAACTCTTTTTTAGGCCATAGAGCAAAATGAAAACCTTCGTGGATTTTTTTGGAGGTAAAACTATAAAAATCGGAAGGACTGATAATCAGGATCTCATGGCCTGCGCTCAAGAGTCCTTCAACTGTAGCATTCAATTGGGTGGTAGCTCCCGAAAAAAGATCCGGCGTGGTATCTGTACCTATAAGAATTTTCATAGATGGCTATAGGCTTTAGGGATAAAGGAATTCAAAAGCATCAACTCTAGAGTTTGGCATGGCAAAAAAGGCCCTCTAGCCTGCAGAATTTCGGATTTGTTTGATGTCAGACTCGAGAAGCTTTTGTTTTTCATCGGAAGGATTCCGGATGTAGTCTTGTGTATCTTTTGCGAGTTTTTGTTTCAAATCCAATAGGTGCTGATTCACCATCCCGTTTGCAGAATCCTGCATGGCTTCTAGAGATTCTTTCATGGCCTTGTAATATTGCTGCTTTTGGGGTTCAAAATTGGATTGGGCGGCCCCTTGAAGACTTTTATCGAAAATATCTACACTTTCTTTAAACTCTTGTTTGTAAGTAGGCTGCTGTGGTTGATTGGGCTGAATTTCCATTTATTTTTCTCTTTCTTGATAATTAATTTTTAAATATCATGGAAAAAAAATTTGGGCAATATGTTCTATAAGACATTCATTCTAGGTTTATTTCTTGCTAGCGCGGTTTCTTTACCGGCAGCACCAGTAAAATCCCCTCAGCAAATCCAAGAGGAGATCGATCAAGCTCAAAGGGATTTTGAAATAGCAGAAAAAATGTTCATTCCATGGTATACCGGTCCTTTGATCACAGGTTCGGCCAAGAATGTTCAAAAGGGTAGGATCAACCTACAGCCCTACCTCACATTCAAGACCTCGTACGGTATATATAACAATAACCGCAAATACGTCAGCACTCCGAGTGAGTTTTCTGTAAACCCTTTTCTGTTGTTTCAGGCAGGGATAACAAATTGGCTCGATTTCACCTTGGTGCCTCAGGGAACTTTCAACTTTTTCCAGGGTGATAGCGGGGGCGGATTCAATGATTTAAATATAGTATTGGGATTTCAATTAGTCAATGAAACCCCTTACATCCCCTCAGTGCGGCTGCTTTACACTGAGGTGATCCCAACCGGGACCTATGACAGGCTGTTATCTCCTTTGGATGCAAGTGGGTCAGGTGTTTTTAAGAGTGTCATGGGGCTCAACATGGGGAAGACCCTGTGGTGGTTTCCCGTGCATCCTATGCGTTTAAGGCTTGCAACAAACGTGCAGATTCCAACAGACAAGGCCAGGGTGTACGGCTTAAATTCTTACGGAGGGGGAACCGATACGAATTGCACCGTAAAGGTCGGATCCACATTCAATCTCGACGTTGGCTATGAGTTGTCGCTAACACAAAAATGGGTTTTTGCTTTGGATTTTGTCTATACCCTGTCGGGTAAAGCATATTTGTACGGGGGGTATCCGGGGACGAGCGGGGCCGGAAGACTTTTTCAAATTGGCTATCCTTCATCGGATAATTTTTCTTTAGCTCCTGCTATCGAATATAATTTTGGCGATTCGGGTGGTTTCATCGGGGGCGTCTGGTTTTCTGTCGCAGGCCGTAACAGTTCTAGCTATGTATCGGGACTTCTATCCTATACTCAGCTTTTTTAGGTTTCGATCTTTGCAGATTCTAAATCTCGTCTTACTTCATTAAGGGCAAAAAGGGTTACGAAGCTTAAAAGGGAAGTGGAAATTAAAATCCCTTTTTCCATAGAAAATCCTCTAGAGAAATGAAGTAAGACTAAAGGTGTCATGGCTCCGAAGAATTGTGAACCCAAAAGATAGCACCAGGAAAGGGTCCCATATCTGCTTTTAGCGCCGCTTACCTCATATAGAAAGGGATAAAGCGGGGCGCTAAAAAGAGTACCCAAGAGAATAATTTCGAGTTGAAGGCTACGGCTTGAGGGCTCTAAAAACCCGAAGATAAATGGAAGTGGGCCTAAAAGCCCGCACCACAACGCCCCTTTTATTAGTGTTTCTTTCTCTTGATAGCGGAGGATCCGCCCAAAAATCCACAAAAGCAGTACGTCTAAAGAAATAAGGAGAAATTGGGAATCTAGAGGATTTTTTTCAAAAAAATAGCTTGGGATTACATGGAATGCTGTGCTGTAGCAAAAGGCCGAGAAGCCGGTTAACAGGAAGATAAGAGCCTTGGGGGCAATTCCGATTTTGGGGGTATTTTTGGGGATTGGGGGGGAGTTTAACTGTTTTTTAGGAAGAAAGAACATACCTAAAATCAAAATCAGACCCATCATATGAGCTGCAAAAAACGAAATTTTCAAAAGACCGATCTCTTGAAAAAATAGGACAAAACCGAATGAAAACCAGATCCCAAGAGCCGAAGAGGTAGAAATCCACCCGCTCAGCCTTTTTTTTATCGTATCCTCAAGGTTCAAATCAAACACGATCTTGGTCGCTCCCACTATCTCGTTGGAGGTAAAAAAAGTTTGGAAAAAGTACATAAGGGTGAGGCCCTGTTTCAGAAATTCAGGAAAAAAGTAAGAGAGAGCCCCTAAAAAAACAGATGAAATTCCTGTCCCAAGGTAAGAGATCCTTAGAGTCGTGAGTAGAGAAAAATAGCGCTCTATATATTGGAAAAAAAGCGTTCCGATTGGTTTAGCTAAAATTCCCACCGGATAGATTTGAAACAAAAAACTGATGTTTTCCAAGTAGGGGGTGTCAGAAAAAAACAAAAAAGGGAGCAAAGGGGTGTAGATAATTTTTAGAGAGGTCAAAAAATGCTCCAGACCGTTGAAAAATAGAATTAAGAGGATGAAACGGGGGGGCTTAGAGGGTTCCATTTAAACTCAGCGGGAGAAGAATAGTATCGTCGGTAGAAATCAGCTTTTCGAATTTTAATCGAAAAATGCACTTATCCTCTAAAAAATGGCAGTCGAAGGTTTCCCCTAAGTGGTTTTTTATAAAATCGGTGGAATCGAGATCATAAATACGATGATTTCGAAAAAGGATCAATGACTGGGATAGTGCTGTCACCTCCGGCAAAAAGGCGATGAGTTCGGAGAAGGTCCAGGCTTCAGGGATCAAGACTTTAAGTTGAATACGCCCTTTAAGGCTGATACGAATTGCCATATTTTAAATGAAAAATAAACTGTTGTTGAGAAGGATCATTAAATTTTAATTAAAGAAACTAGTATAAGTGTACCACAGACCTTGCTAATAAGACCATATTTTTCTAGGTCAAAATACCTGAGTTTAGAGATGATATACCCCTTTTTTAAGGAGAGAGGTTCAACTATTAAAAAAATTAAAGAGGGCTAAGAGGCATTTTTGGAGTATGTAACTGGAATTTTGATCGCACTTAGTGCTAAAATTTGTCGGTATCTTAAGGTATCTTGGGTTTCCGTCTCTTTCAAAGCTAATTCACCCTGGCCTGATCCAAATAGCTTCATCTCCCGTTCAGACAACAGCAAAGCGAAGGGGAGCGGATTTTTGGCGTTGAAAAGCCTTGATATTTCCTCAAGAGCTTTATTAAAGAGCCTTCTTGTCCGCCAAAGCCTCAAAGCAAAAAATAAAGAAAGCCCTACTGTGGCGATGTAAAGAAAGGGGACAAAAAAACCTAAAAGTATCGTGATGGCAAGGATATTAGCCTCCCATGGGTCAAAAAAAAGGGGGCCTAAAAGCCTGCGAAGCCCTGTTGAGGTTTCAAAAGCTAGAAATTCCTCAAAAATCGAATCTTCATGGCAAGCCTTGACCGCATGAACAAGTTCGTGGTCAATTGTCTCTTTCGGAGCAAATGGGCTAATCTCAATTTTCGGAATAACAATCCCGTCCTCATATTCAAATTTTGTATAGGCGGCAAACCAGGGGATGAAAGCCTTTTTTGTCTCAACAGTTACATAGACAGTTTGTACCCCAAAAACCGGATTCTTAAACTTGTTAAGAGGCAATTTTTTTAATTTTTGTACCCTTTTTAGAAAACTATCCGGATTCTCTTTCTCTCCAACCAGGATCCCCTCTAGAAATAGCTCTTTAAGATCTTCTTTAAAATTGTGCATCGACACCAACCCTTAAACCAATCTGTTGCAATTCGGTCTTACTGTGTAGAAGGGGACTAAATGCCGGGGCTCCAAAAGGATAGTAGTTGTAAAAGGGGGTGATAGAAATCGCTACATATTTATAGGGGTCAAGGGCTAAACTTACGGGAAATTCAATTTTGTAGCCGATAGAGGAGGGTATTTTTTGAAACGTGCTACCGGACATCTGTCTGAAGGTTTGTATTTGAGGGAGAATTGTCAATAGAGAGCTCAAAGAAAAATAGTCGCCGATATGGTAATCGATCCCAATTCCTATAGGACAATAAAAGCTTACCGTCCTATCCCAACCTAAGAGCTTTTGGTAGTACACACCAAGACCTAAAAATGGGGTAAAACGGAATACGTCTTGACGGTTGATGGGAAAGGAGTAACCGGTTTGCCCTTCTAAAATAGATTGTGTGAAAGGGGCCTTGGGCTCTCCATAGTGAAAAAGTTTCCCTTTGGACACATTGACAGTCCCGCTAAAATAGGGGCGGAGTATCTCTTTTTCAAATAGACTTAAAAACAGCCCTTGCGATTGCCCATTAAAACCAAGAACATCTTCTTCCAGCACAAGATTTGTATCTTGAACATAAGGGTCGATGCTGATTGAAAGCGCACTTAGATACAGTGGAAAACACCAACCGAAAATAGACCTCATCTAAAAATTTGCTCCATAGCTAAGCTCAAGTCCCGCTTTCGGGAGAGCTAATCCCGATTGGGGTTCCAGAGCTTTCTCCCTAATAGATTTAGACAAATCTAGCTGAACCAGGTGTTTTGTTTTATTTTTGGATTCTATCTCCATCCCCATAGAGAGGCCGGCTTGCAGGGATCTCGCATTCTCTGACGAAAAATCGTTTATAATCCCGTCGTAGCTTAAACCTGCACCAAAAAAGGTGGTCGGAAAACTCTCCTTTGCCGCAATTTTTTTATACATCATCACCTTTGGAAATGAAAAGTAAAAAATCGATTCCTTCACCCCTAAAGGTTTTTTGCTCATCCCTAGGTTCATAGAGATATCCACCATATTTTCGGTTGAGGGGCTCTCGTATTGCAAACCTGTAGCGATGTGGGTGTGCTGGATGATCTCTTTTGTGTATATTTTTTTTTCATGTGGCATTTCGGCCGCTTTGATGGCAGGATAAACCGACCTGAGAACCTTAGGGGTATCTTGGGAAAAATCGAAGGTGACTTTCCCAAAAAGAGGCAGGGAGAGAAGTAGAAAAAATTTAATCATATAAAAAATTTTAAAAAACCTTAAGTGCCTCTAATCTAACTCAAAACTCGATCGATAGTCTAGTTTAAATTTTAGTTCTTTCGGCCTCCTGCATTCTTTGTTAGACCTTTAGAGGATCTTATTATACAATAAAAAGTATCCATGGAAGTCGACATAAATGATATTAGTTCCAAAGGCCTCGGAGTGGGGCGCAAAGACAAAAAAATCCTTTTTGTAAAGGGAGCTTTACCCCATGAAAGGGTGTCGGTTACCCCTACAAGAATAGGCTCTTCAGTGATTGAAGCGGAACTTGATGCGATTCTTAAGCAGTCCCCCGACAGGGTGATTCCCCGTTGCCCTCACTTTGAAAAATGTGGCGGGTGCCAGCTGCAACATCTTTCATACGAAGGCCAGTTGAAGACGAAACAAAAAAGGATTCAGGATGCGCTCGAGAGAATTGCAGACATAAAAGATGTAACAGTCGCTGCTGTGAAACCCTCGGTTGAATTTGCATACAGAAATAAGGTGCAACTTCCGGTCAGGGGAGGCAAGTTGGGCTTTTTTGCTGCAAATAGCCAAGATTTCGTACCGATAGATCATTGCCATCTGCATCTTAAGAGCTCGCAAACAGTACTGGAAGAGATATCTTTGATGGATATCCCGAAAGAGCTGGACACCCTCGTGATGAAAACTGCATTTTCTACAGATTCCATTTTGATTATTTTCTCCAGCTACGCACCACTAAGTAAATCCTTAGTAGGGTTTGCAAAAAAAATAGTAGACGAGAAAAAAAGGGTCAAGGGGATTTACTTCACCCAAAGAGAGCAGGATTCTAATTATGTTTTTGGAAAAAAATTCACCCTTTTAGCAGGTGAGGAGTTGATCGAGGACAACCTACTCGGGTTGAAATTTGCAATTTATAAAGATGCTTTTTACCAGGTAAATCCTTTTCAAGTGCCGCTCTTATACCAACATGTTATGGATCTTTTGGATCTGACATGCCGTGACAGGGTTCTCGATGCATTTTGCGGAGTGGGGACTATGACACTTTTAGCTGCAAGGAGTTGCCAAGAGGCTATCGGGATTGAGTGTGTCGCAAGTTCTATTGAGAGTGCAAAAAAAAATTGCGCACTCAACCTGATTCAAAATGCCCAATTCTATTTAGCCAAAGCAGAAGAAAAGATCGGGGAGCTGGGCTATTTCGATAAAGTGATCCTTAACCCTCCTAGAAAGGGGTGCGAAAGCTCGGTTTTAGAAGTTCTAAAAAAGCAGAGGGTGAAAAAAATCGTCTACGTTTCGTGCGACCCTGCTACATTTGCAAGGGACTGTAAAATTTTGAAAAGTGTCTATAAGCTCAAATCTGTACAACCTTTCGATTTATTTCCTCAAACGGTACATGTGGAGACTGTAGGTTGTCTGGAATTGATTTAAATCTGATTGTTCTTCCAAGGGATTTCCAAGAGGACTTAGCCGGGAGAACATCACCCGAATCATTGTGTAAATTGTCTCAGGTTTCTACCGATTTGCACAAGATTGCAAATTTTGTAGCAGGAAAACGGCTTGTGCGCTCGTTTGGGGGAGCGATAACAGACAAAAGTCACGCTCATGAGTTGCTCAAAAGATCCTTTCAGCCTGTAGTAGAGCCAATCGAAGCCTATGCCAAGCTTGGGAATGTGACGGCTGTTCTGCAAACGCAAAATTCTTGCGTGGTCTCTCTTAAAAGCCCCTTTTCATCGCAGCATAAAGAGATGGTGATTTTAACCCCGCCTGCTTGGGATGCGATCTTCCCTCTCGAACAAACGGTTTCTCAGATCATCTCCTTTCGACAAGAAGATGCGCTCGTTTTCACCGAAAATGGCTTTTTGGAGAAATATAACCTCAGGTTAGGGCGTACGGCCTCGATCTATTTTGGATCGAACATAGAGGTGCTCCAAACGGTCGGTGAGGAGGTCCCTTTCGTTTTTTTGTTTGATTCGAATAATTGTCTAAAAGTGCTCTTATGGTCGAATTTAGGAGTTGTGTCTGAGATCCAAACGGAAAAAAAGGTACGGGCAATTTTAAATTTAAATGGTCGCTCCCGTCTTTTCTACCAGGATACATCGAATGCAATCCTTGAGCTCGATCAAGAGGGTGTTATAAAGCATCTCACAATTTCCTCGAAAAATTCCTTTTCTCATATAGCTAGGTTTAAAGCAGTCAGTTCAAACTCACTAGAGTCCTTCTTTACAGTTGAAACATATGAGGGTAGTTCTCTTGTTCTTTTGGATCACATACAGGAAACGATCACAAATATAATGAACAAGATGTGTTTTGAAAAAATAATCCGAGTTCAGGAGCACATTATTGGTCTACATAACAATTGTATTTATGCTGAAAGCATAGTGAACCATAACGCAAAGATTCTTTTTTCCCCTACGATGGGGACTATACTCGATTTTTGTGCATCTGAAGAGGGCGTTTTGCGGGTTATAGTTCAGCAGTTTAACCGTCTATTGCTCACCAAGCTTATTTTCCGCCCATACAAAAAACTTTTTGTGAATCCCGAAGCTTAAGCTGATACATCCTAAAACAGGTGCCAAAACTTGAAGAAGGGGGGGGTACACTAAAAAGGGGACAACCCAAAAAAATCTGTGCACCGGGTGACTTATTGGGGTCAACATCGGCGTGTGCATCAAAATCCAGCTCGATACCATGAAAATATAAGCAAACGGGGCATAGGCAGGATAAATTGTTGCAAAACTTATAAGAAGGGCTATCTCGACCAAAAGGGTTGCGGGAGATTTTTTTGGGCTAAGTAGAAGGATGAGAAAATAAAAAAGAATAGAGAGGGCCCCGGACGCAAAATCAACAATTGGAAAAGTGAGGAGAGGAAGAAAAAGAACCATTTTTTCTTTTTGGGAATTAGGGATGCTTAAAGCCACTTGAGCCGTTTCGAAAGCCTCTAAAATAGGAGTCGGTAAAGTGAGGAGGATTTCTAATTTTTCTAATCGTCTGATCCATGTCTGCATAAACACTTCGGAGTGTACACTAAGGATAAAATTAAAGCTTGAGTTTTTGCTTCGCCCCGCTGTAATGTTTTATCAATTATGATTAAAATAGGTCTATTTGGAATTGGAAAGCTAGGGAAAGAGGTTTTGCGCCTAGCTCCCTCTTTTTCCTATCAGGTCGTCGATCTTCCGATGGCAGATATTTTGATTGATGCGACTTTTAAAGACAGTGTGCTTCAAAACATCCGGTACGCAATGAGTCAAAAAAAACCGATTGTTGTGGCAACTACCGGTTGGTATGATCAGCTTGAAGAGGCCCAAAAACTAGTGGAATCGAACGGAGGCTTTTGCCTTTATTCCCCAAATTTTTCACCGCTTGTCCAAAAAATGATACAAATAGCACCGCAATTCAAATCAGAAGGTTTGCAAATTTCTATAGAAGAGACCCACCACGTAGAAAAAAAAGACAGCCCCTCCGGAACCGCGCTTCAGCTAAAAGAGGCTTTAGGGGAGGTTTCTATCTCATCCATAAGAGAGGGTGAGACGATTGGCAAACACAAAATTGTCTTCAAAAATGGGTATGAGCAGATCACTTTGGAACATGAAGCTACAGACAGGGGAGTTTTTGCACAAGGAATTCTTCAGATTTTGCCCATGATTTCAGGACGGAAAGGTTTTGTGCATTTAAGAGAGTTGTTATGTTGATTACCGCTTTGGCGACACCCTTGGATAGCGAAGGCAGATTAGATATAAAGTCTTTTCACAAACTTCTCCAGCATCAAAAAAAAGGGGCTGATGGGGTCATTGTCGCCGGGACGACCGGACAAGGTACTTTACTCACAGATCAGGAAAAATCCATTTTGCTCCAGGCGACAAGGGATTATCCGTTCTCGAGAGGACTTTGTGTGAGTGACCTTTCCCTGGACCGTGTTTTAAAAAATATGGATCTTGCAGAGAGGCAAGATGTGCAATACCTTCTAGTGACTCCCCCTTTTTTTGTTAGACCTACGCAGCAGGCAATCCTTACTTTTTACACTACGGTTTTAGAAAAAGCACCTTGCCCTGTTATTTTATACAACAACCCTTCCAGGGTAGGTGTTGCTATCGAAACGTCGGTTTATAAAAGTTTAAAGGGTCATAAAAATCTCTTGGGCGTGAAAGAATCGCAAGGGAAAAGCCTATTGAAAGGGATAAACATTCCTGTATTTTGCGGCGACGACGAATGGATTGTCTCCTATAAAAAACAGGGTTCTATCGGGGCAATATCCGTTTTATCCAACGTTTTTGTAGAGACAGTAAAAAAAGCTATGTGTCTTGATCCGTTCTCGGAGGACCTCTTAAGTTTATTGAAAAGAGTTTTTGTCAGTGTCAATCCTCTTTCAATTCAATACATTTTACACAAAAACCATCTTTTTTCGACTGATCGCGTTAAAGCTGAAATAGGTGCATTGCAAGAGGATGAAAAATTAAAAATTGATGCGGTTCTTGAGGAAGCATGGGGAAAATTAGCGTTGGCATTCTAGGGGCGACAGGGGCAATTGGCGAAATGTACCGAAAGCTGTTGTCTTTTCATCCTCACTTTCAAGTACGCTTCATGAGCGCTTCCAAACAAAAAATCGGCGACTCATTGGACGGTTTGGGGCTGGAAAACGTTGAGGATATTTATAAAGCTAAGCAGTTAGGAGTGGAGCTGGTTTTCTCCTGCTTGGATACGCAAACGGCGCTTATTATGGAACCCTTATGGGGTGAAACGTCCCTTGTTATCTCAAGCAGCTCGGCATTTAGGGATCGGAATCGATTGATTCTACCGGAGATCAACGGGGGAAAAGTACTGGGTAGGACAAAAGGGATTTTTGCAAAATCCAACTGCACCTTGCATCCGATCGCACTTATTTTAAAAGAGCTTATAGCCTTTGAAATCGTGCATGCGACTGCAACTACGTTGCAGGCCGTCAGCGGAGCGGGCCGCCAGGGTCTTGCTGCAATCGATGTTTTAGACAATGTGATCCCCTTCATTGAGGGGGAAGAGGAAAAGATACTGGAGGAGTTACACATTCTTTTTGAACAAAACATTCCTCTCAATATCACGTGTTGTCGGGTTCCAGTTTATGACGGGCATATGGTTTCACTCGAGGTGCAACTTAAAAAGCCGTTTATTGTGGACGAAATCCACCATGCATTAAAAAAGGTGCCTTGGATCGAGATTCTTGAGCAAAAGGATCGACCTCAACCCAGGCTTGACAAAGACCGGGGGAATGGGATGCACGTTTGTGTTGGACGAATCAGAAAAGGAGCCAATAATACGGTTCAATTAGTAGCGCTCACACACAACCGAGTGCGCGGGGCGGCGGGAACAGGAATAAAAATAGCAGAGATTGCCTATGGTTTTACTCAACCGGGTGCATAACCTAAAAAAAACAAATATTTTCCAGGATGTGCTCGCACGTGCTCAGGGTAAAAAAGAGGTAGTATCTCTTGCGGTGGGGGACAATACCGGTCCGATTGAGAAAGAGGTTATTGAGGAGCTTCTCGAGGAGGTGAGAATTTTTGGCACCGAGGGTGGGCATAAAGGGTATCCTCCTGAAGAGGGGTTGGATTCTTTAAAACAGTGGATCAACAAAATTTTTTATAATGGCCGATTCTCCTCTGAGGAAATTTTTATCTCGGACGGGATTAAAACCGATCTTTTTAGATTCCAAACCCTGTTCGGCCCTGAGGCGCGATCCTCTTTTTTTCTCCCCGGCTACCCTACCTATAAAGAGGGGTGCGAGATTATTGGAGCTCCAACACATCCGGTATACCTGGACTTTTTAAGCGGGTTCAACCCTTTGGTCGATAACGTCCCCATTTTTGATGTTTTTTACCTCTGTTCACCGAACAATCCGACCGGGATCGCTTTGACGCAAAAAGAAATGGAGGCGTTGTTTGCAAAAGCTCGTAACAACGGTGGAGTCATTGTGCACGACGCTTGCTATGCACCCTACATTCAGAGCAAAAAACCGCGCACGGTCTACTTTGACGAGCAGGCTCTGGACGTCGCCATAGAGCTAGGTTCTTTTTCAAAATGGGCCGCCTTTTCCGGGATTCGCCTTAGCTGGGCCGTAGTTCCGAAGGAGCTGAAATTTCGTGATGGGTCCAGCATTTTGAAAGCCTATACAAGTTTTTTGAATGCTACCTATAATGGTGTCAGCTGGCTTTCACAAAAAATGGGGTGCGCTCTTTTAAAAAGGGGAAATATTTATTTGAAAGGCGTTGAAACGACGATGAAAAGGGTAGTTTCGATGAAGGAGCTTTTCAGATCGAGCGGATTTGAAGTTTTCGGTGGGGAGGATGGCCCCTATTTTTTAGTCAAAACCGGGGTGGATTTTTTGGAAAAATACAATATTTTAACTTTGCCCCTCTCGTCGTTTGCGACTCGGTACAAAGGGTTTACCCGGGTGTCAGGTTTCGTATCAGAAAAAAATTGGGAAATTGTAACATCTAGATTGCAAAATTCTTTCTAAAAGCTCTAAAATTAGGCTCACTTTTTTTACCAGCGAAACGCGATGGATCTTGAGTTTTTTTGGGTAATGAATGAGATAGACACGTTCTTTTGGGGTTTCGTGGCGTTTTTTCTCATTATACTCCTTGGTTTATACTTTACCGTGCATACCAGAGCGTTCCAAATCCGCTCCCTGGCGCAGATTGTTAAAACTTTTTACCATTTCTTGCGTCACCCCGCCTCCGAGTCCCACTCCACGGGAATCCATCCTATCCGACTTTTTTTCACCTCTGTCGGAGGGATGATCGGGATCGGAAATGTGGTTGGAGTTGTCACCGCCATTCAGTTTGGGGGGCCGGGTGCCCTATTTTGGGTCTGGGTGACCGGACTGGTAGGGTCGGTTATCAAATATGCCGAAATCTATCTTGGTTTTAAGTACCGTATACCTAAAAGTTGCGGCAGCGGATTCCAGGGGGGGCCGGTACATGTTCTTAAAGAGGCCTTCACCCATAAAATATTTCCGGTTGCAGTGGCAATATTTTTATGTATCTACTGCGTTGAGGTATTTCAATTCTCGGTTATGGTGGAGAGTATTTCCTATAACTACGATATTGAAAAGCCGATAGCTATGTTTCTCCTCTTATCGATGATACTCTTCATTGTCATAGGTGGTGTGGACCGAGTGACCAAATACTGTATGTACATCAATCCGGTGATGATGTTTGGGTATCTTTTTATGTGCTTTTGGGTCATTTTTTCCCATATCGGGGATTTACCGGAACTCTTAAACACCGTCCTCAATTCCGCATTTAAAGGGCACGCTGCAGTCGGAGGATTCGCAGGGAGCTCCATTATAATGACGATCCGCTATGGCGTCGGGAGGGCAGCCTACTCTGCAGACATCGGGATGGGGTATGATTCGAGTATGCAGGTGGAGTCAAGGGTGAGCCATCCGGAGAACCAGGCCAAGCTAGCAATTTTCGGTGTCTATGTAGACAATTTTTTCTGCTCGTTAACCTGCATTGTCGTTTTGCTTACCGGTGTTTGGAATTTGAGCCCCATGGTGGAGCCCTCTTTAGCTGTGCAAGCAGCATTGAGCCCTTATTTCCCATTTGTTGCAAAAGCCCTACCTGTATTCTTTTTTATAGCGGGTTTTACGAATATAGTGGCCTATTTTAGTGTCGGTGTGAAGACATCCTATTATCTGTTCCCAAAAAACGGGAAACAGATTTATCTTTTTTATGGACTTGTAGCGATGCCCCTTTTCTCCTATTTGGGAGTCTCTTATGCGCTATTGCTGATGTCTTTATCAGGTGCTGGGCTTCTGATTCTGAATTTGACAGGAATTTACCGCTTAAGAAAACAGGTGATTTTCGTCCAAGATATTGGGTTAAATCAGGAATTTGCTCGTGAAAATAAGGTACTTTTAGATCAAAAATAAGGACCTAATTTATCTAATCATCGATCTGGTTGCGTGGGAAAAGTAGATAATTGGCAATTCCTGGTCCGATCAGAGGGGGGATAAGGCCTATTATGAACACCGCCGGATAAAGAATCGTAGCATCTACCGAGGGGGAAAGAATCCAGGCCACCCCTACCGATCCAAAAAGAAAGATCGTTATGACTGCATTGATCCCTTTTTCTGCAAAAGGGAATAGAAGATAGCCCCTTGAGGCTAGACCCGCATAGATACCCAAGGCATAAAAATAGAAAAAGCTAAGAAGGTCCGTTGTTGGGCATTTAAAAAATAGAATGGCTATGATACCTGCTACAATAAAAAAATCCAGAAATGGGGCGGTTTTACGGCAAATTGTCAAAATTGGATCTATAGACTCAAAGTAAATAACAAGCAAAATCAATCCCAAAAGAAGACCTGCTGCTACGTCAAGCGGGAAATGGACGCCTAGGTACAATCTTGAAAAAGCAAAAAGAAAGATACTCAAAGCCAAAAGAAACTTATAAAAAATTTTTTTTCCCTGCGTGATGAAGTAGCCCAAAATAACCATCGTATGGGTAGCCGCTCCTGAGGGAAATCCAAAGTGGTGGGCTGGAATTAGCCAAAGTTCTTCAGGGGGGCGAGGGTATTGTATCCTGATTTTTGCAAAAAACACGGTGAAAAAAGAGATAAAAAAAAGAGAAAACAGGTGGGATCCTCTTAATTTGCCCATTTTAAGCCAACCAATCAAAATAAGCGCTTGATAGAAAAAAAAGTTATCAAGATATCCTAAGAAAATAAAAATGGGGTTCAGCCAATCTTTTCGATGCTCGGCGATCTGCTGGATAACCGCAAGCTGCTCTTGATAAAAAGGTTCTAGGCTCATACCTTTATAGTAGCCTGAGATAAAGGTTTATTCGCAATCGGATTTGGTCAATTTTTGAAATGGTATTACAACGTTAAAAAAATCGTTTATTTTACACATTTCCCCCTTTTTGCTAAACTGTTCCCCTATGATTAGAAAAATTATGGGTAAAAACACCGTCGAAGAGGTGACTACCTTTCAAAGCAAGCGAGTTGTTTCAATCACAACATCCTCAAAAGAACTTTTGAATGACTACCAAAGGAAGGGATTCAAGGTAAAACTTGTCGAAAAGCATGAGATGAACCGGACGCTTCAATCCGACTCCCATCAGGGGATTATGGCGGAGGTTCTGGATGAAGAGCACGCCTTTAAGGATTGTATTCAAGCTCTTAAGCAAAAGGAGCGGAGCGTGGTGGTTTTACTCGATTCGATCCAGGATCCGCAAAACATGGGCGCTATCATGCGTGCGTGCGAATGTTTTGGGGTGGATTGGATATTACATACGAAAAATCGGGGAACACCTATCACACCGGTAGTCTCTAAGGTAAGTATGGGAGGTTCTGAAATAGTTCCTCGATCTACTGTTTCCAATGGAGTCGATGCGATTAAGAAATTACAGGATGAGGGCTTTTGGATCGCCTCGTTGGAACTTTCCGAAAAGGCTGAATCAATCTATAGCTTTGATTTTCCTGATAAAATCTGTTTGGTTTTTGGTTCAGAAGGGGAGGGTGTAAAGTCGCTGATGTCTAAATCGAGTGATTTCCACCTCATTATACCGATGCTAGGCAAAATAGATTCTCTGAATGTATCTCAAGCATCGGCAGTTGTACTCGCTTTATTGCGGGCAAAAAAAAGGATCTGACGCTTCTTGATGAGTCGCCTAAGATCACTCATCCTCTAGTATTTCCTGGATGATTTGCCAGCATCGGTTGCTCTCAAAGTTTCCAGGGTTCACAAAGCCTGCAGCGGCAATAAGGGCTTTCCATAAAGCCCATCCTTTTGCACGCATCCAGGTCTTTTCGTCTAGATCTAGAGATTTTCTAAAAAGATCACGACTCTCTTTAAAAAATAGATTCCAGGCTATCACAAGATCGCAGGCGGGATCACCAACAGTGAGCTGCCCAAAATCGATCACAGCTACAAGCTTACCGTCAGCCACAAGCAGATTTCCCGGACTTAGATCGCCGTGCACCCAAACAGGTTTATTTTCGTTTCCAGAAGCCAGCGCCTGTTCCCAAATAGCTGTTAGAGCTTTGGGGTCTGTTTTATTTTGCAACGCCTTAATAGCTCGCCGCACTTCCGTATTATAGGTTTTCAGAGGGCCACCGCGGTAGAAGCTGTGTAGCCCCGGAGGAGGGCCCAAAGATGCATCAATAGATTCGAAAGCTTTGAGAAATTGAGCTAGGGCAGACGCAAAATGATTTAGATCTTTTATGTTTTTTAAGGATGCTGATGCCCCATCGATCCAGCTGTATATAGACCAATTCCACGGATATCCTTGATCCGGGTAACCTAATCTTAGGGGTGTGGGAATTTTTAAGGGGAGAGATCCGCTAAGCTTCGGGAGCCAGTAATGTTCTTTTTCGACTTGCAGGGCATAGCCAGCGCTGCTTGGAATACGGATCAGCATTTCGTCACCAAGATGAAAAGAGCGATTGTCCCAACCGCTGGATGCTACCGGGTAAATAGGCAGGTCTTTCCAATTGGGAAATTGGGATGCGACCAAGCGCTTGGCAAGTGAAGTGTTGATTTCCAATTTACTTTGATTCATAAGAGCTCAAGTAACACAAAATTCAAAATAGTTGGCGGGGTATCATACCTTAAAACCCATCTCTTTCAGAGAGCTCTTCAGTTTTTCGATGTGGTTTCCCTGGAAAAGAAAAACAAAGTCTTTATAAGACCCTCCACATCCAAGTTCCCTTTTTACCGTTTTTAGGAGAGCTTCAGCCTCAATTGGC
The DNA here is from genome assembly GCA_016866475.1 of Chlamydiota bacterium. Lineage (GTDB taxonomy): Bacteria > Chlamydiota > Chlamydiia > Chlamydiales > RGXB01 > RGXB01. The sequence continues at coordinate 7,528 of VGMF01000003.1, read as the reverse complement.
ATCAGCTTGAGCCCTTTGATTAGGGTGACATCTGCGTTTTTGCGCTTCTCTAAGGAGAGTAGAGGCTTGGTTTTGCGCGTATTTTCTGAAGGGTACCAATCGCCCCCAAGAGTGAATGGCATAAAAAATGATCTGCCTGTTAAAATGACCTTAACACTAACCCAATAGAAAGAAATTTACAAGCCTATTAGAGTTCTTTAAGGATAAAAAAAGGCCCGTTAGGTATCGGGCCTAAAAATAAAAGATTACTTTCAAAGCAATAAAGAAATTACTTTCTTTTATCTTCGCAGCATGACCAGGGTCTGGCGGTAAGAAACCAAAAAAAGATTTCTCCTAAGGCCGAGATACCGATAATGACCAAGATGAGTCTATATAACCATCCCTCTCCAAAAAGAAGGCTTAAAAGGTTGTAATCATCACCAATAACACCTGTCAGACCAAGACTTAGGCCTCCCAGCAATAGGGCGCAAATGAATACCCACTTTACAAATTTAATCATGCTTTCCTCTTTTTGATTAAAAACACTCCCTTTTTTTCATACGTTAAAAAAATCAACGTTGCAAGCAATTTTTTTTGAAGGCATGATTGTTTCTAAAAAAAAATGAGCATAGAACTTGTTATCACTCTGTCGCTAGCCGCACTCACAGCTTTGTTAAGCTTGTTTGGATATTTCATTTTTCGACATCTTAAGCTTAGAAAAAATGTTTTTTTTGAGGCCGTAGCTTTCCCTTTCTACATTTTTATCTGGTGGTTATTCCTTGTTTTAATATGCAATCAGATAAAATTTTTAGAACCCTACACCGTATACCTATTTGAACTTGGGGTGATCTTCTTTCTTGTTTTTTCCATTTATAGGTTCATAAGGGGGGTAGAGGAACGTTTCATCGAGGGCAAGTATCTTTTTAGTCACGTTGACTTGACCTCTGTTAGAGCGATATCAAGGATCATGCGAGTGATTCTGACATTTTTTTCCATACTGCTTCTTCTTCCGGTTTTTCATATTCCTGTATCGGGAATTCTAGCTTTTGGCGGAGCCGCAGGTGTTGGTATCAGTTTTGCAGCCAGAGATTTACTGGCTAATTTTTTCGGTGGGTTTACCGTAATGTTAGACCGCCCATTCAGCTTAGGAGATAAAATCAGAGCGCTGGATGAGAATTTTGAAGGTTATGTAGAGCATATAGGTTGGAGATCGACCAGATTAAGGACCGATGAAAAAAGGCCTTTATTTGTCCCAAACTCAACTTTTCTGACGATTGCATTAGAAAATGTCTCTAAAATGACCGCAAAAAAAATCGAGAGAAATTTCTATATCGATCCAAAAAAGATGCAGAACATCAGACAAGCGATCGATTCTCTCACGCAAAAGCTTAAAATGCACCCCTCAATTGATAAAAAAGAGATCGTTTCTGTGCATCTTAGTGCATTTACCCAGGTAGCCCCGCAGATCCAAATTTTCTGTTTTACAAAGAAAATGGATCAGGCCGATTACCATGAGGTGATACAGGAGATTCTCCTAATGGCTATGGAAATTTTTGAAGAAAACGGAGTTCAAATACTTTTTAATCCTATGGGTAATACAGCCCTATAAGGTAGAATCAATCCGATGTTCAAAGGGTTTCGTTATCTCTCGTTGAGCCTGTTCCTTGTGCTTTTGGGCCTTCTGGCAAAAGGGAAGGAAAAGGTGTTGTTGAAACCTGTTCATTACACAGGCTATGCCAAGACCTGGTTGGAAAATCGGACCAGTACGTATCTTGAGCTTGAGTGGCTGGCTGATCAAAATGTGCATGTCACACAAGAAAGCGTGGGTGCCGTAAGCGACTATAGCCCATCCTACGTCCTTTATAAAAAATTTTATCCTGAATTCGATAGAACTGTGCTTACATTAAAAGCTCTTGAAATTTTTTTGAGGGGTGACTACCGAGATTACCTGTTTTTTACCCACAAGCAAGACCCTCAATTTCGTCTAAAGTATGGTACTTTCAAGGAAATTCAAAAACTTTTTATCTCTACGTTTGAGGAATTGAAAAAACAAAACTGCGAAGATATCGAAAGCCTTTTAGAGTGTTATATTCTTTTTTCCGACTTGGGAAAGACAAAAACTGCCCGTAAATTAGCGGCCGAAGCGGGTGTTAAGGAGGGAAATCTGGATCTTTTCTTTTGCAAGGTGGCTTCCTTATGTCCCGGGATGTATCCTTCGTACAAAAAATTATCACCAGTAAGTAAAAAGATTATCGTTCAGCTAGCTAAACAGATCCATTTTGGTCACATAGCGCATTTTGAGGGGGGGGCGGAGTTATTCAAAGAACTTGAGCAATCCGGTTTTTTAGAAAACCCGATTTTAGTGGATCTTGCATTTATTGGCCATATTTGTGATGTTGCAGGGGCACAAGGGCACGTGGATCCGTGCACCTCTTTGAATTACAACGAAAAAACGCACCAACTTCTTTTAGATGTAAGGGAGGCGTGTAAAAATATTAAAACCTATGGTTCCGGCAGGGCCTGGGGTATATTTCTTCAAACAAGGGCTAAAGCGCTGGAGCTTGGCACCGAGGGGAGGATGAATCATGTCTTATTGCGGATAGGATCCATGATGCGTTTAACGACACCCTACGAAGCCTATTTATTGAAAAAATCTCTTTTTAGATTAGATCTTCAAGAGATCGAAAATATTCAAAATGCATTTAAATGGGAAAATAAGATATGCGCAAAATACATCCCGGCAGTTTTATTGAATCTTTTTAACAATCCCAATCTGGGAAACAACCTCACCGATCGGATAGAAAGAACGGTTGAGCTGGGCCTGCCTTTGATTGCTTCCTCTATAAATCAGCAGACTAAGAGTAAATCGATGCATGATACCTTAAATTTTAATCCTGTGGCCAAGGTTGCAAAAGAGAATCCCCAGGCTCTTCAAAAGGGGTCCGTCAGGATAGACCAAAAAGGTGTGGTAAGGATAGAGGAAAAACTCATCTAGTGTTTCTTGAATTTATTGAGTTCTTCAAGCCTAGATTCTTGCGTTGTTGTAAGGAAGGTGTCCAGCTCTAAGAAGTTGTCCTTCATCACTAAAAATTCGTCTTTAGGTATCGCAATCAGGTCAGTAGACTCAAGAGCGACAACTTTTGCAGTTCTAGTTATGTCTTTTGTGAGAGCGATCTCTCCAAAAAAGTTACTGGCCTCTAGTTCTTTGATGATTTTTTCACCATTACCCTCAAATTTTTTTACGACAGCGACTCGCCCTTTGAGGATTATGTAAAGATAATCTGCAAGGTCCCCTTGATCGAAAATCATTTCCGAGGCTTTAAAATGGAGGTGGTGCATTGTTTTTCTGGAGTTTATGTTGAGCACAACTGGCTCGGAGGGGATAAAAAGATCGAGAATCCAGGTAAAAAGAACCTTTAATTTTCTCGAAAGACCCGGCATTTTTGACCAATAGATCGCTCTCCACATGAGCCAGGCGGTAAAACCGGAAATTTTTATCCGTCCAAAAAGTTCCCCGACAGCTTTTCTATGCCCAAGAGCAGCCAAAAGACCCAATGGTTTAAATTGAAAGGGTTTCATAGGCTTTAGGGCCATTTTTGCGGCAAGATTTTGTGCTAGTGTTTTAGCTTCTCGCACTGCAAATTGTGCTGTGGGGGGGGCAAAACTACCATCAGGGAGCGGAATGTGTGCTGCATCACCGATCGCCCAGACATGGTCGAAGCCCTCTACTAAAAGGTTTGGATCCGTTTTAATCCTATCGTGCGCTATGGGTAAACCTTGTGTGGATTCAAGAACGAGATTGAGATTCGCAGGTGCTGTAGAGATAACTGTTTTTGAAGAGATTTTTTCGTGATTGCTTAAGATTGCATGATGAGGAGTGACCGCTTCTACTTTGAGACCGCTTTTAATTGTGACCCCTTTTTTTCGAAGTAGTTGCATAGCGTATTTCCCTAAAGAAGGGGAAAGCTCATTAAGTATGATATCTTTAGAGTGGACCAGATAAATCCGTATATCCTCTTTCTTTATGCAGGGGATTTTTTTCAGCATCTTAGTTATAAAATCACAAACTTCAGCTGCGACCTCCGTACCTGTAAATCCTGCTCCTCCAATCACAAATGTCAGGAGGGCTTGTCTTAGTTGAGGATTATTTTCGGTCGCTGCAGCCTCCAAAACATTGATGACATGGTTTCTTAATATAAGTGTATCGGAGAGGTTTTTAAAGCGCAGGGCATGTTGTGCCACACCATTCTGCAGCTGAATAAAATCGGTAGCATTTCCTAAAGCTAAAATAAGCTCATCATAGTCTAATACGATATGTTGTTTTTTGAATGGGCATACGAGATATATTTTTTTCCCCTTCAGGTCAATTTTTTCGATCTCGTTGATATAGAGAGTCGTTTTTGGAAGAAGGGAACTTAAGGCGCTCACCGTATCATAGACGCCTAGGGCATCTCCGATCACCTCCGCCAGCATGGGTTGGAACGTCATGTAATTGTCACGATTTACAAGGCAAATCTCTACATCTTCTTTAGATAAAAGCTTATGTAGGTGTTTGGCGGTATAAACGCCCCCAAACCCCCCTCCAAGTATGACAATTCGTCGTCGCTTCCCAGACATAAAACCCTAATTTATCCATAAAATATTATTTTATAAATAAAATTACAACCTAAACATTTAGTATCTTAGGCTGATGCAGTTAGGGGTTCAAAGTAGGATCCAAGGGACAGATATAGATGCTGTTTGGCCTCAATCGAGGTTGAATAGGGGTGGGTCAAGAACCTCTTTTTAAGAACAGGGTGATTTGCGAGTAGAAAGCTTCCTAGCTGCTTGATGGGACCTATAGGGGAGGGGCGCCGGAAAATATGCTCAAAAAAGAGGTCAAGTGCCTGATAAAAAAGGGATGGATCGGGGTAAAATGATTTCTTTTCTAATGCGGATTGAATTTTAAGGAAAATAAACGGATCTTTAGCCGCCTGCCGGCCAATCATCAAATGATCACACCCGGTCTTTTCTAGCATATCTAAAGCCGCCTCGGCGCTTGTGATATCGCCGTTCCCGCAAACCGGAATCTTGAGCTGCTTTTTTGCCTCTAGTATATATTCCCATCTTGCTGGATGCGAATACCCATCTGCCCTAGTGCGCGCGTGGAGGGTAAGCATCGAGCACCCTGCATCCTCCACAAGACGGATGTTTTTGTGAAAATTACGATCGTTTTCAACGCCGATTCTTATTTTTGCAGTAACAGGTACAGGGCACTTTTGAACCATTTGATACAAAATTTCGTACAAGGTATCGGGGGTATCCAATAGGCTTGAGCCGGCCCCTTTACCGGTCACCGTATTTGAGGGGCAACCACAATTCAGCTCCACACGATGCGCCCCTTTTTCTGCCAAAAGAGCTGCTGCCTCGGCTAGATCCTTAGGATTTACCCCCATGAGTTGTGCTGCTTGTGGGATCGGAGCGGTAGCTTGGGGGTTATATTCGCGTAGTAGGCTTGGAAGATGGGGATTTGTGGGGATGCGGATAAATTCTGTGCAACACTCATCAAAACCACCGATAGCGGCTAGCATTTTTCGAAATTCGATAGCCCCTAGCCCCTCCATAGGGGCTAAAAAAAGGCGGGGTTTAGTTTGTTGTATCATATAACAGCAAAAATGGGGGATTTAGGATTTTTCAGCAGGTAGGGCGGAAGGGTTTTCTATTGCCTCGACAGCAGGTTCTTCGATCAGGCGGGCTCTTTCTTTCCAACCGGAACTTCTATATCTTAAATAAATTGGTAGAGTTGCAAGTATGCTGTAAAACAACCAAACCCAGAATGCGTAGATCACATGAGTCTCAAAACAGTACACAATCAGGTATGTTGGTAAAAGCATGAAAACCCAAACAGAAAAAAAGCCTGTGAGCATCATAAAAAAGGTATCACCTGCAGCTATAAGAATACCCCCTAAAAGCCACCTGAAATTTTCAAAAAGGATATAGATAGCTAAGAGCGGCATCACCATTTTTGTGCAATAGATCAATTCAGGGATATCAACGGGTACGGCATCTTTATTTACAAGGTTAATTATGAGAAAATCGGCAAATAAAAAGAGGGAAACTGCGGTAAAAATTAAATAACCAAAGCTCAAAACAACGCCCGATTTCGCCAAATTAGAGAGCATTGCTTTTTTATTCGCTCCGATGAGATTCCCGGCAATTGCAGAGGCCCCCTTTTCAAGGCCGCAACCAAAAAAGAAATACAGCAGCAGAATAGATTGAACAAGATTTGCTGTTGTAATGTGCAACGGCGACAGAGCGGTCATCATATGATAAAAAATGGCCCATCCCGCAATTTCAAATAAAATAAAAATCCCCGGCGGAAATCCGATACGAAGGATTTGTAAAAACTGTGCTTTGTCAAATTTAAAATTGGACGTGCCGAATTCCTGCCTGTTTTTCCTTCTGTAAAAAATAGTGAAGAGGACGATTGCCTGAATTAAAGTACCTGCACCCGTAGCAATAACGGCACCTTGAACACCCAGCGAGGGGATCCAACCTTTGTAACCGAAGATTAAGAAATAATCTAGGACGATATTGACCGCATTCCCCAAAAGCGCAAGCCACTTTATGATATTCGATTTACCTTGGCCGACAAAAAAAGCGGTGAACGCAGCGAGAAGAAAATAGGCTGGGCTGGAGTATACAGTCCACACAAACCAGTCCTTATTGTATGGGGTGGGCTGCAAAATCAGATCCGCGATGATCGGTGCAAAATAAAAAAGAAGGGGGGAAACGAAAAGGGTCAAATAAACCATTTGCCAGGGTGTAGAGCCCAGAGATTTGTACAGACCTGCGCCGTTTTTTTGAGCAATAATCACTTCCGACATCGAAATCAAGGTGACAACGGCAAAAATAATAGCCCATGCAGGGGTCCCTGCTGTAGAACAGGCTGTCAATGCTTCTTGTGAATAGGCTGCCAAAAAGACCCTATCAACAAAAGTCATGACGAACATAGAGAAGTAACTGATCGCAAGAGATACTGTCACCCCCCATAATTCTTTAATGGAACCTGTTTCGAATACCTTTTTCATGTGAGAATAGCCCTGGAAATGTTAACAATTTATTTAAAACTAGTGAAGAGAGAGAAAAATCACTGGAAATATCTCGAAAAAACAGACTCTTTTCACTGTGTATAAAATCATTCTCTCATACCTGTTTTAGAGGGGTCAAGCGAAAAAAAACAAATTCTGTTGCGTTAAATTCGAGCCGAGTGTTATTGTGTTGTCATCTTCAACGAACACGGTGAGTGTAAGACGAAGAATAGCAGCAAGATAGCTGCAAAGTTCTGTGACAGTAATAATGAAGTGACGAGCGGCGAGAATGTTGTGTAGAGCTTACAAAGAGTAAGTGTAACAACTTCTCGAGTATGCTCTAGTCAAAACTTTTTTTAAAATTATTTTCTGAGAATTTGATCTTGGTTCAGATTGAATGCTGACGGCGTGGATGAGGCATGCAAGTTGTACGAAGTGAGGGCTTGTCCTCACTTAGTAGCGGAAGGGTTAGTAATACA
>VGMF01000002.1 GCA_016866475.1 Chlamydiota bacterium | reverse complement strand
CCATATGAGCGCAGCCGAAATGATCAAATCTCTGGAGGGGATCACGAGCGACCTCGAAAAATCGGGAACCGCAGATCCAAGCCTCATACAAACACTTAAAGGGATCAAGCTCGTAAAGAACTCGAATTCTATCATAGTGAGCGGTAGCGAGATCAATATTGGAAAAGTTCGCGACATGATCAATGCTATCGATTCGCAAACGAAACTCCCGGCGCCGGTAGTATCAACCGGCTTTTCGATCATCAAACTGCAAAATGTCCCCGGCAAATTCGTCGAAGAGCAACTGGATCAAATGGCATCCCAGCTACCCGACTCACCCGAAAACATGGGCTTTATCCAGGCAGTAAAAGATATCCAATGGAACAAAGCAAACAATACGCTTACCATTCGCGGAACCCCGCAGGTGATCCAACAACTGACCGAGATCATCACCAAACTCGACATCCATACTGTCTCCTCAACGCAGTATATTATCTACAGACCAACCCATATGAGCGCAGCCGAAATGATCAAATCTCTGGAGGGGATCACGAGCGACCTCGAAAAATCGGGAACCGCAGATCCAAGCCTCATACAAACACTTAAAGGGATCAAGCTCGTAAAGAACTCGAATTCTATCATAGTGAGCGGTAGCGAGATCAATATTGGAAAAGTTCGCGACATGATCAATGCTATCGATTCGCAAACGAAACTCCCGGCGCCGGTAGTATCAACCGGCTTTTCGATCATCAAACTGCAAAATGTCCCCGGCAAATTCGTCGAAGAGCAACTGGATCAAATGGCATCCCAGCTACCCGACTCACCCGAAAACATGGGCTTTATCCAGGCAGTAAAAGATATCCAATGGAACAAAGCAAACAATACGCTTACCATTCGCGGAACCCCGCAGGTGATCCAACAACTGACCGAGATCATCACCAAACTCGACATCCATACTGTCTCCTCAACGCAGTATATTATCTACAGACCAACCCACATGAGCGCAGCCGACATGATCCGATCGCTCCAGGGGATAGCTAACGATTTGGAAAATTCCGGAAATGCAGATCCGAACCTTATACAGACACTCAAAGGGATCAAGCTCGTAAAAAACTCGAATTCGATTATCGTCAGCGGTAGTGAGGTCAATATCGGAAAAGTTCGGGAGATGATCAATGCCATCGATTTGCAAACGCAAACTACCTCGAAAATTTCGCAAGTAGGGACGTCCACATTTCTTAGCTATACCCCAAAAACTAGATCGGCTAAGGATCTTTTAGAACAGCTCAAATCGACCACCAAAGAGATGAGAGACGAAGATCCGGATCTGGTGAAAACAGTCTACGGCGCTAAAATCACTGACGGGATACTGGTCTTCTCCGGCACACCTGAAAACCTAGAAAAGGTGGAGAAACTCCTGGAGTCTTTCGACCAAAGAATTCCCGGAATGACCGGGAAAAAAGTGATCGATAATTATCAAAACTACAAGCCTATGCACAAGTCCGGCCCGGAGCTGATCAAAGAGGTGCAAACCTACATGGATCACATCTCGAATAAAGGGGTGAACGATCATGGGCTTTCAAAGTCTATAGATAATCTACAGTTTTTGAACGGAAGGATCGTAGTTGTCGGGACGCAGGAAACCATCGACCAGATTATGAAACTTTTACAGGAATTTGATACACCTTCCGTAGAAGTAAATAAACCCCTCACCTCTATAGAGTCCTTTGACAATATCGGTTTTTTAAACTACAAATTGAATTTTCATACCGGATCCGATATCCAAGTTGCTCTCAAACAAATCGGTGAGGAGCTGCAACTCGCAAAGAACACTAAAAATGAACCTTTGATTTCAGCTATCAGCTCTGTGCAGTGGATCCGGGTGACAAACTCCCTAGTAGCAACAGGAGATCCGCAAACCCTATCGAAGCTAAAAGATATTTTGTCATCGATTGACATCCCTCTTAAGCAAGTTTTCATTGAGGTACTTGTACTCGAGACAACCTTAAGGGACGTTCTCGATATAGGTCTACGCTGGGGTGGCTACAGTAATTTCAAAGGAAAATTTGCAGGGGCTGGAACAAACAATCCAAGAGTAGACGCTGCAAGCTTACCTAACTACCAGGACATTGTAAAAGGGTCTTCCACAGCTGCAGGGGGCTCTTCATCGGGTGTCAATGCAGTGAACGGCCCATCGCCGAATCTCTTCCCTAGCCTAGCATCAAGCCAGCTGGGGATCATAGGCGACATCATTTTTCACGGTGGAAAATCCTACCTTACCCTCACCTCCCTTCTTACAGCTTTGCAAGAAGAGGGGCGCACAACAACAATCCTCAACCAGAAAATTCTCGCTCAAGACAGCCGTATGTCCCAAATTTTCGTTGGACAAAACGTCCCGTTTACCGGATCTATCATCACCACATCAGGTATCTCACAAACAACGAATGCGAACCTTGAATACCGTAACATAGGAGTGTCGCTAAACATTACCCCAAATATTGGCGATAATGGTATTATCACTTTAGAGATAGATGAAGAGATTACAGAGGAAGCTAATACCGGAACGACTAGCAATAATGATGTAAACACTCAATCCGTAAACGGGATTAGGACAAATAAAACTAGCATGCAAACACGTGTCCATGTTCCCGATAAAGCATTTGTTGTACTGTCCGGCCAAATCCGTAACACCAAAACAGTGGCAAAATCGGGTCTTCCCTGCTTGGGGGGCCTCCCCATGATTGGTGCTGCTTTTAGCCAATCGCTTAAAGACAACGAAAATGCCGACGTAGTCATTTTCATCCGTCCCGAGATTATTAAATCAACTGAGCAGTGGAAGGAGATCAGTGAGCAGCAAGAAGACATCTATCGAGATCAGTCCGATCCAGAAGCCTTTGACTTCGGGGTGGATCTTGTCAAAAGGGACTAGATCTGTAGCAATCCTCTTTTTATCCCTCATGCTCTCGTGCACCTCGGTATCGGATGAGATCCACCCTACCGTTCATTACAGTGTTCACGAAAAAATGGTGCAGGCTTTACCATCTGCATTTGATCCTTTGTCTCCTAAGGAGCTGGAAACCTCGTGGGCGACAGAATATCGTATGGGGGTGCATTTTGCCAAAAGACTCGATCTCTATCGTGCGATCACCTCTTTTCAGCGCGCGGAATTTCTCTTAAGCGAGGAACCCAATCCGATTCTGACCATGCAGCGAAAACATGAGGTAGAGTACTACACACTGTTGTGTTATGCCCTTGGGAAAAAACATGAAGACTTGGTCTCTACCTTCGAATCCTCCTCCCTTGCCTTCGTACACCCCGATTTCAGAGCTTATCAAGATCTTCTTCTCATTTTGGGTGAAGCCTACGAAATCACAAAACAAAAGCACAAAACTTTAAGCGTACACCAGGCCCTAGCCCAAAATTACCCAAAAATAGCCGAACCGATCCTTGTCGGTCATGCTTTACAGTCGGCCGACACCAAAACAGCATTTGCTATTTTGAATCGGGAAGCGGCACCTGCTAAAGAGGGGAATATTTCGATCCAAAAAGCCCTTTTCGACACCCAAAAAGCGCACCACTTTTTGAGTTATGATCAGTTAGATTTATCTAAGACCAGAAAATTACGATCGGTTTTGGATGAGACCCATACCTCCTACATCAAACATAAGAAATCCCCCTTTATTGCTCAAACTTTAGCGGTTATCCCGGGAGCAGGCTATGCCTACCTGGGTCAATACCAGTCTGCTGCTACCGCTTTTTCGATCAATGCCCTATTCATAGGGACCGCAACCTATTTTTTTCTAAACGGAAATATTCCTGCCGGAATTTTGACAACAGGTTTTGAGGCGGGATGGTATTTCGGCAGTATTTATGGTTCCGGCCAGGCTGCGAAAACGTACAATGAACGCCTCTATGAGGCACTTATCCATCCGGTAATGGAAGATAAGAAATTATACCCGTTAATGCAGTTGGAATATGGTTTCTAGTTTACTCATTTTTTTAGCGGTGAAGGGATATGTAGAGCCCTGGGGAAAGGATCATGCTCTCGTCCAAAACCCCTCCAAACAGATTTCATTAGCTGAGAGTGAGGGTTTCGTCGGCAAAACCCTTGAAAATATCATCTTGTTTCACCAGGAGATCCTCTCCCCAATCGATGGGCCCCGTAGCCATTTTAGACCCACAAGTTCCCGATATACACTTTTAAGCATCCGCCGTTTTGGTCCCCTGAAAGGTTGGATAAAAGGGTGCGACCGACTTATGCGGGAGAACAACGACCCCTGGGTTTACAAAAAAATTCTGATAGACAACGTAGAATATAAATGGGATCCTAGTTACGAATCCAGCTAGAAAACCTGGATTTACCTAGAGACCAACCATCAATGAGACCAGCTTCTCTTTCGATACTTTCACCAATTCCGTTCTACTATCATTCACCCCCATAGTCAATACAAAATCGTCTCCGTCCTCTGTCAAACCGACCGGGTAAAGGATCTTTTTAGGATTTTTGGATAGATTGTAAGCACTTTTGTAGGAAAGGGGTTTTACGGTCATACGCTTCAAAAGAAACGGAGGTTTTGCCTCAAAGGCATACGCCCCCATGAAATAGATGTACCGATTCCAGGAGATATAAGACCTTGTTGTACCTGAGCGGATATGAAAAAAAGAGATAAACTCCTCCCCATGCAAGATAGCCGGGGTCCCCCCCGATAATTTTGCCGTTTCGCCCGGAATAAACAGATCCTGTTCACAAACGATCGTACACGGCCCCCCTTTTGCGTATTTGATGACTGTCCAGGGATTTGTCTCATAAAGAAAGAAAAGCTCCCCTTCAAAAACGAAAGGAACCCAGTTTTTTTCGGTATTTTTCATCTTTCCCTCTTTACCCAGGGGCTGAATTTTTGAGACTTTAAATCCGTTTTGCGTTTGCTCAAGAATGGCTAAATGCATGCGACGATTGTTATTTACAAGATCATTATAAACAACAACGAGTTGATCCTCCCAAACGATCAATCGTGGGTCCTCTGCATACTGGGTTCTTAGGTAAAGCCGCTGCATCTGGGTAATAGCATCATTTCTAAAAGCGCCGATATAAATAAAAGATTTATCCCCTTCCAACTTGCGCACCGCCATCCAGGAGACTCCTTTATACTGAACCAAGGCTCCATTGGTAAACTCCCCCTCTTGATTCACAGTGACCGTTTTCGGCTCCCTAAGTATTGTTTCAAAGGAGGATACCGTTGCCAACCTCCCAAACAGGAGCACGGCAAAATAAAAAAGGAGGATCATTGCAACAAAAGAGTAAAAAAGAGACCATTTCAATCGGGAGTCGAGAACTCTTAAATAAGGGGTTTGTAAGGCAGTAGAAATAAAAAACCTATTAGCTTTTCATCTGAGTTTAAACTTTCGGCACCTTTCTTTACAATGAATCTGTCATTTTACGGAGCCAAACGGTCCTTTTCTAAGATGAAAATATGCAAGCCTCAGTCAGTAAATTGTCCTACTATCTCCGCCACCTCATTTCTAAAAGCCTTCGCAATAAAGATGAAGTCAAAAAGCTCCATAGCAATATGTGCTGTGGCATGAAAGCGCAAAACCCTCCCGATCATTAAGAGATTATGGCGTTCGCATCTCTTAGCCGTACTTAAAACAACCATAGCCCTGAATAGACACTCTAAAACCTTTAACGATTCGTTGATGACCTGTTTTGAAAAATAGCGCCGATGCTGAGAACGTGGTGCCTCAATCCGAAATTCACCTCTAAAGAGCCCGCCAAAAGCGATTCCAAGTAAACCCATAGCCCTCTATTCCTTAAAAACCGTATCGCCTACAGATGTAGTCCATTTTTTTGCTACACTTTATCGGGAGGAAAAATACTATCCAGAATTTTTGCAAAGTATTCTTTGGGAAACGGCCCATTTTTAGGATGATCTATTATATACTTGCTGTAAGCTATTTTGAAATTTTCTTGGATTGCATCCATACGGGACAGATAATCCTCCTCTGATAGGTTTGAGAGGATTTTTTTCAGATCTGAGGGAGTGTCAAAAACTATCACCCCTTTCATATTATAAAAATCACCAAGATTCGGGCACCCTCGATAGATTGGAACCACGCCCGTTAAAAAACAGGTAGTGGCTTTTTCAGTAAAATAATTCGGCTCTTTACAGTTTTCAATTGCAACCTGGTAACGAAAGTCATTAAAAAAATCATCAAGGAAGGGCAGCATAATAGAAGCCGGTTTTATCGAAGAAAAAAACTTTTGAAACTTTCTCGCTACATAGTGCCTCAGATCGTATTCAAAACGTCCCTTTTTTGTGGTAAGAGGTTGCATCGCAACCATCTTGGATTTGGTAAAAACCTTGTACTCCGTGACGCTTACTTGTGTGAGAGGATGTATGCACACAAACTTTTCTTTATCATGACTTAAGAGTTCTGCGTCAAAGGTGAAAATCTTTTTAAAAAGGGTGTGGTGCTTTTTTATAAAATGTTTCACTTTTTCGTTGTGTATCCAACAGGGTTCTACTAAAAGCGCATAGATTTCTTCATATCCGGCTTCTATTTTCGCCTCGACATCAAAGACTCCGGTATCCATAAGAAGAATTTTCGAGCTCTTTTTACCCTGAAAATTTAACACTCCCGAACGTGTGGTTTCCTGGTCTAAGTCCCAAAAGAAAATGTATCTATTCTCCATCACATCCAGAATGTTGCCTTTTAGAGATCCGAAGAAGCTACAAAAAACTAAAATGTACCCTAAATAAAAGAAGCGCATAAAAAGATCTCCAAAAATGCAATTTTACAAATTCAGAACTTTATAAAACTGATCTTTTGAATTATTTCTTTTTTTAGATTTAAAAGGTACAAATTATTTTTCCCTTCTTTCAATCCAGGTCGCGCGCTTTTTTGTGCGCATTCTGATTGGAGTACCTACAAAGCCCATTTCAGAACGGAACCGATTTTCCAGATACCGGAGATAACTGGGGACAACCTCCTCCTGGTTGCAGAAAATCACAAAGCTCGGTGGGGCTGTAGAGACTTGTGTCAAGTAAGAAATACGTGTCGGTCGCCCTCTTACGCTTGGGGGGGATTGATACATCAAAAGGTTTTTAAGCCATTTATTCAATTCAGCAGTAGAGATACGTCGATTGCGCGATGCGTAACTTTTCAAACAGGCTGTTTTTAATTGATCGGTATTGCGACTTGTCTTTGCAGAGCCGATTACGGGTATAAAGCAGTTGAGGGACGGATCTTGTTTGATCGCCTGCATGACGTGCTCCATCCGTATTGCTTTCACAAGGTCCCACTTATTCAAAAATACGACAGCCCCTTTTCCGGCCTCAATGACCATATCCGCTATACGCCGGTCATGATCTGTAACTCCTTGTTGTACATCCAGACACAGGATGCAAACGTCTGCCGATTCTATCGCCTCTTCCGTTCGCATCGCGGCAAATTTCTCGATAACCGTTGTCTCACGCTGCTTTTTGCGAACACCGGCCGTATCGATCCATACGCAATCCTCTTCTTCAACGTAAATTGCATCACGGGTGGTGCCGATCAGATCTGAAACAAGGACACGCTCCTGGCCGATAAGGGAATTCAATAGAGTAGATTTTCCCACATTCGGCCTTCCGATGACAGCGATACGAGGTTTTTTTGGCCTAGAATCCTCCTCTCCCACAACAGGTTCAAATGGATCCTGTGCATCATCCTCTAGCTCGATCGCCTCCGGGTCAAAGGGGGTAAACCCTTGAGTTAAAAGGGCCGCATCCAGTAACGGCTCCAACCCTCGATTGTGTGCCGCTGAAATTGCAAACACCTCGCTTCCCCCCATCTTTTTATAGGGGTAGGTGTCCACAAGCTCATAGGATTCGCACTTATTTATCACTGTAAAAATCGGCTTTTTCAAATTTAATTTGAAAATCCAGTCACGTACCTGCAAATCCAGAGGCTGAACCCCCACCTGACCATCTACAACAACAAAAATCACATCTGCATTACGCAGCTCTTTTTCGGCACCGCTGAGGATATAGGTGTCATAGGCACCCCCCTGAAAGACCCCGCCAGTGTCCACCACCCTCAAATTGTTAAGCGGGTCCCACTCTGCAAAAGCATGGATGCAGTCGCGTGTCACGCCTGGCTCGTCATGGACGATAGCTACCCGTTTTTTGGCTAAGCGGTTAAATAGACTGGACTTCCCAACATTCGGGCGCCCAACAATAACGATGTTCAAAGTATTTTTAGTTGCAACGACTGGCACGGTGAAAAAATCCCCTCTCAAGAGGGTCCGATTATAGACTAAATTTTCTTAAAACAAAAGAAAAAGGGGATAAAATAAAATTCTCTGCAAGGCTAAGTAGTAAAATATAATTTATTTTACATATGCTTCATAGATTGATCCAACCGGCGCATCAGTTCCATCAGCTCATCGTGACTCAATTGCTTATCTTCATCCGCACTATCGTAGGCTAAAATCTGCTCGGCTAGCTGCTTTTTCTTCTCAATTATCCAGTCGATATCTTCCTCGATCGAATCTTTTGACAAAAATTTGAAAACTTGCACTCCCCTAGTCTGCCCAATTCTGTGCACCCTGTCGGTGGCTTGGTTCTCTTTAGCAAAATTCCACCAGCGGTCGTAGTGGATCACCACAGAGGCGCTGGTAAGGTCGATCCCCACTCCCGCTGCCTGAATTGTGCCGACAAAAACTTCACACCCGGGGTCGGTTTGGAAACGCTCCACCTCACCTTTGCGATCCTGAGTAGCACCGTGGAGCTTTGCATAACCAATCCCTAGCGACTCGAGATGATGCTCAAAAATAGCTACCATATCTAAAAATTGGGTGAATACCACAACTTTTTGACCACTCAATCTAGCCTCGCTTAACAACTCGACAAAAAGATCCCATTTCCCCGATTGGTGTTGCGTATAGTTAGGCACATCTTTCAAAAGGAGGGCCGGGTGGTTGCAAATCTGTTTTAATTTTGTGAGCAGGGCAAAAATATGGATGGTGACCTGTTTATGGGGATCCTTTTCGATCTCCTGGTCGATCACCTCTTTAGAGAGCCTATACATATTTTTATAAAGCTCTTTTTGCTCATCAGAAAGATCAACAGTAATCACCTCTTCAATTTTTTCCGGTAGATCGAGCAAGACCTCTTTTTTATTTCGTCTTAAAATGAACGGGCGTATCAACCGCATCAAGACATTCGCCCTCTCTTGCGATTGCCCCTTTTCAATAGGATTCACAAACATCTCTTTAAATAGGGCATCCGAGGGCAAAAACTTCGGAAGCACAATATCTATAAGCGATTTGAGCTCCAACAGCCGATTTTCTATCGGTGTGCCACTAAGCCCTATGCGCATTTTTGCATCCAGATTTAAAAGGACTTTATGGATCTGCGAGCTCTGATTTTTTGCTACTTGCATCTCATCATAAATTGCTAAATCAAATTCCAATCCCTTGAAATCGGCCTTATCGCTTCTAAGAACGCCATAAGAGGTGACGAGGATATCCTGTTCAAGCGCCGGTTTTTTCCGGATCGGACCGTGGTGCAACCGGACCGTAAGATGGGGTAGGAACTGGTGTAAAAGTTTTTCCCAGTGGTACATCACCGAAGTAGGGGCTATGATAATGCAATAGGGCTTTTCCCCTTTCTGTACGTTGTTAATGGCTGCAATAATCGACATTGCCTGGTGCGTTTTTCCCAACCCCATATCGTCGCATAAAAGACCACTTAGCCCGAAGCGGTACAAAGCAAATAGCCACCGCGCTCCCACCTGCTGGTAAGGCCTTAAGGTGCTTTTCAAACCTTCAAGAGGGGGATCTTCTTGGGTAGAGGCATCAAAGGACTCGAAAAAATTGACCCAGTCGAGCGAGGCTTTTTCATCCACTTCAATATTTTCAAAAACCTTAAGCTTCAGCCAATCCAGGGGATTTATATCCATCCACTCCCCTTTTTTTGGCCCCTTTTGCATCCATTGAAATCTTGGGTCTTTTAGTAGGATCGCCCCTGCAGGAGATAACAGCATCCCTTTTAACCCTCTCAACGCCTGGTCCACCTCTTTAATCGACACCTCCCCATATTCCGAGCGGTATACAAGACGTATTTTCCAGCGCCCCTTCTCTTGTTTGGCTTCGGTTAAAACAAGTTGAAGATTTTGCGGAATCTTGAATCTTGGATCTAAATTTTCGGTGTAAGGTAGAAGACGAATCAGCTCCTGCGTGATAAAATAGGGCACCTCGTCAGCAAGAATTAATTGGGGTTCCGTGTACCGTTCGGGTAATCTTTTTTCAATCGGGACCTCGTAAAATCCTTCTTTATCAAAGTAAAGAAATTCGCTAAATGCTCTAATTTTCCGATCCTCGTGCTGCTCGTAGACAGGGGTAACGACAACCTGCTCAAACTTATTGAGAGCGACCTCAAGGTAGCACCTTTTAAGAATGGGCTTGCGGACAAAAAAGCCGCGTATCGTCTCACACTCCTCCCGATTTTCCCGGATAAATTCGGCAATTTCCTCTATCGGCACCACCTTTTTTATCGACGACTTTGCATTTATCCCCCGCACTTTAGGAAAAAAACCGGTCCCCTCCACATAAAGGATGAATCCAAAATCGATTAGCCCCCTTGTCGATTGCCCCTCCTCTTTTTCAGGCTCAATGATCAAAGCGGCCGACTGCATATCGTATGTCAAGCTCGCCTCGACTGCCGACGAGTGGATTTGAAAACCAGCCTTATCTTGGAGCCACATCCGATGTTTTTCCACAAAAGAATAGACATCGGCCCGCTTGATGACCCGGCAGACTTCATTGAAGGGCGAAGGAGTTATCCTAAAAAAGCCTCTGTTTTCCAGGTAGGCCCACCCTTGATATAGATGCGCGTTAATTCTCTCCAGATCCCCTTTTTCAAAAAGATAGGCTTTGATTACAAGGGATTGATTTTTGTCAAAAAACAGCTCGTGTTTCAAGACTGTGGGTTTCACATGGATTGACTCTTTGAGAAATTTTTGCGCCAAATCCAAGTTACGGCTTAAAAAGAAGCCTACCTCGTTTTTTTGAATAATCAGGCTTAAAAGGACTGGGTCGATTGTTTTTTTCAAAAATCCAAATCCGCTGATCCACTCATATGAGCCCACCTCCGCTTTTACATCCTCTTCGGGAATCTGCATCGGGATTTTTTTTGTATGGATCTCCAGCGTTCCGCCTCCCCGATTCAATCGAAATGTCTCGATTTGGCGGTCCCGGTAGGGATAAACTTTGATATTGCTGTCTACATCTTGTAAAAGAGGGATAAAAGGGGCCCATGATGAGAGTCCCATCGTAATCTTTATTTGGACGCCCCCTTTTTTATAGACCAGTGCTGAGGGCAAATTGTCCCTATCGGTCTCAACTTCAACCCTTAGCTTTGCTTCCAAAGTAAAAAGGGTCTTAAAAAGGTCCTGAAAAGGGCTCAATTCAAAACTTAATCGGTCCGAAGGTCTGCGGCGCCTAAAAAGCTCCAGCTCTTTCATCGGTAAATTGGAAAACTTTATCGAATTCGCCTCGTTTTCTTCCACGCGCTCTGTCAGTAGATCAAATAGGTTTTTTTTAACTTCCGGCGTGGAGCAATCCAAAGAAAAATGGATCCTCTCCTGCAACTTGAGTAAAACCGATCCCTCTTGTTGTTCAAAAGCGGGTTTCATCCCATGGCGCCTGTATAAAAGAAATGCGATCTGCTCCTCTAAAGAGCCACCATATCTTTTATGTAAAGGGTAGGGGGTGTTTCCATAGATCCGATCGATCGCAAGACCAATGTGTTCGCAGTAGCCCTCCTGGGAGGCTTTATCACAATTGCAAAAACGGTCGACAGCTTCTCTCCCTTCGCCCAACTGCAAAAAAACCCATGTGCCGTCAATCTCGACCTGGTATGTCTTATCGGAGAAAATGATATTCATCCTATTTTCCCCTCAAACACTTGCCTCACAGGCCCCTCAAGCCACACATCCGCATCACGGGAGGCGACTGAAAGTTTTTCTCCGGAGGTAAATTCGACCAAAATTTTAGGCTCGACTTTACGATAGTTGAAAAGTTTCAAAAAAGTTGAAATAGCTCCGGAGCCGCAAGAAGGGGTTTCCCCCACACCCCTCTCGATGGTTTTAAGTAGGACGTGGTTTCTGTTTAAAACTTTGACATAATTGCAATTCACCTCTTGAGGAGAATGAAAGACGCTGCAAGGATCCTCGACCTCGACTACCCTATGATAATCTGAGGGATCAGGGTAAGAGACTCTGCAGCCTCCGGGATAAAATTCTACTTGGTGCCACCCCAAAGCAGTTTTCAGCCTCTGTTTGCCCGAGTATACAGCAGCAACCCTAAGTCCATTTCCGCAACAATACGCCTTTGATCCGTCTTGATTGAAAAAATGGACATTGTCCTCTTCAAGCCAAATAAGGCCGTCAGCTCCGATCCCTTCTCTGCGGTTACATAGAGGAGCGATCGCATCAGGGAGCTCTCTGGAAACGATAAAATCATTCCCGGCAGCCACGTATTTGGCAAAAGAAAACATGGTCAGATTTCGTCAATACTTGTGATAATCCTATCAATAAGCCCGAATCGAACCGCCTCCTCAGCTGTGAGCCAGTAATCCCTATCTAAAGCTCTCTCAACATCTTCAGGGCTTTTACCCGTTGCCTCAACGTAGAGCTTCACCAACTCTTTTTTGGTCTTGATGATCTCTTCGGCTGTGATTTTGATATCCGATGCTTGCCCTTGCGATGTGCCTCCAATCCTTGGCTGATGGATCATAATTCTCGCATGCGGAAAACAAAAACGGCGCCCTTTTCCACCGACTAAAGACAAGACAGACCCCATTGATGCGGCCAAGCCGTAGACAATCGTATTCACCGGGTTTTTAAAAGATTTGATCACATCCCAAATCGCAAACCCTTCGCTGATAGATCCTCCCGGACTGTTGATCATAAAATGTATGGGAGCTTTGGGATCTATTGAATTCAAATATAAAAGCTCATCGATTACCCGTTTGGAGCTTTCGGGCATCACCGCATCATGTAACATTACAATACGGCTGTTCAACCGTTTTTCATGGATTGTATCAATTAATTTGTATGACATAGTTTTCCTAAACTGATTCCTTTATAGAGAGGGTAACGCGCCTTCAATCGCTGCACATCAGCTTTTATTTTGGCAGGATCTCCCCCTTTTAGGCAACGAACAATAAAATTAGCTACCTCAAGCATCTCCTGGACACCCATATTTAGGGTCGTGATCGCCGGTGTTCCTAGTCGAATACCCGAAGTTTGCACCACCCCCCTAGAGTCGTTTGGGATCGCGTTTTTATTGACAATGATCCCCGATTTGTAAAGGCGCTCTTCCGCCTCTTTTCCAGTCAGACCAAAGGACGAAAACACATCCAACACTAGCAAATGGTTTTCGGTTCCGCCTGTAATTACCCTTACCCCTTCGTCCAAAAAATGGCGAGCCAAAGTTTCTGCATTTTCGACAATCCTGTGTGCATATTGTTGAAACTCTTTTGAGAGAGCCTCTTCAAAAGCGACAGCTTTGGCTGCAATCACGTGCTCGAGAGGTCCCCCTTGAGCCAACGGACAAACTCTTTTCAGCCCCTCCTCGAATCTTTTTTTAGAAAGAATCATCCCTCCGCGAGGCCCACGAAGTGTTTTGTGGGTCGTGCTTGTCACAACATCGGCATAGGCAACCGGATCGTAAACCTCTTCAAAAACCTTCCCAGCCACAAGACCGGAGAAATGGGCCATATCCACCAAAAGAACAGCCCCCACTTCGTCGGCGATGGAGCGCATGACGGAAAAATCGACTTTGCGCGAGTAGGAGGAGTAACCTGCCACGAGGATGTGCGGCTGCACCTCCTTGGCCAACGTGCGCAGCGCATCATAATGAATCCGCTCGGTCACAGGGTCCACGCCGTAGGTATAGGCATCAAAAAGTTTCCCCGAAAAATTATTTCTAAAGCCGTGGGTTAAATGCCCCCCATCTTTCAAAGACATCCCTAAAATACGAGCCTTTGTAAAATCTTGCCTAACAGATTCGTACTCCTTGTGGGACATTTGCATCAGGGGTTTGCCCAACTCTTTCACTTTGGAATTCTCAATCACCTCAGCTAAAATGGCAAGGTACGCCGCAAGGTTGGCATCGCAGCCTGAATGGGGCTGGACCGTGCAACTTTCCGCATTGAAAAGTTTTTTGGCAAGCTCTTGCGCATAGCTCTCTACTTCATCGACGTTTTGGCAGCCAGCGTAGTAGCGCTGAAAAGGGATCCCTTCGGCGTATTTGTCGGTAAGCCAATTCCCCATGGCCAACTGCACCCTTAAAGAGCTATAGTTTTCGGATGCGATCAATTTTAAAGAATTTCTTTGATCCACCAGCTCCTGCTCGATAGATTTGGCAATCCTAGGCGAGCCCTTTTCTATATAGTCCAAAGAGGCGAGCATCGCAATCGTATCTAGGTGCTCATCGGGATTTACTCCCGAGTCTAAAAATTCCTTTAACCTTGTCAAAGGTCCTCCTTGACATTTTTGCTTGATCTATATGAATATAGGGTGTATTCTATTTTCAGACCATTTCTTTTAGTCAAACGGAAGCTATGCCCGAGACACTTAGTGAAACTCTTAAAAATATCCTCGAGATTCAAGCACTCGACATGAAAATGATCCGGCTCGTCCGCGTTCGTAAAGATCGAGAAAAAGAACTCGAGCAAATACGCCTTTTGCGCGTCGAGCTCAAAAATCAATTAGGCGACAGGGAAAAAGAGTTGGATCAGCTCCGCTCCGAAACCGCCTTTGTCGAAAAAAAGATTGAGGAAGAAAAGCTCAAAATTAAAAAGCTTGAAGCTCAACAAGCCATTACTAAAAAGCTTGAAGAGTTCAATTCTTTAACAAAAGAGATTACCTCCTCCGAACGAGAAAAAGCGCAATTGAGCCAAACGCTCCAGCAATTGGAAGAGCGACGCCTTCAAGAAGAGGAACTGTTTACAAAAACAAAGCAAAGCCTTGAAGACTCGACCAACAATTCCAAAGAACTGGAACAGGAAATCGTGAAAACAATCGTCGAGATCAACCAAGAGGGCTCCCAGCTTAAAGCTGAACGGGCTCGACTGGCTGAAGATGCCGATCCCCACATTTTATCTGTATATGAGCGCCTTTTATCCAATAAAAAAGACGAAGTTGTTGTTGCTCTCGTTAACCGAGTTTGCAGCGGATGTCATATCAGCCTGACTGCTCAACACGAAAACCTTGTTCGTCGTGCCGACAAGCTCATTTTTTGTGAACATTGCTCCCGTATCCACTATCTGCCAGAAACAGAAGTTGAAGGGGAAGCTACAACCACAAAGCGTAGACGCCGTCGCGCATTGAAGGTTTAATACGCACCTTTTTTGAGGGGGTGACCCGTTGCTGATGCGAATATTTCGCATCAGAGGAAAGTCTGGACTTCACAGACGAGGGATGCCAGTGAAAGACTGGGGGCCGCAAGGCTACGGAAAGTGCAACAGAAAGTAAACCGCGTTTTTATAGAAATATAAAAGCGACAGGATGAAACGGTGGCTTCAGGAGCCACCCCTCACCAAGTAATTGGTGCATGAGGCAAACCCCATCCGAAGCAAGAGAGAAGGGAAAATCGGTTTTCGTCGACCGTCCTTTCGTTAACTCGCTAGAGGGTTCTGGTGACAGAGCTCCCAGAGGAATGACGGGTAAAGGCTTTTGCCTTTTACAGAATCCGGCTTACAGCCCCCTCAAATTTTTTTAACAATTATCCTTTTTTTGAACGCCCCCTTTCCTCCAAAAGCTATCCTTCTAAATCTATCTTTCCCATCGCTAGCGGATGAGTTTTTTGATAGATCTCCTGCTTTTTGGTTTTAGTTACCTTTGTGTAGATCTGTGTAGTACCTAAACTCTCGTGCCCCAAAATTTCCTGAATGGATTTTAAATCCATTCCCCGATCGAGCCAATGCGTTGCAATGGAGTGGCGTAAAACGTGGGGGGTAATATGCAAAGAGAGGCCGGATTTCAGGACGTACTCTTTAAACATTCTGTCGATCGAACGGGAACTAATCCTTTTCCCAAACTTATTCACAAAAACAACCCCCATTTCTCCCAGTCCATTTTGGGGGTGATCCTTATAGAGCTTTAACCAATTTCTTACCGTCTCTGTGAATGGGACGAGACGCGATTTGTTCCCTTTTCCTTTTATTAGGCAAATTCTGTCCTGAAACGAAATATCAGACCAGTCAAGCGCTTCCACCTCACTTAACCGGAGCCCCGACGAATAAAATAATTCCATAATACAACGATCTCTCAGCCCTAGGAATGTCGATGGGTCGACAGAATTGAGTAGCAACTCCACCTCCTCTCGGGATACGGCTCTGGGGATAGAGGGCTCTTGCTTGATTGGATCGATGAGCTCCATGGGGTTTTTTTCCAGGCCCTCATGTAAGACCAAGTAGCGGTAAAAGCTACGTAAGGAGGCTGCTTTCCTAGCTACCGTTTTTTTTGAAATATTTTCTTTATGAAGCGTCATCAAAAAAGAGCGTATCTCATATTTTGACACCTGTTCCAGTGGCTTGCCAAGAATAAAATTATGAAGAGCTCGAAGATCCGACTCATAGGCCCTCAACGTATGTAGGCTGACTCGCTTTACCCCTTTCAAAAACTCTAAAAACCTCGAAATTTGCACCTTGAAAACCCTCCTTCTACCTGCTATAGTCTTCTATTGATTATGATTACACTGTCTAAAATTACCAAAAGAGTCGGGACACGCACTCTTTTTGAAGATGTTACCATTGCTTTGAATAAAGGGCACCGCTATGCGATTACCGGACCCAACGGGGCTGGAAAGTCGACTCTTCTAAAGATCATTATGGGTCTGGAAGAGCCAACCTCGGGAACGGTAGCGCTTCCCAAAAAAACCGGATACCTTAGACAAAACATCCATGACTATAAAGACTATTCTTTAAGGCAGGTTGTTATCATGGGGAATAGACGCCTATGGGCCACTTTCGAGGAGAGGGATCGTCTTTACGAGGTGGAAATGACCGACCTGGTAGGAATGCGCCTAGGCTCTTTGGAAGAGATCATCGCTGAAGAAGACGGGTACATGGCCGACAGTGATGCTGAAAAACTGCTCAGCGGGATGGGGATTCCGGAAGATTTATTTGATAGCTTGATGGGGAATGTCCCTTCAGATTTTCAGTTTCGCGCTTTGATATGTCAAGCTCTTTTCGGAAATCCGGAAGCCTTGATGCTGGATGAACCGACAAACCACCTGGACCTTGATTCTATTACGTGGCTTGAAGAATTTTTAAAAGATTATAAAGGGACGTTGATTGTTGTATCCCATGACCGCTATTTTCTTAACTCGGTAGCGACCGACATAGCAGATATCGACTATGAGACCATCATTCTTTACCCAGGCAACTATGACCAGATGGTGCAAACTAAAATGGAGGTTCGCGATAGGTCGCAGCAAGACGCTAAATCCAGGGAAAAGAAAATTGCTCAGCTTCAAGATTTCATCCAGCGATTTGGTGCAGGGACACGCTCCAGCCAGGCAACATCTAGGAAAAAGGAAATTTTACGTCTGCAGCCTCAGGAGATGAAAAGGACCAATATCACCCGACCTTTCATTATGTTCGATGAGCCGGAACGAGCCGGAAGCACTATTTTTAAGGGACAAAACCTAAAAAAAACCTACGACAGCAATTCCGTATTTGAGAAAATCAACTTTGATATCTCCAGGGGGGACAAAGTGGGAATCATCGGGGCCAACGGGATGGGAAAATCGACTCTCCTTAAGCTTTTAGCTCAAATCATCGAACCCACAGCAGGTAACCTCGTGGTGGGTCAAAACGTAAAGATCGGCTATTTTCCGCAAGAACACCATGATATCGTAAACAAAAAAGAGACAGTGACAATGTTTGATTGGTTAAG
Organism: Chlamydiota bacterium; assembly: GCA_016866475.1. Lineage (GTDB taxonomy): Bacteria > Chlamydiota > Chlamydiia > Chlamydiales > RGXB01 > RGXB01. The sequence goes on along the minus strand of VGMF01000002.1, from coordinate 151,187 downwards.
GGGGCGCAATCAGAGTGCATACGACCAGGAAATCCGCGGCAGCTTAGGAAAGCTCCTTTTTTCTGGGGACGATGTTTTTAAAGAAACCTACAAACTTTCCGGAGGGGAAACGGCGCGGTTGATTCTGTCCTATCTTATTTTAAGCAAACCGAATGTTTTGATTTTGGACGAACCGAATAACCACCTGGATTTGGAATCAGTTTCTGCCCTTGGCGACGGATTGGAGAAATTTAACGGCACCGTTGTAATAGCTTCGCATGATAGAGACCTGATCGATCGCGTCGCAACATCCATTATTTCAATTGAACCCGATGGGGTCCACTTTTTCAAAGGAACACTTGAGGAATACCTTGAAGTACGATCTAAGGCAACTCGGTAAATACCAATTCCTCGCTCTGCACTCAGCGGCAAAAAAAAGGATTTTGGCAAAACTTGTGCGTCGTGTTTATCTTAGTCTCGATGATAAGGATGCGATTGACCACTACGCCCGTTTTAGGGATTACGATCCTTCTATATCCCCAATGCCCCGCTCTTTTGAAGATTTGTCCCACCTCTACCATTCCTTAATGGGATTGGTGAAACCGGACGAAGAAACGCCAAAATTCTTGCCGCAAATCAGGAGACTTGACCACAAGGAAAAGGAGGCACCTTTTTTACCGTTTTCGATTTATTTAGATCAGATCCGGTCTGCGTATAATCTTGGAAGCATCATCCGAACCACGGAGGCGTTTCGACTCGGCACGATCCATCTCTCCCCATTTTGCCCTTCAAAGCACCATAAGGAAATAGCAAAAACAGCCCTAGGGGCCGAATTTCATGTCCCCATTTTTGAAAATGCCAAACTTGAAGACCTCCCTCGCCCTTGGATTGCTCTTGAGACGGGGGAAAGTGCCGAAAACTACGCCTTCTTTAAATTTCCTTTGACTGGCGGTACCCTAATTTTTGGAAACGAAGAGTTCGGCATTTCCAACCAAATCTTGTCCCAAGTAGACCACCTTGTAGAAATACCGCTCGTTGGTCTAAAGAATTCCCTGAATGTAGCAAACGCTTTTTCGATCATCGCAAGCGCGATCCGTAATAGCTACACCTAAAAGATCAAAATTCTATTTTTTAAAATAATCTTCATTTTTAAAATCTGTCATTCAGAGATCACCATCAATTTTCAAAGCATTTAGGTACGATCAATAGCTGCGCTCCTCCATGATCCCCTTTTACAATCAAGTAGTATAAATTATAGTCTGAAAAGACTTCTGCTAGCTCTTTTTCGACATACTCATAAGAACACTCCTGGAATACCCCGTCTATTGTGTAACAATCGTACCTAATTTCAGGTCTCAAGGGGACCTTAATATCATCGATCATGATCACACAATTGTCTCTGTGAGACTTGGCTATTTGCCTTAACTAATCTTTTAAAGGCCAATAATTATTCCAATGTGCATCAAGGTAAAAAAAGAGCCTTTTTGATTTTAATTTTTCCTCTAAAAGGGGCCCAAGGAAATCTCCTGAGCTTTTATGGTGAAGATGAATATTTTTTAATCCCCTCATTCTTTTTTCTGCACGCAAAAGACAATACATATCAACCTCAAACGTATCCACCCTCTCAAACAGGTTCCCTAAAAATCTAGTCGTAAATCCATAGAAAGTTCCCGTTTCAACAGCCGCTTCGAGTTTATACTTTTCCTTGATGTCTAAAAGGTAAAAAGCTACTTGAGGCTTATAATTGAAAGCAACTCGGGAGTCGTGAAAAATTTTAGACCTAAATCCATATTTTTTTTGATAGTGAGATTCTCCGTCTATATTCCACTTATTGTAGGGATCAAACTCTACATAAAAGGTTTGGGAATACAGTTGGGAAAATACGAATAGTCCAACTAAAGTATGTTTTTTTAAAAGACCTAACATTTAAATTCTTCTCTTTTTAATTTTTTTTAATCTAGCAGATTTAAACAGAAATTAATAGTTTAATCCTCTACAAAAGCCGTTCTATATCTAGGTTTCGAAACGGTTATTTACAAAAAAGGGAACATTTGAAATAGAAACAGGAGATGAGAAAATATGCAGCTCACCTCTTTCTAGTGTTATTTGCAACCTTTTTTTGGATGCTTTCTGAGTCCATTCAAAAGGTGGCGCCAAAATCCAAAACATTTCTCAAAAGGGAGTCTGAAAAATATTTCTTGGAATTGGATCAAAAATTCCAAAAATTGGATCTTTTAGGACAAAAAAATTATTTAGGACAACTGACTCGCCAAGGGTCGAAATGGCCAATTAGAGTCCAATTTTCGGATTCTAATTGGAAAATTCTTGAACCACAAAAAAAATTAGGCTTGGACAATAACCATTTGGCGCAAAAAATTCAGATGATCTCGACCCCTTCATGGATCAAAGAAACCTCGCACTTGACGCAAATCCCCGCTTATTATCGTGTTATCCCGCTCTATGACGGAACTATGCGGATATTAGAAGTTCAAGATTTTGAGGCTATTTTTCTTAAACCAAGCAAGAATCTTCAGTTCAGTTTTTTGAAATCTAAAGAGGACAAAAGCTCCTTCCCATTTTTTAGCTCTTTTGATACTCCAAAAGAGGAGAAAGGACACTTTACCATTTGGGGGTACGCAACGTCTTTAGAAAAAAACTTTTTCGGGTTGGATGAACCCCTTGTAGTGCGTGCTATCGTCCCCTATAATAAAGAACTCAAAATTTTATTTTTTTTTACGATATTTTTCTTCCTTGTTTTCCATATTAGTCTTTTAACAACCCATTCTGCTTTTTACGGGAGGACCGGATGGTTGTGCTATGGCACCCTTTTAGCTTCAACAGCCGTTATATCGACCTGGCACCTTAGTTGGCAACACAACTTGCAAATAGAAGAAAAAAACCAGCAACATTACGACTCGATCGCTTTAGAAGGTGTTACAAAATATCTCTGCCATATTGAGCAGCTTGCCCGGTCCCTAATTGAAATTCACAAAGACAATATCGGTAAAGTCGACGATTCCTTTTTTAAAAATTGGCCTTTTATTGAAAAAATCCAATTGATTGACCACGATAAAAATCTCCTTCATGAGGCTTGTTCCCCACATGCAAGTCCGACACCCTCATTAAAGACTCTTTTCCTAAAAAATACAGGCTGGATTCTAAAAAATCCTGAAAATCAAAATTCCCAGCTAATCCATTATCGGACAGAAGATGCGATCTCCATTTACTTGGAAATAGATCTTAAACCTATTTTTGCCCCCCTTCTGATCCTGAGGGATATTTCTCAGACTGCTTATCATCTTGAAATAGCCCCGAAGAACTTAGAAAGATTTGTTACAACCATAGCCCAGACCCCCTTCTATTTAAAAATGGACCATCCCCCATTAAAAAGATGGAGTTCCCCTCTTTTCCTATTTCTTTTGACACTAGGAGGAGCGTTATTTTTCCCATTTAGAATATTTTACGTGTCAATCAAACAGGACCTACTCTCTATAAATCAACCAAAAAATCTTACCCGCTTTCCCTATTTATGACCCCCCTTTACAAAAAGAATTACTTTTTGTTAGTGTGACTTATAAATAAGGGAGCACCTATGCAGCACGATGACTTAAAAAATCAACTACAGATTTTTCTTAGGCAATTTATCAGGTTGATTCGTCTTAAAGAAGCTGTCTATGATCCAGAGCTATTAAAGAAAATCGCTCAAAATATAGTCCACTTGAAAGAAACTGCATCTAAAGTTCAAAAATCTCAGGGAATGACAGAAGAGCTTAAAACAAATGCGAAAATTATTGAAAATATGATGGACCAGGAACTCGAGGCCGAGGGTGTTGAGGCCTCCTACTATCAGGCGGCAAGACATCTTATCGATTCCAATAATCCTTTAGAAATGCGATCTCTATTAAAGGAACTTATCGCTTTTTCTAGTTCCGAAGAGCGTAATTCTCTTATCGACCATTTTGCTCACATCGCTGAAAATCCCGAGAGCGCACTCGAATGAGTCTAAGGTTTCAAGTGAAATAGTCCTTTGTTTACAAGATAGATAGATTTTTTTTATTTGGTCTATTTTTTAAAAAAAGGGATTACGCCTCAAATGTTACAAAAAAAACGGGGCACGTGTGCAGCCGCTTAAAAGGTGAATGTTCTCAAATCTTTTGCTGCGTAGGACTCAGTAAAATGGTGCCTCGCTTCCAGTTCAAAAACCTCTTCCTCAGAGTATCTTGCGGAAAAATGGGTCATTACCATCTTTTTGGCCCCGGCTTCTGACGCTATCTGGGCAGCTTGAGTGGCAGTCATGTGTTTATAATTTTCCGCCAACTCTTTTTCACTATCTAGATAAGTAGACTCAATCAAAAGTAATTTTACATCCCGGGCGAGCTCGACCGCCTGGGCACACTTTAAAGTATCGATCACTACCGCTACACTGTCGCCGGGTTTGACATACGACACATCATCTAGATCCACGCGCCCATGCTCGGTCACTACCACCCCTTTGTCCAGGAGCTCTTTGACCATCGGGCCATGAACCCCTTTTTCTTTCAGCTTCTCCTTTATACATTTGCGCGTGTCTTTTTCCTGGATACGCCACCCGATGCAGTCGATTCCGTGGTTCAAAAGAGAGCCGTAGATCAAAAACTCCTCTGTTTCATCGACTAGGGTCATCTCCTTCGAGACCTTTACCGGATGCTCCACTATCGTAATGGTCTGTGTATAAATAGATGAATATCGCAAGTTGTCAAAGTAACGCTTTCCGCTCTCCGGGTAGTAAATATGAATAGGCTGCGGAACCTTATCAAGATTCAGCCTCAAAATCATAGCTCCAAGTCCCAGACAATGATCCCCGTGGAAATGGCTAACAAAAATTCTGGTAACTGCAGTAGGTGCTATTTTTGCAAAAATAAATTGCCTCTGGGTCGCCTCACCCGGATCAAATAAAAACCCTTCCGTCTTCCAACGAAGGAGGTAAGCATTATGGTTTCTATCACGTGTGTGTTGCTGCGAACCACATCCTAAAATCGTCAATTCTCGTAAACTCAAGATGAACACCTAAACCATCGATTGAAACCTAAAAGCCCTCCGGCTACTAGGCCGGTCAAATGCGCTGTATTTGCTATTGGACTCACCACCATTGTCCCACTTAAGTACACAAAAACTTTACCGAAAATCTCAATTAAAGTAAGAAAAATTATGTAAATAAATAGCAATCCTACTCCCGACTTGGAAAGCGGATACCCCTCCCAAGGGGCCTTTTTGGTCCTCACAAAAACAAAACCTGCAAGCGCGCAAACAACACCCGAAACTCCAAGAAATAGTGGGCCAGTCACTGAAAACTGCGCTACATTTGCTGCGATCCCTGTGATTAAGACAATAGCCAAAAAGGGAAGTGGACCCGCTCGTTTCTCTATCATAGAGCCCAAAGGGACAAACCACAAAAGATTAAAAAAAATATGGATCAGATTGGCATGCAAAAGGGCCGGCGTGAATAACCTAAACACTTGGCCCCTTAAAATTGAAAGCTCAGACCATGGAAGGTTCAAAGTTCCTTGTTGTCTGCCCTCTTGAAGAATATCCGTAAGAATTGACTGCGCAGAAGGGGTCAGCGACTCAAAGGATCCTGCATTACTTTGTGCCAAAAGCAATTCGTAGAGCTGCCTATCTAGGGGAAAATCCTGAAATAACAGAAACGTTTTGATAGGCGTGAGGGGCATGATCGATTGGACATACTCGGAAGCACCCGAAAACAACACAAAAAACTGATAAGTGTCCAACAAGTAGATAGCTATCATCAAAAACGAAAAAAACCTAACCATCTACCTTACCTAGAGATAAAATCTTCTCAATAATCATTGAGGTGGATAATCCTTGAGCTTTTTCAACTATGGAAACTACCCCCCCTCCCTCTCTTACCGTTTCGGCCTCTATGCAATTTTCACCGTACTCAGAGCCGTTTACATGAATATGGGGTCGAATTATCTTTAAGAGCTCTATCGGATTATCCTCCTCAAACCAGGTGACATAATCCACAAAAAACGAGGCAGCCATCATCTGTAGCCGCTCTTCAAGTGGAACTATCGGCCTTAAGACGGATTTGTACCTATGCACCGAGTCATCCGTATTCAGAGCAACAATAAAGATTCCGTTTTCACCTTTTAAGTCATAGGCGTGGGACAAAATTTTAAGGTGGCCGGCATGCAAAAGATCAAAACTTCCATTAAGCGTAATAATTATAGCTTTTTTTTCCCTAAATTCGGCCATTTTTAATGGCAGAATTTCGGGCGCAATAATTTTACGGCTCAGATGGGGATGCCATTTGGATCCGTTGATTGTTGGGGTAATCGAATGCAACTTTGAACACATCCTCATAGGTATCCACAAATACTACATGAATTCCCGTTTTTAGATAATCGGGAAGTTCGCCAAAGTCTCTCTTATTTTCTTTCGGGAGGATGAGGTGGTCCAGTTTCGAGCGTCTAAGAGCGATTACTTTCTCTCGAACCCCGCCGATAGGAAGCACTTTTCCAGTCACGGTAATCTCTCCGGTCATCCCCAAACCTTTAAGCACTTTCACATCCATAAGTAATGAAAAAAGGGCTGTCACCATTGTTATACCGGCCGACGGGCCGTCCTTGGGGGTTGCCCCTTCAGGTACATGGATGTGTATTTCACTTTTTTCAAAAAAACGGTAATGAGGAGCAAACTTATCAATCGAGCTCATGAAATAAGTCCATGCTATCTGAGCCGATTCTTTCATGACCTCCCCAAGATTTCCGGTCAATTTCATAATGGTCTTGTCAGCGTGAGGGGTTTTTACCGCCTCAATGCTCAATGTAGCGCCACCCATGCTGGTCCAGGCAAGTCCGACGACTACTCCGGCCGGTGGGTCTTCATATAAAAGATCTTGGGTGAATACGGGTTGTTTTAGATACTCGATAAGATTTTCCTGGGTGATGACAACCGCATTTTTTTTCTTCAGCACAATCTCTTTTGCAGCTTTACCCATTATTTTCTGAATCAGCTTTTCCAGGTTACGTACCCCAGCTTCCCTTGCATAACCGTCTATGATGGCTATAATTGCACCCGGCTTCAGCTTGATCTGATTTGCTTTAAGTCCCGACTCTTTTCTGTTCTTCGGTACCAGGTACCTCTCTGCTATCTGTACCTTCTCCTCTAAAATATAACCCGAAAGGCGAATCACATCCATGCGGTCTAAAAGCGGAGTCGGTATCGTGTCCAACGTATTTGCAGTGACGATGAATAAAACATTTGAAAGATCTAGTGGAACATCCAGATAATGGTCAATAAAATCAGCATTTTGTTCGGGGTCTAACACCTCAAGCAATGCAGCAGAGGGGTCGTGGTGTCCGTTGCCTATCTTGTCTATCTCATCGATAAGAATTACAGGATTAGAGGTCTTTGTCGTTTTCAGCGCATGCACCAGCTTTCCGGGCATCGCCCCAACATAGGTACGCCTGTGCCCTTTGATCTCCGCCTCGTCACGCATTCCACCTACTGAAAATCGGAAAAATTTTCGATTTAGCGCTTGCGCTATGCATTTTCCTATACTTGTCTTTCCAACTCCTGGAGGCCCTACAAGACAGATGATTTTCCCGCGTGTGGTTTGGCTTAATTGCCCGACAGCTATGATTTCAAGGATGCGCTCTTTTACATCCTCTAAACCGTAGTGATCTTTATCTAAGATCTGTTTTGCCTTTTCCACATCAAAAACCTCTTTGGATTTGATCCCCCAAGGAATAAGCGTCAACCAGTCCAAATAATTTCTGCACACCCCGTACTCAGCCGACTGGGCATCCAAAAAGGCAAGCTTGTCAAGCTCTTCATGTATTGTCTTGAGTACCGATGCCGGCACCTGTAATTTCTCAATCCGCTTCTCAAACTTGTCAACATCAAAACTTTTATCGTCTTTTTCAAGTCCCAGCTCTTTCTTTATCGTCTTAAGCTGTTCTTTTAAAAAATACTCTTTTTGAGACTTCGAGATATTCGCTTCTATTTTTTGGGTAATAGTATTTTGAAGCTGATTGAGGTCAAGCTCTTTTTTTAACAGCAAAAGGGCCTTTTCGCTTCGGACCTTCAGGTCAAATGCCTCAAGAACCTCCTGGAGCTCATCTCTAGTAGCGGTCGTCAGCGCAACGGAATAGTCTGCAAGGCGCCCCGGATCGGTAAAGTCGGAATGACCTAAAAAAACTTGCAACTCCTCCTTGAAAAGAGGGTTTAACTTGAGGAGCTCTTTTGTTGTCGTCAAAATGCTGGTTGAGTAGGCTTTTATGAGCTCGTCGTCCTCGTTTTCCGGGTGGTCAAAATGGGGTATAAAAGAGGCTTTTAGAGGTTTGGACTGTGCCTTTGGCTTTTTTAAAACAATCCTGCACTCGACACTTAGAAAAACCTGAGCGCCCTGCTCTTGAAGCGGGGCGACCCGCAAAACCTTTGCCAGAACCCCTACCGGATGCAGATCGTCGAACCCGACAGTATAGATCCCTATATTTTCTTTTTTAGACATCGACAGGGCTACATAACGATCTTCCGTTTTAGCAATCGACTTGAGCGCTTCATAAAAAGGGCCGGGCTCGATTGTCAAAGAAGCCGCCATACCGGGAAAAAAGGGCCTTTTGGTCAAAGGCAACACGTAGATGGGTCCCGACTTGACTAAAGAGGAGCGCGTCTGCTTTTTCGAGGCTTTTTTCTTATGATTTTTGTTTTCCAAGGTCTTTTTTCAACTAAATTAGTGATTCAATGGGCCAATCCTACCACAGAGACTCGTTTTCGTGTAGACTACCAAACATTTTATTTCTAATTTCCTAATCTTTAGTTCCTTAAGATCGAGAGTGTCTCCCCACCCTTTTTTGTACCAAATATCACAAGTTTTCGCTATATTTATCGACAATGTGCATCCTTGTGATAGATCTAAGCTACCAATCCGGAAATATATTCACTATAGACCAGACCGGGAAGATCCTGGAGGCGTGCGCCTCTCTAGACTACCCCGCGCTCCCTGCTCTAGCTCACAATCTTGTAGAAAAAACCCAAAGAGAGCTCATCGCTGTCTCTATACCTAAGGGACCCGGCGCTTTTACCCCCCTTAGGCTGGCCGCTTCTATCGCCACAGCTCTCGCTCTTGCAAAAAAGGTCCCTTTGATCACCTATCCCTCTTTTTTGGGATTCCTTCCCGAGACGGGAATCTCTGGCCGCATCCACCTGGATGCTAGATCGGGACTCGCCTACCAATCAGATTTTCTGATTGAAGAAGAAGAGGTCTTTTTTAGTTTGCCCGAACTTGTTAAAATCGATCTCCCTTTCACCCAAACCGCTAACAGGAATCGGCTAGGATTTTTCATTGGCTCGTTGTACCGAAAAGACGCGTTTACCCCTCTTGATACATTAAAAATTGATTATGTCAAAGAGCCCCGATAGGAGGCTTATCTTCTTCATAAGATTTAACGCTTCTTTAAAGGGGCCTGGTTCAATCGTCAAAGAGGCGGCCATCCCGGGATAAAAGGGCCTTTTGGTCAGGGGAAGCATGTAAATAGGACCTGTTTTTACAGGTCTAGGAGTTGGCTGCTTTTTCGCGGTATTCTTTTTGGTTTTTTTATTCCAAGGTATTTTTTAACTATATGGGTGGTTCAAACGAACAATCTTAGCTCCAGAGAGACGTTTTCGTGTAGACTACCAAACATTTTATTCTAATTTCTCACACTGGATTGTAAAAAGGTGTGGCCCCCACCCCATTTTCTGGACCAATTATTACTAATTTTTGCTAACTTAATCTTTTATGTGTCCTCTTTATAGACTTAAGTTACCAGTCGGGTTCGGTTTTTAATCATGATGAATCGTAAAAAAGCTTTTAGGCGAAATAGGGTCACCAGAGTCTTGCAATCTACCAACTCAGAATCATGCTCTTATGTCCCAACAAGAAAAAAAATTCAAGCCGTTGCCATGCCTAAAGGGGCTGGAAACCTTACCCCCGCTTAGACTGGGGGCTACTATTGCGTTTACAATATGCGCAATTCTTAACGTCCCGCTGATCACCTATTCCCACTTTTTAAACCAAATAGAGGAAAAGCAATCTCAGGGGGCTTTGCTGCTTGATGCCCGCTCTGGGCTAGCATATACAGCCGAATGCATCCAGGAGGGGGGCAAAGTCTATTTTACTCCAACAACCCCTAGAGAAAAAAAATGTGAAGCAGCATACCAAGCATGCAAAAAAAAGTCTTGGTTTTCGTGAAATAAATTTATTTAAAAACAAACAGTGAACCGATCCTAAAAAATTAAAAATTGAATATGTCAAGCACCCGCGCTAAACCCCTTAAAACCCTAGAGACAAGGATTTTATCATCTATAAGCCAAAATGGTTGACTTTTCGTAAGACAATCCCCTATAATCTGGGCCAAATCATTAGGAAAAATTCATGATTCAAGTTAAATTACGTCCGGGTGAAACAGTTGATAGATCTCTTCGTCACTTGAAGAAAAAAGTAGATCGCGAAGGCATTATGAAAACTCTTCGTGCAAGACGCTACTATCTTAAGCCATCCGAAAGACGTAAAATTAAACAAAAAGCAGCTCTTAGACACCGCCCATAAAACATTTATCGAATGTCAAAAGATTACTACCAAGTTCTTGGTGTTGCAAAAAGTGCGACCCAAGATGAGATCAAGAAAGCCTACCGAAAACTAGCTGTCACCTACCACCCTGATAAAAATCAGGGGGACAAGGAAGCTGAAAAAAAATTCCAAGAAATATCAGCGGCTTATGAAGTCCTCTCCGATGAAAAGAAGAGAGAAACATACGACCGATTTGGAGCCGACGCGGTAAATGGGCAAGGGGGATTCAGCGGCCAGTATGGTTCGAGCATGGAGGATGCTTTGCATACCTTTATGAACGCGTTTGGACAAGGCAGGGGTGGATCCATCTTTGAAAGTTTTTTTGGTTTTGAATCCCAGGGGGGCGAAGGGGGAAAGTACCCTCAACAGGGAGCAAGTAAGCAGATTTCACTGAATCTCTCCTTTGAGGAGGCAGCGAAGGGTGTTGAAAAAACTGCCTTGATCCAAGTAGCGCAAGTTTGCGAATCTTGTCACGGCTCCGGCGCTAAAACGGCATCTGATATCCAGACCTGCCCGACCTGCAAAGGGACAGGACACATCCAGCAGTCTCGAGGATTTTTCACGATGTCCGGCACATGTCCTACTTGTAACGGCTCTTGTGAAATCATCAAGAATCCATGCCTCTCCTGTCATGGCCACGGTCGGGTTAAGACAAAAAAACAGGTTCAATTAAATATCCCTGCCGGGGTAGACAACGGAATGCGTCTTCGTATGCCGGGTCTTGGTGACGCAGGCTTGCATGGAGGACCTAATGGAGACCTCTATGTTGCGATCAAAGTGGAATCACATGATGTTTTTGTGCGCGAGGGGGATGATCTCTACCTTGACCTTCCTGTAAGCTTTGTAGAGGCAGCCCTTGGAGCTAAAAAGGAGATCCCAACCCTCCTTAGCGGAAGCTATAAACTTGTTATTCCGGAGGGGACCCAAACCGGAAAAATTCTCAAGATCAAAGGAGAAGGGTTCCCAAATGTCCACTCTAAATCGAAGGGAAGCCTCCTGGTGCGCATCCTCGTAGAAGTCCCTGTCAATCTTAATGAGGAACAAAAGGATCTTCTCAGACGCTTTCAGCAAATCGAGAGTCCAGCTAACCTTCCGAAGAAAAAAAGTTTCTTTGAAAAAATCGCCTCCTTTTTAACTTAAACTTATAGAAAGCAACCTTATGGTTGCTTTCTATATTATTTTGTCTTTATCCCTTCATTTCTATAGTACTTTTCCTGCCAGACTACTTTTATTTTTTGTCCTTAAGGATTAATAAAATTAAGCCTATACCCTAACCAAATAAATACTCAAAATATTTGACCTGACTTTTGGTTTGGCTTTCATGAAAGAGATGAAATTTAACATATGAGGATGTAAATAAAAAAGCCCAGAGGTTAACCTCTGGGCTTTTATTGCGCAGAACAGGAGTCGAACCTGCACGGCCTAAAGGCCAAGGGATTTTAAGTCCCTAGTGTCTACCATTCCACCACCTGCGCGATGGGAAAAAGTTTTGAGGATATCATATCTCGTTCGAAGATTCTATGGAAGCATTTTCCTTTTTAATAAAATCTTCACGCTCAACAGAGTGGTCAACAGGTGTGGGGTTGAGCGGGATTTCTCGCAACTGAGCATCAGCGTTCTCTAATGGAGAGGTGGGTAAAACAGATTCTTGATGAACTGTCTCGCTTTTGCGATGGGAGAGGGAGCTGATGATGAGCGCAGGAGGGGGGGAGATAAATTTGGGCGTTGTGCTCGTAGGAGATGAAACAAGCGTCTCATCCTTGGTATCCCCTCCTTTGTCACTCTCAGTGGAGACTTCCTCGTGTAAAACCTCTTCAGGTGTGTAACGTTGTTGTTTTTGACGATCTCTTTTTCTTCTATTTCGCTTAGACTTTTTATCCTCACGGGGCGCAGCAGCGGTCTCCTCAGAAGATTCCTCCAGCAACTCCTCCTCTTGATCTTGCTCTACTACAAACTCTTCCTCTTGTACATCTTTGGATGTTTTATGAAGGTGCTCTTTGGAGCTTTGGATCCTAACAGATTTTTCTAGACTCGAGTTTTTGAGTATAAAACGGGTTTCCTTAACTTCGGAAATCTCAAAATCTGCTACAGGGAAAATAAAAGGTTTAGGTTTCTCTTGGCAACGAAAAAATTGTGAGCTGCCAAAAGATACGATTTCTACCGCATCAACCAAGACTTCCTTATTTTCATTGAATTTTGTAGATTTGATCGATAATTTATAACCATCTCTTGCTGAGATTATCGATTCTATTATTGGTTCTCTTGTAAAATTCACAGATTATCTATCCATTTTTTTTAAGCACTGGATGATAACATCACAAACACGGGCTGAGTAGCCCCATTCGTTGTCATACCAGGCAATTAATTTATAAAAACATTCGTTGAGCTGCACACAAGAAAAAGCATCCACAATGCATGAATGCGAATCCCCTTTAAAATCGGAGGATACTCCCTCTTCTTTAGACACTGAGAGTATACCTTTTAAACGATTTGATTGTTCATGGATCAAATGGTTCAAAATAGCTTCCAATGAAGTTTTTTGCTCAAAACGAACAGTTAAGTCGACAACTGAAACAGTGGAAACGGGCACTCTGAAAGCAATCCCCGTTAGTTTACCCGAAAGTGGAGGGTAAACGAGACCCACAGCTTTAGCCGCCCCCGTAGAGGAGGGTACAATATTTTGAAATGCAGATCTACCGTCACGAAAATCAGGCCGGTAGCCGTCTACTAATAGTTGGCTCTGCGTACACGCATGCACGGTTGTCATGAGAGCTTCTACTATGGTAAAAGTCTCATGGATGGTTTTAGCCAGTGGTGCGAGGCAATTTGTTGTGCAAGATGCAATAGATAGCTCTCTATGATTTTCTTCTAGGAGCTGGTCATTGACACCGATAACCACCATTGGAATATCCTTTGAGGGACCCGTTACAATTACATGATGGCGAGCCTTGTGTTTTTGCACCTTGTCAAAAGCTGTAAAGCGTCCGGTAGATTCAACTACAATATCTACATCCCAGGGTATATTCTCCGGCGATGTTTCGCTCAAGATAGGCACCATCAATTCACCGACTTGGATACCGCCTTCAAATGCAGTCACAGGATAGTTGAAAGGTCCATAATTTGTATCAAATTTAAGAGCATAGCGGATCTGATGAGGAGTAGCTAAATCATTGATAAAAAATTGAACATTAGTACCATTTAGACGCTCAAAGAGCTGTCTAAAAACTATCTTTCCGATACGACCGAAACCGTTGATTCCGATTTTGACTGTCAAAACTGATTTCTCCAAGAATGAATTACTCCCCCATCATAGGAATGAAGGGGGAATATTTCAAAGAATTTTATGCTTCAAGGTACTGAATCACACACATCGTTGCATCATCGCCTATTCTATTGGCTGTTTTAATGATGCGTGTGTATCCACCGTTTCTCTCTTTGAAGCGGGGACCTAGTATGTTCATCAGCTTTTCAATAACGAAGCGATCGTCATTAAAGGATGATTTGTCACCGTTTTTAGCAGCTCTCGCTTCTTTAGTGGTGAGCGCATTGAACCGGACTCTTAACTTTGCGATTAGGGACCTTCTGCTTGAAAGGGTATTTTCCTTGGCTAAGGTTATAGCCCTATCCGCATAGCGGCGTAGAACTTTTGCCTTTGGCAAAGTCGTTTCAATCGATTCTTTCATAACCAGCGCTTTAGTCATATTCGCTAACATGGCTTCTCTGTGTGAAGAGGTCTTGCCAAGTCTTTCGCTACGTTTTCTATGCCTCATTTTCGTCCTCTTCTGTCTCTAGTTCATCCTCTGAAAGAGAATCATCCTCGTAAACCTCGTCATCTTCGAAATCTTCGTCTTCGTCGAAATCCGAAAGGTCTGTACCGCCGAAAAACTCCTTGATTTGCTCGGGATCGATGCCGTACTTACTTAGATCCATGCCAAGAGATAGTCCCATCTCCTCAAGTTTAGCTTTGATCTCGTTTAGTGATTTTTTTCCAAAATTTCTAAACTTGAGCATCTCTTGCTCTGTTTTTGAAACTAGCTCTGCAATAGTCGAAATATTTGCCCCGTGAAGACAATTAGTCGAACGGACAGATAGTTCAATTTCAGAAATCTTCAGTCCCAATTTTGACATAATTGCATCCCGATCAGAGGAATCTTCCTTCTCGGGATTGTCAAAAGTAATCTGTTGCATTTTGAGGGGATCAAAAACATTCAGGTGCAAAGAAAGAATTTGCACAGCATGCGTCATCGCCTCATCAGGTGTGATCCTTCCATCAGTTGTAACTTCAACTACCAGACGATCGAGATCCGTTTCACCACCAACACGGCACCCTTCAATAAAATAATTAACGTGCCTAACCGGTGAAAACGCTGCATCGATTACAATTTCGCTAAAGGTAGGATCGGCAATGTGGATCCTTTCAGAAGGACAATAGCCTCTACCAAGAGCAATTTTGAAATCGATATGACGCGTCAGTGGTTTTGTCACAGTAAAAAGTTTGTGATGGGGATTAATCACCTCAAATTCAGAATCGGCAAACAAATCTTTAACCTGGACGGTATAGTTTCCGTTGCCTTCCTGTATCATCTCGTTAGTGACATTCAACTGAATGGAAAATTTTTTTACCCCGCGTGTCGAAACTTGACCTTCAAGAGGGATCTTCCTTAAAAGTACACCCTTGAAATTGATGATGATAGAGGTCATGTCCTCGATGATTCCATCGATAGCCGTATACTCGTGTGAAACACCCTCTAAGCGAAGCGCGACGATGGCGTAGGACTCAATGGAGGTAAGCAAAACCCTACGAAGGGCATTACCAACAGTGTGACCAAAACCTTTTTCAAAAGGTTCCGCTGTATAAACAGATTTATTATGGTCTATAGTTTGACTTTTAATCTGTTTCGGAAGTCTAAACTCCGCATAAACAACTTGCATAGATTAAACCCTTCTTCTTTTACGTGCCCTGCATCCGTTGTGTGGAATCGGTGTAATATCGATGATCGATGTAATCAATACAGGATAATTAGCAATAATTCGGACTGCGGAATCTCTTCCTGGCCCCGGACCATTTAAACGGACCTCGACCTCTTGGATAGAGAATGAGGTGAGCTTGTCCATCACGATCTGCGTAGCACAGCTAGCAGCGTAAGGTGTTGATTTTTTTGAACCTTTAAACCCTGCTGCGGCTGCTGAGCTCCATGCGAGAGTATTACCCTGCAGGTCAGTAGCTGTAACGATGGTATTGTTAAAGGATGCGTTAATATGGAGAATAATATTAGGAACGGAGCGTTTCTCTTTTCGTGTGCTTGTTCCGGATTTTTTAGCTACAGTAACCAAAGATCAACCCCTATGCCTTCTTGTTTGCAACAGTTTTGCGTTTTCCCTTTCTTGTGCGAGAATTAGTGCGCGTGCGCTGTCCTCGACAAGGGAGATTTAATTTGTGACGTAAACCTCTATACGATTTAATCGTGATATGGCGGCGAATGTCATTTTGAACTTTGCGTTTCAAATCCCCTTCAACGAGATATTGAGCTTGGAGAAGCTGATTGATACGAGAAAGGTCATTTTCACCTAATGTGTGGGCCCTAACTTGAGGATCCAAGTTAAGTTCTTCACAAATTTTTTGAGCCAATGTGGGTCCAATTCCGTAAATATAACGAAGGCTGATGCGTAAAGGCTTGTTATCGGGAATGTCGACACCTAAAATACGAGGCATACATTTCTACCATTTAGAGTTTCAAAAAAGTTAATACTTTCCTTTTGACATGAAGCCATCGTAGCGCTTCATAATCAGGTGGGATTCAATTTGTTTCATAGTGTCTAATACGACACCAACCAAGATTAACAACGAGGTCCCACCAAAAAAGTTGCTAATATTTGCGTCAACAGACAAAAATTTACTTACAAGGGTTGGAAGAACAGCTATTAAGGCTAAAGAAAAAGCTCCTGCCATAACAATCTTATTCATCGACTGCTCAAGGTACTCCTGGGTTGGCTTACCTTGCCTTACACCAGGAATAAAAGCTCCGTTCTTCTTAAGTTCAGATGCTATTTGCTCCGGATGGAACTGCGTTGTCGTCCAAAAATAAGTAAAAAATATAATCAATAGGGAATAAAGAATCAAGTAGGGAATCGAGCCCGGGGTCAAGATTCCTGCGATCCAATCAAAAAAACCCTCTTTACCAATGAGTTGCGCCACAAAGGCAAGGGACATCAAAAATGTACTTGCAAAGATCACTGGGACTACGCCTGCATAGTTCAATTTTAAAGGAATGTTTGCAGAGCCACCCTGAACCTCTTGTCGGCCTACCATTCTGCGAGCATATTGCACCGGTATATTCCTCTGTCCTTGAACAAGAAGTATAGTACCGATAAGGATTGCCACAAAGAAGATAGCTAGCACCGCAACAGAAACAAAAGTCAATTGACCGGACTCTTGAGAGTCCAAGTTAAGTTGACGGATAATGTTACCAAGTACAGTTGGGAATGAAGACAAAATACCTAGGGTGATGATGAGGGAAACTCCGTTGCCGATCCCCCTCTCTGTAATCATTTCTCCTATCCACATAAGCAACAGAGTACCTGTTGTCATGGTGAGAACAACTAAAAGAACAAACAGCCAAGGATAGCCGGCTATTTGAAAATTCAAAAGCTCCTGGACAATAATGCCAGGATTCGAATTATTGATTTTGACTGCATACAATGCGTAGACAGAGGACTGCACTACCGCTAGCATGAGCGTGACAAATCTCGTAGCTTTGCCAATTTTACGTTTTCCGGCCTCGTGATTTTCGCGTATTTCTCTTTGTAAAGATGGGATAAGCGTCACCATAATTTGCATTAGGATGGAGGCAGTAATATAAGGCATCACACCGAGTGCGATCACGGTCATCTGAGCAAAAGCACCACCTGAGAAGATATCTACCAGTTGAAATAAGTTCTGGCCACCGCCGGATGAAAATTTGAATAATCTTACGACTTCCTCAGCATTTACACCAGGAACAGTAATATAGGCTCCAACACGGCAAATCACAAGAAGCACTATTGTAAAAATGAGCTTCTCTTTGAGCTGTGGTATGGAAAACATCTTTTTAAAGGCAGATATCATAGGTCTTCGCTTAAATTTTTTTATTAGACGATTTTATACTCTATCTTATTCTTTTCAAGAAATTCTAACGCAGATCGTGAAAAAGCATTCGCTTCGATGCGAATAGCTGCCTTTACTTCACCTGTTCCTAATATCTTGATCAAGAAGTTCTCGTTAATCGCTCGGATGATCCCTCTTTTGCGAAGTAAATCACGATTGAAAACCTTGTCCTCTCCTAAGAGAGTATCAAGATTTCCAAGATTAAAAATAAGAACCTGTTTTGCGTGTTTTGCGTTGGAGAAACCACGGATAGGCAGCTTTTTAAACAAAGCGCCTTGTCCACCTTCAGCTCCGTAACGTCGGGTATAACCTGAACGAGATCCGGCACCTTTTACTCCACGACCGCAGGTCTTGCCCTTGCCGGATCCGATTCCTCGGCCGACGCGCATTCTGCGCTTGTGGCTTAAGCCTTCAAATTGTTCGTATAAGTTCATTAGACACCTGCCTTAGCTGAGGATTCCAATTGTTCCAAAGCTGCGATCGTAGCACGTACGATATTCGCAGGATTACGACCTCTAAGAACCTTAGCAACAATATTTTTAACACCAAGTTGCTCCAAAAGAATACGTACATACGAACCTGCGATGATACCTGTACCTTCTTCCGTTGGCTTGATCAAAACTTCCGTGCCATCGGCAGTGCCATGAACTTCATGTTCGATCGTGATTTCGCCTATTGGAAAGTGACGTATATTTTTCGTTGCAGACTCTGTACCCTTTCGGATCGCATCAGACACATCTGACGCTTTACCAAATCCGATCCCAAGACGACCTTTTCCGTCCCCGACTGATACAAGAGCAGAGAAGCTAAAGGTTCTACCACCCTTAACAACTTTTGCACAGCGGTTCACAAAAAGGACCTTATCTTGCAAATCCGAGGACTCTTTGTGGTGTCCTTTTTTATCAAATGACATTTTACTCTCTCTACTCTTTAGAATTTCAAACCATTCTCACGAGCAGAGTCTGCAAACGCTTTAACTCGGCCATGAAACTTGCTGGCGCCCCGATCAAAAACGATCTGGTCAACTTTCTTCTCAGCTACTTTAGCGGCAAATGCTGCACCAAATTTGGCTGCGATTTCAGTTTTGGTCGCCCCTTCAAAAGAGGTGGATGAAAGACCCACGATTGTAACACCTTGGGTATCATCGATCAGTTGAGCGTAGAGATGCTTATTGGACTTGTGCACCGATAGACGCAGTCTGTCTGATGCAGCTTTGATTCCGCTACGCACTCTCATAGCTCTCTTTTCTTTGAGACTATATTTTTTATGTGACATAACTATTCTCTACTTTTTGGATGCAGATTTACCCGCTTTGAGCTTGATATACTCGCCCTCGTAACGGATACCTTTACCTTTATAAGGCTCAGGTTTCTTAATTTGACGGATAGTCGCCGCAAAGTGACCAACCTTTTGCTTGTCAACACCTGAAATAACGATCATTGTCTGCTTTTCAACAGCGATTGCTATTCCTTCAGGAATTTCCACCTTTACGGGGTGAGAAAAACCAAGCGCAAGATCAAGATGTTTGCCGGTTACTTGTGCCTTAAAACCAACACCTACGAGTTGTAGCTTCTTTTCGAAACCTTTATCAACTCCCAAAAGAGCATTGCGTAACAATGCGAATTCTGTTCCCAAAAACTTTTTCTCGCTAGAGTCGTCTTTAGGGAGAACAAAAAGCTCTTGTCCTTTTATTTCGACTTGTACTTGCGAGTTCACTTCTCTCTTCAAGGTCCCTTTTGTTCCTTGAATTGTGAGAAGACTTCCAGTTTGTGTCACCTTGTGTTTGGATGAGATAATCAAGGGTTTTTTTGCTAATTTAGACATGGACTCCTCGCGTCATGAGACACTACAAATAATTTCGCCGCCAATTCTCCTTTTGCGTGCTTCACTTCCGGATATTACACCCTGCGAAGTTGAAACAATTACGTCACCTTTTCGGTTTTTGACGTAAGGAATAGTGTCAGCAGTTACATATAAACGGCGACCCGGAGAAGAAAGCCGTCTGAGTGTCGAAATTCTTGAGTGTCTATTCATGCCGTAGCGCATGTAGACTCTCACTAATCTCAACTCCTCATTGATAATAAAATCATTGATGAACCCAAGTTCCTTAAGAACTGATAGAAGCGCAACCTTTTGTTTAGAAAGGGGGCAATCTACGTACTTGTGTTCAGCTGCGATCCCGTTCTTAATACGAACAATAAGATCTGCGATTGGATCTGATACGGTCATGGATTACACCTATTTTTTAAATGGGACTCCGAGAGCATTCAACAATTGAAAGCACTCGTCTTCGGTTTTCGCTGTAGTTACAATTTGAATATTCAAACCGATAACATGTTTCACCTTGTCAAAGTCGATCTCCTGGAAGCACTCGCATCTGGAAAGACCGAAGGCATAATTGCCTCTATGGAATTTCTTTGGCAAACCTTGGAAATCTTGCGTCGCTGGCAGTGACATTGAGTTTAGACGGTCAAGAAAATCCCACATACGGTCACCACGAAGTGTAACCTTCGCACCTAATTCTTGCCCCTCGCGCAATTTAAAGTTAGAAACGGACTTTCTAGCTTTAGTCTTTACCGGCATTTGGCCGCTGATCATAGTAAGGGAATATACGGCATCTTGAATAACTGCTTTATCTTTCAATGCCTCTTTCAACCCTGTGCTGATAACGATTTTTTCCATTTGCGGTACAAGGTGGGGGTTACTGTATTTAAAACGTTCAGTAAGCTCCCCTCGCACTTTATCAGTGTAAAGAGTTTTAAGTCGGGGCTTAGATAACTTTTGAGTCGACATAACTATTTAGCCTCTACACTCTTTTTAATAGGGCGAATTACTTCGCCGGTTTTTCTATTTACAAGAACTTTACCGTCCTTTTGATGGTGAGTTCTTGAAACTTTAATGGCTTTACCTTCTGCTGAAGCAAGAGAAACCTTGCATCTGTAGATAGGAGCCTCTTTCTTAACAAGACCGCCATTCGGGTTTTGCTGAGACTTCTTAATATGGTGTGTTTTAAGCTGTACGCCTTCGACAAGAAGCTTTTGCTTAGCCGGATAAACCAAGAGAACTTTTCCCTGTTTACCCTTGTCAGCTCCTGAAGTAACGACAACTGTATCACCTTTTTTGATGTTCATTGCTCTACCTTATAAAACTTCGGGTGCGAGGGAGAGGATCTTCATGAAATTCTTTTCACGGAGCTCTCTGGCCACCGGGCCAAAGACGCGTGTTCCTACCGGCTCGCCTTTTTCATTTAAAATTACCGCTGCGTTTGAATCAAACTCAATGGTGGACCCATCATTACGACGGATCGTACGCTTGGTTCTAACAACAACTGCCTTAACTACAGATCCTTTTTTCACTGGTGAATGGGGAATAGCCTCCTGCACAGCGGCAACTACAATATCACCAACGTGGGCATAACGTCTATTAGAACCACCCAAAATGCGGAAACATTTAACTTTTTTTGCACCTGAGTTATCGGCTACATCTAAAATACTCTCTTCTTGGATCATACTCCGGCCTGGCTCTTAGGGTTGCTCACTTTCCAGCATTTGAGTTTAGAAATTGGTCGAGTCGCCACGAAGGCAACCTCGTCCCCATTCTTGTAAGCATTATTTTCATCGTGAACATAATACTTGCGGGAAACATTCATTACTTTTTGATATTTAGGGTGGCGCTTTCTTATCGTCACTTTAACAACAATAGTTCTATCCATTTTATCGGATACAACAACACCCATCATTTGCGATTGTTTTTTCATCGTTCCCTCTCTGATAGGATAGTCATCGCCCGAGCGTTGTCCTTCCTTTTCTCTTTGAAAATATGCGGTTTAACAGCTTGAGCTTGAACGCGGTAGCTAGAACGTATCGTCAAAAGCTCTACTCGATTTGATGCAATCATCTCTTTCAGCTCTTCGGAGGTTTTACTACGAATGTCTTTCATTTTCATATACTCTCCTAAACCCTTTCCAGTCTTTCTACAAAACGGGTTTTAATCGGTAACTTTGCGGAAGCAAGGCGCAGGGCTGTTTGTGCATCTTCTCTAGAAACGCCAGCAACTTCAAACAGGACTCTTCCGGGTTTGATTTCGGCAACGTAGTGGTCTACGTTCCCTTTACCTTTACCCATCCTTGTTTCAAGCGGCTTAGCCGTCACAGGTTTATGTGGAAATACACGAATCCAAACTTGGCCTTTGCGAGCAAAATGCCTGTTGATAGCAACACGGCAAGACTCGATTTGGTTGGTTGTAATTTTTCCGCGATCTAGCGCTTGCATTCCAAATTCACCAAATTCTACAAACTCCCCACCCTTTGCCAAACCGGAAATGGATCCTTTGTGTGATTTGCGAAATTTTGTTTTTCCAGGTTGTTTCATTCAGCACCTCGATCTTCTTCATCACCCAGATTTACCCAAACTTTGATACCGCACTTTCCATATGTATGGTGGGATTCAGAAGTTGCGTAGTGAATTTTAGCTCTTAATGTATGAAGAGGAATTCTCCCCTCTTTAAACCACTCGCTTCGAGCAATCTCAGCACCGCCAAGTCTGCCGGAGACCATAACCTTGATACCAATGGCCCCTGCATCCATTGCCTGCTGAATCGCACGCTTTACAACACGCTTGTAGGGCATACGCTTTTCAAGCTGCTGGCGAACGCTCTCCGCAATTAATTTTGCATCCATTTCAGGACGCTTGATTTCTTCCACTTCAACCCAGATTTCTCTGTTTACAAGCTTGCTCAGCTCGGATTTTAGCTCTTCTACATCGGCACCTTTCTTACCGATGATTGCTCCGGGACGAGAAGTTACAATTGTTACTTCAACTTTATCTCCCATCCGCTGGATCTTGAAGGAAGAAGCACCAATTTGATTGGCTTTCTTCAAAAGATGATCTCTAAGCGTTTTGTCTTCTTTCAAATACTGGGGAAAGTCTTTTTTGGTTGAAAACCAGTTGCTTTTCCAGTTCTTGTTTACAGATAGTCTGAATCCAGTTGGATTTACTTTTTGACCCATAAAATGCTCTCTTTAACCCCTCTTCTCTGACAGCTCTACAGTGATGTGAACTGTCGGTTTTCGAATAGGGGCGGTTCTCCCTTTATTTGCCGACTTGGCACGACGTAATTTGGTCGCCTCATCGATCAAAAGTGTAGAGATAACCAGGTTTTCTGGCCTGGACCCTTTTTGTGTTTCAGCATTGGCTATTGCGCTGGTCAGAGTCTTTTGGATATGACGAGCTGCTTTTTTGTTCGTGTGCGCTAAAAGCACCTTTGCCTCTTGTGCCATTTTTCCTCTCACGAGGTCAGCAACAAGTCTAGAGCGCTTCGGGCTAAGACGAACGTGTCTTGATATAGCCTTAGATACAATACTCATAGTTTACCTATTTTTTGACCGGGTGAGATTTAAATGTTCTAGTTGGAGAAAACTCTCCTAATTTATGTCCGACCATGTTCTCAGTAACAAAAACCGAAATAAACTTTTTGCCGTTGTGAACATCAAATATCACTCCAATCATGTCGGGTGTGATGGTGGAACGACGAGACCAAGTTTTAACCGGCTTTTTATTCCCAGCTTGGTTCGATGCGTCCACCTTTTTTTGAAGGTGGTGGTCAACAAATGGACCTTTTTTTAACGATCTTGGCATGGAAAAAACCTATTTTTTACGTCTCGAAATAATATACATACTGGAGTGCTTGTTCTTCTTACGAGTTTTGTAACCCTTAGTTGGAACAGCCCAGGGAGTCTCTAATCGGTAACCGTTATGACGACCTTCTCCTCCCCCGTGGGGATGGTCAACCGGGTTCATCGCAGTACCACGTACAGTTGGTCTAATACCCATCCAGCGTGAACGTCCAGCTTTTCCAACAACTTGAGTGTTGTGAGAAGAGTTAGATACCACACCGAATGTTGCCCTGCAGTTTTCATGGATTAGTCTCATCTCTGATGAGGGGAGACGGATCACGACAAAACCATCCTCTTGTTTAGCAACAAGCTGGGCAGATTGACCGGCTGAACGAACCATTTTGCCACCAAGTCCTGCCGCGAGTTCGATGTTATGCACAACAGAACCTACTGGCATGTCTTTGAGCGCCATGGAGTGTCCCGGACGGAAATTAGCTGTTTTACCTGAACGGATCACATCACCGACCTTCACCCCTTCATATGCCAAGATGTAACGCTTTTCACCATCCTTGTAGTTCACAAGGGAAACAAAAGCGGAACGACCTGGGTCGTACTCGATGGAGGCTACGACTGCGTCGATTGCTTCTTTATCTCGTTTAAAGTCGATTGTCCTTAATTTGCGTTTATGCCCACCGCCATGATGGCGTGTTGTAATACGACCTGTATTGTTTCTACCACCGGTTCTTTTACGCACACTCAAAAGAGACTTCTCAGGTTCTACCCCTTTAGTCAAAATTTTTGTGTAGTCTACAGTTTTTAGCTGACGGGTAGACGGTGTAATGGGACGATAATTTTTAAGTGTCATTGCCGTTCTCCTATTGGTCTACCGAAAAGCCGGGTTTAAGAGTTACGTAAGCTTTTTTTCTAGCTTGCGTTTCCCCAATGCGTCCCCTTACTCGGCGCAATTTTGTGCTCGTGATAGAGGTGTTCACAGATTCTACTTTTACATTGTAGATCTGCTCTACAGCAGTTTTGATTTCCGCTTTATTGGCGTTGACATCCACAATAAAGGCCACAATATCCTTATTGAATTTGCGTACTGATTTATTGTTATCTTTGTTTTTCAGCTGTTGGAGGTTTTGAACCTTCTCGCTCATGTAGCGAGTTTTTAAAATATTTTTCATAAACTCACCCTTTTAAGCGTTTAAATAAGTTTCAAGCTCCGACATGTCGGAAACCACGATAAATACATTCTTATTTCTTAAAAGATCTAACCCGTTCAACTGGCTTAAGGTAGAAGTATAAACGTTAGGGATATTTCTTAAAGACATTTTTAGGTTGAAAAGCTCGAGCTCTTTCTCGACATTTCTGTCTCCGAACAAGACGATGCTGTCCTGACCTGTAACACCGGAAGATTTAAAGACTTGATTTGCAAGAGCTGTTTTAGGACCCTCTTTAAAATGGTCTACCCATTCCATAGGAACTACAACTACTTTGCCATTCCCAATCTTCTCATTTAACAAGGAGCGAATTGCAAACCTTTTTTCTTTTTGGTTGATACGGATATGCTGGTCGAACTTAGGTTTTGGACCGTGTGCACGTCCCCCTTTTCTCATTTGGGGAGCTGCCCAATCACCGTGGCGAGCGCCACCCGTACCTTTCTGCTTGCGCGCTTTTTTTCCTGTGCGATTGACCTCACCCCTTCTAAGAGTACAAGCGGACCACTGACGGAGGTTGAAGCGAAGAGCTTCAATATAGTTTTTTATAAGCGGCCTGTTAAGATCGAGATCGGCTTCAATACGGATTGCTTGATCTAGGCACACGTTCTTTTTTAAATCGAAATGTTTAATTTTATTCACGTGCTACCTCTATTTACCTTTAACCGAATGCGTAATCTCAACAATTCCGTTCGTAGCGCCGGGAACGGCACCTTTAACGAGAATCACTTCGTTTTCACGGTCAATTTTTACAATTTTGAGGTTCTGAATTGTTACCTTTTCGTTGCCCATATGGCCAGCCATTTTTCGGCCTTTCCATACGCGACCGATAGAGGAACGCTGTCCTGTTGATCCTCCATGGCGGTGGATTGGGCCCTCACCGTGTGAGTAGCCAAAACCTTTGAACCCATGACGCTTCATAACGCCCTGGAATCCTTTACCTTTTGAAATCGCAGTAACGTCAACACTTTGGACGTTTTCAAGCACGGAAAGGTCGATTTCTGTACCTATAGGGTACTCTTCAATCTTTGCAACTTTGGATTCAATTAAATATTTTCGTGGCTCTAGTGCATTCTTCTCAAAGTGGCCGATCTGGGGCTTCATATGATTCGCCCTTTTTGATCCCGTAAGCTTTTCAGTCGCTAACTGGATTGATTCGTATCCATCTTTTTCGAGAGTTTTCACCTGAGACACTACGTGTGTTTTAAGCTGTAGAACAGTACAGGGCACAACATTACCTTGATCATCAAAGTGATGCGTCATCCCCTTCTTTCTACCGATTAGTTTCAATGACATAGGTCTTCCTTCGAAACGAGGTGATTTTTTCAATATTTTTAAGAACAAATCTCTCTAAAGAGTCTCTTGGGGAAGAGAGTATCAAAAGAAACAATTTTCCACAAACTAATTTTAGGCTAGTAAAATTAGCCCGAACCGACTGGAAGCAAGGGCGCAAAAAAAGGGGGCTTTAAATAAAAAATTAATTTAAATTTTCATTTTTTCGGCTAGATAGGAGCCTAATATACTTAATGCCATAAGCCTTATCATCATGATTGGGCGCGAATTTCTCTCCAGCTTTTGGCGCATTTGAAGTATGCTCGCAATACTGAATCCATAAAAGAAAATATTTGAACTTAATTGAAATAAATTTTTAGCAGATTTTTTTTCACGGAGCTTTCGCGTTGTTAAGACCTGCTCATTAAGCGCATCCAGGCAGCCAAAAAAAAGACCTACAAGCCGCGCTGCTCGTATTTGAGATTGATTAAACGATGATTCAAATTTTCGACCCACTACATCAAAAAGACGCAGGCCATCCCCGACAACCTTGCAAAAGACAACAATTTTTTTTTGAGCGAGTAAAGGTTTTGGGATGATACCAGATTCGCCAGCTTGGACCAGCCTGTTATGGTCTTTTTTTAAATAAAGGAGCCAGAAAGCGGATTCAAAAACAAATGGGGCGTGGGTAATCATCATTTGAGATGCGCTTCTCAGTATATTAGAATTAATTAACATAGAAAAAATTTAGAAAAAAATTAAAAATAAAATATCACGATTGAGATATTTTCACAACTAGCTAATAACAAGAGTCTAAATTATCAAATTACGAAAAGGGCGCAGATTTTAAAAGTTTAAGTATTAATGGTGTTCTGTAAGGGTTCAATAAAAATGATAGCCCCCTCTATATTTAATAGAAGGGGCTTTGGAAAAAGCAAAATACTTATTTGGTTTTATGCTTGTTTAAATTTGAGCTCGAAATTGGTGTGGATGTTCAGAGCCTCTTGTGCTTCAACTTGACGTGAGAAGAAGTGTTCTGCTACTGCCGCCGAGATCGCTGCAGTTCCGACTGCCATGCCAATAACCGGATTTGCTTTTGTTCCTCTAATTACCGACGTTAGCCCCAGAACTCCTGCTGTAAAAGAGGCCAGGTGTTTAAAAATTTTGGAAGCTTTTTCAAGTCCTTTCCATGTCTTCGCAATATCTTGACCATAGGTCCGGAAATCTTTATTTGGAACAGAGTCATAAACACCCTTCATTTCAATAGACGCATTTACGATGTCCACCCCATTTTTCAACAGCGTGGTTCTGTCGATCAAACCAGAGCAAGTTTTCCCATGAAACAGAGCTACCCCCTTTAAGGTATCCCTAAACGCTGAAAGAGTTTTTGCAAAATCGGAAACCATATTTTTTAATGCGGAACCGCTTTTTGCCTTCTCAGCTAGTTTGATAAGGTTTTTCACAAGATCAATCGGCGCGAGGCTTAAATCTATTGCTTCAAAATTCTTCCCTAAGAAGGTCCGCATTGAACATTCACCTCTTACAAGACTCAATTTTTCCAGCCATTCAAGAGAGATACGGCCTAAGTTAGCCGCAAGCCTTGGTTTTTCCCCTGGTAAGGACCAGACATGGGATGCCAGAGAACATTTGTTTGGTTGCTCTATAGTACAATCCGTGTGATCGTTACCAATTCTAACTTTCATTAAAGTATACAATGACATATTGCTTTCCTTTATTTTGTGTTTAATTTTTTTTAATTATTTTTTTTTGGGAAAAAATTAGGTAGTTACAAAAAACTAACGATAAATCAACTGCAAGTCTCATATTTTTATTTGCGATTTTGCTTCCAAAAAGGCCCCTTGAGATTCTTAGCAGGCTAAGGCATAGATCTGCAATTTTACAATTTAGCCACCTGGTTGAGTTTTCAATAGCGCCATTAGAAGCTTTTATAAGTTTTTGACCGTTTTTAATCCGTTCGCATGCATAAGCAATATTTAACGCTTCAGTACTAAGGCCAAGCGCACATAAAGACTCTTCCGACAAACCCAATCGGGTAAGACCTAGATCTTTCAATAAACTGACAGTCTGTAAAAAACTATCAAAAATGTTGGCTACTTTTTTAACTAGGCGAGTTTTCGCTGTGATTTTAGATGTAGCCTTGAGTGACGGGATATCGGTTACCTCTACGTTTTTAGTCTGGTCTACCAATTTTGTAGCTCTATAAAGCCTTTTCAACCCTTTTCTTAACCCCATCAATGCATCAAACGCAAAAACATTTTGCACAAATTTAGAAATCTTGTGCTCGTCACCAAGATCTTTGAAATCAGCGTACGCTTGGGCTAGCGTTAAAACTGGATCATGACTTGAAAAAAGAAATTTATCTACAATTAGATTCGAGACCATATACTTCAACCTTTAATTGTTAAAAGGTATATCTTTTTCAAAAAATATTGTAAATACGAACTCTTTATTTTAATTAGTATTTTATTTTATGTAGTTGCGGTATCCATTTAAAAACTCTTTAAAATACATCCGTTTTTTCCCCTGTAATTGCACCTCAATTAGTTCTATTGAACCATCCTTTGCATGAAAAAAAATAGATCCCCCGTGGATTTCAAGAGGTTTTTCAAGGTATCTGTCTGCGGTTCGTGCTTTAAAAACTTTTAATAATTGGTTTGTGGTGAGGAGGATTTTTGCTCCCCCATATTCAGTAAGCGCACGTATCCTCTGCACCATTTTTTCTTTCTCGTCACATTTCAGCTCCAGTTCTTCTTTTTGAATTTTAGGAGCGTAAGTTGCAACGGGGTGATTTTGCGGGGTCAGGTGAGCCCTATCTTGGTAAATTTGTTCTAAAACTTCCTCAAGTGCCTCCGGTGCCGCTCTAGAAAGTTTTTCGCTAAGTGCTGTTGCGTCCATGTCAGGTGTTATCTCGATTTTCTTAACAAGATAAACATCCCCCGTATCCATTCCGATGTCCATCTTCATCACGCTCACACCTGTTGTGCTCTCGTTGGCCATGATGGCCCTTTCGATCGGGGCCGCTCCCCTGTAGAGGGGGAGAATAGACGTATGGAGATTTATAGGGCCAAGCTTCGGGACTTCCAAGAGAGTTTTTTTTAAAATGTGCCCATAGGCAAACACCACAAAAAGATCGGGCTCAAGCCTCTTTAGGGAATCGATAAAGATTTCGTCTTTGGGGGTTTGAGGTTCGAAAACGGGTATATTAAGTTCTAACGCCCTTTTTTTTACCGGAGTCATAGTATTTGCACCCCCTCTTTCCCTAGGCTTATCAGGCATAGTGACTACCGCCAGAAGATGGTGGGAGCGAAATAGATATTCAAGGGTTGGCAAAGCGATTTCTGGAGTACCAAAAAAAATGATCTTAAACATGCCCTTAAAGGATAAGGTATCCCAAGATAAAGGGGCAAGAAATGATTCTTAGCTAAATTCGTATAAAAGGGCTGAATCTAGCAGCTAGCTGTTTCCACAGCCGGCATTTTGCGATACCCGGCATATCCTCGCTTAGTTTTGGAGAAAAATTCCACCCAAAGCTGAACATCCGGATCGTCTAGGGAGAACTCACTCAAGATGCCTTCGATCGCCATATCTAAGGGCAATCCTGATCGGTAAACCCATTTAAAAAGTTTCCCTATTTTTATCCTCCGTTCAAGAGAAAATCCCCTGCGCTTCAGACCCGTCAAATTGATGCCCCCCACCTTGAACTCGGTCCCTCCACCTAAAAGGAATGGCCCCAAATCTCCATCAAGTCTGGACATCCCTCCGCACATTGCGTGCTCTGCTATACGCGTATACTGGTGGATTGGGGTAAATCCACCCACTATCGCAAAATTCCCTATGTCAACATGACCCGCCAAAGAGACATTATTTGCCAGGATAACGTTGTTTCCTAGTGTGCAATTATGCGCGACATGGACGTAGGCCATCAACAAACAGTTGTCCCCAATTTTTACTTCCGTACCCTCTCCACAAGAGCTATTTATCGTAACGCACTCGCGGATCTCACAGTTTTTACCTATGTTTACAAAGGTCTTTTCACCCCTATATTTCAGATCTTGGGGTTTAGCCCCCAGGCTCGCAAATTGAAAAACTTGCGTCCCCTGGTCTATGGTTGTGAATCCCTCAACAACAACATGTGAGCGTAAAACCACCCCCTGTTTTAATTCAACATTGGGACCTACAATCGAGTAAGGGCCTACAAATACACCCTCTGCAATTTTTGCCTCCGGGTGAACGACGGCTGTTGGATGAATGGTTGCCATTATAGACCTTGCTAAATGTGATCGTCTTTTCTCGATTGTGTACGAAATTCCGGATGGATCCCGAAACTTATACCTGCATCGACTACAATTTCGTTATTAACAAAAGCTTTTGCCTCGCATTTTCCCCCTCGCTGAGACAAAAAAGTTGCCTGTACATCTATGATGAGAACATCTCCTGGGGTCACAGGTCGGCGAAAACGGGCATCATACACGCTCATGAGTACTTTGAGGCCGTTTATCCCTTTTTTGTGCATGAGGATGCCTCCGACTTGTGCCATGGATTCGATAATCAGAACTCCTGGCATAATCGGTTTGCTTGGAAAATGCCCTGAAAAAAAATGTTCATTTATGGTCACGTTTTTTTGACCAATGATGCGATTATGCTCAAGATCGATCTCCAGGATCCGATCTACAAGTAAAAAAGGATAGGAGTGGGGTAAGATGCGAATGATCTCATCGATGTCTATCGCGTGTGCGCCCAATCCTGGTGTAATTGTGGAGTTTGATGTACCCATTCTAAAACTTTTTCTTCTATCAATTGTGCAAGTTTTGTTGTTTGCGAGTGACCCGATTTATCACCGTGAAAACTGGCAATAACGTCGTAACCAATAAGGCACAGATCACCTATCATATCGAGGGCTTTGTGGCGAGCCATTTCATTGGGGTACCTTAGCCCCCCCTCGTTGATCACCCGTCCGTCTTTGACGATAATCCCGTTTTCCAGGCTACCACCTTTAATGAACCCCTTCTCAAGCAGCGGTTGAATCTCCTCATAGCTGCTGAAGGTTCGGCAGGCGGCTAGCTGTCTGACATATTTTTCTTTGCTGAATTTTATCAAATAATCTTGATGCTCTAAAACACCTTTGGCGTCATAATGTAGCAAATAGGAGAAAATGAGCTCTTCTGACGGGGAGGCTTTCACAGTAGTTCCGTTCGAAGAGACCTCAATTGGCTCGAGGATCTTAAAAATTGGTTTTTGCGCTGCTAAAGAGACGGTCTTAGCTTCCAAAAAGAAATCTACAAATTTCTGAGAGCTTCCATCAAAAATAGGTACTTCCGGACCGTCGATCTCCACTATGAGGTTATCTATGCCGACACCATAAGTAGCGGAAAGGAGGTGTTCTACGAGCTGAACGGTAATTCCATTTTGACCAATAACCGTACATCTTGGGGTGGAAACCACCGTGGAGGCCCGAGCTCTAATGCAGGGCTTATCTAG
Organism: Chlamydiota bacterium; assembly: GCA_016866475.1. Lineage (GTDB taxonomy): Bacteria > Chlamydiota > Chlamydiia > Chlamydiales > RGXB01 > RGXB01. Next base: position 119,847 of record VGMF01000002.1, on the reverse strand, counting down.
TAAATCTACTCTTCTGAAAACGATTCCGGTGTCGGGTAAAGCGGGAAGGAATCTGCAACGGACGATTTTTCCAGTAAAAAGGGCAATGCCCGTGAGCTCAAGTACGTTTAGAATTGTTGTTTGTGGTCTCGAACCGACCTGTTTTACAATCGAGCTTTGCTCTCGCAAGATGTCACCCTCTTACAACGAAATTCTAAACCCAGCCCAAAGAAACGGCTTTTATAAGAATTTACCCGTCAATCTCTTTTTGTTCAACCTCTTCTTAGCTTCGGGGTAGAGTTTTTTATTAGGCCTGACATAACCGGCTAGTATGGCAATCACTGAAATGAGGATAAAAAGGCGATCTCTCAAAAAAGGATATAAAGTATTATTCTTTAAGAGCGGAACTTCTAAGAATTGTATCCCCTCAGCTCCACCAGCAATCTTGAAGGACCCGTCGGGACGTGCAAAACCGCTAAGTCCCCCGTTTGCGGTGCGTACGCTCGAAATGCCCGTTTCAATCGACCTCAGCAAACATTGCCTAAAGTGGTTCCACTGAAACCGTGGGTTCTTGATCCAAATGTCATTATGCAATGAGACAATCAAATCGACATCTTTTTTTGAAAAAATAGCCGAGTCCTGTGAAAAGTAATCATCGTAGCAAATATTTATTCCATAATTATATTTCCCTTTAAGGACCGTTTTATCTCTGCCGGGGTTAAAATGGCCCATGTCAATCGAGTCAGCTATAGAATCGGGTAAAAAGTTCCACGATGCCTCCATGATCGACATCAACCTAAGCTTCTCATAGCGTCCGACAATTTCGCCCTTGTGGACCAAACTGGCAACGTTTTTCAAGAACCCTGTATCGTCGGGGTAAATATGCCCAACAATCACGTCAATATTTTTAGAATACGAGAGGTTTACAATAGCGCTTTCAAACTTATAGCAGAGTAAGAGATCTTCTGTGGACATCCCGTCAGGGTAACGAAAAAAATATTTACAGGGGATGCTGGTCTCTCCAAAAACAAGCAAGTCGAGATCGTCGATTTTCTCTATCCATTCTAAATATTTCTGCATGTAGCGAGTCTCGTCGTCGCTCCAGGGGTCGCGCGCGGTTTGAACAAAGCCCACCTTTATTTCAGGACCTACCTTTTCGAAGCTCGGCATGACCAAAGCAACAATAAAAATGGCCATTCCGAGATAGCTTGACCTTTGTCGGGGGTACAATACAGGGACCAAAATGGCGGACAAAATCAAAAAAGTAGCTCCAAGGGGACCTGCAAAGGAAAATATTTTCTGGGCGCAAGGTATATGCACCAAAAACGACCCTATGGTGTAAAAGTTGTAGCCGCATAAAAACCAAAGCCTATGGTACTCAAGCAGCGTTACAAAACCTATAAACGCATACACCCGACCATGATCGTAGAGGGGATAGACCAGCCTAGAGGCTAAATAAAATTGAAGAGCAATCCAAACTGAAAAAAACAGTGTGAGGCATAGTCCAAAATATTTGAAATTTGGAAGATGTGGTGGAACCACGAGATCACCCATCCACAAGTTTTGGGCAAAAGCAAAACCAAATATAAAAGCAAAATAGTATCCGGGCCTCTTATGTTTAAAAATAAGGGCTATGAGAGCGTAGAAAAAAACAACTATCCCTGAGAGGGCGAAAAAGAAAGGCTGGCATTCAGTGGAAAACCAGCCTGCAATCAAACCAAGCAGAAAATACAGGATATAGTTACATTGCATCCCTTTCACGATTAGGAAAATCCTGTAGTCTAAGTTTAAACCCTATCGTCTCTTTGGTGCGCCTCTTCATGGCAATGGCAATCATGGCAACCAACTCCGGCAGCAAAAACGAAAGCACCACCCAGAAGTGCAAGATTTTTAAAGAAGTCTGCAACCATAGGAAACCTGGTGGCGGTGTCAGCAAACCAGAAAGGGTGCATGACGAGAGTCACCGGGAGCAAAAAGAGGACTAAAAGCCAACCTGCAAGACGGATTCGGATCCCAAGAAGAAGTAAAACACCCCCGACAAGCTCCAAAAGACAGGCGGCCACTAAAATTACTATCTCTAGTTGGATCATGACATCTATGAAGCTCCCTAAAAACGCCCCCACAACCTCACTTTTCCACATCGTAAGGGCGTTATCAAGGCTGTCAACAGAGGACTGCCAATAAATAATTTTGAGAACAAAAAAGACGATAAATGGGATCGCAAAAAGAATTCTCCCTAACTGATACACAAATTTACTGCTTTTACACATACATACTCCTGTAGAATAAAATGACCAAAAAACACTAAAATCCTTGTCTTGAAGATTAGAGGTTTTTCCGGTCTTATGAATTTATTTTGCTTGTACCACATAGAATACTTTTTTTTACAACACGATCCTAAAAGACTTAGGCTCGATCTAAGCTTAAAAAACTATTTCAAAAAAAATAGAGCGCTCGGATCAAAAGACCGCAAGGTTATCGGAAATTTTGTCTTCAAAACCACCAGATTCCTCCCTTTAATGGAATATGTATTGAAAATTAAAAAAATTGATATCACGACAATACCACTAATTGATGCTTTTAAACCCGAAGCATTTCTAAATCAGGACTCGATCCCCCCCCATATCCGTTTCGGGTTTACCGAAATGTTTTTTTCGTTTTTGGAAAAAGAAATGGAAAAAAAGGATTTTGACCTTTTTTTAGAGTCTCTAAACAAGGAAGCACCCCTCTATGTGCGCTCCAACCCGCTGAAAACAACAAGAGACGACCTTATAGCCGAGTTGAAAAAAACCTTTTCTGTTAAACCCACCTTAAGCTCCCCCTTCGGGATCGAATTTGCCAAAAGGGAAAATTTTAGCGCTATCGATCCTTTTAAACAAGGGTTGATGGAGGTTCAGGATGAGGCCAGTCAGCTTGTTGCCATGAAACTTGACGCCAAACCTAAAGAAAGAGTGTTGGACTTTTGTGCTGGCAGCGGCGGAAAAAGTCTTCTCATAGGAGCTCTTATGGAGAATCAGGGACAGCTCTTTCTTCATGACGCAAGGCTAAAGCCCCTGATTGAGGCAAAAAAAAGATGCAAGCGGGCTGGGATACAAAATTACCAGATCCTGTTGCCCGATGCGGATCTTCAAAAGTTCTCCCAATTTTTTGACCGGGTCTTACTAGACGTCCCTTGCTCTGGAACAGGTACTCTACGGAGAAACCCCGATATGAAAGGGCGGCTTGAAGTGACCGGTACACGAGAACTTATTGATTTACAGAGGAAAATTTTTGCAAAAGCTTTTCAGCTTGTCAAGCCGGATGGTTATATTCTGTGGGCCACATGCAGTGTATTGAAAGAAGAAAATCAAAATCAGATAGAGTACTTTTGTAAACACTACCCCGTTGAAAGAATCAAAGACCCATTTCAAACGATCCCTACAATCGATGGTCCAGATGGGTTTTTCTGCCAGCTTCTTCAAAGAAAAAGATAAAATTCCTACCTCCGATTCTACTCCTAATTGCTGAAAATATCGTCCGTTTGGTACGATACACATCTATGCATATCTATTTCATACACTTAGTTGCCCTTACTCTCTCATTTTCTGCTTTAAGCAGCGCACCTAAGGAGAGCTCTTTTCATAAACTCAAGACGGCTAAAACGAAAATTGCGGTCAATAACATCCCCCTTGCGAAGATCAACGGTCGTGTGATCTCTTTGGCTGATGTCGTAAAAGAGTTGGATATGCGCATGTATTTGCACAACCCCGAAGAATACAAAAACGTCAATAACCGTTACGGTTTTTACAAAGAGAGCTGGAAACGACAACTCGATGAGCTCATTCAGCTCGAACTTCTAAAAAAAGAGGCTGAGGAGAAAAAAGTAAAAATCACCGATGCAGATATCCGGCAAGAACTTGTAAATCGCTACGGAGGCGACATCATCAACAAGCTTCACGAGGCCAATCTTACCTACGATGACGTCAAAATTTCTGTCAAAAATGACATCCTCTCTCAGCAGATGAACTGGTATGGGTTTGTTAACAAAATATTTTATAAAGTAGGGCCCCAGACTCTTAAGAATGCCTACGATGAGTATGTATCGGCAAACCCCGGAAATGAGATCTGGAAGTACCAATTCATGACCATTCGAGTGAAGAATAAGGAAACCGCGGATGAAATCGGATTCAAAATCAAAGCTCTCGATCCTGCCAATTTTACAAGCCTGCATTCATTCAAGGAATCTCTGCAATCTCTTTTTGCAGGGAAAGAGGATTTTCGCATCAGTCTTACCGATGAATTGACCGTTGAGGACAAAGCCATAGCCCAGAATCATAAAGCAATTCTGACTACTATACCTCAAGATTCACTCAGCAGCCCTGTGTTTCTACAGCAAAACAATGAATATCTCGTACGCGTTTTCTCTTTAAAAGATCATATTAAATCCGAACCGATGCCTTTCAGTCAGATGACTGATAAATTGCGAGGAGAGCTTGTTGGAAAAATGGCCGAAAAAGAGCGTGGAACTTTTTTTCAAAGGCTTAAAGACAAGTATGGTTACTCTGATGAACAAATCTACATCCCATTACCCGAAGGATTTGCCCCTTTCTCTCTTAAAGAGGAATAAATATTGAAGCTCTGGACCAGTAAAACCTTTGTTAGCCGACTCTAACAAGATTGTCTCCCTACGAGCTTTAATTAAAGTTTATTACTTGGATCCTTGAGAGATACTTTTACAAGAAGCTCTAGTCGACCTGTATTTTCGGTGAAACCATTTGGCGCTCCACGCTAGGAAGATGAAAGCGCAGAAGACGCTCCACTTATTTCGCACCCAAAAAGAGCTCCAGGTAAGAGCCCTATCCTCTGAAGAAAATAATTTTTTTGAATCGATAACCTTCCCATTTTTAGTTACGATCTCAACTTTCCCCAAAACATCCCCTTTTTTTACAGGGAGAGAACTTTCAAATAGCGTTACGACCGGCTCCATGTTTTCTAGAACGCTTTCGAACGTTTCCACCCTCAGATCTTCCTCCAGGTGCAAGCTTAGAGGTTTAGTAGCATATTTAGGGGTTGTTTGAAAACAGGGGTCTTCAGCATTAAAAAAAACCCTGCTGATTTTTTTTTCATCAAAAGCCGCATTAAACAGATTTGTTGCATCCAGGAACCGCTCATGAGGAGTCAAAGACTGCATAACAGCTACAACCAATGATCTTTCCCCGTTTTTTGCAGCAGCCACAAAGCAGTAGCCCGCATGTTCTGTATAACCTGTCTTTCCCCCTATACAATATTTGTACTGCATACCGCTGTCGGGGCGAATCAACCGGTTGGAGTTATTCAATTCTCTATCTAAAAGCTCTCCCGACTCGATCTTAAAATGGACTGTGCTTAAAATTTTTAAAGCTTCGGGCTGCTTAATCGCATGAGCTAGCATTTTCGAGAGATCAATAGCGGTAGTTCTGTGCGATGGATACTCTAAGCCGCTTGGATTCACATAGGTGGTATCCACGCAACCGATTTGACCCATATAAAGGTTGAGACCAATCATAAACTGCTCTATGGACCGTTCCCCTAGGTGATAGGCGATAACATTAGCCGCATCATTTGCAGAAACTAACATCAGTGCATAGTAAAGGTCTTCAAAGGTGTAAAAACTGTTTGGATAAAGACCTAGCGTATAGGCATCAGGCTCCAATAAATAGGGTACTATGGAGTAGTTATTTGCGATCTTTTGCTCTTTTGTCATCGTCTTTAATAACTCGGGGACGACCATTACGAGCTCTTTTAGGTCCCTAGAACACTTAAGAGCGTACAAAAGAGTCGCAATTTTTGTTGTGCTTGCCGGATGGATTTTATGGTCCCCCTTTTTTGAAAACAACACCATGTCATACTCACAATCATAGACAACAGCGATTGGAGACTGAATTTTGGGCGCTATAATCGCAGAATTGATTGCCGAGGTATAGATAATAGCAACGATAGAAAACTTTTTATTTAAAAAAATTAAAAGGCGATTTATGGGGAGGGTAAGAATCTGGACAGGATGTGGAATGCCAAACCCCGGGAAGCTAGAACAAGCATTTGAAGAATTTTTTTCGGATCTTTCATATTTTAACCATGACGGCATCATCAATATAGACCTCCCCCTTTTGAGAGATACTAACCTTTTAAACTCTACTGATCAAGATCAAGATCTTCTCCAGCAGCACCCTTACTATTTCCACGTGATCGAAGAGGAAGATAAGGTAACACTTTTTAATCATCAGTTTGCAGTCTGGATCGTTCCGCAGCAGGGGGAGACAGAAAAAGAGACCCTCACACTGATTGCTTATATCGAGGATGAAATACCTCTTCTAGAGCTGGTATTCAGGACTGCGGGTATTTACAATACCCCAAAATACATTCTGCGTGTCCTTAGGCACTTCCTTAAGGAAATTATGGACAATGAAGAAGCCATCCAGCGTTTAATAGAAGAATATTAGTCTTCTCTTTCCCAGAGGATGTCGATTGTGTGGGGACAGTCCTTTATGTTTTTTTTTGTTTAATTAGTTTTTTCAACCTTAAGTGATTCCGATTATTTTTTCTTTCATATTTGATCTCATCCATTAAATGGTTCACGATATAAATTCCAAAACCACCCGGGTGATCTATAGGTTTTTGACGTTTGTATTCAAGCGGATTAAACTCGATGCCATCGTCTATAAATTCAATTTCCACCTGTCCATCAATATTTTGCAGCAAAATTTCAACGTCCCCCCTTTTTTCAGGGTACGCATAGGAGCAAATATTTATGAAGATCTCCTCAACACAAAGTTGAATTTGCGACGAGGAGACGCCAACCTCGACCCAGTCTAATACTTTTGGATATTGCGATACATCGGCCGCTACTTTCATCCTCATTTTTTGAGACATATCCCTCCTAAAAAAAGGGCGAGTTTTTTAGCAAGTTTTTTAGTTGTGAGCTCATGGGCCACATCAAAAGCGCCATACTCGGAGTCAAACTGACCTAATGAGTATTCTACCAAAGGTGTACCCTCATAAAAAGTATCCCTTAGCGTGTTAGGATTTGTAAAATCGAAATCTGAGGACGCAAAGAGCCTTCTATCCAAGATCATACTGTTAAAATGATGTTTGTCAATAATCCTGATTTTAGCCCCCAAAACCGCGCGCCCTTCATTCGGAAATAATCGATCTATCACGGCTCCAGTTAGAGGGTCTCTGTCATGCACAAAACCGATCGTATCTTTCCTCAAACGGTCCGTATCTATCTCAACTAGATAGCGTCCATTTGCAGAAACAACTTTATAGCCAGTGACTCTTTGTAATTCGAGTAAGAATTCATCTTGAAACGCTGGGGATGAGTACGCTCCTCGAAAAGCTAGCTCCAATGTGGGCTGATCTTTTGTTGAAACAAATTTATATTGACAACCGGAAAAAACTATCCAACCAATTAGGGTAAATAGTTTAATGGACTTTCTGATCTGCTTGATCTTGGATAGTATCAGGAAGCTCTTCAATAACATCCACGATGATCTCAAGGTCCTCCACAGGATATTTATCTCTAAGATCGGCATGTTTTTCACGTAGGTACTGTACTGTATTCACTGCCTTATGGGCAACTACAGACTTCGGGTAGGTTTGGATCACCTGGGTGTAGTAAAGCAAAGCCGCATCATGACGCTTCGTCCGCTTATAATAAGCTGCTATCTCAAACATTCCCAGAGCCAAAGTTTCCTCTATAGATTTGATCTGACCTTCGGCTATTCTCAATCTTGGATCGGACGGAAAATTATCCTTAAAGCGCTGGAAGTTGAGACGCTCCAGAGCCAAAAAACTATCATCATTTTGTTGTATCTTCGTATTGATTACGTAGATATCCCCTATTTTGATGTGGGCGTGAGGGGCAAGAGGATGTTGAGCAAACTTTTTCAAAAAGATCTGAAACGTATCTAGTGCGGCCTTGTGATCCTCCAAATGCAGTTGCAGAGCACCTTTTGCATACAGCGCTTCTGCCGCTACATCGGATCTTGGAACTGCTGCCTGAATTTCGTCGTATATTTCTAAAGCGTCCTCTTGTGCGGGCATCCACTTGGGAAGCACCCTTAAGCCGGCAACATGCTTTTTAAAACCTTTGGAGTATCGATGGGCTACCTCAAGTTTTATTTTGTAGGCCTCCTCATAGAAACGTAAGGTCGCATCTTTTTTCAAGTAGAGTTCCGCCGCTTCAAAAGCCACCTCATACTCCCCCTCTTTCAAATAAAGAGTTGCGAGTTGAAAATATACCTCGGATGACATGGGATGATCCTGATAGAGATCAACAATCACCTCTGCACTTTTTTTTGCAGATTTTAGATTTTGTTTATCTAGAGCCTCTTGAAGCTGGCTATAAAGTTGCTCAAAAGGATCTTTTTGGGTCTTCCCCTCGATACTCAAAAATGGTAAAACAATACTCGAAAATAGAACTATAGCCTTCATACAAAAAAAGTATAACAGTTCAAAATATAACCCCGCAACCACTAATGGAATTTTTCAGAGATTTAAGGAATTTAAAAACAATTTTTTAAATACTGAGCCTAGCGCTCTTAGACTTCTCCCGTTAGCCTTCCCCTTGCTCAACACTCTCTACATATTTCAACGTTTTTAGATCGTTTATCAACTGCGGAGTAATTTTGACACCAAAACTCTCGTCAATCTGCAAAGTAGTCGGGCCTATAAGGATTCTTACGGGCGATTTCCCGGCAGAGTTGGAAAATATTTTTTTTAAATGGACAACAGCCTGGTGCCCCATTTCTGCCTCATTAAGTTGCAATTTTAATAGAGGCTCTTTTTTTTCTTCTTTCCCCTTCATCGCATTCCCCCTACTCTCTTGTTGCGCCTTTTTTTGTAAAAAGCTTTTTTGTGATAGCCGAAGCTTCTCGCGGTTTTCCAGCACCTCTTGGATCTTAACACTCTCAAAGGAGTATAAATCTTTCAATAGTGTTCTTTGCTCAGTCCCCTTTTTTTCGATTTCTATCAATGCAACAAGGAGGGAGTTCTCCTTTAACAGGGGCCCTTTCGTCTCCATGATATCGCTCCAGGCAAGCAATTCTAACATACCGCCTTGGTCTGATGCTTTCAAAACTGCAAATTTCTTTTGGGTTTTTTGGGATAATCTAAACTCAAGGTCTTCCACAACCAGGGGGACGATGAGAACAGTGCTCTGTTGCGCCTGCAAAACCTCGTCGATTGTAGCTACATCCATCTTGTCTATAGCGTCCTGATAGTACTGCAGGGGGTGGCCTGTCAAATAAAACCCGAGGAGTTCCCTCTCTTTAAACAAACGCTCAAGAGGCACTTCATCGGACGAAAGAGCAACCGCCGTCTTTGGATCCTGTTCCCCATCTTGAAAAAAGGAGAGATACCCTTTAGTCTTTTCCTTCTGGATCCGTACGCTTGCGTCAAAAAGATCCCCTATTTGGGCTATAAGAGCACGCCTTGAGCTGGAAAAGTCATCAAAGCAGCCCGCTTCGATCAACGTCTCTATTGTTTTTTTTCCGATCTTTTTTACATCATTTTTTTGTACAAAATCGTTCAATCCCTTAAACGCACCCTCTCTACGGCGCGTTTCAATGATCGTCTGCACAACCCCTTCGCCGATTCCCTTAATCCCCCCCAGCGCAAACCGGATACCTTGACTTGTTGGGGTAAAATACTGTTCTGAATCGTTGATGGACGGAGGAAGGACCGCAATCCCCATCGTTTTGCATTCGGCGCTATGTTTCGCTACTTTAGAAATATCGGCCATATCGCAAGTCATCAATGCAGCCATCCAGTGCGCAGGATAATTTGCTTTCAAATAAGCGGTAACATAACTCAAAAAACCGTAGGCTGCAGCGTGGGATTTGTTGAATCCGTAGCTAGCGAATTTCTCCACTTTATCGAAAATAGCCATCGACTGGGATTCGGGGATTTTATTTTCCAGGGCTCCTAGCCGAAATTTATCCCTTTGGCGGGCCATTTCCTCTGCATCTTTTTTCCCCATAGCCCGGCGTAACACATCCCCTTCGCCAAGTGAGTATCCGGCAAGCCTCGAGGCAATCTGCATCACCTGCTCCTGGTAAACCATGATCCCGTAGGTCTCTTTAAGGATCTCTTTCATCGATGGATGATCAAATTCTATCTTTTCGCGCCCATGCTTCCTTTGAATGAATGTAGGTATCATTTCCATAGGGCCGGGGCGATAGAGGGCGCCTACCGCGATTATCTCTTCAAATTTATCGATGTGCAACTGTCTTGCAAGATCTTGCATCCCCTGCGACTCTAACTGAAAGATTCCCGATGTCTTCCCTTGGTTTAACAAATCAAAGGTGTTCTTATCGTTGAGTGGGAGATTCACCCAATCAATTTCTATTTTATGGATTTCTTTGACCGAATCGCACGCTTTTTGAATTGAGGTGAGCGTTTTCAACCCCAGAAAATCGATCTTCAGCATCCCAACCGCTTCCACCGGTTTCATTGCGTACTGGGTCGCGAGCATCTGCGAATCTTTAGCAGTGCAAACAGGAATTGTCTCTACTAAAGGTTTTGCAGAGATGATCAGTCCGGCCGCGTGGATCCCCGTGTTCCTTATGGACCCCTCTAGAGCCTTAGCCATCTCCAGCACTTTACCGACTTCAGTATCCTTTTTGGCAAGCTCCCTTAATTCAGGTTCCACTTCCAGGGCTTTTTGCAAAGTAATTTGTAGGTCATCGGGGATAAGCTTTGCTATCAGGTTCACCTTAGACAAAGGTACGCTAAGAACTCTGCCTACATCTTTGACCGCCATTTTTGCCTTCATCGTACCGAACGTAATGATTTGGGCTACCCGGTCCTTTCCATACTTTTGGATCGTGTAATCGATCACCTCCTGGCGGCGATCCATGCAAATATCCACGTCAATATCAGGATACGAAAGTCTTTCAGGATTGATAAAGCGCTCAAAAAATAGATGGAAACGCAAGGGCTCAATATCGGTTATTCCTATTAAGTACAAAATAATCGAGCCGGCTCCGGATCCTCGGCCGGGCCCCATGGGGATTCCCTGGGTTTTGGCCCAATGAATAAAATCGTATACAATAAGAAGATAATCGCACATCCCCTTGGTCGCGATAATAGAAAGTTCATAGTCGAGCCTGTTAAGAACAACTTGTAGAGGGTCCTCTTGTGGATAGACTTTTCGTACCTCTTCCAACCTCTCGTGATTGTATCTCTTAGCAATTCCCTCGCCACAAAGCTTGCGTAAAAATTCTTCGGCCGCCTTAGACCTTTCTGCATCCGTATAGACTTTCCCTTCCAAATCGGGAGGGATGAAAACCGGGTAGTAGCGGGTATCAAAATCCATCGACATATTGACAGAATCGGCTAACCTCTGCGTCGCCTCGATAGCATCGGGCAGATCATGAAACAGCTCCTGCATTTCAGCAGAAGTTTTAAAATAATATTGATGAGAGGGTAAAACACGCCTTTTTGGATTGGGGTAGCGACGCCTTACAACACCCGACGCATCTTTTTCAAGAATTTCTACAGTCTCGGCCGACTGAATATTCATTAAAATTTCATGCGCCTTATAGTCTTTTTTGTGCATGAACTGCACATTGTTTGTAGCTACAAGCGGAATGCGCCTCTGTTTTGAGACCTGCTTGTATTTTTCAATCAATAGCTCCTGCTTTTGTGCTAATTCATTGTGCAGTTGCAGCAGCCATTGCTCTTTATCAAACCCTAAAGCTACCAGATCGCTCGGCTCCATCTTGTGTCGTTCGACTTGCAGATACAGATCGGCGCCAAAAAGAGCCTGCCACCAGTCCAATTCTTGGAAAAAAGAGGTATCATCCTGTTTTAAAGCAAGGTCGGCAAGATAACTTGCATGGGATCCGATCAAACAAATCAATCCTTCATGGTGCTTTTCAATCAGCTCCTTATCAATCCGGGGGTTGTAATAAAAACCCTCAATATATCCAAGAGAGCTAAGAGCGCATAGATTTTGATATCCGACCCTATTTTTGGCTATGAGATAGAGTGGTGTAGCAAACACGTCGCCCCCCCTCCTTTTATCAAATCTGGAGGTCGAGGCTAACATGGCCTCAATCCCTATCAACGGCTTCAAACCCTTTTTTTTGCACTCTTTGTAAAAATCAACAGCCCCGAATAAATTGCAGGAGTCGGTGAGAGCTAGAGCACCCATTTTTTCTGTACAGGCAAATTTTACGAGCTCCTCTATGGAAGCTTGAGAGGATAAAATCGAGTATCCGGAATGGTTGGTTAATGAAATCCACATACCGAAATTCTACCACGGATCGCGGATTATCACCCAAATAAACTGCTAGATCACCGGAGGAATTTTAAAAAGATTTCCGAGCCAACTAACAAGATTTTGTTTCAGATTTTTTTCCCGCACTAAGAGTCCAAAGATTCCTCTCCTGAAGAGATAGAAACAATTTTCGGATTTGATTTCACATTCCAAAAAGGGACTAATAATGCAAATGAGACGACGCTGAATAGAGCAAGAGCCGGAAAGAAAATATCCCAACCGTAAACCTCGGTCAACCGTCCGCTCACAAGAGAAGCGGTCGCCGCACCAAGGTAGGCGAACGTCCCGGCAAAACCTGTTGATGAACCTGAAGCTTTTTTATGCGAGAGCTCTGCACAAGCCACTCCAATCAACATCTGTGGTCCAAATATAAAAAAACCTGACAGAAACATAAAAATGGAATAAAAAACATAGAGGTTGATAGGGAGGACAACCATAAGGATACAAGAAGCGGCCGCTCCGAGTGCAAACAGGGCATTTGCAGGGATTCTCAACCCCTTAAAAACGGTGTCTGATATCCATCCTGCCGCCAAACTTCCAAAAAAACCCCCTATTTCGAATGCAAATATGAAATAGCTTGCAATGATTTGCGGGACCCCTTTTGACTCAACAAAATACAGTAATCCCCAGTCATTTATAGCGGTACGCACCATGTATATAAAAAAATAAGTAATGGAGAGGACCCAAATATAGGGGTTTTTGATCACATACTGCATTAAAATCTGGAGCGAGGAGTACTCTTTTTCCTGCAGGATCTCCTGTTGAGAAGACATCACGTGGTCGTTGCGGAATTCTTCGATGGAAGGGAGTCCCAAAGATTGCGGCGTGTCCCTTAAGCGGTTCATTAAAAAAAAGCCCACTCCAATACAAATAGAACCGGGGATAAACATCGCCATGCGCCAACCAAAAAACTGGGCTGCAGCTGCAACTATTAAGGGAATTAGAGCGCCACCCAGATTGTGGGATGTATTCCAAACCCCCCACCAACGGCCTCTCTCTGACTGAGAGTACCAATGGGTTAAAAGTTTTGCTATAGGAGGCCAACCCCAACCTTGAAACCATCCGTTGAGCCCCCAAAAAAGGGCAAAAAACAAAATGCTCGAAGAAAGTCCGAATAAAATGTTGAAAATACCCGTTAAAATCAGCCCAATCGACATAAAGTAACGAGGATTGAATTGGTCTCCCAAGATCCCGCTTAAAAATTTGCTGGCTCCATAAGTGATGTATAAAACCGATGCTAAAAACCCCAGCTCAGTTTTTGAAATCCCCAAATCCTCTATCATCGCAGGCATAGCGAAATTAAAGCTCTTTCGGGTCAAATAAAAAAAAGCATAACCTAGGTAAATGGAACTAAAAATTCTAAGTCGCCAGTATTGGTAGAGGCGAGATTGGGCCCCTTGGGCTTTTCTCTCTGAGAGGAACTTAAAATAATCAAGCCAATTCGAATTTTTCAAGCGTATGTATCCCAATTGTCAAAGATTCTTGAATTCAGGCTAACAAAAAAGAATTTTTCAGAGAAGAATATCCGTTCTATCAAGAAGATTCCCCCAAATCCTGTTTCGCTGATTCCCTATATCTAATAATCTCAAAGATAACCTTAAAGACTTAAAAAGAATGGGATAACAAAATTGTGGTTTTTTTTATTAAAAAACGCTATTTAAAGAAACATATGCAATCGTATGGACAATCGATCCGAGGCTATCATCATATGCATGCGGAAATTCGGGCAGAAAGGGCAAATAAAGACAGGTCTCAAAAAGAGGAGGAGCTCAACCTTCCTCCCGGAGCCTATAATATGCATATTCTGTCCTACCTTCTCGCCTCCACAATCCTCGATTCGATCCGATCTACAGAATCTTTGAAGACACCACAAAAAATTATTGATGCTTTGAGGAATTTTCTTGAGACTCTTCATCAAATTAAAGAGGAGGATCTTAGCTCCGACTGGCGGTATTGCGAAAAACTATCCAAAAGCTGGCAAGATGTTTGCAGCTCGACTGAGGAGGCTACACTTCCCTCTGGCGGACTGAGCGAGATGCTAGAGGCGATCAACCACTACCCAGAAAAAGGTGACCACAGCCTAGGATACTACCTTTCTTTGAGTACGGGTGAAAATTGGATCCCGTTTCCGTTTATGGAAATTTTGCGCAATCTTCATGAAAAGAAAAATGAAATGGAACGGCTGCTAAAATTAGGAGAAATTGCGTTAAGGGCGCTTTGCTAAGCGTCCTGATAGTGAGGTTTTAACCAAGAACTCTATCTTTGCGGGCGCGAAAAAAACACCGGGCGGTTCAAAAAAAAATTCTCTCCCTTTTTAAAAAATCTTCAAGAGGTTGCAACCAAGCCCTCTTGGTCTCACAGGCCTATTTAATCAAGGGCTTGACTCTTTACGCATAATGTAAAAACGGCTAATATAGCCCTTTGTATCGAGCAATTAGTAGAAATTTCCTCATTTAAGAGCTGGCTCGCCTTTACGGAAGTTGCCTCGATTTGTTAAAGTCAAAACTCTAGGATCTAAAACATGTACCGCACGCACAAGCTTGGAGAGCTCACCGCTCGCGATCTTAAAAAAACGGTTAAACTTTCAGGTTGGGTGCATAAGCGCCGGGATCATGGTGGACTTATTTTTATAGACCTCAGAGATAAGACCGGCATCACCCAAGTCGTCTTTGACCCGGTGATATCACCTGAGTCCCATGCGATGGCAGAATCCATACGGAACGAGTGGGTGATCGAGATTGAAGGAACAGTCCGGGCAAGGGCCGACGGGATGCAAAATCCGAACCTAAAAACAGGTGAGATAGAAGTTGAAGGGCACCAGGTCACCCTGCTATCCAAAGCTAAAACTCCCCCTTTCCCCATCAACGAAGAGAACATCGCGATTCAAGAGGAGGCGCGGCTTCAGTACCGTTACCTTGATATTAGACGAGGACAGATTCTTAAAAACCTTGAAGTGCGTCACAAAGCGGTCAAAATTCTACGCGATCTGCTTGATGATGTGGGCTTTTGCGAGGTGGAAACACCCATTCTTGGGAAATCTACTCCTGAAGGGGCAAGAGATTATCTAGTGCCTTCAAGGGTACATCCAAAAAATTTCTATGCCTTACCTCAGTCTCCGCAACAATACAAACAGCTCCTAATGGTAGCTGGATTAGACCGGTATTTCCAGATAGCTCGTTGCTTTCGGGACGAAGATTTAAGAGCAGACAGACAGCCTGAATTCACGCAGCTCGATATCGAGATGAGTTTTGTCGATCAAGAAACAATTATGCAACTTGTTGAATCGATCTTGAAACAGGTCTTCAGCAGGGTGTTGGGCAAGAATTTTGACAAGGTTTTTACAAGAATTTCCTACGCTGAAGCGATGGAAACTTATGGTTGCGATCGCCCGGATATCCGTTTTGAACTCAAACTCCACCGAGTCCATAAAGCTTTAGAAAACTCTACCTTTAATATTTTCAATGAAGCTTTAACCCGAAAAGATGCCATAAAAACCATCGTCGTCCCTCAAGGGGAGAGAATTTCGAGAAAAGACCTTGAGGATTACACCCATTTCGTGCAAAAATTCGGCCTCGGTGGACTTCCTATGGCGAGATTCCAAGGGGGGAAACTCGAAACAGGGATTGCAAAATTCCTCTCTGATGAGAATCAAAGCCTTTTAAAAACCTCCTTAAACCTTCAAGAGGGCGATCTTGTTCTATTTGGTGTCGGCAATGAGGATTCTGTGAACCAGGCTTTCGACCATCTAAGGCGTGATCTAGGGAAAAAATTACGACTATACGACCCGGAAGATTACAAATTCCTGTGGGTCGTTGATTTCCCCCTTTTTGTCCCGGACGAGGAAGGAAACCCTACCTCTGCCCACCACCCCTTTACAGCTCCAAACGAGGATGATATCCCTTTTCTAGGATCTGACCCTTTAAAAGTCCGAGCTAAGGCCTATGACATTGTACTTAACGGCTACGAACTTGGGGGGGGATCAATTCGTATCCATGACAAGGATATGCAAAGGAAAATTTTCTCTATCCTTGAGATTGACGACGAATCGATCGAGAATAAATTTGGATTTTTTATTGATGCCTTGAGCTACGGAACACCTCCGCACGGTGGGCTTGCCATCGGAGTAGACCGTTTGGTCATGCTTCTATTAAAAACCGATAATATCCGCGATGTGATCGCATTTCCTAAAACACAAAAAGCCTCCGACCTAATGAATGGATGCCCCTCCATCGTTTCCAGACATCAGTTAGAAGAGCTTCATATTTGTGTTGAGGATAAATCTTATAAAAAATAAATTACCCAAAATACGAAATGGAGAACATATGAAAAAGTGGCTAGCTTTCCTTAGCGTTGGTTGCGCCCTGCAAATGCTCCCTTTGCACTGTAGTAAATCTGCAGATATGCAAAAAGAGGAAGCGGTTGAAGCATCAAAAGAGATCGATAACCTTGTCATTTCCAAAGCGCTTGGTCATCTGATTTCAAAAAACCTTGCTAACCTCGGTCCGGATTTTAACATTGACTGCGTAATTGAAGGTCTCAAAGACGCGATGTCAGGTAAGGTGGCACCGCTAAGCGAGGAACAGACCGTTGAGGCAATTCATAAAATTCAGGAAAAATCTTTTCAAAAATTAGCGGGTGACAACCTCAAAGAGGCCCAAGAATTTTTAGACTTTAACGGAAAAAAAGAAAACGTTATATCTCTTGAAGCCGGGAAAATTCAGTATGTTACCCTCCAAACGGGTAATGGACCCGCTGTAGAGTCAAGCTCAAATCCTTTGATCAAGTATCAAGGAAAGTTTTTGAGTGGTCAGGTTTTTGGTGAATCTGAGTCTGAAACAATTTCGCTTACCGATACATTTCCAGGTTTCTCAAAAGCTCTTGTCGGTATGAAGGAGGGAGAAAAAAGAACGATCTATATCCATCCCGACCTGGGGTACGGGACAAGCGGTATGCTTCCCCCGAATTCCCTTCTCACTTTTGAGGTTGAGATTATGAAATCTCACGTTCCAGAGGAGAAAAACGAAACTGTTCAAGGGATCGCGGACACAGAACTTCTTGAGCTCAAAGATGTAAAAGAAGCGACCAAATAACGATCCACCCTTTTAAAACCTTCCCATCAAAGATGTGGAAGGTTTCTTCATAAAATGAATTTATTTAGAAATTCTATCTCTTAATCTCTAAAAAAATCTATTTCAATTTATCTGAAATTGTAGATTTTGTGTGCACCCCTACAAGAGTATCTACGACTTGACCGTTTTTAAAGAAAACTAGTGTGGGAATGCTACGGATTCCAAACTTTGCTGCCAAGTCTTGAGCATGATCGACGTTCACTTTAAATACCTGCCCTGGATGCTCCATCGACAATTCTTCAATGAGAGGTGCCAACTGCCTGCAAGGCCCGCACCAGGGAGCCCAGAAATCTACTAAAACCGTTACTTGAGATTGCAAAACCTTAGAGTTAAAGGTTTCTTGATTCAATTCATTATCTTTACTCATATTTATCCTTATACTGTTTTTCTAGATCTACAAGCCTTTTTTTCAAATGCTCTGTTAACGCATTTCTAGGTTCTTTCGCGCCCCCCTCTTTGTGTCCTGTAATACACAGTGGTTTGGAGATCAAAACGGTAATTTTTTTCCAAAGTACGGGGAAAAGCCTCTCTTTTGGCCAGGCTTTATAAACTCCTCCAAGGTAAATAGGAAGGACCTCTGTTATTTTACAATGGATAATAATAGAGGCCAGACCCTCTTTAAAAGAGAGTATTTCTCCCGTAATTGAGCGCATTCCCTCAGGAAAAATTACCACGGGACTCCCTTTATGAATCTCCTTATTGCAGATTCTGAAAAAATCACGTGGCATATTTTTTTCATCGACAAGAATCAAGGGAAAAAACCTTGTGACACATCGTATGAAAATATTTTTTTCAATCACCCTTTTGCTTGCTACAAACACCGTATTCGGTCCCAAGATCGATAAAAGTAAAGGGGCATCCAGGTAAGAGGTATGGTTTGCATATACAAGGCCACCCAAAACCTTCTCAGCGTTACCTTCCCCAAAAACTTGAAGACGAAAAAAAATCTTGAAAAATTTTTTAAGAAAACTCCCTATCAAAACTCTGTACCAACTAGGCCGAACAACAAACTTTTTTTTTATATTTACTAGCATTTGTTCACAAACTTCATCTGTCGTAAAAGAGGTAGTGTCTATAAAAATAGCATCGGCAGGTTTTACTAATGGGTCAATTTTACGCTTCGAGTCTTGCTCATCCCTTTGGAGGAGTTGCTCCAGGACTTTTTCAAATGAGGTCTCTGTTCCCATAGTCTTTTGTTCCAGCTCGCGCCGTTTTGCTCTTGATTCTATAGATGCCGTCAAAAAAAACTTCACATCGGCTTTTGGAAAAACCTTAGAGCCTAAATCGCGCCCATCCGCTATAAAATCCCCCTTTTTGCAAATGGCCTGTAAATTTTGATTCACAAATTTACGAACCACCCCAAATTTTGCTATGCGGGAGGCTTTCATCGCAACCTGTTCATTCCTTAAATAGGGCGAAAGATCTACCCCATTTAAAAAGTACCTTGCAAAACTCCCCTCGTATTCAAGCTTGAGCGTTGCATTCTGCAAAAACCCAAGTAGAAAACCCTCGTCCTCTGCCGAATCCTCATTTAATATGAGGAATGCGGCAATCGAGCGGTAGAATGCACCGGAGTCAAGATAGTTTATACCTAAACGCTGGGCAATTTTCTTAGCCAAGGTCGATTTGCCTGAGGCGCTTGGACCATCGATTGTTATGATAAAATGGGTCATCAAAACCTAAAATAGGCAAAAAGGATGGGTGTTGTAAACAATAAGGAGTCAATCAAGTCCAAGACACCTCCAAGTCCAGGTATTTGGTTACTGTCTTTTACCTGTGCATCTCTTTTAAGCACCGATTCGGCCAGATCACCTAACTCTGCAGCTCCACCCAGTATAATTCCAAGGACACCCGCCTCATAGAGAGAGATGTTCACGTAGGTGGAAAGAAAGAGACTCATCAGTAAAGAACTCAGAAGTCCAAAGACGGCACCCACGACGGTTTTTGAAGGGCTTATTTTAGGAGCAAGTTTTTTTTTGCCAAAAAGTCTGCCCATGAAATATCCGCCGATATCTGCAATTTTGGTCACCGCTAATAAATACACCACCAAATTGACATCCCCCTTGGATCCCATCCCCCCGGGATAAAGGATTGATAAAATCATCCCTATGGGGACCAAAATGTAAAGCATAGCAAAAGAACCGGTAGCTACGCGGTAGATCGCACAGTCAATCGACAAAAAATTATAAATGAAAAAGCCGAGGAAAATCAAAATCAGCCATATCCAAGAGGGGAAAAAGAAAAATGCAAAAGGCCAAAAAACCCCTATAGCGGCCAAAAGGTACTTCGAAGGGGGGTCACCCTTATGCTTCACAAGCGCTACATACTCGATCATGGCGGCCATAGTAATTGTAGCCACAAATAAAACGGTCAGAAATTGGACCGGCCAATAGTTTTTTCCAAAAAAGCTTATCACCAGCATCAGTATGATCCCTGAAGACATCGATAAGCGCTTAGACAAGTCGTGAAATACTCCGGGCATCCCCACCTCTCCTTCGACTTCTTTGTTCAAAATTTGTAAGGGCCTCCTCGAAGTCGTCGCATGAAAAATCGGGCCACAAAACTGTTGTAAAATAGAGTTCGGCGTACGCAATCTGCCAGAGCAAAAAATTACTTATGCGCATTTCGCCGCCGGTGCGAATCACAAAGTCGGGGTCGGGCATCCCAGGGTTGTCGAGGTAGCAGGAAAAATGCTCCTCAGTCAAAAGATTTAGATCGCCTTTGTGGTTCAAAGCTGCTTTCGAGACAGCTCGCAAAATTTCATCACGGCCTCCGTAATCCAAGGCCAAATTCAAACGGATTTTTTTGCACCCCGAGGTCTGATGAATCGCATTTTCAATCGAGCGTTTTAAGAAAGGCGGCAACCTTTCAAGACGACCTATGCAGGAAAGTTTTACCCCCTCTTCCAACAATGAAGAAAGGTTCTCCTGTAAAAAGGTATCCATGAATGTAAAAAGACCCTTCACTTCAGAGGGGTTTCGCCCCCAGTTTTCAGTGGAAAAAAAGTACATTGTCAAGAATGGTATCGCTCTTTGCGTTGCAAATGATATAACTTCTTTAACCCTGTCTGCACCTCTCTTATAGCCCTCGATTGCGGGCAGTCCCCGGTCATGAGCCCATCTGCGGTTACCGTCCAAAATGAGAGCAACGTGGTTTAAAACTGCCAAATTTGACCTCTTAAAAGGCTCGATTGTACCTTTAGAATTTTAAAGTTTCAACCAGAAAACACGACCTCACAGATTAAAGAGTAAAGGGGCAGAAAAAAAAATGGACACCGATTCGCTCTATAAAAGCGGGGCTTATCCCTATTTTTTTAACAGAAGTAAGAAACCAGTTATTTTGGGTGGACAGAATCTAATTTCAGATGTATTCTAAGATTTAAATTTCATGAAATGGTCTTGTTTTCTATGGAAAGACAAAAGCGATGGCACACCTGGCTTATAGCAGGCGTTACAGTTTTAACAGCATATAACATCTTGCCTACCCTACTCTTTTACTCGAACCCGCTGTCCGAAAAAATTGGAGCCAAAAGAGCTTTTGAAATCCAAAATGAAATTGCAAACAGAGTCAATCTTCTTGAAAAAGACTCCAAAGACTGGATCCACTCGTATGCAGAACTTATCGGTGTCAAACTAAAATCGATAGAGATCGATCCGAATTTTTCGGACAAGATTGAGGTGGTCTTTAATCAATCTGAAGATGCAAAAAAATTCAAGCAACTGTTGCCCCGTGCAGGAAATCTTATCCCTTTCTACCCCCTTCAGCTTGCACTAGGCCCTGACACTCTAGACACTCTTAAAGTGGAAGTCCAGAGAAAGATCCCCATCCACTTCGGACAAGAACAGCGCCAAGAAATGTTCCGTTTCATCGAAAAATACTCCGATGACGGGTCCCCTACAGAAGGGTACAAACAGATCGGATTGGACCGGGTTTTTCAAATAGCTAATTCACTTGGTGGGGTGTCTGAAGCGGCTGAGCTCGTCTCTGTTGCCACGCAAAATCTTCAAGATCACCGCGCAGAGGAACCCCTTCTTCAATACGCTCAAACACTCCTCGACTACAAAACTACATTTGGAGAAAAGTCCCCCGCAACCAAACGTTTTATCTGCTCTTTAACCCAGGCTCACCTCTCAGAAAAGACCACTATAGGCTACACGTTGATGGAAGTCCTTACGGCTCTTAAAGACAGATGCCAAAAAGAGCGATTAGACCTGCAGTCTGTTGAGCAAGCTAATGATCAAACCTCGTTAACGACTCTAGACAAGGACAAGATCCTCCAGCTGCAAAATAAAGAAGAGAAGCTACGCGACTCTCTATATGTCGTAAAAAATCATCTGAGAGATTTTCAACAAGGCTCCCTCCCTTTATCCTATGATTCTATTGAAGCGAGCTGGGCTAAGCACGGTCATATTCCATTACAAAAAAATAACCCTTTATTTTCTTCTATCCACTTAGATTTTGAGAAGGATCAAATCCTTCTTGAGCTCCATCAGGATGTCGAGTCTGTATTGATTGAGGGCGATGCGATAAAAAAAGAGGCGGTCCAATCCTTGATCTATAAGGAATTGGCAAGACTTTCGAGAGAAACTTCTGAGGAATTTAAGCTCCACAACCATAAATTCGTCACACCTTTATCTACATTACAATCCAGCAAATCGATTCTTGTTTTGCAATCAAAGCCTATTTTAGAAAAAATACTGCACAAAACAGAGTCGCGTTTGCAGCTCTTTGAGCCACAAACGGTCGATCTTAACAGAGAAAACTACCCTGTTGTTAGTTTCAAAGACTACCAACACCAAATCCTACCCGAGCGAGGTTTTCAGGCAGTTTTGTATGCACCGGGCCTAGAGGGCAAATTCCCTTTAAGCGGTTTTAAATCAGACTCCTGCTATGTCATTTTTAAGGACTTTTACAAAATTTATCGAAAGTACGCCTCACTGAAAAATGAAACGGCAAAAGCTTTCAACGATGATCTTAAACAGCTAAATAACATTTTCCAACAGCAAGGCTTTATTGCATATCCGGGGGCGGCGATTCCGCTCAATAAAGAGTTTGCAGAGGACCTTATCTTTGAGCTCCCTTCCGCTTGTGAGCCTACAGTAGCGGCAACAAGAGAAAATTTTTATCTCAAAGGTTCTAAAACATTTGCTCTTCTTGAATTTACGGACGTGAGGCAAAGAATCCTCACCGTGAATCAAATTGAATCAAAAGAGCAGGAAGATCTTTTACGTATGAAGGACCTCTATCACACCTCTCAAATCGATCCTTCGCTAAGAACTTATTATGATGCTCCTAAGCCGATCCGCTCAACTTTATGGAACAACTTCATCATCTCGATGAAAAAATATTATAGAGGCGATGATCGAAAAGTCCTGAAGTGGGGATTGGACCTTTCAGGGGGAAAGACGGTAGAGATACAACTCAAGGACCCCTCCGGCAAAACTGTTACGAATGAGTTTGACCTTAAACAAGGGGTAAATGAGTTGTTTAATCGGGTAAACAAAATGGGTGTTTCCGAGGTTTCTATCCGCATAGAGGGCTCAAACATCATTCTTGATTTTCCCGGCTCTCAAGACATCTCGGCAAGCGATCTCATACGCTCCTCCTCAATGACATTCCATGTTGTGAACGAGAAGTTCTCCTTAAACAATATCTCTTTAAGAGATTCTACAAATAGGTTTCTTCAAGATATCTGGAGTGAAGCGATCGTTAAAGGGAAAAAAGAGGCGGAACAAGTTCATAAAATCGCCTACTCGCAACTCTACGGAGATGCAGGCGATGCACAAAACCCTAACCCTAAAACCGAAGCTGCAAGGCTGCTTTTGCAGGCGGGACTAGCGCTTGCCCACCCTGAAAAAGGCTGCACAAATGCTTTTGACGAAACCCTAAGCCGGGTTGCTGTGATCAAAGGAGAAACATCGGCAGCGTGGGAAGGGCAGACCCACCCGCTTCTGATTGTTTTCAACAATTATGCGCTCGAAGGCTCATCTCTGGAAACCGTAAGGGCCTCATACGACCCAAAAAATGGAAATTTTCTCTCATTTGAGGTGAAAGCGACCAAAAAAAATACGAACGGTACAGTCGAGTTGCCACAATCAATGCTCTCCTCATGGACTAAAGTATTCTGCCAAGACAAAGTAATCGGAACCGATCTTGAACAATACTCACACGCACGTGGATGGAGAATGGCCGTCGTTTTAAATGGCACTGTGATCTCCTCCCCCAGCTTGAATGCCGAAATCAAAGATAAGGCGATGATTACCGGAAATTTCTCTCAGCGTGAAGCAAGTAAACTGGAGTCCGATCTGAGAGCCGGTTCTTTGACATACACTCCAAATATCCTTTCGGAAAATAATGTGAGTCCGGAGCTGGGACTTAAAGAAAGGACACAAGGAATTTTTGCCGCAGTTGCCGCTTTACTATTAGTTGTTGCGATTATGTGCTCATACTATAGGTTTTTTGGTTTCATTGCCTCCATCGCAGTTCTCTTCAACCTGCTCATCCTTTGGGCGGTCCTGCAAAATATCGGGGCCTCTCTGACTCTCGCCGGCATTGCGGCTATTGTCTTGACAATAGGAATGTCCGTCGATGCGAATGTTCTTGTATTTGAAAGGATCCGCGAGGAGTACAAAATCCATAAAAATTTAGCTACGGCTATCCATAACGGGTATAGCAGGGCTTTTTCCGCTATTTTGGACTCTAACGTGACGACCGTTATCGCAGCGCTGATTTTATTGAATTTTGATGCCGGCCCTGTAAAAGGTTTTGCGCTCACGCTTATCATCGGTGTCGCTTCGTCGATGTTCACAGCCTACTTCACAACACGAACCTTCTTCTACAAGTGGGTCGAAAAAAGAGGAGATAGGCCGTTCAAAATAGGGAAATGGATTGAAAAAACCTCTATACCTTTCCTGAAACTTTCCGTTCCCGTAGCGGGATTAAGCCTATGCGCAGCCGCCTTTGGAGGGTATGCTCTCTATAAGAACCAGGCCAATATCTACGGTATGGACTTTACTGGTGGATACTCTCTTTTGATTGAGGTATCAGGCCAGAATAAGACGGACCCTAAATATTGTGTCGAACAAGCTCTTAAAAAAGCGGGTATTCGTCCTCAGGAAATGCAGGTTCGTGAATTGTCCACAAAAGAATCATTGCGCGTATTTTTAGCTAAATCACTTGATGAGGCAAATAGGCCTTTTTCAGGAATGGGTTTGACACAAGAGCAATTGGACCCATCCTTTGCCTACAAGTCCAATCCCCGTCTCAATTTTGTGATGGAAAGTCTGCAACAGGAGGGCGTTCAAATGACAGATGCCTCCTTGAACGGAGTGCACTTCACATTCAAAAGTGTGAGCGGACAAATGTCCGATGCTATGCGAAAAAATGCAATTATTGGGCTTGCCGTAGCTCTTTTGGCGATTTTAGTCTACATCACTTTAAGGTTCGAGTTTAAATACGCGATTAGCGCAACCCTTGGGCTTGCTTACGATATTGTGATCACTCTATCCATTTTGGCTCTTCTACATCAATTAGGACTCCCCGTCCAAATAGATCTGAATGTCGTTGCAGCCCTAATGACAATAGCGGGGTATTCGTTGAACGATACTATCATTGTTTTTGATCGAATTCGAGAGGATCAAAAGCATGATCGGAAAATGCCTTTTAAGCAGCTTGTAAACCGATCCTTAAATGTGACTCTATCGCGCACCCTTCTCACATCGACTACAACCCTGGTTGTTTTAGTGTGTATGGTTATTTTGGGTGGAAACAGTATTTTCGGTTTTTCTCTCCTTATGTCAATCGGTATTGTTGTAGGAACTCTTTCTTCGTTTTTTATTTCCAGTATGTTGCTGGTTCTATTTGATGCGTATGAAAACAGAGAGGTAAAGGTTATTTCGGAGCTTAATTCTTGATCCCTATCGTACAAAAAAAACAAGAGATCACATGGGTTTTTCCAAAAGAAAACCCCCCGCTTGTACAGAGGATCACCCGCGAGTTTAATATCAACCCGGTGACAGCTCAAATCCTTATGAGCCGTGGTTTTACCTCTATGGTAGAAATACACCATTACCTGTATGCCAAACTTCCTGATCTGTTCTCCCCTTCCTTGTTGCCCCAAATCGATCAAGCAGTCGATAGGCTATATAGAGCGATTCAGGACAAGGAATCGATCCTTATTTTTGGTGACAATGATGTTGACGGAATCACAGGAACTGTGCTCTTGACCGATTTTTTTAGACGTCTTGGCGTTCATGTCCACTACAGTGTTCCTAATAGGAACCAGATCAAGGAAAGTTTGATGAGTGATGCCATCGAAACTGCTTTGGAAAAAGGTTGTAAGCTGATCATCACTGTCGATTGCGGCCTCACGTCTACAGACGAGGTGGAACGGGCAGACCGGTATGGAATTGACGTTATCGTAACGGATCACCATGAACCGGGGATGCAGAATCTACAGTGCATCGCGA
This sequence comes from Chlamydiota bacterium, assembly GCA_016866475.1. GTDB lineage: Bacteria > Chlamydiota > Chlamydiia > Chlamydiales > RGXB01 > RGXB01. The sequence goes on along the minus strand of VGMF01000002.1, from coordinate 93,970 downwards.
CTTTGAATCCAAAACTGCATCATAGCACATACCCGAACAGGGACCTGACAGGCGTTGGTGTCGCATTTAAACTTGCCCATGCCCTCTTGAGCTTTCTATCCCTAAAGGGGACAATCGATCCCGAGGAGATCGACCTTAAAGACATGCTGGATATCGTAGCGATTGGCACCGTGGCCGACATGGGCTCCCTACGTGGTGAAAACCGGATTTTAGTCCGTTATGGTCTGAATCAAATTCCGAAAACAGGTCGTATTGGTCTTTTGAAGCTTCTCAATCTATCTGAGTTGAACGCAGAGACAATCACGACCGGTGACATCGCTTCCAAACTTGCCCCCAGGCTGAATAGTCTTGGTCGGATCTCTGACCCTATGAAAGGTGTTGAGCTTTTACTGACCCGGGACTTCAATGTCGCAAATCACCTCGTCGATTTCATAGACAAAAAAAATCAAGAGAGGCAAAAGATCGAGCGTCGGGACTCACTCGAAATAGAAAAAATGATCGAGCAGCAACCGGACCTTCTTGAGGGTAAAGCTATCGTTTTATTTTCTAAAACCTGCCATCCCGGAATCATCGCGATTATTGCGGCAAGAATGTCTAAACTCTACAACCGCCCCACTGTTGTCATCACTGAAGATAAAGGTGTCCTTAAAGCAAGCGTAAGAACCATACCTGAGTTCGCGATTCTCCCGGTCCTGAGAGAAAATGGATCTCTTTTTATGAATTATGGGGGCCACGATTATGCTGCAGGATTCACTATAACCCCGGAGAATTTTCCCTTTTTTAAAGAGCGCTTTCTCCAAGCAGCAGATAGGTCCCTATCCGACAAGGATCTTTTTCCGAAGCTGATGATCGATGCCAAGGTCTCTTTTAAAGACCTTACCTTCGATTTTTTAGAGTCGTTGTCCTTGCTGGAGCCTTTTGGTGTGGATAACCCCGCCCCTACCCTTTTTTGCGAGGCAGATCAGGTTTTTCCGCCTAAAGTTATCGGAAAGGTGCATCTAAAATTTTATTTGGAAGAAAATGGGAGACAACTCGAGGGGATCGGATTCAATCTAGCTATGCGCCGCCAAGAGCTTATAAAAAAGAAAGGCTCGCGGCTGATTGTGGCTTTTACCCCAACAATCAATTCGTACCAGGAAAAAACCAGCATTCAATTGCAGATTAAAGATTTCCTGGTACTTCCGCGAGCCTAAATTGCCTATAATTTTATAGGTCTTATATTACCCAACGAGAGCTTCTGATGTGAAAGCTGCTAGGTACTTCTCTTTGTAAAGATTGATGTCTTCAACACTGATAACCCAAGCCGCCCCTTTTCTGTGCGCTTTCATCATCCCTACACGAGTTGCGTAGTAGATTTTTTGAGCAGGCACATTCAACATTTTTGCTACTTGACCAACCGAGAAATACCCTTTGTTGTTATCAAAAAGCAATTCGCCGTTAAAAGTAGATTTCAACCTTGAATATTTTTGATTTCTATACTCTTCTAAATCCTTGAGGCTAATAGTCCAACGTGTCGAATGCTTATATGCTCTAAGCTTTTTTTGCTTAATAGCAACATAGATTGCTTGTCTTGTTACGTTGTTGATACGAGCCGCCTCAGTAATAGAAACAAAACCTGGCGGTGTATCAATAGCAACTTCTTGCATTTTTTGTTGATGGAAATTTTCCATTTTTTTGTTTCTCCATTAAAATAAATTTTTTAAAGACCTCGGTTCCCTAGTAGGTACATGCGTTTTGATAGGTCACAATTCGTAAATCATTTGGTCTTTTAGGTTGTTAATTCTTCCATAAAAAAGAATTGAATTCAATAGAATTTGATAAATTTTCCATGGTGTCTGTTGAAATCTTTTAATTTTCTTTATTTAATACTTGAAAATTAATTAGTTATAAAAAAGGGTTCCTCGAAAAAAATTTTCTTCAGCTATTTCCAACGATTCTTACCAATTTTTTCCACCTGCAGCCTGCATAGGAGAGATTTTTTCAAACTCCGGAGTGGAATTTTCTGGATCAATTTTAGCTAAACCATTAAGTGGGAGGACAATGATTCGTTTTCTTTTACCCGCCCTTTTTTTCCTGGCCCTTGTTGCAAAGGAGCCCCCCAAGCTTAAGGTTCACGATGTGACCCATCGGATGGAGGAAATGTTGCGGGCTCATGCGCAAGTCCAAGAGATTGACAATGAGATTCTTGAGAGAACTCTGGCCCATTTTGTCGAAGAGATGGATCGGACTAAAAGTTACTTTCTTGACCATGAGATCACCCCTTCGATCAAATTGGGCGAGGCGGAACTATACACTTTGAAAAAAGCGATTCATAGGGGAGATTTCCAATATTTTACTCACATTTTAAACCTGTTTAAAAAAGCTATCGTGCGCCATAACACCTTTCTTGGACACGCTAAATTACAACTAGTCACCCCTAAGAAGCTTGAGACTAAAAATGAAACTTTTGCCCTCTCTGAGGAAGAATTAATAGACCGATTGGCCCAACTGAAAGCCCATACCCTGTATATGGCAGATCAAATCGGCCCAAATATGCAGGAGAGAGTTTTAAGCTGGAGCGAAAAGAAACGGATCCATTTTGAGCAGGATTGGATTGGCCTCCCCAAAGAAATTGAGGATAGACTTGTCTATAGCACCTTTTTAAAATCTTTTGCCCGCTCCCTGGACTCCCACACTTCCTATTTCACCCCCGACGAAGCCCTAGACTTTTTGATTCATGTGCAACAAAGACTTTACGGAATTGGCGCTATGTTACGCGACGATTTTGACGGTTTAAACGTGCTAAAGCTGGTAGAAGGGGGGCCCGCAGCCCGCTCAGGCAAAGTACAGGTAGATGACAAGATTATCGCCGTAAACGGCGAGCCTGTAATGGGTTTGTCCATTCAGGATGCCGTTGCCTTAATCCGGGGAGAAAAGGGAACATCGGTAACCCTCACACTTCTGCGCAAAGACGCCCACCACGTTGTGGCTTTAGCCCGCGAAGAGGTTGTTGTTGAGGAAAGTAGGTATACCTACGAGGTGATCCAGACCAACGAGGGGCCGATCCTTCATTTTGCATTACACTCCTTTTACGAAGACGAGAACACCTCCTCTAGCAAGGACTTTAAGCGTGTCTATGACACGTTAAAAAAACAAAAATCGATTGCGGGCGTCCTACTCGATTTACGTGAAAATTCGGGGGGGCTCATGTCCCAGGCGGTGGAAATTGCTGGTCTATTTATCCATCGCGGAGTTGTAGCATCAGTTTCGGACCGAATCCATGGCATCTACCATATGAGAACTTTCCAATCGCCGCCCGCTTTTAGAGGTCCGCTTGCTGTAATGATCGATAGGGCTAGCGCATCGTCTAGTGAAATAGTGGCCCAGTGCCTCAAAGATTACGGCAGGGCCATTTTAGTTGGTGACAGTGCCACTTTTGGAAAAGGTTCCTACCAAGTTCTCTCTATAGACTCCCGTGGATCTATTGACCCGAAAGGTGAATACCGGATCACAAGGGGCCTTTATTACACTGTATCAGGAAACTCGCCTCAATTGACCGGCGTCGCCCCCCATGTGGAGATTCCGGGACCTTTGAATAAATTGGAAATAGGAGAAAAACATCACAAGTTTGCCCTCCCCTCCAATACAATACCCTCAAGCTTTCTCGATCAAATGCTCGATCTGAATCCATTAGCAAGGATTCGGGCAAAAAGGGGACTACAGCAACAACGCTTGTTTATCCCCGAAAAAATCCTGAACCATCTCAATAGGGCCTCTAAAGAGCGCCAGAACAAATGGAAAAAACAGGAGGGCACAACCTACGATGAGGAAAAAAAACTTGTTTTAGATGAAGCTGTTGAGGTCCTGAAACACTGGTCTAAATTTAAAGAATCTTCCCTCACCTACTGACACCAGACCGCTTCATTTACCGTCGCAACGTGGTAAAAAGGTCCCTTTTATGCAGAACTGGCAAGTTTTTTTGGGGTGTCTGTTAAAAAACTCCTATAATATCCCTCCTTGGCCTTGAGCTAATATCTAAAAAAACAGCCCCAGTACGGTTGCCCATTTTTTTATCCTCTTATTGGCTGCTTGAATTTTTAAAGGTTTCAGAGTATATTCTTCTAGAACTTTTTTAGGATTTTTTATGTCTCAATCCGTACCGGTCCGGGTTCGTATAGCCCCTTCTCCTACCGGTTATCCGCACGTAGGAACCGCATACATTGCCTTGATGAATCTCGCCTTTGCCAGGTTCCATGGCGGCCAATTTATCCTCAGGATAGAAGACACGGATCAATCCAGAAGCCGACCCATCTACGAACAAAATATTTACAAAGCACTCCAATGGGCCGGGATCCACTGGGATGAAGGGCCGGATTGCGGGGGACCTTATGGGCCCTATCGCCAATCTGAAAGGACCAAGATTTACCAGGAGTACGCTCAAAAACTTCTAGATAGAGGGATGGCATATAAATGTTTCGCCACTGCAGAGGAGCTGGAGCAAATGCGGCTCACTTCCAAAAGCGGATACAATCGTCTTTATCGAAATCTCACTGAAGAAGAAATTCAAGAGCGGATCGAGCGCAATGAAAAGTATACCATCCGACTCAAGGTTCCTTTGACGGGAGAGCTCCATTTTGAGGATGGGATCATGGGAAAAATCGTCGTCAAATATGAGGAGATAGACGATCAGATCCTGTTGAAAGCCGATGGATTTCCTACCTATCACCTCGCCTTCGTTGTCGACGATCACCTGATGAAAATCACCCACGTGCTGCGCGGGAGCGAATGGCTCACATCCACACCCAAACACATTGTAATTTACAATGCTTTCGGATGGACCCCACCTACTTTTTATCATCTTCCCCTTCTTTTAGGTGCCGATGGGAAAAAACTCTCAAAAAGGAAAAATCCTTGCTCCATCTTCTTTTTTAAAGACAGCGGCTACATCCCAGAGGCTTTCTTGAACTTCCTCTCCCTTATGGGCTACAGCATGCCAAACGACGAGGAAATTTATACTCTCGAGCACTTTTGCAAAACATTCGATGTCAAGCGTATCGGTTCTTCCGGCGCCTTTTTTGACTTCCAAAAACTCGATTGGATCAATCAACAGTATCTGATGCGCACAACCGATCCGAAAGAGCTTTGGAAAAAGATTTCTTCCTGGGCATTTGATGAACAAAAAATGGTCGAGCTGATGGAGATGGGGCGGACCAGGATTCGGACCTACTCCGAATTTTTCGATCTCTTCCACTTTTTCTTCACGAATCATCTTGAATTGAGCCTTGAGAACATGGTTCCCAAAACATTGACCCAGGAAGGATCGGCTATGCTTTTGCAAGCAGTCCTTTGGAGACTGGATGAAAGAGAGAGCTGGATGAAAGAGAGCATTGAGGCCGTTTGCAAGGAGTTTGTCGAAATATTTGGCCTGAATCTCAAAAAAGAGATTATGCCTGTCCTCTACACAACTCTCACCGGAAAAACTCAAGGCCCTCCCCTTTACGCCTCTTTTGAACTTTTAGGCATCGACCGTACAAGGGCGCGACTGTTGCAAGCTATAGCGTTTTTGGGCGGATTGAGCTCGAAAAAGGTCGACCTCTTAAAAAACGCCTTACAAAAAAAAGAATGCTTTGGAATTTTGCATAAAGTAGCTCCTCAAAAGACTGCCCCTGCCTAACGGATAGGGTCTGCCTTAAGGGGAGAGTTCCCTCTTTTATCAGATTTTACCTCTTCTTTCAGAGGCTGATCTGTGATAATGTAGGAGGGCTTGTATCCGGTCGCAGTGCAAGATGCAAGCACGATAAACAATAAAGTTTTTTTGTATCTAGTGTGCATGGGGGTCACATTTACTACCTACATAACATTGGCCATTTATGTCAAAACACAACGCAAAATTAGTAGATCGCAGATATTTAACCCCCTCAGATGTAGAGAAAAAGACTTTGCATTTGGAGATTGTTTTTGAGGAGCCGATAGCGTATTTACCGGGTGATTCGATTGCAATAGACGTTTTAAATCCCCCGTCCAAGGTGGAAAAATGGTTAAAAAAATTTGATAGAAGAGGCAGTGAGCGGATCGAACACAAAAGAACGAAAGAGGAGATCGACCTGTATTCGTATCTTTTGGAGCATGTGAATCTGCAATCGGTTCAAGAGGGGGACTTGAGTCGGGCACGCCCTTTAATGCCCCGATTTTACTCGATTGCCTCTTCAAGCTCGATTTTTCCGAACCAGATCCATCTTCTAGTAACACTTGATGAATTTATTGATGGTGAGGGGGAAAAAACGATGGGGGTCGGGAGTCACTATCTTGCAAATTATCTCTCGCTCTATGACACCTGCCGCTTCAAAGTATTTCCAAATGAACTTTTCCGGCTCCCTGAGCCCACCACCCCGATCATCATGATCGGTCCCGGCACAGGCCTCGCCCCCTTCAAAGCATTTTTGGAGGAGCGGATCTATCAAAATGCCCCCGCAAAAAATTGGCTCCTTTTTGGTGAAAGAAACCGTAGATCCCATTTTTACTATGAGGATTTTTTGGTAGGTCTAAGTGAAACAGGGCAACTGGATCTATCGCTAGCTTTTTCACGAGATCAAGATAAAAAAATTTACGTCCAGGATAGATTGAGAGAAAATAGAGAGAAGCTGTTTTCCTACCTAGAGGAGGGGGCCTCTATCTATATTTGCGGCGATGCCAAAGTGATGGCAAAAGGGGTAACCGAAACGCTTGAAGAGTTGTATAGGGACAAAATGGGGGTCTCAGATGATGAGGCTAGGGATTGGTTGCGCCGTCTTAAGGGAGAAAAAAGATTGCACTTGGATGTCTATTAGTAGAATTCTAGTATTTTAAAGACTAATTTAAAAGACTCTATCTTTGAAAGGAGACAACTGCACGGCACGTAACTCCTTTCCCCTCTCCGGCCATGCAAAGATAGTTCCCCGATGTAAAAACTATCCCAACTTTTTCGATGTCTAAACCTAAGACCTCTGCAATATGGGTGCGTAGAAGCCTTTCGTGGGGCTGCAGACGGGGTCTTAGTGCTGTAAGCGATACAACACAATGGACTATTTTCCATGATCCGAGAGTTGCCAGGGCTTCTTTGAGAAAAATTTTACTGTCGCGAATCCCCTTCTCTCGACAATACTTTATTGCTAAACCCCCTAAAATCGGAACATGGGTCACGGAAGTAATAGCCTGGCATAAGGCGTGAAACACAATATCCCCATCCGAATCAGCATCAAACGAGGGGACATTTGCAAAATGGTGCCCTGCAATAATGCAACCGTCAGTATCCTCTCTAAATTGATGACTATCTTCCCCAAAACCTGTACAGTATTCTCTAAAAAAATCTGGTCGATCCATGAAAAAACACCCTGACTCCGCTAAAAAGATATGAATAATGAAATCTAAAATCTTCTCTATTTTAGACTTTTTCTCTACTCTTAAAACCACATCTGTATAACATATGCACTTGCACTACTGCAACACCTGGTTTGAAGAGACTCTATTAGCGCCTAAACAAACTCTGCGCCATGCACACTATCTTTTTCAGTACCTCCCCCTTTTGTATGCGCCTAAAGGATCTACGCTACTAGTTGATGCTTTCCCCCCTGCCCCTATTCCTGATTACACGATCTGCCCTTTTGACCCTATGCTTGGCCCTCTTGAGCTTTGGGTGCAGCAAGACCCTATTACGGTAAAACTTCTATCAAAAGAGTTTCTTTTTTATCACTCCAACCGACCCAAGGGATCAAAGATTATCACAAATAAAGAGGAGGCCTTGGCTTTTGAAAGGGCGTTTAGCAATCAATGCGTTTTTAAACAGTTCATTAGTTTTTCAGGTATGGGGCATGCCCGGAAAGCCGAAGATATCGTCCGCTACCCTTGCTTAGCAGAACCCTGGTTCGTTCGCACACTCGATTTTAGCACCCAATGGATTGTTCATGACAGCGGACTCGAATATCTTGGAGAGACCCATCTTCTTGTAGCATCGGGGGGAGGCTACCGTGGCACTGAGATAGGTTGTATTTCGATTGATAAAAAGATTTTTGATACCCATATTGGAGAGGCCAAAGAATTGCTTGAAACCGTTCGTCGAATGGGCTTTCGGGGAAATGTTGGATTGGATTCCTTCGTCCACACGGAGGGCTCTGTTCCGATTTGTGAAATGAACCCACGTAAAACTATGGGTTACGTTGCCCTGATGTATGCGAAAAAAAAAGGATTTAAACAGATGCGCCTAAAAATTGGCCCTTCCCCGAGCGATCCCCTCCTGCCAAACTGCCTCATTGATAACTACAAACAACAACTTCGATTCCCAAAAAATCTTTTCCTCGATAAGCTTTAAGAATGACACTAGCTCAGTCAACTTTTTCTAAAACAGGCTACAAAATTTATGGGGGAAATCCTTTATTCGGCTCGGTGCGTGCATTAGGTGCAAAAAACAGCGTCACCAAATGTCTCGTGGCCTCCCTTCTAACAGATCAAATTTGCACACTCCATAACGTACCCAACATTCAAGAAGTTGAAATTACCGTAGAAATGCTCTCCTCTATTGGAAGCCAAATACAGTGGGATCGAAAAACCCATACTCTTTCTATTCATACACCATCCATCACATCGACAACGGTTGCAAACCGCTTTAGCGGAGCGAACCGGATCCCTATTTTGCTTTTAGGTGCTTTGATAGGTAGAACTACTGAAGCGGTAAAAATACCCTCGGTGGGGGGATGCCAGATTGGTGCAAGGCCGGTAAATTACCATTTTCAAGCCCTCAAAACTCTTGGCGTAGACTTGAAAATCGAGAGGGAGGGGGTGACGGATCTTTACATAGCAAAAGCCCCTACAGGACTTCGAGGAGGACATATCCATTTAGATTACCCCTCGCTAGGTGCAAGTGAGAATGCTCTTTTAGCAGCTTCATGGGCTTTAGGAACCACTTATATCAGTAATATAAGCTTAGAACCGGAATTTTACGATCTCATCCATTTTATACAAAAAATCGGTGTTATCATTACCTTTATCGATGATAGGACCATCAAGGTACAAAAAGGCTCCTACACCGGTGTGGAACACACTCTTATTCCCGACAGAGCCTACGCTGCATCGTTTGCGATGCTTGCCTATGCGACCCAAGGGGAGATATTTGTTGAAGGGGCACGTCAGGAGCATTTGGGAAACCTTCTAAGTCTGTTACACCAGGTCAAAGCCCCCTTTTATGTACAGGATAATGGGATTTTATTTAAATACGACGCCCCTTTAAAGGGCTCGATCATGGTAGAAACGGGGCCCTATCCAAATTTTTTGACAGACATGCAACAACCGCTTGTCACCCTTTTGACCCAGGTGGAAGGGACCCACCGGGTGCACGAGACGGTGTATGAACAGCGTTTTGGTTACACCAAAACACTTGTCGAAATGGGTGCAAATATCGAACTGTCACCAGAGTGCTGTGGAGAACTTTCTTGCCGGTTTAAGGGGCAGGGTTTTCAACACACGGCCTACATCACCGGCCGTTCCCCACTTGTAGGGAGGGATATCTTTATCCCGGATCTCAGAGCTGGATTCGCCTATGTGATTGCAGCCCTTATGGCAAAGGGGCCTTCCACACTTTTCAATATACATTTTTTGGGACGAGGGTACGGAAATTTATTGGAACCCCTGCAAACCCTCGGTGCCGACATCCTCCCCTTCCCTATCGCCGATTAAAAGGGGGCCCTCAACAACGTTAACATAAAGTTTTTTCCAAAAAATCCTCTTCAACACTATTTAAATTTTTTTTACCGCAAAAAATCCTCTAGTTTTTTAACCAAGATGGAAATTTTTAAAATTACCCCAAATTTTTGTCTGTTTTGCGGACACCGATGCAGGAAAGCAAAAAGATGCAGATACTCCTAACGAAAAAAGGTTCAATCCTAATTTAAAAGACTCTATACTCATACTCGAGATTTTTATGGCCGTTCCTTTAAAGAATAAAACGTTTACTGCTATTGATACGCTTCTGGATTTTCTAGAATTTTCAGAAGAAAACAGGGCGCTTGTCTGGAGACGGCCCCGCTTTCCCCTCATGGTACCGCGCCGTTTGGCTGAAAAAATGGGGAAGAATGACCCTACATGCCCCCTTTTTCTTCAGTTTGTTCCTCTTCTTAAAGAGACGGCTTCTCTCGAGTCTTTTACCCTTGAACCCGTGAATGATCCCCTGTTTCGTTTGGGCCCAAAGTACCTGCAAAAATATGCGGGCCGTTCCCTTATTTTGACTACCAAAGCCTGTGCCATGCACTGCCGCTACTGTTTTCGTCAAAATTTCCCTTATGAAACAAATGCCGGCGGGTTTTCTGAAGAGTTAGATCTTATGAAGAAAAACACTACCCTGCATGAGGTAATCTTAAGCGGAGGAGATCCCCTTTCACTTAAAAACAGCTCATTGATCCCCTTACTTTTAGAGCTTGATACCATAAGTCACCTTCAAATCATCCGGTTCCACACGCGTACCCTGATTGCAGATCCAAACCGCCTTGATGCTGAGCTCTTAAGTTGCCTGGCCCGGCTGAAAAAAAATGTTATCTTTGTAGTGCATGTGAATCACCCCCTTGAGCTGGGCGAAGATCTAACGGAAGCTTTTGATAAATTGAAAGATTTAAAAATTATTTTATTGTCCCAAAGTGTCCTTCTTAAAGGCGTAAACGATGATGTTTTTACTTTGGAAAAGCTCTCGTTTGACCTTTTCAGATCCGGTGTGCTCCCCTATTACCTACATCAGCTTGATCGGGTCCAAGGCGCCTCGCATTTTGAGGTTCCGATTGAAGAAGGGCTTGAGCTTGTTGAACAGCTAAGAGAGAGGCTTCCCGGTTATCTTGTCCCCCGGTATGTCCAGGAAATTCCTAATCAGCCCTCAAAAACACCCCTCCTAAAAGAGGCAGTTCGATAAAACTTTGATTTCGTCTAGACGAATCGTCTAGATCAACAACCGCATTAAACTTCCTTACATCCTCGTAAGAGTTTTCAAACCTAGAATTTGAAAACACGCTTCAAAAGCTTTAAGGGTTTTGTGCAATAAACTAATTCTTGAGGCCTCTTCTTCCACCCCCTCTACACGGCAATCCCTAAAAAATTCATTGAATGTTTCTGCAAGATGGTAAAGGTACTCTGCGATCCTATGCGGCATCAAATCCCGTTGAACTAGATCTATCGTCTCGTAGAATTGAAATAGAGCCAATAGCAGTTTCCTCTCTGTGGGATGGGCTAAACTTATGGGGGCAGGCTCTTTTTGACATTTTTTTAAAATGCTTTGAATCCGAACATACGAATAAAGATTAAAAGCTGCAGTGTTCCCGTCAAAACGCAACATCCGATCGAAACTGAAAACATAGTCCTTTGAGCGCACACATGACAGGTCTGCGTATTTGATTGCGTTCACACCAAGTATTTTTGCCATCTCCTCAATTTCGTCCTCGTCGATATCCTCCTGGTACCGCTCCAGCAAAATCTCTTTTGCTCTTTGCACCGCCTCTTTAAGGAGGTCTATGAGTCGAAATACCTCCCCTGAGCGCGTTTTCATTTTGGTTCCGTCGACGTTGAGAACTAAACCGAACGGAGCATGCTCAACAAGGGTCTTTTTGGGACTGTAATAACCACACTTATTTGCCGCATCAAACACCATATGCAAATGTTGCGATTGCCCACTGTCCGTTACGTAAATAATCCTGTCGGCCTTATCCTCTTCAATCCTGTATTTAAGTGCTGCCAAATCGGTTGTGGCGTAATTGTAGCCACTATCCGATTTTTGAATGATCAAAGGAAGAGGATGATTGTTTTGGTCTTTATAACCTGGAAGAAAGACACACTTTGCCCCTTTTGATATCTCCAAAAGGCCCTGTTTTTCAAACAGATCGACAACAGACTTCAAATAAGGCTGGTAGAAAGATTCGCCCCTTTCTAAAAGACGCACGTCTAAAACTTTATAAATCTCATTGAAACCAAGGCGGGATATCTCAAGGATCTTTTGCCAAATACGATGGATCTCTTCTTCACTTGACTGAAGACGCACCACCATCTCTTGCGCACGCTTTTTAAACCCCGGATCTCCATCAAAAGAGACCTTGCTTGCTCTGTACCACTCCATTAAGTCAGAAAGTCGGCCATTATCTAAATCAAGATTGTTTTCGACTATAAACGTCACAAGCATCCCGAACTGGGTACCAAAATCTCCAATGTGGTTGATTTTCATCACTTCAAAACCAAGCCACTCAAAGAGTCTGGCAAGAGAATCACCTATGATTGTCGATCGTAAATGCCCCACGTGCAACTCCTTTGCCACGTTTGGGGAAGAATAATCAATCAAAATGCGTTCCGGATTGGGTGGCCGAGGGGCAAATAGGTGCGTGCTGAGCGCTTCAAGAGTCGATTCCTCAAGATAAATATTGATAAATCCGGGCCCGGCGAGCTCCACCTTTCGGATTAGGGGATCGCTAATGGCTTCCAATACTATCTGCCCAACCTCTATCGGATTTTTCTTCATTTCCTTGGCAAGCCCCATGGCGACTGCTGTTTGATAATCGGAATCCTGGGGTGGCTTCGACCTGGAGATTTCAGGGATTAAAGAAATTCCTATAGATTTGAAGATGGCTTTTTGAACTGCTTCTTGGAGCTTGTGCTGCAGGTGACAAGGGTTGAAAGGGATGTTTTTCATCGAGTTTTTATTGATTTATCTTAGGCTAAGGAGCATAACACCTACTTGATTATAATCAAAGAATTGGGTAAAGTAGCTTATTCCATTTAGAGTACCCATGAGGTTAAGATGACAACCGCGGTCATTTCTACAACACTTATCGAAGAGCTCAAAAGCTTTTTTAAAAAAAACCGCAAACCGGATCTGATCACATCCTACCTTTTTTACCTTGAAAAAAAGCACCACCTCAATCCGGTCATCTTTCTCAAGGAAAAAAGAATCTACAAGAGCAAAGAGGAGCTGATCCATTTCCTTGAAAAACAGGGAAAGCTTTGGCGTGAAACCGAGATTAAAATCCAAATCGGCGAACCCGAAGTCAACGCTCAGACAAAAAAGATCTACATATGCCCTTTTTCCGGAAAGGTTTTCGGTGACAACACCCACGCCAATCCCCAAGATGCTATTTACGACTGGGTATCCCGCTGCAAAGAGAATACCGAGCGGGTCGACGGTCAACGGGTAAAACGTTTCTTTGTTTCAGAAGATCCCGAGGTGATAAAAAACTACATTAAGCCGCAGAAAGTAGCGCTTAAAAAAACTGTTTTTTCTTCAGCTGTAACAGGCAAACTCTTTGCAAACAAGGCAAGCGTTGTAGAAGATTTCGTCCACCACCAGCTTAAATCTATCCCCTTGGCCGAAGTTCCCTCCCAGAACCGTTACGAGATCCAAGAGGATTTTTTAAAATTTATTGAGGAAAACCTCAAAGAGGCACAGATCTCAAGCTTTGTGGAGGCGATGAGCCAATATCCCGAATTCTCCAAATACATAGCATCCTGGCTAGAAGAGGGAGAGCACGAGGATGCCGCTGAAGTCTAGTTCTTTAGAAGAAACGGCCCAAATTGCCGCGTGCATAGCCCCGCTGTTGCAAAAAACCCCTTGTCTGCTTCTCCGAGGCGGGCTTGGGGCCGGTAAAACCTCATTTGCGAAATTTTTGATTCACATTCTTACAAAAACCCCTATCGACGAGATCGTCAGCCCCACTTACAATTACGTGCACCTCTACGAGAACAGTCTTGCCCATTTTGACCTCTACCGGGTTCAATCTGAGGAACTTTTAGAGGAGCTTGGGTTAGAGGAGCTCCTTCAAGAAGATACTAGAATTAAAGTCATCGAGTGGCCTGACATCGCACTTTCGCTATTGCCCCGAAACCGGCTAGAGATTACAATCAATCCCTGCGGCAGGGATGAGAGGCTATTTTCTTTCTGCCCCTTGATTATGCAAGAAGGGAGCCTGATCCTAACATGAAAAGAATAAATTTTAAAAACTCCCGTTTTGTAAACACTTTTGTTAATCTCCCCCTAGGAGGCATCCGGCCCAAAATGCCTAAATTTTGCATGGTTGGGCGCTCCAACGTCGGCAAATCCTCCCTAATCAATCACCTCTGCGATAGTCCCAAACTTGCCAAGGTATCGTCAGTGCCCGGCAAAACACAGGCGATCAATCTTTTTGATATTGATGGTCAAATGTACCTCTTCGATCTTCCGGGGTACGGATTTTCCGAAACGGGAAAGTCCCTTAGGCATACCTGGGGCTCTTTGATGGAGAATTTTTTAACAGAGTACCGTCCCCACGTTCTTTTGCTGACCGATAGCAGACACCCTTTATTTGAATCGGATTTGCAGATGATAGAATGGATGCGAGCAAACGCACTTGAGTATACGCTGATTGTTACGAAATCAGACAAGCTCAACGCCTCACAAAAACACAAAAAAACCGAAGAAATTCGGGCAAAATTCCAAGCGCATCCCCTCTTTTATTCGGTGCATAGTGTCGAGGGGAAAAACACTCTACTGCAAAAGCTGCACATGGTAGCAGAGCAGCAACACGAAAAAGAACCCCCCTTACCGGCCCTAGCATGAGACCACTCTCCCAAGAAAAATTTATATGCATCGACGTAGAATCGACAGGACTTGATACCGAAAAAGACCGTATATGCGAAATCGCAGCAGTCCAATTTACCTTAAAGGAGGAGTTCGAAACCTTTGAAAGCCTGATTGATCCAGAGGTAACGATACCCCTAGAGGTGATCGACATCCACCATATTACAAATGAAATGTGCAAGGGGGCTCCAAAGATTGAGACCTTTCTCTCAAAACTCAATGAGATGATCCAGGATCATGTGATTGTGGGACACGGAATTTCATTTGATATTGAAATGCTCAAAAGCGCTTTCAAAAGAGCCAAAATTTCTCATCCTTTTGACAATATACAGGTGATTGACACCCTGCGCCTTGCCCGTCTTTACGGGGAAAGCCCCTCCAATTCCCTCGAGGTGCTGCGCCGCCATTTCAACGTAGAAGAGGAAGGGGCGCACCGTGCTATGAACGATGTAAGGGTAAACATCCAGGTTTTCAAACATCTGACTCGTAGATTTAAATCGGTCAAGGAGATCCTTAATAGGATGCAAGCCCCAATTCTTCTTAAAAACATGCCCCTTGGGAAATACAAAGGGCGATCCTTTAACGAAATTCCGATCAACTACTTGATATGGGCCTCGAAGCAGAACTACGACCAGGATCTCACCTTTAGCATCAAAGAAGCGATCAAAAAAAGTAAAAGTAAGGAGGGATTTCTCCGAGCAAACTCCCCATTTGGCGGACTGGATCTTTAAATCATGACGCAGTTAAACGAACTCAAAACACTTTCTAAAATGCCCTGCGAGGGAACTGTCCTTCTACGTGTAGACCTCAACGTCCCTATGAAAGAGGGCGTTATCCTCGATGACTCTAAAATTCGTGCCTGCTTACCGACAATCGAATTCCTACAAGCAAAGTGCAGAGAGACGAAAATTGTTTTAATGAGCCACCTTGGCAGACCCGACGGGACCGATGATAAGCTCACTCTCAAGCCTGTGCAGGAAAAGCTGGCGGAACTTTTAGATAGGGAGGTCCTTTTTTGCAAGGAATCGATTGGACCCGAACCCAAATTTCTTATCCACCAGGCAAAGCCCGGATCCATCATTTTGCTCGAAAACCTCCGTTTTTACCCTGAAGAGAAAAAAGGGGATTACCAATTTGCTAAACAGCTGAGCGAATTAGGCGATGTGTTCATCAACGACGCTTTTGCGGTTAGCCACCGGGGTGATGCCTCCGTTGCCGTATTGCCCGAGCTGTTTCCAAAGAAGTCCTTTGCAGGTTTCTTATTGGATAAGGAGATCCTCCTACTCACCCGAACGTTCAAAAAACCCGAGTCCCCTTTTGTTGCGATCATAGGAGGTGCAAAATTATCCTCAAAGCTTCCCTTGATCGAATCTGTACTTGAAAAAGCGGACTCCCTCATTATTGGGGGACTTATGGCTTACACCTTCTTAAAGGCGCGCGGCGAAGATGTAGGGGATACTGAAATCGAACCGGATTTTGTTGAACAAGCAAAAAAGATCCTCCAGAGCCGAGAAGGTAAAAAAATTTTACTACCCGTTGACCAGGTTGTGCAGAACGCATCGGGGGAAATTTACCAGAGCCTTTTTCCGATTCCACAAGGTTTTGTCGCCTGCGACATAGGCACCCACTCAGTAGAGATGTTTAAAAAAATTCTTATTAGCGCCAAAACCGTGCTATGGAACGGGCCCCTGGGGATTTTTGAGACTCCCCCCTTTGATGAGGGGAGCCGCGCCCTCATTCAGTGCCTGGAAGGGGTAAAGGCGACAAAAATAGCCGGAGGCGGGGACACCATGCATATGGTGGAGTCTTTACACGGAAAACATGCCTTCAGTTGGCTCTCGACCGGAGGAGGAGCCATGATTGAATTTATCACCTGTATGGATCTCCCTTCTTTGAAGTGGCTAAAAGAGTAAAAAATATTTTTTACTTATTGAGTTAGCATAAAAAAATCATAAAAAAACTCTGCGTGATTGTCAAATATCGGAAAACCTTTATAATGGTATCCTGTCTTAACCCCTGTGGTAGATAATGACAAACGCGGCTGCGGTCCAATTTGGTAGAATCCGGTCAACTTTATGGCCGATTCACGCTCATGAATTAAAAAAATTCATTCCCATGCTAATTATCTACGCACTTATCGTATTTAATTATAGTATTTTAAAAACAACTAAGGACACGCTGGTAATGACAGCAAAGGCCTCCGGGGCCGGTACCATCCCCTTCATAAAGGTCTGGGTGCTGATGCCTATGACCCTTTTTGTTACCTACTTTTATACAAAAATCGCAAACAAATACCGGCGAGAGCAGATTTTTTACATCATGATGTCGCTCTTTGTAGGATTTTTTGCCCTTTTCGCCTTTGTCCTCTACCCTTTTCAAAATTTTATTCACCCCCACCAGCTGGCAGATGCCCTGCAGTCCTACTTGCCCGAGGGAGCTCAAGGTTTAATTGCCATGCTGCGCAATTGGAGTTTTACCCTTTTCTACGTTATGTCCGAGCTCTGGGGCACAACCATCATGACCGTCCTTTTCTGGGGATTTGCCAATGAAGTGACAAGTGTTTCGGACGCAAAGCGCTACTATGCCATCCTTGGGGTAGGGGCGAATATTGCAACGATGCTCGCAGGAGAAGCGATCGGCTACCTGTCGTCCGGCGCCTTTTCCCTCCCGATATACAAAGGGGATAGCTGGGGGCAGTCGCTTTCGCTTATATCCGTAGTCATCGTCTTCAGCGGGCTTGCGTCCATGTTTTTATTCCGCTACGTAAACCTCTCATTTTTTGCAGGCGATGCCAAAACGGCCGAAGGCCGGGCAGAGCCGGAGAAGATGCGGATGGGGATGCGCAAAAACTTTGCTTATCTAGCCCGCTCTCGCTACCTGATTTATATTGCCATTATTGTTTTATCGTATAATATTTCGTTGAATATGATCGAGGTCGTCTGGAAAGATCAGGTGCAGCAACTGTACCCCAATCCTACAGAGCAAAACGCCTTTTACGGTAAGGTAATTTGGTGGATTGGCGCCATGTCCACAGTCTTA
Organism: Chlamydiota bacterium; assembly: GCA_016866475.1. GTDB lineage: Bacteria > Chlamydiota > Chlamydiia > Chlamydiales > RGXB01 > RGXB01. The sequence goes on along the minus strand of VGMF01000002.1, from coordinate 76,347 downwards.
TCATTAGCTTTCACCGGACCTGTAACCCGCCGTTTTGGTTGGACAGTAAGCGCCCTTGTAACGCCCGTTATTCTTCTGGTTTCAGGCGCCCTGTTCTTCTTTTGCCACTACTTCCGTCAAACTCCGTTTTTGCACCACTTCTCCTGCGTTTTAGGAGCTACCCCTCTTATGCTGATCGTCCTTATTGGATCGATTCAGAATATCTTCTCCCGTGCATGCAAGTTCACCTTTTTCGATACCACTAAAGAAATCGCCTTCATCCCCCTCTCGCCCGAGTCTAAGCTTAAAGGGAAAGCGGCGATCGACGGCGTCGGATCGCGTCTTGGTAAATCGGGGAGCGGGTTGATCCACCAGTCGCTGATTATCACCCTTGGATCGGTATCGATGAGCACACCTGTTGTTGGTGTTTTTTTAGGTCTCTTCTTTATCGGCTGGATTAGTGCCGTCAAGTCTCTTGGAAAGCAATTTGATGAATTATCAACGTCTTCGCAAGAACCTGCGCCCGAGCCGGCCCCCAATCCGACTACAGCAGACGAATCCCTTGCAAGAGTGTAGCCCAGATGATAGAGGATTTTGCTACTAATCTCAGTGATTTCGCGCACCAGCATCCCGATTTCGCCCCCTTTCTGGTGTTTTTTTGCATCCTGTGCTCAAGTTTAACCTTTGTCATAAGCCTCGATCTGCTTATTTTTACAGGTGCCATGATCGGCGTGTACTTCGACTCTTTCACCCCGTTTTTTATAGCCTGTTATTTGGGGGCCTTCTCGTGTGGCCAAGTGGACTACTGGATTGGCAGAATCTTGGGTCAAAAGTTGCTTAAATACAAGAAAATTTCCAGTCTCCTGCCACAAGAACGGCTCGATAAAGTGCAGAATTTTTTGCATAGATATGGTGCTCTAACCTTCATCGTCGGGCGTTTTATCCCGTTTGGATTTCGACTCGCGATGTTTATAGGAGCCGGCATATTCAAATTCCGGTACGCAACTTTAGTCTTGACCGATTTGGTAGCCTCTTTTATCTGGACAAGTTGCGTTTTCACGATTTTTTATCATTTCGGGCAGAGCACCGGCTGGATTAAGGAAAAGCTTATCTTCTTGCTACCTCTCGCGATGATCTTCATTTTAATTTATATACACATACAGCTTAGACGACAATGTAATGCAGTACCTACCGACAATCATATCCTTAACGAGGATCCCTTTAGCTCTCGTCTTCCTGAAGACAAGCATTGAGATCCGGCTTACGGCCATTTTTTTTGCAGCGTTGTCCGATTTTTTTGACGGTTGGATTGCACGCAGGTTTGGTCTGGTTTCAAAAATTGGAGCCACCATAGATCCCTTAACAGACAAACTATTTGTTTTTTTCGTCTCGATAATTCTTTTATTGGAAAAAGACCTGCACCCCCTATTTTTTACCCTATTTTTTCTGAGGGACGCCTTTCTTATCGTGCACCTCATCACCTATAGAAAATTTTTAAAATCTGCCACCGTTAGCTCGAATTTCTATGGAAAATTGATGACGTTCCTCCAATTTGTTATCCTTACTGCAACAATTTTTGGGATCAACCATATTCAATACCTTACGCTTCTTTTTCCCTATCTCTCGGTAAGGTATTGGCTATCAATACAACAAAATCTTAGAGAGCTGTCTTAAAACCCCCCCCCAGAAATCAAAATCTATAATTGTAGAAATCGGGAAAATTTACTTAATAAAACCTAACCTACCCCGGTCGGTACGAAAGAGATCTGTTCCATTAAATGGTATTTTTAAGTTACAATAGGTTCATCTCTTTTACCGAGACTTAAGCCTTTCCGACTCCTTAAGATTTTTGAAAAAACATAAAAAAACTGCCCCAAGGGTCGCTACGGATAAAGTTTAAAAAGAGGTCAGGTTTATCTTTATCCAAAAATTCTGTTCTAGAGAGAATTTCTAGGAAAAGAATCAGTTTTCTACAATATGAGGAGTATACCCATGAACTTCATTCGTGAATCGATTTTTGCCTCTGCGCTACGTGCCTTTTCATCCGCTTTTTTGGGGATTCTGGGAGCGTTGCTAAGCTTTGGAGTTTTTTTAACATTCTTATCGGTGGCTGTTTTTACAGCGAAGGACATCCCCCCTTTCCAACATATCTTCTTGAATCAACCCCGTCCTGATGGGACTTTGAGCCAAAAAATGCATGATCCTGCTCTTTTAAGGGTGAATATAGGGATGATAGGAACGCAAAGTTGCAATAGCGAACTTTTGGACTCGCTTGTTTTGCAAATCGATCAGCAATTTCTCCCAGGGCAATTGAAAGGGATACTTATTTATCTTAATACACCAGGTGGTAGCGCCGTCGATTCTTACAATATGTACATGACTTTTAAGCAGCTTAAAGAGCGTTACAAGATTCCTGTGTACGGTTTTGTTGACGGTTTATGTGCATCTGGGGGTATTTTCATCTCCTCAGCCTGCGATAAAATATTTTCCACACCTCCTTCCATTCTTGGATCGGTCGGAGTGCGCATGGGCCCCTTTTTCAACTTCAATACGTTCTTAAAAAATAACGGGGTAGACGCTCTTAATCTTTCGACAAAGAATAAAATCCATCTTGATTATTTTACCCCCTGGACACCTGACGAGCAAGATTTCTACAAACCGCTTTTAAATAGTTTGTATCAGCAATTTGTCGACAGTGTTGTAGATGGACGGACACCGGATGGGATGACAAAGAAACAATACAAAGACAAACTATTGGAAATCGGTGCAAATATGTATATTTCGAGCGAAGCGGTCCAATACGGTTTCACAAATGTTCCCGATGCTACACTGGGTTCTGCTCTCACAGCTCTCGCTGAAGCTGCAGGGCTCCATGACATGCAGTACCGTTTTGTGCTGGCTCAGTATGTCCCCCCCTTCCAACTTGGGGGAGTTCAGTCGATACTTAAGTCAGGTAAAATAGTCCATGAACATAAGTTATTCAATGACGGGACTACTGAGATAAAAAATGATCAAATACTCGCTTTGTATCCCTTATAAGTCAAAATTTCAAAGGGGCTTTTCAAGCCCCTTTAAATTCTATGGTCCTCCTGATGAAATTCTATGTTATTGATGCTTCCTCATTTCTTTTCCGATCCTACTTTGCCATTCGCAATATGCGCGCACCGGACGGATTTCCCACAAATGCCCTTTACGGATTTGTCAGGGCTCTTTTAAAAATTGAAGAGGACTTTCATCCCAAGCATATAGCCGTAGTTTACGATGCTCCTTCAAATAAGACTTCAAGGCAATCAATTTACCCGGAGTACAAGGGAAAAAGACACAAGGCGCCGGACGATTTGCCCGCTCAAATAGAAGCCTCTAAAGAATTTTGTGACGCCCTCGGCCTGCCGCGCGTTGCAATAGAAAACGTAGAAGCCGATGACACAATCGGCACACTTACAAAAAAATATGAGAGCCTTGGCTATCAGGTGTACATTTTTAGCTCCGATAAGGACCTATGCCAGCTAGTCAGCCCGAAAGTCCATTGCATACATGCGCACAAAGATAATCTTGAGATCACAAAAGAGGGTGTTTTTGAGACATACCAGGTGTATCCGGAGGAGTTCACTACCTACTTAGGACTCATAGGAGATACTTCGGATAACATCCCGGGGGTTGCAGGTATTGGGCCAAAAAAAGGCTCCCATTTGATTCGCCAATATGGTGATTACGAAAAAATGCCCCTCTCAGAGGAAAATAAAAAGCTCGCCATCTTATCAAAGACTCTTGCCACACTTGACACTGAAGTTTCCCTACCGAAGCATCTAGATAGCTGTGAGAAAAAAGCTGCCGACCTAGATAAATTGGTTGTATTGTATCGCCGCTATAATTTTAAAAGCTTGCTTGAATCTGTAGAAAAAAAGGGAACGACCACCGCCCTAAAAGAAAAAACCACCCTTAAAAAAGCGCACATTCTGCACGCGAAGGATGTAAGCCCTACTGATTGGCCGGAGCCTAAGAACAGCCCTTTGGCAATCTATAGAGGCGTTTATCAGGGCGACGAGGGGATTTTTGTTCAACATGAAGGATCGCCAATCCACTTTCTTTCGAGGGAGGAGTTGAAAAAAGCTAAAACAAAAGAGCTCCTCAAAAAAGCATCAAAAATCCTCGCCTATGACTTTAAAGCTCTGCTGCACTACCTGAAGGAATTAGAATTTCTTGTGGAAAAACCGTTTTTTGACGTTATGCTTGCAGCCTATGTTCTTAGTCCGGATGCGTCTTTGAAATTTTCGGATCTTTTGCAGCAGCATGCAGCGGAGGTTATTCAAGAAACTGAAGCAGACTGGTTTGTTCAAACTTTATTCCCTCTCAGCGAACTTTTGGAGCTAAAAATCAGGGAACAATCCCTTTCAATCGTACTCCATGAAATAGAGGAGCCGCTCCTTCGTATCCTCTTCAAGATGGAAGAGACCGGTATCTATATTGATTCTCATGAACTTGAAGCCCTGTCTAAAAAATTATCCCATGACTGTTTGGCGATAAAACGAAATGTCGAAGAGGAGCTTGGACACCCTATCAACCTAAATTCTCCAAAACAACTGGCAGCCGCTTTATTTGAGGAATTGAAACTTCCTGCAAAAACAAAAGGGAAGACGGGCTTTTCAACAAGCATCGAAGTTCTAGAGGAGCTGCGCCATGCACACCCGATCATTGAGAAGATCATCGATTACCGGAGCCTTGAAAAAATCCGCTCAACATACACGGTAAATCTTATCGAGCTGTCCGATCCTGTCACGCATCGCTTGCACACGACATTCAGCCAAACAACAACTCAAACAGGCAGACTGGCTTCTACAAACCCAAACCTGCAGAATATCCCCGTAAGATCCGACATTGGAAATCAGATCCGCCACGCTTTTAAAGCGATGCCCCCCTCAAGGAGGTTTTTATCCTGCGATTACTCCCAAGTGGAGCTGCGACTTCTTGCGCATATGTCCGAGGATCCAAATCTCATCAAAGCCTTCACGGAGCATCTGGACATCCACCGCTACACGGCTTCCTTAGTCTTCGGCGTTCCTATGGAAAAAGTGTCCGATGAGATGCGTTTTGGTGCCAAAGCGGTTAATTTCGGTATCATCTATGGCTTGGGTCCCCACGGATTGGGAAAGCAACTGAAAATATCCATGAAAGAGGCATCCCAATTCATAAGAACCTACTTTGAACGCTATCCACGCGTACAGGAATTTTTGGAATCCTTGAAAGAAGAGGCTCGTAAAAATGGGCACTCCACCACATTATTCGGCCGAAAAAGACCTATAACCGAAATTCTTAATAGAAACGCCCCGATCAGAGCGCAGGCGGAACGTTTTGCAGTCAACTCCAAAATCCAGGGTACCCAGGCAGACCTAATTAAGCTTGCCATGATCCAAATCGATCAGATCGTTGACCCGACCAAAATCTCGATGCTCTTACAAATTCACGATGAATTGATCTTTGAATGCGAAGCAGAAGAGGTAGAAAAGTATAAAAAAGAAATTGTCCGTTTGATGCAAAATATTCATCCCCTGAAAGTTCCGTTGGAGGTCAATGCTTTAGTTGCTAAAAACTGGGGGGAGTGTTAAAATTAAACGTATACTCGTATATGGGCCCATAGGGTCGGGAAAAAGCTCTGTTTTAAAGTTATTTAAAGAGTGGGGAGCTTTCACCCTCGATTGCGATCACATCACCCATAAAATCCTTGAACACGATCCAGAGGTATTACCTATTTTGACAGATTATTTCGGCTCTTTTATCTTAGAAAAAGGGAAGATTTCTAGAAAAAAACTTAGCTCGGCAGCTTTTGCATCCAAAAAAAATCTTTTAGCTCTTGAGACTATTTTGCATCCGCGCATTTTCAAAGAGGTCGAAAGACTTTTTCTTAAAAATAGGGATCTGGGGGCAAAAGCATTTGTGGTTGAGGCCTCCATATATCCCAAAATTCAAGGAGATTGGGAGAGTTTTTTCGATTCTAGAATTTTAGTAACAGCTTCTAGGGAAATTCGGTTAGAGCGTGCTAAGGACAAGGGGTTTTCCGAGGAGGAATTTACCATTCGCACCGAGCACCAGCTCCCGTCAAAAACCCTGGAGTCTCATGCCGATATCATTTTGGAAAACAATCTTTCTTTCAATGAACTTAAACAACAATTTATACATAAAGTAACAACATGAACGATGAACACACCGGACTTAAGGAAAAAAAGGACAAAACCATTCTACCCCCTCCCGAAATGATCGGACCTGACGTCGGTCCTGAAATCTCTCATGTGGCCCAAGAAAAAGCGCCCCCCCTGGAACCGCCGGCCGTGATCAAAATCGCCGACCTGCAACGATTAGGTAGCGAGGCGTTGGCTCAATATGCTAGAAATCTCAATCTAAGGAATCTATCTAATCTTACCAAATCCCAAATTGTTTTTGAAATTGTAAAATGGAAATCGGAACACACCCATGATTTGCTTGTTGCCGAGGGTGTTCTTGAAGTTTTGCCAGACGGGTTTGGATTTTTACGCTCACCTAACTACAACTACGTCTCCTCTGCGGAAGATATATATGTCTCTCCTGCTCAAATCCGCCGTTTCGACCTTAAAAAAGGGGATCATATCCAAGGGACGATTCGGGCCCCCAAAGAAAAAGAGAAGTTTTTTGCTTTACAGAAAGTCGATCGGGTAAACGATCTCTCTCCTGATCATCTGAAAGACCGCATCTCCTTTGACATGCTCACCCCCTTGCATCCCCAAGAGCGTTTCCTTATGGAGACCACCGCAGATCAAATGTCTACAAGGATTGTCGATTTAGTAGCCCCCATAGGAAAAGGGCAAAGAGGCTTGATTGTAGCCCCTCCCAAATCGGGAAAAACCGTCTTGTTGCAAAACATCGCAAATGCCATAACAGTGAACAATCCGGAAGCAATTTTGATGGTTCTACTGATCGATGAGCGTCCGGAAGAGGTGACCGACATGCAACGCAACGTGCGAGGCGAGGTGATCTCCTCTACGTTCGACGAGCCCCCTGAGAGACACACGCAAGTGGCAGAAATGGTTATCGAAAGGGCAAAACGACTGGTGGAGTATGGGCATGACGTTGTGATCTTGCTCGATAGCCTTACCCGCCTAGCCCGTGCTTATAACGCGACTCAGCCCCACTCTGGTAAAATCTTGAGCGGCGGTGTGGATGCAAATGCTCTGCATAAACCAAAAAGATTTTTTGGTGCAGCTAGAAATATTGAACACGGCGGTTCTTTAACAATCATAGCTACAGCCCTGGTTGATACAGGTTCGCGTATGGACGAGGTTGTTTTCGAGGAATTCAAAGGGACAGGAAACATGGAACTTGTCCTAGACCGACACCTCGCCGACCGTCGCCTCTTCCCTGCTATCAATGTCGTAAAAAGCGGGACCCGTAAAGAACAGGATCTTTACCATCCCGACGAATATAACCGTATCTGCAAATTCCGCCTCGCAGTTGCGGACCTTACGAATATGGATGCTATGAATTTGTTTATGGCTCGTTTGAAAAAGACAAATAATAATTTTGAATTCTTATTATCACTCAAAGATTGAGATAAAATGATTCATTTTGCTAAAAAAAAAGAATGAGACATCCCGATATTCTTTTGATCACTTCATCGGGGGGAAGTGGTCATCTTATAGCTGCCAAGGCAATCCGAGAGTCCCTCGAACAGGGTGAAAACCCTAAAGTAGTCATGGAGCAAGATGTCTCAAAAGATTGGCTTGGGAGTTTATTCGGTAAAATTTTTATTTCTATCTGGAACACCTCTCAGATAAACGGTTGGATTTTCATGCAGGAATTCCAATCTTTTATACATCCCCTATTTTCGATTTTTCTCACCCCATCCATTTTTTTCCACTGTTTCAAGCTTTTGATGCACTACGACTATGAACGGGTTATTGATAACCAGGTTCTTGGAACTAAAGCGATCACAAATGCTGTGAGACTTTACAACTGGATCCAGAAGAAAAAGCTTATTGTTGAGAAGGTTCTCACCGATCTGCCCACCGATTATACGGCCCATTTTTTTACCGAAATCAAATCATTAAATCGATTTGAGAGAACAAGTATAGAGATCTATGCCCAGGAGCCCCTACTTTACGGTGAAATGGCCGAAATTTTTTGGAAGCGTAAAACGGGACTGGAAATGGGGCAGATCCACATCGTAGCACCTCCACTCAGAAGAGCTTTTTTCGCTCTTCCGGCAGCGCGCAATGTGCCTTTGACAATCCCTTTAACGATAGAAAATGAAGCTGCCAAGCTCCGTCTGATAAAGGCATCCCAAATCCATATGCACCCTCCTGTTTTTCAAGATGGTCGTGGGGATGTGCTGGTGCATCCGCAAGATCTTGTATTTACCATTATGCTAGGTTCTCATCCGAGCAAAAATGCGCTCTATGATTATATCGAGAGTTTTTTTAACCTGGTTCGCTCTAAAGAGGGGCCTATAGTCCACGTTTTTATCCTCTCTCAAACTGGGAAATGGATTGAAAAAAGGCTAGTTGACGATCTTGTATCCCAAATTATAAGCCACCCTCTGGCTCCAAAACGGCTCCGCTTTTATCCGATATCAAGGCAAGATGACCAAGTAGTCTCCAAGCTTTTTAACCGTTCAAATGCAACGATCACCCGCTCGAGCGGAATCACGACAATGGAGCTTATCCAATCGGGATTGGGCGATATATGGATCCACCAGGAGACTCCCCGATCAATCTTAGGATTACGCCACCACGGAATGGTGCTTTGGGAATACGGGAATGCCCTTTACCTGAACCAAAAAAAGGGTGCCAGGTTTGTCTCCCCGCAATTTTTTGAACAGGCCTTTAGACAATACTTCAATGATCCCAAGGAGGTAGTGGTCTCTTTTGATCGTGAACCCAACTTAGGGTTAGGTTGACCTATAGACCCTATCCCTTTTGTTCTATTTGGGATTCACCGGCATGGCGGCAAAGCTTTTATTGTCCTCTAGCATTGAATCCATTCCTACATGAGCTTGTCGGATAACTGTTCTCACAAAGTTTTCCCAGTCTTTTTTCTTTCCGATCTCACTAAGCTCCTCATTGGAAATTTTTAAGGTAAGACAAAAATCCTTCAATTCGCTCTCAAAATTTTCTTTGCGGCAAACTTCTTCAAACCCTTTAGAGATCCCCGAAACAAAAGCTTTCCATTTAACGGTGCTTTTTTGAATATTTCTCAAATGCTCCAGCAAAGGTTTTGAAATAGAAGCAACTTTTAAAAAATCTAATGGATGGAGATGTTCAATCTTTTTTCCCACTCGAAGAAGGTATTTCCGTTTTGAAGCCAAGCTTAGTAAATTCGACTCCGACATCACGGTTACGATCTCTACGACAGCCTTGACCTCCTCTGTGGGTATGGATCCCTGGTAGGGCTGGATCAACATCAAGGCTGTTATCACACTCAACATTTCATTCCCCTAGGATTTTCCCTTTTCAAACAAAACTTTAAGCAACTCAGTGAAATTATTAGTATCCATAAGATCTTTTATCCACTCTTTATCAAGATCCGCCCTTTCGATCATCTCCTCGACCTCTTCAAAATCTAGGATTCTGAATGAGCTAAAAAAAATCTCGTTCCATTCATTTAGTAGATACATTTGCTTGAAGAAATTTTTGTTAATTTTTTTAAACCATTGAATTGTATCTTCATCACCTAAAATGAAACAGGATAATTCGACAGGGTGGATCCCCTTTGTTTTTTCCACAAGTAGATTGAGTTCTTTGATCCTTAATCCCAAAGTTACAGCTCTATGCGTTGCCATGAACTTGAGTAGCTCTTTAACACTCCTCGCATCCCTCGAGGCCATTGCATCCAAAGAGCCAAATCCGCAAAAAATGGCAAATAAAGAAACGAGTATACTCCTACATAAGCTGCTTAACAAATTCTTCCCAATCATGTTGCCTGCACCTCTCATATAAATTGTCATAGTTTATCCTAAGATAATCGGCAAAATGGGGAAGCTCTTGATACAACAACCCAGATCTTGCCATCTCATCCATTTTAGGGGATAGCCCCTCTATAAATGTTGTCCACTTAAAATAATTGTCCCGAATACGCCGCATCGAATTTTTAAGTATCGGATCAGAAAATAGATATCCCAAAAAATAGGTGGGAGGAATATGATCTATCATTTTACCAAGTCTGCGCAACTCTCGTTGCCGTAACAGAAGAGCTACGATATTATAATCCCCCATCGACTTAATGATTTGGTAAGCAGCCCTCTTTTCCGATTCTGACATTTTTATTTCAAATCCGGCCTCTAAATGCAGACCGCACATCAGAAAACATCCCATAAAGATAGATCTTAAACTCATTATTGCACTCTCACTTTTGCTCACCTGCCAACTTTAAAACCAAATTATTGAAACGAAGTCTTTAAAGTTTTTTTATTCACAGCCATTTAACCCGGATTCACAAATCAGAACTTTACAAAGCCTAATGTAATCAATTAAAATTTTACCTACAAAGAGGTTTTTTATTTTTCTTTTAATTTAGGTTGTTTTTGAAAGACTTTCATTTTCTTTTTTTCTATATCGATCGAAAATAGCTCTTCAGAGATGAATTACTAAAAAAGCACCGTTTTTTTAACAAAAAACCAGAGAAATTTACGACACAGAAAAAAACAGCCTAAAAAAATCTATTGAAAAGAAAATGAGAATCTTATTTATAAAAAAACTAGAGGGGAAGTTTCGATTGCCTGAGGCAATTCCCAAAGCCTACTCTCTTAACGTGTGCTGAAACACCAGCTGAGATCATAGTGCCGAGGCCTCGAAAAAACGGCTTGTTTCGAACCCTCACAATATGATCTCTTTTTTTTTCCATTTTATGCTAAACTCTTTTTTATGGATTCCTTCCCTATAGCCCTGAAAATTATTGAAAAACTCCAACAAATCGGCGGGGTAGCTTATATAGCCGGAGGGGCCGTACGTGATTTTTTAATGGGTCTTCAACCTAGCGACATAGATATTGTCACTTCCCTCCCGGTAGATGCGATCCGTCCCCTTTTCAAAAAAACGATAGAAGTCGGCATACAGTTCGGGATCATAATTGTTGTAGAAGACAACCATAAATTTGAGATCGCAACATTTAGGACAGACTTAGAATATAAAGACGGGCGACGACCTACCATAATCATGCAAAGCTCCCCTGAGGAGGATGCCAAACGAAGGGATTTTACGATCAACGGGATGTTTCTAAATCCCTTAACGAATGAGACCCTCGATTATGTTGGGGGAAAAGAAGATCTAAAAGAGAGGGTTATTAGGGCTATTGGAAATCCACATGATAGGTTCCGAGAGGATCGTCTCAGGATGATCCGAGCCATCCGTTACGCAGCCAGATTTGAGTTCAGTATAGATCCTCTCACCCAGGAAGCCATCAAAGAACATGCGCCAACTTTACTACCTGCCGTTTCCTTTGAGAGGATTCTGCAAGAATTTGATAAAATACATAAAGATGGCAACCTAAAAAAAGCGCTCACCACGATGCACCGTCTTGGGCTCCTTGCGACCCTATTCCCACCTTTGAAAGAAACGGATACCCTAGCCTTGGAGGCCCTGGAAAAACCTGAAAATGTCCCTGTTGTCCTGCAACTAAAAGCTCTTTTGGAGCACGTTTGCGATGAGGAGCGTTTTCATTGGATTCAAAGGCTAAGATTTTCGCAAAAAGACCTAGATTTGCTCCTTTTTAGCGATGCTCTTTTATTAAAATTAGAGAAAGGGAATCTACAGCAGAGGCTTCACCTTTATGCATCTCCCTTTTTTGAAGATGCGTCTTTCCTTCTTCCAAAGGAGGCACGGGGTTATTGTCTAGATGAATTACAAATCTACAATGAACAAATAAACAGGATAAAAGGGAAAAAACCGCTGGTTACGGCTCAAGATCTGATTGAAAAAGGGTTATCCCCTGGGCCGCAAATAGGTGCCTATCTAAAAAAAGCCGAGGAGATAGCCATTACCCATAAACTGGATGATAAAAAAGAGATTCTCGATCGCCTTTTCCCGACCTAAAAGAACCCTATTCGACTTCAAACACCAGAATCGTAATATCATCACTTTGTTCTTTTGCAGAAAAATCTTTGATTCTTCGATATAAGTCCTGAATAAGATTCTCCGGAGAAGCAACATCAATATTACGGATCGCCACCACAAGGCGGTCCATCCCAAAGAGCTGTCGAGTGTCGTTCATCGCCTCAGTGACTCCATCGGTATAGGCAATAACAAGATCTTTAGGTTCCAATTGAATGCTTTTAACCTCAATTTGATCCATTTTTTGGATTCCAAAAGGGATCCCATTTCCCTCGAGCAACTGCACAGGTTTGTCGTGACGCCTCAAAAGCGCCGGTGGGTGTCCGCAAGATACATATTCCAAAGTTCTTGTAACCGTATCCAAGATGCCTATCCAAGCCGTTACAAACATGGAATTTTCCTCAGTATCTTTCAAATAGAGATCATTAACCTGATCGACTATCCTATCGAGCTTTTTTTCAAAAACGGAAACGCTGCGTAAAAATCCCCTGAAGCTCAACGAATAAAGACAAGCCTGAATTCCCTTGCCCGCGACATCACAACACATCAATAAGATTTTGCCCTCAGAGATTTCAAAACAATCAAAAATATCACCGGCAACATCGATTGCAGGAAAATAAGAGGACGCAATTTTGATATTCGGGAGCTTTATTTGGGTCGGTAAGAGCGATTTCTGGATCTCTAATGCTAAAACCATCTGGGTAGCATAACGCTCTTTTTCGGTCCTCTCCGTTCGAATTTCTTGAATCATCGACTCGATTTTATCCATCAAGCAATTGTAGAGGTACCCGACGTAGTTGACCTCGAACCCCCATTTATCAAAATCAAACCGCGTTTCAAGATGCCCCTCTTGGCCCATTTTCATGACTTCACAAAGGGCAGTCATAGGACGGGCGATCCTCAAGGTCAGTAGATAGGTGGCTCCGCCACCTAAAACGAGAATGCTCAGCAATAGCGAGCCTACGGTAGCAAAATAACTTTTTAACTGATTGAGAAAAATTTTCTTGGGCACATCCAATGCGATCATGATCGGGAGGTCTGTGACAGACTTGAGAACTACCAAACGGGTCTCCTCTCCGATATCGACTTCATAGCCCAGATCGTCCGGTTTCAGCGAAATCACATCGTTGTTAGACACACGAGGTATCGCTTTTTTGAGTTCAAAATCATCGGCGTGTTGGATCAAAAGGGTTTTTTGCATCCAGTTGCTGTGCGTTGTGGCCAGAACATCCCCGCTGGCAGAAAGGATCGAGGTATCAAGGTATTGAATTGTCTTAAAACCGGTGATTACATCTAAAAGGAGCTGCATCGAGGTGGCCAAGGCAATAGCCCCCGTAATCGCGTTCGATTTTGGGTCTTTTATTAGACGTATGAGGTACAAAGCATAGTTCCCGTCTGGATTTCGGGCGATAAAAGACTTTCTGTTAAGTGCATCGATTTTTTTTAGGTCGATTTCTCCAGAAAAATTCTTGCCTACAATCTCAGGGAGGCTAGATGCGAAACAGATCACCCCGGTCGGATCGGTTTTAAGATATATAATCGTAGAAATCATCTCATCGGACACAAATTGGGTTAGAGTAAGATTCAGATTATCAACAGGCTTATTTACAACGATTTCGTAAAGGGCATCCAGATAATGGACCTGCAGATCAGTAATTTCCGTTAGGAATTTAACTTGATCCCCTAACGAGATATTCAAAGAATCGTATACCTGGGTTAAGGCCCGGTCATATTCCCTTTTATAGGTAAAAGCGGTATAAAAAATCAGAGGGATTACCAGAAAGGCGCAGGAGGTGATGAACACCCGTATAGCAAGCGAGCCTTTCATCCTAATTCTTGAATCTGTATCATGTTCTACACCCATGATGCACCTTAAAAGCCTAAAAAACCCGATTATTCAAAAAGCTCTTAGGATTCGAACCGACAAATCTTTTCGTCAATCAGAGGGGCTATGCCTTGTTTTTGGAGACCATCTCCTACTGGAACTGTCCCAAACGCACCCTATTGAGGTCTTGTTTTCTACTGATCCATACCAAAATCTTCCGGCAAAAGAAACGTTTTTCATATCAAAAGAAATTTTTCAAAAAATAGTGGGAGTTTCCTCCCACGATCGGTGGATAGCACTTCTTCCTATTCCCCCTCTTAGCTTGGCAAAAGGGAGCAGAGCTCTCATTTTTGATCGGCTGCAAGATCCGGGAAATGTAGGCACCCTCTTGCGTTCCATGGAAGCTTTTGGGTTCGACCTTGCTTTTTTTCTTGATTCTTGTGTAGATCCTTTCAATGAAAAGGTGATACGTGCCTCGATGGGTGCGGTTTTTAGAATCCCCCTAAGAAAGGGTTCGCTTGAAGATCTTTTGGATTTAAATCTGACCCTTGTTGGAGCCGATATGGATGGGGAGCCGATAGAACGGTTTTTTTTAAAAGAGCCGTTTGGACTCATCTTGGGGCATGAGGGTCAAGGGCTCCAAGAAAAAATAAAGAAATTAGTGAAGAATGTTAAAATACCTATGCTTCCACCAACAGAATCCTTGAATGTTTCCCAAGCGGGGGCGATTCTTCTCTATTTTTTAGGAAAATCTCGTGGACTTTGAAGACAAATTCAGCCCGAAAATCAGGCAACAGAAAAAAGAGCGGAAAATCAAATCTCTCAATGACCGATCAAAATATAAAAAGACCGATCTAAAGAAGCCTCCGGTTTTTGCACCTCCGGCCCTACCAAGGGGGAGGGTGATTTCTGTTTTATCCGAAGGGGTGTTTGTTGAAAATGAAGGGATAGGATCTCTTTGTGAGATCAAAGGGGCCCTTAAAAAGGGGCGCTCGAGACAAAAAAACCTTATTTGCGTGGGGGATTATGTCTACTTTGACCCGCAAAAAAAAATCATCGAAGCGATTGAACCAAGGACGACCATCCTTTCCAGAGCCGACCATCTGCGCCAGCGCAAGGAACAACTACTGGCAGCTAATGTAGATCAGGTGCTGATCTGTGTTTCAGTCGCCTTCCCTGTGATAAAACCCAATCTGATCGACCGCTATATTGTTGCTTGCCTCAAACAAAAGATGAGACCGGTTCTAGTTGTAAATAAAATCGATCTCTCATCCCCTCCCTATCTTGAAGAATTACTTGAGGTCTATGAAGAGCTAGACATTCCCGTATGTAAAATCAGCACAATAAATAACTATGGGATAGAGGATTTAAAAAATTTGATGAAAGGGCATACAAATGTCCTTACGGGGCAGTCCGGCGTCGGTAAAACTTCCATACTTAATGCGATCACAAAAGGAAATTTTCGTGTGCGCGAGGTGATGGCAAAAACGGAAAAAGGGGCTCACACGACAACCACCTCTCTTTTAATTCCATTAAAATCGGGCGGATACTGTATTGATACTCCTGGCATCAAAAGTTTTGGTCTTTTTGATCTGGATAAAAAAGAGGTCGAACCTTTATTTAAAGAGATTCATAAAGCCGGTAAAAAGTGTAGTTTTTCGCCCTGCAGCCATACACATGAGCCAAATTGCGCAGTAAAAAAGGGTTTAGAGAAAGGTAAAATAGCTCTTACGAGATACCAATCCTACCTTAGTTTAATGGAAGGAATAAGAGAAGATTATGAGTGACCGTATTCAAATGATCCAGGCAAGGGAAATTCTGGATTCCAGAGGCAATCCCACCTTGGAGGTGGACTGTTTACTAGAAAGCGGTCATCTTGGGCGTGCATCGGTCCCTTCGGGCGCCTCAACCGGCTCCCATGAAGCTTTGGAACTGCGCGATGCAGATCAAAACCGATTTTTTGGAAAAGGTGTGCTCCAATCTATCTACCATATCCACCATGACATTTTTCCGGCCGTCAAAGGGCATAAAGCATCTGAGCAGACCAATCTTGATAAACTTTTGATTGATCTTGACGGTACGGAGAAAAAACATCGCCTTGGGGCAAATACTATTCTAGCCATTTCTTTGGCAACGGCTCGAGCCGCCTCCCATTATTACAGGCTCCCCCTATTCCGCTACCTGGGAGGATCGATCCAGCACAAACTCCCCTTCCCCTTCTTTAACATTATCAACGGTGGAAAACACGCTGATAACGGGCTCGACTTTCAAGAATTTATGATCGCCCCTCGCAGAGAGCTTTTTTCAGAAAATTACAGAGCGGGTGCGGAGATATACCAAACCCTGAAAAAAATCCTGCACAAAAACAAGCTCTCGACAAATGTGGGTGATGAAGGGGGATTTGCTCCAAATATCCACTCGACGAAAGAGGCATTGGAATGGATCGTAGAAGCGATTGAAATCGCAGGATACCGACCTGGAATCGACATCATGATAGGTTTGGATGTCGCAGCAAATGAAATCGAAGACACCGAAAATCTGATCGACCAATACGTAGAGCTAGTAGAAAGATATCCGATCATCAGCATCGAAGACGGTTGCAAAGAGGATGATTTCGACGGCTGGCATGAATTGAACAGCAGACTAGGTTCCCAGATCCAGTTAATTGGAGACGATATTTTTGTCACCAATCGCAAAAGGCTCGAGTTTGGTATTAAAAGAGATCTTGCAAACGGTATCCTGATAAAGCCAAATCAGGTAGGTACCCTTACTGAAACTATCGAGACCGTGAGGATAGCTCAAGAAAATGGGTTTAAGGTGATGTTGTCGCACCGCTCGGGCGAGACGGAAGATACTTTTATCAGCGATCTTTGCGTTGCGCTTGGTGTAGACCAGATAAAATCGGGCGCACCCGCCAGAGGCGAGCGCATTGCGAAATATAACCAGCTGCTCCGTATTGAGGAACAACTGCTTTAAAAAAATTTTAGGTTGGTCGTATCCCTTTATCACCAAGGTGCCAGTCCGCCGGACAAACCTCTCCGTGTGATTTATGGTATTGGATAGCATCTACGAGCCTTAAAACCTCGTCGACGCCCCGTCCAATCCCTAAATTATTCACGGATACATGCTGCACTAGCCCGTCTGCATCGATGATATAAGTCCCCCGTAAAGAGATCCCCTTATCAATAAGGGTACCGTAGTTCAAGCAGATAGTTTTGGTGATATCGCTGACAATCGGAAATGAAACCGATTTGACTTCATGGTTCCACCATGCCCTATGCGTATAGACGCTGTCGACCGATATCGCTATAATTTCGGTGTTTCTTTTGCGGAATTCCTCTATCTTGTGTTGAAATGCCACAAGCTCCGTGGGACATACGAAAGTAAAATCTAATGGATAAAAAAGCAAAACTACGAATTTACCTTTATATTCTTTCAATTGTACGTCGATGATCTCCCCATTTTTTACTGCCTGTGCAACAAAATTTGGCGCCTCATGCCCGATCAATGATGTCATAATTCCTCCTCAATAGTAGTTTTAGGACCGTGGCCGGGGTAGACGACTGTCCCCTTAGGGTATTTTTTCAATTTTTCCAGGGATCCTTCCATTTTCAAAGGCACCCCAGTGGGTAGATCCAATCTGCCGATCCCCCCTTTAAAAAGGGTGTCTCCACTAATCAAAAGGTTTTCTTTTGGGAAATAAAAGCAGACGGACCCCGGGGAGTGTCCAGGGGTCTCCAAAACTATCCCCTCGATAAATCCAAAAGAAATCTTATCCCCCTCCTGAAAATACCGGGGGTCGCTTACCCTATCTATGACTTTCGGGGACCTCAACCCGTCAGAACCAGGGGCTAAAACATTTGGACTGTCTAAAGGGTGGACATATACCGGGACGCCAAGATCCCGAAATTTGGCCATATCAACGATATGATCGTAATGGGAGTGTGTCAACAAAACCATTTTCAAAAAAAATTTATTTTCCTCGATAATGGGAGTAAAATGACGAAAACTATAAAAAGAGGGGTCTATCAAAACGGCCTCCTTAGTGAGAGGGCATGCTAGAAGAATGGTTCTTGTCTCTAAAGGGCCAAGTAATTTATCGAAGATGCGCATAAAAGACCTCTTTTGAAGCTCCATTAAATCATCAGAATACCGCTTTCAGGGACTTTTTTCGTAAAATTTTTTAAAATGCGGTCAAAAAACTGTAAAATTTTTGATATATACAGCCAAGACTAACCTGGTACTGTATTTTTTTTTGAAAAAACCCGAAAAGGTTACCTTAATGAAATGCACTGGTAGGGATTCGAACCCCAGACCTCATGGTTCGTAGCCATGCGCTCTATCCAACTGAGCTACCAGTGCGTAAAGTGAGTAAAGTATTCCACAAAATTGAATTAAAGGCAATTGGGGAATTGCCAATTTTCAAGGAGCATCTGCGTAGCAAAGATTTATTAAAAACAGCCGCCCACAGCTCAATAATAAAAATTCATTTGAAATGTCGACTCAAAGCGGACGCCAGTTTAAGCATGTGTACCGGCTGTTTTCCAAGGATCGGCTCAAGCACCTTATCGGGGACAATCATTTTTTTATTTTCGGGGTCTTGCAGATTTTTTTCCTTTATGTAGGCCCAAATCCGTTTTGTTACCTCCCCCCTTGTGAGACCGTCCTCCTTGGTAAGGGCGATCAACTCTTTGGAGAGTTTTTGTTTTCCTCGCGCTGTGCCCCCGGTTTTCGGCTCCGCCTTGGTGCGGGTATGATCCCGGAAATTCTCTTGTATCTCCTCGACAGAATTTCCAATCACATCACATTCGGGGTAAGTGGAACAGGAAAAGAAAGGTTTACCGTATCTGGATACACGCTGTTTTAATTTCCCGGGGCACCCTTTTGCCGGACATTTAGCTCCGGTATCGACACCCTCTGAGCCCTTTTTCGGTATATTGATGATCGTTTTACAATCGGGGTAACCACTACATCCAAGAAAAATACCGAATCGTCCCTTGCGGATCGACATTTTTTTACCGCAGTTTGGACAATCTTGTTCCCAATTAAATGAGGGTTCATACTCCTCTTTGTGGATCACAAGCTCCTCAAGAGATGCCGTGTATTTGCAATCGGGATAACCGCTGCACCCTAGAAAGTATTTATTCCTTGCCCAAATTTTTTGGAGCTGTTTTCCGCACTCTGGGCAAATTTTATCGGTAAGCTCTTTCGGGACATGCGCCTCTTTTTCAGCAACCTCTACTATCGGCAGGAATACATCCCAGAATTCTTTCAAGAACCGTTTGTAGTCAAGCTTTCCTTCCGCTATCGCATCCAGATCCTCTTCCATATGGGCTGTAAAACCGACATCGATAATCTGCGTAAAATTGTCGCTCAACATACGAGAAATAATGCGTCCCAACTCGGTAGGTTTCAATGTCCCTTTCTCTTTTGTTGTATAGTCGCGCGATTGGATCTTATTCATGATCGCAGCATAGGTCGACGGGCGCCCAATTCCCTGCTTTTCCAGCTCTTTAACCAATGAGGCCTCGGTAAAACGGGGAAGAGGTTTAGTGAAAGCTTGATCTTTTGTCACCTTATTAAGCTTTAATTTTTGCCCCTCCTCTAAAGGGGGCAAAGTCCGCTCCTCCTCCTTTTCCTCGTCCTCTTTTTCCTCATAAAGGGTTAAAAAGCCCTGAAATTTAATAATCGATCCGGTTGCCTTAAGCTCGTATTTTTTGTCGGTTTCGATATGTGCCGTCACAGTATCATAGACAGCCGGTTCCATCTGCGAGGCCAAAAAACGGCGGTAGATCAGCTGATAGAGCTTGAACTCATCGATAGAAAGATGGGTTTTGATATCCTCAGGTCTTTTGGCGACACTTGTGGGGCGAATTCCCTCGTGTGCATCCTGGGCTGCCCTTTTTCCCTGATAGATATTGGGAGCTTTGGGCAAATATTCTACACCGAATTTTTTCTTAATCCAGTCTCTTGCCTCTTTGATTGCATCCGGTGAACTTCGGGGGGAGTCGGTTCTCATGTAGGTAATTAAACCCACTGCTCCCTCAGCTCCGCAATCCACACCCTCGTAAAGACTTTGGGCCACTTGCATGGTTCGAGTCGATGAAAAACCGAAATGGCGGGAAGCCTCCTGTTGTAAAGTTGATGTTGTGAATGGGGGAGCTGGATTTCGCAAACGCTCTTTTCTTTCGACTTTAGAGACCGTGTATTTGCACTTTTCCAGATCTTTTTCTATCTTGGTCGCTTCCTTTTCATTTGGAATCGATCTCTCTACTTTTTTACCATCTATTGTAAAAAGAGACGCCCTAAACTCTTTTTTTCCCTGAAAAATAGCCCCTAGGTTCCAATATTCCTCAGGTTTGAAAGCCTCGATTGCCTCTTCCCTTTCGACAATCAATTTCAGCGCAACCGATTGGACCCGTCCTGCTGAGAGGCTCTTTGCACCTTTTACCTTTCGAATCAAAATAGGTGAAATTTTGTACCCTACCAACCGGTCTAAAATGCGCCTTGCCTGCTGGGCACTCACAAGATCGTCATCGATTTTTCTTGGATGTTTTAAGGCCTCCAAAACTGCCCCTTTAGTGATCTCGTTGAAAGTTACCCTCATGTAGGGCATCTTCGGTAGGATGGAAGCAATATGCCACGCAATCGCTTCACCCTCCCGGTCAGGGTCGGTAGCCAAAAGGACCTGATCCACCTTTTTTGCCTCTTTCTTCAGCCTATCGATCACCTCTTTTTTGGCCGCTAAAGGGACATAATTCGGTTCAAATCCGTTTTCAATATCAATATTCAGTCCCTTCTGCGGTAAATCTATAATATGTCCCACAGAGGAGTCGACTAAGAATTCTTTTCCTAGAAATTTTTGGAGCGTTTTTACTTTAGTCGGAGATTCGACGATGATAAGAGTTTTCTTCATAAATTTGGTCTATAGTCTTCCGCGTATTCGGGACGCAAATAGTTTTTTCTTTTTTCCATAAAGTTTTCCCGCTCGGCCCGTTGAAATTCAGCAAGTTGCCAGCCTATATACTTATCTTCTTTAAGAAGTTGCAACGGCTCTTCAGAACCAATAGCCTTGCAAAAAAGATCCTTTTCCGATTTACCGATGTGGGCCATCACCTCTTTAAACTTTTGCGGGTACAACTGTTTTAAAGACCCTATCAAAACCCCTTGCACCTCAAAAGGCTTGAAAGCTTTTTTGTCGGTGATCTGGATCAGAGCCCCTTGGCATTCGAGCTGTGCCATGGATCCTGAAAATGGTTTAAAATGCAGGGGAGCAAAACGGACTCCGCTCAGCCCTTGACTGTTGAGATGTTTGGTTAATAAATTAGCATCAATCCAGGGTGCGCCTATCAATTTGAAGGGAAGCGTATACCCGACGCCGATGTTACAAAGGCGTAATTCCCCTAAAAGACCGGTTGTCGCATAAAAAAGCGGCGTATCTGCCTCAGGGATATTCGGGCTTGTTGGTATCCAGTGCAACCCGGTTTCTTTGAAATCCATCCCCCGCTTCCAGCCCTTCATTGGAATTACCGTCAATTTCACCCCTATTTTATGTTCGGCATTAAAGAACTGGGCCAATTCCCCGACAGTCATTCCATGAATGTAGGGGACATTCACGTACCCGATGAAGGAGCGCCATTTGGGATGAAGCATTGGTCCGTCGACTGTAAGTCCGTTGATAGGATTGGGGCGATCTAAAACAACAACCTCCAGATTTTTTTTGGCCGCCTCCTCCATCATATAAAAAAGGGAGGAGATGTAGGTGTAGGAGCGGACGCCTATATCCTGGATGTCGTATACAATCACATCCAACCCTTTCAGCTGCGCCTCTTGGGGTCGACGGTTGGATCCATAAAGGCTATAGACCGGGATGTCTCCCCTTTTTCCGTCTTTTATTTTTTCACTTGCATGCTGCTGGCCATACAATCCGTGTTCCGGTGCAAAGAGTGCAGCCAACTTGCAGTCTTTTCTGGACTGGAAGCAATCCATGGAGGTAACCCCATTGCGATCCACAGCGGTATGGTTTGTTAAAAGACCTACCCTTTTCCCTTGGATTGAAGGGTGGGCGCCCCCTAAAAACACCCGGTCAAGCCCTACCTCGACTTTGCCAAAAAGAACTTGTCCAAAAAAGAAAAAAACTATCCAAACTCTACTAGCTACCACTCAGCACCGAATTTTTTCTAAGGGATTCGTACCATACTAAAGAAAAAATGGTTTAAAGGGTAAATCATTTTCTAGAAAAATTTTTCTCAATCATGCGTGAACAGCTATTTAAACCTAAAACCTATCTTTACCTGGAAAAGTTAAAATCATGTGGCTAAAATCAACAAAGCTTATGACCGAAATGAATCCACAACAAAAACTTGCAATCGCCCACAGACAGGGGCCTCTTTTAGTCCTCGCCGGTGCAGGATCGGGAAAAACCCGTGTGGTAGTCGAAAGGATCGCAACTCTTTTGCAGTCTGGAGTCCATCCAAGTGAAATCTTGGCCGTCACATTTACAAACAAAGCGGCTCAAGAGATGCGCGACAGGATACTTTCTATTTGCCCCTACCCCCCGCTGATCACAACATTTCACTCGTTTGGAGCCCGGTTTTTAAGGGAGTCGATAGAACTCTTAGGATTCAAAACCTCGTTCTCGATTTATGATGAGGAGGACACAAATTCTCTCTTGAAAGAGTGTTTTAAAGATTTTGATATGAAACCCGAAAAGGGGCATTTAAAAGATACGCGCCAGGCGATCAGCGATGCCAAAAATGCCTTACTTTTGCCTATCGATTTTCAGCACCAAAGGGGGAAAGACCATTTCTATCAAATTTATGAGCGTTACCAAGCCCGTTTGAAAGAGAGTAATGCAATAGATTTTGACGATCTCCTTCTATTGCCCGTTTTTTTGTTGCGGGATCAAAGCGCACTAAAACAGGAGATCCAAAACCGCTTCCGCTATATCTTGATCGATGAGTACCAGGACACCAACCATGCCCAGTACTCATTGACTAAACTTTTAGTAGACTCTCACCAAAATCTATTTGTCGTCGGTGACCCTGATCAATCTATTTATTCATGGAGGGGGGCGAGTATACAGAATATTCTGGGTTTTGAAGAGGATTTTCCTAACGCCCAAGTAATCAAATTGGAGCAAAACTATCGCTCGACAGGCCATATATTGAAAGCTGCAAATGCTTTGATTGCACACAATAGCGGCAGATATGAAAAAAACCTTTGGAGCGCCTTGGGGGATGGAGAAAAAATTCAGGTGCGCCCTTTTTTTGATGAAAGAGAGGAGGCACAATTTATAGCTCGCGATGTGAGCTATGCGATCGATCGGGGACAAGACCCTTCTACTATTGCCCTTTTATACAGAACAAATGCCCAATCCCGAAGCCTGGAGGATGCCCTTTTGAAAGAGCGCATCCCCTACACCATAGTTGGGGGGCTCTCCTTCTACGAACGACGTGAGGTGAAAGACCTTCTCTCCTATCTGCGGCTGACAGTTTCCAAAAATGACTTCATCGCTTTTCAAAGGGTGATCAATGTCCCAAAAAGGGGGATTGGAAATGCCGCTTTTGAAAAGATCAAAGAATTCCAGAATCAAAGCATGCTCCCCTTTGCTACAATACTCGAAGATACACGCAATCTCCCCCTCTCCTCCAAACAAAAGCAAGAACTGGATAAATTTACCTATATTCTTAATAGCGCGGGGGGTATCCCCTCAATTGCGCAAAAATTGCAGAAAATATTAAAGGAAACATCCTACCTTGATTATCTAAAAGAGGACAAAGAGACCTACCAAGACAGAAAAGAGAACGTGGAAGCTTTAATTGCAAAAGCTATTGAGTGGGAAGAGGAAAATCCGGATCTGACTGTAGTGCAATTCCTCGAAGAGCTCTCTTTACGTCAAAGTTTTGATGAAGCGCACTCCATGGATCCTAAGGTGTTTTTAATGACGCTCCATAACTCTAAAGGGCTCGAGTTCCACACATGTTACATATGCGGTCTGGAGGAGGATATCCTGCCCCATATCAATTCGAAGCTTGAACTTCATGATTTGGAAGAGGAAAGGCGCCTCCTTTACGTAGGTATGACTCGCGCTGAGCGCAAGCTCACCCTTACCTTCACAGCCTACCGCTTCTTATGGGGAACCTCAAGACCCATGAAAAAGAGTCGCTTTTTTGAAGAGCTCCCGTTTGGACATTTGGAGATAAAAAAACGGCCCTTCTAACCTATGCAATACAGCTCCCCTTTCTCAAATGGATAGACTATAACTGGTATATTTTTGTCCGATAAAAACAGATCTAACTCCCGTTTTTTATTTTTTGATGTAAAAATAATCTTCAAAGTTCTTTTTTGAAGAAATTTCTCAAAGTTAGGAAGTTTTTTTATTAAATACCTTTCATCCAGACAAAAGATCAGTTTTTTCCTTTCTGATTCTAGCAGGATTCCAAGCTCCTCAAACCCAGAAAAAACTTTTAAAGTTTGTTTTGTTTTTTTAAATTGAAAAAATTCGGAAAGTATGGACGTGGTGGTATCAATTCCTCTAAAATATAATGAGACAGTTTCTTTCAAAAAAGGCTGGATAACACCCGCTATGATACCAAGATCCTTTTGTAAAAAATAGATCTCCTCTACCCCTTCAAGTATTTCGGGCGTAGACCTGAAAATTTCCGAACACTGATTTTCTAAAAAAATGGTGACATAAGGGTTATTTTTAAGCCGGTTTTTTTGGCCGTAAAAGGAGAGAAAATGGAGGTAATCCAAGGGGCGCGATTCCACCTGTTTTTCAAAATAGGCAAATTTCTCAGTCAAATAAACCGGATCGTGCAAACCTGCAAGATGGACGATGAAATCTTTTGGTTGATAGAGCCCTTTTTCATAACAGACCTTGAAATGGTGGAAACTTTCTTTTGAAAAAGAGTTGAACATCCTCTGAGGAATAAACTTGGTTTTTTTTGAAAATAGAGGATTTTCAAAAATCTCTCTTCCCATCGCTTCCTGCTCCTCATTACCACCCCGAATACAATCGACTCTGTTCCACACATTTTTCATAAAAGCTCTTGATTCGGGACAATTTTTAATCAAAAAGTGGCCGTTGTTCAAGCCGTTGTAATCGTTTGAAATAATGAGAAGGGCATCATCGTCTATGAACTGCTCTAGTGCAATCGAAAAATTCATAAACATCGCATCTGCATCGGTCCAAAAAACCCATTCATAGGAGGTATCCTCCATAATTTTTGATAAAATTTTAATCTTTTCCCACTGGAAAAACTCCCTATCATGCGTTTTTTTGTCCCCGACAAAAAGATCATAGTTAAATTTTTTGCAGTAAAGAACTTTGTTTTTTAAAGGGATCTCCATAGTCTTCGTATAAGAGTCACCAACAACCAAAGTTACTACTGCAATTTTAGCCCCTAGAAATAAGGGGATAAAAAAAGATAAAGCTCTTAAAAAAATCATTTTTCGCTAATTAATATAGGGTTATCCACAACAAAATTAAGGGTTTTATTTTTTTTGAAATTCATTTTTATAACTATTTTATGAAAAAATTTCCAAAAGCTCTTCAGCAAAAAATTTTTCATAATAATAACGAGATTTTGTTCTAAAAGTCATTTGAATATTAAATTCAAAAATAAAATCGGGCAAAGTTTTATAAAATCTAATCGGTTTGAAATAACTGTTAAAACGTAAACTTGGAATAGGAACAGGTCTGATATTATGGACATGCATCCACCTTCCAAAAATACAGTCCTCATCACATCCTTCCTCTTTAGAATCCTCTCTGAAACTGTCTTGTTCCAAATAAAGCTTTGCCAAATCCCTGGAAAAAACCATACACTCGCTATGCACATAAGGTATTGTCTCGTCGCCGAACTTTCTAAAAGAGACATCTCCAAGGTAAAGTTTTTCTAAGGGAGTTTTTTCGAGGATCTTCTTTAGTCTCGAGAAAATCAGGATAGTATCAATTTCAACTTTTATCACATAATCGTATGCTTCAAGCTGTGGACCTATAAACATTAAGACGCTATACAAACTATATTCTCTTTTCAAAGAGGACTTAAGCCGGCTATCGAGCTTTAATTTATCCGAAAATACACTTACCTCCCCCTCCAAGTCCCGATTTTTTTTTATGAATACATAGTCAAAATTGTCCGATTCGGCATCCAGCATCTTAAGCCAAAAATTTTTGAAAATCTTTTCTCTTAATCCCTCCTCGGATGAGTAGAGCAGCACAAGATTTTTTCCCGTTCTTATTTTTGTTTGGCTCATTCCATATAGCGGAAAAAAAAACAGAAAGAGCGCAAGAACATTATTCATAAAAGATTTCGTACAATTTATTGTGAATTACTTTCTCTTTTAAAAGCCGGTCCTCACCTGTAGAGACCTTTATCCTAAAATGAAATGTATCGTCCGGTATTCTTGAGTAAATCTTGTAGGGATCTATGTTTTTTTCAATATAAAAGCTTTGGAATGGGACTAATGGTATCCCCTCCTTTTTGAAAATTTTTCCGAAAAGAAGATCGTCCGCATGAAATTTGGAATAAGGCAATTGCATATACTGACCCTTTTTTTCTACAAGCACCTCGGCAAGATCTTTTGAAAACACTACACAGGACCCATGCCCAAAAAACAGATGATCTCCCTCATTATTTTGGTAATTTTGATATAAAGAGCGACTTCCGGAATAAAATCGCTCTTTTTTTTGAGACTCAAGAAACTTCTTAAGGGCCGGAAAATAGATAAAAGAAGAAAGATTTGGCCTTACAATGAAAGCAAATTCAGAAAATCTTTTTTCAAAATAGGATAGAGCCAGAACTGTCTTGTCAAAAATTCCGGGGATGTAAGACTCCACCCCCCGAATTTTTAAAATATCCCCATCAACAAAATAGTCCTGATCCAGTTCAGGATCAAATTCTATGAAGTAGCACTCAAAATCAGTGGAGAATTTGTGCATGTATTTTCTCCACGAGGCTCTATGTACATTAAAAACAGGTAATTGACTGCTGGATATGATGAGAACAAGATTTTTCTTTTGAAAGGGAATATCAGTAGGAGCCTCTGCGCAAAGATTCCATTTCAACAGAATCGAAAATAATATTTTAAAGATCAAATTCACAACAGATTCAAAACTTATTTAATTACAACGACTTATATATTTTAAATTTAAGATTGTTTTAGATTATCATCAATTCGATTAACTGCTAAGGATTTCCTCATGCACATTCTATTTTTTTCTCGCTTCTTTTTCTTTTTTGTTTTTTTGACAATAATACTTTCATCGAAAGGGTTTGCATCTGATGCTCGTTGTTATAAAATCGGTGTCATAGGAACAGGGTACGTGGGATTGGTTCTTGGTACTTGTTTGGCAGAAATTGGCCATACGGTTACCTGTTGCGATCTTGATACCCGAAAAATTGATTCTTTGAACAATGGTTTGATCCCTATTTACGAACATGGTTTGGAGGAGTTGGTCATAAAAAACTTGCATGATAACAGACTCTTTTTCACCACCGAGGTCGCCGAAGCAATACAGTCGAATGACATCATTTTTATTACCGTCGGAACCCCTGAATCATTAAACGGGGAGGCCAACCTTGATTTTGTTTTTGACACTGCTCGGACAATTGGAAAAAATTTAAAAAATCCTAAGACTATTTTTGTCAAAAGCACCGTACCTATGGGGACTGTCCAAAAGATCAAAGAGATTATCACTAACCACAATCATTTCAATACCCCTTTTGAAATAGGGTATGCGCCCGAATTTTTGCGTGAAGGCTCCTCGGTCAATGATTTCATGAACCCGGACAGGGTGGTCGTTGGAGCCGAAAATCCCGATACTGCGTCACTATTTAAAAAAATAGTCGCTCCTATTTTAAAAAAAGGGGCTAAATTTCTCTCTACCTCCATCGCATCAGCTGAGATGATAAAATATGCAGCTAATTCTTTTTTATCGGTCAAAATCTCATTTATCAACGAAATCGCAGATTTTTGCGAATTGGTTGGGGCAGATGTGGATGAAGTAGCGATGGGGATCGGACTTGACAAAAGGATAGGCGCAGAGTTCCTGAAACCGGGTCCGGGATTTGGCGGATCTTGCTTTCCTAAAGACACCCTTGCATTTTTAAAAGCTGCAGAAAAAAACGGAACCTCGCTCCATGTGATTCAAGCGGCTGTTGATGTAAATGACTTTCGCCCTTCAAAAATAGTAGATCGTCTAGAAACGATGCTAGGGAGTTTCGACAGGAAAAAAATCGCTTTGCTTGGTCTTGCTTTCAAAGAAGAAACCGACGACGTGCGCGCATCCCCTGCACTGAAATTAATGGAGATTATGGTCAAGAAGGGGGCCTTTATCCAGGCCTATGATCCTATCGCTGGTACCCAGGTTCAAAATGATTCCCCAAATTTTGAGGTCAAAGCATCTCTTATCGAGGCTTTAGCAGGTGTAGACGCGGTTTTACTTGCTACCCCTTGGAAAGAGTTTCTAGAATTTGATTGGACAAAAGCTCGTCTTTTGACTAAAGGGGATCTGTTTTTTGATTGCAGAAACCTTCTCGATCCTGTGACTATGAACGAAGCTACCTTCGAATTGATCCAGATCGGCAAAAAAATAGACCGTTTTTAAATCCGCTTACCCCCTAGATAACGATGAAGAGTTTAGGGGCCCTTTTTTGGATTTATAAGCTATAGACCGCCACCGGAAAATCCTCCTCAAACGAATAGATCTCTATTTTTTTTAGACCGTATTTTTCCAGCTCTAAAATCTGCCCTTTTTGTGTGTGTACCCAAAACAAAGCATCCTTAGACAAATGGGGATTGCACTCCTTATAAATTGCATCAAAATCCCCCCTTTGTTTTGAAAAATCAATCACTACGATCTCGATATTTGTCTCCATAGGACTAATTTTTTCCTGTGTAACAAATTTCTGTAAGACATAACTTTTCAAATAAAGTTGTATTTGAGACACAAGATTTTTTTCCTGTTCTTTTTCTAAAAAAGGGCGATGGTACAATTTTCCCCTTCCAAAATAACGCAGGTAATAAGCCCCTAAAACCGGGTACATCTGTGCTGAACTTCCATAGACTGCGATCTTTTCCACAACTTTTAGTTTTATGAGATCGGCAAATAAAAGGTGGATATCTTGGTCAAATCTGGGATTTTTGTCCGATAGATTTTTTGATAAAACCTCCATATACGCAACCCAGGCCAAAATTCTGTGCGTCCTTGGCTCAACAGAATCGAGGGAGATCCAGGTGAAAACAAATAGGAATATAGCTATAAAATATCGCACTTTTTAAACCTTTTTTAAAGAGCTTTTGAGTCGATCCAACTTTGTCTTGAGAATTTTAATTCCGCTATCGTTTTCTCCAACGGTTAAAATAACCTCACGTGATTCAGGATCATACACACATCCGCTTGGGTAAATGACATTTTTTTCGAAGCAGCGGGTCTTAGGAGTATCAAAAGCCCCCTCGAATAAAATAGGGTAAGAGCTTATTTCGAGCATCTTAATCGACGGGGACACAACAAAGGTGACCAGCCCCGGAAGGTAGTAATACTCTTTGAGAAATTTGTCCGCATTTACTGGCGTTTTTACTTTATGCATAGAGTGGAAAAAAGCCCAGTATCTCTGTTCTGCAAAAAATGCCGGGGCACCACCTCTCAACAGACCGTAGCGGCGCGCCCACTCCAGAGGGAAATTTTTGAGCCGATTGTTACCAAGAGAGCGCACAGTCACCTCGTCATCAAAAAAGTCCATCTTATAAATGGAAAGATCATCAAAACTGTATACAAAACCTAACTCATCCCCATTTTCTTCAAAAATTAGTGGGGTCCAGTTTTTTTCGGTCCCTTTTTTAGCGCTAGGAAGGGGGTAAATAGCATCTATCTTAAGCGTTTTAGGGTCTAAAACTGCAACCTTCATCCTCCTTTGAGACGATTCCCCAAAAGTGAGATCATTATAAAAAATTCCCACCTTTCCCTTCCAAAGGATAGCTCTGGGATCCTCTGCATAGGAGCTCATAAGGTTCAAAATTTTAACTGCCCCGATTTTTTTTAGGTCTTTATTTAGTCTTGCTACCCCTATATAGGTAAGCGCTTCAAACTTCTTTGAGTTCAATAAATGGTCTCTTTTTTCGTCGTAACGAAAAAAAAGGAGAAACTCCCCCTCCCATGCTACAATAGAGGGATTGTAAGCGTTAGGGAAAGAGGGGATGGATAGAGAATGCACCTCCCAGCCAATAGCTCTACTCGCTTCTAAACAGTCCTTAGATTTTAGAAGCGGATTATCAGAAAGTATACTGATAGAAAAGAGCTGAGGCAGAAAAACAGTGAAAAAAAAGAGTGCCTGCAGTGTATTCTTAATGATCTCCATAGTTCCTTATAAAAAATTCCTTAAATTGTTCCAGAAACGAACCTTTTTGAATGTCATACCGGGAAGCCCACTCACGAAGATGGAAATTATCCTTTAGAATTTGCTCTTTGTTGTCGTAAATTAACCTCAAAAAACTGCTGAGCTCTTGTCTATCCGATTGAAACATTTTTCCCATGCTAAAACTGTTCAACATGCAGGAATACTCGGCTTTTATCGGCGAAGATTTTCTCAAAGAAAAGACCAGACCCGACTCAGCTATTGTTTTTTGCCCCGAATTAGCTGATACAATAACAGGGATCCCCAAAGCCATCGCCTCTCTCGGTTGGATGCTGAATCCCTCTCCCCATGAGGGGGAGACGTAGCAATCGATAGCTTGAAATGCCCTTAAGTAATTACCCTTGGTCTTAGATTCGATTTGAAATTTCACATTTTGCAGCTGATTTTTTAAAATTTCGTCTTTCAAATCCCTGATACAACGGCGATCTCCCCCTCTTGGGGCAAGGATTAACTGGACATCCGGATTATTTTTAAATGCATCTGAAAACGCTTTTAAAAGGACCATCTGATCTTTTCTAGCTATGCAGCTCGAAAAATTTCCAAAAACAAACGGTTTATGGATCTTTTTTTTTAAATGTTGCGATAAAAAAATTCCCAGGTCTACCGCCAGCGGGATCACCTCAATCGGAGAAGATACCCCGCTCTTTTGAAAAACCTCGACCAAAAAAGGGTCAGGGACTAAAACAGAATCAAAAAAATTTAAGTATTTCACAAAATGGGGATCCACAGAGTCCGATTCATGCATCGTGTAAACAACATATTTCTGATCCGTTCTTTTGTATCTCTTCAAAACCTCGACCATATAAGGGATCTCCGGCAAAGAGGTGTTCAACAAAACTAGGGGATGCAGATTTCTCATATCGGTCTCAATCAGCAATTCCTCCTCACATGTTAAACCTTCATAGGTTCCAAAAGGGACCACCTGAATATTGAAATCTTTTTTGAGACCCATGCCAAGTTCAATCGACTGCCGTCCGATACCGTCCCTTTTATCGATGGTGCCCACAATAGATATAGATAAGCTTAGAAAAGCGGAAATTAAGGGCAAAAGCATGAAAATTCTTTTTGTTACTTTTGAAAAGGGGTCAACTGACTGATTAAACGATCTTTATCGAATTCTAAAATTCTAATTTTTCCATCATTTTCACCTAAAGAAAGATAAATTTTTCCGGTTTGAGGTTTATAAACAACCCCGGTTGGATAAATAACCCACTTATTTGGAGCTCTTTTACGGGGTGAATCATAGGCTCCTTCGTATAAAATCGGATTTGGTAATAACTTCAAAGGTGTCGAAAAATCGCTGGAGAGGGTGAACAGCCCCGCATTGTAGTAGTAGTTTCTACGATCCGTTCCCCAAACGTTTAACGTCTCTATAAAGCAAGAGTGGGAAAAACAGAAAATCTCATTGTCAATCTCGATCAGCGGAGCTCCCCCTCTATAGGGACCCCACTTTTCTTTCCAATCCAAATAGTCCGGCCCAAAGAGTGGATTTGTTTTCGTGCTTAAAATTTGCCAGTCCGAGTCAATTTTGGTCAATTCGACCACTTCCAGATTCTGGTAGTCATACACGAAGAAGAGGCTCGATTTCCCCCCTTCATTGCGCACAAAAGGGGTCCAATTTTTTTCTAGATTCTTTCTTTTGCCGGGTAACTTACATACATACTCCACCTCACCGGTGTCAGGGTCTATCAAAGCCATCTTCATCGACCTTGAGGTGGGATCAAGCCGCTCTATTGTATTGAAGAACATGACTATTTTATCTCCGAAGCGAACTACACGGGGATCTTCACAGTAAGGGTTGTTCAAATTAAGAAATTTCACCTCTGAATCGACCTTGAAATCGCAATCCAAATATACGAAGCCTATGTAGCTCATATATTTAAACTTGGTTTTTTTGTAGATATGCTCTAACGGCACATCGTACCGAAAAAAAAGGAGATACCCCTCAAAATGTTCGATCAACGCAGGGTTATAAGCCCCAGGAAAACCAGGTATATCTATGGAGATTACTTCGGGCTTTAGAAAATCCTTTTGTTCTATGACCTTGGGATTTAAAAAGTTTTTGTGCGGAACTAAAAAATCGACTCCAAGAGAGATTAAAGGAAAACTGACCGAAAGGAATAACAGATGGACAATATACTTTATACGCATTCCTTCCTTTCAAAATATTTGTAAATTTGTATCAATCTTCCATCTCCGGCTCAGGGTCTAGAACTTTTGTTGAAAAAAGGAAATTCTCAGCTGTGAGGAATAAAATCCCTTGATGGTAGTCTTCAAAGGTTCTTATTTTCTCCATGTTTATCTGCTGGACAAGGCTCGCCTGGTACGCTTTTATATTCGCTCTTTCAAAACCAAGTCGATGCTGTGTGGGTTTCATTTTTTTGTCAGTATAAACCGCTTTGACATCCCGGTGTTCAAAAAGATGTCTGATTTTGTAAAGCAAATAGGGGTGGATATTTTTTTCAAACGGATCGATGAAGACCAAGACATGCGCCGGGTCTAGCGCTAGGACGGTACTGTGAAAAACATCTAAAACATCCTTAGGATCAACTTTTCTGTAGTGTATTTTTTCAAGAGGATACACCTCCTTATGCTCGGTTGCATCTAAAAGATGGACTTTGACCTGTACCCCTTTTTGGTAAATCAAAGACTCTATGAGCTCTTCTTTGACCGGTTTCTCCTCCGAGGATATCAAAAAAATATCGAAATTTTTTATCTCGGAGCGAAAAAAAGGGGCTCCGCTATTTTCTTTGAGAGGAAAAACACTGAGTTGGTAATGATGAATTATTATCAAAAAACCGAAGACCAACAATACGCCAGGTAAGCGGGAGAGTAAATATTTTGTCATATTTCTATTCTAGCGAAACTCAAGACCCCCCTTCAAGAGGATTTTTATAGCCAACTCTTAAGTTCCTAATGAGGAATATTCCCGAATAAATAGGTTTTGGAATGCATGAAAAGGACAAACATGAAAATCCTCTCCGCAGATATAGGCGACCTTGAATTTATTTTTTTCTAGATATTTAATCCATCCTAAAGGAACACGATGCACTGACCCTACTACCACTAAATCTACAGGGCACTCCTGATGGAGTTTGTAGAGGGAACCTAAAATTTTCTCTTCTTGTAAAGGTAAAATGCGGCCGATTGTAAATCCCTTTCCATAGTCGAGATGCGGCGGCAGTTGCGAATCTTTATAGAGCCGGTTGATTCTGGGGTAAACAATACAACGTTCTTTCAAAAGTTGTTTAAACCCTATATAGGTAGTGCATCTCAAATAATCGGCCATCTGGTCGAAACTTAAATAGACCACCTTTTTTGGATTGGGACACCCCATGCAGTCCAAGACATATTGCGCCATGCTTCTACAGGTTAAATGTTTTCTTGTGTGGCTAAGCAACTTCTCTAAAATGTCAAAATAGCGCTTTTTGTCAAATTTCGTGTGGTCAATGTTCCGGTAACTCACCCCCGGAAGACTCATCGCCTCTAAAACAAGCTCTTTGGGAAAATGGGTCATTGTTTTTGAGTGTACCAGTTCCAGATCTTCAAAGTAGGGAATGCAACCATTAGCTAGAATCTCATAATGACGCATGCAATCTGCACCCGCTTTGATTTTTGTAATGGCGTAGTAGGATCTCTGGTAGTCTTTGTAATACGCCTCTTCCTCATCATAAATATACGTCGACAAATCACCCGGTACCAATGGGGCAAAATCCCACTCTTTGTTGGGTATATGGTCTATTATTTTAGACTCCGGGACGGAAAATCCAATAGGAAAAGGGTCTTTTGCAAAAAGGAATATTGGGATACACACCAAAAAATAAAAAAGCATTCGGAGTCAAAATAATTTGCCGTAGATTATTTTTTTTTAATCTTAATGTCAATCTAAATGATCCTGCTGCATAGCGACATTCTTTAAATGATCAAGTTCATTTCTTAATTTTATCGCACCTTCAAAATCGAGCGCTTTTGCCTTCAAACGCATCTCTTTTTCGACAAGCTTGATTTTCCTTTCCAGATCTTTAGGGGTGAGCGGTGTCTGTTTTCCTACCGATTCCACCTCTGTTTCCAATTCCTGAAAGAAGGTCTCCTTTAATGTCTCAACCCGATCGCGATGGACAGATGCAGGCACGATCTGATGCTTTTTATTATACTCCTCCTGGTGTTTTCTTCGGCTCTGTGTGACCTCTAGCGTCTGTTGGATCGATTTAGTGATGGTATCGGCATACATCACCACACGCCCCTCTCGATTCCTTGCCGCCCGCCCGCATGTTTGGATCAAACTTGTTTTTGACCTTAAAAATCCCTCTTTGTCAGCATCCAAAATCAAAACAAGGGAGACCTCCGGCATGTCAAGCCCCTCCCTCAATAGGTTTATCCCCACTAAAACATCATACTCCCCTGTCCTGAGCTGTTTAATGATCTTCACCCTTTCAAGGGTATCGATATCGGAGTGCAGATATTGGGTCTTAATTCCAATTTCCTGCATATACTTTGTAAGATCTTCTGCTAATTTTTTTGTGAGCGTTGTGACTAAAACCCTCCCCCCTTTTTCGATCTCTTTTTGAATTTCAGAAAGGGCATCGTCTACCTGGTAAAGAGCTGGTTTTACCTGTATTGTCGGATCAAGAAGACCGGTAGGGCGTATGATCTGTTCAACAATTCTCCCCTCGCTATCCTCCAACTCATAGGGGCCAGGGGTTGCCGAGACGTAGATAATGTTTTGTATTTTCTGACGAAATTCCTCAAAAGATAACGGTCTGTTGTCAAAAGCGGAGGGTAAACGGAATCCATACTCCACTAAGGGGGTCTTTCTTGCCTTATCTCCGTTTCGCATCGCTCCAATTTGGGGAACAGTTTGGTGTGACTCATCAATAAATAAAAGAAAATCACTAGGGAAATAATCGATGAGGCAAGAGGGTGGATCTCCGGGGTTTCGGTTTGAAAAGGCTCTCGAGTAATTCTCTATCCCTTTGCAAAAGCCGATTTCACGGATCAGCTCCAAGTCGTATAAAGTTCTCTCCCGAATCCTATGCTCCTCTAGTGGACGCTGATTTTCGAGGTAAAAAGCCCGACGCTCCTCAAGCTCTTTTTTGATCACATCGATCGCATCCTCTTTAACATCTTCAGGCATCACATAGTGGGAACCGGGAAATATTGTTACCGAATCCTCCCTTTTGATTACCTTCGCCGTCAAAGGATCCACCAAGCTT
This sequence comes from Chlamydiota bacterium, assembly GCA_016866475.1. Taxonomy (GTDB): domain Bacteria; phylum Chlamydiota; class Chlamydiia; order Chlamydiales; family RGXB01; genus RGXB01. Next base: position 40,835 of record VGMF01000002.1, on the reverse strand, counting down.
AGCCGCTCGATTTCATCTCCGAACAGTTCGATCCGTACCGCAATATTTTCCTCATATGCAAGAGAAACCTCCACCACATCGCCACGCACTCTAAATTGAGAACGATTTAGCTCAAGGTCATTTCTCTTGTAGTGTATCTCTACCAACTTGAGGAGGAGCTCATCCCTATCTATTTTTTTACCGACCTGCAATTTCAGTTGCATTTTTGCAAAATACTCGGGAGCTCCGATACCATAGATGCAAGAAACAGACGAGACTATGATCACGTCCTTCCTCTCAATCAATGATTTGGTAGCAGATAGTCGCATCCTCTCGATCCGGTCGTTGATCGCAAGATCTTTTTCTATATAGGTATCGGTCCGCGCAATATACGCTTCCGGCTGGTAATAATCGTAGTACGATACAAAGTACTCGACGGCATTGTGGGGGAAAAATGTTTTGAATTCCTGGTAAAGCTGGGCTGCCAATGTTTTATTGTGGGCCAGAACAAGCGTCGGTTTTTGTACGTTTTGAATCACATTTGCCATCGTGAAGGTTTTACCCGACCCGGTAATCCCCAAAAGCACCTGAGACGCAGCTTTATTTAGTATTCCTTGCGTTAGATACTCAATGGCTTTAGGCTGATCCCCTTTTGGCTCGTAGACACTGCGCAAAGCAAATAGATCAGACACCCTCAACGATTCCCATAATCGAAAGCAATTGGTATACCATGACGAAGACCGAAAATATAAAAAGTATCAACAATGCCCCTCTGCCACCAGGGACCAAAAACCCCCTAAAATGGCCTCTATGATACCTTTTAACCCAGCACATCATCACCGGGAAAACCCCAAAAAGGAGCATGGCGCAAATACCTCCGGCAAAATTCAAAGCACTAAAAAATAGATTTGGACCGAGGATAGCGATCACTAGAGGGGGAAGAAGCGCTAAAACGGTCAAAGAGCCGCTCTCTTTACCCTCGGCAACTTTTACCTGGGTCACATCTTGTAAAAAATGGACTAGGCTCATGGACTGGGCTAAAAACGAGGTCATGATTGCAAAAAAAGCTAATGCGCTACTGAAAACAGAAATCGATGGATCAGACAAAAGGTAAGACATCGATTGCGCTGCATCAATCCCTTTGAAATAGCTGTTCATCAACCCCTGTTCACCTCCGACAGGAATGGTTCCTAAAGCGACCCACTGCCAAAAAAGGTTGATCACAAGCGTGATAACTACCCCCCAAAAAATGGACGAGACAACTTTTTGAGTCTCATTTTTAAAATGCTTTACAAGAGTCGGAACCATATTATGGAATCCAAAAGAAATGATGAGGATCGGAATAGCAGGGAGCAAAAAAGTCCAGTTCACTCTTTTATATAAGGAGCTATCTATGTACTGGGCGCTTAAAAATATTAGTCCAAGATACGCCAAGATCTTAAAAATCATGAAAAACCGATTTAGCAGATCCACCGGCCTTGTGCCACGATAGACAACCGCCCCAAATAAAATCACAAAAAACAGGCTGCCTCCCCAATCGGGAACGTTTACCGAAAAAAAATGGTTCAGTAAAAGAGACGTGTGATGCCCAGAGAGGGCAGTATAAGCTACAAGGAGTGCGTAAAATAAAAATAGATAGGTCGCTCCACATAGGAACCTCCCCACCTTTCCAAGGGAAAATCCACACATGGTGCTCAAATTAACAGGGCGGTCGAACTCCTCTTGAACTTCTACTAAAAGCAAAGCGGTGCAAGTCATGAAAAAGGCTACTACTGCAAATAGAATTAGTGAGGGGTAAAACCCTACAAGGCCTGTCATTATTGGTAAACCCAACATTCCGGCCCCAACACAGCTCCCGGTGACTAAAAAAGCACCCCCTAAAACACCCCCCGAAAATTTAGGAACCATTTCTATCCCCCCTTTTTTTCAAATTACGCTCTTCTTGAGCCAATCTGCCAATTGCGTGCTCTGAAAAATCCACAAAACCTAAAAGGGGGGCAAAGTGTGGAAACAACTCCAATACCCTTTTTGTCATCTCCTGAGCCACCTTCCGATATTCGGGGTGCCCTTGTGGGGTCGAGCGCAACTCTGCCATCCATTGCAAAGCTCTCAAATTTATTTTGACACACCATCGGATATTATACGCCATGGGCACCGCATACTCCGCCTCTTGAGGGCAAACTTTTTGTAATCTATCAAAAAAATCTTTCGCCTCGTTTAAAGCCTTTACGTAAACGGGCTCCATCTCTGTCCCCAGAATCTCTAAAGGTAAAAAATACCCCAGATCGCAATCCAATTTTTTTCTATGCTGCGTCAAAATTCGATGACGGTGCAGATCACGATAACAACCAAAATCGGCTGTGATCTCGAAAGTAAAATCTATATGCTCTAGTGCTCTCGGGGATTTATGGCGCCTATTTTTTCTAAGCGCGCCAAGCCCTTCAAGGATCTCTTTTTTCCTGCTGTGGCTAAACGACTGCACGTTGCCAAGAATGGAAGCGTAGTCTCCACCCTCTTTTTCGTAGATCAAAGAAACTAGCAGGTTGTCGACACAATTTTTATCCGGAGCCTGGACAAGTCGCACACCAAAACCCGGCTCTTTTACGACCGGCTTTAGTTGGCAAACCACACCAGTGTACCGGTCTAAATCCGCCATATACTCTTCAAAAGATTGGTAATGGCGGTGGCCTAATTCTGCCCTTTTCACAAAAGAGGGGATGACTTTGGAAAGCTCTAAAAACCCTTTTTGTGCAATCGATTGCACCTCATGCAAAGGGTTCAAACGCATTTTCATCAATAAAGACTCAAAAAAACGTCCATTTCCATAAAATCCAAGATTGGTCAACGTAGCAGCAGGCAAAAGACCTCTCAAACAATCAAAAACCAGCGCTCTCAACGAAGTTCGCCAAGCAGCCTCCGATACCCCCTCCTTAAGGGGATAAAGCTGTTCTATTCTCTCTGTCATAGGTGGAATTAAAGAGGTGTACGTGGAAAAAAGGGAATCCATCCTCGCCTCGTACTCTTCTCCCAAGGGAGATCGCATGATTTCAGGATCACGGTAATACCGGTATTTACCCTCGAGTTTATCATCAAAAGGGATGTAACGGGTCGATTTTTCTAAAGGGGAACCGCCTATCCTGGCATCTTCTAAAATTTTTGTTGCAAGCATCGAGACGCTTTCAAAGGCTAAATGGGCACCCCCGAGCTCAGCAACCGAGTCGTCTCCGTAACCATCGAGAATCCTATCGTAGAAATCGACCGCTTTTTTGATATTTAATTGGGAAAAATCGGCTCCGGGATTTTCAAAACCAGCCTCTTGATTCAAAAGAAACTCTTTGAGCAAAAGCTCTCTCAAACCGAGCTTGGACCTGGAATACCTTGAAAAAAGGGCCCCTTTTAACACCTCGGGTAGATTTTGAAGAACAAAGATATTTTCCTCCGTGTTGGAAACGAAGGGGGCTAAAAGACTTTTTGTTTCTTGCATTTCTACCTTGCCGGTCTAGAGTTGTTTGTAAAAGTTTTTTTATAAGTTGCCGTTGAAACCTTGACGGTCCTAAAAACCCCTCTTTGTTGTAGTCGTAAAATACCCAGAGTTCTCGATTCTAATGTAAACGATGCCAAGATTCTTTGGCAACCCACAGCAACAACGTTTGCATTTATTAATTTATATCGCTTATACTACTCGCTACACCCAGTATCGAAGGTTTTTAAAATGGAATATCTCAAGCAGTTTCAAAAACATATTTTTGACAACCAGTTTGCTCCCTTTATTTCCCTTTGGCAAGAGTATAGTTTTTGCGATGAAGTTGACCCGATGGAATTAAAAGCTATTCTTGTTGCGGTTTCTAATAGCCCATTTGCAACTTCCTTTGGCAAATATGCTGAGGACATACTACCTTTATGGAAGAAAATTCCCGAGGGTGACGAAAAACGCTCTATCTTAAGGCATCTGGTCGATCTTCAGACCACAAACAGCATGAATCTCGTCTCTTTAGTTGAAGAAGAGATCTCCAAGCACTATGAAACAGATCCCAATTATCCTAAACTTCTCAAAATTCTGAATGGAAAAGACCGCCCGTCCTTTCAAGGGATACTGACAAATCTTGAACTTTTGACACATCTCAAGCCCAAAAATTTCTGTTATCATACAAAGGGATGGGGCGTTGGAGAGGTGCTCGATGTCTCTTTTGTAAGAGAGCAGGTTACCTGCGAATTTGATTTCGTTGCGCAAAAAAAAGATCTTTCCCTATCGAATGCACTGCATTGCCTTATCCCCCTGCCCAATAACCATTTTCTATCCATGAGGTTTGGAAGTCCCGACCAGTTGGAACAGATGGCAAGGAAAGAACCTGTAGAGGTGATAAAAAAACTCTTGAAGGATCTCGGGCCCAAAAATGCTCAAGAAATTAAAGAAGAGATGGCCGATCTGGTTATTCCTGAAAGCGAATGGCAAAAGTGGTGGCAGCTTACCCGCAATAAAATGAAAAAGGATCCCCAGATCCACATTCCAGGTTCACTGCATGAACCGTTTAGGTTGGCAACTGTTGCCATCTCTTTTGAGGATCGGTTGATCCACCAACTGGAGGAGCGCCCTGATGCAGATACTTTGATTGAAATGGTCTATACTTTTTTAAGAGATTTCCCTCAAGCGATCAAAAACCAGGAGTTCAAAGAAAAAATACGGGCCCATTTAGCGGATGCACTTGTGAAGCACGAGTTAAATGATGGCCAGGAGCTGTCTCTTTTCTTTATCCTCGAAGATCTCTATGGGGAGACCGAATCCAGAAGCATAGAGGCCCTCATTAAAAAAGCGCAATTGCCGGTGCAAATCCTCGATCAGATCCAGATCATATCATTCAAAAAAAGGTACATGGTCTGTTTGGAAAAATACCGTGAGGACTCCAAAGATCTTTTCAAAGAACTTTTGCTTAAGGTAGACCTATCGCAACTTCGGGAATTTCTGTTAAACTCGCTCGTAAAAAGAGGTTTCACAAAAGAGGTCGCGGAGGTCGTTGAAAAATTGATCCACTCCCCTGACCGCCATGCTGAAGCGTTTTTATGGTTCTTTGAAACTATCCTTAAATCTACCACCCTCCCCTACGCAGACAAGCTTGGTAACCAGCGGCTTTTCGAAGCGCTCTTTACCCTTTTAAGCAAAGTTGAAAATTTCCCGCTCGCACGAGATATCACAAAAAAAATTCATGGTTTTATCACCGGTCAAAGATTCCAATTGATCCGTAATCTTTTTCAACACTGCTCCGTGGCTGAACTTAAAGAGCTTCTCCTTTTATCAACAAAATGCCTGTCATTAACCTCGCATGAACTAAAAACCTTAAGATCCCTCGCGGAGGTCGTGCACCCCTCGTTGGCTTCAGCCGAGACCTTGGACGACGAGACCGTTATCTGGACCACAGAGGCGGGCTTCAACAAAATCAAAAAACGGATCGAGCAGATCATTCAAGTCGATACTTTAGAAAATGCCAAAGAGATCGAAATTGCACGCTCCTATGGGGATTTGAGGGAAAATTCGGAATTTAAATTTGCCCTGGAAAAAAGGGATCGATTGCAGCATGAGCTGCGCACTCTATCAAAGGAGTTCAACCATCTGCGCATTCTCACTGAGGAGGATATCAACCCCACAAGGGTCGGTGTCGGGGTACAGTTTATTGCTGAGGGCCCTAACCACGAGAGGATACTTTTTAAAATCTTGGGACCCCATGACGCGGATGCGGATCATCACATCTTGTCGTACAAATCCAAGTTTGCGAAAGAGCTCGAGGGGAGACGTGACGATGATACATTTGAGATGAATGGAAAAACCTATACAATTAAAAACATCCAAAGCTTTCTTTCCTTAAAGGAAAGGGGATAGTCTTTTAAACTATGATTAAACCTTTTTTCTAACAGATTGTTGCAGATTTTTATCAGCTCTATCAACCCCGAAGGAGGTCACTAATTCTTCAACAGGGCTGATGGAGGGGGGAAAAAAATGAAGATAATTCTTACGAAAAAAAGTTCCATCCTAATTAAAAAGACCGTAGGCCAAAAGAGAGTTTTTTTATGCAACGGACCATGAACGGGGTTAGAAGATGTTAAAACTTTTGATTGCAACAAATAACGGAGGAAAGATCCGTGAGTACAAAGAGCTTTTGAAAAAGTATCCCTTTGATATCTATACCCTCAAAGACTTCCCCCATTACAATCCCCCTCCGGAGGACAAAGATACTTTTGAAGGGAATGCTCTTATAAAAGCGCAACACGCGGCAGATCATTTGCAAATTCTTACTTTGGCAGATGATTCGGGCCTGGTCGTCCCGGCTTTAAAAGGGCAACCCGGGGTCTACAGTCGCCGGTTTGCAGGGGAGAACGCTACCGATGCTGAAAATCGGAATAAACTCAAAACACTTTTAAAAACACTTCAGGATGCAGAAAAAAGTGCCTATTTTGCCTGCTCAATAGCCCTTTGCCTACCCGGGAAATGTCTCAAAATCGTGTTGGGCCAGTGCGAGGGAGAGCTCATTGATGAAGAGCGCGGTACGCAGGGTTTTGGCTACGATTCACTTTTTTTGAAATACGACTACAATAAAACATTTGGTGAGCTGGACCAAGATACAAAAAATAGAGTATCCCACAGAAGAAAAGCTCTTGACAAACTGGATCCTATTTTGACCAGCATGACAGAAGCTGCCGCATGCGATTTGTAATTGACGGATATAATCTCATTTTTCGGGTCCTTGAGACAAAAGAGGAAAGTTTAGAAAAGCAACGTGACAAAGTCATCCCCTTTTTGTGGGGACTCTTTGAAGGTACAAAGCACCGAGTAGAGATTATATTTGACTCGAATCCAAAATATTTTTTTTCGCTTAACACCCATAGGGATCCCCCTTTTCATCTTTTGTTTTCACCACCACAAATGAGTGCCGATGCATTTATCATGGAAATATGCCACGGCTCAAAAAAAAGAGATCTCACCGTTGTCTCTAGCGACAAGCACCTTCTTCTTTCTGTAAAAGAATTAGAAATCCCCACCCTAACCGTCGAGGATTTTCTCTACCTTTTCCGTTTCAAAAAAAGGAAAAAAGGGGACAGTGAAAAGCCTATCATAGACCATTCAACTGAAAAACTCGCAAAGTACAGGGAAATTTTTGAAAAAAGGGCGGATGATCCGATGCTTTTTGAAGATCTCTAATTCCAAAAACTCTTTTGTAAGAGGGCTCCTTCGAACCCCGTTGAACCGTTTTGCCGATTCGATCACTGAAGATGCAGACTCGACTACAACAACGTGGTCCGGGGTTAAAATGAGATCTAACGGTCGCAGTTCGTGCAATCCTGCCCCCACGATCTCTTCCCCGATCTGATGCAGAATACTGCAATTTCTTGGAGCAGCCCCCTCGCATACTTGAAAAAAAAGTCCCGAGCAGTCCAAACCCTGTAGAATCCAATCTTTTTTTTCCTCAGCATTCAACTCAACTTTAGGAGGGAAGTCCTCAAGGAGCCTCGGAATGCCTTCGCTATAATTTCCACCCCAAATATAGCGTGTCCCCTCCTTTATCAAGGAGAGATTTTCTAGAGCCTTATCAAAGGAAGGGAGATAAAAATTTCTCCTCTTTTGATCGGTCAAATATCGGCAATCTACATATAGGGGAATGTCAAACTTATAGTGAGGTGTTTTGATTTCGACAAGGGGGGCCCTGGAATTTCTCAATACATCGACTTTTGATCCGGGATAAAGGACCATCGCAATACCTAACAATGAGCCCTTTTCATTTTTTTTGGGTTTCCCTTCATAAAGAAAATCAAGATCATTCCGGATGTAGAGGGGCAGATATGTAGTTGTATAAAAACATTTCATAAAATTCTAAATTAAATAATCCTTGCAAAATGCCTTAAAAAGGCTCATAGTACAAATTTAATTTAAATAAAGAATACAAAATTTTTCATCACTTTCAAACTCTAGAAAATTGAGAATTCGGAGGATCGACCCGATGAAAATTTGTAAATTTGACCAAATAAAAAAACATAGTTTCACTATGCGTGCGAAAAAGTCTTCTTTTGTCATCTTTTTTGTAAGCCTGCTTCTTTTGATGTGCTCTTCACCTCAAAAAGAGGCGGTAAAATTGGCTCTCAATATTGTCTCAGAACCACACTCCCTGGATACAAGAAGGCTTAGAACTCTTAGTGACATCAGCATCGCCAATATGATTTACGAGGGACTCTTCCGCTCATCGAAAGAGGGGATTGTAAAAGCTCTTGCGGATGATTATACCGTGGACGAGTCGGGGACGATTTACCGGTTCAAGTTGAAAAAAACGAATTGGTCGGATGGAAGGGCTATTGTCGCTGAGGATTTTGTCCGCTCCTTCAATACCCTTTTACATCCCGATTTTCCGAGTGATTACGCCTTTTTGCTCTACTACATCAAAGGTGCTGAAAAGATAAAAAAAGGGGAACAGGAGCTGGAAACTCTTGGTGTAAAAGCATTAGATAGCCACACCTTGGAATTTCAGCTTTTACATCCAATACCTTTCTTTTTGGATCTTTTGACCCTTCCTGTTTTTTTTCCCTACCCGGGTGCAAACGGGGTTTACAATGGCCCCTTTACCCTGTTCAACTGGTTTCATAATTACCAGATCACTTTGAATAAAAATTCTTTTTATTGGGACCGCGATCAGGTAAAGATAGAGAAAGTTGAGCTCCACATGTGTGACAATGAAACGGGGATGCAGCTTTTTGAGAAGGGGCAAATCGATCTTGAGGGCTCCCCATTTGGTATCATCCCTCCGGATAGCCGCGATCAATTGTTAAAAACCGGAAGGCTTACAACGCATCCCATTCTTGGAACCACGTGGATACGGGTCAATACTAAGCGCGATGACCTGATGAATCCCACTTTCAGAAAAGCAATTGCAACTGCAATCCATCGTAAGGATATCTGTGAGCACATTCTTTTCAACTCACAAAAACCCTCTTTAAGAATTTGTCCGAATTCCAGAACTGAAAAGGCGTATTGCGATGGGGGAAAAGAAGAGGCAAAAGAACTTCTGCTTTCTTGTCCCCAATCTAGAATTTTTACTTTATCCTATACCTCATCGACACTTTCAAATAGACTTGCGCAGGCTATTCAATCACAACTAGACAGCGTCGGGATACAGATCGTTTTGGAAAAATTAGAACCGAAAGTCTTTTTCTCAAGGGTATCCAAAAAAGATTACGACCTCGCACTCGGAAATTGGATCGCCGATGTACCTGACCCTATCAATTTTTTACAGAATTTCCGGACGGCAGATACTGGGACAAACAATACATTTTGGGAAAACGTCCAATTCAAAGAGTTGATAGATAGGGCGATTACTTTGACAGGTTCAGCCCGCGTCGAAGCGCTTGAGGTGGCTGAAAAGATTTTACTTGAAGAATCCCCGGTCATTCCATTGTACCAAATGTCCATGCAGTACGTAAAAAACCCCCGTTTAAAAGGGATTCACATTAGTGACATGGGCTTAATTGACATAAAAGGGGCCTATTTTTCAGATGAAGATTGACAACCCAAAGGGCGAGATTTAGTATTCGGTTATGATGAAATGGTTCTCCCTCCTTTTTAGTTTGTCTTTGTTTGGTCAAACCCTGAGGCTTTTCAACGATTCTGCATTTGATCTCCACTGTACCATCTATTCTTGGGATGGAACGCAGCTACAAACTCTTGATATCGGACCTTGGGTAACTCTTGTGTGGGAGCTAGGATATGCGGGTAATCAGCCCAATCCCACCTGGACCACAACCCCCTTTCGTGTTTCGTTTTTTTGCGATACGGGAGAACTTTTTGGGGCTTGGCCGAGCGTCCCTACGGGTGCCTTTGTAAATGCAATGGGTTCACCTGAAGGACCAAAAGGGTGTAAAATCAAAAATCCAAAAAATGAACAGCCCAATCAAAATACTCGACCGTTTATTGAGTACTAATTCTGTTCTTTTACTCTTTTAAACAAAATTGATTGAAAATACAAACGACCTCATCTTTATCCCTACCTATTTTCAAAAAACACCCCTTAAAAGGAGCCTATTTAATAGACAAAAATCTTATCGACTTTTTGATCCCAAATTTCTTTAGGCAAAGAGGGGACAAGTTGCTCTTTATAGATGATAGAGATACGAGAAACTTTGGGATCCAGTTCCTTTAAAAAACGGTCATAATAGCCCTTGCCACGACCTATTCTATGAAAGGAAAAATCCAAACCTAAAGCGGGAACAAGAATGGAGGAAATTTCGTTCTTGTCAGAAGAGATCGTCTTTAAAGGCTCAAGAGTTCCGTAAGCATCCTTTTTTTTCGGTTCGATCTCAAGGACCCTTTTCACGATTAATTGATCCCCCTCGATTTTTGGAAAATAAAGACGCCCCTCTTCAAGAAGCCAAAGATTGAGCGGTCCAATATCGAGCTCATCGGAGAAGGGAAAAAAGCTCAGAACATTCCCATCTAAAAAAGGGCTCACCTCCTCCACCAGATTTTCAGGAGCCCCTCTACCATAAGGAAATACTTTTTTCAAAAAGCCCCTCCATTGCTCCTTATCCATGAACCGGTAACCCTTTTTTATAGGACACTTTATTTAAAAAATTCCCCTTTGCATCAAATAAAGTAGCTGTTCCTTCCCCCTCTTTGACTCTCGAGACCGGCTCCGAATCTCCCTTTTTGAAATAGCGCCCAGAAATCAGGATATCGTTCTCATATTCCTCGATAAGCATTCTGGAACCCTCTTTATACCAGGCAAACGCTGACCCCTCTTTTTTGTTGGAAGCATACATCCGCTCACTTTCAATCACTCCGTCATCATACCAGGACTGCACCACACCATGAATCTGATCATTTTCCCAGATCACCCTCAATTTAGGTTTTGAGTTCGGGTGATAAAACCACTCTTCCCCCTCTTTCATCCCGTTCTTCTGCACAAAAGTATGATCTAATCCACCCATATGGCGATAAAAACTTATCTTTCCTTCAACAACTCCTCCCGCTATTTCTTCGGTCCGGCAAAGAGCCCCTTTTTCAAAGAAGGTGCAAACGCCCTCCCCCTGTACGACTTGAGAAAGTAAAGCTCCCGTTGCGTCCCTATACTCCCCCTCTATCAATTTTCCTTTCTGGTAAATCTCATGTACATTCAGACCATTTAGCCTCGCGCCTACCCATGCAGGTCCGTCTCGAAGCCCTTTTTCATAATTTACCGATCCCAGAATTTCCTGATCAAAGCCGAAAAAAAGCTCTTTGCCGTGCATTTGACCCGCAACAAAAGGTGTTTGTTTCCAAACTGAACCATCCTCTTTATAAAAAATAGATAGCCCCTCTAAAATCCCTTTTTTGTAGGGAATAAGCGCCTTTAAAGTCCCATTTTCATAGTATACCTTAGAGTGGCCGTCAAATATCCAACTCTCCTGGGCTGCAAATGAGAGGTCCCCTATCCCCTCGACAACCTCTGCCTCCAATTTGATTTTACCATTTTCAAAAAACTCTTTGTAGGCGCCCTTTGCTCTCGCAGACAGAACATCCAAAGATTGCATAAGCTGACCATTTTTATGGTAGGAAAGGACTTTGGAACTGGTAAAACCCTTTTGTTTGAAGTGGCACGTCACCTTTTCGTATGGCTGAGGATCTAAAAAATTCACATGAGTATATTTTTCTAATCGGTGAGGTTCTGAGATCGTCTCTTGGACTCCATTTCGATCCTTCAATTGCAAAGAGATTAAGACCGGTTCGGAGCTGACCCCTTTGAAGCCACAGCTAGACAGTAAAATAAGTAGGGCGATCCAACCCTTTTTTACCTCGAATTTCTTATTCATAGTATCCCCCTTTTTTCCATAATTCTTGCATCAACCAGGTAAAAGCTTCCGAAGCTCTCTTCGACTCTCTTCATTTTGAAATGGGTGAAAAACAGAGCTCCGGCACCTAAATCATTACGCTGGCAGTAGAGATCATTTTCAACTTTTTTCAAAAAAGAGATCAGATCGGTTTGATCCATGTAAACGGGCTTTTCTAATTTTTTCTCCTCGTAAAAATAGGGTCGAAAGCTTTTAGTACTCCCCCTCCCGAAAGAAATTTTATGCCCCTCAATTTTTTGGAAAACAGCAGCTCCTTGCTTCAAAATAACCTCCCTTTGAGGATTTTTTAACTCTTTCAATAGTTCAAAAGAGGCAAAAGTCTCATCAAGGCTGAAAGCTTTTTTTTGCAAATAAACGGTTTTAAATTCTTCATACCTCTCTTTTTCCAATATTGAGCGGGCCAAACGAAGTTTACCCCCCTCAACAAGCTCCCCTTTTTTATGTAAAACATATCCACAAACAGAACCGTAACAAATGATGAGTGCAAGCGGTAAAAAAGGGAGCCCTAAAAAATAGATCCAAAAACTATACGGAACTGCGGCAAGGTACCTTGACGATAAAAATGTCTTTATTAGATGCAGAAACTCGTTGGCTTTTAGCAAAAATCGATCCAGGGATTTTTGTAACAGATTGTGCATATTTTTCCATTTGTTGAGAGGAGCCCTTCAATTCGAACCGCAGTTCATAGATGGGTTTTTTATCAAAAATATCTACCGAAAACTGGAAATCTGCCAGTTCTAAATCGAAAGGTTCGATAGAAGAAACAAGATCCCTTAAAAGAGAGGAAACCTTGGGTGGACTGGGAGGTACAAGTTGTTCAAAGTCCTCTAAAGATTCCAAATACTTCAACTCTTTTTCTAATCGGACACTTTCTTGGTGAACGAACTGTTGTAAAAAAACAGAGCCGCAAAGCAGTATTAAGCCGAATTTAATACAGATAGATTGGCTTCTTTTCAAAAGGGTGTTTCTAACTTCTGGGCTCTCCAAAGGCTGATGAAAAAAGATCCCCTCAGTCTCAAGCAATTCGATCGCGGATCCGATGGAGAGCGCCTCGGGAGGCAGTGCCTCGTAGGAATCAGGGATCCTAAAAAAATTTTCCTTATCCCCGGGATCGCCGTAAAAAACCGCCTCTAAATTCCAACGCTTTTTCAGCTCTTCCACCTGCTCAGCTGAAAAGGGCAAAGTTGCAAACCCCGCCCAACGGCAACGGGTATAATGCATGCAAAATAGCTCCTGTTTTTTTGGGATAATCACCAGTGCCGGATCTTTCAATCGCATGTAATCTTTCAAAAATCTATACAATGCCTGTTGCGGGCTCGTGATGAAGTCAAAAGATTCTACAAAAGGTTCTAGACGTTTTTTTTCAAAGAAATGCACCTCGACCCCAAAAGGGGCCTTTTTAAAGGAATATTTTAAACCCGCCAGATCCATCAAAGGCTCCAGGGATAATTTTTGGGCGAGAATTTTTTTTTGATTTTTAAGGCTTGTTTCGGGTAAGGGGTAAAAACGGACCTTGACATCTTCAAATAAACAACAGGAAGCTGTAAGAAGTTTCTCCTCTGTATTTAAAAAAGTTTTTTCATAGATCCGTTCTCCCCCCTTTTTTTGAAGGAGACAGATGTCCGATTTTTTTTTTAAAAGAAAAGAGGTTCCTAGAGCTTTCATAGATTTGAAAAATCGGTTATCCTATTAAAAATTGTAGGGCAGCCCCTCTTTGAAAGAGGCGAATTTAAATAAATGGCCGTCCCGATCTAATTCGAAAATTATAGCACAATCAAAGGTTAAGGACAAATATGCTTTCTTGGATCGACCCCCTTCTCACTATTTACGGGTTTTGTCTGATGTTCCGAATCATGCTTTCATGGCTGCCCGAACTGAGAAAATATCCCCTGTCAAATTTAATAGAAAAGTGCACGGACCCCTACCTTAAATTTTTCAGAAACCGGATCCCCCCTATCGGCGGTATTTTAGATCTTTCTCCGATGCTCGCCCTCTTTCTTTTACAGGGTCTGCAGACACTATTAAGGCATTTTTTATGATTCGCCCTTTGAAACTCAAAAACCTTCTCCTTCCCTCAAATGTCTGGTATGCTCCTCTTGCAGGATGCTCTGACTACCCCTTTCGAAGATTGAGTGCAAAATACAAACCGGGGCTCATGTTCACCGAAATGTGCAAGATGGAGGCCCTTGTCCGTAAAGAGTCCTCCACGTTTCGATTCCTCGATTTTGATCCCTCCATGCATCCGATTGGGGCTCAGCTATGCGGAAGCGATCCGAAATTGGCTCCCGCTGCAGCCAAAATCATAGAGGATTTGGGCTTTGACGTGGTGGACTTAAACTGCGGATGCCCCGTTGATAAAGTAACTAAAGACGGAAGCGGTTCTGCTTTATTAAAAACTTTGGATCGACTTTTCGAGATCCTTGTAGCAATTGTGAAAAGTGTCGAAATCCCTGTCACGGTGAAAATCCGTATCGGCTGGGATGAAAAGCAGCTCATCCACACGAAAATGGTAGAATTAGCGGAGGCTGCGGGTGTCTGTGCCATCACTATTCACGGGCGGACAAGAGAGCAAGGTTATAGAGGTTTTTCGAACCGTGATCTGATTCAGGAAGCGGTACAGCACGCAAAAAATATCCATGTGATAGGAAATGGGGATATTTTTGATCCGGCCTCTGCAAAAGATCTGTTGGATCGTGGCTGCAGCGGAATTTTAGTTGCCAGGGGTACGATGGGGAGGCCCTGGATCCATCAAGAAATTGTGGATGTTTTGAGTGGCCAAACACAGGTTTTGCCAACCCCTGACCTGGTCAAAAATACACTGACGGAGCACTGTAATGAAATTATCCGCTACGAAGCTCCACGAAAAGCCCTTTTAAGTTTACGAAGAGTCGCGTGCTGGTACCTTCGAGACCTTAACGGCGCAAAACAGCTCCGTGATCTTGTGAACCGATCGCAAACCCTCGAGGAGATGTACTCCCATATTAGGGCATTTGATTTTTCAGCCCTCTCTTTTACCCAGCAAAACGAGCTTGCCATTCAGCAGTAGATCTCGGCTAATCCAAGAAAAAAATGGCGCTTTTAACTAAATTCTAGAGAAAATGCTTTGAAAGCTTTTTTAAAAAAATGCAATCGCACGACCGCAATTTTTCTTGCTTCAAGACCCCTAGAAGGTAACTCCAGCCCGAAGAACCAATCCTTGGATGCCGTAGCCAGCACCATTTTCGGCACGGTAAGCCCCTTCGGGATTGATAGAGCGTATCAAATTAAAATAGTAGGCTGTCTCGTAAGCAATTTGAAAATTTACCTGGGTTTTTTCTCCAAAACAAAGATACTCGTAATCAATTCCGATCAGGTAACGCATAGAGGGAGCGTATTGGTACATTCCACTCTGCACGGCAGCCTCTAATCCGGTGTAATTGATAAAACCGGATCCACTGCTAGTAACTCTTTTAATTGAGGTAGCTGTGCGTGATGTAGCGTTCCCATAGGTTAAAGCACCATTGGCATTTGCCAAAAAATAGAAATTGCTCCCTAAATTCCATCGAGTCTTAAAACCAATAGAGGGGCCAACACCCCACCAGGTTATTTTTTGGTAATTTTGAAAATAGCCCCCCAAAGAACTAATAAAACCAACCGAGGCGGTATCCGTTGTTGCATTGGTGAAGACACTTATCTGCCTTCTTTGCAAAAAATTGGAGTCCATCCCGAAAAGGGTAGTGAATTCGAGGTCAGGAGTGATCAAACTTGGACGGCATAGAATCAAACATACGTTGTTTAACAGCGTATAGGTCCCCATTTCCAAGCTGGAAAAAAGGGTGGTATGAAATGGGGTGCTATCGATTTGCTGGTTTGCATATGCAGAGGGGGCCAAAGCTTGTCCGTAACTAGTTTTGTAACCCGAGTTTGAAATAGATTTATAATAGTTATATTCCGACAAAAGAAACCAGTTCCCATGCTCAATTTTATGTCCAACATGGACTTTGAAAGCCCATGAGAAGGACTCTGGGGGCTGGATTCCGACGCCGCCTGTAGGAAAGATGCTGTTGAGTCGGTCATTTGTAAGAACGGCTACCTCTCCCCCTTGTGCTGAAGAGATAAAATAGGTAGCAGCGGCACCTATATCAAAGGCATAATCGCAACCAATCTGAGGGGCGGCATATTCCAAAAAAGTGCACCCCTCTTGCAATTGGGTACCACCTTTTCTTTGTACAGCTCCTAGAAAAATTTCATTCCCTACCGGGAAATTTTTTTCAGAAAAAAATCGATTGCCAAAAGGGGAAATAAAAGAAAAAACGGCTAGAGAACCTGCTGTAAGAATGCCACCAAATAGATAAGGAGCGTTTTTTACCATAACACCCTCTTGTAGAAAGAATCAATTTTCGATTCAACAAATACTTTTGTTTTTGGTTGTAAATCGGTTCCTTAAGGCATTCTCAAATGATTAGGCCTTTTTTAATAGTTGGTGGGGTCTTGTTTATAAAAAAACCGTCTTCACCATTAAAAAAACAAAGGGCCTTTGAAAAGGCCCTTTGTTCGAAACACAAGCTGGATCGTTTTTGTTTAAAAGTCGATCGCCCCACTCAAGATCAAACCTTGCAATCCAAAACCAGCACCATTCTCGGAGCGGTAAGCACCTTCAGGTTGAATCGATCTCATCAGATAAAAGAAATACTGGGAGGAATAGGCTATTTTAAAAGAAAGTCTAGCCTCGCTGCTGTCCATGACCCTTGACCATGATAATCCTAAAAGGTATTTCATAGCAGGGGACCATTGGTACATGAAATTTTGGGTAGCTGCCTCTTGTGCTATGAAGGCATTTTGGTTTGTAATCAGCTTGGAAAATGTTGCGCTCCTTGCAGTGGACAAGCCGTAAGCTAACGAACCTTGTCCATCAAAAAAGAAGAAGAAATTACTGCCCATATGCCAATTTGAATGGAACGCAATTTCAGGTCCAACTCCCCACCAAGTGTATTTTTGATAGTTTTGGAAATATCCCCCTTGGTTGGATATATAACCTGTAAGAGTTGAATCTGTCGTGGAGTTAGTGAAAACAGATAGCTGTCTTCTTTGCAAGAACTGGACGTCAACACCAAACTGTGTTGTAAACTCTAGATTGGGGGTGATCATGCTTGGTCTTGATGCGAGAACATCGACATTATTAAAAAGAGTGTAGTTTCCATATTCAAGATTGGTAAAAAGAGATGAGCTGAAAATACGACCTGGGTTAGTATTATCCACTTGTGAGTTTGCGTACTGCGAAGGAGCATACGCTTGCCCGTACGCTACACTGAAAGGCCTGTTAAAAATCGCTTTGAAAAAATTGTAGTTTACCCCTAATCTCCAATTCCTCTCGTAATCTGTGTAACCAGCTCCTACCTGAAAACCCCATGCAAATTCATCATAAGGCTGAATTCCAAGTGCGCCTGAAGGAAATATCTGGTTCAATCTATCATTGGTGACAGCCGCCACTTCCCCTGCTTGCGTCCGCACTTGCTGATAAGTCGCTGCTGCATAAATATCAAACGGAGCATCACACTCCTGCATAGGATTTGGTAAACAAAGATAGTTGCAATCTTTTACATCTTTTTTATTGATCTTTTTTTGTGTTGGGGCGGTTGCTCCAAAAAGACCTGCCGATGCTACGACCATCGGAAGAATTCTCATAATACTTAGACTCATGATCCACCTTTTAAAGGGTTAAGCTTAAACTACGGCTTTTTCTGATATCTTCCATTTACAAAAACTTTTTTTTAAAAAAAAGAACTATATTTAAAAGTGCCTCAAAACCTATTCTGATATAGTCTAGAGGGCAGATTTTCCATAAATGTAAAAAGATAAAAAAATTCCGGCATTGCTGCCGGAATTGATCCTTTTCTTGTTTAAATGGATGTTATTAGAAATCTACAACACCGGATAATACCAAGCCCTGAATCCCCAGACCGGCACTGTTGACCGTTCTATAGTTGATTTCCGGGATAAGAGATTTGAGCACTTGTCCATAGTAGGTAGCTTCGTACCCAATATTGAAAGTGATCTTTGTGTCAAATTCTTCCAAAATCCTATTCCAGGATAGACCCAAAGCAAAATGGTAGTTAGGGCTATACTGGTACATCACATTCTGTATGGTGGCTTCTCTGGTTGTCAATGTGAAGGCTGACTTGGATGCAGTAGCGGTTCTTGAAGTGGAAAGACCATACTCTAAAGACGTATGAGCATCTCCGTAGAAGCTCCAATCATATGCCAAATACCAGCTTGAATGCAGGCCTATCATGGGACCGACACCCCACCACTGTATTTTTTGATAATTTTGGTAAAAAAGACCACTCTGGAGCAGGTATCCGTTGTCAAAAGCATTTGTAAAGACAGGATTGACTCTTCTAGTGAAAAAGGAGACGTCAATTCCTAAATAGGTTGTCAATTCAAGGTCTTTAGAAATTTTTGTTGGCCTGGATAAGGTAAAATTTAAATCGTTGAAAATATTGCTTACACCCCAATCCAAATTTCTAAATAATTGTGAAGCAGAGCGTTGAACTCCTCCAAAAACCGCTTGTGTGAGTGTCGATTGTCCGTTAATCACCTGGTTGGCATATTGCGATGGGTTGTATCCCATTCCGTAGGCGAGATTTTGGCTTGGGTTGTTAGTAATTGTTTTTAAGTAGGTGTAGCGCACATTAACTTTCCAGTCATCGTACCATGTTCTGTATCCAAGTCCCACTCTAAATCCCCAACCAAAGTCCTCGGTATTTTCTACCCCGTACGCATTTAGAGGGTTTCCAGCAAAAGAGGGGTTTTGAAATAAAGGTGCTGTATTGTTCAATAATCCTGGCTGGTTCGCAGTGTCACCGCTCAGGATAGCTATCTCTGATGCTTGGGCTCTGAATTGCTGATAAATCGCAGCCCCTGATAACTCCCAGGGTGATTCACACTCTAAAATAGGTATTGCATAACAAAGAGGTGCACACTCTTGGTTCACATCCTTTGTGTTGCTTGAGTTATTTCCCGCTGCTCCAAATAATCCGGCTGTGAAGAACAGCATCGGTAAGGAACTTGATATTTTTCTGTTCATGGTAAATCCTATAGAATTTAAAACAGTATTTTTACACTTATCTTCTATTTACAAAAGTTCTCAATTAGTGAAAACAATTTTTGAACGAACGGAAGAAAAACTCTTGTGAATCAAGTTTAGGGGCATCCTGCAACACACAAAGAAATCTTACAGGATTCTTAAATAACTCGCTTGGAAAGCTAAAACGGATCGTTCTATACAGATTTTTTAAAAGTTTTCGACAGCGTATCTAGTAATAAGGCCGAAAAGTTTTAAAAAAAGGGGGCTTTCAATAACATTAAAGCAGTCCCCTCAAGAAAAGAAAAAACAGAATATCAAAGACTTTTTTTGGATAGTATTTTTTCAAACCAATATTTGTTCGTGATTTTTTCTCGATAGAAACTATTTTCAGACGCGTCTTTGTAAAGCTCAAACCATCTATGGAGATTTTCCTCGGTGATCTCATTCCAATCTTTAACTATGACAACAGGTAACCCATCGTATAATCTATCCAAAGAGGAGGTTTTAACGATCAGGATACAACCCAAAGCGAGATCTTCCCAAGTTCTATGACAATCCAGACCGTTTCCCCAAGGGCTTATCGAAAATGCATAAGAAATTTTTGTTTTCCAAAGCGCTTGCCTGGGCATCTTGGAACCAAAATCTACAACGCCGCTTTTACGTATTTTTTCAAAAATTGACGTTCTGTCCTCACCAAATTCTTTATATCTTTGGAAAGAGGCACGCATCGATTCGCTATGTTGAAAATCTACAAAAGCTCGTATTTTTCTTGATCTTGTAGGTGGTGCCTCAGCGATGAGGTTTTTCAAATACGTCTCCTGATTTTGCGGTGTCCCCTGATCTCCCCAGTATCCCCCTTTAAATGCTACGGAGTGAAAATCGATCCCTATAGGGATGGGGCTCACTTTTTTCGACTGACCTTTGTAATCAAAATTTTGTGTGAATACATGCTGGATACAAGGGTGATTTAGAAAATTTTCGACCTCTGTGGGGTTCAAACCACAATCTTTGGGAAAAGATTGATCCCCATCTGAAATTACAATCACAATTTTTTTATCGAGATTCTTTAGATAATCCCTATAAAAACATTTTAAAAAAGAGGGTCTAAGCCATACCAGAGAACCGTTTCGTAAGGAGGAGTAATTTTCTTTTTTATAGGGATACTCCCAAGTTTTAAAATAGACCTCAGGTGGATCTTCTACACCCACGTCACACAATGCCCTTAATCCGAAGTTCCAGATAAGATCTGTTCTGTGCCATTCCAAAGGGGCTTCGCTCTGTATAAAAGAGTTTAACCCACCAATAATAAAAAAAATAGAGACCCACAATTTAGACATAAAGAGTATGATTGCTTATAAAAGAGTTAATTTAAAGACTCTTTTTTTAAAAATTTTAGAAGCCCTATGCAAGCCCCTTTTTATAGAACGCTCATTTTTTTCCTCAATATTTCCCCATTTTATATAGAGTATCCCGAAACAAAAAATCCCACTTACGAAGATTTCAAGGCGATTGATTCTCTATTGGATCAGCACCCTTTTGAAAAGAATTTGGAAAAAATCTATGAACAAGAGAAAACGCTAAGGAACATCCATTCTCAATCCGCATTCAAAAAAGGGCTCGACCCGGTTCTAAAACGAATCGACATCGCTTTAAACATGCGCCTTACAGATGGAGAGGGTCAAGAGCTCCCCTCAAAAAATTTGATCAAAATCAATGGAGGGGGGAAAAATCTGGTTGTAAGCTGTATTGGATTTAGTAAAAGAAGACCAAGAGATCTTCTGGATAACTTGAAGAAGGCGCTTGAGGATACCGGTTTTAATGGATATCTGTACTATAGAATAGGGGGCTACCCGACCCCACGCGGAATAGAACTGAATTTGTGCGCTACCCCCTACGCCTTTAAAATATTTCTGATGGAGGAGGCTAGACAGTTAGGTTTTGATTTAGTGCTCTGGTTGGACGCAAGATTGAGCCCGCTTCGAGATATCAAGCCGCTTTTTGATTTTATGGAGCAATACGGCTCGCTTTTGAATCTTACCCATACCGTTGACGCTAGTAAAATCTTTCAAATATCTCAAGTCTCCATATTTGAATTAACCTGCACCCGATACGAAAAAAACCGCGCTTTGGCAACACCCGTATTGGGTCTTAAAATGTCCCATCTCGGTGTAAAAAATGTGATCGACGGATTTTATCGCGGCTGTCAAAGTGGCCTCCCCTTTTTTTCCTGTTATCCTGAGGAGATCTTTCTTGCAGCTCTTTTTGAGAAGCATTTTCCTGATGCCGGTTTTTTAAATGAAAGGGCACCTGAGATATGGGCCAAACTCTACCTCTATTCCCAGTCCTCGAAAACCGACCAAAAATTGGCAGTATTTTCAAAAAAGAAACAATACTTCTTTTTTGGTGTTTCCAACGAGGGTGTTGACGAAATTTCCAAGATTATTTTTCCCTAAGGTACGCATGTTTCAGATACTATTCTTCTCTTTATTCCTAAATCTAAGCCCTTTTTTCTTTGAATTACCAACCCATGAAGAAAGTGAGGAACTATTTTTAAAAAAAATTGAGGAGCAGATGCAAAATTCCTCAATACAAAAAAATATCGATTCCCTTTTCTTGATGGAAAAAGAGAAGCTTTCTCTCGATGATTCTTCATTTCTAGAAATGAAAGAACATTTGTATCAACGGGTCTTAATGGGGTGTACGCAAAAGCTCTTCTCAAACGATCAGACGAAAAGACTAGTGAAGGTAAACAAAGGGTCAAATCGCTGTATTGTAACCACAATCGACGGCTCAAAAAA
The DNA here is from genome assembly GCA_016866475.1 of Chlamydiota bacterium. Lineage (GTDB taxonomy): Bacteria > Chlamydiota > Chlamydiia > Chlamydiales > RGXB01 > RGXB01. The sequence continues at coordinate 19,133 of VGMF01000002.1, read as the reverse complement.
AAGGAATCCTGAATTGATTTCTCAAATGCTCAAAAATTTGGAAGCGATCGGATATGATGGGTATGTTTATTTTCGGATTGGCGGGTTTCCCAATCCGACAGGAAAAGAGATGCAATACGCAGCTGTTCCGTACAGCTTTAAAATATTTTTAATGCTTGAGGCAAAAAATTTAGGCTTTCCACATGTTTTATGGGTGGATGCCAGACTGATGCCCCTCAGGTCTTTAGACCCGATTTTTTTGGCTCTTAAATCAAATCGTGCTTTTTTGGTAAAAGATAAAATCATGTCAAGGGTTAACTTCACAACTTTTTCTCTTTCCCATCTAGAAAAAATTACCGGGATTAACCCCCTCGTGCATTATAGGATCGCAACTCCCGTGTTTGGATTGGATTTTTCCTACCCTCCGGTTGAAAAATTTTTGCAGGACTATTATGCCTGTTGCGAAAGCGGATTCCCCTTTTTATCGGTATTCCCCGAAGAGCATGTCCTATCCGCTATTTTTGCAAAATATTGTAATTCCTATCCCTTGAAAGCCGGCTTTGGCAATCAGTTCAAACATCTATGGCATTATGACGACAGTAACTCGTTGATCCAACATCTGGATTTCGCGTTAAAGAGGCATTTTTTCTTTTTTGGTCTTGGTAATAATAGCCAGTACTTGATCAAGTCTCTTGAAATGGAAAAAAAAATCCAAAAACAACCCTAGACCTATTCAGAAATATTCCCAATCTAAAAGTTTTTAAGACGGTTCCAAATGGAATATATAGTTTTTAAATTATGATTGAACCTTTTAAAAGACTAAAAAAAAGGGCGCCTTATGGCGCCCTTCTTGTTGAAACACTGCTGGATCAAACTATGTTTTAGAAATCGAACATTCCCTGTAAAACAAGCCCTTGTATCCCTAACCCTGCACCATCTTCTGTTCTGTAGGTGAGTGTATCGTTAACAATTGTCTTCATGGTTTGGAAGTAAAAGGCAGCTTCATATCCAATTTGCAGCCTAATACGTTTAGTGTCATCGGAGAATTTTTCTTCCCAACGAATACCGATGTTGAAGTCCATTTCAGGTGAAAATTGGAACATTCTTTGCTCAAGAGCCGCTTCAAGGGGCAAGTAAACGGCCGCTGTTTGAACAGATGCAGAAACAGCTGTAACTCTTTTTGAGAACGTGCTGGCTCTTGATGAACATTGTCCGTAGGTCAATGCACCGTAGACATCCCCGTAAATACTCACGTTGGAACCAAACATAAAACTTGCCCGTAGACCTGCTAAAGGTCCAACACCCCACCATGTAAATTTCTGGTAGTTTTGGAAAAACGCTCCATTAGCTGTGTTATAAAAATTATAGTTGTTATTGGTAGCACCACCAAAGTAATCATTTGAAAAAACTTGTACCTGACGACGCGTTATAATCGATGTAGCGACTCCATAGTAGGGGGTCATTTCAAGATTTTGTGTCGTTAATGAAGGTCTCTCAAGGGTCACTTGAAAGGAGTTGATGATTGAAGAGGTCCCTAATTCTAAGTTTTGAAACAAAACGTTTTGGTAGTTGGGGCTTCCTGTAATAGGGCCACCGACTATAGGAACTGATGCACTATTAGCAGAAGTAAATACACCGGTTGGTGAATTTATATTAAATAATGCCCGATTAACAAAAGCAGAAGGGGCAAAACCATAATTGTAACCCGATTCCAAATTAGAGTTTGAAATGGCTTTGAAATAGCTGTAACGGATGGCTGCTCTGTAGTCGTCTATGAAATCACTGTAGGCTGCACCAACTTTAAATCCCCATGAGAAATCCTCAGGTTGTTGAATTGTTGTAGCGTTTACAGGATAAGCTACTTGGCTAAATCTAGCTTGGGCATCACTACTAGCAGCAACTTCTGCACCTTGCACGCGCACTTGCTGGTAAACTGCGGCCCCCATAATTTCCCAATTATCCTTGCAATCGAAGTTAGGTCCTGCATAGCACAGATCTACGCAATTCGACCCTTTATTCTCTTTAGATTTGTGCTCTTCTGCCTGTAACCCAGAGGCAACCGCCAGTGAAGCTACAAATGCAGGAAGATATTTACTTAAGTAAGTTTTCATCTTTTCCTCTTAAAGGTTAGATATTCATCAAACGGCTTTTTTCCTATTAATTCTTCTCATATACAAAAATAGATTTTTTTAAAACAAAAATCAAAAATAATTTTTAATTATGATCTATTTGATAGAAAAAATTAATAGGTTGAACATTTTATTATTGAACCAGGTTTTTTAACCTTGTCTTCCATTTCTTGCGATATAAATTTTTTTTATATCGGATATCAAATTTTTTTGATACAAAAAAAGGCCGGTTGTTTACCGGCCTTTTTGTTTTAAACAATACTTATTTGTTAGAAATCAAGCCTACCTTGAAGCACCAGCCCTTGCATTCCCAATCCTGCACCGTTCTCTGAGCGGTAAGCAATCTCTGGAGTGATAGTTTTGATTACTTGATTGTAATAGGTTGTCTCATAGCCGATATTAAAAGAGGCTCTTAAAGAATCTTCTCTAAAAGTTTGCGCATAATTTAATCCTAGTTGAAAATAGAACATAGGAGAAAATTGGAATATCTTGTTCTGAAGAACCGCCTCTTGAGCCACATAAGTCGGATTACTGTTGAGAGGGCTTACTTGTCTCTTAGAAAAAGTTGATGTTCTGCAATCAGAAACACCGTAAGTGACACCAAGATTAGCATCTGCATACATGCCTAAGCCGCCTCCGAAATAATAAACAGAGTGCAGGGCTACCATAGGTCCGATACCCCACCAAACATATTTCTGGTAATTTTGAAAAAATCCACCTTGTTGTGGGGTAAAGCTAACAGGTTGTTGTGTGGTTGTTTCGTTGGTATAAACACTAATCTGTCTTCTTGTAAGCCAGTTTCCTGTAACACCATATGAGGTTGTAAGCTCAAGATTTTCCGTAATCAGTGTTGGCCTACCCATAAGAACGCTTAAGTTATTCACTAATGTGTAGTTTCCAGCTTGTAGGTTAGCAAAACCAAAGGTTTGGGGAATTGAGTTGTTTTCAACAAATTGGTTGGTGTAAGCAGAAGGGACATATTGTTGTCCGACTGCCGCTTGGTAGTTCAAATTGCTGATAGCTTTGAACCAAGAGTACTCAGCGTACGATCTCCAGTTGTCAACCCAGTTTTTATATCCCAAACCAACTTTAAAACCCCACGATGGAGTCTCAATTGGATTGATTACAGATCCGTTAGCAGGGTAAATTGGAGTTGTTCTATCCACTAAAGAGGCAATTTCAGCTCCTTGAACATTTACTTGGTCGTAAACTGCGGCCCCTGAAATATCCCAGTTATTATCACAGTCCAATACGGGACCCGCGTAACATAAAGGCGCACAGTCAGAGCCTTGTTGATTATTATTGTAATTTCCCGCGGTCAATCCTAGAGTTGCTAAGAAGAGCGGAAGTTTAAGAACATTACGGATGTTCATTTTTTACCTCAAAAAGGTTAATGGTTAAGCTACGGCTTTATTTTTTAATCTACCTATAACTAAAATAAAAAGAATTGTAAATACTTTTTTTTCAAAAAATTTTTTGTTTTATTTTTAAATAAAAATGGAGATCATTCGATCTCCATTTGTTTTCTCAATTTTTTTTGAGTTGTTAAAACTCGAGCATCCCTTGTAAAACAAGCCCTTGTAGCCCTAAACCGGCACCGTTTTCAGAACGAACGGCACTTTCTGGCACAGGTGTTCTCATAGTCATAAAATAGTAACTATTCTCATAAGCGATACAAAAACCTACTTTTGTTTGCTCTTCGTCAAACGTATAAGACCACTCTAAACCTAATTCAAACTCTACACCAGGGGAGAATTGATAAAGGTTATTCAATAAAATCGCTTCAAGACCACCGGGTTGACCCTGTTTTGGAGATGATATTGTGGAGGTTCTTGTTGAGATCAATCCGTATTTTAATGAACCGCATCCGTCACCATAAACACTCACACCTTTACCCAGCAAATAATTTATTCTGGAACCAATTCCAGGACCCACACCCCACCAAGTATATTTTTGATAATTTTGGAAATATCCACCAAGTGCTGCAGCATATCGTTGGCTCGTTGCAAATTGCGGTACAGGTGTACCCCCGTTGGCCACATCATTTGTGTAAACTTGGACCTGTCTTCTGCTGATTATGGTAGCTTCAACAGTAGAATAGATATCCACCGCCACACGGTCGGTAACCAAAGTAGGTCTTCCTATACTAAATCTGATATCATTAATAGTTGTTTTATTTCCTAGCTGGAGGTTTCCAAAAGAGGTGGCAAGAGCAGTTTGTCCGTTATCAACGTTTGCGTTTACGTAAGCAGACGGGATAAATGCCGATCCATAGGCATTTTGCAAAGATGAATCAGACACCGCTTGAAAATACGAATATTTTACAGCTGTTCTCCACTGATCGCTCCATCCGGAGTAACCTACCCCTAATTTAAATCCCCAAGAGGCAATTTCAGGTTGCTGTACACCAAATCCGTTTACAGGCCAAAATGTTTGATCTCTTGTATTGGTTATAAACGCGGGCTCTCCGGCTTGCACACGTACTTGCTCATAAATAGCTGCAGCTAGAAAGTCAAAATCTCTACTGCATTCAAAATTGGGCTTATCAGCACAAAGACTAGTGCAATCTGCCGGAACTTTATCAAGCGTTGCATCTTCTGCTTGGATGCCGGCAAAAAGACCCAATGATGCTAAGATCATCGGTATTTTGTTAAGGCTATATTTTTTCATTTTTCCTCTCATGGGTTAAAAGGGGTAAGCTATGGCTTAGTTTTTAAACCCCCTATAAAAAAAATTAAGAATTTTTAAAACTGTTTTTTTAAAAAACCTGCAAATTTCTTCTTTTTAAACCCTTTTTTTAAAAAAAACGGGTCAACTGTATTGACCCGTTAAGATTTTAGTAAAATTTATTACTTTTTTAGAAATCTACTGAAGCTTGTAATACGAGCCCCTGAATTCCTAAACCTGCACCTTCCTCAATTCTGTAGGCGGTGTCATTAGTAATTGTCTTTATAATGTTGAAGAAGTAGGTTGCTTCATAACCTAAATTAAATTGTAGAAGAAGGTCTTTGTTTTCCGTCAACTTTGACCAGTTAAGACCTAGCTGATAAGAAAACTCGGGGGCAAATTGAAAAAGTGTGTTATCTATTACCGCCTCCTGTGGAACACCGTAACCAAAACCGCTCCCAAGTGTTGCGACATTGACTCCAGGCTTAGAGAATGAGGAGGATCTCACTCTGCTTGATCCGTAATTCAACGAACCGTAGACTCTTCCATAAAGGCTAATATCATAGTCTAAAAACCACTTTGTTAAAAGACCTACAGCAGGGCCAACACCCCACCAGCTCCACTTTTGGTATGTTTGGTAAAAACCGCCAAATTGTGTTGCATATTTTTGAAAAGTTGCCCCAGGGATAAAATCGTTCGAAAAAATAGACAGAGTTCTTCTTGTTATAAATGAAAGATCTAATCCGTAGAAAGGGGAAAGCTCTATTCTTTTATCTATATAAGTAGGTCTATTTGCCAAAATTTGCACGTTATTGATCGTATTTCGTACTCCCACCTCAATATTGTTGAATAACGAGAAGGTTTGGACCAAACCATCACCTATAAACTGGTTATTATAGATGGACGGTATGAATGCTGAACCGTAAGCTGGAGTAAACTCCGTATTCGTCACCGTATTTAAAAAGGTGTAGTCTACAGTCACTCTCCAATCTTGACGAAAAAGCTTATACCCACCCCCTAATTTGAAGCCCCACCATAAAGACTCATCAGGTTGAATACCAACTCCGTTTACTGGAAAATTCGTATTATTACGATCTTGTGTAAGCTGTGCAATATCGACCCCTTGGGCTTTAGCCTGAAAATAGATCGCCCCCGCATTAAAATCCCAACTCTCCTCACATTCTAAACCTGTGGATCGCCAGCATAACTCTGCGCAATCCGACGGATTATAATCTTGCATTGCAGTTTTTCGATCGCTTGCCGCTGCATGTAACCCTAATACCGCCATCCATATAGGGAGCTGCTTCAAATAACGTACGTTCATCCTTAACCTCAAATAGAGTTGATGTACAAAAAAGTACTTTGTTAGTTTTTTCTTTTTTAAAGGAAAAATTCTTTTTTTGAAACTGTTTTTTTAAAAAGTTTGTTGGTTCTTTTTGCTCCAACATTTTCCCCCCCAATTTGCCCCCTTCAAAAATCGAATAAGTGGTGTCTTTTATTTTTTTATGATTTTTTAACTTTTTTTCTACCAACCTACCCACCAAAAGCTCAAAAAAAAAGGCTCCATTATGTATGGAGCCCTATAGCCGAGAATCTGTTATCGATCTTAGAAGTCTAATTGCAACTGCAGTACTAGATTCTGCAGTCCGATACCCGCACCGTTCGCGATAAAGTAGTGGGTGCTGTTGAATATCGTTTTGTTTACCTGGAAGAAGTATTGCGACTCATATCCCGCTCTAAAGCTTACAGCCGCTCTCTCACTGTCAAAGGTATGGCTCCAGTTGAAGCCCAGTTGAATATTCATGTGGGGAGCATACTGATATAAAGAGTTTGAGATTGTCGCATTACCCGCCGGAGAACTTGATTGAGAAGGTCTAAAAACTGCTGTTTGCGAGTAGGAGTTGGCACACCCGTACGTCACAGCAAAGTAACCGTCCGCATAGAGACCCACATCATACCCTAAATACCAGTTCGAATTGACTCCAACCATAGGACCTACCCCCCAGAAACGGTTCTTATCATAGGTTCTATAGAAACCGCCGTTGGTATAAATCGGGCTTGCAACCGCATCGTTTGTAAAACTGACAGTCAGTCTACGCATTGTATTGATGTAATCCACACCGAAATAGGGGGAGATTTCTAATAAAGCCGTGTAAAGGGTTGGTCGAACCAAATAGACATTTAGCGCTTGCAGCAAAGTATACGTACCATACTGCAAATTTGTAAAAGGGGTGACTACGCCCCCAAAAGGACCGCCGGATTGCAATACCGTATCAATTCCCATGTTTGCATAAAATGAGGGAAAGAAGACCCCGCCGTAGGCTGACTCATAAGAACCGGAATAGGTGGATTTGAACCAGGTATAGCGACCATCAACTTTCCAGTCGTCATGGTTGAAACGGTACCCCAGTCCCACTTTGAATCCCCAGGATGGATTTTCGTAAGGCTCCATCCCTTGTCCCCCTTCCGGGAATGCAGTGACAACACGATTCGTCGAAAAGAGGGCTATTTCATTAGCCTGGGCATTTGCCACACCGTAGATCGCAGCTCCCATGACATTGAAAGAGTTATCCTCCTCTAACTGGGGCCCTGCAAAACAAAGACTCGAGCAATCCTGCATTTTTTTATCTTTGGATTCTTTTCTGCAAGAATTGTCATCTCCGGCAAAAATTCCTGTAAATACTCCTAACAATCCAAATAGGAGTCCTAATTTTTTTACGCTCATCTTTATACCCATCTAAATCTATAAGAGTGAAAAACTTATTGTGATTACCAGGTATACGGATTTTAGGATTTTTTCTAAATCTTTTTTTTCCTGTCATGCAAAAATTGGTTCAATGCAATAACGAATAAGCCCCCCTTAACGCCGTGAACTCATCTAAAATAACATAGATGTTTGGACGATTTACTAAGTCCTTGAATCTCCCCTGGTCCAACAGGGAATTGAGAAAAAGGTCATGGTCTATTTCTTGCAATCGATGCATTAAAATACCTCCTCCCAAATAGATAGTTTCTGGAAGAAAGGTGACAGTCATGTTTGCTATGAATCTTGCCAGGTTCTGAGTAAAAATGGGCTGCACCCCTTTTGTTCCCAAAATTTCATTGATTTCGTTCAAACCGGTACCGGAAACCAGTCTTTCATAGGAGACATGGCCATATTTTTTCAGGAGCGTGGCGTGCACTTTTTGCCCCTGTTCCCCGTACGCCGGACAATCCACATGCCCAGCTTCGGAAGGGTACACATGACCGTGGTCTTTAAAAGCGACACCCAAACCGGTTCCGGGGGCAATCAGAAGACTTTTTTTTCCGTCCGGCATCGTCCCTTTCTTTAATATGTACAGATCTTTTTGTTGAAGAGTATCTAAGCCGTGGGCGTGGGCAACCAGATCGTTGATAAACCGAATTTTTACTTGCGGAAATTTTTTCTCTACTTTGTCGGGATCAACTCTCCCCCACTTTTTTATATTTGGTGGTGTTACCCCGCCTTCATGATCTATAGGTCCGGCCAAGGCGCAAACAATATTTGTCGCAACTCCGGGTTGCACCACCAAATCCATCAGATCCATAAAATTGTCGAAATCTTTAGTGCTTAAAATTGTTTTCACCTGATTTTTCAAAACGCGAATATGCGTTCCACCAATGTCCATTCCGATAGAAACGTCCTGCATGTCTTGCTATCCTTGGCTAAATCCCGTATAATTCCCCTTTATTCAATAGGGAGTCATTTATGTCTATACCGCAAAACGAAGGGCGAAAAAAAGCGCTTGAACTGGCAAGGCAGCACATCGAAAAACAATTTGGTGAAGGCTCGATCATGTCTTTGGGAAAACACTCTGCCCAACGTCAGATCCAAACCATTCCGACAGGTTCAGTCGCTCTGGATATCGCATTAGGGATAGGGGGAGTTCCCAGAGGAAGAATCGTCGAAATTTATGGCCCCGAATCTTCCGGTAAATCAACCCTTGCAACCCATATTGTGGCAAACTGCCAAAAGATGGGGGGTACCGCCGCCTATATAGATGCAGAGCATGCGCTGGATCCCTCCTATGCAGCAAAAATTGGGGTGAAACTAGACGATCTTTTAATTTCGCAACCCGATTCGGGAGAAGAGGCGCTCAATATTGCAGAAATCCTGGCTAGATCAAATGCAGTGGATGTTATTGTGATTGACTCGGTCGCAGCACTTGTTCCTAAAAATGAACTTGAGGGTGAAATCGGCGATACCCACGTAGGATTGCAAGCTAGGCTGATGTCGCAAGCTCTAAGAAAGCTCACCTCCACCCTTGCAAAAAGCAATACATGCGCCATCTTTATTAACCAGCTAAGGGAAAAAGTAGGGATTATGTTCGGCAACCCAGAAACAACCACAGGGGGTCGTGCTTTAAAATTCTACTCGTCAATCAGAATCGATATACGTAAGGTGAACACGATCAAAGGCAGTGACAATGTCGAAAGTGGCAACAGGGTAAAGGCAAAAGTTGTGAAAAATAAACTTGCCCCCCCTTTCCGATCCGCTGAATTCGACATTCTTTTCAATGAAGGGATCTCCCGCCACGGCTCAGCGATTGATGTCGGAGTCGAAATGGGTATAGTGGAGAAAAAAGGGACATGGCTTGCCTTTAAAGGGAATCGGTTCCAAGGACGAGAGATGATGCGCGTTGAGCTTAAAAAGAATGAAGAGCTCACCGTCGAACTGGAAAAGCAGATCCTGCAAAACGGCCCTTCCAAACTCAACCAAATGGAGTCGATCGGCAGTGCTGCAGAAGACTCTCCAGAGGCTCCAAAAGAGCTTGCCGAAGTTTGATCAAACCCAAGTACTCAAGGAGCGCCACAAGGCGCTCTTTGAGCTCCTCTAAATATTGTAGACTATAGTCTTCCCCTTTTTGCAACACAAAATTTGCAAACGGACGCTCCCTTGCATCCTCCTCCAGGTCGAAAAAATCGTCCATTACCTGAAAAATAATTCCAAATAGTTGTGCCATTTCCCGCACTTTTGAAACTTTTTCCATCGCCCCTCCCCCGAAAATCCAGCCTAAAACAAAAGAAGACTCAAAAAAAACACCCGTTTTTTTCTGCATCATATCTAAAAGCGGATGCTCTTGTTTTTCACTGAAAGTGAGATCCATCCATTGACCTAAAGGGGCTCCCGTGATTCCACCGGCATTTGTTGTTGTCTCCAAAGCGCACTGTAAAATCGCAAATGCCTCTTTTTCAAGCTCTGAGCCCTTAAGTTTTTGTGCACCAAGGTGCAACTGCCTGTAGCTCTCAGAAATCAATCCTACAGCAACTAAAAGGGCTTCTTTGACATTGAACTTTCGGTGTAGTGCAGCCTTTCCACGCCTTTCGTCGGAATTGTCCATTTCTGGAAGGTCGTCGAGAATTAAAGAACTTGTATGGGCAAACTCTAAAGCGATGAGAGGATGAAAATTATTGAAGCTTGGGTACAGAGTGTGAGCTATTTGAAACGCTATAAGTGGTCGGATCCTTTTTGCCTCCCCCTCAAGTGCATAAAGAGCCGCCTCTTTGAGCTTGCAATCTTGTATGGAAGAGATTTCCTTAAATAGAGCTCTTTCAAATGCTTCTTTCATAAACCAACCTGTAGTTTTAACCCCAAAGTACCCCTAATAGCTAACGAGCTGCTGTTGCACATACAGTTTTGAATAGGGCTCAACCTGTTTTCCAGGATTGAGAATAACATGACAGCCTATTTTGCAATGATCTCCTATAACAGCGCCGAATTTATTTTTTTGCATGGGAAGGATGTTTTTTTCATCCAAGCGTAGATTTGCCAGTGTGACATGAGACGCTAAATTTACATGTGCCCCTATTACTGAATCGGCTGCGTAAACAAAATGGGCAAGGGAGGTGTTTTTTCCAACTAAAACATTTTTCAATTCCGAAGCATGTCCAATTAAACTCCCCTCTGCTACCCAAACGTTCCCGCGCAAGTAGGCTCCGTGACGCACGAGGACATTTTTCCCCAAGTAACAGGGCCCACGGATAAAAACTCCTGGCTCAAGAACACAACCCTCTCCAATGAAGATCGTTTCTTTATGTTCTAGATAAACACCCTCAGGAACTGCTGATAAAATAGCTCTGGATTGGTGTTGAAAGGCTGTTTGCATCCTGTCTAAAAGCTCCCAGGGAAACAAATCTTCCACATAAAATGGAGCGTCAAAACCTTGTGGAAAAAAATGTCGATTCGATTGATGCAACATGGATCGGAATATAACAGAGGAGTATATTTATACATATATATTCTCTTCTTTAGGGGCTGTGGAAATGTCTATAATTAAGGATTTGATCTCTCTTAAAAAAGGGTGTTAAAACATGTCGATAATCTGTTCAAGTAGTGTGCACAAACAGGTGGTTTATAAACAGGTAGGGCTCTTTAATCAGAGGAGAAACAGTCTGCGAACATAGTTTGAACAGTTTTTTCCACAGCTATATAAAATGCGAAAGATTTAACAGCAATAAAAGGAAAAGTTTAGATGGGCTTGATGAATTTTTCAGGAAAAGAACTATATATAGAGGGAAGGGGAAACTTTTTAAAGGAAAATATCTGGATGAGAGGATTCGAACCTCCGACCTTTTGACCCCCAGTCAAACGCGCTGACCAAGCTGCGCTACACCCAGATAAAATTAAATTCTTTCAATTCCTTCGAATTGGAATTCGGCATCTTTAAATTCTCTGACACCGATGCGGGCACACTCTTCAATAATTTTTTCAAGAGGCTCCTGAGCGTCGAGCTCAGCTGCGGCGATGTCTACGGATATGGAAGCGCTAAAAGAGACACCTTTGCGGATCCCTTTAACGCGAAAGTTGGCTACGATTGTCTCGGGTTTTTTGGTAACGTTTTTAAAACGGACCAGATTGTTCTCCACAAGGTCTTTCATAAGCTCTTTTTTGTTAAAAACTTTAGAAGAGAATACCAATCTTCATGATTTAAATCGACATTTTATTTAAACTCTAACCTTCGGAAAATTAACAAAGAGAGGGAGTCTTCGATGGAAACTATCTTTAAAAAAGGCCCCTTAAAGGAATTAGTTTGCGACCTCAACGGTCGTATTGCCCTTTTGGAATCAGCAGGGAAAAAGATTTGCCCGGCACCAGACGAGAGGTTTAAAGCATTCTTATTGACCCCTATAGAAAGGGTCAAGGTGGTGATTCTGGGTCAAGATCCCTACCATGGGGAGGGCCAGGCAAACGGACTAGCTTTCAGCGTATCTAAAGACTGCCCCATCCCACCCTCTTTGAAAAATATCTATAAAGAGCTCTGCGAGGATTTGGGCCTTGCATTTCCCCACAGAGGGGACCTAAGCTCCTGGGCAATTCAAGGGGTACTGTTGCTCAATACAATTTTGAGTGTGGAGGAGGGGAAGCCTCTTTCCCATAAGGATCTGGGTTGGCAGAAAATCATTTTAGTGTATCTTAAGGAGCTGCTTTCAACAAATAGACCACTGGCAATTTGCCTTTGGGGGAAAGAGGCGCAAAATTTTTTTCTGCCGCTCCAAAAGTCTCTTTCTTCAAAGCAGATTCTTTTGTGTGCTACCCATCCCTCCCCGTTATCCGCACACCGAGGTTTTTTTGGCTCAAAACCATTTTCAAAAATCAACGCTTTTTTAAAACAAGAAAAGTTGGATCCAATCGTTTGGGGATCTGTGGGAGCTTAAAAAAGATGGGAAGAGGGAAGAAAACTTTAAAAGAACACGCTCTTGCGATTCAAAAAAGATATCGGGAATTGAATGCAAAAGAGGGTTTTCAGACGAAAGAAGAGTTGGATGCCTATTTTTTCTATCGAACACCAGCAACGCAAGCCGCTTTGAGAAAAGTTTTGGCTCACCTCGAACCAAACAGACATAAAACTGCATTAGAGCTCGGCAGCGGCCCTGGATCCTCATACCCCGTACTCAAAGATCTTTTTTTTGAAAAAATCGTTTATATCGAAAAAGAACAGGGTTTTCAAAGAGAGTACCCAGACGTAACATGGGTAATAAGAGACTTTCTCGAAGATTTTATTTACCCAAAAGCCGATCTAGTACTTTTTTCCTACTCGTTAGGGGAGCTTTTGGCCCAAGAGCAGTTAGATGCAATCCAAAAAGCGATCGATGCGATGGAAAAAACAATTGTTATTGTCGAGCCCGGAACCCCACATGGTTATGAGACATTGATGCGGGCAAGAGATTTTTTTATCGAAAAGGGGCTCCACATAAACGCACCCTGTTTTCATACCGCCCAATGCCCAAAAAAAGGGGCCGGCTGGTGCCATTTTTCGGTCCGGCTGGAACGATCAAAAATGCACCGGCAGATCAAAGGGGGCACTCTAGGTTATGAGGATGAAAAATATTGTTATGTGATTGTCTCAAAGGAGCCGCCAAAAAAGAAATTATTTACCATTCTGGACACCCCTAAAATTGAGAAGTACCGGGCCCTTTTTAACTTGTGCACACCAAATGGACAGAAAATTTTAGAATGTAAAGCCAACAATAAAGAGCTCTTTAAATCTATGAAGAAAAAGGGGTGGGGCGAAATGCTGGATTCGGGTATACTATCAAGCGTTGATCATTTCAAAAACGACCTGTTATGAGCTATCAAAATTTTGTTTATCTATCCGAAGAGCTGTCCCGTAAAAAAGCTATCAATGTCCAATGGGGCGAGTGCGAGGTCTTATTTAGCCTAGACACAAAAAATGATGTTTGGAAAGTACAGTCCTCGATAAGTCAGGATCCGCAGGTAGCTGAGGAAATGCATGTTTTAGCGAATATCGGTTTACAAAAAAACCCTTGCATACGCTACAACGAAAAAGAAAAAAAGGAATTATTGTACATCAAAGAGTTCCAAAAAACAAATCGCTATACCCTATTTCGCCGTTTCATGAAAAATTATCTTGAAGAGGCGAAAAGCTGGAAGTTGGCTCTTGAGTTGGAGAGCGAGGAAGAGTAATCTAGATACGCATCAACCAACGTAAAAAGAAAGGGCTGTCATTGACGGCCTCTTTTTTTAAGTGGTTGCTTATTGAAAATATTTCCATGGAGAGGGCCCTGACCTTAATAAAATTGGATAAAACCAGGAAAAGGTCTAGCGATTTGTCTTTTTGTAGCCTCTCTTTCCACTCCTCGATAAAAAGGATTGTTTTTCTTTTAGGATGTAGCAGCAGAAACTCGTTATCGACGAAGTTTATAGTCCCTGCAGAAACTTTATGGTTTGTAAAGCAAGCCAAATCACACTTAAGAGATAAAAATTTTTCAGGGGCTGTTACTATCCTTAGAGCCGGTGTCATCAACGCTACACTTAGTCTCTGATTCTTCAAAATATCTAACAGCGCGTCTGCCAAAGCAAGTCCGCAATTTTGGATGATAGGTGTAAAAGGGATCCGGAGGCTATCTAGATGCGTTTCAAAACAAGAGATCTCCTCCTCTGTAAACAAACGGGATGATGAAGAGAGGGGAATTACTTTTAAGGGTACCATACCCCTTGAGATAGGAAAAAAAGAGGTTTATTGCAATATCTTATTTAAATCATAAAGAAGGGTCTGCAGCCTCTTTTTTTCAATTTGAGAAAACTTAAGAGGGGTTGAAGAGGCCTTTTCAACGAGCCTTTCCAAAGAAAGGGCGATTTGGTCGGCAACTGTCGAGCGACGCCTATCCTCTAAAGAGAGTGGAAACGCGTTACGTATTTTTTCAAGAAAGATTTCCTTCGACTCACCTTGGTAGTTGCGGATAAGCTCTTCTTTGGTTTTTAAATCGCCTTGGCGTGTTGCAAGGGTGTAGATTGCCTGCCTTGGAAGATCTGTGAGCCGTTCTCTTAAAACAGGTGGAAGAGACTTATAGAACTCAAAGTACTGAAGAAAGTTATAGGGGGTTTGGCGATTGCCGTAGGCATAAAGCAACCACTGAGAAAACGCCCCTTCTCTGTAATTTTTTAAAACTTCTTGAGCCTTTTTAATCCTTTCCCCATGCAAAATGATTGCCTGTGAATTGATTGCCTTCACCTCTGAAGTGATGGATAGAAGCTCCTCCAGATCGCCCGAGGTGGTTTGAACATTTCCTCTGTAGAATTCGATAAGGTTGCGTATTTCGGCAACCTCTTGGTCTTGAAGAGGAATCACCTTAAAAACACCGGCAAAGCTCGAAAGTTGACCTTTATTGGATCGTTCTGCTAACGAATCCATTTTTTTTGAGAGGCTTTCGTTTTTCTTTAAGCGCTCTTTTAAGATGGCGTTCACATCATCCATTAGACTTCCTCTAGGACCACGTCCGCTTCCTCTTCTACCTCTTTGAGATGTAAATCTGTTTTACATCCCCTCAGAACCTCCCGAGCCAACTTTTTAAAATCATCTAAAGCGCGCGAAGTGCGGGAGATCTCTACAATTGGCCTGCCACGAATCGAAGCATCTGCTACGACCTTATCGCGACGGATTTTCGATTTCAAGATTTTTTGCGGGAATGTCTCTTCGATAACATTTGTAAAGGCCTGGTTGCTCTTGCCTCTTTCATTCCAAAAAGAGAGCAGGACCCCTAAAACTTCTACTGGGTGTCTCTTGCTGATTTGGTTGATAAAGATCCCTAGCCTGTATAGACCTTTCACGCTGTAAAACTCTGGCGTTGCACAGATCAAACACTTGTTGGATGCGATCATTGCAGATTCGGTCAACCAGCAAAGGGATGGGGGGGTGTCGATGATAATGAAGTCGTAATCAGCTTTATTTAAAATCCCTTTGAGCCTCTCGTGAGAGTAGCGATCCTGAGCAAGTTGCTCAGTCACTTCGATGCGTTCTAGCCAGGTGTCTGCCGGGATAAGGTGAAGATTTTTTGTTTCGGTTTCCAGGATCACCTCATCGAGATGTTTGGACCCTTGTAAAACGGGGGCCATAGAATCGTAGGCATCGGGGTCAAAACCGAGACCTGTGGTCAAGTTGCTTTGCGCATCGAAATCTATGAGAAGAACTCTCTTCTTATGGATTTTTGCTAAGACGGCGCCAAGATTCAAAGATACGGAGGTCTTCGCGGTTCCCCCTTTAAAGCTGGCTACAGTAATTATTTGCATGTTGAAACCTCACCAAAAGGTAATAAGGTTTTTAGGGATTTTATGGCAACCTCTTCTTTGAGGCTATCTACAACCGTTTGCAACTTTAAATCATTCAACATTTCGTTAGAACGGGCTCTGATAGAGATCGTCTCCTCTTCTGTTTCCTTATCTCCCAAAATGAGCATGTAGTTGTACTGGAGCAATTGTGCATTGCGGATTTTTTTGCTCACAGACTCATTTGTTGCATCTATATCTACAAAGAAACCTTGCGTTTCAAATACCTCTTTGATGCTTTCTCCATAGGCTACATGACGGTCGGTCACCGGAATGATCACAAGTTGTCTTGGGCTGATCCAGAGGGGGAATTTTCCTGCAAAATGTTCCACCATGATCCCCAAGAAGCGCTCGATGGATCCCAAAATCGCTCTATGGATCATCACCGGAACTTTCTCTTGGCCGTCAGAATCGGTATATTTTAGGTGAAAACGTTCCGGTAAGAACATGTCAAGCTGGATGGTGCCACATTGCCACTTGCGATCAAGCGCGTCCAGGATCTTGAAATCGATTTTTGGACCATAGAAAGCGCCGTCCCCTTCGTTGATTTTGAAAGCGTGGCCGGAGGCCAACAAAGCCTTTCTTAGCCCCTCTGTAGCCACTTCCCACATGGCATCGGTACCGATGCTCTTTTCGGGCCTTGTGGAGAGTTCCAGAGAGTATTTTAACCCGAAAGTGGAATAAAGGATTTCAACGAGTTTTAAAACGTTTAAAATTTCGGACTCAATCTGGTCTTCACGCATGAAAATATGAGCGTCATCTTGAACAAAAGAGCGGACGCGGAACAGACCAGAGAGAGCCCCTGAAAATTCGTGGCGATGCACCTGTCCGAATTCCATTACTCGCAAGGGAAATTCTCTATAGCTATGCTGTTTACAGCCATAGTAAAGCATACAACCTGGGCAGTTCATCGGCTTCACAGCAAATGTTGCCTTTTCCACTTCTGTGGTGTACATATTTTCTCTGTAGTTAGCCCAGTGACCCGATTGTTCCCATAACCCTTGGTTCAAAAGAATCGGTGTTTTGATCTCAATATAACCTGCCTTGTATTGCAGGTCTCTCCAGTAGCCGATCAGTTTGTTCAGCATCAACATCCCTCTGGGGTGGAAAAAGGGCATCCCGGGGCCAAATTCATGAAAAGAGTAGAGATCGAGCTCTGCTCCAAGCTTTCTATGATCCCTTTTTTTCGCCTCTTCGATATGATCCAAGTAGGCTTTAAGCTGTTTTTTATCTGGAAAAGAGATGCCGTACACGCGTGTTAAAACTGGATTATTCGCATCCCCCTTCCAATAGGCGCCCGAAACTTTTGTGAGTTTCATCGCGCGCACTTTCCCAATATTGAAAAGGTGTGGACCGCGGCAAAGGTCGAAAAACTCCCCCTGGCGGTAGGCTGTAATAGGAGATCCCTCTTCAAAATTTTGGATTAGATCGCATTTGAAAGAGTTGTCTTTGAAAGCCTCTAACGCCTCTTTTTTATTTTTAAACACCATTCTTTCGGGTTTAAAATTTTCATTAACTACCTCTTGGACCATCTCCTCGATCTTTTTGAAATCGTGTTCAGAAATGGAGAGGTTGTAAAAATCGTAATAGAAACCCTGCTCGATAGCAGGCCCGATAGTCGGTTTTGCATCAGGGTAAAGGCGTAGTATGGCCTGGGCTAAAACGTGAGCTGAGGAGTGCCAAAAAGTTTCTTTCCCTAGGGGGGTGGAAAAATCAAAAAATTCTATCACATCCCCTTCACGTGCCGTATGGAAAAGGTCTGTTTGCGTTCCGTTGAGTGATGCGGTGATCGCCTGGTCAGCTGCCGTTTGGTGATGGTCTCTGGCAATCTCGATAAGGGTCTTTTCTGCTCCTTTATGTATGATACGCATAATCCACTCTTTTCTTTATACGGTATGTATCCAAGCAGTTTACCATAACTTTTCTTAAATGACTACAATTGCGCGCCCATGGGAAAAATTTCCATCGTCTTAAAACCAAAAAAAATTGAATTTTTTTTTTATTTTTTTATATAAATGAATTTTTATACTTCTTCTATGAGGTTTTGTATGCATAGATTTTACTGGGTGATTTTGTTTGGAGTTTCTATGTTCCAATCTATTTGCGAAGCTGCAGAAAAACAGGGGGCAAACCCTCCAAATATTAAAGGATTATATTTTGGAGGCCCTCTATTAAGCGATGATAGTTTTGGTTACAGTATGGGGGGAGATTACATCCTTTGGCTGTATGTTGTAGAAGGATATCCAACTGCGGTTTCTAACGTCGAGGTTAGTGGAAATTCCTATAAGGGACCCGGATCTTTTAATCAGCCGATATTTCCTCTTTTAAATGGGTTTAAAGTCTACGGTTCTGTTTTGCTTAAAGAGAATCAAAATATGGATATCAAAGCAAAGTACACTTGGCTCCAAAGAACAACGAAAACTACAACCGGTCAAGGGGGTGGAACTACTATAGCTATTAGTAATTTATTGGACGGAACCCGTACTGAGGATTCTTTGTTAGATAGTTGGGCAACATCGACACGGCTAGTTTTCAATCTCATCAATATTGATGCGGGCAGGAGCTGTATTCTGGTGGATGATACACTCAACTTTCGGCCCTATTTCGGTATTGTAGGTGTTTACAATAAAAATACTTTATCCTCAATTTTAGAGTTTAGTGTAAGGCCTGGACGACCGTTCTTATCAGTACAAACTTTTAGCGTAGGTGCTGGAGGTGTGCGCGCAGGCTTTAATATGGATTGGACCCCATTTGTAAGTTCGACGTATTTCAAAGAATTTAAATTGTGTGCAGAGGCTGCTTTAAGTGGCATTTTCGGGGAAACGAAGGTCGACGCCACGAACTCAATCAATAGTGTGGTTACAACCCGCTCACAAGATTACTTATACAGATCTACCCCTATCGTAGAGTTTCAAATGGGTTTTGGTTGGAATAAAATGTTTGGTTCAGAGACAAATGATCGATACAATATTGAGCTCCATGCTCTTTGGGAATTGCAGAACTGGATTGGATATAACCGTTTTTATAATCCAGGCTATTCTTTTGGGAATCTAACCTTACAAGGGCTTACCTTAGGTGCATCGTTAGAGTTCTAAAATAACCCCGTACTGCTCTTTTATCGAGAGCATAGTCTTAAAAAGGGCCTCCCGAAAAAGAGGTCCTTTTTTCTAGCAAAAAAAATTCTATTGAGAGAGAATTTTTTTATGGAACCAGAGAAACATGATTTGAGCCTTTTTTCTCAAGTGCCCTTTGGAGCTTACTCACAAAGGCTTATC
>VGMF01000001.1 GCA_016866475.1 Chlamydiota bacterium | reverse complement strand
ATGTCAGTAAGAACTGCGCGGTTCATCCAGTAGAATGTTCCAATTAGGACAACGCCGGCCAAGATAACAAAAGCCATCAAGACTTTAAGCATCAAACCTGTGGATTCAAAACGGGCTAAACCAAGGCCGTTGATCCATTGGGATACAAGGATAATTGCAGGTCCTGAAAGGAGGAGGCCGAAGTTTCCGATAAATCCAAACATTCCGTAAAAACGGCGTGATTGTTTTACAGGGGTGATTGCGTTAGCAAATGCCCAGAAAAGAAGAGACAATACGGCACTACCCCAGAGCTCAGAAAGGATGTAGAATGTTGTATAAGTCCAGTTACCGACTAATGGGATCAACCACTTGAAAACAGGGTAAGAGGCTTGTAGTGATTGAATAGTCTCGAGGCTCATGTGGAGCGTGCCCACGTGCGGGTAGATGAAGTAGGGGAACAAGCCGAAGAAGACCAAGAAGGGGAGAGCTGTTACGTAGAAAAGCCCTTCACGTTTAAAGATGTTTGCCGCCTTTGTATAGAGAATCATGAAAAGGACTGCCGAGATGGTCACTCCGATACCTTTAGCGAAAGCAAGGCTTTCAGCTCCGGCGCCCGGTGCGTTCACGAGGATCGCGTCTTTTGTGTCCCGCAAAACTGTGTAGATGAACAGAATGCAGAACATCATGATGCCCATAGGTAAAAACTTTTTAATTTCGAAAGAGTGGATAGGCCAGAGCAGCTTGCGCAATCCGGTGAACTCTTCCGTTGCTTGTTGAGACATATGTTTCCTTTGTTCTAAAACTTGTCCTAGTTTCAAAAATTTCTTTTAAGAAATCGGTGGTCGAACCGGCTTTCACTAGGGGTAAATTGTCAGACAACTATTTTACCCTCTTTTACATTAAATGCAAGGGCTCAGTAGGAAAAAATAACCCGGCTCTCTGCTAAGAGGGTCGGGTTTTCAAATAAATATTATAACTTTAACTATTTTAGAGGTACGGACTCAGTATAATTTGCCCAGAGGGTTTCGTCAATCCTTTCTTGTTTAATGGATTGTATCAATTCCTTTTTGATGGCTGCCAAAGATTTTTTTGGGGTTAAAAGGGCCAAAATTTCTCTTGCATTTGCATTTCTCGCCAAAGCGATCATTTGTTCAATCTGGGTCCTGTTCAGGTGGGGGAAATCCTTCTTTTTGCGACTGCCTCTGGGAGCCCTTTGTTTTGGGCTTATACTTGACGGGGCGGTGGGATTAAGAATGAATTTCTCAATTAAGGTTGCCAGTTCTCTTGGGTCTCGGCGCTTCATTTTTTTTAAAGTAAAGTGGTGCATGTACCCGCCGGTTGTCATCGGAATGTATTTGCAAAGCTCATTTTCTTTACGAGCCCCCACTTTTTTTATAGCCCGTGCTATGACCGCCTCGAAGTCCTCAAGCGCTCTAGCCTCGGATTTGGTTTCCTTTGTGTAGCTCATGCCTTCAAGTCCTACTTCTTTAGTTTTCAAACAGCTTAAAAATCGGATGGATTTTTGTTAAACCCATTTTAAAAGTAATATTTAACACAAGGCACCTTTCAAAAGCAAGCAAAATTAAAATTTAAACTTGATTCAATAAGTAAAAAAAATTTTCGCTTTTTCTGTTATCTAAAATTTTTAAATCCGTTTTTATAAACTCAGAAATGAAGTGATTCGGCAAACAAAAAAAATATCCCCGAGAGATTAAAGTAATTTATCCTTAGCAGGTCCCTTTTTTTCAATCAGATCTTGTATTTCTTGATTTGATAATTTAATATGGTACCCTTCATGCCATTGCCTATCGTCACGGGTGCTGCACAGGCCCCAAAAATAAAAAAGTTAGTTGCCGTTGCCGCCGGAAAAGGGGGGGTAGGCAAGTCCACAGTTTGCGCAGGTTTGGCTCGGGCAGGTGCTGTTAGGGGGCTTAAAGTGGGTGTTTTGGATGCCGACGTGTACGGCCCATCCGTCCCCATTTTATTTCCGGCTGATGTGCCTCCGAAGTTGGAGCAAGGTAAAATCAGTCCAGCAGTGAGTGCGGGGATCAAGGTCCTTTCTGTAACCCACTTCGGCTTTGCCGAAACAGCGACCGCTTTTAGGGCCCCCGTGGTCAACATGTTCTTGCAGCAGTGTATTCACCAAGTAGACTGGGGCGAACTAGATGTTCTTTTTGTCGACTTTCCTCCCGGTGTGGGCGATGTCCACCTTTGTTTATTGCAGGAATGGGCATTTTCGGGTGTTGTTCTTGTGACTTTGCCCAATCGGATCAGCCTCAGCGATGTCGAAAAGGCCTGTTTGTCCTTTTTGGATATGGGCGTTCCGGTGTGCTGCGTTTTAGAAAACATGGCTTTTACTAGCCATGAGGGGGAGGGCAATGCTTCCCTTTTTGGTAGCGTTGCTATTAAGCCGTTGTTAGAACTAAGCAAAGCGCCGCTAAATAAAAAGTTGCCGTTTGATCCCAAATTCACTGCACTCATTGACCAAGGGGACAACCCTTACATGCAATCGAGGCTAACCCCTATGGCAGCGCATCTCCAAACAGTAGAAAAAGAGCTGTTTGATCTGCTTGATGCCGCCCCTGTCCCCGATGTCTACCCGATGCTTTTGGAGTGGAAACTATGAACGGAACTTTTCTTGAAATGAAGCAGCTCGATCTAAAAAAGGTAGCCCTTTTCTACAGCGACGGTATGGTAAAAAAGCTTTTATTGAGCACAGTCCAAAAAAATTGCGCCTGCAGCCGTTGCAAAGGTAAAGAACCTTTGCTTAAGGAGGACGTTATTGTTTCAAAAATCACCTCAGTTGGTAGATACGGGCTGAAATTTCATTTTTTATCTGGTTGTCAACAGGGGATATTTTCTCACCGGCAGTTGCGGGAGATTCCATGCGATATTTGAAGTTTTTGTGGATAGCCCCTTTTATTTTTCTTTTATCGTTGCGCAGCCTGCCAGACAGGAACACCCCGTTGCAAAAGTGGATGGAACCTGACTCGAAAAAGCTCCATATTCTGGTGACCACAAGGATGTGCGCAAGTCTTGTTGAGGAGGTCGGGGGCGATCGGGTGCACGTCTGGACACTGATCGATGAAGATTTAGATCCCCACTCTTACCAGCTTGTGAAAGGGGATGCGGAAAAATTTAGGCGCGCCGATCTCATAATTGCGAATGGTTTGCATTTAGAGCATGGTAGAAGTCTACAGAATCTTCTAAAGGAAAAAGAGGCGCTGTTTTTAGGCGATAAGATTTTTTCTTTATCCCCTGATCTTTTTTTGCCTATGGACAATGGGATAGACCCCCATTTTTGGATGGATGTCTCTTTATTCAGCAGATCTGTTCCCTATATAGTGGAGGCGTTACAAAAAAAAGATCCTGCGCACAGCCAAGAGTACGCGGTCCGCGGAGGTCAGCTGTTGTTGCAATTGGATCTTTTGGATCATAAGATTCGTGTCCTTATGTCTAAGATCCCCTTAGAAAAAAGATATTTGGTCACAAGCCACGATGCATTTCAATACTTTGCTCGACGCTATTTGGTTAAAAATGGGGCTGAAGGGGATCATTTGGAGCATTTCTTAGCGCCCGAAGGGGTCTCCCCTGATGGCCAAATAGGGGCTTTAGACATCCAAAAAATCATCCGCCATGTGGTAAAAAATAGGGTTTCCGTCGTGTTTGCCGAATCAAATATATCTAAAGACTCGCTGAATAAAATCATAGAAGCCTGCCGCTCGCAGGGGGTGGAGCTTCGGTTGTCGAGAGCCGATTTATACGCGGATTCAATGGGGGAAGAATCCTATATTAAGATGATGGAACACAATGCTAGGGTCATCCAAAGCGAACTTTATCCGATTCATCCCGATGAGAATTTTTAGCATGCAGGGTTCAAAATGACGAAAAAGAGAATTGAGCTCGAAAATTTGAGTATTTATTACGGCAAAAGATGCGCTATTTGGGACATCAATGTGGAGTTTCAAACCCATAGTTTGACCGGGATCTTGGGCCCTAACGGCTCGGGTAAGAGCACCATGGTTCAAGGGATGCTGGGGTTGATCCCTATCACCTCCGGCTCTGTTCGGCTTCATGGCTCTACCGTCGCTTACGTTCCGCAAAAAAAAGAGATCGACCTCGATTTTCCAATCAGCGTTTTTGAGCTGGTTCTCATGGGCGCTTACTCTCGATTGGGTTGGCTGAAATGGTACAACAAAAGGGAAAAAACGCGCGCTTTGGAAATTATGGAGCGTTTGGGTATCTCAGCTATTAAGCAGAGGCAGATTCAAGAGATTTCTGGAGGGCAGCTTCAACGGGCGATTGTAGCGAGAGCGCTCATGCAGGATGCCGATTTTTTTGTACTGGACGAGCCGTTTACCGGGATCGATTTTGCCACCGAAAAATTGCTTTTGTCCTTGTTCAAAGAGTTGCGGGATGCAAAAAAAGGGGTCATTCTTGTCCACCATGACCTCACGAATGTAGAGGAGATCTTTGACCACGTGGTGATGGTCAATTCACGCCTTGTGGAGGCGGGTCCTACCAAGCAGGTTTTCAACCCTGAGTCTATCCGGAAAACCTATGGAGAGAAAAATTCCCTTCTAGAAGAGGCGAGTCATCTCTTTGAAAAAGTGCAGAGGGGGAAATCCTAATGGGATTCAGTTTTCTTGACTTTTTCACCCATCCTGTTTTGCAGGCCTCTACAATAGCAACACTTTTTTTATCTGTTTTTTGCTCTCTGCTCGGTTGTGTTCTTTTTATCAAAAGGAAGGCTCTACTGGCGGAAACGCTTTCCCATGCCGCCTATGTTGGAGTTTTATTGGGGCTAATTTTTTTAGGATTGGATTTTATCGCAGGTGCCCTTAGCTCTGCTTTTGGGGTGCTCCTTTTGATAAATTTAGAGAAAAAATTCCGTCTGCCTCAAGATGTAGCTTTGTCTGTGACGCTGGCTGTTTCGTTGGCACTAGGGACATTGTTTGCCTCAATTAGTCAAAATACATCGCCAATTATTTACAAACAGTCCCTTATTTTTCTATACGGACAGGCAGCAACGATGCTCAATAAGCACGTTTTGTATTTTTCACTAATTTCAGTTTTATCGATTTTGTTTCTTTTCATCCGCTTCAGAGTGATCGCTTGGAGTACTTTAGATCCGATTTTCTTCAAAGCGCAAAAAATCTATTTTCGCTTTTTAGATGCTCTGTTATTTTTGCTGTTGTCTTTTGGGGTCGTGATAGGCTCGCGTGCATGCGGGATCATGCTTGTGAGTGGTATGATGATAGCACCCGCAATATTTGCTAGAGCTTGCACACATCAATTTAAAACGATGCTTTTTTTAGCGTCGATTATGGGTGCATTCTGCGCCCTTTCAGGAAATTTTTTGTCTGTCTACATTCCCCAAGCCCTGGAGATGGAGTTAACGCTCCCAACAGGTCCGCTTATTCTAGTAAATCTTGCCCTATTGACCTTTGCGTCCCTTCTATTTTCTCCTAAGGACGGGTATATTGTCCGCATAGTCCGGACAATAAGGTTCTTTTTCAAAATAGAAATTGAGAATGCGCTCAAGGCTCTTTATAAAAACAACAAGATCGGACGATGTATTTCCTGTTTACTAGCCCTTTTAGGGATGCAAAAAAACGGGCGCTTGACCCTTAAAGGGGAACAGAAGGCGCAAAATCTGATCCGCTTGCATCGCCTTTGGGAATTATATTTGTCAAAAGAATTGGGAATCACCGGTATGCGCGTCCATGAAAGCGCCGAGGAGATGGAGCATATTCTTGATAGGGACATGGAAAAAAAGCTGACCACGATTTTGCAGGATCCGACCCATGATCCGCATAACGCTATTATACCGAGGAGGGTCGAGTAATGGATAGCAATCCCTACTGGAACCAGGACTTTTTCGGTACGATTTTTTTGTTGCTCAAAAGGGCGCTTTTATGGATTTGCGGGCTCATTCCGACAGAGAGCCTAGTTGAAGACGACGTGGCTTTTATCGCTTTGGCCGGGATTGGGACCGCCTCTGTCTTATCGGGTCTATTCCTTGTGGTGAAAAGGATGACCCTTTTGATCAATTCTCTTTCCCATACGATTTTGCTTGGCATAGTAGTTACAGGGCTCATTTTTGTATCGATAGGGCTAAGCCCCTTCTCAACGGTTGGATTTTTTGTAGCAGCGGTTTTGACAGCTCTATTGACAATGTTCAGCACCCATGTGTTGGTAAAAATATTCCACGTTCAGTCCGAGGCTGCAGTCGGCTTCATGTTTACAACTCTTTTCGCTTTGGGGGTGCTGTTTTCCACTTTGTATTTTCGAAACACCCACCTTGGCGTCGAGGCTGTTTTTGGAAATTTAGATGCCCTTACCTATCGGGATCTTCGTCCGATTTTTTTTGTGGTGGGGATAAACCTTGTTTGGATGCTCCTTTTTTTCACGAGGATGCGTTTTGTTTTATTTGATCCTGTATTTTCCAGGGTGGCCGGTCAAAATGCGGTACTTGTACTGGCTGCACAGATGTTTGTCGCCTCCTTAACAATAGTGGGAGGATTCCAGTCGGTTGGAGTGGTGATCATCATGGCATTTTTTACCTTACCTGTTCTTATTGCAAGGATCTATGCACCGTTCTTAAAAAAAATAGTATTTTTTGGGGTGCTTGCCTCTTTTTTTGCTGCTCTGTTTTCCGTTGCACTCTCTCGAGATATCTTAACCCACTACGCAACCCCTGTATCAACCTCGGCTATCGCCGCACTTACCCTTTTCTTGATTTACATAGTCCTTGGATTGACCAATTTAAAAAAAGTCGATAAACTTGAGCATTCATGATGAAAGTTGCCCTATTCGGATCGACAGGCAGTGTCGGAAAAATGACGCTAGAGGTTCTCGAGAAATTCCCTAACGATTTTAGTATCCATGCTCTAGTGGCCCATCGATCCTCAGCGCTTCTTGTAGAACAGGTAAAAAAATACAAACCGCAAACGGTAGTCTTGTACGATGAAGCCGAAGCCTCCAAAGCGGAAAAGATGCTTTCAAAACAGGTCCATTTTGGCAAAGAGGGCCTTTTGAGGGCTCTGGATTCTGCCGATTTGATGGTGCAATCGATGTCATCCACTGAGGGTATTGAAGCCACGATCGAGGCTGCGAAAAGGGGGATTAAAATTGCGATTGCAAATAAAGAGACGATCATAGCAGCTCACCATCTGCTAAAACCTTACAACCCCTTGCTGCGACCAATAGACTCTGAGCATAGCTCCCTCAAAAAATTATACGAGAATCAACGCCCCGTCAAGACCACCATAACCGGCTCCGGAGGCCCTTTTTTGCACCGGCCCCTCAAAGAGTTTTCAACGATCACACTTAAAGAAGCTTTAATCCATCCGAATTGGCCCATGGGGGCGCATAACACGATCAACTCCTCAACGATGTTCAATAAAGCGCTCGAGGTGATGGAGGCCCACTCCCTCTTTGGTATGGCTCCTTTGGCGGTGATAGAGCCCACAAGCCGCATTCACGCTTTTGCCGAATATGAAGATGGTATGACCCAAATGGTCGCCTATCAACCTGACATGCGTGTCCCGATAGCACATGCTCTGGGCGTGGAAAGGACTCTTCCATTTCCATTTAGAAAAAACCTTGATTTGAGCAAGATCGAGTTTTCCCCTATCGACCCCGAGAGATTCCCCCTTTTCCAATTAGCCTATGAGGCAATAAAAACGGAATGCGGACCCCTTTTTCTGATGTTTCTCAATGAGTTTTTAGTGGATGATTTTCTTAAAGGGAGCCTAAGCTGGCTCGATTTGCAGCATAAACTTCAGCAGGGATTTGAGTCCTTGCCACAATTTTCGATTGATTCTATTGAAGCGATCAAAGAACTTAAAAAGATTACTAAGAGTATACATAAATGCATTACCTCAACATCCTATACGGCCTGCTAGGTTTAAGCTTTCTCGTCTTCATTCACGAGTTGGGACATTTTCTCGTTGCACGATTTTTTAAAATGCGCGTGGAGACATTCAGCATCGGATTTGGCCCTACACTATTTGCCAGGGTGTATAAAGGGGTGTTGTACCGGGTTGCGATCATCCCGTTCGGGGGGTATGTGAAGATCTTAGGCATGGACGAAGATTCTGAAGATGAGGGGAGTTACTACAAAACCAAGCCTTACCAAAGGCTCTTAATGGTCGTTGCAGGTCCCGCCATAAATATTATGTTTGCTTTTCTTGGTTTTTGCTTCATTTACTTTTCCGGTGGATTTTTAAGGGATTCTGTTGATTCCTCAAAGCTTATTGGAATGGTGGAGCCCAGTTCTCAACTTTACGAGAAGGGTGTCCGTTGTGGCGATATTTTGGAGTCTATAAACGGAAACGAAGTCAGAGGGCGCAAAGAACTGTTTTTCCAGGCGATTCTAGATACAAAAAAAAGTATTGTGAAGGGAATTTCCATAAACTATTTGGCAGGAACAAAAAGTTCTTTTGCCTACGAGGTGCAGTCTAAAAAAGAGAATTTTAGAGGTTTGGAATTAAATACGATCGGTTTAAGTGCTCCTGCCTCCTATATGATCTATGACTCGAAGAGGGTGCGTGGGGCATCGATGCTTAGTGATTCTCCTATGAAGGATTCGGGGATCCAGGATGGGGATAGGCTTCTTTGGTTGAATGGTGAACTTGTTTTTTCCAGAGAGCAGCTGCAATCCCTTTTAAATGAAGAAAAGGCTTTTTTAACGATTCTTAGAGATCATAAGGTTCTTCAGGTGAAGGTCCCAAAAGTACCACTTTCTGAAATTGCAATGACACCCTACGAAAAAGAGGAGATCAACGACTTGAGGTTTGACACCAAGTTTTCGCTGGTTGAAGATCTAAAATTTATCCCTTACTTAATCGATCATGACGGCATAGTAGATAACAGGTTTGAAAAAATGGAGGATGCTCTACTAAAACCAAACGATAGGATACTCGCCGTCGATGGAATTAAAACAGTTTTAGGTGCCGATGTCATGCAGCTTTTGCAGAAAAAACATGTTGTGGCAATAGTTGCACACGGGAACTATCAACCCCTTGAGCAGCGAGGATCTGACAATCACTATTTCCAGGAGGTCCATTTTAAGGACCTCGATAAAGTGATTGCGTCGATAGGGGTGCAGGGTGCAGGGTATGAGCAGGGGAATTTACGCTTGCTGAAGAGCGTATCTCCGATGGAAATAGAGTACCAGGGGCAAAAATTCTACCGTTTGGGGATTTCACTTGTAGACAGACAGGTCTCAGTAAACCCAAATCCGTTTATTCAATTCAAAGAAACGTTTTTTGAGATTTCTAAAATTTTTGGTCATCTAACACAAGGGGAATTGAATCCAAAACATCTCAGCGGACCGGTCGGGATTGTGGGGGTTATGCAAAAGGGTTGGTCAGAGAGTTTCAAAGACGGTGCATTTTGGCTCTCGACTATCAGCTTAAATCTTGGGATCATGAATCTACTGCCTCTTCCTGTTTTGGATGGTGGCCACATAGTGCTCAATTTTATTGAAATTCTTTTTAGAAAACGGTTGAGTAGAAAGGCTTTGGAGCGAATTTTTTTACCGTTTGTATTCTTGTTGATTGGATTTGCAGTTTTTGTAACATTTCATGACATAGCAAAATTACTTGGGATGATAAAGTTTTAATTCTATTTTTTGTAAACAAAATTTCACATCTTCCTTGATGCAAACGATGTTTATTCAGTAGAATGTTGGACTTATACATTTCAAGTTGTTAGTTCTATGTGCATTCTAAGGTTCGTGTTCTTTTGTTTACTCCCTTTTTTTACCCTGGCCGCTGCATCAAAAGAGATTACCTATTCTCTTTATATCTATCTCAACGGTGTCGAACTTGGAGTGTACGATATCCCCTACAATCTTAATGGGGCCTTAAACCTGGACTCCTCCGGATTTAGAAAAGCGATTTACCCGTATCTGAATCAGGTCGGTGTAGGCGAAATGAACGAGTTTCTCTACGGACAGGGTTCTATTTTTTCGACCTTGGAAGAGGATAATTTCAGCACTCCGGTCGCGGATGATAAGGGGGAAATCACTGTCGATTACGATGACGCTGCGAAGGTGCTGTACGTTTGGGTTCCCGATGCTTATGTGAATCAAAGTTTTTTAGATAAGCGTGCTCAAGAGATTCAAGTCCCTTTGCTCAAATCGGGGACGACAAGCGGCTACTTAAATATCACCTACGGGCATAAAATTTTCTATAAATTCTATAAAGAGCTCCAAATTCCCCAAAATCAGGATTTTGCGAATTTTGATCTTTCGTTGAATATAAAAGACTACGTTTTTCAGGGATTTTTATATGCCGCGACAACGAATCCGGGAATTATTAATAGGGGAAACCTAATCTTTACAAAAGATTTTGAAGATATGAAGGCACGCCTTGCCGTTGGAGATCAGGGGAGCTATAGCTTCGGTTTGCAAAATTCGATCCCCCTCTTAGGAGCTTCGTTGTGCAAAGGGATGAATGTGTTTGTAAACCCGACGATAGCTTCAGCATCAAGAAATGAATTTTTCTTGAATGCTCCTACCAAGGTAGAGGTGTATATAGATGGGATTCTTTATCAAACGATAGAGCTGCCTGCCGGGCCCCATGTTCTGCAAAATTTTCCCATTATTCAGGGTTTAAACAACGTGAAGCTCAAAATCACGAATCCGATCGGTTTAGAGCAGGTGATCTCCCTAAATTCCTTTTACGAACCGAATCTCCTCCCTCCCAAAGAGATCGAGTATTTTGTAACGGCAGGGTTTCCGAATTATAACGAAGAGGGGATCAATTACAATTACCAATTCAACAGGCCAACTCTGATGTCGGCGGTCCGTTATGGGTTTTTCGACAATTTTACTTTAGGAACCTACCTGCAGGGGAACTCCTCGGGAGCCTTTTTTGGTGGTCAGGCTGTCTACGAGTACAGCGCTGTGAGGGCTTTGTTGGACGTCGGGTTCTCGGCCCCTAAAGATAAAGAGGTAGCTGCTAAAATGCGTCTGGCTCTTTCAAAAGGTCTATTAAGCCGGGCTCCCAAGCTCTCATTTGATTATGAATTGTCGTTGGAAGCGCAAGAAAAGTATTTCAGTTATTTGCAGGCACCCATTATCGGAAACCCCATCTATCTCTCTCTTGCAGCCAGGCTTTCCAAAAAACTTCCCTGGAACATCAAAACAAGCTTTACCGGATCCTATAATTTCGAGAGAAGTAGTAAGGACCGCTACGTAGCCCAGTTTAAACTAGAGAAAACCTTTTTGGACTCTTTTCTAGCGAGATTTCTTTTGGTTTTTAAAGGGAGAGACACCCGTCCGTCGGGGGTATCTAGTTGGAAGAACGACTATTTCGTAGCTTTTGGTATTGATTATGTCCCCAAGGAGACAAATTTCAGGCTGACAACAGATTATAACCAGGAGCTAGATGCTCTAAATGCGAATGCCAATTATTCGACTCCCTTGAAAGGGGACACCAAGCTGGATTTCAACATCGGGGGATCTTTTCTGCAAAAAGGTGCTTCCGGAACAGGTTATATGAATTACACGGGTCAAAGATTTTCTGCCGGAATCAGTCAATATTTAGCAAACGGTCCACTCACGTTCAAAGTTCCGGATTTTCCGACAAATCGAAATTCCTCTTTAGCAGTGACACAGATTAACGCAGGGACAGCGTTGGCTTTTGCGGATGGATTTGTTGCCTTATCCAGGCCAATCGACGACAGTTTTGCCCTCGTTGTGAGCAAAAAAAATGATCAGTTGCGTTATTTGAGGGCCTACAAGGAGAGTTTAAAGAATCGATATAATGAGTCGTTCGGGTCTATGCCTGCCGTTGTCCCCTCCCTAAGAAGTTATAAAGAGACCGATATACATGTTGATATTTACAAAAAGAATTCGTGGAATATTGAGGCGTCGGAGCAGGTAAAAGTTCGACCCTCCTACAGAAGCGGTACTTTGATCGAGCCTAAAACAATCGTCTTAAAGGCATCGAGTAAGCCTTTAAAAAGAAAAGCGCCCTAGATTCTTGATTTTTGAAATCTATCCGCGCTTTTTCAAAAGGTACTTTATCCGTTGCTCCCCCTAATGAATTAAGCAAAAAATAGACGCAAGAGCGACACCTGTTTGAGAATGAAAGTAATAGATTCCATTTTTTTCCAAAAAAACCATAAAAACAACTACCTAATTTAGGTGGGTTTTTTTCTTGGTCGCTCCCAAAAGGGAGCTTTTTAAAAAACCTTTTCCGGATCGCATGCAGGTATTTCAAAAAAAAGACACTAAAAAAAAGTTGATTTTATTATTTCTTGACTGTTAAGAGACAGCTATATGAAAAAGATTCTTTTTTTATGCGCAGTTTGCACTCTTTTATCCTTACAGCAATCTGACTCGAAAGAGATCATCGATCAATTAGCTTTTTCGGCCGGAATTCAGCTTAACGGATCAGATCCTTCAGATATTCAGGTTAAAGATAATCGATTTTATGATCGGGTTTTAAAAGACCAATCTTTGGGTTTCGGGGAGAGCTACATGGAGGGTTGGTGGGATGTCGATGCTCTTGACGATTGCATGTACCGGATCGCACGCGCCAGCCTTCAATCCCGATTCAAAAAAAGCCCTTCCTTTTACTGGGCATATCTGAAAGCCAAACTTCTAAACCGTCAAGACAAAAGTAAAAGCCTTGATGTGATTCGTCAACACTACCAGCTTGGAAATGATCTTTACAAAGCTATGCTTGATCCCACTATGACGTATAGTTGCGGGTATTGGAAAAATGCCAAAACATTAGAAGAAGCTCAATTAGCAAAATATGATTTAATTGCCCGTAAGCTCGGTATTAAAACAGGTATGCGCGTTTTGGATATCGGCTGCGGCTGGGGTGGCTTTGCTAAATTTATCTCCTCAAAATATGGTGCAAAAGTTACTGCAATTACGTTGTCTGAAAACCAAGCTATTCTAGCTCGTGAAGTTTGTAAAGGGTTAGATGTTGAGATAAGGGTGCAAGACTATCGCGATTTAGACGAAAAATTCGATCGGATTGTAGAAATCGGTATGTTTGAGCATGTCGGGGTTAAAAATTATAGAGAATTCATGGAAATTTGCTACCGATCGCTACAAGACGGAGGTATGGTAATGTTGCATACTATCGGTAGTAACGAGAGCGTTTTAAATGCAGACCCCTGGATCGATAGATATATATTTCCCGGAGGACAGCTCCCTTCCATTTCCCAGGTAGGAAAATCGATAGAGGGGCTTTTTGTGATGGAAGATTGGCATAATTTTGGAACTCATTACGATAAAACTTTGATGGCATGGTTCAAAAATTTTGATAGCAATTGGCCTGCATTAAAAGAGAATTATTCCCCAGAATTCTACAGAATGTGGAAATTTTATCTTTTATCGTGTGCAGGGGCGTTCCGGGCCCGCGATATACAGCTATGGCAAGTAGTCCTAGTCAAGAATGGGGTGCTTGGAGGTTACGAAACAGTAAGATAGTTCCTTCAATTTTTTTGACCGCAAATAGGTTTGTATTGTATTTGTAGACTTTAGTCAAAGCTCGCGTGGATCTTGATACTATTGTATTTTTTGAGACGAGTTTCAAAAGAGGTCAAATTTTTTAATTTCGTTTTTAGTAAAAAGACCGAGTGTGTTTTTTTCAATTCTGTCATGGTAATAAAACCTTGACATCAAGATTAATTTTTCGAATATTTTTAATATTTTATATGCAGCAAAAAAAAAGTAGAATAATATTTGTTTTTATTTCGTTTTGGGATTGCGAGCAAAAATGAAAATTATTTTTATATTATACTTTATTTTTTTCATGGTATCGATAAATGGCAATCAGAACGAATGGCATAAACAAGTCGATATTTATCACCAGAAAATCCAGGATAATATTTTTTCAAAATACTCTTTGTTTGAAATCGGATTGAAAAACGGATCTATTTTCAGCTCAGAAGGTTTTTCTGCAACAGGCCCTATTACTTTTGTGGAAGCGGACGAAAAAATTTTAGGAGATTTTGAGAAAAGTTACGCCAATAAAAAAAAGAAAAGTGATGCTTTTTTCAATTATGATCTTGATTCAAAATTTTTACCCAGACTTTTGGAATCGAACGGAAAAACAAAAACCTTTAAAGAATTTCTCTTTGAGTCCCTTTACTTAAGACCCAACCGGGGTTTGAAATTTTTTAAAGTAGATTTGGGGGGAGCGGAAGAGTTTATCCTTGAGGACCTTTTTGACTGTGTCGATACGAACAACAGCTTTTTATTGATAAAATTTTATGTAGATCAATGGCGATCGTTATATTTAGATTCTTTAGAAGATTACATCCCTTTCTTTGATTTTTTTGCCGACGGAAAAAAAATAGATGACGTGATCGAGCTTTTGAAAAAAGAACCCCAGGCAATCCTAGGAGTTCAACCAAAACAATTGAGCCGGTTTGTAAAGAAGAATCCAACCGTAATCATCATTGGGTACAATCAGATAACCTTTATAAAACAGATGGTCAAACAGCTTGAGAAGTACACAAAAGATATCGTAATTATCGACAACAAAAGTTTTTTTGAACCCTTATTGGACTTTTACAACGAAGCTTACCCCTACACGTTACTAAGGATGAAAAAAAATTATGGCCATAGGGTTTGGGAGCAGTTTCTTTTTAAAAAACTCGTGAACACTCGATTTTTTTTGACCGACCCTGATCTAAAGTTTAATCCTAAACTGCCGGCAAGTTTTTTGCAGGATTTTTATAAGATTCAAGAGGAATTACAGGCTAAACGGGTCGGATTAGCCCTCGATATTTTTTCCCCAGACATTAATGAAACTATTACGTATCGTGGCGTACCAGTAAAAAAATGGGAGTCTGGCTTCTGGAAGGATAAAATCTGTAGCAAACTGATGCCCCATCTGGAAATTTATAGAGGGGAGGTAGATACGACTTTTTGCTTGATAGACCGCACCCTATCGTCTAACCCTGTAAGGGTAGCAGGGGATTATACCTGCAAGCACATACCCTGGCATGAAAATTTCCTACTTTCTCTATTGCCGGGAGAATATGAGGCCTATATGACGCGGAATCGATCCTCTTCATGGATTACAAATAATTAAACCAGAAAAACTTTGTCGGCATGAATAAACAGCATTCACCTTAGAAGAAGAGGCTTCCACCGACGGTCAAACCCTGAACGGTCATGTTTTGGGCTCCCCCTGGTGAAACAGTCGGAGAGGTGAATTGCCCGAATCCTATCCAAGACTGTGTATCCCAGGAGGCGTGTATTTCTATGTTGTACCGGTCGTTGGATTCTTTCCCGAAAGAATAATTCCACCCCAGACCCAACGAGAGATCTAACACAGGGGTGATTCTATAAAATCGGTTCTGAGTGTATTGGTAGGTTTCTTGCCTGTTATTCGACAAATTTTGACCAGACTGCCATGTGACAGTCGTAGCGCCAAAAATTCCACTGGCAGCAATAGTGCCCGTGATCATAAGATTTTGCATTAGCGTATTTTTAGGAGATAGATTAAAGCCGAAATCTAAACCACCGCGTACACCGGCTCCGTTTGTTTGTTGCTTCGCGTTAGCAAACGCGGGAAATCTACCGGAAAAATTTGGGTTGTAGGCATTTGTGACATAGCTGGTATTCCAGAAAGCAGTTTGCCATGTGCCTCTTAAACCCCAGAATTGACGAGATATGAAGACGCTTCTACCAAAAGAATTTAAGCGACCGATTTCAAAATCTAAAACATTATATTCAAATTTATAGCTTGAGCTAACAGAGTATACACCCTCATCAGGGGGACTAGGAGAACCAATAACAGGCGCTATGACTAACTGAGGGTATGTAAAGTCAGAGTTTGTTGTGTTGGTAATGCCGGGAGCGCTGCGATCGAGCCAGATATACTCTAAAAAAAGGTCTACGTCTTCACAACTTCTCAAAACAACATCGCCATGCACTTTGAACCCGTTTCTGGGTTTGAATCTAGGCATGAAGGATGTTCCTTGACCTGGTACGGGAACTAAGGGATTGCCTGATACCGGTACCGTAGCTAGATTATTAATAGCCGTTTCCAGCCCCTCTTGGCTGACAACCCACAAAAGGTAATCGGCACCAAGCTGGATATAAACTGCCTCTTCATTTAGTTGGGGGCCGGCATAAAGCAGTCCCTCGGCCAAAGGGGGAGCTTGTGGAGGTGTAATGGGTGCTTTCGGGGTTTCTGCTACCGCTATCTTAAATAAGAGTAAGCTCAAAGCGAAGAATAAAATACTATTTTTTGAGTCGACTTTAAAAAAGGGCATAGAAACTCTCGTTTCTTTTATATATAGAAATACGCCATAAAATTATCAAATTTTTTTTAAATAAATGTAAAAATTTTGTCATGTTTCTTTTGTAAAAAATTAAATAGATGCTTTTAAATCATTCTGTTTGTTTAATTTAAACTTACTTAAATCAGGATGAAAAGAGAAAAACTTTAATGTTAAATTTTAATAAATTAATTACAGTTTTTGTCAGTTTTTGTTTTTTTGTGGGTTGTTTACAAGCAAACTTGCCCCTTCTTGTACAAAAACCCTACCAAAAAGAACGCCATTTTGCCTTTCGAATGAGCCAACTTAAAGAGACAAAGATCTTGGCTGCAGAGATTAGGGGGGGCGCTAATTATAAAAAAATATACGAGTTGGCCCGCTTTTGGCGCCATGCGCTTGCTCTGAGCCAAAAGATTCGTTGTAGATATTTGTTTGGTGCCGATCGAGCTGAAATGGGATCCACCCTCTACAGCTCCCTTAATGTTATTGGGGGACTACAGTGCCTGCCGTCTTTAGATCTTTATCTTTCAAAGGGGGAGTATCGCCGATCGATACCGGAACTTGGTTTAAAAGGTGCTTTGGTCAAATGCTACCAGATGAAATCAAAAATTGGCAACGAAACCATACCTTTAACTCAGATTATCAAACTTGAAGACCGGCTCGAGGATGTCGATTTGAATTACAGTATCTATTTCAGCGAATCGATTGAAACGAGGTATCTCTGGATCCATACCTCCTGGCCGATTCTTCAAAAAATACATGAAGAATTGGAAACCTTGTTTCAACAGATTATTAATGAGCAAGAACCTAAAAGAAGCATCTATCTGATTGGATTATTTCACTGGTGGTTTTGCCAAGCGACCCCCTGTATGCGAGGTAGTGCCGCAATTGGAGAAGTTTTGTCAAGTGCTCTTATGACCTACAAGGGATTTGATTGTGTTTTAAAAGAGGGTGTTTATCCCGATTTAACGAGTTTATCTCAGGAAGATTGCCAGGATTTCGCAAATAACTACGAGAATTTTTATGACTTTTCGAGATAAATTCTATCTCCTATTTTTTACCGGTGTTTTATTTTCTTCACCTGAAACGGGACCCACGATTTTAGATCAAGAATCAAAACAGAAGATATACCTTCAGGAAAGGGAAAAAATCATCAATGAGGCGGCGTCCCTTTTCAAAAATAAGGAATCTTTGAAAAATGTAATGGTTATAGTTGCCAAATGGAGATTTCGGATAGCAAAAAAATTAAATGTTCCAAAGGCAAGTGTATTTGGATGCCTTCGAAAACACTCGAATGTGGATTTTTATACCCCGTTTTCACCCTACGGGAGTGATCATTTGTACTCCTCCGGGTTTGCATTGGTCCGGTCCGGTTATACAACGGGAGAAATTATGGGGTTCTTAGCAGCCGATGCCCCTTTTGAGGTTTTTCAAGTCGTCGGGAGGCTGCCGAATGCCGAAATCCCGTTAACAAAAATTGCCTACTACTCGGGCACTTGTAATCCTAATTTATATCAATTTTTTGGTTTTGGTAAAAACAGGGCTTTTATTTGGGTACACACGCATGCCTCATACCTAAGCGAGATCATGGTTTATCTAGACACCCTTTTCCAAAAGACTTTAGATGCAAAGTCTGACGAGGACTTTTTTTTCAGTTTAGGGAGGTTTAACTGGTGGTTAGCGCATGCAATGCCTTACTACAGGGGCTCTGCTGCAGTCGCAGAAGTGCTTATTTTAGCGTTGTTGAAAGCAGAAGGGTGGAATGCCAGTTTATCTGACAAATACCGTTTAGACATAGAGGCTTTGATGGAACCGAATGAGGAGGTATATGCGGCAAAGTACAAAGATTTTTTATTATTGGTGCCGAGTGAAGTGGTTTAGTTTATCAGATATATGTGGACGAATAGGTGCTATTGCCCTTTTTTTTGGTTGTAGTTTCTTACATGCAGAAGGGGAAAAAGGGATTTTGCGCAATTTTGATCCCTATTTGCACAATGAATTCATGAAATCGAGGCATGAGCAAATTCAAATTTTGCTTCATATGGTTAAAGATGATCTCAATTACCATGATGCTTTAAGTTCTGCAGCGAAATGGAGGAACGACCTTGCAATTAAGCAAATGAGCGGGCCAATTTCAGAATTCGGGAATTACCGCAAAGTCAGCTCATACTCCAATCTTATCTTGGGGGGCGGGCTCTTTCACGTAGAGAAGATAGATATTCTACTCAAAAAAGCACCTAAGACTAATATATTAAGGGGAAAACCCCAGGAGGGAGACATATTTTCTGAGTACGAAATCTCTGGGTTGTTAGATGGGGAAAAGATTCCGCTAACCCTCGTATTTCGTTATGATCACCTGAATTCGGCTAATATCGATAATTTATTTGGCGAGGACGAGACCTGGTTTCAACCCAAGAATAAAGTGCAAAAAAGTTTTTACGGGAATTCTTTAGATCGTCAATATTTCGTGATCCATACCGAACCAGAATATTTGGATAGAATCCATGATTATCTTTTTGAAATGTGGGATACAATCCTATTTTCAGATTCGACTGAAAATAAATTTAAGCTCATCGCCAAATTTCACTGGTGGTTTGCCCATGCTATGCCTTTTGAAAGAGGGAGCGCGGCAATTGCAGAAGTTTTAAGCCAGGTGCTTTTAAAAAGCTCAGGATATAATTGGGAAAAAAAATCCCATCTTTTAATTGATATTGAAGCTTTGCTCGAGCCTAACATGGATGAATTCATTCGCCAATACCCAACCTTTTACAAAACGCATGAGAAAATTGCGATTCAGATTACATAAAACAGGAAATTGCTATGAAAATATTTGCTTTTATTTCTATATTTTATTTTTTAGGGGGTTTTGCCTCCCCACCCAGGAATATTCCTATTGAGTATTACGATTCTTACACGATGGGGAGAGAAATACCAGTTATCGATTTTTATATCGATCAATCGGGTGGTGAAACCAAGTTGCACTGGCCAAAAAAATGGGTAGATGAGCTTGTTGTACAAGCGACCCTTAAACAGCGTTTCTATTACGGTGAAACAGATGCCTATTTATATAACATGTTAAAAAAATATCCTATTAAAGGAAAAAGGGTTCTTATAGTAGGTTCCGAAACCCCCTGGTATGAGGCGATCGTTTTAGCCTACGGGGGGAAGCCGATAACGGTGGAGTACAGAGATATTGAAACAGATGACCCGAGATTGGAGATCTACAAAGCTGAAGATTTTTTTAAAAATCCGTTCCAATGCGATTGTATTTTGAGTATCTCTTCTATCGAACATGACGGTCTGGGGCGATATGGTGATCCGATAAATCCGGACGGCGACCTCCAGTTTATGCAAAGGATCAAGGGATACTTGAAGGATGGGGGACTTTTTTATTTAGCGGTACCAGTAGGTGCCGATTGCCTTTGTTGGAATGCGCATAGAATTTATGGGGATCGAAGATTTCCTAAATTGATCTCTGGCTGGAAGATTGTCGATAAATGCGGATTAAATAGACATATTTTCAAAAGGGAAGTGGGATTTCAAAAACAACCTGTATTCGTTTTGGCCAAGAACGAGATTTGAAAGAGTCATCGTTAAAGAGTGAAAAAAAAGCGCCCAAAAAACGGGCGCTTTTTTTTAGAATTGGTAGAAGTTTTAAGACTTTTTGTTGTCGTCTATGATCTCCACTTCCGCCTCTTCGTGCTCATTAGAATGGCTCTTTTGAGCTCCTTGCCCCTGATGTTGCCCATGGTGAGGATCCTGTTGCTGGCCACCGGATTGAGCACCCTGTTTTTGCAACTCCTCTCCAATTTTTTGAAGCTTTTGGCTCAGCTCATTGATTTTGGATTGGATATTTGCCGCGTCATTACTCTCTTGGATCTTTTTCAACTCATTGATCGAGGATTGGATCTCATCCGCAATTGGTTGGGGAATTTTCCCTTTGTACTCGTTTAGTTGACGCTCTGCCTGGTTTGCTAAAGAATCGGCGTGGTTTTTAGCCTCAATCAATTCTTTACGCTTTTTATCCTCTTCTGCATGGGATTCCGCATCGCGAACCATCTTTTGGATTTCATCCTCTGAAAGACCGGACGAAGGTTCGATACGAATTTTTTGTTCTTTCCCCGTAGCCTTGTCTTTTGCAGAGACATTCAAGATACCATTTGCATCAATATCAAACGTTACTTCGATCTGCGGGGTTCCCCTTGCAGCGGGCGGAATCCCTTCAAGGTCAAACTTACCGAGCGATTTGTTATCGTTGGCCATCGGTCTCTCCCCTTGTAAAACCTGGATTGTCACAGCGGGCTGATTGTCGGCTGCCGTAGAGAATACCTGGGTTTTTTTTGTGGGGATGGTAGTATTTCTATCGATCAGGCGTGTCATCACTCCACCCATTGTTTCGATCCCTAATGAAAGCGGGATCACATCCAAAAGAAGGACATCTTTGACATCACCGGTCAACACGCCGCCCTGGATAGCAGCTCCGACCGCCACAACTTCGTCCGGGTTTACCCCTTTGTGTGGTTCTTTGTTGAAGATCTGCTTCACCTTTTCTTGAACGGCCGGCATTCTTGTCATACCGCCTACGAGGATCACGTCGTGAATATCCGAAGGGGAGATTCCAGCATCCTTTATTGCGTTGTGGCAGGGGGCTTCGAGGCGATGGATGAGGCTGTGTGCCAAAGACTCAAACTTGGATCTTGTAAGGGTCAGGTTCATGTGTTTTGGCCCTGTTTGATCCATAGTGATGAAGGGGAGGTTGATATCGGTCGAGACCATTCCTGACAGGTCGCACTTGGCTTTTTCGGCCGCATCGCGCAAACGTTGTAGAGCCATCCGATCATGGTGCAGATCGATACCGGCCTCTTTCTTAAACTCTTCAATTAAGTGAGCTACGATCACGTTGTCAAAGTCGTCTCCACCAAGATGGGTATCCCCGTTTGTCGAGAGAACTTCAAAAACCCCGTCACCAATTTCGAGAACTGAAACATCAAACGTTCCGCCACCCAAGTCAAATACGATGATTTTTTTGTCGGTGTGCTGTTTGTCAAGACCGTATGCCAATGCAGCCGCCGTAGGCTCGTTGATGATCCTTTGCACATTTAGGCCAGCGATACGCCCGGCGTCTTTTGTCGCCTGACGTTGCAAGTCGTTGAAATAGGCGGGAACCGTAATGACAGCCTCGGTGACTTTTTCTCCAAGATAGGCTTCGGCTGTTTCTTTCATTTTGATCAACACTTGGGCGCTGATTTCTGGTGGAGAGAAAAGTTTGCCTTCGGCCTCTATGGCTGCATCGCCGTTTGGTGCGCTAGCAACTCTGTAGGGGACCATCTTGACCTCATCCATGATCTCCGAGTATTTCCGCCCTATAAAACGTTTTGCGGAAAAAATCGTATTTGTAGGATTTGTTACCGCCTGACGCTTTGCAGCAGCTCCCACGAGGCGTTCGCCTGATTTAGTAAAAGCAACAACGGAAGGGGTTGTTCTCGCCCCCTCGGCATTCGCTATAACTTTGGCTTGAGAACCCTCCATGATTGCAACACAGGAGTTGGTGGTTCCAAGGTCAATACCGATAATTTTCGATTTTTTTGTTGTCATAATTAGTTTTCTCCTTGGTCTTTTTCCTCAGGTTTGGCTTTGGCAACCTTGACTTGTGCCGCTCTCAAAATCCGAGGACCGTTTTTATAGCCTTTAGCAAGCACTTCTAAAATCGTGCCCGGTTCTTTATCCGATGCCACCATTTCAATCGCGTCGTGTGAACGAGGATCAAACTGCTCATGAATCGGTTCAAAACTGTAAATATGATTGTTCCTTAAAATATCCTTGAATTGCTCCAAGATCATTTTAAACCCAAAAGCCCACTGCTGCACTTCACTGGACATATGCGCTTCGTAAGAGAGAGCTTTTTCCAAACAGTCAAGGGGCGTTATGAACTCAAGGATCAATCGCTCTTTTGCAAATTGGATCGCCTCTTTTTGTTCGTTCATTAGACGCTTGCGCATGTTCTCCATGTCGGCAATCGCCAGGTGGTATTTTTCGGTCATCTCTTCGATCTTTGCCTCGAGGGATGTATCCTGTGGTTGGTCGATAGGTTCTGTTGTCGTTTCTTCACTCATCACTATAGCTCTCCAAAAAGAGTGGGGGATTATGTTCTAATGTTGTCTCAGGGGTCCTTAGCGAGATATTATAGGCTTGGATTACCTGATCTAACTGTTTTTCAAAAAGATTTCTAAAATGGTTTAGCAGTGCAAATAGGCGGGGATAGGGGATCCGTTTTGGCCCAAATAGAGCAATAGCGCCAACACGCTTTCCTTGGACTCGATAGGGGATTGAAAGTACTGTAGTCTCATGATTGACAGGGTCTGCAATCTGATAACTCACAGTGTCGGCATGCATCGTTCTTTGGATCATCTCATGGACTTTTGTAGGGCTTTCCATCAAAGTAAGTGTAGAACCTAAAAGGGCCGGATCATGGAACTCAGTATAATTAAGAAGTCGGTACAATCCCGCTTTCATCACCTCATCACTGGTGAAATTTGCGTAACGAACCATAAAACGGAGCGAAATTTCCTGATAAAGCTGAACGGCTATGGGCATCTCTTCGGCGCTCAGCTCCTCAAGGACAACCTCTTTGGGTTGTAATTTGGATTTAAAAAAGGTCTCGATCCTTTTTGCTGAAAAAGAGGAGAGTTTTTTCGGGATATGTAAAATATCAGTGTAGCAGACCGAAAAGCGGGTGATAATTACCGAAAGCACCCTTGTAGAATCTAAAACAAAAAGGCGGATATCTTTGATAAAATCCTGATCAAACCTGGGGCTTGTGATCAAAGCTGCAAGGCCGGTCGCCTCGGATAGGGCCTCTACGGCCAGTTCTAAAGAGCGCTGCAGAGCAACCGTTTTAAAATCCAGGTGATTCAGGAAAAAAACTTCGTCTTTAGGATCGATTTTTTTATTCTGGGAGCAGCTGTTTGCAAAAAGACGAAGCGCCTCTGTGGTAGGGACGCGGCCGCCCGAGGTGTGCATTTGTTCCAAAAGACCGCTCTCTTCGAGTTCAGCAAAATAATTGCGGATTGTAGCAGAAGACAAGTGGGGTAAACGCTCATCTTTTAAGGTATTGGAAGCGACCGGTTTTCCGGTTTGCAAGTAGAGCTCGATCAGGCTAAACAAGACCTCAAAAGCTCTTTTATTACGCTTTTCTTTTTGCATCTGTCTAGGATTATATCTTACAGATCAAAATTTAGCAATCTTAAACTTTGAATGCTAAAAATAGATTTTAACAGATTCTGATAGAGGAAGATAAAAGAGAGTTGTTTTTTTCGTTTTAAGGAAAAACTACTCTGTTTTTAAAATATTTTTTATAGTATCTTGCAGGACTTGGTGGATAGAAGGTTCCCATCCAAGTCCGTATTTGTAGACAGTATTAGCCGCTATATAAGAGGCTATGATCGCTTTTTTATGGACATCGGGGATGTTTTTCAGGATTCTGTTGCTGTGCTTTCTTAGTTCGGGCAGACAATGTTGTAAAAGGCACAAATTCAGAGGATCCTCTAAAGATTTGGCGAGCTCCAAGGGGATGAGGTAATCAAGAATCTGATAACACAAAGAGTTGATTTTAGCAGCTATCAGGTCTGAGGCTTGGGCGTAATCAACTTGAAACTCATCGTGGGCTTTAAGGATCAGGCGGGTCTCTTTTTTTGCAATCGATTCGATGAAATCTAAAATCTGTTCCACGATCTGTTTTTTAGATTCAAGAAATTCCTCATCAGTGAGCACAAGTCCGCAAAGGACCTCAAAACTTGAGCAGACCACCCCCCCTTTATTTGCGGAGCTGTCTTTGATGATGATCACCCCTTTTTGTTCCAAGCTATGGCGTGCCTCGGCAGTGAGGTACAAGTTTGCCCCTTCAATAATCGCCCTGGCCGTGGGAACCCCATGTTCATCGCAAAAATCGTGCACGTTTCCTTGTTGTATCGTTCGTGGTCTACCACCTGCCGGAATAAAAATGTCGGCAGGGACTTTCATGAGATTCATCCGAAAAAGGTGGGAGGCCTCCGAAGCCGGGATAAAAGTTTCGATGATCTTCCCATTTTCTTTACGTATGAAGAGTTGGTGATCTTTAATCCCTTCCAACTCTTTTTTGGTGGTGATATCCAAAAGGAAAGAGCCTTCGGAGAGGTGCTCTTTGGGATAAAATTTGATCCCCGACCCTTTTTCAAAAAGATGTACAAGGGCCCTATGGTCCAACCCCTCAAGATCACGAATGGTTCCGGTGCCATCTGTGATTGCAACGATTTTTGCAGTTTTTGAAAATTCTTTATGCAGCAAAAGGAGCTCATTTCCTGCCACATCACCGTCAGGCCCCCCCGAGATCTTTACAGAAAAAGGGGTTTTGTGGGGATGCATTTGTAATGTTTCCATCACAACCTTAAGCGCCGTATGCACTCCATAGGAGGTAATCCCGAATTCTTTGTGATTGATCCCTAAAAGAGGCTTTGAGGAGATGAATGCTTTCCTAGGCTTGTAACCGACTTTGTCGGACAACTCTGCGATCCAGTCAATCATACTGTTGTGCATATTTTCGTCGGGCCCAAGATAGATGTATTCGGGTTTTTTATAATTATCGATCACATTCTTTGCTTTGAGTCCGCCATCTTCATGGCAATTGATGAGTGTCAGAAAACTATGGATGCAGGCTCTTTGGGATTCGTAAATGATCTTCCATCGGAAATCTTGCTGAAATTTTTGTAAATCCTCTTTTTTAGAAAGATTGCCCGATTTGATCTGGTAATCTGTTTCCTCTTGCAACAGGGGATGGATATTACAAAAAATAATTGCCTTGGAGCCCCCCTCAGGGATATCTTTATTTTTCTTTTGCTGCGTGTAGGCAAGGTTATAGCACTCAAAAAAAACGTTATTGACCTCCCAGCTTGTCTGCTCTTTCGGTAGCGCTACGGTGCGCAGCCCCCCTCGTGAAAGATCTTTGAAGCGGATCTGAAATCCGATAAAATTTCTATTTGTAAAATAGAAAATGCCAAACGGTAGTTCAGGAAATTTTTGGGAGCGGTCATAGGGGGTGAAATTCAAAATATTCGGATCGATTCTAAAAGATAAAGCGCATCGATTTTCTCTATAGAAATTTGTCTTAAGGCAATATTCTGTAAAGAGGATAAATGTTTTGAGCACGTTTTTACGACGCGTATCAATAACCTGGTTACCCGAATCAATTTTTACAATTTCTTGCAAAAGATGGTTTTTTTCCTCTTCATAGTGGGCATGCCTGAGATTTTCCGGATCGAATTTGTGTTGAAATAGATGGATGATGCGGGCGGTGTACTCGGGATGACGATGGGCCGCCTCCTCGATATGTTCTATAGAGTAGACATTACTGTCGGCATAGACAAGAAACTGATGCG
The DNA here is from genome assembly GCA_016866475.1 of Chlamydiota bacterium. Taxonomy (GTDB): domain Bacteria; phylum Chlamydiota; class Chlamydiia; order Chlamydiales; family RGXB01; genus RGXB01. The sequence goes on along the minus strand of VGMF01000001.1, from coordinate 412,800 downwards.
TAAAACCGATCATCGCTCTCAATAGATGCGTATGATTTGCGGTGAGCAAAGAGGAATCTACAAAGGTGGTTTCAAAAGAATCCCTGTAGTTTCCAAACTTCAGATAGCAAAGCTCTCTTAAGAAATCTTCCCGATCGAATTTTTCAGACCCTTTCTTGAAGAAAAGATGCATCACAAGAAGATCGTCGCTATCTTTAAGGGGGATAAAATTTGCGGAAAAATTATCAATAGTGAGATGGTGCCGTTTACAAAGTTTTGCTAAATTTTCCAAAAAATGGTTTTTTGGGACATTTTTCCAGGCAAAAAAAAGCTTGAGGTGATCGTCTAGATAAAATTGGAGATGGTCTCTTAAAAGGGCTCTTGCGATGAGGTGGAAAAGCTCCTCTGTCTCCGAATTGTTCATCCCCTGTAGCACTTTTGAGGAGAGCGCGTCATGCACATGGTAAAGTTCCATTGGGGCCAATTCAGGATAGTGGACGAGAATTTGGGATAAAAAATCCCGCTCCAACGTGAGGTCCCCTTTTTGCTGATGAATTTTAGGGGCGTGCCTTAAGAGCGCGACATGGAGCTTTTTATTCAGGTTTGGGGCCTCAGCTGTCGAAAGGTAGGATTCGTAGCTTTGGATCGCAAGGTAATTGGCTTTTTGGAAAATTTTAAGGTCAATGTGAGGCTCTTCAGTTGCTATAGCTAATGAAAAATCTTTAAAATGGGATAGAATAAAATTTTCCTGCCTAGATAGATCCGTCAAACAATGTGCTACTTCTATCGGGGTTTCTTTGGGGCTGTCTTTGAAAAAAGAGGGGGGCATATGGCTTTGCAGCCAATCATAATTTTTCTTAAGTAATTGAATATGATCTTCGATTGAGTCCATTAAATGCGCCCCTAAACCACTTGGCACCTTAGATCTCCCATATAGTATAGGAACAGATTAAAATCAAAAAAATTATTAATTTTTTTTTAATGTTAGGAAGCTATTTCCATCTCAAAAGACGTAAGCTGTTAAGCCCCACTAAAACGGTGCCCCCTTCATGAAGGATTACGGCGAGCCAAAGCGGGATTAGCCCTAAAAGGGAGGGAGTTGTAGCCAAAAGGATGACCGAAAGGGCAATCGTAAGATTCTGGCGGACAATTTTTTGGGTTTTACGTGCTTGACGCACGATTTGGGGGATTAGGTTCAAATCGTTTTTCATGATCACAATATCGGCAGCCTCTACGGCTGTTTGGGAGGAGATGCCGGTGCCGACCGCAATACCGCAAGAGGAGCGTACAAGAGCGGGACCGTCGTTGATACCGTCTCCTGTCATAGCGCAGTTTTCCAAACGGGAAAGCTCGGCGATTTTTTCGAGTTTCTCCTCTGGACTCAGATCTGCAAATATCTCCTCTATTTCCAACCCTAAAAGACGTCCTACGGGCTGAGCTACCTCTCTTCTATCTCCGGTGAGCATGAAAACCCGTCCTATAGCCTTGAGCTCATTAATAATTTTGGGCGCTTCTGGTCTTAGCTCATCTTTAAAATGGAAAACGGCCTCGTCATTGTCGATTTTCAAAATCGTGACAACTTCCTCGGTAAGATGCTCCCTTTCAGATCTTCCGATGAAAACCTCGTGCCACTCATCCCCTAGTTGGACACTTCCCTGCACCCCTTTCCCTGCAATCACCTGCACCTCTTTTGTGGGTAAATCGGGGGCATGCTTCAACTCTGCAAAAAGCACTATGGCCCTAGCGATGGGATGCGTTGCATTTTTTTCAAGGCTTGCTGCTATGGATAAAATGGTATCAAGGGTGTGTTTGGTGTGGTTATCGATTCTGGTACATGAGAGCCCTCCTGTTGTGAGGGTTCCTGTCTTGTCAAAAAGGAAATACTTGCAGCGGCTCAAGGCGTCTAGAGATGTCCCCCCTTTTGGCAAAACTCCATGGCGGGCGCTTGCGCTCAATGAGCTCAAATACGCTGTAGGGGTTGCGATAATCAAAGCGCAGGGCGAGGCCGCTATTAAAAATGCGAGCGCCCGATAAATAGAGCCTTCGATCCCTAAAAAGGTTACCCCAAAAAGAGGTAGAGCAAGGGCAAAAAATAGAGATAAACCGATAATCGATTTGGCATAGATTCCGCTAAACTGATCCAAAAAAACCTGAATTTTGGGCTTGGCATGCTGCGCCTGAGTGATCAGTTCTATGATTTTAGCTAAAGTAGATTGGCTGCTGGGTTTATAAACCTCAAGATAGAGGGGTGAATCAATCAATAAAGATCCGGCCACCACAATATCGCCTACGGTTTTTGAAACAGGGATACTTTCACCGGTGATATGAGATATATTTATAAATGAGGAACCTTCGACAATTTTAGCATCGAGGGGAACAATCTCCCCTACAGGAACAAAGATCTTTGTCCCAACGGCAATCTCCTGAACAGCCTTTTGAAAGCGGGTGTTGTCGGGTTGCACAACAATAGCCACTGAAGGGATCAAAGAATTCAAATGACTGAGGGCACTCTTAGTTTTTCGGTCTACCATCTCCTCCATCGCTTCCGATAACGCAAACAGGACAAGCAAAAGCCCACCCTCATGTTCTGCACCGATACAAACCGACATAAGGGCTGCCAATGTCATCAAAACGTCGATGTTTATGATGGAATTTTTTATATCTTTTATCGTCTGTATAAGAGCCGGAGTTCCCGATAAAAAATAGACAAATCCTAAGAACAGTATAGAGATGTTGTCCAGCCGCAAAGTAAGATAGGATAGGGCCAAGAATATCCCGGATAAAATAGAAATTTTGAGCGAAAGATCCCTACCCGTTTTTCTGGATTCGGGTTTTAAGAAGGGATTTTCCGACTCTTCAAGGTCTTTTGCAAAAAAATCATCATAGGAAAAACTCATGTGCCCATCAATCTCTCAAAAAAAGGATTGAGAAGTTTTTGCAACTCGTAGGTGCATAACAGGACTAAAAAGACCAAACTCAGAGACCAGGTGTTGAATGCAATAAACGATCTTTTTTGGGGTAAAATGGAGACGGACGTTGCAACTAGGAAAAGGATAAAAACCGCACCAAAAAAAACAAAGGGGGGGAAAAAAGTGGCAATAAACAGGGGGATCGAAGCTGCCAAACTGCCACTGAAGGCACCTAAACCCTGTTTTAAAGGGTGCTCGTACTCTTCAAGGCGCAAACCCAGCTCCTCTTCAAGCATAACCGTTAAAAGCCGATTCTCATCCGCCATAAGAACTTGGATCACGTGATCCAGCAAAGGGGATTCAAATCCTTTTGCTCTGTAAATTTCCATCAGTTCTTTTTGTTCTGTTTCTCTAGAGTTTTGGATTTCTAAACGCTCCTCAACAATGAGCTGGTTCAAACGATTTAATCGTGACCAACCTAGAAAAGCTGCTCTGCCGGTCTTCCATATACAGAGGATGATTCCAAAAATCGGTATTGCTTTTGGGGCGATTAAAAAAAGGATCGAAAGGTAGATCGTGGTCTCCTTCATCGAGTCACAAGCGGCATTTAAAAATCCGGAAAGTTCAACTCCATGAATTTGTTCGCTTGCTCTAGCACCTTTTTCTCTTGCTTCCTTGAGGTGCTCAGGTACCGTTTTCCCATTGAAATGGTCAACATCAGGATGCAGTTTGGGGGTGTAGTTGTCATGAGACTTGCACATAAACCTCCTTTATGAATCTTACAAGCGCCTCTAAATCCTTAATGTGTAGAGATTCTCGTGCAGAGTGCATCGATTGGATGGCTATCCCGAGATCGAGCGTTCGAATGCCATAGCGCACAGCAACATGCGGACCTATGGTCGAACCGGACGGTTTTCCTGTCAAAGGGGCAAAAAATTGGTGCGGAATCGATTTTTTTTTCAAGACTTTGAGAATGTTGGCCTCCAATTCGATATTGTAAGCGTAATGCAAAGAGTGATTGCGCTTGATTACAATCCCTTTACCAAGTTCAAGCCGATGATTCGCCTGGAATTTTTGATCATGACCATCTACAAACGCATGAGCTACATCCACTGAGTAAAAAGCACTTTTGTCTTTAATCTTGAGAAACTGCAGACGATTTAGACCTTGTGTAAGGCAAATCATCTCTAAAACATCGGTGACAAAAGGGGACTCAGCCCCCTCAATAGACATAGAGCCGGTCTCTTCGTCATTGTAGAAAAGGGCTCCTATAAGAGCAGATTTGTGGGGCTTTGCACTTAAAAGAGCCTCAACTGCTGCAAAACTTGAGCACATATTATCGAGTCTATAAGAGGAGAAAATTTGGTGGTCAAGACCCGTTAAAGAGCCTGGTTGGGTAGGGGTTAAATAGAGATCGAAGGCGTACAGGGTTTTTTCTTTCAAAAGTTTCGATAAGGTCACCTCTTTTTCATCAGCGGTAACAAATGGTAAAAGCTCTTTTGTTGGATCAAAAGCATGCCTCTCATTTTTTTCTCTATCGATATGAATGGGGCAGTTAGGGATTGAAAAAAGGTGGGAGTCTAATCTAACGGTTTTTTCCCCTTTATCAGTGACAATTTTACCAGACAGTAAAAGGTCTCTGTCTAACCAGGAGGTATACATGATACCGCCCGAGCGATCGACATCGAAATAGATCCGCTCTCCCTTTTTGACAAAAGGTTTTGCATTGAGTTTTAAAGCCGGGCTATCGATGTGCGTACCGACAAGACGAAAACTTTCTATCGTTTTGGTTGGTAAAATGAATGCAAAACAAAAGCCCCCCTTTTGTAAAAAATATTTTTTTCCAGGTTTGAACTCTTTGTTAGAGTGCAGATGAAAATCTGTGAAACCCAACGCTTCACGAATCGCCTCCACTGCGTGGTAAGGATCTGGGGAACGTTGGATAAGAGAATTGAGCTTTTTATGTAATGGTACCATCAGCTCTTATTACCTCAAAACCGACCCTTTTTGCAAGCTTTTGTGGGAGCTCTATAGAGCCGTCCTCTTTTTGGTTGGATTCCAAGAGGGCCACCATCAACCTTGAGGTAGCAAGACCTGAAGTATTTAATGTATGTACAAAGTCAAGAGTTCCATCTTTTTTTCGGTAACGGATATTCGATCTGCGAGCCTGGTAGCAAGAGCAGTTAGATGCCGAAGAGACCTCATAGTAACGGTTCTGGCCGTGTAGCCAAACCTCGATATCTATAGTTTTTGCTGCTTGAAACGACATGTCATCGCTACAAAGGAGCATATCCCGATAATGCAGCTCAAGCGTTTCTAGAATTTCATGCGCAGAGTCGATCATTTTTTGATGGATCTGTGAGCTTGTATCTGGAGTGGTTAGGGCAAACAGTTCCACTTTGTAGAACTGATGCGTGCGGATCAACCCACGCTCGTTGGAACCTGCAGCTCCCGCTTCACGGCGAAAACAGGGCGTCAATGAGGTTAATAGGATTGGCAACTCTTTTTCATCCAGAATTTCATCTCGATAGAGACTGTTGATCGGTACTTCGGACGTGGGAATCAAATAGAGATGAAAGTCCTCATCTTTAAGTTTGAAAGCCTGGCTTTCAAATTTGGGTAACTGACCCGAGGCATACATCGTTTCAGGCCTGACAAGTAATGGCATCATACGCAAATGAAACCCATTTTTTTGGTGGGTTTCCAGCATTAAGTTCCATAGAGCTAACTCAATTTTTGAGGCAGCATGGTTGTAGATAGGGAAGCCTCGTCCCGAAATTTTTGCTCCCCGTTCAAAGTCGAAAAGACCTAATTTGTCAGAAAGCTCCACATGGTGCTTAAAACCAAAACCTAAATCTTTTTTTTCTTGAAAGCGGTGGATCTCTACGTTATCGGCAGCAGATGTCCCATAGGGAACTTCAGAAAAGGGGAGATTGGGGTATTCGCCTAAGAGATTTCGCACCTTTTCCTCAAGAGCTGCTTGCTTCTTAGAGAGCTCGCTTTCTTGCGTTTTGATAGCAGACATCCGTTCTAATTCTGAAGAAGAGTCCTCGTTTTTCCCTTTTTTTAACCCGACCTCTTTGGCAAGGCGATTTTTTTCGGCTCTTAGGTTTTCGAGCTTGGGGGTAATTTCTTGCCATTCCTTGTCAGCTTTTAGTAGGGGAGCAAGGTCAATTTTAGGATCTTTAAGACGCAGCCGTTTTTGAACAAATTCGGGTTCTTTACGGATAAGTTTGATATCTAGCATAATAGGATAGAGTATACCTCATTGATTTCAAATTTGTCTACCGGTGAAATCGGGTGAACTGCTAAACTCAAGTGTTATGAACGCATACCCAGAACCGCAGTGTCCAATCATCATCCGTTACCACCGATTATTAGAGGCTTTTTCAAGATCGGACGATGAGAGAGATTTTTATTTAGATCGTATTGAGGGGGCCATAGTTTATCTGGATCTCGATAAGCCTGAAGAGGAGATCAGGGAGGCGGAAAAAGAGCTCTTACAGCATGCAAACCGCTATATTCTCGTTCCGAAATTGACCTATTATGAGTCCAAAAAAGTGATGGAAGGGTTTGTCAACGAAAAAGTTTACGATATCGATACTAAAGAAAAACTTTTAGATATTATTAGTTCCAGAGAAGCGAAAGAAAATTTTCTTGAATTTGTTTTTGATCATTTAACTGAGTTGGACAAGTGGCAGCAATTTTATCTGGAGCGTTTCAAAGTAAGAATCATCGAATGGCTCTGCAAACATCGGATCCTTTTTACTTTTGAAGAAGATTTGGAAATTCCAAAGAACCTGCTTGAGAAAGCAAAGTTGCATCTTTTTGATGTAAAGGTTCCCAAAGATGTCGCCCAAGCCAGGGAGATCATCAATATTAAGGCCACCAGCTACCAGTCTGCTGACAGCTATGTCCAGAAGCCTAGACGAGGGCGCCCCCCGAAAGCGCTACCTAAGGTGGAGACGGAACCACAATTTACCATAGATATTTTCAAGACTTGCCCCTCAACTCTTCGTCCTTTCCTCTATCTATCCGACTACAATCCCGATGCGATTTACTTCTCGTCAAAATTCCAGCAATCGCAAGAGCTTAACCAGAACTTGCGCGGTATGGAAAGACCGAAGGTAGATTCCCGCCTTGAAATGCTTTCACAGAGACTCGAGTCGTTGCGCCATCTTTCGGGAAAATTGGGAACCATTCCCGGGCTTGATCAGCCACAGGATCGCAAGGTGATCGAGACTCTTAAATTATCGCCTGCGATCATCGTCCCGGATGAAAACCGGATGGCAAAAGTTTTTGGCGGTTCCATCCCTGAAGCTCCCAAGAAAAGGGGAAGGCCACAAAAAGGTGAAACGGAACCCAAGAAAATCCTCGAGAAGAAAACGATCGACAAAAGAATCAAGTCAGTAAGCCCAATTCGACTTAAGAAGGGATAATGCAAGGATTTTGCTCGCTTGGCTCCGGCTCAAAAGGGAACTGTACGGTTCTTTTCGGATCTAACTCAGTATTTTTAATTGATGCCGGCTTTTCAAAAAAAAAGACGGAGGATCTACTGATTAAGATCGGAGTATCCCTTGAACAAATTCAGGGCATTCTGGTGACGCACGACCACCATGATCATATCTCAGGGCTCGAAATGATCATAAAGCACCATGAGATTCCTATTTACGCGAATTGCGAAACGGCCAAAACTTTACACTCTTTGATGCAAGTGCGCTCTAAATTCAAGATATTTGAAACAGGAGTCCCTTTTAAATTGGAAGAGTTTTCGGTGCATCCCTTTTCGATACCGCACGATGCAGTCGATCCCGTTGCGTTCACATTTTCATTTGGCGAAAAGAAATTAGGGATATGTACCGACATTGGTTTCGTGACGCCTATAGCAGTGAGAGCTCTACAAAATTGTACCCATCTTATTTTGGAGTCTAATCACGATGTGGGGATGGTACATGCATCTAGTCGCCCCCAGGTGTACAAGAAAAGGGTTTTGAGCAAGCAGGGGCACCTATCAAATGAGGAATCCAGGGCGCTTTTAGATGCGGTTAAAACTAATCGACTTGAGATGGTTGCGCTGGGACATCTGTCGCAAGAGTGTAACCATCCCGATGCAGCTCTCAAAGCTATGGAAGGGGTAGAAGTTGCAGTGGAGATTCTACATCAAGATGGGCCTAGTCGCTTTTTTTCTATGGAATCCAAAAAAGAGGCGCTTTTAGAGACCCTTTTTTAAAAAATATTCTTTCTTCACTTAAGCTAGAAAAAAATTAGTTCTCGCTACAGTTCATTTTCAAACTTTATAGCTTACATCAAATCGGGCCGTAGGAGCACTTTCCTGGCCTTTGCTCCGTCCGGGGGGCTGATGATCCCTCTACTTTCCAGTTCATCAATTAGGCTTGCTGCTCTGGCATATCCAATCTTCAGTTTGCGTTGTAAGAAGGTAGTAGAGGCATTATTGTGCTGCACAACAATTTCCAGTGCTCGAGAATACATCGAGTCGCCCCCCTCCCCATCTTCAGCCTCTTCAGAGAAAAGGGGGTCCTCCGAAAGAGTGTCAAAAGATTGGATCAAGTAATTAGCTGGGCGCTGATCCTGAATAAAAGAGACGACCCGATTGATATCCTCATCTCTGATGTAGACGCCTTGGGCGCGCAATATTTGCGATGAGCCGGGCGGTAGAAAAAGCATATCCCCGTTACCGAGCAGCGCCTCGGCGCCGTTTTCATCTAAAATGATCTGGCTATTGATACGGCTGGCCACTTTGAAGGCGATCCTGGTGGGGAAGTTTGCTTTGATCAATCCTGTGATCACTTCACGAGACGGGCGCTGTGTTGCCAGCACTAGATGGATCCCGACCGCACGCGCCATTTGTGCAATACGGGCAATAGGTGTCTCAAGATCGGCGTTGGTAGACATCATCAGGTCTGCGAATTCATCAATCACTGCAACTATGTGGAACATTTTTTCGGGTACCGGAACACTCAAAGATTGTTCAAGGGTCAGATCCTGCTTTCTTCCATTAAAAGCGTGGATATTGCGTACACCGAGCTGTTTTAAAATCTCGTAGCGGAGCTGCATCTCCTGCACAATCCATTTCAAGGCGGCGTAAGCTCCATTAGGTTCAGTGATTACCGGTGCAATCAAGTGGGGAAGGTGGCTGAAGGGAGTCAATTCCACTTTTTTTGGATCTACCAAAATTAATTTTATATCGTCAGGGGAGGCGTTCATTAGAATCGACATGATAATCGTGTTGATACAGACCGATTTTCCCGAACCTGTTGCACCGGCTATGATACAATGTGGCATTTTTGCCAAATCACAGATTACCTCTTCTCCGCTAACGGTTTTCCCTAAAAGAACTGGTATGTGAAATTTTTTCTGGTTGTTTTTATAGTAGATCAGCATCTGCTTGAACCCCACCTCCTGTGGAGTCGGGGAGGGGATTTCTACTCCTACTGCAGCTTTACCGGGGATAGGAGCAAGGATACGGATAGATTTAGCTTGAAGATTGAGGGCAATGTCGTTTTCAAGGGCTTTGATTTTTTGAACTTTAACACCGATTGCAGGATGCACTTCAAAGGAGGTGATAGTAGGTCCGCAATTGATCTCGCCCACTTTCCCTTCAATTCCAAAACTCAAAAGGGTCTCCTCCAGAATTCTTGCCTGGCGTTCCAGATCCTTTTTCAGTAGCGGTTGGTCAATTTTTTTGGCGTCTGTCAAAAGCGAGATCGGAGGTAATTCATACCCGTTTGTGGTGACCTTTTTTTTGTTCTCCAGTTTTACTGGAGTAGCCAGCTCACTCGCTCGAATCTTCGGTAAAAGCTTTTTTTTTTCAAAAAGCTCCGGCTCTTCCAGATTGACCTCTACAATAGCATCCTCCTCTGCTACTTTGACTTTTTTGGGCCAAACACGACGGGGTGCATCCAGGGCAGTCAGGCTAAAAGAGGAGGTTTCATCAACGGGGGGTTCTTTTTTAAGACGGTAGATACGATCTTTAATGTGATCCACTAGGGTTAGAGGGCTGATTTCAAATAGAGACATCAATGAGATGATTAGAACCAGAAGAGATGTAAAAAATGTTCCTGTGGGGGTGAGGAGGATTTTAAGGTTGAAATAGGGTAAACCCTGGTAGAGGTAATCGGCAAGAACTCCTCCCAGAAAGACCTTGGTAATTTTGGTTGGATAAGGCCCATCGCCAACTAAAGTGTCGAATAAAACAAATTTTTTAAGGTTTATAAAGAGAGAGCTGCCCGAAATTAGCGAAAGTAAAATGCAGGAGGAGAGAAGAAAAAAAGAAAAGATCACAATTTTTGCAGCAGGTTGTTCAAACGGATCCTTTAGCAGATGCTTGACACCCCAAAAAATCAGAAAAAAGGCGAGCATGAAGGATTGGATTCCCAAAAGGTAATTGAGTGCAAAACTTGTAAAATATCCCACTAGGCCTAAAAAATTGGCCTCGGGTTTTTGGTGGTGGAATGAGACAAGAGCTAGCAGTAAAAGAAGCGCCGACGCACAAAGGATAAACCCAAAAATCTCACTGTGATTTTTTTGCGATTTTTCTTCCATAAGGTCTGATTTAAACGAAACTTTAGGCATTTACCTAGAGGTTATGAATAAAGCTTATTTAAAGCAAGAAGGGCGAACGACGGGACTCGAACCCGCGACAGCCAGATCCACAATCTGGAGCTCTACCGACTGAGCTACGTCCGCCACGAAACTTTAACGAATATTAAACAGGAACGGGTGTTTTATAGCAAGAGCGAAGAATAGGGAGGGCGACGACCAACAAAAAGGTGGTTTCTAAAAATCCGTCAAATGTGCTCGGCAAAGAGAGGGGGAAGGTCAAGGGCCTGGGGACATGCTCCAAAAATGAGAGTATTTTTTCAGTATACCTTTCACAAACGGGCGCTAGGAAAGGGAAGAACAGAGAGAGTACGAAAAGGTAGAATGTGGGAACCATTAGGGGGGGTATAACAAAATTTGTCAAAAGGGCGATCGGCCCAAAACCGCCAATTTTTAAAAATATATAGGGTAATGTGGTGACCATCACGCTTAGCTGAAGGCTGAGGATGTTGAAAAAAGTTTTTTTTAACCGATTTAAGAGGGTTGGAAACAAATAAAATGAGGTTTTTTCCCTGTAGCCAAAAATTCTAAGGAAGAAATTTGCATAGTTTAGGATCCCAAAGGTAGCTAAAAAACTCAAAACGGATCCTGTTTCCAGGATTTTCTTAGGGCTGAAAATGAAAACTAACAAAAAAGAGATATAGAAAGTGTTCAGAGGCGAAGAGACCCTACCTAAAGTCGGGGCGAGCAGCCCAAGAATGAGAGAGATGAAGCTTCTAAGGACAGAAGGGGAGCCCTCCACTATGGTGAAATAACCGGCTGCTATAAGCATCAATAGATAGAAATAGGGCTTTCCTTTTACAAATCTGACCGCTAAAACGTCAAAGGTGCTTAAAATGGATTGGAAATGGAAACCCGAGATGGCCAGAAGATGGCTTAGGCCCAACGATCGAAATAGGGCGCCTGTGGTGGGTTCCGGAGCTTCTCCCATAAAAAAAGTTTGAAAAAAATTTGCTATGGAGGGGGAGTAGTTTGCACAGATTTTTCCTTTTACAAACGTTTGCCCAAAACCGGAAATCTCACTCCAATCAAAGGTGAAAACTGAAACGTCGGGATTGAGATACCCAAGCAGTAACGAGGCAAAAAAAAGGGGAGCGTCCAAAAGAGCGATCGGAAGTGAAAAAAAAATCAGCAGGATCAGGTTTGTACATGACAGATAGGGAAAAATTTGGACGCTTAAAATACCTAGAGTCGTAACCAGAGCCGGGTTTTTAAGCCTAAAGGGGAGGGTAACTAGAAAAGGCATAGTCTTCAGTATACTTTAAAAAATGAAGCAGGGTACAATTTGAAGGTATAGCTCCCTCAAAGCGTTTTAAAGTTGTTGTTTTTCCTGATCCTGAAGCTCCAATGACGAAATAGATTTTATGTTTCATAGCTTTATACAAGACTTTCTCAAAAAAGGGAGACTTTTTTTTTCGGTATAAAGCCCCATTCTCGTTAACTTCTTCTGCGCTTTTTCTTTTTAGTTCGGCGTATTCTTCTAAAACGGATGGGTGCCATCGCAAATAGTCTCTAAAAGCGATAAGTTTTTTCCATTCAATACTTTCAGGAAAAGTGAGATGTAGATGATATCTTCTAGTACCTTCTTGAGGGTCGGGTAGGTCAATACGAAAGAACCATCTTTCAGGGCTGCTTCCATTTTCTCTAAAAATGTACCCAAGACTTTCTATTTTATCAAAAGAGTCATCAAAATTTTCTTTGGCAACAGTAATCCCTATGTCAATTACACCTTTACCCCCAAGACCTGAAATTGCGGTGCTCCCTATGTGTTCAATATCGAAACACTTTTCTTTAAGAATGTTCAGAAGTCTTCTTTTTTCTTCTAAAAACAGCTTAGAAAACAGTTCGTTGTAGGGTTTGTATACATATTTTTTGTTCATTTTAAGGAATCAAAACTCCTTTCTTAAAAAATACATTTTGGAGTTTTTTTGATAACCCTCGCGTGTAAATTCAATTGTGTACCCCAGTTTTTCATAGAAAGGCAATGCTTCCCAATCCATGGTGTTGACTGTAGCAAAGCTGCAACCCTCTTTTTTGCCGAGGTTTTCAGCTTCTTACATTAATTTGGTTCCCCAGCCTTTGCCTCGTAACAGACTTCTTACCCAGAGCTTATCTACATAAAGGCATCCATAGTAAATAATACCTTTAATTCCTCCCAAAATTTGCTTTTGATTGTTTTCTATGCTGAAGCAAAAAGTGTCTATGGGATTTAACCCTTTTGCTTTTCCAGCTTCATCATTGATGCCGTTAAATAAAATATCTTCACAATCTGGTGCATATACATTACTTTTTCGCACTAAAATGCATTCTTCGTTCATTCATTTATCCTTTTATCAGTTGTGATTGCAATATCCACTACTAAGTTTACTTCAAACATGCTTATGAATTGTTTATACATTTCAAGCCTATTATTGCCTTTTATGGGTTTGAGAAGTAATTCCTGAGCATAGTCAGCTATATACTCCACAATGCGTTCATAGCGATAGTAAGCGAGCAAGGTCCAATCAATTTCGGTTTGACCGTAGCCTTCATGGAATAGCTTTTCTTCATTTGGCTTATTCCAAACATTTCCCGCTCCTCCACCAATAAACAACAAATCGCGCTCTTTGGGTGCCAATATGAGATCATCCCAATCAACAATGTAAAGAGCGCCTTTGCTATCGATCAATACATCCCCTCCATGAATATCAGAATGACAAAGAACGAATTCGAGAGGACGGCAGCAAGCTTTTTGACTAAGCTCTTCAGCCCGCTCAACGATATAATGAATAGTGGATCGATTTTCTTCCAGGAATTTCCATGAATTCGCAGCAATATCATCGCTGTTTGGCGCTATATCGATATGAGTGTAAAGAAAGCGCACAACGTCTCGCCACTTCGGTGAAAAATCTTCACGACAAATTTGTGTTTTTAGATATACAGGCACATCAACTTCATGGACTTGCCTTATTGCTCGTCCCAAGGCGATCCACTGCTCGTCGGTTAAGGGGATATTAAATCCGTTTTTTCCTTAAATAAATGGATAAACAATAATGTTAAAGTCTTTTGCCTGCTGGATTTGCTTACCTTCTACTGTTTTGATAGGGGAGGTGATCTGTTTAATACCCGCTATCTGTAATAATTCTAGAACAGCGATGTTGTTATCGTGAAAATGATCTTGTTTTACTTTAACAAAATAAGTCTTTTGATCAATGGCTTGGGCTTTATATCAGCGCCTGAGGTGAGTTGGGTGGATGCGGTTTTTAGTGAAAAGAATTTTTAAGAGAGTGTTGCCTAATTTTAAAGACAGGCAAGAGGGGATGTCCAGGACGCTAATTTTCTTCGTCCAGCTCCTCGGCAGACCTGATGATAACACGGTAGTTTCTGGACCGGCCTGTTAAATAATGGGTAAGCCAGTCCAAGGCGACTATCAGACGATTTCTAAAGGTCACGATGTACAGTATGTGTATAAAGAGCCAGGCAAACCAGGCGAAGAACCCCTTTAGTTTCAATCCACCCGAGATGGCTACGGCCCGAAAACTCCCGATAATTGCCATCATACCTTTATCAAAATACACGAAAGGTTTCTTAAATGGTCTTCCCAGAAGCTTTTCTTTGATTCTTTTAGCGGTATAGGAGCCCATTTGTATAGCTACAGGAGCAATTCCCGGCAAAGGGTTGCCGTCTATGCCTTTAAAATGTGCGGCATCGCCAATTACAAACACATCCTCATCACCCGGAATTTGTAGATAGGGCCCCACAATAGCCCTCCCTTGACGATCCAGCTCAACCCCAAGGGTTTTCAGCATGGACGAGGCCTGATTCCCTGCTGCCCAAATGATCACTTTTGCGTGGAGGAACCCTTTATCGGTCTCCACACCGTGTGCAAGTACGTTTGTGACTTTCGTGTTGGTGAGGATTTCTACCCCTAAAGCTTCAAGATCTTTATGGGCTTGCTTGCGCAAAGACTCGGGATAGGGGGGGAGAACCTCTTGCATTCCCTCAATCAAAAGGACGCGAGCTTTATTTGGATCTATGCGACGAAAGTCTTTTTTAAGTGTCAGATTTTTGAATTCGGCGATCGATCCGGCTAATTCCACGCCGGTCGGACCCCCTCCGATCACAATAAATACCAGATGTTCGACCGCCGCCACCTGGTTTTTCGATTTTTCGGCCTTTTCAAAAGCATAAAGGAGCCTCTCTTTAATCTTAAGGGCGTCCTCTAAGGTTTTAAGGCCCGGAGCAATAGGTTCAAACTGGGGATTGCCAAAATACGAATGCTTGGCTCCGGTCGCGATGATAAGCGTATCGTAGGGGATCTCCTCCCCTTTTTGGGTAAGGAGTTTTTTTCCTCCACGGTCAGCACTGACTATGCAATCCATTAATACGGTTACGTTTTGCTGGTTTTTAAAAATCTCTCTTAAGGGTTTTGAGATAGAGGATTCGCTGATGCTTGCCGTTGCTACTTGATAAAGGAGGGGTTGGAACACATGGCAATTGGATTTGTCAATCAAAAGGATTTGGCAATCGCAATTCTTTAGCCCCCGGATTAAATTCAATCCCGCGAAGCCTCCACCGATGATGACTATACGATGCAACATAACCTCTTTTTTGTTTAACAAAAAAAAAAAATTAAATTAAGCTTTTTGTCTATCCTACTCAATCTTAGATGCTACCCGATTTATTTAGGTAAATATCGTTGTTTTTGCAAGGTTTGTTGCATCTTTAAAAAGATCTTTGGCAAGATAGAGCTTTAAGGGTGGATTCCATATCATGTTGACTGTTCATGAGCTACTTCTGAAATATAAAGAGTCGTTGAGCCTTGAGCTCACGGCTGGATCAGAGGGGCTGAAAGAAAAGAAAATTATAGTTCCTGAGGTGGAGCGTCCCGGACTTGCACTCTGCGGATATTTAAAGCATCGCTCAGAAAGGCGGATCCTTGTTTTTGGCAAAATAGAGATTGAATACCTTAAAGATATCTCCCCTGAGGAGCGCAAGGAGCGCCTTGCCCTGTTATTTGGAAAAAAAGTCCCGGCGATTTTTGTAGCGAGGAGATACCGTCCTCCAAAAGAGCTAATTGAAATTTGTAATGATAGAAGAATTCCGTTGTTTCGATCCAGCCTGTCGACTATGAACCTCATTACCCGCCTGACAGTGATTCTTGTTGAGGAGTTTGCCCCCACCCTCTCCTGCCACGGGACTCTTGTTGAGGTATTTGGGATCGGTCTTTTGATCCAGGGAAATTCTTCCGTGGGTAAGAGCGAGGCGGCTCTTGGACTAATTGAACGGGGCCATCGATTGATTGCAGATGATGTGGTTCTGGTCTCTAAAAAAAAGGGGGGGTATCTTGAGGGGACAGGACCGGAATTGACACGGCATCTTTTGGAAATTCGGGGGATCGGTATCATCAACGTTGCCCATCTTTATGGGGCTGTGTGCATCTCTGAATCTAAAAAAATCGATCTGATCGTTAAGCTTGAGCAGTGGGATGACACGCACTTTTATGATAGAATTGGGCTGGAAGAGAAGTTTTGCGAATTACTGAATATCAAAGTCCCTTTCTACATTATGCCCGTAAAACCGGGTAGAGATGTTGTTTTATTGTTGGAAACGATTGTTTTGAATCATCGCCTCAAAGAGACCGGATATAATTCCGCTAAAGAATTCAATGTGCGTCTTTTGGACACGCTCGCAAAGAAAGCTTGTTCGAAAGAAACCTCGTTGGATATACTCTAAGATGAATTTATGACAGCGGATACTTCAATTGCTTTTGAGGGCAAGCCTATTGTTAAAGGGACAGCGCTGGGCTGTCTTTTTTTCTACCGGGAAGAAAAATACCCCATAAATACCGAAAATATCCGGTTTAATCCTGAAGAGGAGCTCCCAAAATACTACCGAGCTGTAGCGATTACAAAAAAAGAGATTCGTGCTCTTTTGAATTGCTTGAAACATCTTGAGGATACTGAATCGGTAGCCATATTTGAAACGCATCTGCTTATTTTGGAAGACCCCATTTTTTTAGAAGCGGTTGAGGAGATGATCAAAGAGAACTTTTTATCTGCTCAAGCCTCGTTGGAATCTGCTTTAGCCCGTTTTCTAAAGATTCTTGAAGAGTCGCAAGACCCTTTTTTCATGGAGCGTGCAGCAGATCTTCAAGATCTTACCCATAAAATCATTTTTCACCTGCATGGAATTGAAGTAAAAATTCCGGATGCATTCCAAGGTGCTATCGTGTGTGTTAAAGAGGTATCACCCTCGATGGCAGCACAAGGGGCTCTTAAGGGTGTTAGGGGCTTTGTGACTACAAAAGGATCCACTGCATCCCATACGTCGGTAGTTTTAAAAAGTCGAGCCATTCCCCACATCATTGTCACTGACATATATGATTTGGAATCTTTTCATGGGAGGTTGGCTCTTTTGGATGGAAAAAAAGGAGTTGTCACCATCGACCCATCCGAAAAAGATATCCAACGCGTCGAAAACGAGAACACCTGCCCCATAGAGACAAAAACAGACAAAAGCGAGGTTCTAACCGCTGATGGATGGAATATCCAGGTTCTCTCTACATTTGATGGTGTGGAATATTCCAAAGAACTAGAAAATGGAATTGGTCTTTACAGAACCGAGTTTTTATTACTGCACGAGCGCGAAATTGCATTTTGTGAAGAGCGGCAACTTGCATTATACCAATCTATTTTGAAACAGATTTTCCCTAAAAAGGTTGTATTCAGATTGTTTGATTTGGGTGGAGATAAAAATTTCTTGGACGACTTGGAGCCTGAAAGGAGCGATTTAAGATCAATTCGCTATCTTTTAAATCGCTTAGAGATTCTCAACCTGCAACTCAGCTCCCTACTCAAATCTGAGACTACAAATAGCTTGAATATTTTGATCCCGTATGTGAACGGGCCTGAGGAGGTGGATCTTGTCCGTGCTGGTATCAAGGATCTACAAAAAAAACTTTCAAATACCAAAACGGTTCTTTTAGGTGCGATGATTGAAACCCCTCTTGAGGATAAAGTATTGGATCAAATTTTAGACAGGGTCGATTTTCTAGCGATAGGTACAAATGACCTTACGCAAGCACTTATAGAGATACATAGAGACTCTCCCGATTTTTGTCTCTATCAGCCGGCTCTTTTTAGAACGATCCGAAAAATTTTAGAGAAAGCTAAGATTTTTAAAAGGCAGGTGAGCGTTTGTGGTGAAATCGCATCGAATCCCGTTTTTACTGAACTTTTATTAGGGCTTGGGGCAACAGATTTTTCGTGCTCTTTTCATGAAATCCCGCAAATTAAAAGAAAAATCATGGAAACCCGAATGGATCGGGCGATCGCTATTGCTGAAAAAGTTTTAGTAGCAGAAACGCCAGCCGAGGTGAAGGCGCTCTTGAAAATGGATTCCTAAAAGCGCCTGTGTATCATTTTTTATCCTTATAAAATCTGATGAAGTCAGGATAGGGGTAGTGTCTTGATTAAAAGCCCCCTTTAAGGAGCCGATTTTTAAAAGCCGAATGGGAGGTTCCCCATTTTGCTCAAGGGATTGTCATTTTCCATCTGTTTTTCTGCATCTTGGTAAGCAGCGATGATCAAGTCTTCTAACCCTTCAATATCATCCGGATTGACGCACTGTTTATTGATTTTGATTTTCTTCATCTCTTTTTCCCCGGAGAGGACAATCTCTACAAGGCCGGAGGGGGCATGGCCGGTATATTCTTTAGCCTTGAGCTCCTCGGTAAGTCGAGATAATTGCTCGGATATCTGACGTTGGTCTTTTTTCTTTTTTAAAAATCCGCTACCCATAGAGTTCCTTGAAGGTTATGTATTTTTCGATGAGATCAATCTAGTATATTTGTTCTTAAAAATTTGAAAAAGATCTATTTGTTTAAAAAATTTATTTAAGGACGGCATTCCACTCGACGATGGCAAACTGGATAAGATTCTGATGGCGCACACTAGCAGGGAGAAGCTTTAGTGGGGGATCGCCTGAAGCATCAGCGCTTTTTAGGGGAGCTGTAATTTTCGAGACTGACGGTGAAAAAGAGAGGGGTAGCTCTGTCCTATGCGGAGATGGATGCTCAGACACAGGCTCTTTAGGTCCTCTTTCATCAGTTTCCATGCCGTTTTGTGAGCTTTTTCCTAAAGGCTCGACAGGAGCAGCTTCAGCGGGAGCACTCTTGTTTTCCAACGCCTCTATTTTTTCGAGAGCAGCTTCAGCGGGAGCACTCTTGTTTTCCAACGCCTCTATTTTTTCGAGAGCAGCTTCAGCGGGAGCGGAGGAGGAGGGGAAAATCCTTCTCTCTAGTTTTTTCTCCAGGGCCTCAAGCCGCTCCACAATAAGGGATAAAGAGGGGCGGTGGTTTTTTTTCATTAAAAGGATCAGAAGTGTCTCAAACTGCTGCTGCGATAAAAAAGGGCGGGTCGGTTGGTGGAAAAAAGGGTAGATTAACTCAAGCATTTCGAGCAGCGAGGCTTGCGTGTAGCCTTGGCTTAGCTCTTGGTAGGATTGCGTTTCATTGGGGCTTAAGTGGTAGAATTTTGGATCAAGGCTCTTCTGTAAAGCCAAAAGATGGTTGCGGAAATGTTCCGCCAAATCTTCGATTAAAAGGGAGGTCTCTTTACCCGATACAAGGAGGGCGTCGGAGGCTTTTTTCAGATCCTCTATGGAGCGGTTTTGGATGGCTGCGTCTATAGAAAATAAACCCTCTTTGGAAACTTTCCCCAGGCTTTCCCGGACGATATCAAGGGTAAGTACTCCATTTGATGTGCAAAGAAGCTGGTCGAGTAATGATTCCGCATCGCGCATGCTCCCTTGGGCAGCCTCTGCGATCAATGAGAGGGAAACGGGGTCTGCTGTCAGTTTTTGATCTTGTACAATCGACTCCAATTTGGAGGCGATAGTTTCGAGATGTATTCTTTGCAGATCAAATTTTTGGCAGCGACTTTGGATCGTCAGAGGAACTTTATGCGGCTCGGTAGTAGCAAAGAAAAACTTTACGTAGGAGGGGGGCTCCTCCAAAGTCTTTAGAAGTGCGTTAAAAGCCTCTTTTGTCAGCATGTGCACTTCGTCGATCAAATAGATGCGCAACCGCCCTTTAGGGGGGGCAAAAGCTACCCCTTCACTAATAAGTCGGATATCATCAATACCCCTGTTCGAGGCCCCGTCGATCTCCATCAATTCCATAGACGCACCGCTCAACATCTGCAGACAACTCGAACAGGTGTTGCAAGGCTCTGCGTCGGGTGAGAGGTTTTCGCAATTGATGGCACGTGCAAAAAGGCGTGCCAGGGTTGTTTTTCCCGTACCTCGCGTCCCTGAAAAAAGGTAGTTGGCCGCAACACGACCGTTTTTTATGGCGTTTTGTAGTGTGTCGACTACAATCTTTTGACCAAACACCTCTTTAAAAAGTTTGGGCCTATACTTGCGGGCAATGGGCTGGTACATTTGCATACAGATCGCATTTTAGCCGATTTCGAAATTCTAAAGAACTTAGATTTTTAGCCATCCCCATTTTTTACAGATTTTCGCTGTTGGCGCCAAAGAATTTTTAAAATAGATCTTTTTTATAAAATTTCATATCAACGGGATTCTGAGGGGTCTTAAAGGCTTTAAGAAAAGACTTTTATTTAAAATTTTTAGCAATAGCTAACGATAAATTTTTTAAAAAACAGGGAATGGAAGGGGGTTTGGGGTATCTTGCTTCTCTTAAAATAGGGGGGGTTGTTAGTATAAGGATATGCAAATGAATCGATGGATGCGGTCAATCAGCGAGGGTCTCAAAGAGAACCGACGTGGCCTACGCCTCATTATTGCAATCGTGTTTTTTTTAGCACTTTTTGCATTTGTTCACTTTAGAGAAGTTCGTGTCGAGGCACTGGAGATCGAGGCCAAGGCCTCGAGCTACATAGTGGCACAGGTGGATTTCTCTTTTCCTGATGAAGAGGCTACCATAATTTTGCGGCAAGAAGCACTCTCGGATATCAGTTCCATATATCAAATTGATCCTAAATCGATCAAAGAGGCCAGACTGCAGGTAGAGGATTACTTTATCCGCAATAAAAACTGGCGGGGAAACAATTCGGCAACATTTGAAGAAATTTACGGCACCATAGAGAGGATAGCCGATGAGCTCCAAAAAATAAAAATAACCGATGAAAGGACCTCACGAAAAGCCTGCGAGTCGAAATACATATGCATGGGCATGGTGCAGGTACCTATCGATACGCAAAACCCTGTTTTGCCTAAAGAGTTCTGGCCGATTTTTTTGAATGAAGAGCTCAATAACAACTCGGTCCAGTCGAAAGAGGCGATAAAACTGGTGGTGGATAGGTACGCATCCTATAGCCAATGGAATATCGAAGTAGATTATGAGGAATTACGAAAGTTCAGAACCCATATCGAGGCGCTTGTAGAGGGTAAAAATACCTCTGTAAAGGCCGGTTCGTTGATCATTTCGGAGGGTGAGACGGTAACAGATAGGCACGTGCGCCAGATAGCGGAGATGAAAAAACAGATTCGCGAGAGCCGAAATCTTTTTTCATGGAATACGCTTTTAGGGAGCGCGATCATAGCTTTTTTATTGACCGTCTTAATCGCAAGATACTTCAGGCTCTACCATACAAAAATTTATTATTCCTCCTTGAGTTTGTCTTTGTATTCGACAATCGTCATTTTGACACTAGGAGGAGCTAAATTAATTGAGTATTTCCTTATAGAAAACGCTCAATTTTTAACAGATTACATCCGGTTTCCCGTACTAGTCCCTTTCGCAGCCATCCTTATCTCGATCCTTTTAAATAAGCAGGTCGCCCTATTTTCCTCATTTTTTTTGACTATCGTGATCGGGTTGACACTTGCGGTAGATCAGGGGCGCTTTTTACTCATCAATTATGTCGCTTCTCTAGCGGCCATTTTTTTTAGCCAGTCTTTGATCAAGCGCAAAGAGGTGTTTAAAATCTGCTTACTCTTATGGCTCATCTGCACCCCTATTATTTTGGGATCCAATCTCATCTCGTCGAGTTTTTTGCAGATGTCCACAGTTTATGATCTCGTTGTGACATTACTTTTGGTGATGGCCGAAGCTGTTTTGATAGCACTACTTTTGCCGGTTTTTGAGACCGCTTTTCATGTAATGACCGATTTAAGATTGATGGAGTTGATGGATCCGAACAACGAGCTGATCCGCAGGCTGTGTTTCGAGGCTCCGGGTACCTACCAGCATTCAATTATGGTGGGCATCCTGGCAGAGGCGGCTTGTCTTGCTATCAGTGCAAACGGCCTTCTTTGCCGAGTTTCCGCCCTTTTTCACGACATCGGGAAACTATTCAATCCAAATTATTTTACCGAAAACCAATTTGGGGATTTTAATGTCCACCGTCTGCTTTCCCCCACTGAATCGGCCATGGTGATTATTTCCCACGTGCATGAGGGTGTGGAGCTGGCGAAGAAACATAAGCTCCCAAGGTTAATAATTGATATGATCCAGCAGCACCACGGGACTACAATGGTATCCTATTTTTATCAAAAAGAGGTGGAGTTGCGCGACGGAAATAGTGATCTTGTCGATAAAACTCTTTTTACCTATCCGGGTCCGAAACCTCAAACTAAAGAGGCAGCTGTGTTGATGATTTGCGACACCGTAGAGGCTGCATCCCGTTCTTTAGAGGAGATCAATGAAAAAAATGTGGAAGACCTAGTGAACCGTTTGGTGGCACAAAAGATAAAAATGGATCAATTTAGCGACTGCGACATCTCGTTTAAAGAATTGGAAATGGTAAAAAAAGTGGTGATTCATACCCTGTATGTAAGTAGGCACAGCCGCATCAAATACCACTCCAAAAATACCAGGGCAGAAGATTAGACGCTCTTGTTAGCCAAACGCTTTTTTAATAGAAGCGCTGATGAGTGCCAAATAGGAGGTTGCCTCATCCGGTGTTCCCTTAAATGGACCTAGCTTGAGATAAAATTTCACTTTGGGCTCTGTGCCCGAGGGTCTAACAAGAATTTGGAGCGCTTCAAGCTCTATCACAACAATTCTCATATCGGGATGGACCCCTTTTTTAAGAACTTTTTTCCCTCCAAGCTCCGTAAGCGGGTGTTGAAGCACTTTTGAGTCTACGAACTCGGCCCCCAATTGCCCCTCTTTCAATTCGATGCTCACCTGATCTTCTCTAAAAATTCCGTAGAGCTGATCGAGTTCTATGCTGAAGTCGGTAAGGGATTTCCCCTTTTTTTTGAGCAGGTGGGCAAGATGGCTCACATAAAGAGCCATATGGGGGGAGTCTTTATCCAAAGATCCCCCTTTCACCATCAAGTAACCGATGGATTCTTCAAAACCCATCAAAAATTCCTCGGGTTTTTTGTAAAGAGCCTCGGATATGTAGCGAAATCCTGTTTTATACCGGTGTACCTTGCGCCCATATTTTTGTGCGATCGCATCCACAAGATTCGTCGAAACATACGAAGTGTGCACATCGCCCTGTTTTCCCTCTTGCAAAAGAGATTCAAGCACAATAGCCCCAATTCTATTGCCGGTAAACACCGAATGGCGATCGACAAAAGCTATTCTGTCAGCATCAGGATCAGTTGCAATCCCCAAATCAGCATCCAAATCAACCATCATCTCTTTTAGAAGAAAAAGATTTTGGGGATCTTCGGGATTGGGTTTTTTAAACCCGGCAAAGTCGGGATCTACAGGAAGCTGTTTGTCAACAAGGTAGCAGGAGGAAAATCCGGTCCGCCGTAAAAACTCCGGGATGACTGTGGAACCGCACCCGCTAAAGGGGGAGTAGACAATTTTTAGCTCTTTTCTGGATGGATCAAAAGGGCTTGGGAGAACTTTTGAGACAATTTGAAAATAGGCGTCCACGTTTTTTTTATCTACAAAGTGGATGTTTTCAAAAGAGATCCGGATTGGATCCGATTGTTTTAAGGATGCGAGCAATTGTTTCTCGTGAGCTAAAAACTGGCCGCCATAATTTTCGTAAATTTTAAATCCGTTATCATGGGAGGGATTGTGAGACGCTGTGATCATCACTCCACCGGCCGCTTCCAAATGGTGGCAAAGAAACGAGAGGTAGGGGGTCGGCATCAAGGTATCGGTGATATGCACCTCAAATCCGTTCCCGCTAAAAACTTGGGCTACAGCGTGGGCAAACTCTTTTGAATGGTGTCTACAGTCATAGGAGATCACAAATTTTTTTGAAGAGGAGTCCTTTAGGGTCAAAGCCGCCGCCTGGGCGAATTTCAATACGGTTTCAAGATTCAGTCCGTCAAGACCCTCCTTCATAGGGCCCCGAAATCCGGCTGTTCCAAAAGGGACTAAAGGGATTCTACGCATATTTAGCCTTTATCAACACGGCAATTATTTTTAAAGAAATCTAAATAAAAGATTTATCTAATAAGCCTCTTCCATTTTTTTTCGAATCTCTTCGAAGCTATGGAAGACCCCTTCCGGGTGATCTAAACCTTCGCAACGGGTTTTTTCGCTATCCCACCCTTTTTTTGAGCGCATTAACTCGGGCCAAAATGGGTACGTTTTACATTGTTTGGGTCTATGTTGATAAACCGTACAACGATTCTCTTTAAGAAAAACACAATCAAAATTCGGGTGTTCTTTCAAGGTAATTTTACCATGGAGCTTACGGGTATATTTCTCTAAAAAATCTTTTTTTTCCATACCAAGAAAGGTAGCGAGTTGCTCGATCTCATCCATAGAGATAAATACCGCCCCGGGCTCTTTAGCACAGCAATTTCCGCAACCCGTGCATTTGAAATGGACCCCCTCGAGATACCAGGGCTTCATAGGGGGAGCTCCTGAAAGATCGCCTTTTTATTGTACCAGCCTTCCAAAGAGTTCTTTTTTTCTACAGAGCGCAATTCCACTCTAAGAGTCTTGGCCCCCAGTTCATAAAAGTTATAACGTCCAAAACTGCCACGGGAGATCCCCGGATTGGTTACTAGAGTTGATTTGAGTTGAAAGAGCGTTTGATTGTGGGTGTGCCCATGGGCAAACAACGCGATCTTTGGGTGCGATGAAAGGAGGTGCTGCAATGCTTCTCCTCTTACCAGACGATTATTTTTGCCTTGTGCAATTGGGGGTGGGTAGTGGCATAAAACAGCGATACGCTCTTTGATCGATGCTGTGATATGTTTTTCAAACATTTTTTCAAGAGACTCGCTAAAAAGACCCGAGTCCCTTTTGTGCCCATTATGGGAGGCGTCAAGGGTGATCAGATCCCAATCTTTATTGAGAGAGTAAGTTTCCACCGGGTCACAAAAATCTTTATCTAAAAAAAGTTTTGCTATTTGATTTTGCAAGTTGCTCCGTACATCGTGATTGCCTGGAATCACCCGTATTTTAAGCACAGGGGGAAGATGGGGAAAAAGGGCCTCTTTGGCTAAAATGAATTCCTCCAAAAGACCAGAAACGCTAAGATCGCCCGAAATCCAAAGTTCTTGGACATTCTTTTCGAGAATGTCAGCGATGAGATTTTTGAAAAGGGTGGAGTGAAAAAATTTTTTTCTAAATAGGAGGTGGTTTAAAACCCCTACCCCATTTTTACCAAGAAAACCTTTTAGAGTTTTGGGTAAAGAAAAAAAATGGAGGTCGCTGATATGGGCAATACGGATCATGCCCTCTATATTGCCCCATACCTTTAAGGTAAATCAAGAAAAGTTATCTCTTTTTTTTCCCAAAATTCTCTTGCTTGTGGATAGTCATCGATTTGGTCAGTTTCTTTGAGCGGGCCATACTGCTGGCTTGGCGATTTTTGAGAATCTTGGTATGAGTGTTATGCAGTGGATGCTCATCTCTATAGCAGCCGATCTCCTGGAGGGAATCGGCCCTCTTGGAGTGTTTTTTAGCCCTCTTTTTTTTGTCGGCTTTCAGATCGTGGATAAAACGGCGGATCTGTTTTTGCTTATCCTGAGGGAAAAAGTGGGTAAGAATGTAAGGTAAAATCTCCTCGGTTACCACGAATTCTTCATCGTCTGTGAAGGGGAGTTTGGATTCGGCCTTCATACCGGAGCGTATAGCCTTTTGACGGGTGTGCTCTTGACGATGAGTTTTGCGGGGCATTTCTATAACCTCTTTTATAACTTTTTAAATAAACTATTTTACTTTAATTTAAAATAGTTTATTCATTTATTAAATGAGCTTGCCAGAACGTTAAAGCTTATGAGATTGAAATTCAGTGAGTAAAAATATGAAAGAATTCAAATCCAGCATGTCAAAGTGGATGAAAGAGGGGCAAAAAGAGCTCAACCCGCAAAGGATGGGGCAGATGAAAGAAGGGCACATGGATACCCATCATAAAAACATGGGTGACAAAAGGCACCATGGCGCACAAGATAGTACCGAAAAGGTTCAAGAAAGACGCCCGATCCACGGTTCACCTATGGGGATGAAAAATAAGGGTCGGGACCGCAGGGTTTAGATAGCCTTGTGGAGCTTTTCATAAAGCGGCTGTTTTTTGACCTCGAAATAGTCTGCTGCAATTTTTGCAGCAGTGCTTAGACTAAGGGCATGTTTTTGTATCAAATCTTTTGCAAATGCGAACGCCTCTTGGTCTTTACTTTTTAAAGCTTCTGGTTCAATCGCTACGACTAGCTCTCCTAGTTGTTCTCTTTGAGCCAAAACCTTCAAAATTTCCTCTTTTGAGCCCCGGATGACCTCTTCGAATTTTTTTGTAAGTTCTCGAAAAAGGGTAATACGGCACTCATAAGGGATTTTTTTAATGGTTTCGGTAATTCTGTGAGGGCTTTCAAAAAAAAGGGTAACCCCATCATAGGATGCAATCCTGTCAAACAAGAGGGCTTGCTCCCCCCCTTTTTTTGGAAAAAAGCCTAAAAATTGGAAGGGTTTCATGGTTCCCAAGAGGGAATAGGCCACTACGGGCGCTGCAGGGCCTGGTAAAGACGTGACAGCAATATTTTCTTCAATACAGGTTTTGACTAAAAGGGCCCCCGGATCACAAACTGCAGGGGTGCCGGCATCGCTGATTAGGGCTACATGTTTCCCTTCCTTGAGTGTCGAGATGATTTTGTTCAGCTTTGTTTTTTCAGAAAACTGCTCATAGGAAATGAGGGGAGCCTCAATCTCGTAGTGGCGCAGGAAATGGCCCGAATGGCGCGTGTCTTCACATAAAATCAGGTCAGCGGACTTTAATACTTCAAGGGCCCTTAGGGTGATGTCCTTAAGATTTCCTATGGGAGTTGCAACAAGATAAAGCATAAAAACCTCTACAGCTTTTTGATTTGTCGCCAATGAGATACGGTGGAAAGGATGGGATGAGAAATAGGTGGCTTTTGTCTTATTTCATCCCCGGGGCATTTGTTGAAGAGGTCCAAAATCACTTTAGAACCTCTACTAAAAAGGAGGTGGCCGGATTTGAACCGGCGCGTGGAGGTTTTGCAGACCTCTGCCTTACCACTTGGCTACACCTCCCTGAAAAACCTTAAGAAAATTGAACTTATAGGTTTATAAGAGGATTTTAGGGATAAAATCGAAATGATAGTATCCCATAGCCCTTTTTTTTGTCTCGAAAAAAAATCGGGAAGACGACTAAAGAGGACCCTTATGAACAGGACTTACGAATTTTTAAAATCCGTAGCTCTCTTTAAGTTTGCCCACTGGAAAAGACAAAAATACCAGCCCGATACATCCTAATAAAAGGATACCCATAGTGATAAGATCGATCCCTGACCAAAGGGTCCCTATCGCTAAAATCAAGGCTAAAGCGTAGTTGCACTTGCGTACGCTACGCGCTACTTCCGCCATACTTAGAATCGAAACCACGATAACAAGCGCTCCAAACGTGTGGGAAAAATTGCTTAACATCCCCTCGAATTGGAAGAGGAAGGGGGCAAACATGAAGAAAGCGCCCACGAGTGCAGCTCCAATAAGGTAGGGTTGGAATGTCACACCGCGCAGCATCCCTAAACAAAATTCTTTGAATGGCGGGGGAAATTTATCCGCATCGGGATCATCGGTGGCACCATCCGGGAAGGTCCCTTTAAAGAACGTCTTTAAAAAATGCCCCTCTTTATACGCGCGCATTAAAAGCTGAGTCACGGCAACCACTTCATCAAGGGTTAAAGTACACATCAAGAGCATGCAAAAAGCAGCCAAAAGGCAAAGGCTGCACCAGGCGCCCACAATTAAAGGTTGCAAAATCACAAGGACTATGCTCACCAATCCGAGAGGCACTACCAAAAAAGAGAATCCAACCACAAGCCAGGGCATGGTGCGCCATCTTGCGGTACGCCCTTTGAGGCCTAAAAGAACCTCTAGAGAGTAGGCCAAAGCCCCTAGTCCAGCATCAGGCAAAGGAAAAGCTTTCGATACGTTGGATGTGATCACTTTTTCTGTCCCATCTACAAAGAACGGATCCCAAATAGAGTTTATGTAACCAAGTTGATAGGCGCACATAAGTCGTGCTGCAAACCATCCAATAGTTCCAAAAACCAAGATGGGGAATCTTTGCACCCATGAGGAGGGGTTGTAGCTCCAATCCTTGGGAATCTGCCCTTTGTCTTCATCTTGAATCCCTTTTATACCCGGGAAGATGAGCGCAAATAGGATGCATATAATTCCCGAAACGGTGTCGTTCAGATAGGCTTGGGGGTCCTTGGCCCAAAAAAGCATCGGGGCCAGTTGCAGATACACACCCACAAAAGCGATGACCCAGGGGGAAATAGCGGATCCCTTAAGAGAAAAAAGGGAAAAAAGGATCACTAGACCGCCGCAAATCCGGTCGCTATAAATAATCTCCGGTTGGTCGATACCTAGCATGTCTACCGTAAACAAAAGCCAAAAGCCCATGAAAAGGGTGACTAAAAAATACCAAAGACGTTTTTGTTCTTCCTTAGCGAGAAGGTTTTTTTTGAGCATCTTCCTTACTCCATTCTCTTTCTAGATATTTAGGGACGATCAGGTTATTTTCACGATAAAAATCCCGCTTATTAGTTTTTGCCCAGGAAATCATCTGTTCAAGTTTTTTATCCAGGGAATTTTGAGGCTTCCAGCCTAAAAAGGTTTTTGATTTGCTGCAGTCGCAATCATAGTGCAGGTCGGCAATGTCGATCATAAATGGTTTTATAAAAGAATTTAGCAGAAAAAAGCTCCCAATCTTCGCGGCAAATTTTGGAACCCAGAAAAGGGGATATTTGAATCCGAAAAGGGCCTTGCTCATTCTTTCGTGCAACTCTATGTAGGAAAAGGATTTGTCTTCGGCAGCAAGCAATGTCAAAAAGCTTGGCAGAGTGGACGCTTTTTCGATGCATAAAATGAACAGATTGACCAAATCATCCATGTGGAGGAAAGGGTTGCCATGGGTCCTTTTTCCGGGGTAGAAAAAGGCCAAAAGCTGTTTTTCCATAATCCTTTGCAACTGTGTAGATAGCGGAATAGAGTGAAACTGATCGTCATAGATTCCCGACATCCGGATAATTGTAACCTGTTTGATCGATCCGCGCTCTTCCTGGATCACCGATTCGGTGATGATTTTCGATTTCGGGTAGTTCCAATACGGGCAAAGGGGATCCTCCTCTTTGATCTTTTTACCGACGGCTACCTCTTTGTGCACGAGCATGGTGCTGGAAAAGATAAACTGATCAACTTCAAAACTCTGCAAAAGCTGTAAAAGGAGACGTGTCCCTTCGACGGTGATTTTCTGGTATTTTTTGAAAGAGGAATCCCCCCCAAAGCTATAGTAGGCCGCAAGGTGGATCACGCAATGGATCTTTGTCCCATGTTTTGTTCTGATGTTGTGCAGAGTTGAGATCATAGACTCCCGATTGGAAACGTCCAAGGGAATGATCTCTTCGTCTTCTGAGTAAAAAATAGCGCTTGAGCGATCAAAACCGATTACCTTATATTGGTCGGCAATCCTTTTAATAATTGATTTGCCTATCCTACCGCCGGCGCCGGTAATAAGAACGAGCTTTTTTTTGTCATTTTCCATCGAACACTCTTAAACATGATTTTTTTTTCGTTCTAGGGAATTTTTCTATTTCCCGCAAGGAGGGGTTTTAATATCGGAAGGCTCCTCTACCGGTTAAATGGAAGCGAGGGCAGCTTGATTTATAAAAAAAAAGGGTTTACCTTGTATGCATCTATGACCTCAGCCAAATATGCAGTAGATAGCCGTCTTGTACAAAAGGGGTCCGTTTTTTTTGCGCTTAAGGGTGTAAAAACAGATGGCCATTTTTACTTGAAAGAGGCTTTTGTCAAAGGGGCAAAAAGAGCGTACGTGTCAAAAAGCTACACGGGAGATTCTTTCGGACTTGAACTTATCTATGTCGAAGATCCGCTCGCTATTTTGCAAGAAATGGCACAAACAAAAATCGGATCCCATAAACCTTTCATTATAGGCGTGACGGGATCGTATGCAAAAACGACCACCAAAGAGGGGTTAGCCCAGGCATTTTCTGAAAAGGTTTCGGTTTTTAAAACCCCTGGAAATCAAAATTCCCAGGTTGGATTGCCTTTAGCGATTCTGAATTCATACCAAGGCGAGCCCTATGTTATTTTAGAAATGGGGATAGAAAATCCGGGAGATATGGAACAACTGGTAAGAATCGCAAAACCTGATGTTGCCGTAGTCACAAGGATTGCAGAAGCCCATTTGGAAACGCTGTATTCTTTGGAAAAAATCGCCTATGAAAAAGGGAAAATAGTCGTCCCCGGAATCACCCGCTATCTTTTTGTGCATGCCAGCTGTCAAGAGTATTATAAAGAACAGAACTATCCCGGAACGCAAATTGGGGTTTACGACTCTATGGACAAGGAATTATTCTCCGATATCCGGGATTTGGTGCAAAAGTTAGCAGTTTTGCTCGCTATTTCTGCCGATTTTGTCCCATTTGACCCCCCCAAATGGAGATTTGAAAAAAAAGAATACCCTTATGGGACGGTGATGTTGGATTGTTACAACGCTAATCCCAGCACAATGAGGTTTTTTTTCAGGATGTTACAAACTTTTCCCCATAAAGGGCGCAAAGTTGCTATCCTAGGCCAAATGGCTGCTTTGGGCCCTGATGCCTATGAAAAGCACACAGAGCTCGCTCATGATCTACACCCTCTTTTTGATATTGCTTTTTGTGTCGGGCAAAATCTAAAAGGGGCCGTCGCCCTTTTGCAAACGTTAGGAAAACAGGTCTTTTGGGTGCAATCCGTTGAGGAATTGATGCCGCTTATTTTTCAAGAAATCAAGAACACGGACACCGTTTTTGTGAAAGGGTCCAATATAAATCGCCTTTGGGAGGTGGAGCCATGGTTATGCCAAGTGATGGATATATGATACCGTTGGCCGGTTTTTTATCCTCTTTTTTCATTTCACTGGTCTTGTACCCCTTTTGGATCCGATTTATAAAAAAATTCTCCTTAAGCTCGCGAGGGCACGTGGACCATATCATCGACCAAGAGACGAAATTGACCAAAGAGAAGACTCCCGCTTTTGGGGGAATCCCTTTTGTCATGATTCCGTTCCTTTTAGCCCCTTTGTTCTTTCAAACGCTGCCCTATGAATACTACCAGCTTTTGACACTTGCCGGTGCATTTTTTACTGTCGGATTAGCAGATGACCTGTATAAGATTTTTACCCTCTCAAAGGGGATATCGGCAAGAGCCAAATTCGGGGGACAGCTTTTCGGATCCGCCCTTTTTATTACCCTCATATCCCTTGCAAAGGGATCCTATCTCCTGGAGATCCCGTTTATTGCCAGCCTTTCGTTTCCGACGTTTAGTTTAGGTGGGGTAGTTCTCATTCTGTTTTTGGCTTTTATTTTAGTTGGTACTTCAAATGCGGTAAATTTGGCTGACGGGATGGATGGTCTTGCCGGGTCATTGAGTCTGATCACCCTATTTTTTTTGGGGTTAGCCGGTTTAATCCGGGGTGAGATTTTCCTGACGTTTATGATCTGCTTATTGTTTGGTTCTATTTTGGGGTTCACTATTTTTAACAAAAAGCCGGCTCAAATTTTTATGGGGGATGTCGGTTCGCTGCCGCTTGGGGGGCTGATTGCAGCTTTTGCAATTTATTTGAACCAAGAGATACTTTTGGTATTTTATGGCGGGATATTTGTTGTGGAAGTACTCTCGGTCATTCTTCAAGTCTACTACTTTAAGAGGACAAAAACCCGTATTTTTCACTGCGCTCCTTTGCACCACCATTACCAGTTTAAAGGCTGGAGCGAAAACAAGATTGTCTACAGGTTTGCCCTAGCGCAGACTTTGTGTGCTTTTTTAGGAATTTTTATCTATTTTTTAGCAAGAACGTATGCTTAGACCGTTGATATTAGGGCTCAAAAGGAGCGGCAAATCGGCTTTTCGCCTTTTTTTGAGGGAGGGGATTGTCCCTTTTACATACGATGATCGATCCCCGACGCCTGTAGATTTTTCAAAAGTTGCCCGCGTTGTAGTCTCCCCCGGTTTTGCTATGGAGCATCCATTGATCGTCGAGGCTCTCAAAAGGGGAATCTTGGTACAGTCCGAAGTGGACCTAGCGCTAGAAAAAATGGCTAACGGGGTTTTGATCGGTATTACCGGTTCTAATGGGAAATCTACTTGTGTCAAGCAAATTGAGCATATCCTCTTGAGTGCGGGAATTAAAGCAAAGGCGCTTGGAAATATAGAAATCCCTTTGAGCTCCGAGGATTTTAAGGACTGGGAAGCTATTGTGATAGAACTGAGTGCCCAGCAGCTGGAGACTACACACCAAAAAGTTTTGGATTTAGGGGTTATTTTGAACATACAGCCTAACCATCTAGATCGTTACGGTACCATGGAGAGGTATCGCGAGGCAAAAATGCGTATTTTTTCACTTGTGAAACCGGACGGAGAATCCTTAGGGCCTAATGTTCCATTCGATAGGATTCTGGATTGGTTAGCCCGAAAATTTTCTATTCCCAAAAGTACTTTCATCGACAGGTTATCTACTTTTGAAAGTTTGCCGCACCGATTAGAATATCTTGGAGACTTTTTCGGAAAAAAAATTTACAATGATTCCAAGTCTACTACAATCAGTTCAACAGTATACGCGCTAAATAAAGTAGAGGGGCCCATTCAGCTCATCATGGGCGGTCGGTCAAAAGGGGAAGATTTACAGATCTATAAGGATCAATTTTCAGGAGCCTCACTCAAACGGATTTTAGCGATCGGGGAGACGATGGACGAGATCCACCAGGTCTTTGGGGGCTCTTTTGAGGTTGTTCTGTGTAAAACTTTGGAGAAGGCTGTAGAAGAGGGCTTGAAAGGGGAGGGGAATTTATTGCTGTCTCCCGGTTTTTCGAGCTATGATCAATTTCTCTCCTATGCATATCGAGGGGAGGCATTTAAACAGAGGATAGAATGGGAAAAAAAGATGCTATCTTAGTCACAGTTTTGATGAATTGCATCCTGTTGTTTTTTATTTTTTTTACCGGCCGGCAATCGGAACCGGTGAAAATGGCGCCCAAAGAAGAGGTTTTGGCGCAAACCTCCGCTAAAACAGACCCCTCTAAAAAAGAGGTAGTGGATGAGGTGGACCAGCTCCTCAAAAAGCTTACCCAAACCCACCTATTTGAGGAAAAAGCTAACCAGGAAAAGGCTCAAAAGCCGAAAGAGGAGACTTTAAAATCAGAAGAGCCTCCGATAGAAATGGAGAAAACAGTCCCCGCAGATATTATCGTACGCGCCGGTGACACTCTCGATAAAATTGCCCGTAGCTACGGTTTGAGTGTTGAAGAGATTATGCGTACAAACCATCTGATCGATTCAAGACTCCAAATAGGACAGGTTTTGAAGCTAGGGAAATCTACTAAAAAAGGTCAGGAAAAATACTATACCGTCCGGCATGGAGACAATCCTTGGACGATTGCTATGAAAAATCACATGAAAGTAGACGAACTTTTGCGTTTGAATAACCTAGATGAGGAAAAGGCGAAAAGATTAAAACCGGGGGACCAGCTGAGAATCCAATGAGCATTGTATCTCGACTTTTGCTAATCTTATCTTTGAGTGTCTTCTCCCTGGGGTTGATCATGGTGTACAATACCACTTCCGGAGAGCTCCTGGACCGAATGCACGAGTTTGGTTTGATCGATTCTCTTTTAAAACAGGGTGCCTACGGTATTTTGGGTTGCTTCGTCGGGTTTATTGTCTTTCATGTAGGCCATAAGAAGTGGATCGAATATGCACCTGTTATTTTTGGTATATTCTGTGTGATGCTCCTTTTGGTTTTTATCCCCAAAATCGGATGCACGATCAATGGCGCAAAAAGGTGGATCAAACTATTTGGTTTGACATTTCAGCCATCAGAGATCATGAAGATCCTTGTCCCCCTTTTTTATGTTTGGTACCTAAATCAAAAAAAGGACTTCAATTCGTTTAAGCGATTTATGGAAGTCCTTTTAATATTGGCCTTCCCGGTGTTGTGTATATTGATAGAGCCCGATAATGGAACAGCCCTTATTTTGACCTCGACAATCATTGTTTTGCTTTTTTTATCAAGGGTCCCTTTCAAATTCTGGCTATTACCCATCATGATATTCATTTCTTTTGCGGGTATCATAGCCTCAAAGATGCCCCACGTACAAAACAGGATACAGGTCTACTTGGATCCGGAGACCGATATTCTTGGCAAAGGTCACCAACCTTATCAGGCGAAAATTGCTGCAGGCTCCGGAGGTTTGCATGGAAAAGGGCTCGGGCAAAGTTTACAAAAATACAATTATTTGCCAGAGGCCCGTAGCGACTATATATTGGCGATTTTTGCAGAGGAATTCGGTCTGATCGGGATCGTAGCTCTTATTTTTATATACATGTGGATCGTTATTTTGGGGTTTATTGTTGCAATGAGAACTGTCGATAAGGGGAGCTTCCTACTCGCCTCCTCTTTAAGTTATGTATTTGCAATCCAGGCTTTTTTGAATATGGGCATTGTATCGGGCCTGCTGCCGAGCAAAGGGACAAGCCTTCCCTTGATGAGCCAGGGGGGATCTTCCTTGATAGCCAATGCCATACTCATTTGTCTTTTAATACAAATTGAAGAGGTCAGATGTCGTGGCGACAACAAATTGCACTTAGCGTAGGCGGTACTTACGGGCATCTTTTTCCCGCTCTGCAAGCTTTGAGAACGTCCAAAGACCATTTTTTCTTCATCGGAATCGGCTTGGATGCCTCCCCATTTTTGAAACAAACAATTTGCGAGATTATCTCTTTGGATGGAGGGAGACGGTTTACAAAATTATTGAAAAGCTGTTGGCAGGCGTTTAGGGCTTTTCAAAAAAAAGACCCCCAATTCGTGATTGTTTTTGGGAGTTACCACAGTTTTCCCGCCGGCATTGCGGCGCTAATTTTAGGAAAACCGATCTGGGTGTTTGAGCCGAACGCGAATATGGGAAAGGTAAACCGATTCTTCTCATTTTTTGCGCATAAAATTCTTTGTTACGACGAAATGCTGTTCAAAAAATTTCCGAATAGAGGCTTTTTAATGAGACCCGAGCTAGAAATAAAAGAGCGTTCTTCACTATTCTCCTCTTTTGGTCTAGCTCAAAAAAAACCGGTCTTGTTGATCATAGGGGGATCCTCAGGGTCCGAATTTCTAAATGGGTGGGCTTATAAAAATGTAGATTGGCTGGATCTGTTTGATGTGATCCATTTGGTTGGCCCTAAAAATGATCCAAAGCCCTTCAAAAAGAGGTATAAAGAAAAACATATCACAGCGTACGTAGAGACTTTTATCAATACCTTGCATGATGCGATGCAAATAGCGGATGTGGCTTTGACAAGAGCCGGGGCTAGTACCCTCAAGGAGCTGTTATTTTACCAAGTCCCTGCTTTGATTGTCCCTTTCGAGGGAGCTTATCAGCATCAAAAAAATAATGCTCTGCATTTTATCGATCAGGGCGGTGTTGGAACAATCAAAACTGAGAAAGAGGTTGATACGATACTCGATGCCTTGCTTACACTGAAAAGTCAAAAGAGGGGGGATAAAGTCCGGTTAAGAGGGGGGCTGTGGAGCGATATCATTTCATTGGCATAGGTGGGATAGGGATGAGTGGTTTGGCGACTATTCTCTTGTCGAGGGGGATCGAAGTCTCTGGCTCTGACCTCTCTTTGAATGAAAGGACCCGCTATCTTAAAGAGCAGGGCGCGACAATTTTTGAGGGGCATGAAAAGAATCCGATACCTTTGGATGCGGTGAGAGTCTACCATGCAAGGATCGGCTCGGATCATCCTGAGTTGATGGGAGCTATGCATAAGGTGCATCGCCTCGATCTTTGCGTTCAAACTATGGGGGCGACACCGATCTACACTGTTGTCGGGGCCCACGGGAAAACATCCACTTCCGCACTCTTAGCCCATGTTTTGAGTGCCTATGACCCCGAGTTTGGATTTAGCGTTGGTGGCGTTCTTTTATCCCATTACTTAAACGGCAAGGATGGCTCTAAGGGCTTTGTTTTAGAGGGAGATGAAAGCGACGGTTCCTTTTTGCGTATTTCTCCCAAAGGGGCGATACTTACAAATGTGGATGCCGATCATCTCGATTACTGGAAGGACTACCCCTCGCTTCTTCAGGGATACAAAGATTTTATCAAGACAGTAAAGGATCCTAATCTATTTTTTTACTCTTACGGCGAAGATCTCGGGCTAGCAAGCTGCGGGGTGTCGTATGGTATAGGCGAGGGGAAGATTCAAGCAACGAATCTAAGTGTCTTTAAGGAGGGATCCTTATTTGATCTCGTCGATACCAGGGACAACACATTGTTGAAAAATGTCTACATCCCGTTGATGGGGGAGCACCAGGTGAAAAACGCCTTGGGTGTGTATGGGTTGGCAAAAGCGCTTCAAGTCCCTTCAAAACAAATCGTTGAAGCCTTTCAAACCTTTAAAGGTGTTATGCGTAGATGCGAGAGGGTAAAGAAGATTGGCGCCCTTGAAGTATTTCTGGATTACGGACACCATCCCAGAGAGCTCGAGGTGACATTCGAGGCAATCCGCAAGCAGTATAGGACCCCTTTGATAGTTGTTTTTGAACCACACAAATACTCAAGAACCAGAAATTTTTTTGAAGATTTCGTTCGTGTATTGAAAAAGCCTGATAAGGTGATTCTTTTGGATACCTATGCAGCGATGGAAGAATACGATTCTTTGGGTGCGTCTAAGAGATTGGCAGAAACGCTGGGTATCGATGTAACAACTCCCTCGATGTTGAAACTTAAAATGGCAGATCTCTCTGGCGAAGAGGGGTGCCTACTGTTTATCGGTGCAGGCAATATAGACCGAATTTGCAGGGAATGTTTGGAATGAAACCCCTTTTTTTTGTTTTGGGGGGGATTTTGATTGTTTGTTCGTTCGGCTTTTATCTCGGTGTGAAACTGCAGCCCGTAGAAAGAGAGGTCGAT
This sequence comes from Chlamydiota bacterium, assembly GCA_016866475.1. GTDB lineage: Bacteria > Chlamydiota > Chlamydiia > Chlamydiales > RGXB01 > RGXB01. The sequence continues at coordinate 375,925 of VGMF01000001.1, read as the reverse complement.
TCCATCCTATTTTCCACCTCTCAGCCCGACTTGACCGATCCGCGCTGGTTTTTACGGTATCTAAAGGGGGAGGATTACGCCAATTATTTTAAAATCCAAATTAAACAAACGGACCTGCACCCTGTTTTTAGCCATTTGACCACATCTCAGTATCCACCTTCGTCCATTTATACAAACTATGGGCTCAGAGAAGTGGCATTTGTTGTAGAGGATTACCACAACTTAGGGCTGGACCCTGCGGGAGTACTGATCATTTTGCATCCCTTCCAATCACCAAAAAATGTCCCGAGAGTTTTTCTGGGAAAAAGGGGGTTAAGACTTGGAACAAAACTTGAGGGATCCATTTTTGAAAAATTAGTTTTCATAAAAAAAACTTTCTATGAAAGGCTGAATTGGATCGATTTTTCCCATGCCGGTGCTCTCCCCCCATTTAGAACGATTAATTTGGGTTTTCGACAGGAAAGAAACCCTTTAAAATCCGGAAAAATCCTTCTTGTGAGGCTCAATCCTGACCATCTAGAATCTGGATTGAAAGAGCTGCAGGCTTTTTTAAAATCGGTACCTATTGTTGGGATGGACAAGGTTGTTAAATTAGATTTAAGGAGGGAGGGCTTAGGATTTCTTCAGACCGTTGAAAACGATGCGAAAAAAGATCTTCCTGTTTTCGACTATCCTTTATGGCAGGCAAAACATCATGAAAAAAATAGTAGGAAGGTTTAAGTGATTGTTCTAAATCTTACAAGCTCAACGTTTTAATATCTTATAAATAACCGATAAAAAAAAGTTCTGGCGTTCTCCTTGCTTTAAAATGAGTTTTTTAAGATTTTGATTATAGAACGGAGAGAATAATGAGCATCAATCGTTTTGACGAAAACGGAGTTTCCTTTCTCGAAATAATTGGGAGAGTAGACTTTGCGAATGCGGCCTACCTTGAAGAGGAGCTCAAAAAGTGCCTAGGTGAAAACCGTAGCGCTGTCGTTTTGGATTGCTCTCAGCTGGAATACATAAGTAGTGCCGGTCTAAGAATCTTGATCAGTTACACAAAAAAAACAAAACTGGTACTATTGTCTCCATCGGACGACCTGAAGTACATATTGCATTATGCAGGTCTTGACAAAGTTTTAAAGATATCTCCTTCAAAAAGTGAACTCAAAAAATACATATCCCTATAACGCCCTTTTCCTTGCGGGCCCCACTGCGGCCGGAAAGACCTTACTTGCCATAGAATTGGCAAAAAGGCTGAACGGAGAGGTCATTACGGTCGACTCTGCGCAAGTTTACAAAGGGATGGATATCGGCACCGCCAAACCGACAAAAGAAGAGATGGGAGGTATCACCCATCACCTTCTGGATGTACACTCCGTTACCACCCCTTTCAATGTGGCAGAATTTTTGGCGCATGTAGAAAATATTTTAGAAGACATGGAAAAAAGGGGAGTGTTTCCTATTTTTGCCGGTGGCACAGGACTCTATTTTCAGGCTCTTTTAGAGGGAGTGCCGGCGACGCCTCCGGCAAATCCTTCGGTGCGCACAAGACTTGAGGTCCTTTCTACAAGCGAGCTGTATGCTCTATTGGAAAAAAAAGACCCCGAATATGCCAAAACAATCACTATAAACGACCGTCATAAAATTATCAGGGGAAACGAGATCCTGATTGCTACGCAAAAAAAAGTTTCCGATTTCAAACAAAAATTCAAGCCGAAATATTGCGCACTTCTCAATCCAAAAGCCTATTTTATTTACAGGCCCCGCCCCGTTTTATACGAGCGCCTAAATCGCAGAGCAAAACTCATGTGCGAAAACGGTCTTCTTAAAGAGGTGGAATCTCTATTAGGGATGGGGCTGGAGATGAATCTTAACGCTAAAAAGGCGATCGCATACCAACAGCCTCTAAAATATCTTAAAGGGGAAGTTTCCTATGAACGGATGCTGGAGGAACTGCAGCAGGCAAATCGCAACTATGCAAAAAGGCAGTTTACCTGGTTCAAACGGATGGATATTTTCGAACATATTGACCTGGAAACAATTTCTTCCGAAGCTTTCATCGATCTTTGCCTTGCTGACCTGGGCAGGACAGTACACCCTGGTTGATTTTTTCATAAAATTTATTAATGCCCCCATTACCTATGGCCAATCGGGGTTTTTTTTTCGATCCGGGCAAAAAAAAATTCCCTTAAAGCCTCTCTAATAGGTGTGGTTGCCCCTTTAAAAGCGGGCCGCCCACTAAAGAGATATTCAGCTCAAAAAAAATCTCTTCAGACACATTTTAAAAAAATGCATTTTTTTTTACGCCTCTATAGACGGATTTAACTTAAAGTATGTATAGTCTATGGCCATATGGATCAAGAAAAACTGCGGCAAGTAGCTCAAGCAATTTACGATAAAAAAGGGACCGACATTCTCTGTTTCGATGTGAAATCCGTTTCGGGGATCTCCGATTATGTCATAATAGCGACCGGAAATGTGGACAAACATGTAAAGGCGATTGCTCGGGATGTAGAGGGCCGGATGCGTGGACTGAAAGAAAAACCGGTCTACTCCGAGGGATACGAGGAGGGGAGATGGATCGTATTAGATTTTGTCGGGCTGATTGTCCATCTTCTGTTGGCAGACACAAGAGAGTTCTATGATCTTGAATCCCTTTGGAGAGGCGGTAAGATCGTAGATTTAAAAATCGAGGTCAAGTGAACAAAAAAAGGGTTGTCATTACCGGGATGGGGACGGTCTCCCCTTACGGCTGTAATACCGAAGAGGTGTTTGAGCAGATACTGCAAGGGGTGAGTGCGATTCAAGAGCTCCAGATTTTTCCCCCGGAAAAACCTTTTAAACGCACTTTCGGCGCTCCGCCTGTTGACGTCCCGATTGAGCAGTATTTGCCCCAGGTAGAAAAAAAAGAGATCCGCAGACTGGATCCCTTCATGAAGTACGCTCTGATTGCATCGCAGATCGCTTTAGAAAACGCCTCATTATTCCCTTTTGAGGAGGGGATTGATAAAACACGCGGTGGGGTTCTAATCGGTTCCGGGATGGGGGGGCTAACGACGATTGAAAATAACATGTATGCAACGATTGACGGCTACAATAAAGTAAGTCCTTTCTTTATAGCCCACTCGATAGTAAACATGGCCGGAGCTAGAGTTGCGATCGAGTACGGTTTAAAAGGGCCCTGCTTCGATATTTCGACAGCGTGTGCAACGTCCAGCAACGCTTTGCTTGCAGCCAAAGAGCAAATTGAATGGGGAAAAGCCGATTTTATTTTGGCTGGAGGCACTGAAGCTGCGATGGGAATCCCTGGTTATTTAGGTTTTTTTGCCTGCAGAGCTCTGTCTCACTGGAATGGGGACCCTGCCGGCGCCTCCCGCCCCTTCGACAAAGAGCGGTCGGGGTTTGTCATGAGTTCGGGCGCTGCTGTTTTAGTCTTGGAGTCTTACGAACATGCGGTGAAAAGGGGGGCGAAAATTCTTGCCGAATTCGCTGGGGGAGCAACAACTTGTGATGCTTTCGATGTTGTTCTACCTGATCTCAAAGCCTCAAGTGCGATCCGTGCGATGCAACTGGCTTTAGAGGATGCCTCGATGAAACCTCAAGAGATCGGTTACATAAATGCCCATGCGACATCCACATTTCAGGGCGATATCAGCGAGATGCTTGCCATAGCAACCGTATTCAAGGGCTGTGAAAACACTTTGAATGTAAGTGCGACAAAATCGATGCATGGACACAGCTTGGGGGCTTCAGGGGCGTTTGAGTCCATCTTAGCGATTATGGCTCTCAATTCGGGGAGAATCCCACCGACAATCAATTTAGATGCCCCTATTGATGAGGCTAAAGATTTTGATCTGACTGCAAATTTAGCAGCTCAAAAAGAGATGCATGCGGTGATGAAAAATTCTTTTGGATTTGGTGGGCACAATGTCTCGTTGGTTTTTAAAAAGTATGAGGGTAAATAAATGATCCGTGCAATTGTTTTAGAGAAAAAATGGCTTACGGATCTTCTTGTTGTTTTTCTTTTGGCCTTGAGCATCACCTTTTTGGGAAAGATCTCGGTCCCGTTACCCCACACGCCGATCCCGATGGCTCTAAGGCCGCAGATCGTGATTTTGCTTAGCTGGATTTTCGGTTACAAAAGAACGGCAATCGCTCTTGCTGCTTTTGTAACTTCCGGATGCCTGGACGCGCATCTACTAGTTTCCCCCAAAGCTTTTGCGATGGGAGTATTTGGACCCACAGCAGGGTATATACTCGGGTACTTTGTCGTTGCTTATCTTGCGGAAATTTTAAGACATAAAGGGCTGGGAATCACGAGAAGTTTTCTCTTTATGTCCCTAGTCATAGATGTTCTAGGGTCTCTTGGGATGAGTCTTTTCTTCGGCTTCTCAAAGGGATTTATGCTGGGCTTTTTTCCGTTCTTGGCAGGGGACTTTTTTAAGTCGATTTTCTTTTCAGCGATTGCCCGGTTTTTACAAAAGGGGCCGGTAGATAGCGGTAAGTGCGATTGAGGAGATTTTAGCATTCAAGCTTCCGAGATTTTGCGCTAAAAGATTTTCAACAATTTGTTTAGCGCTTAAAGTACTATGTATTTCCATAACACCCTTTATGGTTACTGTTTTTTTCTTTGCTTTTATCTTTTTTTAGACACTTCTCTGTTGTTTTAAACGTTGAAATCTCTAGGGCAAAAAGATAGGGAAAGCACTCTTTATTTTTTTAATCAATTCACCTTTTTTTGCCAACAGTAATTAAAAAAGTTTTAATTAAATCTCTGATTTTTTTGCAAGTTGGTCCCCACGGGTGGATCTGATTTGCGAGGGATTGAAAGAAGTCTTCAGAGAGTAGCAGCTGACGCTCTTTATCTATTTTAGAATCTGGGAATTCTGATTTTGTCATAGAACTTTGAAATAAAATAAAAAATGGAACCGTGTCAACTTTTTTTGATTAACCCATCGTTTTGTCTTTCGACTAAAACCTTTAGGGGTCCCTTAGGGGCCTCTTTCTTAAAAAGGATCTGTGGATGAAATTCTTCTACGTTGTAAAATATTTGTATACATTATTAGGGCAATCCTAAAATTCAGGTTGGAACAAGAAGTCAATTTTTGCTATAATAGCATCAGTTTTTTTTACTCTTAATCTTAGGGGTTAGTGATGATAAGAGATATTTTTATCAGGATCCTTTCTTTTCTTCTTCGATGGCTTTTTAGTGTCCGATACCGCGTTCAAACTCAAGGTTTAGAGAAGATTAAAAATATCCTAAAATCGGATCGACCCGTTGTTGTTCTGCCAAATCACCCTGCCATGACAGATCCGCTCCTTTTGTATTCTTTTCTCGGTCAGATAGCCTCTTTGAAACCTGTTATGGATGAGCGCTTTTTCTACCAAAAAGGGGTCAACTGGCTTTATAGGCTTATACGTGTCGTCCCTATCCCCGATTTTGAAATTGTTGTGAATGAATGGAAGGCACGCCAAGGGGAAATGGTGTACCAGAACATACGCCGGTCTTTGGATCGGGGAGAAAAGGTCATTATATACCCAGGCGGAGGGCTTAAGCGCTCCCCTAAGGAGTTCTTAGGTGGAAAATCTTTTGTCCATCGACTCCTTTCCGAGGATCCGAATTTGGAGGTGATTTTAGTCCGTACAACCGGACTATGGGGTAGCTTGTTTTCTCGAGCGATCCTCGGCGATTCGCCCAATTTCTGGAAAACATTAAAAACATCCATCAAGCTTGTCTTTCAGAACTTGATCTTTTTTATGCCCAAAAGGGATGTGTTGGTCGAATTCTCCACTCTACCCGCCGATTTCCCCTATCAAGTAAGTAAAATTCAGTTCAATCGCTACCTTGAGAACTGGTACAACCAATACAAGTACGGTGACCAGATCGAATCTGCCGAGAGAGCAAACCTGGTTCCCTATCTTTTTTGGGATAAAAAAGGGTCGACCCCACAGGCTTTTGTCTTCAGTCAGCAAATCATCAACAAAGAGGTGGATGTCCCTCTAGCGATGCGTGATCTCGTGTACGAAAAAATTAGTAAGATGACAGGTCGCCCTAAAGTGCAGATCAAAGACGATCAGGATTTGGCGGTGGATCTTGGGTGCGACTCTTTGGACTTATCGAACCTCATCACCTTTTTAGACCTCAAATTCGGGATTGATAAGAAGATCTCCTCCTTGGACTTAGTCCATGTATTCGATCTTTTCTTGGTGGCTCTCCATAAAAAAATTCCCAAAGCGCGGGAGCTACAGTCTAAAGATATGTTACGGGGTTGGAAGCAGCACACTGTCAAGGGGATGAAAAAAGTCGAAATTCTCGGCAAAACGATACCACAGGCTTTCATAGAGAGGGCAAAAAAGGGGGGGAATAAGGAGCTTATCGCGGACGAGACGACAACGTTGACTGGCAAGCGCGCTTTGATAGCGGTCCTTATTTTGGCTCAAAAAATCCGTAAACTTGAGGGGCGTTATGTTGGGATCATGCTCCCTGCAAGTGTTGGATCTACCCTTATTTTATTTGCCTCGATGTTGGCCGGAAAGGTGCCGGTGATGATTAACTGGACGTCCGGTTATAGAAGCACTGACCACGTGATCCATAGTTTGTCTATCAAATCGGTTTTAACTGCCCGTAAATTTCTTGACCGTGTGGCGCATATAGAACTTGGGGCGATGGAGCCCTATTTGGTCTTTGCAGAAAATCTTAAGGAAAAGGTGTCGCTGTTAGATAAATTTAAAGCGCTGCTTTTATCGACGAGACCCACAAGGTCTATTCTAACCCATTTTGGAGTTGAGAACCTGTCTAACGAGATGAATGCCGTAGTGTTGACCACAAGTGGAACGGAATCACATCCTAAATCTGTCCCTTTGTCTCATAAGAATCTGATTGCGAACATGGAAGATTTCGAAGAGGTGATCTCTCCCTACGAGCCAAAGACAGGTCTTTGCGCTCTTCCCCAGTTCCATTCTTTTGGGCTCACGGCGCTGACCCTTTTTCCTATCCTGAATGGTGTGAGAACCTATTTTTCGCCCGATCCGACCGATTCTCCACGGATAGCACAGGAGATACAGGCTTGGGGTGTGGACCTTCTTGCCCTTACGCCCAGCTTTTATGCAAACCTGCTTTCTTCAAGCGAACCCGGCCAGTTAGACTCACTTCGTATGTGTTTCACCGGTGCAGAGAAGGCTCCGGAAAGTTTGATCACCAAGTTGTATGAAATCAATCCAGAAGCGAAGCTGATTGAGGGGTATGGAATTACAGAGTGTTCCCCGGTCTTATCTGCGCAGCGCTTTAGAGATGACAACAGGATCGGTGTGGGTCGACCTTTGAGTAAGGTCGAGCTTTTGATTGTAGACCGTGAGGAATTGAAGCCTATGCCGCAGGGCGAAGATGGGGAAATTTTGGCGCAAGGTCCCTCGATTTTTAAGGGGTACATGGAAAAAGACATCAAGTCCCCTTTTATCTTGATCAACGGTAAGTCCTACTACCGGACAGGGGACTACGGGCATATTGATGACAAGGGAAACCTGATTTTGAAGGGGCGTCTCAAGAGGTTCACAAAGGTTGGCGGCGAGATGGTTAATTTACCATTGATTGAGGAGATACTAGCGAATACGGCGAAGGGGCTAGGCTGGTTCGCTGACAAACGTAAAATCGATAATCCTTTTGTCGTGATCCCTATTGAAAGAGAGGGGGAAAAAACGGAGCTTGTTTTGATAAGTGTTGTAGAGACCACCGTGGACGAGATCAATAAAATTTTGTTTGAATCGGGTTTGCCGAAGTACTTTAGAATGCACCATGTGCTGAAAGTGCAGGATATGCCTTTGCTCGGATCGGGTAAAATCCATCTTAGAGCTCTTACTGAGCTGGCCCATAAGGAAATTTGCTGATGCTATCTCTGTACAACACACTCACTTGTCAGATAGAACCTTTCAAACCGATGGGTCCAAAGGCAAAAATGTACTCTTGCGGCCCAACCGTTTACGGATATGCACATATTGGAAACTTCCGTACGTTTGTATCTACCGATTTATTGAGGCGGGTGATCGAAGTCAACGGAATCCCCGTGACACAGGTGATGAACCTGACCGATGTTGATGACAAAACGATGAAGGGTGCTAATGATCGGGGGATGCCCCTTCGTGAGTACACCGATATCTATATTGAGGCTTTTTTTGAGGACTTGAGGACTCTTAAAATCGAAGGGGTGGCCCGTTTCCCAAGAGCTACCGATGCGATTCCATCGATGATTCGGATGATAGAAAAGCTGATTGACAAAGGGTATGCCTATCAGGCGGATGATAAGAGTATCTATTTTCGGGTTCACGCCTTTAAGGAGTATGGGAAATTGTCTCATATCGACAGGCAGTCTCTTGTTGCCGGTGCAAGTGAGAGGGTGCATCAGGATGAGTACACTAAAGATAATCTTTGTGATTTCGCCCTTTGGAAAGCTTACGATCAAAAGACCGACGGACCTATTTTTTGGCAGAGCCCATTTGGGCCGGGAAGACCCGGCTGGCATATCGAGTGTTCGGCGATGGCGCAAGATTTTTTAGGACCTTCGATCGACATCCATTGCGGCGGGATTGATCTTGTTTTTCCCCACCATGAGAACGAGATAGCACAGTCGGAATGTTGCAACCACGCCCCGTTTGCAACCCACTGGTTTCATGTAGAACATCTCCATGTTGACGGCAAAAAGATGTCCAAAAGTCTCGGAAATTTTTACACACTCAGAGACTTGATCGAAAAGGGGTTTAGCGGCCGTGAGGTGCGCGCTTTCATAGCGCAATCGCACTACCGGATGCCGTTGAATTTCACCCTGGAGGGGCTAAAGGGTGTACGCCAGGCCCTTTTCAGGGTGGATCAGCTCTGGGATCGTCTCGAGTTGGGTGCCGATGCGGGAGAGGAGAACTTTAATGTTGACCAAATCCACGCCTCTTTTATGGAGGCATTAAACCACGACTTGAACTTTCCAAAGGCATTTGCTGTTTTGTTTGATATGGTACGCGATGTCAATAAAGGGCTCGACCAAAAAAAGATCAGCAAAGAATCTCAAAAAAGAATTCTTGAGCTTTTAGAGCGGTTTGATGCTATTTTGGGCTGCTTGAAGAAAGAGGAGGAGCCGATCCCGGGTTCTATTTTGGATCTGGTAGAAGCGCGGCAAAAGGCAAGAAAAGAGCGTCGCTTTCAGGACGCGGACAAGATACGAAACGAGATCACCCTTTTGGGATATGAACTAGAAGATGTAACCAACGGAACAAAAGTTAAAAAGAGTCATCCATGCAACATACAGAAGAGTACCGCAATCGATTGAGAAAATTGGATGAGATTCGGGCACTAGGTGTAGAGCCTTTCCCCGCCGATTCTCTCAGTCCGATTCTTGCCGGAAATCTGGCAAAAAAATATCACGGGCATCCTGTTGGGCACTCTGAAGAGGCGCAAAAAGGGGAGACCGATTGGGTTGAGGTTGCCGGAAGGGTGGTCCTTTTCCGGGCTATGGGGAAAAACGCTTTTTTGACGCTCCTTGATGAAAACCACACCATTCAGGTCATGTTAAACCGCGATGACACAGCCGTAATGGGGCTTAACCCTTCCGAGGAGCTGAGCGGCATCAAATTTGTGGAGAAACTTGTAGATTTGGGCGACTTTTTATCGGTCAAAGGGCATTTGTTTCGCACGCGAGTCGGAGAGTTGACTGTGTATGCTAAAGAGGTCACCTTCAGAGCGAAAGCTCTATTGCCATTGCCTGATAAGTATAGTGGTCTAAGCGACATTGAAATGCGTTACCGCAAACGGTGGCTCGACCTGATCAGCAATCCCCAGGTGATGGCGACGTTTCAAACACGTTCGCGCATCCTTTCGCTCATTCGCCGATTCTACGAGGACCATGGATTTATTGAGGTGGAAACACCGGTTTTGCAAACGATCTATGGTGGGGCAAATGCGAGCCCGTTTATCACGCATGTCAATGCTCTGCACCTGGATATCTTCCTACGTATTTCGTTGGAAATTCAGCTAAAGAAGCTGATTGTAGGGGGGATTAGGAATGTATTTGAGATGTCCAAAGTTTTTAGAAACGAAGGGCTTGACCGGACGCATAATCCTGAATTTACGATGATAGAGTCCTATGCTGCCTATCAGGATTACCATGACGTGATGGATTTCACCGAAAAGCTGTTTATCCATTTAGCGCACGCACTGTATGCGACAACCGATTTGGGAACACGTCAGGATAAAAAAGGGAACACGCACCACTTGCATCTTTCCGGTCCTTGGAAGCGCTACACGATGAAAGAGTCGATCCGTGTTTACAAAAGTTTAGATGTGGACCAGATGAGCGACCAAGAGATGAGAGATGTTTTGGCTTCGACCCCACTGGACCCTCTTGAGGTGAAAAAACTTCCACGTGGACTTCTCATAGCCAAGATTTTTGAGGAGTTTGTTGAGGAGCATTTGATCGAACCCCATTTTATTATCGACCATCCGGTAGAGACCACACCTCTTTGCAAATACCATCGCAACCTGAAAGAAAAAGAGGAGGGGATCGTCGAACGATTTGAGCTGTTCATGCTGGGTATGGAGATGGCGAATGCCTACTCTGAACTCAATGATCCGCTTGTGCAAGAGACCCTTTTGCGCCAGCAGCAGGTAGCGAAAGATGCGGGTGATAAAGAGGCACATCCTATGGATGAGGAGTTTATTGAAGCACTTAATGCCGGGATGCCTCCAACAGGTGGACTTGGGATCGGTATTGATCGGCTAGTGATGGTTCTCACCGGTGAGGTATCCATTCGTGATGTCATCTACTTCCCTATGATGAAACCGCACCAGTCTTAAAAAATTCTTGTCGTTTGAAAATGACCTCTTTTTTAAGAGGTCTTTTTTTTAAAAGCGAGCTTCAGATATCCCCTATAGGGGTTTCCCTTTATACTTGATGGATAAAATCTCGTCCGGATTGACCTTTTTAAAAAAAAGCACCTTGATAGAGATTGCATGGATACCGGCTGGTGGTTGCTGTTGAGAAACATTCGCTAGCCCTTCAGAGATCTTGTCTTGTAAAAAAGAAAAAGGATTTTTTTGATTTTCCAGATGGTATTCTCTCATCTCATTTAAGAAATTTTGAACCTCCTGGGACTCATCCGGTTTCTCCAATAGCTTTAAAAGAAATTGCACTTTGGGATTATCTCGATCATCTTCCACGATTTCCTGGACCTCTTTGAGTAAAATCTCATACATTCCCCTATTATCACAGGGCACCTCGGCGTTTAACGGGGTATAAATGAACCTTCTTTTTACCAAATGGGTTTTACTCCCTTCAGTAGCTAAGCTCGATGAGGAAATTTTTAAAATTTTTGCTTTTGTTGCCTCATTAAGAGAGCTTTTTAGAGAATCTAAAAAGATTGAAAAAAGATTAGTCGATATCGTTGCGGACAAGTTTGAAGCGGCTGCCATTTTTTTTAGCTCCTGAAATATTTAATGCTATACTAAAGCACAAAAGAGGGTTAATTTAAAATATTTTAAGTTCTATGAAAGAATTTTAGAAGAATGTTTGGAGTGGGTCGACGTCGACAAGAATTTTGATTTTTTCAGCTTTGGGGATTAGGAGGACCATTTTTTTCAAAGAGGTAAATTTTTGTGCTTTAAGAAGAATCTGTCCTCGGTATTGCCCCTTAGCTTTCGTCAAGCCGCAAAGGGTATAGGGGAGAATATCCACGTCAAGTTCTCTATTTTTTTCAAAAAGATGGGTTAAAAAGGTTCCGAATCGGTCCAGGAGTGCGCTTTCGGGTGCTTGTAAAACAATACGGCACATCTTTTTAAACGGGGGATAGTCGAACTGCTTGCGCAACAGGATTTCCTCCTCAAAGAAGTTTTGGTAGTCCTCTTTTGAAGCGTGTTGGATCACCTGATACTCGGGTAGGCGGGTCTGTAAAACTACCTCGCCCGGAAAATCGCCCCTTCCTGCACGGCCGGATACTTGGCTTAACAGTTGGAATGCATTTTCGGCCGATCTGAAGTCGGGAATATGGAGCATAGAATCTGCGTTGAGTATCCCCACCAAAGTGACCAGAGGAAAATCGAGCCCTTTGGCAATCATCTGTGTACCGATCAGGATATCGGCTTTTTGGGATTTGAACTCCCGATAGAGTGCATCGTGACTCCCTTTGTGGCGCGTGGTGTCGCGGTCCATCCGCAAGACTCTGGCCTCTTTAAAGACCGCTTTCAACGCCCGCTCCACCTGTTCTGTACCCGGACCCTGAAATCGCATAGTCTCATTAGAACGGCATTTTTTGCAAAAGGCATCTTTTGGATCTTGGGTAAAACCACAAAGGTGGCAGGCCAAAATATTTTCCCCTTTATGGTAGGTCAAACAAACATCGCACTGATCGCATTTTAAAGTTTCATTGCAAGTTGTACAAATTTGGCACTTAAAAAACCCTCTACGGTTCAAAAATAGGAGCGTTTGTTCCCCTTTTTTGAGCCGATCCTCAATTTTATTCAAAAGGAGGTCGCTAAAAAGAGCGCGACATTTTTTTTTGTCATCTTCATGACGCATGTCCACAATTTTTACTTCAGGCAAAGGGTTTTGTTTGGCTCTTTGAGTCAGATAGCTGATCCCATATTTGAGATTTTGGGCGTTGTAAAAAGTTTCGAAGCAGGGGGTGGCGCTTCCTAAAACACAGACCGCTTTTAGGTACTTAGCTCTTACAATAGCCACATCTCTTGCATTGTAGCAGGGCATCTCCTCAGTTTGCTTAAACGATCCGTCCTGTTCCTCATCTACGATGATAAGCCCCAGGTTTTGTACTGGAGCAAAAATCGCCGATCTCGCTCCAATCACTATCGAAATCTTTCCACTAAGAATCCCCCGGTACGCATCAAAACGCTCGCCGTCTGAGAGTCTGTGGTGAAGAACTGCTATCTGCTCACTAAAGCGGGAGAGAAGACGGTCGATTGTTTGCGTCGTAAGCGCAATTTCGGGGACTAAATAAAGAACTCCCAAACCTAAGGAGCGGGCCTTTTGGATCGCTTGCAGATAGACCTCAGTTTTACCGCTACCTGTCACACCGAATAGAAGCTCCGTATGGAATTTGTTCGCTTCGAGGCTTAAAAGAATTTTGTTCAAAGCCTGCTGCTGCTCTTCGTTGAGCTTTTTTGGTGGGGAAAGGAGGAAGTCTTCATGGGTGAAAAGGGAGCGGTCGACCTCGAGCTTTTTTAAATCGATCCATTTTTTTTTCACTAGAGATTCTATAGGGCTTTTCGACACTCCGGTTTCTTCCAATAATTTGGAGAGAAACACCCCTTTTTCTTGCATCAAGAGGTACTCAAGAACCCTTTTTTGCGGATTTTTCGGATCTAATATTTTACTTGCAGCCTCAATAAGGTCTGCTATTGGGGCTCGACGGGTGACAAAATAGTGCTCTTCTTTTTTTATCTTTTTTTTCAAGGAAGCGGGGAGTAGCGTTGTGAGAACTTTTTGAAAAGGGGTGAGATAATATGCACTCATCCATTTGGCTAGATCCATCAAATCTTCAGTCATTGATTCCTCTACCAAAACGGAGTCGATTTTTGCGACTTTCTGAAAAGAGGCCGCATTTAGACAGCCGACAACGGTCCCTTTGACGCTCTTATTTCTTAACGGGACTAAAACGCGTGATCCTACGTTCAAGGAAAAACCGCTATTTTCGTAGCAAAGAGGTTTAAAAACCCTTTGGTCGACAAGAACCTCTACGAACGGGGGAATGAGAGGAGAGCTTGCCATAAACGTTTTTTTCCTTCAGATGTTTTGAGCGTTTCAAACGGTTCGAGATAAAAAATCGGAACTCCCCATAAGAAGTCTGTCTTTGTTTCCGAATTTCTGACAATCTCCGTAGTATAGGCCGAAATCCAGGACGTGTCCGTGATCAAAAGACGGGTAGTTTGCGCTGTTTCTTTGCTAAACTGATCCAGGGGGAGGAACATACATGGAATGAGGTATTGGTGGATCGCTAGTTGCACACTTTTATAGAACTCTTTCCCTTCCTGAATCTTTTTTGGAACTAATAGGACGATGCCGGCATGGTTCGTTCCGTTTTTGTAGCGCTCTCTTGCATCAGCCGCTCTTTTATCGTTTAAGGGGGAGATCACAGGAGCTTTGAATCTTTTTTGAAACCAATCTATGAGATCTTTAAGTAAAACAGGGGGATCCTTAGGGGTCGGCTTTTGAAGCTCTTTTGGCTCCATTTTTGCCGGTTCCTCTTTGAATTTAGGAACTGTGTAGGGTGTCGAGACAGGATCCTCCACCCTTATTTTCACCCGTTTTTCGGGGGTGCCGGGAGTCGATAGGGGCTTTAAGACCTTTTTGGGGGGGTCTAGAAGCATCTTTAATTCTCTGACAAGTTCTAAAAGTTCTTTATCCACTAAAACAAGGACTCGATATACTGGTTTGCGTCAAAGGGCTGCAGGTCTTCAAGCCCTTCCCCGAGCCCGATCCACAGGATCGGTATTTTTAATTCTTTTTGCACCCTAAGAGCGACCCCCCCTTTTGCTGTGCCATCCATTTTTGTGAGGCATATTCCCGTTACCGGACAAAACTGCATGAATGTTTTGAGTTGATCCAAACCGTTTTGACCCAGGGTAGCATCCAAAATGTAGAGCACCTCATGGGGTGCTTCTACATTCAGTTTTTTAGCAGTTCTTATCACTTTTTCCAGCTCGCGCATCAGCTCCACTTTGGCATCCAGGCGGCCTGCCGTGTCAGCAATAATCAGGTCGTAATCCCCCTGCACCCCTTTTTGTAGCGCCTCATAAATAACTCCGGAAGGGTCTTTTGAGGGGCTCTCTACCATGTCGACAGCAGCCCGTTTTGCCCAGATCGCAAGTTGTTCTTTGGCCGCTGCACGGAATGTATCTGCAGGAGCGACCAGGATTTTTTGATTTTGCTTTTGGTAAAAATTTGCAAGTCGTCCAATTGTGGTCGTTTTCCCCGAGCCGTTGACACCAACAACAAGGATCAAAGCCCTTTTTGGATAGACCCGCGGTAGCGGTTCTCGTTGGGTTGGAAAAAATGTGAGCATCCGTGTTTTCATCCACCGGATATAATCGGCCTGTTTTGCCTCCTTGAATTCTCTATGATAGGCAAGGATCCCATCCATGATCTCTTTTACTAGATTGCTTCCGAGGTCTTGCATGTAGAGCAACTCCTCGAGGCGTTCCCATTGTTCGGGGCACATCGGTTTACTAAAAAGATCCTGTAGCGAATGGAGGAAAAATTTCTTAATTTTTTTGTACTTATCTTTTATGAGACTAAACAAGGGAGGTACCGTTTTCCTGTTACAAACTTCCATATTAGCAGATCTGTAGGGCAAATACAAGAAATGAGCGGATTCTCCCTAGCCGGCTAAACAAACGCCTCCCTCATAACCCGTCGGTCCCTGGTTCAAATCCAGGTTGCCCCAACTCTTTAACTCATTGATTCCCATGAGGATGAATGAGAAACAAATGCGATAAAAGAGTTGAAGTTAGAGGAAAATAAGCCAAGTGGTGCAGAAACGGTGCACTGAAAAACAGTTTTAACCAGTCGGTCAGAAACCACCCGACCTAAATCAATAACAATTGATTATTGGTAAGGTGGATTCATGTCAGTTTACAAAAGACGCTTAAAAAAGGGACATTCTTGGAGAGCGGTAATTCGCATCGAAAAATATCCGCCAATTTGCAGAACCTTTGACCGCAAGGAAGAAGCTGAGGATTGGGAAAAAGAGACTAAACGCCAAATTAAGCGTGGCGAGTTCAAATTTGATCAATACAGAAAGAAGCATACTTTTTCCGAACTCCTTGATCGCTTCATTTCTAATGGAGCACTACAACACCATCGCTCTTCCAAAGACACTTTGAGACACCTTGAGTACTGGGAGACTCGCCTTGGAAGATATGCTCTTGTCCATCTAACTTCAGAACTCATTGCCAAGGAGCGATTGCTTCTCCTTGAAAAGCCCACTCCAAAAGGCACAAAATGTACTCCGAGCACGGTCAATCGTTACCTTGCAAGCCTTTCTTCCCTTTTCAGCTATGCCGTAAAGGAACTCAAATGGCTTTCTGAAAGCCCCTGCCTTCATTTTAAAAAGCTAAAAGAGAATCCTGGACGCGATCGGTTTCTGACTTATGAAGAGATTAATCGTCTTCTTACCGCTTGTAAACAGAGCAAAAACCCATATCTGTACTGCATTGTCTTGATTGCAGTTACAACGGGTGCACGTCAGGGAGAAATCCTCAATTTGGAATGGCGTTATATCGACTTTGAAAATGGCCTTGCCTACATCAAAGAGACGAAAAACGGGAGACCTCGAAGTGTTCCAATGGTGCCACAGATACTGGAAGAACTGAAGAGGCTTCAACATACATCTGATCCTAGAAAGCCGCTTGTTTTTGCCAGCCGCACAGCTTTTGGAAAGATCGACATCAAGAAAGCTTGGCAAGAAGCTTTAAAGCGGTCTGGAATCGAAAATTGTCGCTTCCATGATACGAGGCACTCATACACTACAAATGCAGCAAAAGAAGGGGCTTCCAATATGGAATTACAGACTGCTACAGGGCATCGCACCTTGGAAATGCTTAATCGATATACGCATCTTGATCCCCAAATCACACGTAAATATAGCAAAGCCATCTGCAATAAAATCTTTGGAGAAAATAATGAGTAGAAAATATCACACCATCCTTTGGCAAACTCTAAAATCACAAATGACTGAGGAAGAAATATACGCCTCCTATTTCTATGAGGACTTGTTATCTTCTTCCGAATTTGCAGCTCTTGCGGTAGCTCTCTCTCCTGATAGGTATCACGAAATCATTAATGGCATCACCTCTGCCTCAAATGAGGAGCATTCCCTCTGCTCTCAAGCTAACACAAAAATACGGCTTCCTCTTATTCGATTCATGCTTAATCAACCCAAAACCAAGTATATCCTCAGCGAAGAGGATATCATCATGCCATTTGCCTATCTCATAGAATGGGCTGCTCGCAATAAAATCCTTTTCCCAAAGCTATTCGTGAGATATCTATCTGATTCGCTCAAACACATTTATATCTAATTCCAGCCTAGAAACATTGCTTTAAGAGAAGAATCAAAATACAGTACGCCCTATCACAAAGCACGGTTTCAAGAGGTTGTGGACGAGTGCATCGAGAAAGAGCCTGCAATAGCACCAGCGGATATCCTGGAGAAAGATATAATCACGAACCTACTCAAATCATTTCATTGTGAGGATGGAAAAAGTCGGTCTTATAAACCGAGGACTCTAAAAGCTTGGATTGCATAAGACCATCCTTTTCCTCATGGTCGTCCTAAGAAACGATCCGAAACCGATTAAACCAATTCTGTAAAAAATACACCCGCAAGAAAAATTTTCTGTTTTTTCAAAAATTATTCCCTCATCTTTGCCAGCCTTTCCTTATTCAAAAATACAGTCCCCACTTCCCTCCCAAAAACATAGTGTACAATTAGCCTCAACTCAACATTAACAAGTGTACATCAACTGTATTGAAGGAGAACCAATGATGAATCCAAAATTGTGGGGAATAGAACAGATTGTTACAAGCGGCATTTATCCTTTTACTAGAGGCCAATTGCGGCATCTTTTGACATGTAGACATAAAAACAACCTGAACAAGAGCGTGGTCAAGATAGGCAAAAGAATTTATTTCAAAATGCCAGAATTCGACCAATGGATTTTGGATCAATCTTGTAACTCTTATCAACCCAAAAAACCGTGAAAGTAGATGGGAAAAGGTGGCTGGGTAAAACATATGAGAGATGGAGGGCACGATCTTCTTTTGGATGATCAGAAAGCTTACCTACTCTTAGCTTTGATTTCTTTCCGTGCCAAACGAATAGATGATGAAAATGAATTTCGTACTGCTCATCTAAAAATTAACCCAGCTTAAATTGGTGATTATGAGTTAATTGGCTTGACTCGCGGAGAATACAGAAGCGCGCAAAAAAAACTAACCGAGTACGGCATTGCAGTTTTTAAACCAACCAATAAGGGGACGATTGCTACACTGATTAGCACACATGTAATGGATATCAATTCTGACCAGAGCTTAACCTCTGTAAAACCAACCAATCTCTCAATGAAAATTGCCGAATTACAACCATCAAAAAACCACCTGGAACCCAAACAAAAACCACTAACAAGAAAAGAAGAACCAAAGAAGAAAGCTACTGCAACTCAAAGTGTAGATGCTCTCTACCCATGTCTGATTGAATGTATTGATTTAACAAACGACGAAAAACAAGGGCTTATGCAGTATTCTGAAGATCGAGTGATTCTGGCTTTGGAATGGGTGGCATCCGCAACAATACAAACTACCATTATCCAAACCCTTCATTGGCACTGCAGACAGGCCATTCCTCCTAAACCAGCTCTTTCTAAAGGATCACAACAGCAAAGAGAGGCTTGGCAATTCAATGCATTTTTGAAAGAACAGGGATATCATGATTTGCATGAACTCAACCAAGAGGCAATCTCTAAAAACTATTGCCATGTAATCTTAGGATTGGGGAAAACAACAATAACACTAGAACAAACAATTCAAAGCCTCGTAAATGATTTTACTGAAGCAAAAAAGGAAATTCTCAAAAGGAAATAAATTTTTTGCTTTTGATTTCGGTTAAAATGAGGACAAAATGGGAGGAATCGGTTCAGGAACAGGGATACGTCCCAACAGAAAAAGAACCAAGCAGTTTGTTGAAGCTTTTCCCCAAATCGACAGTTCAGATTTTCCTTTTAGCTCCATGCGACTTCTTCCTAAAAAAGCATGTCAGCTTTCCACTCGGGGAGTAAATTTCCAAATATACCCAGATAGATTGCTTATTTTCCAGGAAACCTCGCCTGCGGTTTTACTCTATGAAATCTTCTTTTCACTAACCCCAGCACATTATGGAAACCAGCGATACTGGTTCAAATGCCCCAAGTGCAATCATAGGAGGCGTAAACTCTTGTTAGTTCACATAGATGATGGATTTCCCCTTTTTCTGTGCAGATGCTGTCTCAACCTTGTTTATCAAAGTCAGAATCGTACTCAAGGGGATCAAATTATTCATAAAAAATGGACTCTTATACAAAAGCTCGGATGGAATAGCGAATGCATTCCTAACAAAGCTAAACCTAAAGGTATGCACTGGAAAACTTTCAATATTTTCCGAGAACAAGTTGATTGGCTTCACGAAAAAGCCTTTCAATTTGCTCCAAATTTTTTATGACTGCTTTTCCTTAATGAGACCTAAGATTTTGGAAGTACTCAGCTGCTCCTTCAGATTCCTTCACAGCAATTTTTGCACGGACAAACATCTCTCTTTCATAGCTCTCTATTACTTCCCGCCAATTGATAGGTTCTTGCGAAGCAGCTAAGAGAGCCGATAACAATCTGGCATCTTCAAGTACATTATTGCCACCTAGCCCCTTTTCTGTAGGCATAGCATGTGCTGCGTCACCTAAAAGGGTCACCCTACCTGTTGGGACCATAGGGAAGTGCTCGGAGTCAGGGAATCTGGTAGTACGTACAAGCCAAGGTGCCATTATAGCTTCTGCTGAGGTATCGTTTACCAGCTTTTTCAAGTTTTCATGCCAAGGCTCGTTTTCCATTAACTGTTTACAATGGTCCAATATTCGCTTGCGACATTCCAGTCCTTGATCAAATTGATACCAAGGGGCAGTCCGATCTTTTATTTCTTCCGAAAATGCCCAGAAAACTGTAGGACTTCTATCCGCACGTTCTGAAAAGCATATACCCATATAATGGGAATGAGGACCGAGAAAACGAACTAAGCCTGTTTTGTTCAGTGGGAGAAGCTCATCCCACTCTGGTGTGCGGTCAATCTGCCCCCCAAAGATGGCACGATTGCTATCAATCACCTTTGGAATCGATCCAAGACGACTTCTGTATACTGATGGTAAAAGCTCTCTTACGATTGATCCTCCTCCATCACATCCAATAAGCAAATCTCCATAGGCATACGATCCATCTTCAAAATGAGCAATCACTCGATCATCTTTATCTTCAAATGTAGCAAGACGCTTGTTCCATTGAATATTGACCCCTTCCGACAATAGACTCCTTAGCTCTGAGCGGAGAAATTGGACAGCAGCATCTTGCCCTTGTGAAACACTGAAAAAAGGCTCCATCTTTTCATTAGCACAGGTAAATCCATCGCCCACACCTTTAACTTTGGCTGCAGGCAAACGATCCAGTTTTTCAGGCGTTAACAATGTAGATAGAGCATGCATTCCCAATGAGCGAATAGAAATTCGATACCCCTGGGCACGACTTGTAGGGCTTTCATCTCTCTCAAAAACTGTAACGTTGAATCCTGCCCTAATAAGTCCTTGAGCCAAAGCCAATCCACCCAGACCCGCGCCAATAATTAATATTTTTTCATTGATTTTTCTCTTCATTTAACCACCTTATTTCGGATTCAAGATGAGCGATTCCATATTTCAACGCCTTGAGACGAATCGCTCTACGAGGTGAATCAGATATGCTCTCTAATCTCTCTTCAATTTTTTTATATTCTTCACACATCTTTTTAAGTTTCTCTAACCGCTCCTGAAATAGCCTAGTCACTTCATCTCGATTTATTGCAAAAAACAGTTTGAGAAGAAATTCATTGCGGGGAGTTTCATCACCTGTGGGACTATCGAACCAAGCTTTAAATTCTGCCTGACCAGCCTCTGTAATTGAAAAGACCTCTTTCTTTTTCTTTCCCACATAAGCAATCTCAGACAGCACCTTTCCATCCTTTGCCAGTACTTTTAACACGGGATAGATTGTCGAATCTGATTCTCTCCAGAAATAGGCTGTTGATCTTCCCATAAGGGATTTGATCTCGTACCCAGAGGCTGGAGCGTCAAGGAGGACCCCTAAAATTGCATATCTTGTTTTATTAACCAACCGCATGAAATACCTAGTTCCTGGGTATTATGAAAGGTTCATGCCTTTTGCTGCAATAGAAATTAGTTTTTGAATAGCAGTTCAAAAAATTAATTAGTTTTTATATGGATAATTTTTTAAGCAATTAAATTTTCCTTTGAATTCATTAGTGACAATAGATTGATTTTCCTTCGACTTTTAGGTATAATCTTTGCCTTTCAGAGATATAGAGGTTTTATGTTTTCTACTTCCCTATCAGCGATCGTCCTGGCCACTGCACCTCTGTCTGCAATCCATGCGCCTCATACTTCCCCCTCCCCAAGCATCGACATTTCTGCGGAAACATCCTTATTGGACTAAGAAATCAATATTGTAATCAGAAAGCTGAACCCCAAAGAAATAATTACGATTCAAGCCAGCACAATTGACGACAATCATGTAAAATGGGTTTCGAGTACTTCCTTTGAAGCAGATGATCATGGCTCTGTTGATCTTGCTACACAATCCCCTATTACTGGCTCCTATGAAGGAATCGACCCAATAGGCTTACTATGGTCTATGCAACCTGAATCTGGCATTCCCTCTTCGTTTAAGGTGAAAAAAGAAGCGTTTTCCGTAACCTTTAGAGTATTTCGTGACACACAAGAAGTTGCATCAAAAGAAATTATCCGTTTACGAAAAAGTCCTGAAGTAAAACAGATTCAAGTCAAAGAAAACGGACTAGTAGGCATATTGTTCATCCCCCCTTCAGACAAGCCATTACCTGTTATTATTACTCTCAGCGGATCAAATGGTGGCTTAGGGGAAAACCGAGCACAGTTACTCGCTTCTCATGGGTTTGCAGTTCTTGCATTGGGATATTTTGGAGTAGAAGGACTTCCTTCTAACCTGCAAGACATCCCTTTAGAGTATTTTGAAACCTCGTTCAATTGGATCAAGACACAACCAAATCTAGACAGTTCACACGTTGGAGTTTATGGGGCTTCAAGAGGAGGAGAGTTATCCCTGATTTTAGGAGCATGGTTTCCAGAATCAGTGCAATCGATTGTGGCAGCCGTTCCAAGTAGCGTGATCTACGGAGGACTAAGCGAAACTCCAGTAAATGCTTGGCAATATCATGGAAAGCCTTTAGCTCCCTTTGCACCTGTTCCGCCTACCGACTTCGATAACGGGCGTGGTGATGATGCAGCTAATCCCGCAAATACCCTAACTAGCTTTCTAGAAGGCATGAAAGATAAAAAAGCCTTCCAGGATGCATCCATTCTAGTAGAGAGAATACAAGCCCCTCTTCTAATCATTTCTGGCGGTGATGACCAGATGTGGCCATCTGCGGTTTATGCATCACAAATTGAAGAACGGTTACAGAAGCATCAGTCCAATATCTACCGAGAGCATTTATACTATCCAAAAGCAGGTCATGGCATCAATATTCCGAATCTACCCCAACCTGGACCAGTCTATTACCACCCGATCGGGAAAAAGTGGTTCACAATGGGTGGCTCCATTGCTGAAGATCAATATGCAAGTCAGGATTCTTGGAATAAACTCATTGAGTTCTTTGACAAAACTCTCAAGCCTCAACAAAAAGTTTAATCAATATGGAACTCTATTTGAAATACGAGGGGATATTAAAATCCAACGCGGACCCAAAAGAAAAACATCGACTGCAAAAACACTTCCATTCTCAGATCAAAAGATTTGTTGAGTCTGATGAGCATCTAAAAAACAAGAAATGCTGGCAGCTGGAGAGTTTTCTAAAACAAGACCCTAATGAAATGAACGCAATTTCCAAAAAAGGGGACTTTTATTTTGCCTCTCTCATTTCTTCTAAGCTACACCTTCTAGCCGAAATCAATCACACCATCTTATGGCACGATCTTCCAGGACAGATCATCGGTCAGGGGGACATAGATAATAAGTTAAAAACCCTCTTTGATGCTCTAAGCTGCCCACCCCATGAAAGCCAAATAACAGGGTTAAAGCCTGAAAATGGGGAAGAACCCTTTTTCTGTCTGCTTGAAGATGACAAGTTGATTCAAAATGTCAATATTCGCACGCATACTTTACTTGAAAATAACGTGGATAAAAGAGACATCTTTGTACTCATCCATGTTCAATCTAAGGCGACCCGCCTAGTTTGGGGAAACATGGGACTGTAGCGGTGCAAAAACGGTGCAGTGCCTTGCCAATCCAACCGATGTTAACCGATAGAAACCAATAGACATTCCTTACCTAAGTCATTATACTTATGCTGATTTAGGTTGGTTGGTGTTGGGTGAATTGGTGTTCCCCCTCCCTCATAACCCGTCGGTCCCTGGTTCTATTCCAGGTTGCCCCCCACTCTTTAAAATCTGGACAATATAAAAAATTATTTATTTTTGTTAGCGTTTGTCTTTTAGTGTCTTAAAGGAAACGGCCTTAATTCATAGTTGATGTATATTGAATTTTGGGAGATATAGAGGCAAGAGGGCAAAAAATGAATATTCACGAATTTCAGGCAAAAGAGCTTTTAAAGAGGTACAACATACCCGTTCCTGATTATTTTGTGATTCGTGATCTGGATGCCTTAAAGGATATCGACTTAGACGAAGCGGTCGTCAAGATCCAGGTCCATGCCGGGGGAAGAGGCAAAGCGGGCGGAGTGAAATTTGCCAAATCGAAAGCAGAGATCAAAGACGTTACAAAGCGACTTCTCGGGATGAAGATTGTAAACAATCAGACCGGTCCCCAGGGGGTTGTGGCTAATGCGGTGATTTTGTCGAAGCCGGTGGATATTCACAAAGAGTTTTATCTTGGGGCGATCATTGACAGGGATCAAAAAAGGATGTCCCTTATCGCCTCTACGGAAGGGGGGATGGATATCGAGGAGGTCGCCCAGAAGCACCCGGAAAAAATCCTGGTATTACCGATCGGGATGGGTGGAAAGCTAAGGATGTACCAAATTGTAGCTTTCAATAAATTCATGGGATTTAAGGCTGATGTTGCCAAGCAAGCGACAAAGCTAGTCCAGAACCTTGCTAAAGCATTTTATGAATTGGATGCCTCTATTTTAGAAATCAACCCCTTAGTGCTCACCCCGAGTAACCACCTTGTGGCCTTGGATGCAAAATTTGCAATCGATGACAACGCCCTTTTCAGACACCCCGGGATTTTAGAAATGCGTGATCCCGACCAGTATAGCAAAGCCGAGAATGCTGCTTTCGAAAACGACCTCTCATATGTTTCTTTGGAGGGAAATATAGGCTGCATGGTCAACGGTGCAGGACTTGCGATGGCCACCATGGATATCATCCAGCATGAAGGGGGAAAGCCCGCAAACTTTTTGGATGTGGGGGGCAGTGCGACAAAAGAGCGGATTGCTTTCGGTTTTGAGATGATCCTGAGCGACCCGAATGTCAAGGGGATCCTTGTAAACATTTTCGGAGGCATTGTGAGCTGTAGGATGATTGCCGAAGGGATCATCCATGTCGTCAAGGAGCGAAAAATAAAAATACCTGTCGTTGTCCGTTTAGAAGGGACACACGTCAAAGAGGGGGAGAAGCTTCTGGAAGATTCGGGCCTAGAAATTATTGCCGCAGTGGATCTTTTGGATGCGGCCAAAAAAATCGTGTCCCAGGTGCAAGAGGTTATCTAATATGGCGGTGCTAATCCATAAAAACACTCGGATCATAACGCAAGGGATTACTGGAAAAGCCGGAGCCTTTCATACGGAGCAGTGCCTGGCTTACGGTTCAAATTTTATTGCCGGAGTGACTCCGGGTAAGGGAGGCGAAAGCATATTCAACCTTCCTGTTTTTGATACAGTCCATGAAATTGTTAGGGAAATGGAGGTAGATGCATCGATGATCTTCGTACCTCCACCCTATGCGGCCGATGCAATCTTAGAGGCGATCGATGCGAAAATTGGACTCATTGTTTGTATAACCGAAGGGATTCCTGTTAGAGATATGTTGGAGGTGAAGGCCGCATTGAAGGATTCCCATAGCCGCCTTATAGGGCCGAACTGTCCGGGAATTATCAGCCCCGGCGAGTGTAAAATTGGGATCATGCCTGGGTACATCCACAAAAAAGGGCATGTAGGGATTGTGTCCAGGTCGGGAACTTTGACCTACGAGGCGGTGAGCCAAACCTCCGGACTGAATCTGGGGCAATCTACTTGCATAGGGATCGGTGGAGATCCGATTAACGGAACCAATTTTATCGATGCGATACGATTATTCCAAAAAGATCCCGAGACGCACTCCATACTTATGATAGGGGAGATTGGAGGATCACAAGAGGAAGAGGCTGCCCAGTATATCAAAGAACACGTTTCTAAACCGGTTGCTGCATTTATCGCCGGAGCAACGGCTCCGGAAGGGAAGCGTATGGGACACGCAGGCGCTATTATCTCCAACGGGTCTGGTAAGGCGGTCGATAAAATTCGTGTTTTAAAAGAGTGTGGTATCACTGTCGCCGAGACTCCTGCGGATATGGGGCATGCACTCCAAAGAGCGATTAGAAAATTCGAGAGGGGATAGTGTTTGAATTTGGTAAAGGTATCCCTGTAAAAGTTACCTGGCCCTTTTTTTTAGTAGCGGCTCTGATCGGCTTTCTGAATTCTTTAAATTTAATCGGAACACTTTTTTGGATCTTCGTAATTTTTGTATCGGTACTTATCCATGAGTACGGGCATGCAGTAACTTCTAAGTTTTTTGGTCAAAAACCGCGCATCGAGCTGATTGCTTTTGGGGGTCTCACGTATCCTGAGGGGCCTCGTATTAGTGGTTTTAAAGAGTTTTTGGTGATTCTTGCCGGCCCTTTAATGAGTCTTTCTCTAAGTGTTTTAGGATTTATTATTTTTAGCATCCCGGCTGTTAGAAGCTCCCCCTACGCGGTGTATCCGTTCCTTTTTGGTTTCGTAAACGCCTTTTGGACAGTGGTAAATCTTTTGCCCATCCTCCCCCTAGACGGAGGACAATTGATGCGGGTGATTTGCCAGGGGATATTCGGATTTAGAGGGTATGCCATAAGCGCCGGTCTTTCGATCTTTTTTGCGGCTTCTGCAGTGATCGGATTCTTTTTGATCGGGCAGCTTTTTTTAGGGATCATTTTCCTGTTCATGTTATTTCAAGGAATTGAAATTTTCAAACAGGTGAGAAAGATGGGGGATGCCGATTTTTCTGAAGAGATCCGTAAAAATCTAGCCCAAGCCGAGCTGTACGAATCGGAACACAACATCGCCGAGGCAGAAAAACTCTATAGAAAAATCAAGGATGATTCGAAAGAGGGCTACTGCTTTACGAAGGCATGTGAATCTTTGGCCAAAATGGCTCACTTAAAACAAGATTATAAAGAGGCCTACTCCTTACTCAATCCCGTTTCCAAACAGATCGGTCTAGAGTCTAAAAAAATCTTAGTGAGGGCTTCGTTTGAGCAAAAAGATTACCCCTTAACTATCGAGATGGCTAGCTTAGTTTTTCAGGAAGAACCGGGAGCCCTGGAGGCATTTTTGGCTGCAAAAGCTGGAGTGATGGTCGGGGAGAACGAACTTGCCGTGCAGTTTTTAAGGGTCGCTTTAGATCTAGGATTGGATAGATCTTCTATTGAAGATCCGGCGTTCGAAAAAATACGCTTCTCCTCAATATTCCAAAAAATCATATTAGAGAAGTAGTGGACCGACAGGCTCCTTTAATCAAAAGGGCCCTTTTTTAAGGGCCCTTTGATCTACAAAAAACTTACTTCTTGTCCTTGGAGCCGGGGGCTAGGCTCACGAAGAGATATTGTCCCCTTTGACTTAAGATCAATAAAGTCGCAATTTTATTATCCGATTCTTTCATCGCCTGGACAAAGTCGGAGGCTGTACGGATTTTTTTGTTGTTGATCTGGCTGATTAGATAACCCACCTGCACTTTCCCTTTTAAAGGAGAGTTGTCGTCGATCGATTTCACAATCACCCCTTCAGCATCTAAAATGGCGTGCGCGTATCGTTGCAAAGTCCCCTGGCTTGCCGGTTCGACCGTGATACCAAGGCGTGCATCATGCCCTTCGCCAATTTCAGACGCAATTCTGTCATCAATGACGGCCTTCAGCTTCACCTCTTTTTTCTCCCTCAAAACACTGACCAGGATCTCTTTTCCGGGGGTTTTAAGGCGGATCGCCGATTCCAGCTCTTGCGGGCTATTGATATTCTTCCCGTCAATTCCTAAAATGACATCTCCCGATTGGACCCCCGCTTTCTCTGCAGGAGAACCCTTTTGTACCGAGGCTACAAGAGCCCCTTTCGCCGTCCCGAAAGCTTCTGCGAGATCCGCATCGATGAATTGTACTGAAACCCCTAAATAGCCCCAACGCACCTGCCCATCTTTTTTAAGCTGGTACATAATGTTTTGGCAGATTGAGGAGGGGATCGCAAATCCTACACCCATGTACCCCCCCGAGTTGGATAGGATCGCCGTATTCATTCCTACAACTTCGCCGTAAAGATTTAAAAGGGGCCCCCCCGAATTTCCTGGATTGATCGCTGCATCCGTTTGGATAAAATCACCCACATCGGTAATCTGTAAATTATTCCGATTTTTAGCCGAGATCACCCCCATAGTGATGCTCGTTGTCAACTCGAACGGGTTTCCGGCAGCGATCACGCATTGGCCGACTTCGACGGAATTGTCCTCGGCAAAATTGAGATACTCATGATTTTCAACCGCTACTTTTATGACCGCAACATCCGTCTTCGGATCACCGCCGATGAATTCGGCCGGTAATTCTTTTTCCGATTGGTCTAGAAAACTGACTTTGATCGTTTTAGCATTTTTTACCACGTGGTAGTTGGTCAATATGTATCCGTCAGGGGTGACAAAAAAACCGGTCCCGAGGCTCATTTTCGCCCTTTGTTCCTGAGGCGGTCTCTTCCCGAAAAACTGGTTGAAAAACTCATCCTCAAAAGGCCAGCCGCGCATGTCGGACTGAGAGTTGGTCGCACACTCTACTTTCAGCTGCACGACAGTTCTTTTGGCTTTTGTCGAAACATAAATGAAAGGGCGTTGCACCTCATCGACGATTTTGACATAATTTTTATCTAAACGGGGCTCATACTCTTTTGGTGAGGATGTATTGGCGCCTAATACAAACCCTGTTGCGAGACCAAAAGGGATTGTCATGCTAACAAGATAATAAGAAATTGGCTTAAACATTAAAGCTCCACAAGTGTTGATACGGGCCTCTTTAGATCGCTTAGGGCTTTTTCAGAAGCCAAAGTTACCGAGATACCCTCTTTTAGGTTGCCTAGTATTTTTAATACACATTCTCTTATAGCAGAACGATCTGCTTGAATCAACCGATTCCGATCTTCCAATCTTTTCTCGACCGTACGCCCCATCCGTTCACGCAAATACTGATCAAAAGCGCATATGTTGATAGGGGATATCTCCTCCGTTTTTTGCAGTGCCGCGAGTTTAGCCTCGTAAAGGTCCTCGTCGCTGTACTGACCCTCTTTTATAGGATCAAGAACGGTTTGAAAGATTTCGTAGGTAGCTTCGATATGCGGATCGCAGCTTGTATACATTGTCAGTAGCCCCTGATCCAAATCCAAAGACATAGACGCCCCGTACGCTCCGTTTTTTTCTCTTAAGAGCGGATGGAGCTGCAAATGTTTCACAAGCTGCACCATAACCCTAGCTACCGGGGCAAGGGGATCGTCAAAAGTAAATCCAAGGAAAGAAAAAGCATTTTCATTAGCTTGTATAGGAATAGAATACCCAAAAAATTTCTCTTTTTCATCCGGATGCAAGGGTGAAATTGTAAATGGATCCTCGGATCGGCTCCGCTTTAAGTGAAACATCGGAACCTGATCCAAATCTGTAGATAGGGCCATTTCGAGCTTCCCTTTTCCCGCAAGGAGCCTCGAGAAGAGTGTTGATAAATTGTGGATTGTGTGTTCGATCGGTTTTTCAAGCTCTTTTTTAAGCCACAGATAGAAGCTGAACCCCTTGCTGTCTTCGAGCGCTTGGTAACCCGATCGCAACCGGGATTTAGATTTTAAAATGCAACGTGTCACCGATCGTTGTGTGAAACGGGCTTTTAAATAGGTATAGGTGTCTTTGATGATTTCCAAGATGCGCTCTTTTTCATGAAATTGAGTTTCTTGAAGGATCTCTTGTAGCAGATCATAGGCTTCTTTGATATCTTCTGAGAGAAACTGCGCTTCAACAATAAGATGCATCCGATCTCTAACAGCATCTAGATGGACACCTAAGGAGGATAAAACAGACTCTCTTTTTTCTAAGAGCTCTTCAAACCCCCTCTTTTTCGTCCCTATTTCCCCTAAAAGCCGCAACATCAGGCCCAGATAATGCCAGTCCTCCCCCTTGAAAGAGGGTAGATCGATGATGATATGTAGATAACTGAGTCCGTTTGTCCAGTTTTTATGTACAAAAATCGGAATGTCTCCCTCGAGTTTCTCTATTTCATAGGTGGGGGGCCGGGAGGGGAGGTGCTGGATTTTTAAAATAGGGAGGACCGATGCACTTTGGGTATGAGATTGTTTTTTATCGATCAAATTTTTTTCTTCTTCTATTTGGCGCAATCTCTCTGGATTTAGTGGGGGAGGTACAGGGAGCTCCTCCTCAAGAAGATTTTTTTTAGGAGAAAAATAGACCTCTACTCTATGGGTATTGTCGATGAAACTTTTTTTTAGCCGCTCTTTGAGATTTTGAGGGCTCCCCATTTTTTCCTCCAAGATCCGGATTCGATCTTTGAAGCGTAAAAGCTCGAGAGGGTCCCCTCCGTTCAAATACGGAAGAATCCCTCTGAAGAAAAGGACAAGGCCGGTAGGATACCCATCTTCGACAGTGTTTAAAAAAGAGAGCTTGAGCTGGTGCAAAGCCGACGTTTGCGCCTCTTCGTCAAACCCCTCCCGATAAAGGGTGGCGAGTGTTTTGTCAAAAGTTTCGATCAGTTTTTTCGGATCTTTGACGTCCTTGAATATAAAAAATAGATAGGGCTGTAAAACTTCGGTATCCAGCAATACATCGACAGAGCTGGCGAGATTTTCCCCTTTGATAGCTCGATGAATCGGGCATCCGTCATGATCAGCGAGCAATTTTTTTACATATTGGATTTCGAGAAGCGCCTCTTTGTTTTGTTGATCCTCAAGCATGAATCCTATAGTCAGATGCTCCTCGTGATCCTCCTCTTTGGCCGGATAAAAGGTGTGATGGATTTTTTTAGCTTTAAAACGGGGTTGGAAGATCCTGGCCGGTTTTTCATGCGTGAGGGGAGGGAGTCCTCTGATCGATGCTTCAATTTGGCAGAGCTGTTCATCAATATCAAGATTTCCGTACAAAAAAATGATAGCGTGCGAGGGGTGGTAAAACTCTTTGTGGAACGCAACCAAGTCTTCATGGGTCAGATTGACAATCTCTTTCGGGATCCCTCCGCTATCAAATCGATAGGGTGTATTTGGGAAAAGCTGTTCAAGTGTTGAGTGGTAAAAACGGTCGTGCAGCGAGCTGTGCCCCTGTTTCATTTCATTGAATACGATCCCCTTATACCCCTCTTCGGTAAGGCGAAATCCCTCTTGGAGAAAACTCCCCTTTTCAAGGAGCGGGTGGAAGACGGCGTCAAGGTACACATCGAACAGATGGAAAAAATCCTCTTTAACATGTGCTGCAAAAGGGTAGCATGTGAAATCGGATCCGGTGAAAGCATTCGCAAAACCGGCTATGGAACGCCTCAGCATCGAAAAGAAGGGGTCTTTCACCGCATATTTTTTTGAACCGCATAGGACGGTGTGTTCCAAAATATGGGGGCAGCCGTTCGAATTTTCAGGGATTGTTTGGAACAGGATAGAGGCGACGTTCTGGGGATCGAGATTATTGATTTTTATCACCTTTAGGCCGCTCGGATGGGTATAACTGAGATAGGTGGAACGGATCTCGTCAATATAATGGCTCTCTTCAAATTTGAAGTTGTGGATGTGCATACAGCCCTTTAAAAAATGGGGATGGTTGGTAAATTCGGACCCGAACACGAATGGAAAAACATAAGAGTGGTTTAGTTTTTAGAACTGTTTTCCTTATGTTTGCCCCTTTCCTGAATAAGCGAGTTTTAAAAGGGTAGTATACTCAGGAAACCCGATTCTTTCCACGTTCTTTTTTAAAAAAGAACCCCCCTTAAGAAGGGGAGATTTTTTAGGACCAGGAGAGGTTGGAGGCGGACTGGTAATCGGTCACCCGCCTTTCGAAGAAGTTCCCCTCTTTCTCAAGATCGATGGTTTCACTCAACCATGGGAAGGGGTTTTTAGTATGGTAGCGGGCATTCAATCCTATGCGCTCGAGCCTTCTATCGGCCACATACCCGACGTACTCTTTGAACATTCCAGTCGTCAGACCCAGAACACCGTTTGGCAAACAATCCTTGGAGTAGCGGATCTCAAGCTCTACAGCCTCATCAATCAGGTTGTAGATGTGTTCTTGAAATGCCTCGGTCCAAATATGGGGATTCTCTTCTTTGATAGTGTTGATCAGGTCAATACCAAAGTTGAGATGGATCGTCTCATCGCGCAAGATGTATTTAAACTGCTCGCCGATACCCACCATTTTATTTTGACGATGCAACGAGAGGATCATCGCAAAACCGCTGTAGAAAAAGATCCCTTCCATAATGACGTAATAACCAATCAGGTTTTCGAGGAATTTTTGGGCCCCTTCCGGAGTTTCTGTGGTAAAGTCGCTTTTTAAAACAGCCTCGGTGATTTTCATTTCAAACGCATCTTTATCATGGATCGAGTCGATCTCTCTATACATATTGAAGATTTCACCCGGATCAAGGGCTAGCGATTCAACGATGTAATGGAATGTATGGGTATGGATCGCTTCTTCAAACCCTTGGCGTAATAGATATTGGCGCGCTTCCGGATTTGTGAGGTGCCGGAAGATGGCTAGAACAATGTTATTTCCTACCAGGCTCTCCGCCGTTGAGAAAAAGCCCAAGTTGCGCATTACCAGCAGACGCTCTCCGGTTGTTAGTCTATTAGATTTCCAGAGCTCGATATCCGACTGCATTGATACCTCGGTAGGCATCCAGTGGTTGGCGCAGCCGTTTAGATAGTGTTCCCATGCCCAGTGATACTTCAGGGGCATGAGTTGGTTGACATCTACTTTACTGTTATTGATCAGCCGCTTTTGATCGGCTTTTAAACGGTCTGTATTTTTCATTTCTATTCCCCTTTTTATTTTTACTCCGGCCGTAATACAACGGCCGTAGATTTGCATTTTTTACTGACAGCTCTCGCAGCCTTCATCCAAAGAACAAGCCTCTGGTTTAGCTTGTTGCGACCGCTCCACTTTTATGTTTGCGGAGGCGGAGACGCTCTTCATCCACTTTGGCTGCAAGCCCCGTTTATTGATGTCCGTGGTGGACTTTTCAATTTGGGTGGCTGCTCTGCTACGCAGATAATAGGTCGTTTTCAACCCTTTGATCCAGGCAAGAAGATACATGTCATGGATCTTTTTACCACTTGGCTGGTCGATGTAGAGATTCAGCGATTGCCCCATATCGATCCACTTTTGTCTTCTGGACGCACACTCGATAATCCAGGTCGGATCGATCTCAAATGCTGTCAAGTAGACCCTCTTCACCTCGTCCGGTATCCTTTCAATCTCTAAAATAGATCCGTCGTAGTATTTGAGGTCATCGATCATCTCCTCATCCCAGAGGTTCAGCTCCTTGAGCTTGTTGACAAGATGGACATTCGGAACGGTAAATTCACCCGACAGGTTCGATTTTACATAGATGTTTTTAAAAGAGGGCTCAATCGACTGTACTATTCCGGTAATATTTGCGATTGTAGCCGTCGGTGCGATTGCCATGGTGTTGGAGTTGCGCATTCCGTGCTCTTTAATCGAAGAGCGGACCTTTGACCAATTGAGTCGGGTTGTGGTGTCTTGTTCCAAAAACCCGCCCCGCTCTTCTTTTAAAAGCGCTATTGTATCTATAGGCAACATACCCCGATCCCATTTTGACCCTTTATAGGTGGGATAGGTTCCCCGCTCTTTGGCCAATTGGCTGGAAGCCATGATGGCGTAGTAGGAAATATGCTCCATGCTCGCATCGGCAAATGCGATCGCTTCGTGGCTTGCATAGCTGATGTTCATATGATACAAGGCGTCCTGAAAGCCCATGAGGCCCAAACCGATCGGGCGGTGACGTAAGTTGGCGTACTCAGCATCTGCAATCGGATAAAAATTGATGTCGATCACGTTGTCAAGCATGCGGACTGCTGTCGTCACGGTTTTTTCAAGAAGCTCCGTATCGAGCTGGCCATTTTTAATGTGCACTTCCAAATTGATCGAACCCAGGTTGCAAACAGCCGTCTCTTTAATAGAGGTATTCAACAAGATCTCTGTGCAAAGATTGGAGCTGTGGACAACCCCTTCATGATCTTGCGCAGAGCGGATATTGGAAGGATCTTTGAAGGTAACCCAAGGGTGGCCTGTTTCAAAAAGCATCCCCAGCATTTTTCTCCAAAGGGCTGTGGCCTCTATTTTTTTGGATAGGGCGATTTTTCCTGCCTCTGCAAGTTTTTCATAATGCTCATAGCGCTCTTCAAAATCTCTCCCGTAAAGATCATGAAGGTCGGGTGTATCACAGGGGGAGAAAAGGGTCCAATGCTTATTTTCATGCACACGCTTCATGAAAAGATCGGGGATCCAGTTTGCTGTGTTCATATCGTGTGTGCGGCGGCGCTCGTCACCCGTATTTTTCCTCAGCTCGATGAAATCTTCGATGTCCAAATGCCATACCTCAAGGTAGGCGCACATGGCCCCTTTCCGTTTCCCCCCCTGGTTCACGGCAACAGCAACATCATTGGCAACTTTCAAGAAAGGGATCACCCCTTGGCTCTCTCCGTTTGTCCCTTTGATGCGCGATCCTGTCGCACGTACATTTGTCCAGTCGTTCCCCAGGCCACCTGCCCATTTGGAGAGGCGCGCATCGTCAGAAATGATTTTGAAAATGTTTTCAAGATCATCCATGACGGTTGACAGATAGCAGGAGCTCAGCTGGGAATGTTGCGTTCCGGAATTGAATAAAGTGGGTGTGCTGGAGACAAAATGGAACTGCGAAAGGGCGTTGTAAAACTCAATCGCCCTTTGTGTTCGGTCTGTTTCTTTTATAGCCAATCCCATCGCAACCCGCATCCAAAAAATTTGAGGGGTCTCCATCCTTTTTCTTTCATGGTGGATAAAGTAGCGGTCATAGAGTGTTTGCAACCCGAGGTACTTGAAATTATAGTCTCTTGAGATGTCTAAAGCTTCCTGCAGCTTCACCAGATCAAAATCTAAAAGCTCATTCGATAGTCGGCCTAAAGAGATTCCGCGGCGGATATAATTTGGAAAATATTCCTTATGACGACGATTTAGGGAAGGATCCATCATGGAAATCTCTAAAGCTTCACGATACACAATATCTAAAAGCAAACGGGCAGAGATCTCGGCGTAACAGGGGTCTTTTTCGACCATAGCTCTTGCGGCCAGAACAATTGCCTGATCCACCTCATCCTCGAGGATACCTTCATAGAAATTGTTGATGGTGGCTTGGGTAAGCTCCTCCACCTTGATGATTGATTCGAACCCTTTGCATGCAAAGTCGATTTTTTTTCTAATCTCTTCATCGCTTATGGTGCGGTGTTCGCCACTTTTTGTTTTGACTTGAAATACTGTTGCCTCTGAAGATCGGGGAGCCGATTTCGGGTGGACTTTCCCCTCTGTCGCTTGTTTCAGTATATAGGCCTTCGCGGCGCTAAAATGGCGAGCCTCCATAAGGGCTTCTTCGACCAAATCCTGGATCACGTGCACCGACAAGAGTTCCTGATTTTGCCATTTTTGCAACACTTTTTCCATCACCAGTGTTGTCAGCGGATTGACCGTTTCAAAGAGGGTTTCTGGGATCTTCTGCCCTTCGTTTTCATGTCCGGTCCGTAGAGCAAATTCGATCGATGTCGCAATTTTCATCGGGTTGAGGCGTACTAATGTAGAACCGTCCCTTCTGGAAATCCGGATATTGTCTATGTTTTGATCGCGGCGAGCCTTGTGTTCATTGCGGTAGGTGATATATCCCCTGGCAATATCGTGGTACCCTTTTTTCATCAAAGTGATCTCGACAAGATCCTGGATTCCCTCAACGGTCAAAGTTTTTCCGTGGTTGCTTTCTTGTATGCATAAAGAGACAACAACCTCTGTCAAAGATCCGATCTCTTGTTGAAAAGAGGCGGTATCACCGGTATTTTTCACATCTTTAAAAGCCGATTCAATCGCCCGATGGATGCGTTGGGTATTGAATGGAACAACATGGCCGTTGCGCTTGACGACAGTCAGGCTGATGCCGTTGTTGTTTTTTACCTGCGATTGATTGATCAAAGCAGAACTTGCGGACGTTTTTTCTTCACTCATGATTCCTCGCAACACTACATGTTGTATTCATTTATGCTTATGACACACTATATATTGTAAATCAACACAATTTGTCTAGTTTTAAAAAAAACAAATTTATACCTCTCCTCGTAGATTAAAATTTCTCCGGAGAGGAATTTTTTTTAAAAAATCGATGGGTGTTGGATCAAAGAATATCGTTCAAATATATGGTGGACTTCGTGCATGATTGTACCAAAAATCGGGGTTTTAATCACAGATGAAAAAACCATATGTAGTTCCTAATATCATCACAGCGATGGGTCTTTCTATAGGGCTGTTTGTATTATTTAAGGCGGCTTTGAGCGAAGGGCATGGGGATGCAAGAGCCCTTTTATTTAAATCTGCCCTACTGATTTTGGCTGCCGCTTGTATAGACGTGCTGGATGGTTTTGCCGCGCGGCGCCTGAAAGGGGAAAGCCTATTCGGGATGAATTTCGATTCGTTGTCCGATGCGATCACATTTGGCGTAGCCCCTGCAGTTTTGTTATTGAAAACGGCCCCCGTAGAACCGAAAACGGCCCCCTATTTCCTCACATTTTGGGCTGCGATGCTTTTTTCACTTTGCGGTATTTTGAGGCTAGTGCGATTTAATGTGGCATCGATAGGGGAGGCCAATGCGGAGAGGGGAAAGATTTATACAGGACTTCCGATCCCGGCAGCTGCCATGGCGGCGATCTCGATGCAGCTTTTTTTCGCAAATTCTTTTATAGAAGAAAAGCTTGGAAGTGCTGTGACCAGTTATATAGCGGCTGCCCTGATGCTCCTTTTATCCTATCTGATGATCAGTCTGAAAAGATTTCGCTCTATCAAATGGATACAAAAAGAGCGCTTGGATTTTTCGGGAATATTCCTAATTGCTTCAATCGTGTTGACGCTCCTTTTCGGTTTCATGTACCATTTTGACTGGTGTTTTTTCTTTGTAACATGGACGTATGTGTTTGGCGGTGTTTTGCAAGGTGCTGCTGGTTCTAACCTAAAGGGTGTTCAGGATGAGAACGGCTGATTGTATTTATTAAAAAACTGTGGGGGTTTTTTTGAATTAGACTAAAGAAAAGCTGGAAATAGACCCTGAAAACAAATGTTAGAAAAAGATTTGGATGGGGTTGTCAAGCGGAAAAACAAGGAATTGGTTATGCGAGTATTTGGGATCGAGTTATGAAAATTTTTGGTTATTTGAGATTAGCAATATACTTGTTGACCGGCTCATTGAGTCTATTGTACGGCTCCTCGGGGTTTTATTCCGAGCCAGACATACACCTTGAAAAAGTTGTTTTTGTGAGCCAGGGAAAACTTTGGATCGGGTCTCTTGAAAAAGGGAAGCTCGAGGCGTGCCAACTTTTAGGGCACCAAGGGAGTAGCCACCATCCAAAATTTTCAAAGGACGGATCCAAGATCGCCTTTTGCGGTACTATGAAAGGGGTATCTAGCCCGGAGCTGTACACGGTATCCACAAAAGGATTCAATCTAAAAAGGGAGACATATCTGGGGCAGGCCCCCAATCCCTGCTGCTGGACAGACTGTGGAGCAATTATTTGTTCGGCAAATTCCAAACTTTTACCGATGGATAAAACTTTAGTACGATGGGATCCCTCCAATTCCAAACAGACCGATCTTGGCCTGGATCAATGCTCCGAAGCTACGTTGGATAAAGGGGGAGATTTCTATTTTACCCGCTTTTGTAAGCAGAGCTGCATCGAGGCCTACCGGGGCGGACAATTGAGGCAGATCTATAAATGTTATAAACAAAACGGGCAAATGGAGATTGAAAAGTATCCCCTTTTCAAAGAGGCAAACTGTTTTAATCCGATGCTATGCCAAAATGAGCTCTATTTTCTTTCGGATCAGTCCGGCAAGACGTGCCTATATTTGAATCAGGAGGGGGAGTCGAGACTTGTTTACGACAATAGCGAGTTTTCGATCCGTTCCGCATCGACCGACGGAAATAGGATTATTTTAAATGTGGGTGCAGATCTTGCAATTTACGATCCCTCAACTGAAATGGTCGCATTCATAGAGGTGGATCTTGTTGGTGAAACCATCGCTACTACGAACTGGCTTTCGATCGAAAAAGAGATCAAGAATCTACAGAACATTAGCCAACCAAAAGGGTATTACCTTCATGAGAAAATGGCGGTCAGTCCGGATGGGGAGAGGGCGGTTTTTCTGGTGCGCGGAGATCTGATCGTTCTAGACAAGTTAAGGGAGGGTTTTCTAAGGATTCGCCCGCTAAAAGGGGTCTACTTTTTGGATGTTGCCGTCGCTAAGGACAAAATTTTCGCCCTCTCCGGAGATGAAAAAGGTTCGTACCTTGAAATTTTTGACAGAGAAAAAAATCATAAGACGTATCCCTTGAGCGACTGTTCTCGTTTTGGGCTCATGGTGAATTTGCAGGGGACGGTTGTGCTGACCTTAACGGCGCAACAGGAGCTGTTCGCCTATGATATTGCGAGAGGTATCGAGATGCTGGTCGATACCAATATCCCCTATTTGCAAGGCAAGGAGGGGATAGCATTTTCGCCCGATGGGAATTGGATTGCCTATTCGGTACAAAAAAAGAATCTTTTTGAGCAGTTGAAAATTTTCAGCCTGGAACACAACAACTCCTACCCGGTGACTGCCCCGGAGGTGGACGGCTTCGCCCCTGTTTGGCATCCAAAGCAGGCGGCCCTTTATTTTATTTCCAAAAATCCTAGGGGGTCGATTGGGTGGTTTGACCGGGGTGAGATTCAGCTAAAATCTTTTGAGTACAAACTCTTGGCAGCGGTAAGCCTTGCTGGTGGAAACCCATTTTGGTTATCAGAAATTAAAGAGATTATCCCTATCGACCCTAAGCGTCTAGACAAAAAAGTGTACAAAAAACCCCAAGTGGGGGTGTTTCAATCGATCAAAGGGTTAGAAAAAGGGCTTTTGATAATCAAAGATACGGCGTCCCTTCTCCCTTATGAGGGTAAAGAGATAGAAGATTCGTCCCATGAGATCGAGGAGGCCTACTTTTGTTGTGAGACCAATAAAGGGGTGATCCAGGCGGGGGGTGAATTCTTTTGGGCCGATTTGTCCCACTCACTAGAGGGAGGGGTAGAATTGCCGATTTTTTTTACAAAACAGAGGATCCCTTTTGAGGCAAAAAAAGAGCTCGACTATCTTTTTTTCAATGTCCACCGTGTTTTTAAATCCTATTTTTACAACCGGGATCTTGAAGAGTCCTTCTGGGATGCGTTGAAGAGGCGTTATGCAGTTCTTTTGCCCCGCGTTCAAACAAAAAAGGATTTACTGCAATTGTTATCGATGATGTTGGCAGAGCTGAACACGCTACATATTTTTATTAGCGAAATCAAATCTCCGCAAGACCCATCCCTATCGGCGGTATCATTACCTATGGATGTGAAATTTGAACCGCAAAAAAATGGGTTTGAAATTCTTAAGACATTAAAACTTGATCCGCTTATTGATGATCACAATACCCTCGATCCTTATGCGATGTTTAAGGAGGGGATGGTGATCACTGCAATCAATCATGAAAAGGTTACCGGGTCTAAAAGTTTGGAGGAGCAGCTTGCAGGCGCCTACAATTCCAAAGTGGCTTTTGAGTTGACGGATGCAGCAGGGGAGATGCACTCCTTGTCTGCGGCCCCGTTGCAAACAAATGCTTTGAGTATACTCCGTCTATACGATTGGGCTTATGAGAATCGGCTAAAAACAGATGCGCAATCAAATGGCAAAGTGGGATATATCCATCTAGAACGGATGGATGAGGAGACCTACCGCCTTTTCGCCCGGCTTTACGCCTCAATGTCGGACAAGGAGGGGATTATTATTGATATGCGCTACAATTGCGGTGGCAATACCAGCAAAGCGATGATTGACGAAATCTCCAATCAGAGTCCGGTCTTTTGCGAATTGCACGGTATATCGAGTCCAATCCAATCTAAAGATGGCCATCCGAGGATTGTCGTTTTATGCAACCAGATGACCTGTTCGGACGGTGAGTTATTCGTTTCGATGCTTAAAAAAAGTCATCAGGTAAAGGTAGTGGGGACAAAAACCTGGGGCGGGGGAGTGGGAATTATCCCCGTGTTGAGTGTGATCCCGGGCTATCATGCGCTCGTAACACTCCCAGCTCTTGCAGGATACGATAAAAAGAGTCGAAAGGTTCTCGTCGAAGGGGAGGGTGGCGGTCCTATCGATGTTTATGTCGATGTGGATCCGAAACAATCTTATGAGAAAGAGGATCTTCAGCTTGCAAAAGGTTTGGAAATTTTGTTAGAGAAATGTAATGCTGCGGATTCTTAAGGGAATTGTCTATTTAGTCTTAACGCTATTTGTTGGAAACCACCTCGAGGGAGCCAACTGCTCAAAATTTAAGGTTGTGGCGAGCAAGAGTCAGAAAGAGGACATCTCCTACATAGTCAAAACATTGGCCTCCCATTCGAGCCTTTCCCTTCTTGGGTATAAAAAAAGTCTGGAGGAGGCTGGTTCAAGGGTAAAGACGGTTTCCTCCTTTTCTTTTTTTGCTGTAGTATTGTCTGATCCTGGACTTAAAGCGGATCTGAATAAACTTTCTAATGGAAAGAGCATCCAATTTAAAAAGTTTTGCAATGGATTTACAAAAGATTTTCAGAACCAGGCTACAAAACCCTGTTTTGAGACAACATTTGAGGGCTTTTGCAAAGAGGCAAAACTCGATAGTGCTAAAATAAAACCCATTTTTATGAGTTGCTATAAAGCTTCAAAAAAGGGGCGCGGCACCCCTTTTGCCCCCTTTTTGAGTGCTATTTCTAAGTAGGATTTAAGAGCTATCCAAAACAACCTTTGAGACTACAAAGACCCCAATTTTTCGAAAAATAAATTGTATTGCTCTATGGAAGAAAAGGTGAAACGGAGAATTTTTATCGGCTGGAGTGCACCATGGATAATCTCTAGTTGGAACTCTAGAGGCTTGAAGAATGTTTCTAAAACTTCAAAAAGCTCCTCGTTGGCTTTCCCTTTTTCACGAGGACTAGGAACAAAGATTTTCAATCGCTTTAAAGCTATCTCGTACAATTCTAGCCTTAGAGCTATTTGGGGGTACTTTTACCTCGATTTGTAAAGTTTGGGGTGGTTGCATCTAAAGAGGGGTGCTTCGATTGGATACAAAATAAAATTCTAGACTTGTTTTGGTTGAAAAC
This sequence comes from Chlamydiota bacterium, assembly GCA_016866475.1. Lineage (GTDB taxonomy): Bacteria > Chlamydiota > Chlamydiia > Chlamydiales > RGXB01 > RGXB01. The sequence goes on along the minus strand of VGMF01000001.1, from coordinate 335,416 downwards.
TCTTTTTTCCCTCCGGTCTTGATGGCCCTATCTTTAGGATCCGATTTTAAAAGAGATCCTATTCTCATAAAATCAAAAACAGGTTATGAATAGAAAAGGGACTGCTTGGGAAAGGATTTATAATGGACTACTTGATTTTACCACATCAACTTTTTGATCCCAAAAGATTTTTTCAAAAAGGGGATTCGGTGACTTTGTACGAGCATCCCTGGTACTTTAAGGAATTTCTCTACCATAAAAAAAAGCTGGTTTTCCATCGTGCCACCATGCACCACTACCAAGAAGAGCTAAAGAAGGCCGGTATTGTCACTAAGTATGTTACCTTTGACCAAAAGCCCACGATCAAGAAAGGGACAAAGGCATTCGACCCTATTGACCACTCGGTGCGTGATGAGTTGAAGAAAAAGAAGATAGAATTACTCGATTCCCCCCTTTTTTTGACGAAGCTAGATGAGATAGAGGATCTTTTGGGTGGAGAAAAACACCTAAGCATGGCCTCTTTTTACATCAAGCAACGCAAACGGTTTGATGTGCTGCTGCAGGGGGGGAAACCGGAAGGGGGGAAATGGAGCTACGACGTAGAGAACCGTAAAAAAATCCCCAAAGGGACCCGGTTACCAAGCGCCTATGTCCCGAAAGAGTCTGAAGATTTAAAAAAGTTTAAAAAAGAGATAGAAAAGGCTTTTCCAAAAAATCCGGGCGATTTGGACGATTTTTCTTTTGCGATTGACCGAGAGGGGGCTAGAAAAGCTATGCATCGGTTTTTTGATGAGATGTTTGCTTTTTTTGGCCCTTACCAGGATGCCATTTTACAAGACGACCCCTTTACTATCCATTCCGTTTTGAGCCCTTATATCAATGTGGGTCTACTCACTGTTGACGAGGTACTCGAAATGGCGATCCATCACCGCGCTCCTTTGCCCTCGAAAGAGGGGTTTATACGCCAAATTCTCGGATGGAGGGAATTTATGCGTGCAGCCTATGAGTTGCACGGGGATAAGATGAGGAAGATGAATTTTTTTCACCATAAAAAATCGTTGCCGGAGGGCTTTTGGTACGGAGAAACGGGGATCGTTCCGGTAGACGATTCGGTGAAAAAGGCGTTGAAATTTGCGTATTGCCACCATATCGAAAGGCTGATGGTTTTGGGAAATTACCTTCTTTTGAAAGAGTGTGATCCAGACAAGGTCTACGACTGGTTTATGAGTCTTTTCATCGATGCGTATGATTGGGTGATGGTTCCAAATGTCTATGGGATGAGTCAATATGCCGATGGGGGGATGATGACTACAAAGCCTTACTGTAGCGGTTCAAACTATTTGAAAAAAATGGGCAATTTTTCCTCAGGGCCCTGGTGTGAGGAATTTGATACCCTTTTTTGGGATTTTATCCGAAAAAATAGGACCTTTTTTTCAAAAAACCCCCGTATGTCGATGATGGTGCATCTTCTGGATAAGCGGTAAGGAAAAACCCCTTGCCTTTTTTGGGAATTATAAAAAAAAGAAGAGGGGAGGAACGGATTTAAGCCTTCGTTCTAGCCTTGTAAAAATTGATTAAAAATTTCTGTAAAATCCTTAGGGCGTAGCTACCCGTTTGATTTAGATAATTTTTACAATCCTCATGGTCCGGTATGACCTTGGATCCATCTAATGACTGTAGCGTGTCGAGATAATTTTTAAAAACCCCTTCGGATCGATCCTGGTAATGGTAAACCGAGTTTGAAAAATTCGAAAAATCCCTAATGTAGCTGATTTCATTTGGGGTAAATTGTTCTTTGAGCTCCTGTGAAAGGGTGCAAAACTTCATGTACGTATCATGCGAAAATCCCAAGGGGCGGTTTGCGTAGGTCTCAAAAATAACATGACGTTTGCCGGAGGCGTCTGTTTGTTTTGAAAAGTAGAGTGCTAAATCGAGACCGCTTTCCAGAAGAATCGAGAGCCGGTAGAGGATATGGTGGGCTTGGGCGTAGGATATTTCAGTATTGGCATTCCATTTTGAAAGAAGGGGCTCCAAGCCAATCAGGTGATAGGCAATTTTAGTCGGTAGTATCTGAATTTTTGAAAGTCGGATATAGTGCTCAGAAAATGTCTCGTAAGGGGTAGCCCGTTCCAGTGCCCCCTCCTCGATAGGATGCTGCAGCAAAAAATCATTTACAGACTCGATAGACAGTACCAGCTTCGAGGAGTTTGCGCTTTGTTCCCGATGAACATGCGGAAACGGTATCTTGAGTGGCGAGGGGATCTGTTGTTGCGATACGATTTCAAGTATGGCCAAAGCCAGATTCATGTAGGTGCTAAATAGAGCTCTGAAAACCTTTTTTTCCTCCTCAATGCTAAGCGTGGATTTGAAAAGGGGGCAAAAGGTATTTTCCACCAACTGCTCATCGTGGTTCCATAAATAAACATAAAGCCTTGACAGTGTTGTAAGGTGGATAAGTTCCGGTTTATCCAAATGGTCCAGGCCACCGGGGCCAAAAAGGTGTTGTGGAAGGCTAAAGTAGAGATCATAGAGCTGGTGGCTTTTATTTTCCGGGTTGTAAACTTTCAGCATTCTTTCAATCCAACCCCGAATAGAGGAAAAAAATTCCCTATAAAAAGACTGGCCCGAGCGGGTGAGGTCCCCATTTTCCAGCATTCTACAGATAAGGAAAAAATTCGGTTCGTTCTCAAGATGGATCTTTTCCATAAGCGCTTTAACAAAATCAAGGCCCTGTCGAGTTGCGGGAGCACTAGGTTCTAAAACAGCCACTGCCTGGGGGGTAGGATCGCTAGGGGAAACATCTAGAAACAAGTTGATGGCCCCAAGGGGGGGAGTTTTTGGCGAGCTCTTTTCGAGTTTTGTTTTTTTAGGCTCGATTTCTTTAATCAAATCGTGCTCGATTTCGACCCGTTTAAAGGGGGCGAAAAAATAGACGATTAAAGAATGGATAAAAAAATCGGTGCTGCAAACATCCGCCGATGGATCAAGGATCGACTTCTTTGCCTCTTCAAATTTTTTCCCGATTTTTTTTGTAAAAACGAGCAGATCCTCAACTGTCCATGCAAATTCCAGGTTGTGAGAGTGGAAATGTCTGAGAAGGTGAATCTTTTGGTCACTTCTTAAAGGGGATTGAGATACAATTTCTAGAAAAATTCTAGCCCTTTTTTGAAGAAAATTGATCAATTCGGGTTTCAACTTAGAGTCGTTTGCGGTAAAATTACGCAACTCCAGCACGAGTGCAGGATCTGAAAACTGGGGGCTATGGGATTTAGAAATCGGATCTTTTAGATAAAACAGAGGATCCAGTTTTGGTGAGGGATTTTTCTGGCTGCATAAAAATTCGGTAAATTTTGTATCTATAGAGTCCGACTGCAATCGATAAAAATAGGCCACTGAAGCGGCAAAAATCTCCATTTCCGAGGAGTGTTCAAAGTAGACCTCCTCATGGTCTAAAAAAAGTACTGTCTCAAAGAAATTCAGATAAAACGTCTTGAAGTTCATTTTAGAGGTCAAGTTTCTAAAAAAGTCTAAGACCCGCTCAGTTTTAGATAGGTACGCGTCCAGGGCCAGTTCCTGAAATTTATTGGCTTGATTGAAAGAGAAATCTGTATAAATGCTGAGCTGGAGCAAAGGGAAAAATTTTTCACAGAAAGGGTCTTTCGCTATTATATCTAATGCTTGTTGCATTTCCCCTACAAGGGGCGCCAAGTCCTTTTGATCGTCGAGCCCCTCCACTTCAAAAACGGTTTTACCATCGGATTGGGAGAATTTAAATGAAAGGCTGTTTCGATGGGACGGTAGATCTGTAGTTTCGTGCGAGGATTTTGCCTCATTAGAAAAGGCCAATAAATTACTTCCAATCGAGGAACAGACCGACTTTTTCAATGCGCTAATGCGAGATAGGTCGGTATGCAACTCCAACAGTTTCTCATTCAAACTTTGAAACTGCTCTTTCAATTCTTGCAGTTCTTGTCTCTCGTTTTTTAGTTTCTGGACCCTATGAGAAATTTCATCCAAAAACTTTTTTTCCAAGTAGGAGTTTTTAGAGTTAGGGGAGGCGAGCCGCTCTTCAACTTTCAAAAAGATAGAGGCTCTAGAAAATTTTGAGGCTAGGGTGCTGTACTCTTTGCTAAGTCTTTCAATCTCTTTTTTTTGGTCAATCTCCTCCAATTTAGCCATCATATTTTTAAGGATTAAGGGCCCTTTTTCAAGATTGAAAATAAAAAATTTCCACATTTTGGAAAAAAACAAAGAGTCGGTTTTTTTGAATTGCAGGGGGCGAAACAGGTAGGTCTTTTTTTCAAAAAGAAGCGTTAAAAAATGGTCGGCCGGACTGAATAGAAGTGGGGCCAGGTCGTAATCGGTAGAGGAACCTTGAGGGTTAGGGGAAAGGGCTGTTTTTAATAGATCGATCCTTTTTAAGTAAGGGTTGAAGGTTCTGTCGAAGGAAAAAACGTCAAATTTTTCTCTAAAATTTTCCAGGCATGTCTGTGTATGATTGATGAGCTCGACACATTTTTCGTAGGCCAGTTTTTCCTCCACATTTTGCCCTGAAAGGGTAATAAACCCCTCAGCACACATGGATAATTCAACCAAAGATTCTATGAGAGTTTTAGTAAGGCTTTGAAATGTCTCTTTTAACGTCCTGGCCATCGACCCATCCATCCTAATTTTAGGATGCATTTGATAGGAAAAATCGGACTCTAGAAATTGCAGAAGGGAGAGCTGGATGATTTTAAAAACCGATAGATAAGGGGTGTTGGCAGTATCTAAAAAAGGGGTAATTTTTTCTATAAATGCGATTTGACGCGGTTTGAGATTGTGGGGTTTGTTTTCTGTGGAGTGCTTCCACAGCAACATCCGGACAAGTGCCGTGAGATCCTCTCGCCTCTTTAGACTACTCTTAGTAGATACAGGGCAAATAGAGGGGTTTACAAACGCGTTGAATTCTTTTTGAAGAAGAGTAATTGGCTGCATAAAAAGAAGAAATCTTAATAGAAAGCTTACTATATTTCAACAATTTTAGCGATTGACTTAAAAAATTTTCAATAGATTCCGTTTTTTTGTGCAAAAAAGCTAACCTTTTGCAACGGGGTAATTAAGATTCATGATGAAAAAAGATTTTTAAAAAAGAAAAAGGGTCCGGAATTTTTTATTTAACCCGAACCCTATCTAGTCGACTATGGTGATTGTACTAGATTTGAAATAGTTGTATTATACCATTTTTTGATTTGAGCCTCTGAACAAACATTGAGCTGGGGTCTTTTGACTTGAACAGCTTTTTTGGCCTCAATGTAAAGGTTGTCCGTGTCATAGGAAAAAGGAGATCCTTGAGCAGCCATGCGAGACATCATCCAGGCTACAACAACAGCGCCGCTTCTGCCCACGCCGGCTTTACAGTGGATATAGACAGATTGGTCTTCGTTAAGAGCTGTTTGTATAGCATTAACCCCTTTAGATATTGTTTCTACATCGACCGGGGCAAAATCCCTTGTGGGGCAACGGACTGTTTCAGTGAACTGGTCTTTGACGCTCTTACCAATAAACCGCTCTTCCCAATCTTCAATCATCGATATGCGAACGGTGTGCCCCCCGTCTGGCTTAAAAAATGGGATGGCACCTAGTGTCACCTTTTTAGGCCCCTCTTCATGAATATCATGAGACCAAGCGTACCCTTTAAGCTTATAGGTGATAGGAAATCCTATCAAAGAAAAAGACCATTTCACACGGTGCCATATCTCGTTAACCAATTTGGCCAATTTCTCTTTGTAAGACTCTAAAATAGATGGGGTTGAATCTATTAATCGTGAAGGTACCGCATTCTCGTGGATCATAATCGCTCCTTATAATTTTCAAAACCTAAGAAGGGCGCCACTCCCCAGCTTAAGGATACATTGTATCATTTCTTATTTTTTTTTAAAATAAATAAACCGAAATTATGTAAAAGCTTCTATATTTTAGAACGTATTCACCCTTAATATTTTACATATTTTATTATAAAATATTTAAAAAATATGTTATAATAGTAGAAATAATTGGGGGAAATATTTATGAGTGCACCTTTCGTTGCATCACAAGCCACTGTAGATGTTCTTTGTAGAGCTCATGCAGGAGCTAGAGATCTTCATTCAAAACTTAATCCAGAATTTAAAAGTGCATTCGATTCTCGATATAAAGAGTTTGCTTTAAATGTCATGCGTGCTGCTACAAAGGAAGAAAAAAAAGAATTAAATCTTTCTCAAACAGTAAGACATCTTCTAGTCTTTGATGTTGCAGGTGACGGTAAATGTCAACTACGCGCCTTAGAGGTCTCTCAAAGACCAATTTTTCCTACTCAATCAAGTGAACCATTTTGTCAGCTCAATACTACTCAATTGTTTGGTATGGAAGTAACAACTGAAGGGCAAAAATTTGTTACCTTAGAACAAGAGAACTCAATTATAAGAGATCGCTTAAGTTGGGTACAGCAACAATATAAGCCCGGTCAACCGCATTTTGAGGCTATTGTAACGGCGCTTGTTAGTGAAATGCAAGATCTCTCAATTAGTTTTATCGAAAATTTAAGACAAACTATTGCGGATCTGGAAAGCAGAATTAATGCAGAACCCGCAAACCAAGCTCAAATTTACAAAAGAATAGCGGAAATTAGAATCCAGATTAAACAAAAAGAAGAAGAGGATGCTTATTTAGGCGCAGAAGTGCAAGATCCCAAATGGTTTTGTGCTAACAGCCAAAAACTTGGTCAAGGTCTCGAGAAAATATTGGGTAACGAATGTGGAAATTTCTGGTTTTCATTGTATAAAGAAGCATTTCAATTTCCCATCATACACTTTGTACAAAAAGGTGGTGGAGAAAATCATTTTATCGAATTTACACAGTATCTAGGGGCACCAGCAAGACCTTGCGATAAACAACTTGCTTCTGCTGTGAAAGTTGGCGGGCACTGGAAAGCTGTTATGCCGCTAAATGATGACCAGTATAGAAGCCTCAACGAAAGAGGTTTAATACAGCGAGAGACGCAGGTATTCCATGCTAGAGACGATGGGTTTAATAGATGGTACCTTGAGGGAAATTTGACTGGAATAACTTTTCATAATAAAACCCCACCTATTGGTCTAACCAGTGAGCTGAAAAGGCTTTGTGATAGTGCTCCTAAAGGAGACCAATCAAGAATTGAAAGATATCTAAGAACGCAATACAACGATAGACTCAAACAAGTTAACTTAATTCAAGAGGAAGGGACATGGGTTCTTATGGTGACCACTAAACAAGGTGAAGAATTTTGTTTGTATCCTCGAAGTCCCATAGCTAATGAAGCGCCAGTCCAACAACCGGCAGCGGCAAGACCGTCAGCGACAGGAGGGGGAGCGGCAAGACCGTCAGCGGCAGGAGGGGGAGCGGCAAAACCACCAGTTCAACCGGCAGCGGCAGGAGGGGGAGCGGCAGTCCAACAACCCCTAGCAAGACCGGCAGCGGCAGGAGGGGGAGCGGCAAAACCACAAGTTCAATCGGCAGCGGCAAAGTCTCTGGAGAAACTTGATGTTAAGGATTCAAATCTGGTAACAATCCTTCAACAGGGTCCGAATCATGAAGCACTTAGAGCTTACCTTAACCAATTTCAGAACTACTTTACACATACAATCGAACAAGGAAATGATGGGTGGGTCCTAGAGGTCGTTACAAGCAATGGATCTAAACAATTCAGAATTAATGATCCAGACAAGTCAGCGAAAGGGTGTGTAGTGATGTAGTCCTTTTTTAAATAAGAAAACCTCTTTGGGCTTTTTGACAGAACTTTTTGCTTCCCCCGCAAAAATTCTTGAAAAAAGCCCAATTTTTTTGTCTTGCCATTGGACCCTTTTTTAAAATTTGAATTGATCCGTTTAGGTGCGATTTGATGGCTGGGAGCTACCCCTAATTACGGGGGCTATTTGAAGAGAGGTTTGTTTGTCAGCCACCAACGGAGCCTGCCCCACAAAAAGGGGACAAATATAAAGGGGTTGTATACAAATTTCCAGTCGCGTATCCAGTACAAGCGGGGCATAGGTTTTTCTGAAGGGCAGCACGGATCCAGAGCATCTTTGATGAGATCGTGGTAGAGCGGAACGAGATTTTTTGGCAGCGCATCCAGCAAAAAAAAACGGACTTCTCGGGTCTCTTTTGATAGGGTCGCGCTCCCGCCGATGATAGTTGCCTCAAAAAAATGGGTGGTGCGGCTAAAAGGTCCAAAGGGGGAGTAGAGGGCAATTTTTCTTAGGATTTTGATTTCATAACCCGTCTCCTCTAAAAATTCCCGCCTCGCAGCTTCCTCAAAAGAGCTATCTTGCATATCTACGGCCCCACCTGCAAAAGCATAGAGCCGCACGTCGTCTCTCTTTATTAAAAGAATGCTCTTACGGTCCTCGCTAAAAACAATAACAAGTACGGCCTGCTCGGTCTTGGGGGGATTTTGCATGGGGGTTGACGAAATTCTAGCGCTCCTTAAATTGAAACTAATTGGATAAAAACTTAAAGAAATCGATCACTCACAACTGCAAGAAATCTCCCTTTTTAAAAAAATAATCAGACAGATACAAAATCTTGAAAATGGACACTCAAGGCCTTTTTTAGGATCTGGTTGTCAGGTTTTTCTAAGGCTCCGCTCGACGCAAGCCACTCCACATAATTTTTCGGGAGCCGCTCCAGGGGGGTGCCTCTATGTTTTCCGAAAGGCATGGTAGAGACATCTTGGGGAGCTTTTAACCTCTCCAGCACCTCTGAAATGGTTAGATCGTCAATCATTAAAAGAAAAATACGGGCAAGGACCATCACATCGTCCAAAGCCCTGTGGGCCTGGTTTGCCTCGATCCCATAAGCTTCACGTAAATACTGCAAACCGTGTCTAGGGAGATCTCTGCGATATTTTCTTGCCCACTTAAGGCTGTCTATGTAGCGGTAATCGGGTAGAACTAGCTGGGCTCTTTTAAACTCTTCTATTAAAAAAAGCTTGTCGAACGCGTCGTTGTTATGGGCTACCAAAAGGACATCTCCCTCGCAAAACTCGACGAATTGCTGCGCTACGGCTCCAAAATCAGGGGCGTTCTCAACCATCGCATCCGTTATATTACAGATGGCACTAGCTTCGGCAGGTATCGGAATTTGAGGGTTTACGAAAGAGCAGAATGTTTTATTCAAAGTCGCATCATAGGCTGCAATTTCGATAATACGGTCTTTGTCGGGTCTCACCCCCGTAGTTTCCGTATCGTAGAAAATCAATCTTGTCATATGAGGTTAGTATAACCGCTCCGAAGGATTTAGAGCCACAAGCAACTCCTCATAAAGATGTATTGCCAATTTAATCCTAAGGTTTTAGAGTTTGGTGTCATGCATGCACCTTTAAGTGGGTTTTCCTACACCACATTTGATCAAAAAAAGGTCCTTTCTTCCATAGGGAAGGAAAAAGCTCTGGAACTGCTACGCCATATGTTTACAATCAGGCAGTTTGAAATCATGGCAGAAAACATCTACCTCGAGGGTCTTGTTGCTGGATTTTTTCACTCGTATATAGGACAAGAGGCGATTCAGGTAGGCGCTGTGGGCGCTGTCGGGAGCGACAGGGGCCATTGGATCACAACGTATAGATGTCATGCCCTTGCACTTTTGACCGGATGTACCCCTACAGCCGGATTTGCAGAGCTTTTAGGGAACCAACTTGGTTGTGCCAAAGGTCGTGGTGGCTCGATGCACTTTGTTACCGACCGGATGCCCCTTGGCCAGGGGATTGTTGGGGGGCATACGGCACTGAGCACAGGTTTTGCTTTCAAGAGTGTTTATCAGGGGGATGACCTTGTGACGTACTGTTTTTTAGGCGACGGGGCGTCGGTGCAAGGGGCATTCTATGAGTCGATCAATCTTGCCGCTTTGTGGTCTTTGCCTGTAGTATTCGTGATAGAAAACAACGTCTGGGGGATGGGCACCCACTACAACCGGGCAGTAGCCATGGACCCTATAGCCCCCCATCTGGGAGGAGCTTTTGAGTTGGAAAACCATATTTTGGATGGGATGAACATACTGGATTCGTACCAGCTCTTCAAAGAGGTGCATGAGAAGGTCTGTAAAACAAAACGTCCGGTGATTATTGAGGCTAAAACGCAGCGCTTCAAAGGGCACTCCAGATCCGATACGGAATATTACCGCTCCCAAGAGGATATGGAGGCTATACGCCATTTAGATCCTATAGAGGCTTTCAAAAAACAACTTGTGGAGGCCGGATTTCTTTTAGAAGAGGAGATCAAAGGGTTCGAAAAACAGATCAAAGAGGAGCTCTATAAAAACTTAGAAGAGGCAAAAAAAGGGGCGCCTTGCGATATTGGGGACATCGAATCGGGTTTGGAGAGCAATTGATATGGGTGTGATGGATGTACGGGAAGCGATCCGGTCGGCATTACGTGAGGAGATGGTTCGTGATCCCAATGTTTTCATAATAGGGGAAGAGGTCGCAGAGTATGATGGGGCCTATAAAGTCACAAAGGGCCTTCTTAAGGAGTTCGGTTCAAAGAGGGTGGTCGACACTCCGATTTGCGAAGCGGGGTTTGCTGGCCTTGCAATTGGTGCAGCGATGGCCGGATTGAGACCAGTGGTCGAGTTCATGAGCTTTAATTTCTCTTTTGTCGCATTCGATCAGATAGTCTCCAACGCCGCTAAAATTCAGTACATGACGGGGGGGAAATTCCAAGTCCCTATAGTATTTCGGGGTCCAAATGGAGCGGGTCCGCGTGTATCTTGTCAGCATTCCCATTGTGTTGCGGCGCTCTACTCCCATTTTCCGGGGCTCAAAGTTGTAGCGCCCTACACAGGCGAGGATTACAAAGGTCTATTGAAATCTGCAATTCGGACCAACTCGCCCGTCCTTTTTTTAGAGCACGAGCTTGAGTACAACACCAAATGGGAGATTCCGGAGAAAGAGTTTTTGGTTCCCATTGGAAAAGGGCGAATTCTGAAAGAGGGGGAAGATCTAACGATTGTCTCTTTTGGGCGTCCGTTGAAATTTTGTTTGGAAGCAAGAGATTTTTACCTGAAAAAAGGGGTAGCGATTGAGATAGTCGATCTGCGAACCGTGAGGCCTTTGGACATAGGTATTGTTTTAGAATCGCTTAAAAAAACGCACAAATTATTGATCGTAGAGGAGGGTCATAGAACAAATGGGGTGGGAGCCGAGATTGCGGCTCAGGTCGCTCGGCTCGGTGTCCATTTGCTCGATGCGCCCGTGGGTAGAATTGCGCAAAGGGAAACACCGTTGCCCTACGCTGCAAATTTAGAGGCTCTCTGTTTGCCCTCTACAGAACGTATTATTGATGAAATCAAAACCCTGTTAAGAATATGAAACGATTTTTAAAGTTTGTTAAGCTCTCGCCGACGATGACGGAGGGAGAAATTGTCGAGTGGAGGGTAAAAGAGGGGCAGCCTTACAAAACCGGCGAGGTACTTTTCACAGCTCAGACCGATAAGTCAGTTATGGAGTTCAACGCTATTGAGGATGGAATCTTACGAAAAATTCTTAAAGGAGCGCATACTCCTTCTAAGGTGGGGGATCCGATAGCGATCGTGACAGACGAGGCTAATGAGGAGATAGCCGATCTTGTTCAAGACTACGAAAAGATGCAGCAGCCTCAAAAAAGGGCTGAGGCGGCCACTACTCAAGAGGAGCTGCCAACTTTTAGACAGGCTCCTGCCGCATCGACTACGTTCACTGAGCCCGAATTCGCTATTGCGCCTCCGCTGGAGTCGGTGTACCCGGTGCAGTCAGGAAATGAAGTGCATGCCACTCCCCTTGCAAAGGAACTAGCCAAAGAGCAAGGGCGGCAACTCAATGGGGTTTTGGGAACAGGTTACCAGGGTTTGGTGACTGCAAAAGATGTGGAAAAAGCCCCCTCGAGCACCTACATGAAGCTCAAAAGTAAGAGTTTTCCTGAGGAAAAACCGGGCTCCTACACTCTTTTGCCGATGAGCCCGATGCGCAAAGCGATCGCAAAAAGATTACAGCAGTCGAATCAATTCATTCCCCATTTTTATGTAACGCATGTTGTACATATGGCCGAACTGCTCAAAGTCCGCCAGCAGTTCAAGGACTATGGTCTAGAGTACACGATCAACGACTTCATCTTGAGAGCAACAGCCCTTGCTTTGAGAGAACATCCTCAAATCAATAGCGGTTTTGACTCAAAAACGCAGTCGATAATCCGCTTTCATACGGTGGATATCAGCCTTGCCGTCTCCATTCCCGAAGGTCTTATTACGCCTATTGTCCGTTTAGCCGATTTTAAAGGGATTGAGGATCTATCAAAAGAGGTTAAATATTTGGCTAAAAGGGCCAACGAGGGGAAATTGAATCCCGTGGAGTATCAGGGGGGGTCATTTACACTTTCGAATTTAGGGATGTTCGGCATCGAGTCCTTTATGCCCATAATCAATCCGCCACAAGGGGCTATTTTAGGAGTTGGGGGGACGATCGAGGGGCAGATGAGGATAACATTGGCTGCGGACCATCGCGTGATTGATGGAGCTGATGCGGCAAAGTTTTTGGGTACTTTGAAAAAGATCCTTGAGTCTCCAATCCTCCTAGTCGTTTAAGATCGTAAGAATATTCCTGGTGCTTTGCAAAAGCTGACCGAGCTAAGTACCCTTGATAGTTCCCCGAAATTTTCCTTTCAAATACTTACACGATATCCCATACAAAAAAGGGGCTAAGTAGAGTCAGGGGTGGTAGCCGATTTTTTAGAGCCACTTGTTCTTTCTAAAATAGACAAAACCGGCCAATGTTCCTCCGAAGATCATAATCAGGATAAAAAGCCAGGCGTTTGCAAGGTTTTGTCCCGGGAGGTTGATGTTCATACCATAGATACTTGCAATCATGGTGGGGATGTTAAGGATGATTGTCAGTGCTGTAAGGAGTTTGATTGTCTTGTTTAGCTGGTTTGTGAAGATGATCTGATAGGAGTTTCTCAAACGTGCCAAGCTGCGCATATTGATCTTACAAAGATCTTCCGACTGGCGTATCGCATGCACAAGGCCCTCAATGAGGTCTTGATCCTCTTCTATGAGAGCAGAAATCTTTCCGAGGCTGATTTGATCAAAAACGGAGCGTAAAGGAACAAGAGCAGAAAGATACTGGTTCAGATTCTCCTCGTAGATCGTCATCGCATTGATGTCGTCGGAATCGATCTGTCCAAGATCTTTCTCCTGATGAAGGACGTTTGAGCGGATCAGCTTGATGTTCACTGTGTACTCTTGGGTAATTTTACCCAAAAAAAGGACAAGTAATCGCGTTTTTTGCGTCGTAAGTAGGTCGCTTTTTCTGTTGACCACATTCTTCACCAAAGAACTCTTCTCTGTGCATATGGTGATAAAATAGTCTTTGGACAAAACCATGGCAAATGTGGTTGTGTAGAGGCCTATATCTGTCGAGGTTGTCGTTTTCGAGGGATAACGGGTGATAACGATTGCAACGTCGTCAAATGTCTCAAGGCGTGGAATTTCAAAACGGTCGATACAGTCAATCAAATCTGCGACATCAATGTTGATGAGATGGGCAATTGTAGTGATATCTTGATTAGTGGCCATGTCCACATGGATCCAGCACCCGGGTCGCGGGTCTTCCAGCACCTGAAACTGGTCTTGCTCAGTCTGTTTGACATAGTTTGTAATCATAGGTCTATTTACCCTTTGGCATTTTCGAGGGCATCTACACGTTTAAATAACTGATCCAGCTTTTTAAGTCGTGTATGAAGTCTCCCCTGGTCCATAGCGGGCCCTGCAGGCAATCCCACGTACATCCCCGGCTCTTTGATAGAGGTCATCACACCCGATTTTGCACCGATCTGCACATCTGAACTGATCTGGATATGCCCGTTGAGTCCTGCCTGACCTCCGATCTGGACCCGATCTCCAACTTTGGTAGAACCGGCAATCCCTACCTGAGCGACAATAAAATTTGCCATCCCGATATCGACATTGTGTCCGATCTGGACAAGATTATCGATTTTTGTCATGCGCCCAATTCTGGTCGCTTTGAATCGGGCCCGGTCTATCGTTGTCCCAGAACCGATCTCTACGTCATCTTCAAGGATGACTTTTCCATAATGCTCGAGCTTCACTACACCGCGAAGAGGGTCCGATTCATAGCCAAAACCACAGCCTCCTATAACGCAGTTAGGCTGCAGAATGACCCTGTTTTTCAAGATTACATCTTCACGTATTGTCACGTTAGCATAGATACGGCAGTAGCTTCCGATTTGCACAAGCGGATAGACGACGCTTCCGGCATCGATTTGTGTGTAATCTCCAATCTCTACATCGCGATCGATCACGACATGAGGCCCTACAGTGACCCCTTCCCCAAGCCTTGCGCTAGGGTGGATAACCGCGCTAGGATGGATTTTGGAAAAACCTGAACGGATATTTCTGTCCTGGAACAAAAATGTCAGGATTGTCTGAAAAGCAAGCGAAGGGTTGGCATGAACTAGATACGTCTTCCCCTCGACCCTCTCTGTTTCAGGGGTTACGATCACGATCCCTGCTTCTGAGGAGGCAAATTGAGAGTAGTATTTGTCGTTTGAATAGAAGGAGACGTCTTCGTGGGTTGCCGAAAGGAGCTCATCCGCACCTGTAATAACTGTTTTGGAATCGCCGATCACTAGGGCTTGGATCATCGAGGCAAGTTCTTCAGCCGTGTAAGATCTGGTTTTTTGAGATTTCAGGAGCATTGGTTAGACCTAAAAGAAATAGAAAAAGAAAATTTTACCCCTCCTAGAAAAGAGGGGTCCGTTTCACTTGGATTCTTGAGCGAAAATTTTGTCCATTTCCTTAACGACATGCTCTGTTACGTCAAGGTCATTCGTGGAGAAAAAGGCCGCTTCAGATTGTAAAATTGTGTCAAGATTCCGGTCCTTAGCAACTCTTTCAGAGGCTTTCTTAATTTCCGTATGGATCACATTGTACATTCTTCCCTGCGCCTGCTGTAGCACTTGGTAGTACTGGGATTGCGCTTTTTTGATGTCCTCAATCTGATTTTGGTAGGTTTGATTCAAATCGTCGATCGCCTGGGGGGAAAGAGCATCAAGATAGTCCTGGTCAGATCTTTTTTTGTGCGTCTCGTTCAGCTGCACTTCAAGATCCTTAAGGATTTTTTCCATTTCTGTTTTTTGTTTTTCTACCATCTCACGTTCTCTTCTGCCCCTTAGGCTGTTAGAGACACAAGTTTCAAAGTTTACAAAACCATAAGCCGTCTTTGGGGCTTTTTCTTTCGCTCCTAGGGGGATTGACGTGAGCCCCATTAGAGCTAAGTTCATGATCCAGCGATTGAGTGCCATATCTACCTTAGTTTAATTTATCAAGTTCTTCCTAGAAGGCGGTACCCATGGAGAAGAACAATGTTTCCGAAACTTGTTTTATGCTGCCGTCTCCCCGTATAGGGAATCCAACACCCACAGTCACCGGCGCGCCCCGCCCTATGTCTAACCGGACTCCAAAGCCACCGGTTGGAACAAATTGCCCGATTTGCCACCGCTTAAGGGAGATGGAACCCCCGTCAACGAATGCAAATAGGTCTATTGGTTTAGCAACTTTAACGGCTACCTCAGCAGAAAGCAAGAGCGAAGTGATACCTCCGGTTGGATTTTCCCTGTTTCCATCCTGCCAGTTCACAACACTGCCGTCAGGATTCACAGGAGCATCCGGGATGCTAGGGAATAAGGGTCCAAGAGCTCCGGGTCTGATCCCTCTAAGGGAGTCGACACCACCCAAGTAGAAACGTTCGCTCAACGGGACATCACCCGCAGCACCTCCTCCCAGAGGAAGGAGAACTTTGTATTCTCCTCTAAGTTTTAGGGTCGCCCTTCTCCCTAATGGGAAGTAGTAGCTGTTCAAGCTCGCTAAACGAATTATAGGAAAGGAGTGGGGCACCTCGTGTGGTCTTCTAACCACTCCGTCGACCTCGGTATCAAAAAGAACCCTTCCTCCACTGTGGGGACGAAACGCATTGTCGGTCGAGTCATAGGCAAAGTTAGGTCCTGCACCGGCAACAACACCGTTATTTCCCCTTTGCTCTTGAACAGCAGGCGGTGCGCTTTGTTTTACACGCGTGAAAGAGTCCCTTACGCGACCTTTAAGGCCAAGGGCTGCATACCGTGCGATCGGATAGCCCGCGAATAGTTGGAAAACTACGCTGTCAATAGTGTATTGGTCCGACTGCACTTTACTTGTGCCGTAGGTGACATCAAAACCAACTCTCCAGTTCGAGTCATTGAAATTTGGATCTGTCCAGTTAAGGCTATAGGATTGCTCCTTCAAACCGATCTGGGCCTTCAGGTTGAGCCGTTCTCCACCACCCCGGATTTTGGAAATCCCCTGGTGCCACCATGTCAAAAGCCCTTTATGGTTGAAGTTGTTTTCGGAGATATCCAATCCACCGTACGCACTTTCCGTAGAATTAAATCCGAAAAATAGGCGCGCCGAACCGGTCCCTTTTTCCTGCACATCGATGATGACATCTCTGTATTCATCTCCAAGGGATTTGCTCGGCTCTTTTACGGCGACAACATCCACGGTCTTAAAATAATTCAAAGATTGCAGTCGCATCTGTGTATCCTGCAGTTGCGACGAGCGGTAGACTTGTCCCGGAATCAATTCCGATTGGGAGAGTATGATACGGGTTTCGGTATTGTTATTTCCTCTGACAATTATTCGTCCGACTTTGAAAATTTTGGATTCATTGATAATGAAAAGTATATCGATCCGATTGGTTTCGAAATTATACTCGTAGATATACTGGACGCTTGTTTCTATCATCCCCTCTTCGCCGTAGAACTCTTTAAGCTTTTTCGACATCGCCATGAGTTCGTCCTGGGAGTAGGGCTTGTCGCTAAGGATGTCCTCATCGATCACTTCCCGAACCCTTTCCGGTTCAAAAAAGGTGTTCCCTTCAAATCGGATATTGCCGAAGTAGTACTGCTCACCAAGTTTTATGTGGATGATCACCTTTCTCTGGTTTTTGCCCAGATCCTGAACTTCGATTTCGACCTCGGCATCCAGATACCCTTTGTTTTGCAGGTAGTGGAGGATGATGAGTTGATCTTGCTCCAAAAGAGCCCTGTCAACTTTTCCCGAACCTGTTAAGAAGCTGATCACACTCAGCCTCTTTGTTTGAGTCATCTCCAAGATACGGTGACGCAAAGGATTATCCTCGATCCCTTCGATCTCCACATCGTGAACAAACCCTTTGGGCCCGGGATAGATATCTAAATAGAGAATGCCCTGGTTAAGATCGTTCACCGTCTCTTTCGTCATAACACGGATGTCGTAATACCCGAAACGGACGTAGGCATCTTTGATATTGGCAATAGCGCTTGCGACCATTTCGCTGTCGTAAGGCTGTCCGATTTGCAATTCAGCTTCGCTGCAGGCAGAAAGAATCCGCTTGTTCGATAGCTTCAAGTCGGCGCCGGAGGGTCCCAGAACTATTTTTGAAAGGACTGTTTTCGGATAGACGTAAATAGTGATGTCCAGTTCGTTCTCCTCTATTTTGACTTGAGGGACTACGGAACGATTGTTTTTTGCGAGCATTTTCAGATCTTCATCAAAAGTCGAGGAGGAGAACGTATCTCCCGACTTGGTTCTTAACCTGTCCTGGATTGTGCGAGACTCTTCAGAATTTTGATTTTTCGTATCAAAAATCACCGAAATTTTTCGGATCACCTTCCCGTCATAAACATCAAAGGTTTCCTGGGAAAAAACTTGAAAAGAGCATAAAAAGAGAAGAAGAGCTAAAAAATTTTTCATGTGTCTATTATATGAGAAAAACTGATTAAGGCAATAGTTCTCTTTTTAAAGAGACAAAAAAAGGAGAAAATAAAAAACGATCCTTACACAAAGCACGGATCGTTTGATAAGTCTACAGAACTCTTAAGATATCTTTCACAGGGGCACTCTGCCGCGGAATGCAAGATGGAGAGTTTCTTCATCCACATATTCAAGCGAGCCCCCAATAGGCAATCCGTGGGCCAACCTGAAGATTTGGATAGGAAACTCCTTGAGTTGCTGCCGAATGAAAAGTGCTGTGGCGTCCCCCTCAAGGGTGGCATCCAGAGCGATAACAACCTCTTTTATCATCTGCGTTTCGATCCGGTTTTTTATCTCCTGGAGCTCGTTTTCATCGACATACCGGTTTTCTATGGGTGACACGAGCTTTGACAAGACGTGGTATACCCCTTCAAATAGGTGCGTCGATTCGATCGCGTAGACATGTTTTGGATTAGAGACAATACATAACGTATGGGTCGAACGGATTTTCGGATCGCAAAAGGGGCAAATAGCCTTGTCGTGCAATCCATTACAACTGGGGCACCGGGCAAGCCTTTCTTTAGAATTTGCAATCGCATTAGCGAGAGAGTCGAGCTGATGCTTATCCCAGTCAAGAAGGTGGAAGGCAAATTTTTCCGCTGTCTTGCGGCCGATTCCCGGCAGTTTCTGTAGGTGGCCGACAAGGTTTACTATAGGTTCGGGATAGCGCATAATCTCTAGTTTAAATGCCCTTTTTATTCTTGTATAGAAGATCTATTTCAAGGGTGGAGTATTTTATTTTTTCGTGAACGGCCCCCCCCTTTTTGTTTAGAAACGCCCCCTTTACCCCCTATGGTGCCGGGATACAGTTTTCAAGCTTAAAATTCGGGATTCTTCCTCCCTGAAAATTTTGCGTATTTTAAGATTCAAACTTCCTTTTTAACCTCTTTTAGACTACCATAGTCGAGGTAAAGGTTTAAAAAAAATCGATACTATTGTTTTTTTCCCTTTTTAAAAACAGAGCAGATTTTTTCTAAACCGGGGATAACAACTGATAATAGATAGCCAAAATTTTGCTTAGGATATGCGCACTGCATAAACTGCAAACATGAAGGAAAGATGGATTCTAAATCTGCAACTATCATCGCAAGTGCAGCATATCTCCCTCCAAAAAGGGTGGAAAATTCCCATTTTGAGACGTATCTCAACACTTCGGACTCTTGGATCTACGAAAGGACGGGCATCAAAGAGAGGCGCTGGGCAGAAAATGATGTCAAGGCCTCGGATATGGGGCTTATCGCTGCAAAAGAGGCTTTAAAAAAGGCACAAATTGATCCCAAAGAGGTAGATCTGATTCTTGTCGCCACAATGACTCCGGACCAGCCTCTTCCCTCCACAGCGGCAATCATACAATCTAAACTGGAGGGGTGTCGAGCTCCGGCTATGGATATTTCGGCTGCATGCTCCGGCTATTTGTATGGACTTAGTGTTGCCAAAGCGTTCATCGAGTCGGGGATGTACGCAACAATTCTTTTAATCGGCTGCGAAAAAATGACCCAGGTCCTTGACCCTGAAGATCGTTCCACAGTTATTTTATTCGGGGATGGAGCGGGAGCTTCTGTGATCAAAAAAGGGGGGAGTGGACTCCGTATAGACCGTGTGGTTCTAGGACTTGATGGGAATTTGGCCGGCTCTCTTTGCATTCCGAACGGAAAAAAAATGCAAATGTCTGGGCAGGAAATTTTTAAAACCGCGATCCAAAAAGGGGTAGAGATCATCGAACTTCTTATGGAGCAAGAGATGCTTTCCATGAACGACATCAGGTATATTCTTTTTCACCAGGCCAATATCAGGATTATGCAAAATATCCAGAAACGGCTCCTAATACCTGAGGAAAAAGTGCCGACAACAATCGGGTATACTGCAAATACGTCGGCTGCTTCCATCCCAATTTTATTACAATCGATCCCCCACGAAAAGAACCATCGGTACATGTCGGTGGCCTTCGGGGCAGGGTTTACCTATGCCGGAGCGGTGTTTACAAGTTTATGAAATATGTACTTTTAACTCAGGGTCAAGGTGCCCAATTTGTCCATATGGGCAAAGATTTTCATGATAATTTCCCCATTTTTAAACAAACGATGGAGGAAGCTGAGGACACTACCTGTCTGAGTATTAGGAAATGGATTTACGAGGGGTCTCAAGAATCTTTAAGCGATACCGATAAAAGCCAGCTAAGTATTTACGCTACTACCATCGCAATTTATAATGTTTTGAATGAAATTTGCCCTTATATAGAATTTTCGACCGGACTTGGCCTTAGCCTTGGGGAGTACAGTGTTTTGACAATCGCAAAGTCGCTGCCGTTTAAAGAGGGCCTAAAGCTTGTAAGGTGCCGTGGGGAGCTTATGCAAGAGGCTGCTATTGCCCATCCCGGGCGTATGGCAGCTATTTTGGGATTGTCTAGTGACGAAATTGCCAAGCATCTTGTGGGGACAGCCGTGCTTGCGAATCTGAACACCCTTTCTCAAACGGTGATATCAGGTAGTGCGGAGGATATAGAGCTCACTACACAAAATTTAAAAAATAACGGTGCAAAAAGGGTAGTGCCTTTGGATGTTCGAGGGGCCTTCCACTCCTCACTGATGCAAACGGCATTCGATAAATTCGATCCATTGGTCCAGGCAACCGATTTTAAAAAGCCCAATTTTGATGTTATCATGAACGCAAACGCGAAACCTGAAAATGACCCGGCACGGATCAAAAATCTTCTTTCTCGGCAGCTTGTGAGCAGTGTTCTATTGTCCGATTCGATTAGAGCTGCGGGTAGCGCCGCGACTTATTTAGAGTTAGGTCCAGGAACTGTGGTAAAGGGTTTGGTTCAAAAAAATCTGGAGGCCCAAGTTCTTTCGGTAAATACGGTGAAAGATTTGAAGGAGTTTGAGGTATGCGCGCACTTGTAACCGGAGGGACAAAAGGGATTGGTTTAAAAATTGTCGAAAAATTTTTAAACGACTCTGTGGCTGACATTCATTTTACCGGTCGAGATAGGGAGGCAGGGGAAAAGCTCGCATCTCGGGACGGGCGGTTACACTTTCATTGTTTTGACACCTCCCAAAGGGAGTCAATCGACCGCCTCTATAAAGAGACGGGGCCGGTGGACATCTTGATTTTAAATGCAGGGATTTGCAGAGATACCCTATTTTTGAGGATGAAGGACGAAGATTTTGATCAGGTTCTAAAAACAAATCTCTATTCCCCTTTTTGGATCACAAAGGCTTTCCTTTCTGATATGCTTAAAAAGCAGTCTGGTTCTATTATCTATTTAAGTTCCGTGTCAGCCCGTGGAAATGCGGGTCAAGCAAACTATGCGGCAAGCAAAGCGGGTCTGGAAGGGATGGCAAAATCCTTAGCGTTGGAAATAGGCAGAAGAAACGTCAGGGTTAATGTTGTACGGCCCGGTTTCACCGACACCAAGATGACCGCAGATTTGCCTGAAAACATGAAAGAGGAAATAATTAAGCATATTCCGTTGTTAAGGATGGCAAAACCGGAGGAGATCGCCGAGGTGGTCTACCATCTAGCAATGAACTGCAGCTACGTCAACGGCCAAGTTGTGACTGTTGACGGAGGTTTAACTTTACACTAATGAAAAAGGAAACAACAACATCATGAGCGAAAAAGTTGAAACAATTTTTGAGGAAGTTAAGAAAATCGTCGTCGAGCAACTGGGTGTTGCAGAAGACAAGGTGCATCTTGACTCTACAATCATGGAAGATCTCGGTGCAGATTCGTTGGACACCGTAGAGCTTTTGATGGCATTCGAGGAAAAATTCAAAAAAGAGATTCCCGACACAGATGCCCAAAACATGAAAACTGTGCGCGATGTTGTGAACTACATCGAAAAGCACATCAGCTAATCCCAGGCCCCTAAACAAGGCTAAAGAATCTTAAAAAAAGATATCCCTAATATTTTATATATTTAGGGATTTTTTTTGAATGTTAAGGGTTTTTTAGGGCTGGTGCCCTTTTAAAGAGACCCAAAGATCCCTAGTGTCCTCTTCTTTTGCGATATAATGAAAAAATTGGGGATCATTTTTTTGATGAATCTCTTTCACCAATTCCGATTCTGTAATTAGCTCTTTGTGCACCGGATAGACCAGAGTATTTTCACTATGAACTTTTTGGGAGTTTTTGGATAAAAAGAAGTTGATAAAGGCGTGTACCTCATCTGTTTTTTTTGTAGAAGAGGTGATCGCTAGATTTTCAATATTGATAAAATGCCAATCTTTAGGGAGAGCATAGTGGATAGGGACACCATCTTGCTCCATAAGTCGAGCAAAACCGCACCGTAAAAGAGCCAGATCGCAGTTGCCGGTTTCCATAAGATATTTCGCCCTATGATCCACGTAGGCTTCGATATGTTTTTTTTGCTTTTTGAGGAGCTTCCCTACCTCTTGAAGTTGGGCATCGGATAAATGGTCGATTTTTCCATAGAGGCTGTAGGCGGCATACATGATTGCTTCGATGGGATCGGAGGTCATCACAAGCCGGTCCTCCCCCAGATCTTTGAAAAGATCTTTGATACCTAGATTGGCCGCCTCTTTGGTCACAATCACATAGGGTTCCCACTCGACCGGCAGGGATACCTCGTTATTTGGATCAAAATTTTGATGCATCAAATAGGGGTCTATGGTTGTGATATTGGGGATCTTGTCTTTTTGGATGGGGGCGATCAGACCCTCTTCTTTAAGAATTCTAACTGCATAGTCGGAGGCGCAGACAAGATCGTACCCCTTGCCTTGAACCGCCTTCAATTTTACAACCATCTCCTCATTGGAACTGAAAGGATGGATGTTCACATGAATCCCGTGGCTCGCCTCAAACTCTTCTAATAGTTCGGCCTCGATCGTATCGCCCCAGCAGAAGAAGTCGATCGACTTGCAAGGTTTTTGAAACCAGTTGCATCCTCTATGGCCGATAAATATCGACATGTAGATAGCGACCATCCAGAGGAAAGCGTAAAAAACCCGACACATCAAAATACCTCTGTCCCTTTTTTTGATGAAAAGAAAAGTAGAGCAAGGGGGATCGTGAAAAATAGAAGAATTGTGGAGAGGGCGTTCACAACCGGAGAAATTCCAAAACGGATCGAGGAGATCAGATACAACGACAAGGTCTCAACTGATGTGCCGGCACAAAAATAAGAGAATAGGAAATCATCAAAAGAGATTACAAAGATCAACAGACCACTCGCAAGTAGAGCCGGCTTAAGGAGAGGTAGGATGATTTTAAAAAATGTCCTGGTAGGTCCCGCGCCCAGTATCAAAGACGCCTCGGTTAGACTTGGCGACAGCTCCTTATAGCGGACGAAAAGGATAGGAATTGCGAATCCAAGACCTAAAACAGTATGCGCAATGAGCAGCGTTTGAAATCCTAACGGGACCTGGAACAGGCTAAAATAACTCACAAGCCCGATCGCAAGCACCAATTCAGGAATGATCAGGTTGCTATAAAAAAGCGGGACTAGCGATTCCCCTTTTTGCTGCCGACTGATGTAGTAGATAAAACAGATCCCCATAAATAGACTCAAAAGCGTCGATAGGGTCGAAACCGTAAGCGAGGTGGAGAACGCAGACCATAAGTCTTTAGATTGAAACAATTCGTTATACCAATGGAGTGTAAAACCGTCCCAGGGGGAGGGGAAGCTCTTTGAGTTAAACGAAAAGAGGACAAGTACAATTATCGGAACGTATAAAAAAAGATAAACGGCAAAAACAAATAAAGGGATCATCGATTACCTCCGGTAAGCCAGCGGTTTAATACAAATGATCCCCTATAGAGGGTTAATGAGGCCAGCATCAGAATGCTTCCTGATAAAACCGTGAAAGCGATCCCTATAGGCGCAGTCTTTTCTCCCATGATAAATTGGGAGACAACGGAACCGACATACATAAATTTATCACCGCCCATTAGCTCGGGGATTACAAACTCCCCAAATGCCGGAATAAAAACGAGAAAAAAGCCTGTTCTCAGTGCGGGCATCAGCACAGGAAGGACAACGCGACGAAATGTCTGCAATTTGGTCGCTCCTAAATCCATAGAAGCTTCTATTAAACACGGATCAAACTTTTCAAGGGAGGAATAGATCGGGAGCGTCATGAAGGGGAGGTAGTAGTAGACCATCATAAGGTGGACTGCAAAGCTTGTGTTAAGAAAGTGGATCGGTTGTTCAACAACCTTTAACCATATAAGAAGTTGATTGAGAAATCCCCCTTTTTCCAGAACGAAAAACCAGGCGTAGATGTGGAGCAGAAAGTTAGTCCAAAATGGCACAATCACGAGAAATAAGAGGAATGTTTTAAATCGCCCCCCTTTCAGAGCGATTGTATAGGCTAGGGGAAAGCCCAGCAGAAGTGTGATGCAGGCGGTAGAAAAACCAAGCTGAAGAGATTTAAAAATAACAAAAAAATAGTCCAGCTTTAAAATTTGAAAGAAATGGGTCAACGTAAACCCTTGGAAGGATCCGTCTACATGAAATCTCGAGACGCTGGAGAAAAGCATTAGAACAAGAGGGGCGTAGAAAAATAGAAATTGCCATACTAAAGCTCCTGATCCAATACCGAAAGGGGCCTCTCGCTTGAGAACTTTTCTAAAGCCCTTTCGTCCGAAGCGGTGCTGCTCCTCTGTTGGAAGTGCGATGGACTCCATTCTAGCGCTCCATTAAAACGACGTTTTCTTTTTGCCAAGAGATGTAAACTTCATCGTCGTAATTGATCTCATCGCGTATGAAATGGTGCTCGTTCTGCTCAAATACAATAATTTTACGTCCTGTTTCCAGCCTTACATAGTACTTCGTTGACATCCCCTCATAGACAATCGAAGTGACAATCCCTCTGAAATTATTAGAAAAATTGGCCAGGGGTTTTTTTGAAATGTCGATTTTTTCCGGACGTATGGAAGCCACTGCAGGGTTCCCTTTTTTAAGCCAGGAGGGGCGGTCTGAAATCGAAATGCTGATAAGCTCCTGGCTTGTGCTTTTAAGAATAAGCTCTTTTTCAAATATTTCGTCTATGGTCCCCTCGAAAAGGTTTGTCGAGCCGACAAAATTTGCAACAAAAGCATTTTTAGGGAATTCGTACACCTCTTTGGGCGTCCCGATCTGTTCGATTGTTCCCCCGGCCCCCATAACAATCACCAGGTCGGCGACTGTCAACGCTTCTAGCTGATCATGTGTGACGTATAAAAACGTCATTTGCAAAAGGTCTTGCAGATCGATCAGCTCGATCAGCATCCGTTCACTTAATTTAAAATCAAGAGCTGCAAGAGGCTCGTCCAGTAAAAGCACATGGGGCTCTGCAATAATTGCCCGCGCAATTGCGACACGCTGCTGCTGGCCGCCGGAAAGTTCTTCCGGATAGCGGTGGTAAAGGGGCTCTATGTCGAAAGATTTCAATAATTTTTTAACACGCTGCTCGATCTCTACCTTGGGGCGGCGCTGTATTTTAAGACTGTAAGCGATATTTTGTTCCACAGTCAGATGGGGAAAGAGGGCATAGTCTTGAAAAACGTAGTTCATAGACCTTTGGTGGACGGGGAGGTGAGAAATATCATTTTCTCCAAGGAAAATACGGCCGCTGTCAATTTTTTCAAACCCGGCTATTGCCCTAAGCAAAGTTGTTTTACCACAACCGCTTGGTCCTAGTAAGGCTACAAATTTTGAGGAGGGGAGTTTAAGGGAAACCTCATTTAAAATTTTACTACCACGTTTAGTCATGCAAACGCGATCAAGGGTAATGCTTCTCAATGGTTGGTCGCCTCCATCGTCGAGTGGTTTAAGCGCATAATTGTACCCCAGTTTTTTGAATTTCGTCGATTTTTTTTTCACGGTCGGATATTATTACTTTTTTAAAGAAATAGTTTGGTTTTTTACATGGAATGCGATGTTCTCATTATCGGCTCAGGCCCTGCGGCTTGGACAGCCGCGATCTATACCTCCAGGGCGAGACTTTCAACGGTGGTGGCGGCAGGCTCCATTCAATTTATGAAAGGTGGGCAGCTTATGACGACCACAGATGTAGAAAATTTTCCCGGGTTCGAGAATGGTATACTAGGTCATGAGCTGATGCAAAAAATGGAGCAGCAGTCGACAAGATTTGGTACGATTGTCCTCAACGAGGATATCGATAAGCTGGAGTTGGATCACCACTGTAAAGTACAATTCAAAGCGACTTATGAGGGAGGGGTGGTACAGGCAAGATCGGTAATTTTGGCAACAGGGGCTAAAGTGAAACGTCTTCCGATTCCGGGATCGGGGGATCACGAGCTTTGGAATAAGGGGATATCCGCCTGTGCCGTTTGCGACGGGCCGCTCCCTTTTTTCAGAAACCAGGAGCTTGCAGTGATAGGCGGAGGGGATTCGGCATGTGAAGAGGCCCATTTTTTGACCCACTATGCAAAAAAGGTGTATCTTATCCATCGAAGGGACACGCTTAGAGCCTCTAAAATTATGGCCGAGAGGGTGAAAAAAGATCCCAAAATTGAGATTATTTACAATGCTGAAGTGGTCGAGGCTTTAGGAAAAGACTCTTTGGAGGCGGTTAAGATCAAGCAAAACGGAGATGTTTTTACAAAAGAGGTAAGGGGTCTTTTTTTTGCGATCGGGCACACCCCGTCGACAGAGCTTGTTGACGCGATGGGGATAGAAAAGCATCCGAACGGGTACATCAAAACCCATTCAGACAGCACGAAAACCTCTGTAGAAGGGCTATTTGCAGCAGGGGATGTGCAGGATTTTCGTTACAGGCAAGCAGTCACGGCGGCCGGTAGCGGCTGCATGGCGGCTCTTGAAGCAGAAAAATTTTTAAGTGAAGTCCATGCCGGGGGCATTGCAGGTTGAAATTTCATTATGAAGCGAGCCTCTTTGTTCTAAAAGTCGGGCTAGGTCTATTGGGATCTTTTTGCTCTTTGAAAGGGGCCATTAAGGACCTGGATCCCCCTATGCCCTACTTGTTTCACCTGGATGCTGCCTATAGTTTTGCCCATATACCCCGAATTCAGGGGGGATTAAACCCCTCGAATTATTCAACCGATGAGAATAAATTGACTCTGAGTGGATGGATGACCACAATGAGTCATTTTGAGCTGGGTCTATTATTTGAGTTCAACCAAACAGATAGACTCCCTTTCAATCTCGAAAGCGGTGGATTTTACGGAAAAAAGAACTTCTTTGATGACTGGAGCGGGGATAAATTCGGCCTGGATGCCGGTGTGCTTGTGCAATTTGTCCCCACAAATCGGCTGAGAGACCCTATAACTCCATACAACGATTTAGCAAATTTTACCCTTTTCGGGGAGATTTACAAAAATTTTTTATTTCAAGGAGATGCTATCACAATAACCCCAGTAATTGGGGCCGATTTGGGTATAGCTAACCGGGGGTACCCTTGGCTGAATCCATTCATAGGAGGAAGGTTGTCAAGGGATCCTTTCTTGATAGATCTATCTTTTCTTGGAAGCTTTGGCTTTGGCAATAGAAGGACGATCGATGTGAGTCAATTTCGTGGATATGCCTTCACCGCTTACAGGTCTATAGACATAGAACTTGTTATGAGCTACGCGATCGTTGAGGAGGGTTCGCTGTCGGTAGGATATTTTAATCGTCTTTTTGCGAGGGCATTTCCGCAGGGGCGTCAGGGGTTTTTTGTGCAGCTGGACTTGCCGATTCCGATTCTATGAATGCCTCAGACCAATTCTGCTCCCCTATTTCTCCCATAAGCATAAGGGCGTCACTGATGCTTAAGCGTGTTCTTTGTTCGGGATTTAGAAGACCGTTGAGAAGGGGATGAAGAATTTTGGGCGTATGGGCCGCAATCGTTTCTTGAATCTTTTTTTCTAGAAAGGGCTTATTTTTAGGGTTCGCTTGCTCTGAAATGAATTTAGGGTACTCGAGGCATTTCCAACCATGGGTCTTTTCCGGAAAGTATTCGCTCATCAGTTCGACCATAAATAGTTTCCGACCAGACGCAATAAAAAATAGTAGACAGCCTAAAGACCAGACGTCCTGAGCTTTGGGATTTTCGAGCAGTGTTTTATTTTTTTTGGCCAAAAGGACCTCCGGAGCGGTGTAGGGGATAGTTCCTTCAAACAAAGTAAGATCTTTAGAGGGGCGCAAGGTCTCTAAATCGCCTAAAATGGAGCGCAAGTCCCCATTTGAGTCGGTTTTTAAAAAGATATTGTCCGGTTTGATGTCCAAATGGACATAATCATTCAAATGGAGAAGATAGAGTTTCATCGTTAGATCTTTGACAATTTGATAACTTCTTTTCATGAAATCCGGGCTGAGAGATTGAAAAAGAAGATCCATTTTGGGGTAAAATTTGCTGATTATAACAGCATCCTCCTTAAACAGATGAGTGGGGTAAAGTTTTGGAAAAAAAGAACCTCGATGTATCTTAAATCTTTCCCTAAATAGGCGCTCATTGTCATAAATCGAACGGAAGATTTTTTTTTGATCTTCGGTAGCTCTGAAGTTTGCAATCGAAATACGGTATTTTAAATGCAGATCAGGGGTAACCTCACGGGGGATTTTGACCCAAACTGAAAAATTTTTATTTTTGTGATTCTTTATGATAAAGCCCAATTCCACCAGCAGGGCGCCGGGGTTTTTTGCCCCTTTTGGATTTAATTGATAGTAGAATTGCAATTCCTTTGCTTCATAATAGCCTTCACATTCTACCCCTTTTGTATCCAAACCGGGGATATTCTTTTGGGTCTCTAATATTTTTTTAGCGAGGTTGTCTAAAAAATCCTTGTCTTTAATAAAGTGCGCATGGCTCAAAAGCTGAAGATCTGTACGAATTTTATTTGCTAAATCTTCTGATGAAATCATCTTCAGGCCTCACCCAAATTTACGTTATTCCTAACCGGTTTTGAGGGGCTGTATATAAATTATTTTAGTCCCTCTGTCTTAATAGTTAGTTTCTGGGGCTAATTTATTAAGGTGTAATTATAGCAGATAGGGGAATAATTGAAAATTAAATTTAAAATATTAAATCCATACCGCGGTGGCAGTTGCAAAGGATTTACAGTGGGAGATGGAGATCATAAACTGTTCATTTGGATGGGGAAACACCTTTACAACCGGGGCTCCTTGAGGGTTGTTGACGATTTCGATGTCCAAAAAACCAATTTTTGTGAAACCGGTGCCTAAAGCCTTCACGATCGCCTCTTTAGCGCTAAAACGTCCCGCAAATCGCTCGGCAGGGCGCTTAAAAGAGAGGCAGTAGGCTATTTCCACCGGTGTGAAATGGCGCTTCAAGAAATGGTCGCCGAACTCTGAAATCGAGTCCTCAATTCTGGCGATTTCGATGATATCGGTCCCTAGCCCTTTCAAGCTTCCTCGTCAGGATAATCATCATAGGAGTATCCTATTTCCCTGCCAGACTTATCGACAGCATTACAAAAGATAATTCTTCCCGAGGGGCTTGGTTTTGAGGATAAAATAGTCGCTCGAATAGTTTGCCCTATCGCTTCACCGGCGTTGTTGATCACAACCATGGTGCCGTCTTCCAGATAACCGACCCCCTGGCCGGGCTCTTTACCCTGGCGCTGTACTTTAATGTGGATAAATTCGCCCGATTGCATAAGAGGTTTCAAAGCGGCTGCCAAGGAGTTAATATTTAAGATTTCGACCCCTTCCGCGCCACTTAATTGGTATTGCTTAGATTCGGCCGTTAAGATGTTCGCGTCTACGAGTCGTCCCAAACGGACGATTTTTTGGGCCGCCTCTTTGATTTCGGGAAAGTCGGTCTCGTTGTACCGAAGCCCAAATCCCGGCAGGGTTTCCAATCTTTTGAGCGTCTCGATCGCCTTGCGGGCCTTGGATTTGTAATTTTCGTCCGGATGTTCCAAGAGCGCATACAATTCCTTGACCACAAACCGGGGGACAATAATCGACTGGTCGAGCAGATGAGTTGTACAAAAATCGCTAAAGCGAGGGTCGGTCAATGTTGCCACATCAATCATCAGATCCCTGCGCTTTTGGTTCATTTGGCTAAATTTTACAAAAGGGATGCTCACATACAGCTCGTCCGACCAGCGTAAGGTCATGATCGTTCCCAGGTAGGTTCCAAATAAGAAAAGGCAAATGGAGATGACTTCAATGCTCGTTATATCGAGTGAAAATGAGAGGGCGCTGATCTTTAGGATGGCTTTTAAAATCAAAACAAGAGCTTCACCCATAAGGTAGCCAAGAAACAGACCGACGATGGCGATATTGAAAGAGCGTAAATTAAATTTTCTAAAAAAAGTATCGAAACCTATTAAAAGGAGGCTAAAGCTGAATCCTCCCAGAAGACCCGCTAGGATTCTTGTAGGAAAATCCCCGGTATTCGATTGAATCGAGTAAAGGGTAATAAAAAAGATACTCAGAATTGTAAAGAAAATACGTGTAAAAGCAAGAGCTACATTCATAACTGAAGCAGTATAGGGCAGCTTTAAAAAAAAGTGAAGAGATTTTTTGTCGCCGATTAAGCCATTTTCTGCTATGTTGTAAATATGATTTCATTACGTATTCAAAAAATTATTCTTCTGATTTTGTGGCTGTCGGCGGGATTGATCCTTTTCACAAAAGGGGCCAAAAATTTAGGGTGTATTTCTGAAAACCGCGTTTTACACATTTCTCTTTTGGTAGTCGGCTACCTTTTAGGCGAGCTGAAATCTAGGATGATCCTTTTCCGCAGCGCTGCAAGAGATCCTTTGCCAAAGGACTTTTTGTTTGTGGTGGTGATGATGGGGGTGGGCCTGGTTTTTTCTCATCTATCGATGCCCGTTGAGGCGAGGGGGCTGTTGCAAATTGCGATAGGATTTGCTCTATTACGCGGAGCTACATTTAGAGTTCGTCGCTTGGTGGATGAGCAAACCGCTCTGGGGTCAAAATGATCCTTGCGATTTTTGTTGATCCCCCCCGCATCGCCTTCCACGTCCCGTTTATCCAGTATCCTATTGCCTGGTATGGGGTTTTTTTTGCGTTTGGGTTTTGGCTTGCGCTTCGGCTTTTCAGCCTTTTATGCGACTGGCGCCCCTTCACCACGCTCCCCGGAAGTTACCTAAGTGAAAAAATTGTCAACTACATGATGGTAGGGATAGTTTTTGGGGCCCGCTTCTTTCACATTGTTTTTTACGAACCGTTGGATGCTACCATGCAGGATCCCTGGAAGCTTTTTCGCTTTTGGGAGGGGGGGTTGGCAAGCCACGGGGGAATTTTGTGTTCGGTATTGGCCACACTGGCTTTTGTACGCCATTATAGAGTCCCGTTTTTCAAACTGATGGATCGCATTTTTCCCTGCGGGATGTTGATGGGGGGTTGTATCCGTTTGGGGAATTTTATGAACCAAGAGATACTTGGGTTAAAAACCCTTTTGCCCTGGGGTGTGGTTTTCCAAAACCCGCAGTCGCATATGGAGTATGGGATTTATCCGAGACATCCCGTCCAAATCTATGAGTCCTTATTCTATTTTTTACTAGCGATCTTGGGGCTAGCTCTTTTGAAGAAAGATGCCAGGGCAGGTGTGGTCGCTTTCTTGCTTACCATAGCCATGTCTCTGGGCCGTTTTTTTGTGGAATTTATCAAGGAAGACCAGAGTGTTCACACAGTTGGACTCTTTTTGAATATGGGGCAAATCTTATCTCTGCCTATGCTTTTGGTAGGATTGATAGGATTGGCATTTGCTTTGAATAATAGGCTTAAAGAGCCTTTTGCTACCCGCATCTCTTAGAAATAATCAGATGGCCACATTTTGTTGACGATAGGAGGGCATAAGCGGAAGCGTTTTTGTTGTGAGCTCCTCCATTTTTTTAATAAGTTCACGCCCTTTCAGGCCCGGATTTTTTTGTTTGATTAGTTGGTAATGCCATTGATAAAACCTTTCAAGGGGTGTTTTTTGCCCTCTTTTCATCTGATTGTACCAGAAAATCTTACTGAAAAAAATAATTTCCTCTTCAAGATATTTAGAGTAAGCGGTCAATAGTTGTTGAGAAGAGAAAAATTTTTCTAGAATGGAGCTCAGCTCCTCTTTTGTCAAAGAGCCGGTATCGTCTTTGGCGGCTAACTTGCGCACCAACCTAAAAAGGGGATGTTCAGCTGAGGGCTTGAATTGATCCATGACAAGCTCGTTTTGGGAGGCAAAGTGGGCTATTTTATCGACAAACGTTTCTTCTCTAAAAAAATTATCCTCTTGAGCCAAGGGGACCTCTAACTTTTTATAGCGGATGACCCGGTCGTAGGTTGTGTGCACCGTTTCACGAAATTCTTTTTGCC
The DNA here is from genome assembly GCA_016866475.1 of Chlamydiota bacterium. GTDB lineage: Bacteria > Chlamydiota > Chlamydiia > Chlamydiales > RGXB01 > RGXB01. Next base: position 303,303 of record VGMF01000001.1, on the reverse strand, counting down.
CCTTTTCAACAGCCACTCTCGCCAATTGTCTCGACAAAAGATCGGTATGGGAATCTTCCAGATTTTGCATCAACGGGTGGTGGTCAAAAAAATGGTAGAAAAGAAATATCTCCAGAAGCTCTTTTTGTTGCGGCAAAATAGCAGCCAGTTCATCTGCAAATGAAAACATCTGCTGCACCTCTAAAAGGATCTCTTTTAGAGTAGTGAGGGGGCGGCCCGATTTGATTTTACGGATTTCATTGTTGATGAAGGCATAAACCTCATGACCTAGCCGGTGCAGTGTGGGCGAATACAAATCCGTTGATAGTGAAGTTAGATAGTCGCCGGCAGCACGTACAATTTCAGCCTTTTTGTCTTTTTGAGTGCTCACGTGGTACAAAAAAAGGATCCGATTCACAAGCTCAATCGGGTGCATAGAGGGGTGCATTTCCATTTGGGAGGAGACAAATTGCTTGAGGGCATCGAGATTCTTTTTACCCCATTTTTTTTCAAAATCGAGATTTGCGGCTAGGTTGTGGGCGTGGACAGAAGCGATCAATACAGGGAGATGATCCATGTGTGCAATAGACTCCATGCTTTTAAGCCGTGTGAGCATTTTTTCTTTCAACTCCTCGTAAGAAAGCACCTCATAGGAGGACAACAGATCAAATTGCTGCTCTAAAATTAAATAATCTATGAGCTCCATTCTTTCAAAAGGTGTTTTAGGCCCTTTGGATGTGCATGCATGTTGTCCTATTGAAAAAATTGCTTTTGCTACCCTTTTTTCGACCTTTTCTTTCGGCTCGATAAACAGGCCCGAAAGGGTTTTTGCCTCTAAAAGCGCCTGGTTGTAAACCTCAAACGTTGATTGGTCTTTATTGGTTTCGATGCAATTTTGGATCATCATCGGAACATTGATCGTTCCGTTTGAACCAATAGCACCGTTTTCCCGATACAGCAGACGAACATGTTTGATAGCCCGCTCTACACTTTTTTTTATGTACCCTTCTGCAGGGCTCAAGTTGGAGAATTTTTCTACAAGGTCTGGCAAAAGTTTTTTTAGAACCATAGATTCTATTTTGTGGTTCCAACGCTTTACCTCAGTCTTTTGCACCGTTTCAAGAAGTCGTTTGGTGACTAAAGCATCTAAGGAACTCTCTAGAGAGTTGGATAGGTTAACAGCAGGATCTTCGTTTTGTAGCGCTTGCATAAAAACTTTTTTAATCTATTTTTTCTTTTAAGTCCACCGTAGGTTTTAACAAGTTCTCTTTGAACGATCCCAGCGTTTAAAAATCGTTTTTGTTCGTTTTTGGGGAGCAAATTTTTGGTGCAAAGATAGATTTTGTTGTGCTACAGTTTGGATGTAAAATTTACAGGAATTACCAGATGAATTTTGTTTTTATTGCAGGCCGCCTAGGCTCTGATCCGGAGACGCGATTTACCCCGTCCGGGCAAAAGGTTACAAATTTCCGCTTTGCTTGCAGCTCAAAAAAAGGGGGCAAGGAAGACACAATTTGGTGGCGTGTCACTCTTTGGGGGGATCAATATGATAAAATGCTCCCGTACATGAAGAAGGGTACGGCGTTGATGATTCAAGGGGAATTGAGCAAACCGCAAATTTACAATGACCGTGAAGGGAAACCTCAGACCTCTTTAGAGATCACCGCTACGAGCGTCTCTTTTAGCCCATTTGGGAAATCGGAAAATTCCAACGGTTCAAATTCCGGAAATAAGACAGCACAGGCGAACCCGGCAGGTTTTGAACCAAGCGATTTTGATTTTGAACCGGTACTGCAAGGAAGCCAGCATTCCGCATTGCAAGATGACGAGATCCCGTTTTAAGTATTAGGAGGCCTCTATGACAAAGCCAAGACATCTTTCCATCGAATTTCTTTTAAATAGACCCGCAGATTGTGTAGAGATTCGCTACACAACGAAAGAGAATTTTGAAGTCTATTTACATAAAAATGTGGTTGAGGTCGGTCTGAAAGCAGACATGACTCCAGAGGCTTTTCGTGAGGCCCATAAGAAAGTGGGCGCCTTTTTAAGAGATAAAAAGGTCGCACATGTCCATCTGCCCGAGATCAAAGGGGCACTGCAGGAGCAACTATTTGCTTTATTTGAGGGAAACTATTGTTTTGATCGCTATATATCTCAAAAGTCTGTTTTTCTTTCTAAGATCTATCTAGAAGCTTTGCCCTCAAACATCAAAGAAATTGAGACGATCCTGGATGCTCAGTTTATGATGAGGGAGCTTTTGAGTACCCCCTACAAAGACCGGAATGTCGCCGACTTTGTAGCTTATGCTAAAGAGCTATTGGCGCCCCTGAAAGGGGTTCAACTTGAGGTGCATGACCATAAGTGGCTTCTTAAAGAGGGGATGGAGCTCCACTACGCGGTCGGTAAAGGTTCTCTAGAAACCGATCCACCCCAGCTTTTGGTGATCGAGTACCGGGGGGGAGCTCAAGATGAGCCGTTTATCGGGTTAGTAGGTAAAGGGATGGTTTTTGATACAGGAGGTTATAGCCTGAAACCGAGCGATTCCATGATCGAAATGCATGGCGATTGCGCCGGGGCAGTAATGTATCTACATTTGGTCTATATGCTGGATAAACTCGGGATCAAAAAAAATGTTGCCGTAGCTTTGCCGGTTGCCGATAATTCTATCTCCAGTCGTGCGTTGCGTCTAAGCGATATAGTGATTGGTAGATCAAAAAAGAGCGTCGAGATAACGAATACAGATGCAGAGGGACGTTTAATATTAGCCGATTCGGTCGCTTATCTTGCAGATACAATGAAGTTGAACTGTATCATAACTGCAGCTACGTTGACCGGTGCCGTCATCATTGCTCTAGGTAAACGTATGGCCGGTCTTTTTTCCGAAAATTCTAAACTTAAGATGGCTTTACTCGAGTCCTCGGAGAGAGCCCATGAGCCATTGTGGACCCTTCCTTTTGATAAGAATTCCTTTATGGATCTTTTGAAATCTGATGTTGCCGACATGAAAAATGCCGGAAAAAAAGAGGCTTCCGCAACTCAAGGAGCTGTATTCATCTACCAGCACTTAAATAAGGATATCCCTTTTGCACATTTGGACATCGCAGGGACAACCATGGAGAAATCTCTAGGAACCTCCTACGGGCTGAAACTTATGTTGGATTTCATCAGAACGTGGAAAAATTTGTAGACCGACTATTTGCATCTGCGGACGGGGCATACACAAAAACAAAGATACGTTCTTTTATTGATTTAGGATACGCATTCTTGAACGGAAAAATGCATAGGGTTGCAACGACACCTTGTCGCCGCCAAGACAAGGTCGAGCTACGACTTGCACCTCTAACGGAACAGAAAAAATCTAGGATCCGGTTCACCGTGATGTACGACGACCCTTATATCGAGGTTATAGACAAACCGGTAGGGGTGGAGAGTGACCCCAAACGGTTCAAGGGGTTGGTACACCGATTAGATAAAGAGACTTCCGGTTTGCTCATAAGGGCAAAAACAGAAGAGGCACAAAGGGCCTTCGAGGAGCTCTTTAAAGAGAGAAAAATCCGTAAAGGCTACTTGGCAATCGTCGAGGGCCATTTTAAAAACCGAGTCACCATCGATCTTCCGATAGGCAGAGTGGGTCGTATCGAGGGATTTGAGCACTTTGGGGTTCTTTTGACGGGACGCAAGGCCATAACTCATATCAAACCAATGATCGAGACCCCCCTTTTTACTATGGTCGCCTGCACCCCTACAACCGGTCGGACCCATCAAATACGTGTCCACCTCAAAGCTGTGAGCCACCCGATAGTTGGGGATCTTCTTTATGGCGAAAAAACTAAAAAATATGAACGTATGTATTTGCATGCGAACATGTTAGAGTTCCACCATCCTTTCCTAAACAAAAAAATCACAATTTTCTCCAAAACACCCGACGAGTTTGACCGCTTTATCGGGAAAAATTAGGGCGTAAATCTTATCCTTTTTAACACTCTAAGGGATAGTCACTAAAAAAATTTTAAATTTCTTCTTGTCTAAATATGCTAAAATTTTTTAAATAAAAAATATAGAGAGGTATATATGAAGAAGTTTTTAAGTTTAGCGACATTTGCTTTAGTATCGGCAGGTCTTGTTTCTTGCGGTAATGGTCAGATGAATAAAAAGAATAACTCACAAAATAAAAATTGTGACAAATGCGATAAGTGCGCGAAAAAAGGGAACAGATAGTTTCCTGTCATAAAAGATGTACATCTGCTTTGATGTGATTGAGGCAGATGTATCCCCTTTTAAATCGGTAAAAGCTGGTCTGCTAAAACTCTTTTAAATAACTCCTTATCAAGCATCCATTCTCTTAGGTGGATAAAACCTAATTGGAATGCATCGATAAGAATCTGTTCCATAAATTTCATCTTCCCTTTTGCCGGCGGACGATCCTGTTTTAGCTGTGCGATTTCTATTTTAAATTGTTCTACTTTTTCAGACGGATCTTGTTGGCTCTCGACCAGCTCGTGGATTTCATTGAGATACTGAGTGATTGTTTTTAAATTCCATCCGGATAGAGGTGAGTTCTGCTGCTGGATCAAATTGGTAACCTCTCTTTTAAGTTTTTCAAAAAAGGGGACAAATTCGGAGAGTTCTGTCTGCACGGGAAGAGATAAAATTTGTTTTTTGATATATTCAAGCCCTGCGTCCCACTTGTCGGGGACCTCCATTGAGGTAAGATCCCTGACCAGGTATACGCAGATGGCATGTTCCAGGTCAACTAGAGACAAATCAATCGGTTTTTGTAAATCCAAACTTCCAAATGAATTTTCTGTAGGGACGGTTTTTAAGATTTGGATGAGACTTTTCTGTAAATCCGAGAAAAATTCCGGTGTTACAACGTTCCCCCACAACACAGCAACCCCTTGACCTCCTTTTTCATAAATGAGAGCCCTCAAAAGAGAGGGGATCTGCATAAAGGGATTGCTTTTTAGACCCTCCGAATCCATTCCACTATTTCTCGGGAAGATCTCCAGAATAGATTTCACCAGTTCCTTAGAGGTGCTGGGATCGACATTCGAACCTAAAAGATGGTTGAAACGGCTTTTTGTCCCTTTTCTATAATCATCCAAAAGAGACTCTAAACAGGACCTGTATATTTTTATAAGATTTTTTGATGACAAAAATTTATCCGTCAGAGTCTCCATCACTCGCTGGTAAGGCAACACCATAAAAAAAATTCGTAAGACAAGCTCTAGGCATTTTTTTGTTACTACATCCGCAACGTAAAGGAGTTCTCTGGACCCGTTTGTAGAATAAAGCCTTTTAAGGGTGTTCCTTTTGTCTCGAACAATCAAACGGAAAAGTTTGAGATAGCTAAAATCATGGATAATTTCCCGGGTTAAAAGCCCGCTGACGCGCCAATGAACCTTCAGTGTGTTTTTCCATGAGCTCCGCACCTCTAAACGCTTACGTTTTAAATACTCGTCCCTAGGGGTAACCGTCAAAAGGGTACTGTACTGCTGAATATCAATTGAGAGCTGCCTAATAGTAACATTCAATTTTTTTAAGGGAGCTACCGATGTCTCCGACGATGTATCGAGGAACGTTTGCAGATTGGTGTAGATTCTGGGGATCCATTTGGTAAATAACAAATTGCAGATGGAATCAAAAAAGGGCTCAAATCTTTCTGCCAGCACCTCCTTGAGTGGCACTAAAAGGTGCAAATCCCCCTTAACGAAATTCTGAAAAACCTTCCCCTTTATTTCCGAAAAAGGTTTCCTACGTTCAGAAAATAGGCTAAGAGAGGTACTTGTGCTCCCTGTCAGGCTGCAAAAGAGATCTGTTTTCAATCTTTCGGACCAAGGCTTAAGGGCTTCGATCAACAGATCACAATTGAGCTCCTCCTTTGGATGCATTTGGCAACTTTCCCCGGTGGGGAGCAAAAGACGGGTTTTTGGATCTCCTCTTGGGCTTTCATAGGGGGAATTTGGTAACTCAATCAGATTTGCATGGGATCTGTTGTAGGGTAAATGGGTTGTGGAGATAATCTGTTCATTTTTTTGGCTAAAAAAGGTGGAGAACACTGTTTCATAAATTTTTACCGCGATTCCGGCAGATTCAAAAAAAGGGAGAAAATTTTGGAGACACCTGTAAGTCTTTTGAAGAAAAATTACGGGCTCTTGGAGGTTCGATTCTTTTTGATCACATAAAAGCTCCAAAGCATCGACGTTCGCTTGAAATTGCCTGTCGTCCATAAAAATAGCACGTGACGTGAGCATCAAGTTTGCGAGATGATTAAAAAGATCTTGATGATTGAGGTGGGGGTTTTCGGCAAGGGTTGCCCTCCTGATGATATCCATACAGAGTTCAATTTTAATTCGCACCGGATCGGCGTTTCTAAATAGACCGTACCCGATAGTGTTGAGACACTCATTTAGAAAAAGTTGTGTTTTCGATCGTATTTGGTCGGAACTTATTAAAACTGCCCCATGAAGCTCACTCTCTTTACTTGCTAAGATCTCCTGAAGGTTCCTCCAGTCACAGTTCCCTCCCTCTGATTCCAGACAGAACACAGCCTCGCAAATAGCCTCATGTTGCTGATGATCCCAAAAATCTTTTTCCCTGCAGGACTTTAAATGGAGCAGAAGGTGCTCTTTTTCATAGGGGAGGTTGAGGTTTTTACGACCGAGCTGGAGATGAGCCTTGACCACACAATCGGGCGCTGTTTTGAATGCCTGATGCAGCGTTTGCCCTATCTGGGCCGAGATATGTCCAAAGATCGGTTTTTGGACAACAATAGTGTCCTGAATGTCAAGTTGAATTTCCCTGACGGTTGCTAAAACATCTTCATCTGTCGCTGCCTCAATTTTTTGGATCCAACTTTCAAGTTTTTGTCTTATGGCATGGTTTTCCGGTTCTGTTACAAGTTGCGCTATACGCCCTCTAAGATCCGCAAGCCTTTGAGGATTTTGGCAGCTTTCACAAATCTTAAGTAAATCCTCAAGACCAACGGGTGAGGGGCCGGCTACACGATGCATAAGATGACGATTGAGACTACCCAGCATATGACCTGTGGCCCTACCTAGAAAGCCTCTGATACCATGAAGCATGAAAACCTTTTTTTGATAATTTTAAAAGGATAGATGCATTCTAAATCAACAACTTTTTAAGAAAATATTAAATTGTTGCCTTTCCCATCCAGAAAAAAATTGGCTTGAATAAAGGGGGTGTATCTCAATCAAAAATATCCTTTTAGGTTTTTTTTTGAAAAATGGGATACACTGTTTAAAAAAAGACTTTTTGTCTTTTAATAGACCTCGTTAGAAAGAGGCCTAGTATGATTGAGGATGCTTTAAGAGGGATTTTTATATGAAGTTTTTTTATTTGCTACCCGTTTTGTTTTCCATGCATCAAGTCCTATTTTCAGATGTAAAACATCTGGAATTGGAGGTAGGTGCTACCCCTTGGGCCAGACAGCACCTTCCTACAACGACTCTTGCTTACGAAACGACTCTAACAACCACATCCCCTGTGATCTCGGCTCAAAAAGTCGCTAGGGTCAACCAGTGGGTCCCCGGCCTTTTTGCCCGTGCCGCCATTTTGCCAACCGAAAAGTTTGGATTAGAGGCACGTTATTTAGGTTTGCTAGAATGGAAGAAGGTCTATGCAATTTCTACAACCGGGACCTCTTTAACATACAGCCTTCAGATCTCGCCCATATCCCCGATAAGCTTTACGGGCGCCTCTCAAGTGATTGAAGATTATCGGATGAAATATGAGTCGGGGGACCTCCTTTTTTTATGGAATATGGCGCCCCTTTATGACAAGTTTTTTGGGTTACGGGCCTTGGTAGGCCCCTCCTACATTTATTTGATGGATGAATTGGACCAAACACTCAGTTCCGCTACATATTTAAAACAATACACAATTGAAGCCACGAACCATTTTATCGGAGCTCGGGGATACGCGGAGATCATAGGGACTCCTGCCCCGTTCATTTGGGGGTTAAGGGGGTCTTTCGGGGTCTACGCAGATGTTTATAGGCAACGCTCTACCGTAAGTCAAAGCATCCCTTTGAGCTCGTCTTCCAATTATGTATACGATGCCACAAAGTCCTGGCCAAGTATGCTCCTGCAAGGGGATATTTATTTGGGGTTCAATCTGTTCAATAGGCTTCGGATCAAAGGGGCTTTTGGCATAGAAAGTTTAAATTATTTGGGATCGGCTTTGACGCAGCCTGGTCTAGCGTTTACGAAAAAAGGGATCTACAGAAAAAATCACTTTTTGTTTTACGGGGCGAATGTGAGTATTGAGTTGGATCTTTTTTGAGAAAAGAGGTATTGGCTGCCGCGAACGGTACTCTTATAGCTGCTGCGTTCCCGCCCTGACTCAGTTCGAGCCGCATCGCTCAGCCAATCCTCATAAATACTTTAACAGAAGACCCCCTTTTAGGAAAAGGGCTGAAAAATTAAAAAAATATTTAACCGTTTTGGAATCCTTATTCCGGTCTCGCCTACAAAAGGGCTGATCTATCTCATTAGCCCTTAGACCTTAGAACCAATCGCTCACAAAATAGAACCCGGCGGTGGTGGGGTATTATGCCCCTCTTTTTCTTTACAAAAGGTATGGGGCGGTAACACCTTTTTGTTGCTCAACAAACTTCTCGTACGGGCCGTAGGCGACAATCTTCCCCCCCCCTTTTCCGGCTTTTGGCCCCATTTCAATCAGATAATCTACCTGTTTAAGAACTGTGAGATTGTGTTCGATGATCAAAAGGGTGTCTCCCCTATCGATGAGTCTATCGAAAATAGGGAGAAGTTTAAGGATGTCTGCATCGTGCAAACCTGTTGTCGGTTCATCGAGAAAAATAAGGGCGGGCCCTTTTGTAGGGGTGACAAGCTCTCTCACGAATCTCAATCTTTGAGACTCCCCATGTGACAAAGTTTGCACCTCTTGCCCTATCTGTAAATTTCCCATCCCAACATCTATCAAAAGCTGCAAGATCGGGGCAACTTTGGGGTGGAATGAGAACATCTCTAAAAGATCTACAGCACGCATCTGGAAAAGATCCCCGAGACTTAAGCCCTGGTATTTGATTTTTAGAGCAATCAACGAGAGCCGTTTACCTTGGCATAAAGGGCATATTTTTCTTGCTGGGGGCAATAGCTGCAGTTTTACCTCAATATGGCCGAGACCGAAGCATTCCGTACACATCCCTTGAATATGGTTTGGGCTGAAATGGCGGGGCATCAGACCGTAAGCTTGCGATTCTTTTAGCTCTGCATAAAAAGTGCGGAAATTCCCTAACAGATCGGTATAAGAACAGATGTCTGCACGTGAGGTGGTTCCGATTGGATTCTGATCTACGAAAATGAGATGCTTAAACTCTTTTATAGAGCTTATCGTACAACCCTCAAGTGAAAAAGAATCGAAACGTTTTCTAGAAACAGTACTCTTTTTCAAAATAGGGGCAAGAATTTCATGCATGAGCGTCGATTTCCCGGAACCCGATACGCCAGTGAGGGCTGTGATCCTATTTTTCGGGATTTCTAAATGTACAGCATGCAGTGTGTGTTTGGAGGCATTTTTGATTTCAATCCACTCTGTCGAGGCGTCGCTCTCTTTTTTCTTGCGGTTGTAAAAAAGTTCTTTTCTAAGAACGGACCCGGTGATACTTTTGGGGTCTTTTTCAAGGCTTTCAAGAGACCCTTTTGCAAGAATTTGCCCCCCTTTTTCACCCCCTTCAGGACCAAATTCAAAGATTGTCTTCGCTATCCGGAGCGTCATCGGGTCATGCTCTACCAGTAGCAGAGTATTCCCCTCCTTTTTTAATTGAATCAAAGCATCCAGGAGTTTTTGATGGTCATGAGGGTGCAGACCGATACTAGGTTCGTCTAGAACGTAAAGGCAGTTGCTAAGATTTACACCGAGCTGTCGTGCCAAATGAATTCGTTGGATCTCACCCCCCGAAAGTGTAAGGGAGGTCCTGTCCAGGGATAAATACTCGACACCTATTTGTATCAAAAGCTTTAACTTACTCAAAATAGAGTCCAAAACCTCCTCGAGTGCCAAGGGAACTTTAAGCTGGTTAAGAAAAGTATAAGCCTCATCTATAGGCTTATGCAGCAATTGGGGCAGAGTGGTATTTTGAATGTGGACATTTGATGCCAGGGCATTCAGGCGGGAACCCTTGCAACTCGGGCAAGCTTTATTTTGGCATAGCGGTGCTAAGGCCTCCTTCTGCGGTGCTTTGCCAAAACGAAAAAGCCTTTCAAAAAAGGGGTGGAGTCCGATCCATCTATAGACGCTGTTCTTTTCTTTATTACCCTCAAGGACAAAAGACAAATGCTCCTGGGACATTTTATCCAGCCGCTCCTTGGGATCTAAGCCGGCATCGGTAAAAAGCTTCAAAAGGGTGCGGATAGGGGAGTACTCGTAGTTTAAAAGGTGGTCTAAGATATCTTTCAGCGGCAACTTGAAAAGTTTGGGAACCTCTCTAAGGTCGACTGTACTCAGAGATCCGATCCCTTCACACGTCGTACACATCCCTTCATCCGCATTGAAAGAAAATGTTTTCGGTTCTATTTTTGGGTACGTTTTTCCTGTTGAAGGGGCCGAAAAGGCTAGAAAATACTTGGCGGGCTTTATTGAAGCCCCTTTTTTGTTTAAGGAGGTATCTCCAATCAAAAACAAAATCGAAACGGGGTTAATTTGGGTTGCAGTTTCAATTGCGTCCAAAAGTCTTTTTTTTCCTTGTGCCTGGATTTGGATCCGGTCGATCACCAGCTCAACAGATTCTTTTAGTCCGCCGGTCGAGGGAAGTTCATCGTGGAGCTCGTAAATGACACCTTGTATGCGTACGCGTAAAAAACCCTCTTTAAGGTAAGCACTCAAAAGATCCTTGTAGGTCTCTTCTTTTTTTAGCGTTAATGGGGCAAGGACTATGCACTTTTCATCCGGATATTTGTCTAGAATATCTTGAGCCACATACTCTTTTGTGACGTGGACAAGGGGTTCCTTTGTTTCAGGACAAACCGCGATTCCCTCTTTAGCAAATAAAATGCGGAGATAATCCAGTATTTCGGTGATTGTACCGACTGTAGATCGGGGATTTCCGGCATGCCTTTTTTGCTCGATCACAATTGAAGCGGACAGACCGTGGATAGATTCCACCTTAGGTTTCGGCATCTGATCGATGAATTGGCGGGCATACGCATTTAGCGTTTCGTAGTAGCGTCTTTGTCCTTCGGCAAAAATGGTCTGTATTGCAAGCGAGGATTTACCGGAACCGGAGGGACCTGTGAATGCGGTGATCTCATTTCTTTCGATACGGATATCGATGTTTTTTAGATGGTTTTGTGTCGCATTTTTAACCTCTATATGGGTGATCGGTTTTTCATCGCTTGCGACCTGATGTGTGGTAAATTTCAGAGTGTCATTAAGGGCATCTTTAACAAACTGTCCAGTAGGGGAGGAGGATTGTGCAATCATCTCGGGGGTCCCCTCTGCCATCAAGTATCCCCCCTCTTGCCCCCCTTTAGGGCCTAAATCGATGATCCAGTCTGCAATTTTTATGAGGTCCAGATTATGCTCGATTACTAAGACGGTGTTTTGTTTTTCAACAAGCTTGTCCAAGATTTTGACCATTTTCTGGATGTCTTCAAAATGTAAACCGGTGGAGGGTTCATCTAGTAGGTACAAAGTTTTTGATGTACTTGGCCTTGATAATTCTTTTGCAAGCTTGATTCTTTGAGCCTCACCTCCGGAAAGGGTGGTGGAGGACTGGCCGATTTTCATGTACCCTAGACCCACCTCCTGAAGCATAGAGAGCTTTTTTGCGATCGAGGGGATCGCCTCAAAAAGTTTTTCTGCCTCGTCAACAGAAAGTTCGAGGACCTCGTAGATATTAAACCCTTTGAATTTTACAGATAATGTTCTGGGATCAAATCTTTCCCCCCCGCAGTGGGGACACTCAATCCAACTGTCCTCAAGAAAATCCATGTCGATACGGATGAGCCCCATCCCTTTGCATGAAAGGCAGGACCCCTCTTTGACATTAAAGCTGAAGCGACCTGCTTTGAATCCCAGCGCAAGACTCTCGGGTAGAGAGGCAAAGAGGTCTCGGATAGCATCAAAAACTTTTATGTATGTCGCCGGATTAGACCTAGGAGTTTTGCCGATGGGTTGCTGGTCTATCATGATCACTTTATCAAGCTGCTCCAGACCCTCTACTGATTTGTAGGCACCATGCACTAGTTTAGATTGCATTAGCCGGTTGCTTGCTACAGGAAAAAGGATATCGTTGACAAGCGACGATTTCCCAGAACCCGAAACACCGGTCACCGCGCAAAAAACTCCAAGTGGAAACGAGACATCTATCGATTTTAGATTGTGGTGCTCTGCCCCCTTGATTTGCAAAAAACCGGTAGGTTGACGCCTTTTTGCGGGGATAGGAATCTGCTTTTTACGACTCAAGTACATGCCTGTGATCGATTTTTTGGATCCTATGAGATCTTCCACTTTTCCTAGTCCAACAATCTCCCCGCCCGCTTCCCCACCCAAAGGGCCCACATCGACTATTGTATCTGCATGCCTGATAGTCTCTTCGTCGTGTTCCACAACAATAACGGTGTTTCCCTGGCGTGTCAGATCACGAAGGGTCTTTAATAATTTTAAGTTGTCCGAGGGGTGCAATCCGATGCTGGGCTCATCCAGTATATAGGTGGTTCCAACTAGACCTTGGCCGAGTTGTGATGCGAGTCTTACCCGCTGGGCTTCTCCTCCGCTTAGAGTCGATGAGGTCCTTTCAAGGGATAAGTAGCCCACACCCACGTCTATCAAAAAATAGAGCCGTCTTTGGATTTCACGGATGAGCTCTTCTGCTATCACAACATCTGTTGGATCTATTGACAAATGGGAAAAAAATTCCCTTAGCTCTTTTAGGGAGAGGCGTGTCAACTCATGGATCATTTTGCCATGAAAAAGGGTCACTTTTGCAAAACGATCGATTCTGGTCCCGCCACAAAGAGAGCAGGGGATATCGATGATAAATTCCTTGAATTTATCTTTGTAGAGTTCGCTCTTCGCCTCATTATACCTTTTTTTAAGCTCGTGCTTGATCCCTTTCCAGGGGATATACTGGGTAGTTTTTTCTCTTGTTTTGGGATGGACAAAAACCATCGTCAAGTATTTGTCTTCAGTTCCGTCCAACAGGATTTTTTTCGCTTTATCTGAAAGCTCTTGAAAAGGGGTGTGGAGATTGAATTTGTAGATTCTAGCCAGATTGGTGTAGATATTGCCCCAAATTTGTGTATCAAAAGGGGTGATCGCATCTAAAGCTCCCTCAGGGATGCTTTTATCTTGAACCACTAGGTTCTCTAGTTGAAATGTTTTTTCTGTCCCTAAACCTTCGCATGTAGGGCACATCCCCTCTGGATGATTGAAGGAGAAGTGGAACGGTTCCAGACTCGGGTAACTTTTTTTTGTAGAGAATGCGTAACTTTCAGTCGAAAAAAAGGTCTCTTGACTGGTATCACGTTTTAGAATCGAAAATTTTTTTTGGCCGACACGCAGAGCGTTCTCAATTGCCTCCATGAGTCTTTTTTCCCCTTTCGACTCCACTTTGATCCGATCGATTACGATTTGGAGGTGGATGTTTTGGGTCAGGTCAATTTCCGTTTCGGAGTCAAGTTCAATGAGCTTTCCGTTGAGACGTGCTTGGGTATACCCTTTTTTATAAAAGTTTTGTATCAATTCCTTGGCTTCGGCCCGTTTATTTTCTAAAACCGGCGCCAGGACATAAATAGCTTCACCTAAAAAATCTTTCAGTAGCTGACGGTGGATGCTTTCTTTTGAAAGTTTAGACAAAGGTTCAAGGGTGTCGGGACATCTTGGAATACCGGCTCTTGCGAAAAGAACCCTTAAGAAATCATACACCCCCGTCATCGTCCCCACAGTCGACCTCGGATTCCTCCCAATCGTTTTTTGCTCAATCGCTATGCAAGGTGTGAGCCCCTCTATCGAGTCAGCCTCAGGTTTTTTCAGACCCCCGATATGCCTTTTTGCAAATGTTGTGAGAGATTCTAGATAACGCCTTTGCCCTTCCATGTAGATAGTATCAAAAGCTAACGAGGATTTCCCGGAGCCTGATACCCCTGCAAAAACGATAAGTTGGTTTGTTTTTAAAGAGAGATTGACCCCTTTTAAATTATGAACGCGCACATTTTTTAAAACGATCTCATCGTGGGGCATAATTTGATCAAACCTTCATTCGTATTGATGACAAGGGTTATAGAATTTTTAAATAATAAAATAATATTTTTACCTCCCTTTGAGAACCGGGTTTGTCTCGATCCGTGATCCCTTTTTAAGAAAAAATCATCTAAACAAACCGATCCAGCCAAAACTTCAAAGCGAGTCCCGGGATTCATTTTAATGTTTATTTGGATTATTTTCCCTAAATTATCGTGATTTCATAAGCCCGGCCCAAATCGAGATATATGGGGGGCTAGCAGCTAAGATGTTTTGCAAATAATCCGCTCCTAAGCAATATAGCAAAATATATGGGTCAACCACGCACAAAAATTATAGCTACAGTAGGGCCAAGCACCAAAAGTGACGATATGATAATAAACCTTATCAAATCGGGGGTGAACGTATTTCGGTTGAATTTTAGCCATGGAAGCCACGAAGAGCATTTAGCGACGATACAACGAATTCAAAAGATTCGAGAGCAGCTTAGGGAGCCTGTAGCTATTTTATTGGACACCAAAGGGTATGAGGTGAGGGTAGAGCCCCTCAAAGATGGCGAAATCCGGATCGACAAAAATAAAACTTATCGACTCGGGCTCAATGGGGATTTTAATCTAAGACCTTATGATGTGGTAAAAAAAATTGAACCTGGAATGGATCTCCTTTTTGATGACGGCTACCTTATGGCAACTTGCTTGGCAAAAGAGCCGGATGGTGTCTTGATCCAATTCAAAAATGAGCGGATTTTAAAACAAAACAAAAATTGCCATATACCGCAAGCTCTGCTTGAAATACCCGATATGACCGACCAAGACCGCAAAGATATCCTTTTCGGAATAAAAAACGGTATAGATCTGATCGCGGTCTCTTTTGTAAATACAAAAGAAAATGTTTTGGCGATCAAACAGCTCCTTTTGGAAAACGGATTTGAAGATGTAGGTGTAATAGCCAAAATCGAGACCATAAAAGCTGTCGACCAGTATGAATCCATTCTTCAAGAAGCTGACGGGATCATGGTCGCAAGAGGGGACCTCGGAATCGAATTGAAAATGGAGCTTTTACCCTCATTGCAGAAAATGCTCCTTTCAAAGGCAAGGGAATGGAATAAAACCACAATTGTTGCCACCCAAATGCTGGAATCCATGATAGAAAATCCAAGACCTACCAGGGCGGAAGTGAGCGATGTAGCGAACGCGATTTACGATGGGGCATCTGCGGTGATGTTGTCAGGGGAAACCGCAGTTGGAAAATATCCCATCGAGACTGTGGATCAGATGCGGCGCATTATTGTTGATGCAGAAGAGCATATAGATTATACCGATTCTAACATTTACCGGGGTCCAAACAATCATTTTGATATGAATCTAGCTTTAGCTCATGGGGCGGTTATACTTTCAATGAGCTCTAAAACAAAAGGGATCCTCTCATTTTCTACAACGGGACGTTCCGCCTGTTCTTTAAGTTCATTGAGGCCACATACCCCAATTTTTGCCCTCACGAGCTCTTTGAGAACATTCCATCGATTGGCGATTCAATGGGGTGTTTGCCCTATTATAGCAGAGTATCAAGATCTACAAGAAGGGATCGAGAAAGCTTCAAAAATGAGCTTGGAAAAAAATTGGGTGCAGTTTGGCGACCTCCTAGTGATGACTTACGGAATCCCGTTCAATCGACCTGGGACAACAAATACCATCCAGCTTGTGAGCATCGGGGAGGTGTTTTTCCGCGGATTGGGAAAAGGGGATAAAATTGTTGAAGCCCCAATTGTCCATAATTTCCCTTTAGATCCTATATCTCCTCATGCTGCTAAGGGAAATATCGTTGTTTTGATCAATTATACACCGGAGTACAGCGCTATTTTAAAGTATGTCGCCGGTGCTGTCCTTATCAGCCAAAGTGAAAACAGCGAGGAAGAAAGAAGATTTCTAGAAGATGTGGAAAAAATGGGCATACCCTGTGTTTATAGAGCCCATGGGAACCCCCTTGCAATCAAAAAAGGGCTTTATGTTACCCTCGACCCTTTGAATGGGGTTGTTTTAGCAAAAAAGCGTGGTTGACAAGACCGATCATCAAAACAGCAGCCGTCTCTGCCCTTAAGATAGCATCGCTCAAATAGACTCCCTTGATATTTTTTTTATTTTTCAAAAGATCCAACTCTTCTTTCGTAAACCCTTTCGCCGGACCCACAAGAAGCCGAAACGGCGTTGAGCTGTCAAAAACTTCGAGCAGGGCGGGGGAATTAGAATTGATATCTCCAAAGTAGATATTCTTTTCGGTGCTCACAAACTCATCCAGCGAAGGGACAAGATCGATCGAGGGGAGCCATACTCGCCCCGACTGTTTCAAAGCCGCTATCAAAACCCTTTGCATCCGTTCCATTTGCCCGTCAGTAAATCCGGATTTTCCTATACTTTGGGTCCGAATTAAAAAGATTTTAGTTGCCCCAAGCTCGCACCCCTTCTCGAGAAGTAAATCGAGGCGCTCTTGCACAAGTATACCGATACCGATTTCGAGTTCGAAAGGTTTTATGAAACGTTCAATATGTTCAATTTTTAAAAAAACCGCTTTTTTTGAGATTTCTGTTACTCGAGCATGGGCCAAAAGACCTTTGCCGTTTATCAGCTCTACCATATCCCCCTCGACATTCCTCATCACTGTCTTCAGGTGAAGCGCTTCATCGGTTTCAAGCTGGATTAAAGGGTCTTTTTCTAAGTCTTGATGGGTAAAATAGCGGTTAGCCGGCATCGGTTTTTAATAGAAGGGTAATTTTTGTGTTTTTAAATTGGATCGAGAAATCAAGAGGGGTTCCATCCTCGAGCGTAAGAACCATCTGGGTCGCATAATTTCTAAACCTTGATTTATACAACCCCCGTTTGATCGATTCGGGCTGATCGTTAGAGCGGGTACTAGAGGTTTCTTGGATCATTTTATTGATATAGCGCTCCTCAAGGTCTTTTAATCCGATAAACTCTATTGACCAGCTGGGGCGTTGCCCAAGCAAAATGGGGGGCACAACAACAATTTGCATCATCGATTGGATTGTATCGAGAAAAGGCTGGCTCACATTTTTAGCATAGAGTTTAGGGGCCAATACCTTTTGATTCATCAACGTTGTCACAACGGAATTTTCTTGTATCGAGATTTGGGAGACATCGATCTCTTTAGGGTGTTTTGAGGGTACAAAAAAAGTGACCGGTATTTTGGTATCCAGTAGAAGGTTCTGTGTTTTTAAGAAATCAATTTTGACTTTATCGGAGGTGGGGTCGAAATAGAATTTTTTATCAGGTGCTAGGGAGGGAATATATATAAAGCACTGGTCAAGAGAGACATTATAGGTCAAAACATCATTTTTTGAGGTATTTGAAGCGATTCCGTCAAGATTTTCTAAAGATATATCATTTAAGCTAAAAACTTTTACCAAGCCTTGTAATTTCAGTTTTTTTATGATCTCATCAGGACCGGTTACATCCACGAATACCATATGGGGATGAATATCGACAAATTGGTATCCTTTGGGAGCTTCGCCCGAAGGTTTCAGCAGGTAAACGGGAATCTTGTCGCTCACAAGATTTAACAGTTGGATATAAAGCTGTCTAGTAGATACTTTTCGGATATCTCTAGCTATTTTGATTTGAGGATTGAGAGAGAATAGATTTTTTTCCGTGATTTGGGCTGTAAAACTCTCTTTTTTTCCTGAAAGATCTAAAACAACTTCAACGTCTGTAGAAGAAATCTCCTCCAAAGATGACTTTTTTCCATTTAAGGTAAGAGCAATTTTTTTTGAGAGATATCCGTTTGGCAAAAGCCCTTCCACGGTTTTCTGGGTGGGGATATTTATGAGACGTATCGAGACGTTATTGACAATTTTCGTCACAGTGAGGGACTGATTTACAAAAAAGAAAATAATGATGGCGGTTAGTACTGCCACTAATTTTCTTGGGATGTTCTCAAAAAAAAGATCGTGCAAAAACTGTTTCATTGTCGGAACCAATCGAAAATTTCTTTATACCAAACGCTCTCTTCCCGCCTCTCTGGAGCAAAAATGCTTCTGAAAATCGCTTTGAAGCGGTCTATCTTTATGTTTTTTGTTAAAATACCATCCCTTGCGATAGAAACATAATGATTCTCCTCAGAAACAACCACTATGATAGCATCGGATACCTCAGAAAGCCCTATGGCGGCACGGTGCCTTGTCCCCATAGACTTTGCAAGCCCGGAACCCTGCGTTAGGGGGAGGATAACGGCAGCTGCTATGATCTCTTTTTCTCGCAAAAGAACCGCCCCGTCGTGTAAAGGGGTGGAGGTGATAAAAATGGTCTCTAGAAGTTCTTGGGAGAAACGGGCATGCATCAAGACACCTTTTGGCCCGAATTCCTCTAAACTATCTTCATTCTCAATTGCAATCAATGCGCCAATGCCTTTTTCCGAGAAATTGTACACAGACTTTGCAAAACCATCTAAAAATTGATCAAATTCTAAGATTTCCTTATAGCGCCGCCCCTTAAATGAAAGGCGTGATAATGCGACTCTTAACTCGGGTTGGAATATTACAATCACCGCAATCAACGCCACGTTTGTCAATAAGATTAGAATTTGATGCAGAACCGGGAAATCAAGCCAACTTGAGAGGGCGTAAAGGGTGATGAAGGCCGACAGTCCTATGAACGTATCTAGAGCCCTTGTATTCCAGAAAAAAGCAAGGAGATAGTTCATCATGACCGAGATGACCAGGATTTCAAAGAACGAGCTAACGATATAAGAAAATTGCAGCACGGTAAAAAAACCCCGTCGATAAATATAGTTTATAGCTTCATATTTGATCTTACCTTAGAAAAAAAAATAAATCTAGACAAAAACCAAAGGGGTATTCAAAAATCACTTTACAAAATACAAAAAGGTTTTTTTCAGGATTTTTTCTTTAAAGCGGGTCTTTAAGATGATGGATCATGAGATATAATAAGGTACTATGGACGAGTTATCACTAATTTTGGCGCGCATTCAGTATGCATTGACCATCTCCTTCCACTATCTATTCCCACCTATGAGCATTGGTCTCGGATTGATTCTGGTCATTTTTGAGGGAATTTATGTGAAAACAAAAGATCCTGAGATTAAGGAGATCTGTCGCTTTTGGACAAGGATTTTTGCCCTTTTCTTTGCTATGGGTGTGGCTACCGGTTTTGTGCAACTTTTTTCTTTTGGAAATAACTGGGCCAGATTTTCTACGTTTGTTGGGGATGTTTTTGGTTCTCTACTTGCTCCTGAAGGGATTTTTGCCTTTTTTCTTGAGGCAAGTTTCATCGGTTTCATGCTTTTCGGTTGGGAGAGGGTAAGCCGTAAAATGCATTATCTTTCAACATGCATGGTTGTTTTTGGCGCCCACTTCAGCGCTATTTGGATTGTGATGGCAAATTCATGGATGCACACCCCCGACGGTTATAAAATTATTGGCACCGGTGCCCAAAAAAGGGCCGTGATCGTCGATTTGTGGAAAGTCTACTTTACCCCGTCGACTTTAGACAGGATCTTCCATGTTCTGGTAGGATGTTGGGTTTTGGGCGGATTTTTGGTTTTGAGTGTTTCAAGCTACTATGTTCTAAAAAATAGGCACCACCTTTTTGCAAAAACCTGTCAGAAGATCTCCATTATTTTTTTAGCTGTTATGTTGGTTGTGCAATTTATCTCTGCTGATTCTACCGCCAGGGGTGTCTATGAAAACCAACCGGTCAAATTTGCCGCTCTTGAGGGAATTTACGACACTGAGGAGTATACGCCGATTTCCCTCTTTGGTTGGGTCGATGAGAAAAATGAGAAAGTATATGGATTGAAAGTCCCTGGCCTTTTGAGTTTTCTTGCGACCGGGAATTTTAAAGAGCCCGTGAAAGGTTTGAAAGAGGTAGCACCCGATCCAAAAGATCGTCCGAATATACAACTTGTATTTCAGACCTATCATATCATGGTGGCGACCTGGGGGATGATGGTAATGATTATCATGTGGGCTATCTGGCGTTATCGGCAGAAAAAACTTGAGGAGTCAAAGTGGCTATTGAGAGTTTGTGTTGTTTCGGTACTGCTCCCTTATGTGGGCAACCTGACCGGTTGGATGACCGCTGAGCTTGGACGTCAGCCCTGGCTGGTTCAAGGTCTTTTGCGCACTAGAGAGGGTGTGACCAACGCAACTGTCTCTAGCGGGCAGATCATGGGTTCGCTCACGATGTTCAGTCTTATGTTTGCCCTTTTGTTTGCGCTTTTTATTTTCCTTCTGGATAAAAAGATCCAACATGGACCCGATCCCGTTGGTGGAGTGCATGATGAGGATATAGATCTTTTTACAAATTCGGAGAATAGGGTATGACAGAATATTTGGAAATAGGTTGGTATTTAATCATCTGCATCGCTGTGGTCATGTATATTTTGCTGGACGGCTTTGACCTTGGGGTAGGGAGTCTTTTGTACCTAGGGAAGAGTGATCAGGAACGAAGACTGATGCTCAACACCATCGGTCCACTGTGGGATGGAAATGAGGTGTGGTTGATTATTATTGGCGGGGGATTGTTTGCAGGATTTCCTCCTGCGTATGCAGCGATATGTTCGATCTATTACACACTTGTGATGTTCCTCCTTTTTGGGATTATATTAAGAGCTGTTGCGATCGAATTCCGCTCGAAAGTCGAGAACTACCGTTGGAGATTGACTTGGGATACTATTTTCGGAATAGCTTCCTTGATCATCACTTTTGGAGCCGGTCTTTTACTCGGTTCTATGGTCACGGGAGTCCCCTTTACAAATGAGGCAGGGGTTGTCCTTTTTGTAGGAAACTTCATGTCCTTTCTTCGCCCTTTTCCAATCAATATCGCCTTCATGGGAGCTTTTCTGTTTGCAATACACGGAGGGGTCTTTTTGTTATTAAAGACTGAAGGGGAATTATACGAAAGGGTGAAAAAGGTGATTCCTTATTACATGGCTCTGTATTTGTTGACCTATTTCATATCCTCCATAACCATGGAGCTTGATGTACCTGAAATGTTTGAGAGATACGACGATTACAAAATCTATTATTTATTTCCAGTCTTGATATTTGTGTTCATCTGGATGGTTCATGAAGCAATTCGCAGAAACAGACCCGGTTGGGCGTTCATATTTTCATGTATGAATATCTCGACACTTTTTGGGCTTGCAAGCATAGGATTTTATCCAAATATTTTGCGTTCCACCATTGACCCTGCCTACACAATCAATTTGCATAATACTGCAGTATCAAAAACCTCGCTGATCATTCTTTTGACTGTGGCTATCCTTGGATTGCCGTTGGTCTTTGCGTATGGAGCATGGCTCTATAAAAGCTTTAGTGGAAAAACCTCACTCCATAAAACAAGCTATTGAAAACATAGGCCCACCTTTTAAAGGGGTGGTTCTATCCTATTTATGATAGGGGGTGCATTTAGATATTTGTATCCCCCGGTAGATTTGTTCCAACAGAATCAGACGGGTGATCTGATGGGTGAAGGTGAGTTTTGAAAAAGAGATAAAGTGCTTAGCTTTATTTTTTAATTTTGGAGTAAGCCCCTCGCTGCTACCTATAACTAAACGAAGTTTTCCACCCTCCGATTCTAAATTCTCCATCAGAAACTTACTGAATTCTTCGCTCGTAAACGTTTTGCCCATCGGGTCTAGAGCGATCCAATTTTTTTCGGCATCCATACGCTCTTCCAGTTCGTGATCATTTTTCGCAAGGACCCAATGAAACTTGACAGAGGATTTTAGCCTTTTTTCGTATTCTTCAAGGGCTTCTTTTAACCAACTTTCTTTGTTTTTCCCGACAGAATAAATCGTGATATCAAAAATCAAATTAGAATCCTTAACCGGGTTGGTCCGCCCGACTTTTGATTTTTAGGCCCAATTTTTGGCTCAGCTTCACCCAGTAGGAGTGGTTCTTCAATTTTACTAATTTTAGTTTCAGCGGTGCCGATTTGACTATAATCCGCTCCAGGGTGCTTATCTCACGGTTGATTTGGCCATCCACAGAAATTTGAATCGGCTTTTGATTGGAAATATACTGAATTTCAAGCTCCATAGTGGAAGGCAGGACGATCGGGCGGTACGCTAGGGATTGGGGGCATATGCTGGCCATAGTAGTTGTTTGAGCCTGAGGGTAGACTATAGGTCCTCCGGCAGACAGGGAGTAGGCTGTAGAGCCTGTGGGTGTAGATAGAATAAGTCCGTCGCACAGATAGTCGCAGATGAACTCATTATTTGAAAACACAGTCAGTTCCACTATCCCGGGGTTAACACCTCTGTGCAGGACAATATCGTTGATGGCAAAAAACTTATCTTTGTTCGGGAGGGTGCATTCTAGTACATCACGCTCTTCGATGACTACATTGTCATCTAGAAGTTGTTTAAAATCCAAAAGAGCTAAAGATATGGATGTATCTGCTAAAAAGTTAAGATGTCCTGCACTCACTCCAATAAAAGGGGCTTGCCATGCCAGATATTTTCTGGCGCTGGCAACAAAGCTGCCGTCGCCACCAATCAACACAAAATAGTCAATTTTCTGAAAGGGGACGATGGCAGGGACCCCTACCTCTTCAAAACCCTCTTCAACAAAAATTGCAAAATCCAGTTGTGTAAGCATCGTGACAAGTTCACGAGCGATCTCAACTGTTGAGGCCTTGTAGCGTGTTGGGACTAAACAAAGGGATTTCTTCATATGGATCCAAATTTACCCTAGATTACAATGGGATCGATTTTCAGACAAAGAACAACCATGAAACTTAGATTTTTTTGTTACTCTTTTTTTAACAGATCTCCTTTTAAAAGAAGAAGAGACTAGTTTTTTTAATTAGGAGGGATCCTGTTTTTGATAGGATTATCTTCATTTTTTGCCCGCCTACATCAGCCCTGTTATAAGAACAGAGGCTGTCTTCGGCGCCGATAAAACTTAAAAAACATGAAACAATCTTTTAGAAAAAAAGACCCATCCTCATTTAAAAGACGGTATCTAAAAACTCCACTATCCTGTCGAAAATCTGGTCGTCGCTAAGACCGATTTCCTCCATGAGCTCTTTATAAGAACCGTGCGCAAAAAAACGATCCGGTACTCCAAAAATTTTGACTTTTTTATGGAAGAGTTGACTCTCGTTAATAAAGTTCAATATGATGGATCCAAGTCCCGATTTTTCTGCATGCTCTTCTAGGATAAACAGGTAATCGTGCTCCAAAATCAAACCGTGGAGTTGTTTGTGATCCAGAGGTTTTATAAAAACAGGATCAAATATCGTTGCGTCAAGTCCTATTTCCAGTAATTTATTGCGTACAGAAAAAGCTACCTCCGCCATGTGTCCAAGAGAAACAAGGAGGATTTTTTTTGATAGAGTCGTAGTTTTAGCCAAAAGATCTCCTACCCCCGGTTCCCGGTTGACTAATCCGCTTTCATCAACGTGGGTATCTAAATTAGGGTATCGAATTGCGATCGGACTTGTATAGGCTAGTGAGGAATGGAGCAACTCTTGTAAAACCTTACCGTTTCTTGGTTGGGCAATCATCAGGCCGGGCATCGTTTTTAAAAAAGCTATGTCGTAAATTCCGTGATGCGTGGAACCATCCTGGGGAGATAGACCTGCCCGATCGATTGCTAGTATGAGGGGTACATTTTGCAATACAACGTCATGAAACAGGTTGTCAAGGGCGCGGTGTAAAAACGTTGCATAAATAGAAGCGATCACCTTGGAATTTTTAAAACGGGCTAGCCCCGCTGCATAGGTGATGGCATGGCCTTCGGCTATACCCACATCATGAAAATTGGAAGGATGGAGCGCTGCAAATTCTTCAAGGGATGCTCCTGTAGCGGTTGCAGGGGTGATGACCTGCAAATCTTGTTGGTTTTTTTGCATCTCTAAAAGAGTTTTTCCAAAAATTTTCGGAAACGGCGTCAGCGTACTTGTTTTTTGTTTGAATGTCCCCGACTCGATACAAAAAGGTTTGGGCCCATGCCAGATCGTTGGGAAATTTTTGGCATAATCGAGACCATATCCTTTTATCGTTTTTGCATGGACAATAAAAGGGCCTTTACTGTTTTTGAGTCTACAAAATAGCTTTACAAGTTGATCGGGATCATGCCCGTCTATCGGGCCAAGGTATTTAAGGTTAAAAAAAGAAAAAATATCTGTAAAATTCTCTCTAAGCGACATTGGGGAAAAAGTGCCGATTTTTTGAAGATACTCATGAAAATTTCCGCACCCTTTTGAAATACTCATCCCGTTGTCATTCAAAACAACAATCAGACGATCCTGTTTTAGGCATATATTGTTGAATGCTTCGAGTGTGAGTCCGCAAGAAAGACTGGCATCTCCTATAACAGCGATTACCCAGGGGGGATCCTCGGAATAGACACTCGCATCGTGGACGCCAAGTGCCAAAGAGAGGGCAGTGCCTGCGTGACCGGCAAAAAAATGGTCGTGTGGAGATTCGTTAGGGTCTGTGAATCCGCAGAGCCCTTGATGGGTTCTTAGAGTATGGAATCGCTCTTTTCTTCCTGTAAGAAGCTTATGCGCATAGGTTTGATGACCGGTGTCGAATATAAGTTTGTCTCTTGGAGAATTGAAAACTTGATGCAAAGCTAATATAAGGTCGGTAGCGCCTAAAGAGGCCCCTAAATGACCGCCATTTTTTGAAACGACATCAATGATTTCTTGGCGGAGCAAAAAGGCTTGTTCTTTTAAAGAGAGAGCCACTGCCATTTTATTGTCTTCCACGCTCGTTCCTTTTTACAATTAGGGTTCAGACTTCAAAATTAGTGAAGACGGGCTGCAGGGATCCATCCACTTCGATACCGTTATCGCGGTTTTTTATAATCATTTCGATTGTCTTTTCCGCTTTTGCTAAGTTTTTAGAAGAAATCTGAATGAGTTTATCCGCCTCTGCGTATAGACTCAAAGATGCATCTAGGGAAAGATTTTCGGACTGCATTTTTTCTAAAATTTCTTCAAGTCTCTTGAAGGCTGCTTCGAACTCCATCGACGTGCGCTCCTATTGTACCGTTGTAAAAAATAAGGTTTATGTTTTCCCCTAATGAGATATCCTCCACGCTGCGAATGATAGCACCCTTTTTATTCTGGGGGATACAGAACCCACGTTTCAATATCGTCTTTGGATTGAGCGATTTCAAATGCTCTGCCATGCGAATATGGCGCTCTTTAAGCTCCTGAAGTTTTTTTGAAGGTTCGTAGGGGTTTAAACGGGCCTGCATCACTTCAAGATCTTTTTTGCGATAGTTTGTGAGTTGTACGACAAAAGAGCTTATTGCTTGCTCTATTTGGAGAAGGGCTGCTTTCTGATCTCTAAGTTTTTTTTGGGGGGCAAATCCTTGTAGGGTGATAGCTAAAAGTTCCAGTCTGTTTTTTTCAGAAAGAACCGAGGCCTGTACCGCTAAATCTAGGGAATTGCACATATGATCCAACCTTTGGAGGAAGGGATGCAAAAGGCCGATCCCGCGCAGTGCAGGTTGTTTTTTGAACTGCTCTAAACGGAGGTGGACTTTCTCAGAGATCCCTTTAATGATTTGATCAAGCCTTTTTTCAAATTGTTTGAGGCGGTCTAAAATATCACTTGTTTTAGTGCATACCATTTCAGCAGCAGCTGAAGGGGTCGGAGCTCTTACATCCGCTACAAAATCGGCTATGGTAAAATCGGTTTCATGTCCAATAGCCGCTACAATAGGGATTTGAGAGTCGAAGATGGATTTTGCTACAATTTTTTCATTGAATGCCCAGAGGTCTTCGATCGATCCCCCCCCACGCCCGACGATGAGAACATCGCAGATTTGGTAGCGGTTCATCTCGTTAATAGCTAAGGCGATCTCTTCTTTGGCCCCCTCGCCCTGGACTTTTACCGGGTATAAGATGAGGTGAAAATTTGCAATCCGCCGGTTTAAAACATGGATAATGTCTTGAATTACCGCTCCGGTAGGGCTTGTAATCACCCCTATTTTTTTAGGATGGGAGGGGAGGGGCTTTTTCCATTCTTTATCGAACCAGCCTAGCTCTTTGATCTCTAGTTTGAGTTGGTGCAATTTGAGTAGAAGGTCACCTACACCCGTAAATATCAACCCCTGAGCCACAAGTTGATAATTCCCTCGTGGAGCATAAATGTTGATATCGCCCGTGATGATGACTTTGTCTCCATCTTTTGGAACCCGGGGGAGCTTGTAGCGGGCGGCGTTAAAGAAGGAGACCGAGAGTTGGGAAGCCTCGTCTTTTAGGGTAAAATAATAATGTCCGGAGGCCTGCGCCTTAAAATTAGAAATCTCTCCCTGGACGGTGACACCCTTGAAGGTCGGCTCTAAATGTTTTTTGATTCTGTTTGTTAACTCTGAAACCGAAATGGACATAGCGGTGTCTCCCTAAAGCGCTTCAAAGTTCTGTAAGGCCTCAGAAAGGCGTAATTTTTCTTCAAAATCAGCCGTCTGCTCAAAGCCATTAGATATTTTACCGATTAGGTAGTCGGTGAAAAGTATCCCTTGGAGATGGTCATATTCATGCAAAAAAAGGCGGGCAAACCAATGGGAAAGGACTTTTTTGTGCACTTTTAGTTGAGAATCCAGAAAGGATACCTCAATAGTTTTAGGGCGAAAAACAGTGGAAAAAAGTTTTGGCAAGGAGAGGCACCCCTCCTCGTAGCCGACAGCCTCTTTAGAAAAACTTAGAATTCTTGGGTTGATGATGACTGTCCAGTCTTTCAAATCTTTCGCGTAAATGGGATCTTTAGTTTTGATGTTTGTTCCTGTGATAGGTGTCACAAAAATACTTAAAGATTCGTTCACTTGGGGAGCTGCAATCCCAAGCCCTTTTGTTTGGGCGCATACCTCTTTCATTTTATCGATAAAACGGAGGATAGACGGAGTTAGATCCGTTATATCTTCCGTTTTTTTTCTTAAAATAGTGTCGGGATAAAAAATAAGCCGGTGTTTTTCTTGCATCAAATTTAAATTAACCGTTTTGCTCGACCTGCTGCGGACGGGGATCCATTTTTGTAGGCTGAATTAGAGATGACCATATAGACAAAAGCAGGCAGCTTGCTAGAAAAATTCCGCCGATAACAGCAGTAAATTTCTTGAGCACGTCTGCAGTAGAGGCTCCGAATAGTGCGTTTGCAGATTCACCCCCGAACGTTGCTCCCAAACCCATCGACTTGCTCTCTTGAATTAAAACGCAAAAGCAGGTGACAAGACATAAAAGGACAAATAGTATCAAGGAAAAATAATATAAAAAAATCATAGTTTTTCAAGTTGTTGAATGATTTGTGTTAATGTTTCAGGATCTTTTGAGGCGCTGCCTACCAAAAGGCCGTCGCAGAGGGTCATAAGTCCGGCAGCATTCGAAGGATTTACAGAACCGCCGTAGAGAACCGTAGAGCCCGGGAGGGCCTCTTTAATTACAGATACGACCTGCCGTATCGTTGAGGGCTCGGGGATTTGACCGCTACCGATAGACCAGATAGGTTCATAAGCGATCAGGGGTGCAACCGTAGAAGACGGGAAAATTTCAAGGACTTGGGTACGTATTTTTTCGAGATAATGGTCGCTGTTATGCTCCTCTTTTGTTTCTCCGACGCAAAGGATCGGTTGAAGGCCGTACTGAACGCATTTATCGTATTTATTTTTTAAAATTTTGGTGTCTTCATGAAAAAGGGTGCGCCGTTCGGAGTGCCCTAAAAGGCAGTAGCGGACCCCTAAGGATTTTAAAAGAGACGCAGGGATTTCTCCGGTAAAAGCCCCCTCAGCACAAAAGCTTACATCTTGAGATGACGTGAGAAATCCTGACCGACAAACCTCATTGAGGTAGGGGTAAGGAGGTGCAAGTATAATTTTTACTTTACATCTCTTTAAAGATTCCAGCTTGCGGACATAAGACTCTATATCGACAGCGTGTGCTTTTAAATTGGCTATAAGATACATGTTTCAACCGATTTTAACCCTTTTTTTGTACCTTTGCAATAGACTTCTTAAGAATTCGGCTTTCTTAGAAAAAACGGGATTTTTCTCCCGTTAAAAAAAGTATAAAAGCCAATTTAAAATTTTTTAAACGTATTCTACACAAGGTTCATACTGCAAAGCACCTGAGTGTCATTGACCGATTTGATCACCGATAAATTCACCTCGAGAGCTGAGCGGAAAATCGTAGATATGCTAGCACGAAACTCCAAATAGGGGGGCTCAACTGTGCGCCAAAAACAGTTGTGGTGCTCGAATCTTACTGTCCAATTGGGTAAAAAATGCCATTCTACCCTACTGATAAAGGTATTTCTTTTGTCCGACAGGGGGGTCTCGGCTAAAACGTCAATCGGGTAGGCAACATCTAGTTGATAGTTTTCTTTGGCATCTTTTTTCCATTCATACGGTCCTCTATAGAGCCAATCAAGGTGGAAGGAAAATTCTTTTTTGAAGGTCCAGCCCCACTCTATATTGAACATGTCTACCGAGTTTTTTTGAAAGTTGTAACCAAAACTATTTCTAAAGGTGCACCAAGGGGTATCTACATGTAGAAAACTTCTGAGTTTTGGGAACAAGACATTGAACGAGGATTGTCCAAAAAAATTCAGTCCGTAAATGTCCCAGGTACAAGTTGACTCAAGATCATTTAGGTAAAGGGTTTGCAAGATCCCTGTCTTAAGCTCTTGAATTTGGTAAATTCCATCATAGAGGGAAAATATGTAACGGTCGTTGGGGGAGACGGTAGGGGTTGAAAAGGCATGGTAATCAAGGTAAGGCTGCACGACATGGCGTAGTTTTTCTGAAGAGGTTTCTAGAAGTGTGGAGGATTTGACTCCGTAATTGAAATAGACCAGGGCTTTTCCAATATTTTGGGGGGTGTTGTTGTAGTAGATGGCACTAAATAACCCTTCAGGCTCAATTTTTACTACCCCAAAATCGATGGGCCAATCGAGTTCTTGTATCGTCTGCAAACGTCCTGCGTGAAAGGGTTGCACCGTATTAAAAAGATTGTTTGAGTAGACGTAATCTTGATAGCTCAAATCGAACCGGTTTTTGAATTGAAGACCTAGCGGCTTAAGAACAAAAGGGTCTAGGCGAATTTTTAGAGCGGGGAGCTGCTGATTCAAGCTTTCATACGTGTTTGCCCTAGGGCGAAAACTAAGAAAATTTTGAATAAAAGGGCCATTGAATCCAAAAATTCCCTCAGTGCGCATCACATCTCGGGCTTCGAATTGAGCGGCATAGAAATTCAATCTTAAATCGCGGTCGGACTGGATATCGTATTGGAAGTTGAGGGTAAGCTCTTCCTCTTTAGGAAAAGCTTGCAACATACCTTTGAAACGGTATCGCAACAGCTCTTCCTTATCATTGTTGTCATTAAAGAAGGTGTCGTAGTTTACAAAGTTTTGTGTCCAATAATGCAAACGATCCTTGTTTGCTTTAAGGTCAGTTTCAAGCGCGGATCCGTACCCTTTACCAACTCTGTAGTCAAATCTAAAAAGCGCTTTATATTTTTCTTCTGAAAGGATTGGATATCTGAAAGAGACGAGGGGATTTTGCCCTGTGTTGTACATGACGAAGTAGCGGACTCCGGAACTTGGGAGTGCTTCAAGGTTCCATTTAATTTTTGGTAAATAGAAAACCGGCGTGCCAATAAACTGGGCAGAAATCGATTTTGCTTCAAGATTTTTATCTTTATCAATCGATCCATCCGAGACTCTAAACGAGAAAAAAAGGGGTGGTTGATCGAAGGGTGTGATCTCTACGTTTTCAAATGAGATTTTTTTATTTGCGTCTAAGCCGGTTTTTTTTGAGCTTATATAGAGCGAGTGGATTTTATAAGTGAGGTCTTCAAACCAGCCCGTCTCTGCCTTAAGATCAATAAAGAGGGTTTTTGCGACAAAAATCTCCCCGTTAAGGATAAAAAGGAGGTTCTCACTCGCCTCTAGAACCCCTTGATTTCTATCGTAGGTGATATTTTTGGCTTGCAGATCAAGGGTATTTGTGAAAACAAGTCCGCCACTCGACGTTTCGTAGCGCTCCCCTTTGATATGCAAATCGTTCAGGTAAATTTTGACTTCACCCAACAGCGGTAAGAAAGCTAACAACCAAAAGAGAAACTTCACTGCACCATCTTAAGTAACAATCCGGCTAAAGCATAACGGTTATTGGGATGACCTTTCAAGATACATTCTAAGATAAGATCAATTCCATCAGTTTCGTGCCGGATCAAAAGAGCTTCAAATGTCTCCAATAGAAGCTGCGATCTTTCGGAAGGGGTTAGTTGAAATGGATTGGCCTTGTTTCTATTTCTAGGGTCGAGGTCGACAGGTTGGAAGGAGATCATCTCATTTGATACAGAGTCGCGAACAAAGTCCATGGTTGATTTATCGAATTCTTTGTAATTACCTAACCTATACATAGCCAGGTTTGCATAGGAACGTATAAAGGGGGCTCCGGGCATTTGTGTCGATTTTTTCAATAGCTCCACGGCCTCTTTTGATTGTAAATTTTCCAGAAGGCGGACAAGGATTGGGATCATTTCCGATTTTTTTAAAGAGACGAGGGTATTTGCAATATTTAGGAAATAGGGCTCTCCCAGATCAAGAGCATCTATAAGCATCGATTGCTTGATGTGGTTAGTATAGGCGGCTATCGAGTTTTTTAATTCCACCTCTTTGATAGGTCCAAAGTAGGATTCAAAGCTAGAGAGGCTTCTTGCAGGGCTGAAAAAAGGGACAAGATTGAGGTCATGCGACGGGGTAATCAGAATTTCTGTGATCGTCGATAGGCATCGCGGATCCCTTTGTTTCAAGAGGGCGTAAGCCGCTCTATAGCGGGTAATATGATGCGGATTTTTTAAATGTTCGAGCAATTCAGGTACGCCACCCCCCACCTCGCCCAAAGTTGAGATTGCAAAGGGATGCCCCCCTTTTGCAAGTTTTATAATTTCGTCTTTATGTTCGAAAAAACCGAGCTTTAAGAGGGAAAGGGAGGCGGCTAGCCTCACATCGGGACTAGTAGATTTTAAGAGTCTCTCGAGTTTCGGTTTCGCATCAATATCTTTGAAAAATCCAAGAGCTAAAGCGGCTGCCTCCTGCTCAATAGGGTGGGGATGGGTAACAACAGCTCGTATAACCGGTAAAAGGGCATCTCTGTCGTATTTGACCGCCGATAAAATAGCGCTCACCCTCACGTGAATGTTGGGATCATGTGTCATTTGTTTCAAAATGTTGATCGATTCGTCTGTGCCATCCAAAGCATAAAACTCCGGAAAAACAAAGTGCAATTGAGGATGAAGGATATTTTTTAACGACTCGACAAGACCCATCGCGTGTCTGGAGTGGCGGTGAACTAGCTGAAAGAGAGTCTCTAGCCTGATCATTAAAAAGTCCGATTTCACCCCCTCTTTCAGGATCGATTCGGTATCGTCCATCTCCTCCATGGAAAGTGTTTGCAAAGCGGCGCTTTGGAGCAGGGGGTTGGAGCTTCTAAAAGAGCGGGTCAAAAATTTACGGTCAACGGGAAGTCGGGCTATGTTTGCGCCGAAAAGGGATAAAAGGCAGGTGTCGGGATCTTGTGTTTTAAATCCACACTGGATAATTCTTGTCCCAATTTGTTCTAAAATATCAATCGAGTGTTCATTCGTGGCTTTAGAATGCAAAAGATAACTTTTTATAGCCTCGTCTACCTCTCCGATTGCCGCTAGATGGAGGATTTGTTTTTGAGCAGATTCTGAAATTGGGTGGATGGGAGAAAATACAATCAGGGAAATGAGAGGGAAAATTCGGTAAAATCGCACAAGTTGCCTCCATGTTGTTCTATAAGATTTTCTAATAAGTGCACAGGAAGTCCCATAACAGATTCTAAAGTTCCCTCTATCTTTTCGATAAATAAAGAACTCAACCCGTCAATCATATAGCTTCCGGCCGCATCTAATACATCTATAGTACTATGGTAATATCGAATCCAGTCTGAATTTAAAGATTTAAACAAAACTTTGTTGAAGTGTGCAATTGAAAACACCTCATTTTTATGGTAAAGTGCCATAGCTGAGCTGACAATATGCTCTTTGCCTTGCAGCTTAAATAGCATCTCGTGCGCCTCCGCGATCGACTTAGGTTTATTGAGGTGGCAATTTTCAAAATGGACCGACGTATCAGCAGATAAAACCCAAGCATCTGGGAAGGTTTTGGCTACAGATTCCCCTTTTCTAAGGGCAACCTGAAGGGAATACTCTTCTACACTCAGACTTAATGGGACTAGGTCTTCGTCAAAATAGGAGGGCTTGATCGTGTGTCTTACGTGAACTTTACTTAAAATCTGGTGACGTCTCTTTGAGTTAGACGCAAGAAGGATAGATTTTTGCATAGATTTCATTCTACCAATAAATATTTAATTAAGCTATGGTTTGCAACCTTAATGATCCTTTAAAGTTCTAGGGTAGTTTTGATATGAGCTTGAGGTTTAGATTGAGAGGCTAATTGGGGTGCCATGTAGAAAATTGTAAAAAAACTAGAGCATTTTAATCTTTATAAGAAACTATCCTTAATAGTTGAAGCAGCAAAAAAGAGGCGAGTATGATTCCGGATAACTCAGGACAGAAATTGAGGGCAGGTGGGGATGAGTTTACCTTTATTGATATGGAGAATCATGATAGTTCTGATGAAGAATTGGAAGGTACGGTCATTTTGGGCTCAATAACCGAGTCTAAGGAGAGACCTTTCAAACAACCATCCAAGGAGACAACTTTAAAAACACAAAAGGTTGCGGGGCAAGTGGACCTTGGTCCGGCTCAGTCGAAAGATCCGATCTTTGAATTTAGGGAGTTGCCTGTAAAAAAGAACACGATGCTGACGGAGCCAAAATGTTTGGAGAAATCTCCAGTTCCTCAAATGCATCAGCAAGAAGAAGAGGGTTCAAAAAACTGCTGCAGTTTTTTTTTAAATTGTTTCATAAAGAAAGGCACCATCTAAAAAAATAGGGTGTCTGATCTTAGTGTATTTCGCGATAGGGTCTTGCGAAAAGCTTGGGTCAATCTTTCAGGGGGCCGCTTTGTAAAGGGTAGGGAGGAGAAATTGGGGTTCTAGAATAAAACATCGCCCTAGAAGGGCGATGTTTTATAAGACCTTACTTTTTGACTGTCGCTTTCTTCTTGTTAAGCGTTTCGTCGGTATCCTGGTGCTCGTTGTTCTCAATAAAGATAGGGGAGGTGATCAGGTACGCCCCATCGTCTTGAACGGCTTTTAGATAGTAATAGCAAAACTTAACCCCATGGGATTCGTGAATCAGAGATTTACTCAAAGGGGATTCATCATACTCTTCAAAGTCGACAAAAGAATCGAGGTTTTTAAGTGTTACGACCGGCGAGTCATTCCGGTAAATGGTCAACTCTTTAAAGGGGCGGTTGCCTGCTATGAAGCCTTTTAAATGGCGGACGTACATAAGACCGGGACGTGTCTTCGTTGTTAAAACCGACCCTATTGGTTGCGTTGCAATCGAAAACTGGGCTAGCATTCTCCCTTTCGCCGAGGCAAATGTCTTTCGGTTTTCGATGGCGCTTATAAGGGTATCGCGATTCAGTTGGTTTGCTAAAATACAGGTCAAATCCTCGCCGATGAGGGCGAATTTTTTCCCTTCGTCGTAGAGTTTGAAGATTTCATTGTGTTTATTCGGATGGTAAACAATCCCCTTTTCAAACTCCTCCGCAAACTTGGCCGATGGATCAAGACTGATTACTAAAAGATCTTTTGGAACATGCACCTTTAAAATTTTCGATAAAGAGGATGTTTTAGTATCTTTCTTTCTGTAGATCGGTTTTTGATCTTTTGAATAAAGGATGATTTTAGTCCCTTCAGCGGGATCCTGGGTATTGTAAGTAAAACCTAAGAAGGCGACGAAGCGATCCTCCTCATTGAATTCGGTGGTATACGTTTGGATCTCTTTCCACAACTCGTTGCTAGTCTCCGATTCTGCATCCTGAGGAGATAGAGAAAAAAATTGCAAGTGCTCGGTGTCGCGAGCCTCTCGAAGTATAGACTCTACCTGATCAAGGCTCTCAATAGAGCGCATCCCTTGAAAAACACCGTAAAACGCTTGATCCCCCTCCTCCGCCTGGCAAAAAATTGGATGGGACTGTGTCACTTCTCCGGTAAGGGTGTTTTTAAAGCTCAGACGGTAGACTCCCGGCTCATTGAAGTAGAGGTTGGGGAGGCAGGTAACGCCCGATTCCGAGACAAAAAGGCGCATTCTGAGATTGTCTCGAAGTCTGTCATGGGAAAATTCAATTAGGGTGTTTTCGGGTGCGTTTGAAGTCAAATTTGAATATTTATCTTCAAAACGGACGACGATATCAAACCGCTGGTTTCTGGATACCAATGAGGGGGCAAGAATACGGATGTTTTTAAGCTCGGCCCCTTTTATATCAAGATTAAACACATACGGATCGCCAAAATCCCCCTTTCCTTTAGGGTCGATAAAAAGGTGGATGGGTCGTTTTCTTTGAGCTTTAAGGGGGGCTCTAGTACCAAATTCTTTCGCCTTTTCGGCTATCTGGGACCCGAGAACTATCATGAGTTTTTCGCCTACCTCTACCGATTTGGGGAGGACGAAATCGAACACCGGGCGCCCCTGAAGATCTTTTTTTTGTTTTCCTTCAACTACTTTTCCATCGCTTAGCGTTAGCCAGATACAATTTTGCTGGTCTTTGAGGGTTGTAGAGGGGATCTCAAAATCTTTTTCAGGGTCGATAATTCCTAAATCAAAACGAAGCAGACTTTTTGGGGGCAGGGTAATATCGGTAACAAATAAAAAACGGAAGGAAGCCTTAGTTCCGGCTGCTATTTGTTTAGGTTCCACGAATGTTACGGCACGGGCCATGAAGATATCCTAGGGAAAAATAAGCCCTAAGGATAACAAGATTTTTCGTCGGCGTCAACTGTTTAGACAACCATGTTGAGTAGGGAAGTTGATGGGATTGCTTATGCTCTGTTTTGAGCCTTTTTTTTCACAGCCTAAGGAAGTTTTCTTGCTGTTATGTTTCTAATACAAGGGAGGAAGATTTTGTTATTGCTACTCGAAAAAACTTTCAGGTGAGGGAGCCGGTGTCAGCCGTACTTTATCGATCAAGCGATCGCTTCCCTTGATCACTTCCAAGGAGAAATTTTCTAAAAATATCTTATATCCTATTTCGGGGATGGTGCCCGCTTTGTGGTACACAAATCCACCTAAGGTATCGTAATCGGGTAATTTCGGAAAAACTATCCCCGTAATTGCTTCGATATCTACCAGATGCATCTTGGCATCCACCAAATAAGAGCCGTCTGTATCTTGGTCAATCTTATGGACAATCTCATCATGGTCGTACTCGTCAAAAATATCGCCTACGATCTCTTCAAGGATATCCTCTACGGTGACAAGCCCTTCTGTACCGCCGTATTCGTCAATGACGATTGCCATGTGCATCTGTTTTTTTTGAAACTCTTTGAGCAGAAGAGAGATCTTTTTTGTCTCGGGTGAAAAAAGTACGGGGCGGATAAGATCTTTGACGATACCGTCCTGTTTTTCGTGTAGCTTCCCAAAAAGATCTTTAAAATGGACAACGCCGATAATGTCATCCGGAGAATTGTGGTAAATGGGGATGCGGCTGTAGTTTTCTTTTAGAAAAACTTCGGCTGCAACTTTAAAAGAGGTAGTTTCATTCAAAGCGGTGATATTCACCCTGGGAATCATGACCTCTTTACAGAGCCTTGATCCTAATTTTGAGATCGCAATCATGATCCGTTGCCCCTCGTCGTCCAGACTTTTCTCACTGTCGGTCTCATCCAAGAGTTCGATGAGGCGACGCCTGAAGCGGATCTCGGCTCCCTGCGATCCTGTGGTATCTTCCCCCTTGGATAGTCTCCTTTGGGCCCTCAATGTGAGTGAAACTATAGGATACAACACAACCAGGAATACATAAGCAACCCAGGATAATATTTTTAAAACCGAGTAGGGGACTATGGACGTGAGTATGTGGGTCAAGGTGTCTAAGATCGTCGTTAGAAGCAATAGGGAAAAAACGATGAACAAAACAAAAAGGGAGGTGAATTCAAGCCCTTGGGCCCCCTCATTTATAAACTGCCTGAAGTTGGGAAAAGAGACGATTAGGAGTGTGCTGCAAATTCCAAAACAGAGCCGAACGATCTGGTAGGTTTGTGAAATGAAATTTAAAACCTCGTCTATCCGGTCTTCTTTATTCGTTTTTTGAATAATATCTAGAATGAAAAAGGTATAGGGGTGTCGTTTAAGCGCTTCCTTGAATTCAAGATACCCAATTTTCTCTATAGCGGTCATGATCGCTGCAAGTGCTATGGAACCTAGCAAAAAAAGGGAGGAAATTATAAATAAAATTATCATTTAAGGTGCACGTTCTTGCTCTTTAGATGCTCCAATACTTTTTTTTCCGCAACACGCATTTTAGCCGCTTTTCCGGGAGTAGTATCCTCCAGGCCGCTGAGGTGGAGAATTGTATGGATAACATATAAGGTGAGCTCCTCGTAGGGGTCGAGCTCATTGGAGTTTGCGTAGGTCTTGGCTACCCAAGGGCAGATGAAAACTTCGCCAAGAAAATGGGGGTTTTTTTTACTTTTAGGGGGGTCGAAAGGCTGGGTGATGCAATCGGTGATAGAGGGATCGTTAAAAAGCTGCTTGTGGAGCTCTTTGATTCGCTTTTTTGAAACAAGGTGAACTGCAATACAGTCTGTGGATATTTTTAAAAAATCGAGGGTAGTTTCAACAACGTGCACTACCCTTTCTTTTGAAACCAAAAGAGATCTTTGAGTATCGAAAACTTCGACGTTCACCTAGGTCCTGGTTTTTGGCAAGCCGGTAATTTTTCGACTGTCTTTATCGAGGCGACCCTCTTTTTTGAGGATAGCGATCCTTTCATATCTCGGGAGAACTGTTTTAGCACCCTGAGCTTGGAAACGTTTTCCGTAACTTGTATGTTTTGACATCTTAAAAGCCTATGAATAAAGCGTTAAAGTTGAGGGATGAAAGCCGCGATGTTTCCGTTTTGGATCGCGTTGACCTTGCTCTTCAATTCTTTTTGAGGGAGTGGTCCGGTCGTGATTTTACGTTTGTAAGCAAGTTTACGTGGAGAAACGGAACGTCTTTCTTGTTGTTTGCTGATTCTTACCATGGTTGATACCAGTCTAAAAGTTTTAAAAAGAGTATACCAACTCTACCGTTATGAATCAACTTGAAAAAATCGGTTCGTCCTGCAAAAGGGAAAGACAGGTTAAATAAAAAATTTAATACCCGCAAAGACCTAGCTTAAAAGGGAGATTTTACAACCGAGCTGCTTATAAAAATGGTATCTAGACTGGGATTTTTCCCTGAAGCCTTCCGAGGTTTGATCGTCAAAATCGTATAGGTGTATCCATCGAAGATCTGTAGGGGGGGGGGGGGGGTGGGGTGGAGCCATAAAACATGGGTGAAAGGTCTTGTCAATTCTGTTTTTAAACTGACCAAAATAGGTTCAACAGTATGGGTTTCATCTAAGGCGTGGGGTAAGAAAGCCTCTCCCGAAAATTTCCATAAAAATTCATCTAAAAAAACGGCTGCTTTTTGATTGGGGCAGCAAATCTGCAGGTAAATCGTTTTTTCTACCGCTTTACGGCATATAGTTAAAATTTTAGCGGTAGTATCCGCCTTTTTTTTTACACTAAAAAGGGTTACATTCATGAAATTACACCACAGGAAATAATAAACTTTATCATTTCCTCGGAGTTCGTATCAAGTTGTTTGCCCTCTTTTGAAAAAAGGAGGATTCCGTGTAAAGGTTGCGGGGAGGTGGGGAGGTAGTAGGCTTTAAATCCCGGAATGAGAGATTGGATCTCTACCGGTACCCTGGGGAGCTGTGAGGTGACGATGTAGCTTGTGTCGAGAGTGTACGGAATTAGGGAGGGTTTTTCCAAAGGAGATTGCGAGCTCGTAGTAAACTGCTTCAAGACCTCTTTGATCACTTTATGCACTGTTTTAACAACAGGCATTTTAGAGACAACGGCATCGATAGCCCTATGGAGCCACCCCTCAAAAAGGTGTTCTCCAATAAATCCGATCAACAGAACCCCCGTGAAAAGGATGAAAATGGAGCAGATCCGGGCAAGAAAATGTAAAATATGGGGGTGGTCCCATGATTGGTTGATCGTATCGGCAAACGGAGAGATCACAGTCAGGAGCGGATTTGAAAGAAGATCAAAAAACACCTTAACAATCCAAAATGTGATCGCCAATGGAATCAAAAGTAGTAAGCCTGTAATAAACGATTGTCTCATTCGGGGTCCCTCTCTTTTGAAGAATCTGGTAAAAGGATACCGCAGGATATGATATATTTTACCGCATCTTCAATTTTCATGTTCACGGGTACAAGCTCTTCACGCTTGAACAAAAGGAGATATCCTGTAGTCGGATTAGGTGCTGTCATTACAAATACTGTGATCAAGTCTTTGCCTGTTGCGGTTGAGCAATATTTAGGAGCATCTTTCGATATCAATCCTAGGGTGTACGTATTTTTATTGGGGAAGGGTGCCAGAACCACCTCTTTAAACGAATTTTTTTCGGAGGAAAAAAGGGTGCGAATGATCTCTTGGGAAGTTTTGTATATTTTGTTGACAAAAGGTATTTTAAGCAAAAGGGCATCGAATGAATCGATGATCGTTTTGATAAAAAACCACCTCGTGACCGTCCCTAAAAATAGGGTGAAGATAAATAAAGATAAAAGTATCAATAATTGAGCAAGAATAAAAATAATCTGTTCCTGGCTCAATAAAAAGATCTTGCCGGTGCGCAAATCGTGCATTTCCAGGAAATTTGTTACCCAACCTACAAAAGGGTTTGTAAGCAACTTTACTATAAAAGCGATCAAACCTATTGTTACAGCGAGCGGGAGAAGGATGATCATTCCTGTTATAAGGTATTTCTTCATGAGTTCCTATGAGCTCATTTTCCAAAAGATCTCTTGAAATAAGAGATTCACCGATTCTATTTGAACAGTGAATTGATAGCCAATCTCAAATGTTTTCAAAGAGCGTTGTCCGGTGATTTTTTCTTTTTTAGGATGGAATTCAAAATAGTCGTTTCCTAATTTTGATATATGAAGAAAGCCCTCAACCCCGTACTCTTTTACTTCAAAAACAATACCATAGGGTTTGACACGGGTGATTGTTGCCTTGTAGATACGCTCAGGATCTTTTTCATGCTTTCTGTGAAGGTAGCGGATTTTTTTCAGCATGAGATAGCTCATTTCGGCTCTAGCGCTGTGACGCTCTCTTTCCGACGCGTTTTTTGAAATCTCATCGAGCTCTTCTTGAGAGTACGTTTCACCAAACACCAGCCTGTGGATAATTATATCGACATATCTGCGAATCGGGCTAGTGAAATGGGTGTAATTTTCAAGCATAAGGCCATGATGGCCGATTCTGTCCGTTGAATAGGTTGCAAGGCGCATGCTACGGATGTATCTTGAAGAAAGTTCAGAAATAAAGGCCGATTCCCGATGTGCTTCAAAGACTTTTGCCAGCTCTTTTGGCCCAAATTCTTGTGGAATAATGACTCCGAGGCGCACGCAGAAATTTTTGAATTCCATCATTGTTTCGGGGGATGGGGGTTCATGCACTCTGTAAATCAGGGCTATGTCCCGATTTTTGAGCTCTGTTGCGATCACCTCATTGGCTTTGAGCATAAACTCTTCGACAAGTTGATGGGTGATATCGTAGTGGCTGATTTCAAATCCGCTCGGGACACCATCCGCCCCAAGCCTCCAGACAATCTCACTCAAAGAGAGGTCGACCGAACCCCTTTGATGCTTTAAGGACTTGAGGTGGAGCGCCAGGTCTTTCATTAGAACGAGCTGCTCTTTTAGAAATGTTTTTTCTTCTTGGTGCATGATCTCAAAGGCTTGCTCGTACGAGAGGCGGTGATTGCTTTGAATGATACTGCGGTAAATTTGACTCTGTTCGAGATGGCCACTGTGGTTCAAGTCCATCTCGATCGTAACAGCCAAACGGGGGACACCCTCTTTTAAGCTACAAAGATTATCCGATAAAACATGGGGAAGCATAGGGATGCAAGTCCCGACCAGGTAGGTAGAATTCTTTCTTAAAATAGCCTCTTGATCCAGAGCCGACCCTTTCCGTACATAGTAGGAGGCGTCTGCAACATGGACAAACAGCTTATAGCCGTTTTTGGTTTTTTCGATTGAAAGGGCGTCGTCGAAATCTTTTGCCGTTTTTGGATCGATGGTGATGGTGAAAAGGTCTGTAAGATCTTTACGGTCCTGATGCTGGCTTTTGTCGACTTTGTCGCCAAAAGAGCGCGCTTCGTGTAGAGCTTCTTCAGGAAATTCTTTTGGAAGGGTGTATTCTTCTTTGACAGCTTCCAAATCTTTCAACGGATCATAGATAGAACCAAGCTTTCTTTCAAAAGTCAAATGGAGTTGATTGCGTAACGAATGGACCTCTAGCAAGACCCGATCTCCTACCTCAACGGGTGTTTCCGGCATGGGTACATGGGCCAGCTCCGATTCCCCTTGTAAGGAGGCTCGTACGTGTAGGGAGCCGGGTTTGATCTCCACGACGGTCCCCAAAATTGAGGATTTGTTTCTTTTTACAACCCGTGTAACCCGCCCTTCGGGCCCTTTTTTGTTCCGCCCTTCAAGAGAGAGAATTTCGATCTCTACAAGATCTTGGTCCATTGCGTTAA
This sequence comes from Chlamydiota bacterium, assembly GCA_016866475.1. Taxonomy (GTDB): domain Bacteria; phylum Chlamydiota; class Chlamydiia; order Chlamydiales; family RGXB01; genus RGXB01. The sequence goes on along the minus strand of VGMF01000001.1, from coordinate 262,364 downwards.
GAACAAGGTGTTTTGGGATGAAAACGTCGAATTGCTTTAGGCTTACAAAACCAAAACCGTTGGGATGGATAGAAATTTTACCCACATTTTCTTCGACAGGGGTCAAAGATTCTTTCGCCAGGTTCAGGCTATAGATATCGAGATCTTTTTTTAGAAAGCCCTCTTTTGTCAACTGTTCCACCAAAAGGACTAGAACCGCTTTGAGCTTGTTTGGAAGTCGAAAAGATTTATTTAAATCATGCAGATTGAAAACGTTATGCCCTTTCTTATCGAGGTACATCTTAATCAATTCCAGACAGTGTTGCATTTCAGCTTTCAAATGGGGAGCCTTGATCGCAAATTCTTTTTCAAGATCAAGGAGATTTGGGCTATTTTTTTTAGTCAAGGGGACCTGGCTTATGTTCTATGAGTTCTCTATTATTTGTTTATGTGCTTTTAGGGCATTTTGTAGCAATGCATAAACGGTCATCGGTCCCACACCACCGGGAACAGGGGTTATTGCTTTTGCCTTTTGTTTGACGCTAGAAAAGTCGATGTCTCCAACGAGTCTATCCCCCTCCCGATTGATCCCAACATCGATCACCACGGCACCCTCTTTAATGTGCTCTTTTTTTATAAAATGGGGTTTGCCCATCGCAGCCACCAGGATGTCTGCTTTTTTTGTGTATTCAAAAAGATTTTTAGTCCCCTGATGACAAAGGGTAACTGTAGCATCCAAAGTAGACTTCAAAGAGACCAGTATTGAAAGGGGGCGTCCGACAATAGAGCTCCTTCCTAGGATGCAAATCTCTTTTTGATACGCATCGATCTCGTAAAAATTTAAAAGCTCCAAAATACCGGACGGAGTACAAGGGAGTAGGCCTGTCGTGTCACCCAACGTGAGCCGCCCTAGGTTGAAAGGGTGGAGGCAATCGACATCTTTTTTAGGATTTATCGTTTCGATCACCGGCTGCATAGGGATGTGAGCCGGAAGTGGAAGTTGCACCAAGATACCGTCCACATCCGGATCGTTGTTCAGCTTTTTAATCTCTTCAGTCAGGTGTTTTAGGGAGGTGTGCTCCTCAAGGCGTACTATACGAGAGCGGATCGCCTGCTGTTGGCAGGCTTTTTGTTTAATCGAGATGTAGGACAAGGAGGCAGGGTGGTTCCCTACTAAAATAAATACGATCTGCGGGGAGGGCGTTGTAGGGATTTTTTGTCTCGATAAGAGGGTCTGGCTTGCGTATTTTCCGTCGAGGATCAGATTCATTTCGTACCTTCGAAGTGTTTTGTTTTCAGATGCTGGTTGGATGCGAAAAACGACTGGGGTTGAAAAAAAGTGAGTGGCGTATTTTCAAGAGTGCAAGCGATTCCGCCCGCTTCTTCGACCATGAGTGCTCCGGCGGCAAAATCCCAGGGAAAAAGTTCGTGTGCTTTGTAGTACGATAAACGCCCGCAAGCGACCCACGATAAAGAGAGGGCAGAGGTTCCTAAATGACGGCTGAAATCATAGGTTTCAGCCGATACGGTGATTTTCTGACCGTTCAATGTCGCGCCACCCCCTTTTGTAGAAACATAAAGCTCGCCGAAAACCGGTGCGTAAATGACGCCGATTTGCGGGACATTATGCTCGACATAACAAATGGAGACGCAAAAAAGGGGGAGATGGTGCATATAATTTTGTGTTCCGTCCAACGGATCGATCACCCAAAAATTTTGCGTATTGGCATTATAAGAGCCCCCTTCCTCACCAAGAATTCCATCCTCGGGAAAATATTTACGGATCGATGCAACAATCATCTGTTCGCAGATACGATCTACATCTGTGACTGGATCAGTTTTTAAGATATCTTTGTATAGAACCGAGTGGGTCTCCTTGAAGCGTGCATGAGCCAAGTCTCCAACCTCTACTGCCATTTTTTTTGCTAGTTCCAGTCTACTCAGTCCCATAGGTACCTTTGTTGGCTTTAAGTGTTGCTTTAGATGTTTTGCCACCAAATGTAAGTGGTCCAGTACGTATCCCTTTTTCGGATCTAATTTTCAAGATACGGAAAAAACCCTTTTTAAGGAAAAAGAAGGTTCCAGTTTTTTCTAAAAGGCCAACCAATAAAAGGCCCGGTTGGAAATACCTATAGGCCAATACCGATAAGACCAAAAGACCAAAAAGGGAGCAATCAATCAAAGGGCCTACTACGAAATCGATAAAGGGGTGGTCAAAATAGCCGAGCGGAATAGACTCAAGAAGAGAAAAAAGGGAAAAAAACAAAAAAATTGCCGGTAGGGCGAAAAAGCTCTTAACCGGTGCCAGGTAAGGGGAGACCGATGTCCACAAAAAGGACAACAGCGGACAAAGAAATGTGTAAAACCCTAGCGGCAGCGTAAGCACGAACAAATCAGCTATGAAGCCTAATGCGGCACAAATCCAAAAGGCCCGCATTTTAGAGAAGCGGTTGGATATGGCTAAAACACAAATGGGTAAAATAGAAACTACCATGCAACCAGACGCTGGTTTTCAAGTTCATACCGCTCTTCCATTTTCATCGCAAATTGACGGTCGTGGGTGACCAAGACTACCGCCTGTGGCAACGAGGTGAGAATACCCATCATTTCAAGCGCCATTGACGGATCGAGTTGACCGGTAGGTTCGTCGGCAAGGATGAGTTTTGGCTGATTGACCAGAGCTCTCGCAAAAGCTACCCGTTGCTTTTGCCCTCCGCTCAAGATTTTGGCCGGCGCCTCTAGTTTATCCTCTAAATGAACTTTTTTAAGAAGCTCTAATGCCTCTTGTCTCGTAAGCCTTTTTCCTTGTATTAGCCTAGGGAGTTCTAAATTTTCAAAAACGGTCAGATCCGGGTTCAGGTAGTGAAATTGAAAAATGAACCCGATTTTTTGATTCCGGACTTTGTTGGAATTTTGATCCACCAAGTTCCCTTCAATCTGCAGCTTCCCCTCGTCAGAGGATTCGATCAGCCCCAATATATTTAACAGGGTCGTCTTTCCACTACCCGATCTTCCAGTAATTGCTATCTTTTTCCCTTCTGGAATTGAGAGAGAAATCTCACTGAAAAGCTCCCGATCATCAAAGCTTTTTTTAAGATTTTGGGCTAGTAGCATCATAAGGACCTTAAGAGTTCGCTAGGTTTATAGCGTGTCGCTTTGTAAGCCGGTATCCAGCCCGCAAACCAGGCAATAATAGGTGTTCCTATCAGGACCACTAATAGGGAAAAATGGCTGAGGGTGGTTGGGATAGACTGGGAGAAAAGGTTTTCATATCCCTGGAAAATGTGGACTTTTTGCAAAATTGCTGGGAGATTTTTCATCGTAATAAAGCCAAGAGCAAGACCCAAAATCGAACCTATGGATCCCAAGGTAAAACCGAGCCCCGAGTAGATCAACTTTAAAGAGCGTTTACTTGCTCCAAGAGCAGTTAAGAGGGCGATTTCTTTTCGTGATTGGTGCACGATGAGCAAAAGAACCGATACGATATTGCTTGCAGCAACCACAAGGACAAGAAGAGCGATGATGCTGTAGAGGATTCTATCGCTTTTGAAGGAGAGAAGAATCTCTTTTACAAACCCGTACTCGGTGTACGGAACGACGTCAAAAAAAGGTGAAAGCCCATCAGCCTCAAAAGCGTCCTTCAGTTTGGTTGCAACGTTTAGCGCGTCATCGCTTGAAAAAAGCTTTAAACGGATTCCGCTGGTGAGTATAGGATCGGTTGATTCCAATTGCCCCTGGCTTCTAAGCTTAGAGACGAACTCGTACGGGGCAAACAAGCATTTAGGCCCTATTTGCAATGTACCGGCATCATAAAATCCAACGATTTCAAAAGGGTTGTTTTCCTCAACGGTTGCCGTAGAAAACCCGTTGTAGATCGTTAATTGCCCCACATCATGGATTTTTGCCCCACCGTCTCGTAAGCTTTTGGGTAAAAAGATGGGGGTGTAGGGTGTCTTTTGGGATACAGGTTCAGGTAACAGGTGAATAGTGGTGGAATCGTAGGACATTATGTAAGAGGCTTGGGAGATCAAATTGTAGCCATATTCCTTTTCGGAAAATATCCTGAGCCGCATCAACGCCCCGGTAATCTCATACTCGTCGGCTTTATCGACGTATTTTTGAGTTTTTAAATCTTCGATTATAGAGAAAACTTTCTTCAATAAATCGACGGGTTTCCCCTCTTGGTTCAAGATAGGGGTAGGAAAATCATCCGGAAGCTCCTCGTCAATGTCGGTGTTGATTTCCAAAGGTTCGACAGAAGCTCTTTTTTCCCTTAGGGATTTGGTTCTGTAATCGCTATCGTATTTGTATAGGTCGATCTTGTTGTAATGAGAGGAGTGGTAGGCTTCAGTAGGTACGATTTTTAAAGGGCCATGTATGGATGTAAGTCGCTGTACCCAGCCCCGTTCAATGCCGTCCGCGACCGAGAGGAAAACTAAAGAAAGCCATGTAACAAGAGTGATGATAAAAAGAGAAATAAAAGACATTAGGGAAGATGAAATCTCCCCTTTTCTCGGGATGATAAAACGATAAATTGTCTTTAGTTCAAACAAAGCAGATTTTTCAAAGAATATTACTTCTTCTCTTTATACATTACATGTTTTTTAACAATAGGATCGAATTTCATCAACTCTACACGACCAGTGGTGTTGTTCTTGTTCTTCTGGGTAGAGTACATGTGGGAAGATTCGCTACTTCTCAATTGAATTGTATGACGGGCAGCTTTCTTTTTGGCCATTTTGAATACCTTAGAATTCTTTCCTAGAGATTCTAGCGCTTTTTTGAATTATATGCCACAGAAAGGTGTAGAGACTGAAGGGATAAAATATTTTTTTATTGGTAAATATTTATTGGTTTCTGTTTTCTTGTTTTTTGATGGATCCAAATAAACTGATGGTGGAAATAATTTTTTTAAACTAAGCGCCTCTCATCCATTTATGTTTCTAAAACAACAGGGAGTAAAACAGATGAGAGAGCTTGAAAGAAAAGGGATAGATTAAGCTAAATTTCTGTGATCTAGTTGAGGATTCCTTTTTTTTGCAAAAAGAGCAAATACACGTGCTGAAATGACTTTTGTAGCTGCTGCTACTACATGACCGACAGTATTTGCTGTAACTGGGTGGATGCCTCTAAAAAAGTTTAGACTAAAGCTTGAGACGAGAAATGTAGCACTGGCTAAGATTTCACTCCGTTCATCAACAAGAGTTAGACTTTTGTTAGATAAAGATTGTAGAGCAGAGGGTAATTGAATCCAATCCCCAAGTACTTGTCGAAGAGTGATCAACCCAGCACAGTATCCAAAACGGCTATTGGTCAAAAACCCCAAAGCAAAGGGGTGCAATCCAAAAACCGCCCCTTTTAGAAACGAATTGGGCGCGGCCTCATACATAACCCGACCTGCAAGTGTCATTATCGAGATCCCAAAAGCAGGGGCTAGCCAGGAAATTTTTCGGAGAATATCTACATTAAATCCTGCTAATCTGTAGACTCCAACAGATGGATAAAATAGAACATTCAAGAGTCTAGCATTTGACAAAATTAGAGGACTAGTTAATGCTGCTAACCCATATGTAACAGGTCTTGGCGCTTGAAGAGATTGACTTATAATAGAAAAAAAATTCGCTGTGATGTGGTGTTTTGAGCAAACCAATGGATGTGTTACCATAATTTACCTTAATTAGTTATCTTTTTTAGTTAATATATCAGCGCTTAATTAAATAAACCACTAAATTTCAAAGCTTAATATAATATAAAAAAGGGCATTGAGACTGAAGGGATAAAATATTTTTTATTGGTAAATATTTATTGGTTTGCGTTTTCTTGTTTTTTGATGGATCCAAATAAACTGATGGTGGAAATAATTTTTTTAAACTAAGCGCCTCTTATCCATTTATGTGTCTAAAACCAACAGGGAGTAAAACGGATGAGAGAGCTTGAAAGAAAAGGGATAGATTAAGCTAAATTTCTGTGATCTAGTTGAGGATTCCTTTTTTTGCAAAAAGAGCAAATACACGTGCTGAAATGACGTTTGTAGCTGCTGCTGCTACATGACCGACAGTATTTGCTGTAACTGGGTGCATGCCTCTAAAAAAGTTTAGACTAAAGCTTGAGACGAGAAAAGTAGCACTGGCTAAGATTTCACTCCGTTCAGCAACAAGAGTTAGACTTTTGCTAGATAAAGATTGTACAGCAGAGGGTAGTTGAATCCAATTCCCAAGTACTTTTCGAAGAGTGATCAACCCAGCCCAGTCTCCAGAAGGGATATTGGTCAATAACCCCATAGCAAAGGAGTGCCATCCAAAAACCGCCCCTTTTAGAAACGAATTGGGCGCGGCCTCATACATAGCCCGGCCTGCAAGTGTCATTATCGAGATCCCAAAAGCAGGGGCTAGCCAGGAAATTTTTCGGAGAATATCTACATTAAATCCTGCTAATCTGTGCACTCCATAAGATGGATAAAATAGAACATTCAAGAGTCTAGTATTTATCAAAATTAGAGGACTAGTTAATGCTGCTAACCCATATGTAACAGGTCTTGGCGCTTGAAGAGATTGACTTATAGTAGAAAAAAAATTCGCTGTGTTGTGGTGGATTGAGCAATCCAATGGATGTGTTACCATAATTAACCTTAATTAGTTATCTTTTTAAGTTAATATATCAGCGCTTAATTAATTAATAAACCCCTAAATCAAAAAGCTTAATATAATATAAAAAAGGGCATTTGTATTTAAGATAACTTAGTCTTTAAAGGATATTTTCACTAATTGTTCAATAATCCAAGAGGGTTTTCTTTTGGTGGGTAATCGCTGGACAGTATTCGGGCTGTTCTCAAAAAAAGGATCTTCGAGATTAGGATGGTTTTTCATCAAGATTGGCTAAGGATGTCGATTTTTTTTAAAAAGGGGTATTTAAAATCTCATGCATCGTGTGTGTTGAAGTATTCTAGTTATGCGGTGCATTGTACACACCCCCGTCATCACCACTAAAGAAGAGAGGACTATTGAGGCATCATGCTGGTTGTCATCTTCTACTTGAGATAAAAGCCCGCAGCCTAGGACGATAACGGACAAAGCCATGAGAGTTCGCTCTAAGTGATCTCTTTGCAGGCTGGCATTATGGAATCGATAATAATCATCAATCCACTGGATATCGTAAATCCTAGACACTTTATTTTCTATCATAAGAGCCCCTTTTTAAGGTTTTTATAGTGAATCGACCCTAAATAATAGATTGTGCCCCTATTTTATTTCCTCTTTTATTGTATTCAGCAAAAGGTTCAAGGGTTATTTGACCGATTTTCCCATTCTTTTTTGGTGATACGATAGAGAACATGCCTGCCGACAAGCAACTTTTTAAAGAAGGGGTTGGCATCAAAATCGTCTTTGGGATTACGGTGCATCCCGAGCTTTTCCATCACATGCATTGATGCAACATGTTCATGATGACAATAAGCGACGATTTCCTCTAATTGGAGTACTTTGAATCCATAGTCTAATACTGCTTTTGCCCCTTCTGTTGCATACCCTTTACCCCAGTGCTCAAAAGCAATTCTCCATGCTACAGCAACTGTAGGTGTAAAGGGGAGGGGATATGTCTCGTGATCTAAAGGGTATAAGCCTATTGTCCCAATAAATTCCTCACTATCATGGGGGGAAACTGCCCATCTTCCCCAGCCTTCTTTGTCGATGTTTTCTTTGTTCTTGATTGCCAAATTATCGCTTTCTTCCTTTGTGCATTTTGCCAGGTACACCATTACGCGCGGATCAGAATTGAGCTTAGCAAAGGCTGGAAAATCCTCTTCTTTCCAATTGCGTAAAACTAATCGATTAGTCTTTAAAACAGTCATCTCTTTTTCTTCCAGGCTTTTAGGGTTAAGAGGGTTTTTTTTTGAATTACTTAAACAAATATTTTTTGACTACAGAAAAGAAAAGGAATCAAGATTCGGTCTTTTTAATCTTTTTGAATAGTTAGCTAACAGGTTAAGTTTGCCTTTGATTCTACCTTTAGTTTTTTTTGCAGCAGATTTAAGCGCTATCTTCAAAGAAAGATTGAATTTCTCTAGAGGGTTGGAACTTTCCAATAGATCAAACAGCTGTTGTTGTGACCTGTTTTAGTTCTAAGCTATCTCTTTTTTCGGTAAGGTGAGGGAAGGGGATGCGCGTTTTTGGTTCGATATCAAGAGGGGAGGGGCCTAACTTTTTGTATTGTAAAAGACCTAATGTAGCAATCATTGCGCCATTGTCAAGAGCAAGCTCTTTGGATGGGAAAAAAACGGGGCAGGGGAAATCTTTGAAATACGCCCTTAAACTTCTGCTGGAAGCGACACCACCACCAAAAAAAACCGCTTTAGCTTGGAATTTTTCCACAGCCAAAAGTGCTTTTTGGTAGAGGTCTTTGAATACAACATGTTGAAAAGAAGCACAAATATCTTCTATTTGGTAGAGCGGATTTTTTTTAGCATAGAGTACTTGGGTCTTTAGCCCACTAAAAGAAAAAGAGAGAGGGGCCTCTTTTACCCTACAGCTTTTTAGAAAAACCTTAGAAAGGTCCCCTTTCGAGGCAAGTTTTTCTACGTGTGGCCCACCTGGGTAGGGGAGATCACAGATTTTCGCACACTTATCAAAACACTCACCCATCGCATCGTCTATTGTAGAACCGATTGTTTCTACATCAAGCGGGGTCTCCATCCAATTAATTTGAGTGTGTCCGCCCGATATCACGATCCCTATTGCTCCAAAAAGGTCCATAGCTCCTTTATTTTCTAAAAAAGGGGCAACAAGATGGGCGTGTATGTGATTCACTGCAACAAAGGGGATATTTAAAGAGAGGGCCAACGTTTTAGCAAATGTGAGGCCGATTTGTATGGACCCAATCAGACCTGGGCCATAAGCTACGGCAATGAGATCGATCTCTTCAGGTCTGACGTTTGCTTTTTGAAGGGCCTCTAAATAACAGGGTGTGATTTTTTCCAGGTGTTCACGTGCAGCCAGCTCGGGGAAAACGCCGCCGAACCGACTGTGCAGGTCTGCTTGGGAATAGATGACATTAGAAAGGATTTCAAAACGGTCTGTGATCACCGCAATAGAGGTCTCGTCGCATGTGCTTTCAATTCCCAGACAAATCACTTGATATCCAAAAGTTCAATTTCAAAAATGAGATCTTCGCCTGCTAGGAAATGGTTTGCGTCGAGAGTTGCGCTATTTTCGTCTAAGGCTACCACAACGACGGGTTGACCGCGGATCTCTAGAACAATCCCAACCTCAAGATCAAGATCTTGCGGGAACAAATCTCTTTTGACCCGTCCTACTAGATCAGGATTTTTAGGCCCATATCCCTCTAAAAATGGAATTTCGAACTCTTTTTTTTGCCCTACCAAAAGGCTCAAAACAGCTTTTTCAAAACCCTCAATCACCTGCTTTTGTCCGATTTGGAAGCTGAATGGCTCTCTGTCAATGGAGGAGTCAAACGTTTTGCCGTCCTTTTTTTTACCTGTATAGTGCACAGTTGCAATTTTAGACATGGGTAGCCTCTTTTAGGTTGGTTGTTTGTTGGGTAGCTTTTAGCAATCTCTCGCGAATCGATGCGTAAAGACCATGGAGGGGGAAATTGAAATCTACAAACGCTTTTTGTACCTCATTTTGATCCAAAAGGCGTAGGGTTTCAAAAAGATTGTTGGCTATCGCGACAGGGTCATGGATTGGGCCAAGTACGTAGAGCGGGAGATCGCTTGGATACTTGACATTGGCAAAACCTACTACGGCTTCAATTTTTTTTGACCATTCATCTACAAGTACGCATCGGGGAGAATAGTGGCGAAACATCTGTCCCGGACAAACGGGTGTTGAATGGGTGCTCGTGGGGGGCGAAATGGTAAAATAGCGTTCAAGTTCTTCGATCGAGAGGGCACCGAGCCGTCCGACTTCAAACAAGGGCCCCTTTTGGATTAAGATTGTAGATTCAAGCCCATGTTTTGGGGGGTCGCCTTCAACAATCGGTACGTTTCCTAAATAATCGTTTTCTATATGCCATGCTCTTGTTGCCGAGGGTAGTCCGGAGCGGTTTGCAGAAGGGGCCGCAAGCGGTCCGACAGCTTCGATCAGCTCCAAAAAAACAGGGTGAGAGGGGATCCTCGCCGCTAATGTCGGAAGGCCGGCTGTAATAGATGGATCTAATTTCTTCTTGAGGGGTGCGACAATTGTCAGCGGTCCGGGCCAGAAATGTTTGAGATGGGCTGCTACGTCGTTTTGCAAATCCAGATATTCAAGAACTTGATCTATGGATTTGAAGTGGACAATCAACGGATTTTTAGAGGGGCGCCCTTTCATAGAAAAAATTTTAGAAACCGCTTGCGGATGGTTGATCGATGCGGCCAAACCATAGACGGTTTCCGAAGGGACCGCAACAATACCGCCAGTTTTTAAAATATCTATAGCTTCTTTTTTTGAAAGGATCATAAGGATGGAGGGAGTATAGCAAACTTAGATAAATGCGTAAAAGCATTTAAGGGCGCTAATTTGGAAAAAAAGGGGGGGTGAGCCGAAAAAGTATTTACGTAGAAAAGATTTTTAAGATAGGTTTTTCACAAATCATGGAGTTTCAATGGATACGATGAAAAGGGCCTGTTTTTTATTTGGGGGGAGATCTTCTGAGCATGGGGTTTCAATCACCTCAGTGAGATCGGTTCTTTCGTCCTATACCTCAAAAAAATTTGAGGTGACGATAGCCGGTCTGGATTTTAAAAATAGGTTGCAGTTTTTTTCTAAAGAGGAATTCTTTGAGAGATTTCAGCCGTATAGCCGTTTCGAAGTGGCAGACAACCCGTCTTACCTTGAGGATTTAAAAAAATTTGATGTCGTTTTCCCCCTTATGCATGGTGATTATGCTGAGGATGGGTCGGTTCAGGGGGCCTTAAGGTTGCTGGGTGTCCCATTTGTAGGCGCTTCAGTCCTCTCCTCCGCTTTGTGCTGGGACAAAGAGGTTGCCAAAAGACTGCTTGTGCAAGCAGGTTTAAAAGTATCCGATTGGGTTTGTGTAGGTCCCTACGATACAGTCTACCTTGAGATTTTAGAAAAGAAGATTGGGTACCCTTGTTTTGTTAAACCCGCAGCGAGTGGCTCTTCTATCGGTGTTTCTAAGGTAAAAGGGAGACAAGATCTTATCATAGCTTTAGATGAGGCAAAAAAATTCTCTTCAAAAGTACTTGTAGAAAAAGCGATAAGAGGCATTGAACTGGAGTGCGCTGTCTTGGGTCTTGATGATCCGGTTGTTTCAAAAGTCGGACAGGTGATTCCAAAAAATGAATTTTATGACTTTGAAGCTAAGTATATTTTATCTGAGGGTGCGACGGTAGAAGCACCCGCTCCTATACCTGAAGAATTACAATATCAGGTACGCCAGCAGGCTTTGAGTGTCTTTAGAATACTTGAATGTGATGTGATGGCACGAGTAGATTTTTTCTACGACGGAACGCTCTATGTCAACGAGGTCAATACTATCCCCGGGTTCACCCCAATCAGTTTGTATCCGAAACTATTGAACCTTTCAGGTGTCAGTTACACTACGCTCATCGACTCGCTTCTTCAGATGTCCCTGGAAAATCATCTTCGTAAAGAATGGGAAGCTCCGCCTGTTCCCAAAGCTCAATATCACCTTTGACAAAATAGACATTGAGCCGTTCTGTTTCGTAAAGAAATTCGGCAGCCCTTTTAGCTCTGAATCCATGTGCGCAGTGGACAACAATGCAAGGTTTATCTTTGATCAGGGATATTTGGGAGGGGAGTGTGTCGAGAGGGATGTTTATTGCTCCTTGGATCCGTTTGCTATAGTGCTCTTGAGGTGTACGGACGTCCAGCAAAAAAATGGGGTTTTCATCGTCGAAGAGCATGGTTTTGAGTTTTTTTAATGTGATGGCTTCCATAAATGGGACCTCTAATTTCTTTAAGTCGAAAATGGATTTTTTTTTGAGACTTAATCGCTCTTTTTTTTGATACATGCGTAAAATCTGCTCTCGCATCATATAAGGCGGTTTTTTTTAAATTATATACCAAGGGGAAAATTGAGAATAGGTTTCTATTAAAATTAGAATTGTTAGCCTCTTCATATTTTTCATCGTTGAAATTTTCTCAATATTAAAGTATATTTGCTTTATTCCCCAACCAAACATAATTGGAGTGATAATATGAAAATCAGATCAGTCTTAGCTGCGGCTCTAGTATCTCTTCTTTCTATCAATGCTTTTGCAAATGAAGAAGAAAAAAAAGAAGAAGTTGTTGTTATTGAACATTCAGCAGATATAGCACATGCTGATGAAGATAACGAAATCGTTCATGAAGATGAAGAGCAAAAAGATCAAAAATAATCTTTTGATTCCTTACCGGCGTATTTCTCGCCGGTAAGTTCTATCTGCATATGCAACGCATCAAAAAATATCGCTCCTGGTTTTGGGTCGTATTTCTAGTTTTCACAATCCACTTCGTTGGCAACTCTCTTGCTCGTCAATTACATATTGACTCTCAGGCCTCTTTTTTCAAAATTGAGCAGCTCAATCAATCTATTCATCTTGCAAAACAAAGAAAAGAGGAGTTATCTCGAGATATAGAGGCTTTTCAGGACCCTTTCTGGTTAGAGGAGGTCGTTAAAGAGGAGCTAGGCCTTGTTCGTCAGAAGGAGACGAAAATTGTGTTCAGGTCCCATTAAAGTATGTGGTTAGGTTTTTTCATAGCAATACTGATTGCTTTAATCTCCTTTTCGGCGTTTCTTTCGGGATCCGAGACCGCTTTTTTCTCACTATCTTCCTTGAAAATTCATCTTTATAAAAGAGATTTAAATCCTAAAAAAAGGCTGATCGCGGAATTACTGAAAACCCCGCACCAATTGCTTGTTAGCCTATTGATGCTAAATATAGCGGTCAATATTTTAATCCAAAATGTTGTAGCCAACGTATTTGGCGACGGGGGTTCTTTTCTTCTTTCGGTTGGAGTGCCCCTCGTTTTAGTTCTTCTTTTTGGAGAGATGCTCCCTAAAGCGATAGCAATACGTTACAATAGGGAGATCGCTTACCGTTTTGTCCGAATCATTCACTTTTTTAAAATTTGTCTTTCGCCAATACGATTCGTTCTCTCCGGAACGGCTCTTTTTATAAGTAAAATCATTTTTTGTTTTCTCCCTAAAGAAAAAGAGATTTCGGTCAAAGAATTAGAGACCGCAATCAAAAGTTCGAAAGAACTTGGGGTGATCAGTCCTGATGAGATGTACCTTATGCGTGGATATCTTGATCTGGATGACCACATAGTCAAAGAGCTGATGCGCTCAAGGCATGAGATTATCGCCTATGATATCCAGTCGCCTATAGAAAAGCTTTTGGAAACTATGATTAAGAAAGAGTGTTCAAAAATCCCGGTGTATGACGGCAGCCTCGAAAAAATCTTAGGTTTTATTTTTTCTAGGGATCTCTTCTTGCACAACCGCGGCTTTAGAAAAGGATTTGATGTTGTCCCTTTACTAAGAAAACCTTTTTATGTCCCCGAATCGGTTTCTGCCAGACACCTGATGCAGCAGTTTCATTTCCGCAAAGAGGAGATAGCGATAGTCGTAGACGAATATGGCTCGATTGCCGGACTGATCACACTGGAAGATTTGATGGAGGTTGTGGTAGGTCCTATTCAGGACAAAATCGATCCTCCAAACCGGTTGCTGGAATCTTCGGAAGATATCCTTATTTCGAACGGGCTCTTAGAAGTTGTAGAGATAGAAAATCGTTTTGACGTGGAGCTTAAAAGCCCCTCAAACATGGTTACGGTCGGGGGATGGTTAACAGAGCGGCTAGGAGATATCCCCAAAGTTGGAGACCGTCTGATTGTGGAGCCCCTCCTTTTTCACATTTTGGCTGCCGATGAAAAAACGGTTCAAAAGGTTTATATCCGTAAATTGCCGACTAAAGGGGAGGGGGAATGAATTTTTTTTTAGTTTTGACCATCCTTTGCCTTGTATTCCAGGCTTTTTTTGCGATGATGGAGATGGCTATAGTCTCTTTCAATAGAGTGCGATTGCAGTACTATTTGGTGCGTGGCAGTAAAAAAGCCAAGTGGATCAGTCGGATGCTTTTTGATCCGACACGCCTTTTTGCAACAACTCTGGTGGGGGTGAATACTGCCCTTCAAATAGGATCGGAGTGTTCAAGAAGATTTTACGCATCGAATGGGCTCGATCCTGATTTAGCCCCTGTAACACAAATTTTATTTGTATTGCTTTTTGCAGAGTTGGCTCCCCTATTTGCTGCAAGACGGCATCCCGAGTCGGTCGCTATGCTAGGCATAGGCCCTCTCTATCTATTATCTTATCTGATGCGCCCCTTAACCTGGTTTTTAGGTAAGCTCCTTGAGCTTATCGACTTTTTTTTCAAAAAAGAGAGTGGGCATGTCCCGTTCATATCCAAAGAGGAGTTGCAAAAAGCGATCGAGGCGTTGGATGAAAAACACGCTGTGAGCGAAAAGGAGGAATTCAACCACCTGATACATGCGATATTCAGATTAAAATCTCGAACACCGCGAGATTTCATGACACCTATTGATGGAGTTGAAATGATTCCCACAGGGACAAGAATCAAAGACATCAAAAGATTGATAAAAGATAAAAATATTGAGCACCTTCCGGTTTACTATCATCAGAGGCATACGATTGTAGGAATTATAAGCACAAGAAACCTCCTAAAGGCTTCGGATGACGCCCGATGCGATCTTTATATGCAGGATGGGTGGTTTGTTGCCGAAAACGAATCGGTGTTCAAAGTGATCGAGGGTTTTAGAAAAAATGGGCAACCTCTGGCAATCGTTGTGGATGCAACCGGTCTCTCCGTAGGGGTTGTCCACCTGGATCAGATTTTGCAGGAGATGTTTTTGTCAGAAAAAGAGTTGGGCACCCATGGGCATATTTTGATCGACCGTTCGTTTGACCTCTATGCAGAGATAGATAAAGTCAACGCCCAATTTGATCTTGATTTGCCTAAAGAGTATGGAGAGACCTTGATCGAGTTTATGGAAGAGGTTCTAAAAAGACGACCCCAATCGAGCGAATCGATCCGTTTCAAAAATTTGGAGCTAATCTACAAGGAGGGGGATTTTTTGGGGGATGCTAGAGTGCACATCCGCACAATTCTTCCCTAATCAGTCTGGCCGCAGCTTGCATCTCTTCAAGGCTATTTTTGCGAGATACGGAAAAACGTAAGCTGGATCTTGCCTCATTTCTTTGTAACCCCATTTCAAGTAAGACACGGGAGGGTTCAATTGATCCGCTAGAACAGGCTGAACCCATCGACACAAAGACACCTTTTTGATCCAGACGGATCATTAAGGTCTCTGCATCGCACGTATCAAAGGTCATATTGAAAGTATTCGAAACAATCTCCCCACGCCCATTCAAAGACCCTAAAGAAGAGACAGAATCCAAGAGAACGGTTTTGAGCCCTTTCATGAAGGAAAAATGGGAAGGGTCAATCAAATCTAGAGCTTTTGCTAACCCGACAATCCCTGCGACATTCTCTGTCCCTGCACGGCGCTGCATCTCCTGGTGCCCCCCTATAAGGAGGGGGTGAAAGGGGAAATTCTTTCGGGCAAAAAATAGCCCTATTCCCTGCGGGCCATGAAATTTATGTGCCGAAAGAGTGAAGGCCGAAATACCTCTATGTACAACAAAAGGGGCTTTGCCGATGTGTGCTGTGGCATCGATAATCAACGGGATATTTCTTTTATAAAGAAGCTCACTGATACCCTCTATATCGATCATCGCCCCCGTTTCCGAATAGACGCTGGAGAGGACAACGAGTTCAAGATCGGGGCTAAGGGCTTTTTCTATCGACTCTAACGATGGACTTCCCTCCATACCTACCGGAAGGTAGCTGATTTGGATCCCCTCAAGGGAGAGTTTCTTTAGCAGGGCATCGACTGCGTTGTGTTCAATTTTTGTGGAAAGAATCTTACGGACGTTTTTAGCGCGTACGTGCCCCAGTATCACTGTAGACAGAGACTCTGTGCTTGAGGAGGTGAAATAGAGTTCGTTTGGAAAAACGTCAAAAAATCCGGCTATTTGATCTCTGGAATTTAAAATAATTTCTTTAGCTTTTTTACCGAGGTGGTGGATAGAAGAGGGGTTTAATGGGCCCATCATGTAAATCCGACGCATCTCCTCAAATACAAGAGGATCGAGGGGTGTGGTCGCGTTGTTGTCCAAATAAATCATAGCCTACTTATTTTAATAATTTGGGGAGTTAAAAACCAACAATAACGATCACTTTGGGATGGGTATGGCTAATTGATCTGTAAGATCTGCCTTCGCAACAAGAGGATCAAAAATTAACTCTCTGTTTTAACCAAAAAAATAAAAAATTCCCTTTAATTTAAAGCAACAGATGTTTAAATTATTTTGTATGAAATTGTCCCTTGCTATTTTTTACCCGCTACTTCTTTTTTCAAAAATGGAGGTGGGAGGGGTGGCTCTTGAAAGCATTCTGCAACCTTCCCTGTTGAAAAAGAACATTAGGGGATCCGCCTATGTTTTTGAAGAAAAAACATCTCTTTTGGTCCTAAGAAAGCTCCAGGATTTTGAGGAGGGAAAACAGGTTTTACAAAAGCTTGAAAGGATTTTATCCCCCTTGAAATTTACAAAAGTGCGCATGCATACGGGAAAAATTTTGGAGGTGGGTCTTTATCAAGACCCTTTTTTATTTTCCTGGATCTTTGTAGCTAGAGCTATGCAATCTAAGGGCAAAAAAGTTTTGGCGATGGCCTTATTTCATGAGGAAAAATCTAATATAGATTTTTTTACTTTTCTAGATCAATTGACTGTTCTGGCTGTTTAGAGACATTTAAAACAATCGTGGTGATATTATCACGACCACCGCGACTTAAAGCGGCTTCTATCAGAGCATGGGTTGCCTGTTTGGCATCGCTGTTTTTTAAAAGAAGTAACTCCATTTCTTTGGTGGTTACGTAGTCTGTAAGCCCGTCGGAGCAAACAATGAAACGATCCTGTGGACATAAGTCCTCGAAAACGACTTTCGCCTCGCAGTCTGGTGTCGTCCCGATAGCCTGTGTAAGGTAACGGCGTCTGATTTCTCCCAACTGGTCTTCATCAACGCTTACCTCATTCGCATGGTCGTTTGTTATAAGGGACAATTTTCCAGCCCTGTAACGGTAGATCCTGCTGTCGCCGACATGAAAAGCGGTGCATCGGTCTTTTTGTATCCAAAGGGATGCGATAGTAGTCCCCATCCCTTTTTGCTCTGGGCTTTTGAGAGCCGTCTCGTAGATATGCCTCGAGGTCTCTTTTACAAGATAGCGGATATGATTTTTCAAAGAATCTTGACCCTCTAAAAGCAAGGATCTTAGGGTTTCGATTTTATCAGCAATAGTTTCCACAGCCATCTTAGAGGCTATTTCTCCGGCATTGTGACCTCCAAGACCATCTGCTACAATAAATAAATCATCGTAAACAGCAAAGTAGTCTTCGTTATTTTGTCTAAAAAGTCCTTTGTCAGAGTGGCCAAAGGCGCTGAGGCCATAGGTTGGATCCATCATAAAACCCAGCTTAGAGCCACCGTTTTTATTTTGTAAAGATTTATTTTTAAATATTTTTTGTAAAGAGACTGTCTGTGATTTTTTAAGCGGTCATGAGCACTTGCAAAAAAGTTGTTGTGTTGATCATCGAATGATATGCAATCGAGGCGATCAGAGAACGTTGCCTCTCATAGGCTAAGCCCAAATACATCGAAGCGGTGAAGGTTGTAGCGATCACGATGACTTTTCCGGGGATAGTTTCGATCGTAAAGAAGTGGGAGATAGCAAAAAATAGGGACGTAAAGAAAATCGACCAGAAAGGAGAGAGGTAGTTTTTAAGCCATGTTTGGATATTGGCCCTGTAAAGAAACTCCTCATAAGCGGGTACGAGGATACAGACAAGGGTGAAAAAGAAAGCAAGAAGGGGTTTATTCTCTTTGATTTGTTGAATAAAATCGATGAAGTATTGCTTCGGAATTTCCATGTTGAAAAAATAGGTGAGTACCCACTCCAAGCCGTTTTGTATAAAAGAGAGCAGAGGGAGAGAGACGATAAATAGAATCACCCCGATGGCGAGATCCCAGATGAGCCCCGTTTTAGGCAGCGTCATAGAGTCTTTTATCAATGAATTGAACTGCTCTTTTCCTTTAAGGGCAAAATAAAATAACAAAAGAATAAGAGGTATGTACCAAGGGACAAAAGGGATAGGAAAAAGGTAGCAAAAAATCGAAAGGAGTGTCAAAAGACCTGCGGTAACTGGGTAAAATTTTGACTGAAATGAGGTTTTAACTAAGCTAAAGAGATTTTCTTTGTATCCAATCCAGTGTGTAAAAAAGGAGATACCGAGTAAAAATAGGGAAGAAATTAAAAAATTTGTCATTTCCATAAACTCTCTACTTATATTTTGCCACCAGTATGTATTCCTCAATTCTTTCTGCTAAAGCGCGGCAGAAATCATTATGGGCAACACCTAGGGGGAGTACTGAAAAAGAGGCGGAGCCCCATTTTGTGCTTCTATAATCCACAAGAGATAGAGAGCTTAAGATGTCCGTTTTCTTTTCAAACAACTCTTGAAGGACGATGCGGGGCACCTTTCCTCTTAAGTCGATGATTCGGACCCTGACCGCCATATCAAGATGCTCGGTAAGCCTAATCCCATCCGAGGATTTGTCCAAATTGTGTCGAATCAATTCCAGAAACACCACATATTCTGATTGCAGGGGGAGGTTATGGAGCACATTGAGATCTTGAAGAAAGGGTTTATAGCTCCTGTCCTGAGAAAGAAGGTAATTTACCAAAGGGTAATCTTGCAGAAGATAGAGTTGCTTTGAATGCATGATTGTCTGTTGGATTTCTAAGGTAAACTCCTCAGAAAGGCTCCAGGGCAGGTCGGACATGGAGGAATCGAATACACCAAGCAGGCAAACCATCGGTTTTTTTCTCCCATCATCATGATAGGCTGTTTGATCCTGAAAATGCATTTGCGAGCATCCAAAAAAAAGAAAAAAGAGGATTGAGGATTTGAATAATTTTTGAATACCGTGTCTAGGAAGCATATTTTTACAATAACTTCTTGTAAGAAATGTTGCCAACAATTTCCTCTTTAATAAAAAAATTATTTCCAGATTTTCTCTGAAAAAAAGGATCTTGAAGATATCAAAAAAGGTTTTCTCCTGCTTTTATAGCCCTGTAGCCGATTTTGCTTCCCATGAATGGAGACCGGTAAATTTCTAGAAAAAAGCAGGAAGGTGCGTGCTTTTTCATCCTACGAGATTACTTAAGATCGCAAATCGCTATCAGAATGGTGTTTTCCTCTAACACCAGAGGGTTTACCGAGGTGGATAAAAAGATATCCCATTGTCCCTTGCTCAAAACCGGCAACAAGACTTCAATCGGATCTTTCCAGCTATTGATTGCGAAAAAAATAGAGCCTGTCCGATCTGTTTTGGAGAATGAAAAAAAATGGTCTGAGTGGAGAAGACCAAGCTCGTAAGGTGAGCTGCCGTAAAATTGCACCATCGCAAGAGGATTTGAAAGAGGGCTATTTTTAAAAATATGGATCAGTTTTTGGGTAAAATCTTTGAAATTTGGGTAAATTTGTCGATTCCATTCCAAGTAGCTAATACGGTTATCTTGATTGTAGGCATTGTTGTTGCCGTAATGTGTACTTAAGAATTCATCTCCCGCGTTGATTAAGATAGGCCCGCTGAAGCAAAAAAGCAGAGCAAAGATTGTTTCGGCTCGACGGATTCTTTTGGTTATGATCCTCATGTCATGTGTTTCCCCTTCGAATCCACAATTCGTGCTATAGTTCCCGGAGTGTCCATCCCGATTTTTGTTTCCGTTGATCAGGTTGTGTTTTTGTTCATAGCTTACAAGGTCGTAAAGGGTGAAACCATCGTGGCAGGTGACCATTTTTACAATGCCCGGACTGTGGATCCTGGAATATAGCGCAAGAACTTGCCCTTGATCCATACGGGCAAATCTCCTGATGGCATCGCGGATTTGATCATCCCAAACAAGACCGTTTTTTGAAGGAAAATCGTGGAGGCGATATCCTGCGATGTCCCATGGCTCGTAAAATATTTTGATCTTTTTTTTGAACATGTTTTCCAGTGCATGGAGGAAGGGGGGGGCTTCAAGGACTCTTCCGTTTTCGTCTCTGCATAGTGCTAGACCCAGATCAAAACGGATCCCATCAATCCGGTACACGTCGACAAATCTTTTTACACTTTCGAGGAGCAGATGGGTAATAAAGGGGTGGTTGACATTCAAAGTATTTCCACAGCCAGTGGCATCGTAGTTTCTGAGATAAAAATTGCTAGAAAAAGGGTAGAGGGTAGTTTCCATCCAATCGGTATGGTTGAATACAAGATCCAAATAGACCTCAATCCCTTTTTGATGTGCAGCATCTATAAGCTTCATTAAACTAAGACTCGGATTTCTGTTTTCTGAAAGATGGGGGGAAAGGGCCATAAAATGGCGTGGCATATAGCCCCATAGCTGGGATGGATTGAAAAGGGTCACAGGCATGAGTTCTATAGAAGTGATACCAAGCCATGAAAGATAATCTAGTTTGTCGATCAACCCCTCCAAGGTTCCCGGCGATGATACGTTGGATGAGGCATCTTTAGTGAATGAACGGACACAGAGTTCATAAATAACGAGTTTTTCTACAGGGTGTTTCGGGGGTTTATGGACGAACTGGAATTGTTCGTCCTCTTTATAAACGCTTTTCGTCCCTTCGGAATTTGTGAGCGGGCAAAAGGGATCTAAAAGGTCGGGGAAAAAATCTCCCCCTTTGAGAATATTATACACGTACTCGAAAGGGGGGGCTATCGTATCGAAAAAAATAGTGTAGGTGTTTGGACGCAAGGGGGCTTTTTCAAGAGGATATTCTAAGTTATTAAGTGTTATAGTGATTTGATCCACGTTCTCGGCGTAGACCATAAAACGGTGGCCGCCGCCCTCCTGTATGACCCCATAACCGGGTGCTGTCTTCAGTTCTCTGTCCATTCTTAACCTTTTTTTAATCAAACTCATCACATTTTTTCTAGAAAAAAATACAATTTATATGTTATTCAAGGGATATAGGGGGAAGCCTCTATCTAAGTTGTATTTCTTAGATAGAGCGGAGTCAATAGGCTCTTTTTTTAAAAGAACCCCGATAAAAGCAAGAAGTAAAACCGGGCGCTGTAAGGTAAGCAATTTATTTGTAAATCAAGAATCTGTTTATATAAACAACAATTGTTTGATTTTCATAAATGGTTTGAGCTATAGTCTCTGTATCCCAATCTCTTAAGGAGGACGACAGACATGTCTTTGGAAAACGCAACTGCAAATCTTAAGGAGTTCGGAAAAGAACTTAATCTTGAGGGGCTTGCATTCGATGAAAACCATACTTGCATTCTTGGTATAGACAATGTTTTTTCACTGCACTTGACATATGAACCCAATTCCCAACGACTATATCTTTATGCGCCTATCATCGATGGACTGCCTAAAGACAAAGAGACTTTATGTCGTCTTTACGAGACTCTCTTAGAGGGTTCGATGCTCGGTGGTCAAATGGCCGGTGGGGGAGTAGGAGTTGCGGTAAAGGAAGAACTCATTTTAATGCATGCTGTTATAGAGATGGTTGCTGCGGACACATCATCACTTAGACGTTTTGCTCCTGTTTTCGTTGAAGCCGTTGAAAAATGGCGAGATATCGCAAAGAGGATCTGTGAAGGACGTTACGACGAAAAAGAGCGTGAATCTTTAAGACCTTACCATCAAGGACCAGGCGGCTCACAACCCACACCAGGACAGGGACAAGGCAACCATGGAAAACCTGGGGACGTCTTCAAAAGAGTCTAATTTATCTAAGTTTTGTTAAAAATAAAAATGGTTCATTACTTAATAAGTATTAATTAATGAACTATTTTTATTTGTAGGAATAATTTATTTTCTTTAGCCTAAAGAGACGATCTTTCTTTGAATTTGACCCATATGAAACATAAGATCCTGACTCTGTTTTTCGAGCCCTTTTGTGATCTGTCGAATACTGGACATCACTGTTGAGTGATCCTTATCAAAATATTTTCCAATTTTTAGATAGGGCATTTTCAATAAAGATCTCAAAAGATACATCGAAATCTGTCTAGGGAGGACCGATTCTCTCGCTTGGGATTTATTTAGTAAATCATCTGGGTGAATCCCGAATGATTGCGAGACAATATGAAGGATTTTCTCAGCATTCAAGATCTCTTTTGTTTCTTGCTGTATGAGTTGATCGACTATTTTTTTTATTTCAGATTTCGTTTTCATCTGATTGTGAGCAAAAGTCAGTGACTGGACAACCTTTTCAATAGATTTAGGCGTTTTCATCTCGTGAATGACTTTATCGATCAGCTCTTGTTCTAGCTGTAGTTTGAATCGGTGCATTTTAAGTTTTAGAACCTGAAGCAGCTCTTCTTGCGATTGCAGTCGTTCTACCGAGAGGACAATACCCCACTCAAATCTACTAATCAGCCGCTCTTCAATCTCGTCAAGAAGGGCAGGAGGAGTGCTTGAAGCAAGGATAATTTGCTTTTCATTGATATGTAAGTGGTTGAATGTATGAAAAAGCTCTTCTTGAGTAGCGAATCTTTTAGAGAAAAGATGGACGTCGTCGATGATGAGAGTGTCAATTTTCCTATAGCAATTACGAAAGTCCTCCATCCGGGAGGAACGTATCGCTCCTACAACGTGTTGGGTAAATGTTTCCGCTGAGATATAGAGAACGTTTCTACCTAATCCCTCAAGAAGTTTTTTTGCACTTTGTAACAGGTGCGTTTTACCCGAGCCACTAGGACCATAAAGGTAGATAGGGTTAAGGAATTCAAAAGTTTGTAACAATGCGTTTTTGAAAAGCTTGACCGTCATCTCAGAAGACGCATTGGTGGCAAAGGTTTCGAAAGTATGGTCGGGATCGACAGGATCCGATACAAAACTGACCGCTTTTTGTGCGCCATCATGGATTTGTGGGGAGGAATCATTTTTGGTTTTTGATAGGCCGCTTAGCCCGATCTTGATGTGTACCTGAATTTTACGGCCATTGTTATTCAGGAGATTTTTTTCTATTTTGGATTCAATGTGCTCTTTGAACCAGTTGATCTGCAAAGCGTCATTAGCCTCTAGATAGAGGTTGCATGCGTTAAAATTGGAGATTTTAAGGGGACGCAACCATCTATCGACCACCTCTTTGGAAAGGTGGTCTTCTTGCTCCAAAAGGAATTCTTCCCAAATTCTCGGTATCATTTCTTTAGGATTTGTATGTTAGATTTTTGTGTCTTTTTCATCATCAAAAAATGTTGTAAAACACCCAGGAACGAGGAAAATGCAAAATAGATACTCACCCCGGCGGCATACCTATAGAACAAAACCGAGGTCAATATTGCCATAAAGAGGGGTGGGGAGGCCATCTGGGGTTGCTTTTCATTCATTTCTTGCTTTGGCTGTGTAGTTGTAAGTTTTAAATGTAAAAACGTGATCAATCCGGCAATCAGCGGAAGTATATGAAATTCGTTCCCGATGTAAGGCAGAGGATATCCCCAGCTAAATAAGATATCGGGGGCGGCTAGATTCGGGATCCAGGAGGGGAAAAGGAAAGGAACACCTCTTAAATCAAAGTTTGCCCTAAATAGATCCATCACTCCGATCAAAATAGGGATCTGGATCAAGAACGGAACAACGCATCCTGAAAATGGATTGATTTTACGCTCTTGATACAGCTTCCATGTCTCCATCTGCATTTTTTTAGGATCTTTTTTATGGCGTGCCTGAATTGCGTCGATTTCGGGTTTTAATTGAGCTTGGGCAAGCATCGATTTGGTAGACCATTGGTTTAAAGGGAACGTCAGTAGTCGAAGGGCTATTGTAACAGCCAGGATAGAAACGCCCCAGGAATTGGTAAATTTATAACAAATTTTCATTACAAAAAACATCAGGCGAGCAATAGGCTCCGAGATGAAGCTAAACCAGCCTTGAACGGTTTGAGCCAGCCCAAACTCGGGATTCTGTGCATATACATTAGAGGCTTCAATCAGCGTTTTTTCCACGAAGGGCCCCGCATAGAAACGGAAAGAGTAGGCCCCGTTTTGGGGTACTAATTGTTTTGAAACTTGGTATGCCGGGTAAGATCTCACCGGATATAGATCATATTTTTGATCGATTAGGTGGAGGCGGGTGGGGCAATTCTCTCCCTCGATTTTGCGCACGTTGAATCCGGCTTGAGCGGTATTCATTTCAGGACTCAAAATGGTTCCGAAAAACCCATTTGAACTAGAGATCCACATTGGATTGATCGAATTGTACATTCCCAGCTCCTTTTTGGGGAGATCGACTTTCTCTGTAAGAAGTTTATCCCCTTTGATCTGGAGTGTTTGTATGTTCGGTTCATAGGCGCCTGAAATGAGCTCAACTTCTGAAACACCGTTTGTAAGAAAGAGGGTCCTATTTTGCGCGTTCCCAAAATTGATTGTAAGTTTGTATCCGTAGGGGGCCACGAGTTCGTAGGTCTTGGTGATCTTTTGTCCGTAAAGGCTTCCGCTGAATTGGATCGAGTCCTTGGTTAGTTTTGTCATCTGGAAGGTGCCCCCCTCGTATTCCCCCTCGTCATTGAGGAGCTGCGCCATATAAAATTTAGGCTGGATAAGGAAAGTAAAGTTCCCGTTATTTCCCTTGACCGATCTTCTCAAAAGGGGGGTGTAGCCGCCGTTTTTGGATTTATAGGGCTCAATCGTATCGGAACTTGAATCAAAATAGGTGGCGGTGCTTAGCGGAAAAACGAAGTTTTGAGGAGATTCTTTCTCAATTTGGCGGTCAAATTCGATGGGTCTGACTATGCTTTGAGTTGCTGTTGTCGATTGAAACGGGAGATTGATCTCCTTGATCGCTCCACCTATATTCGAAAAAACGATTTGCTGGGTCTCGTTTTCTAAAACGTAAAGCCTCTCTTGTGGATTTTGTTCAAGTTCTTGCACCTGAACTACAGGTGGTGCACCTAAAGGGGGTGCGATCCACATATTGAACAGAAAGAGGGAGATCGAGAGAATCAATACAAAAACAAATGACCGTTTATCCATAGACCTTGAACCTTTTTTTGGAAAAAATATAGCAAGTATCGATTAAGATGTATAGGGATACAAAAGGGGTTAAAAAAAATCAGAGAGTGTTTAAAGAAATTTTAAAATTGATTGTGAGTACATCAAAAAAAAATGAGATGTTCTCTAAAAGATAAAGTGGATACAGTCCGATTTTTTTTATTAAATAAACCGTGGGTAAATAGAACATAAAAGACAGGCTAGAAAAACTTAAAAAGTTAAGCTTTTAAAATATAGCCTGCCATTTTAGCTTAGGATTCAAAACCGTGCTCATTCCATAAAGTCATGAACTGATGGAATTCAACCGTTTCTCTCAAGTTTTCAAGCCAGGTATCTTCAAGAAGCTCTTTCACTGGGGGCAAAGCTCCTATCGTTTTCGCCTTTTTCATCCACTCAAGGGCAAGAGTTTTTTGATTCTTAAGTGAATAGAAACAGGCTATTTGATAATAGGCTTGGTTGTTGCCTTGTCTGGCACTGCGTAGCAATTTTTCCTCGGCCTCTTGCATAATACCCTCTACCCGACTATCATCTTCCAGGCTATCTCCGTAGTGGATCAAAGTAAGGGCCCAGTCTAGAAGAATAAAATCATGATCGGGGTTGCTTCTGTGGGCTAGCCTAAAATGGCAGAAGGCACGCATGAAGTGGTTGGCATCGTTTGTAATCACTGCAAGATGGGCAATTGTAAGGCCTATTCTGTGATGAATATCTGGAATGGAGGGATCTAAAATAAGCACACGGTTGAATTGGTCGAGCGCTTGGACAAAAATTGTCTCGTCCTCTTTCGCCTCTGCGAGCGTATCGAGAAGAATTGCATACTCAAAAATCCATTCGGCAGGAGGGAAGGGGGCACTTTTTTCTAAAGAAAAAGCTGTTTCAAATAGAACTTTTGCATGCTCCAGGTGCTCTATTGCCTCATCCTCTTCAAATTGTCTTGAGGTTGCGATCGCAAGTTGTATAAATGTATCGGCATTTGGATTGTGCGCTACGGATTTCTGGAAAAATTTCACCGACAATAGAAGGTAACGGTCGAGCTCGAGAGCCTCATACATCAAAAAGAAGGAGAGGCCCAGGTAGTGCCAACCAAGGGCAAAGGTCCTGTCCAAAGATGTTGCGCGCTGAAAGTAATAAATAGCATTTTGGATCTCATCTAAATCTGAGGAGTAGATAGCATAAGTCAAAAGAGTGATTCCCTTGGCATAGAGTTCGATCGGGAGATGTTCTGATAGAAGTTGCCCCTTGTAGACAGCTTCAGAAATGCGATCGGCATTTTCAGTGTAAAGGGCGTGAAAAGCAAGTGCTACAATACTTTGCGCTTTGGCCTTTTGATTTTTTGGATCAATACAAACAATCTTTTCATATTCTTCAAAAGCAAGTTGTAAAAATTTCGGCTGCTTGCTTCGTTTACCATATTCCTCGTAGAGATTTGCTCTTAGGAGGAGAAGATCGGTGTCTTGTGGGTTCAACTGTAGAAAACGGCTCATTTTCTCAAGACATAGTTGGAACGTGTCGTCATCGCGTACACGCATATAAAGCTCTATGAGGGTTTCAGAAATTATTAGGGGATCACCGCTTAGATTGCCCGCATGAACCGCCTTTTCAAGACTTTCCATACAACGGGTCTTTTCATAGATAAGACGATAAACTCCGGCAAGTTTTAACCAGTCCTCCTTTTTGAGGGGGTATTTTTCCGCCATTAGCTTATCGTAAAACCGTACGCAGGTAAGGGCATCTGAAAGCTCTGAGGAGTACATCGAAGTCAAAGCGTAAGCCGCAGCAAGAAGAGAGGTGTGGGCGAGCTCTTCCTCAGGGTTCGGTTGGTAGTTTTTGAGGACCGTGAGGGCTTTTTCCACTAATTTTCCGGGTTTCCCTCTGGATATAGCTTGAAAAAGTTGACCGGTTTTCCTAAACGGAACCATAGTTTACCTCCGGGGCTTATGAGCTCAGTATAGGGATGAGGTGGGGTCTTGTCAATTTTGTTTATTTGTTTTTTTTTGGTCGTTTTTTTGTTCAAAAAAAATGGGGGATATTTCTACAATTTACTACTCCAGACCCATCCTGAGAGGGGTATGAAAAAAAGTAAACAAATTTACAGTCTAAAATATTATTAACAAAAATCGTAATTTTTACCAATTTTTGTTGGTTTTTGGGGCTGGTCTGGTTCATTTTTAGGTTTAAGTATGTGGGTAATCAAACAAAAAAAAGGGATGGTATCTATTCGTGATACCGATGCAACCGGACGGGTTTTTTGCCCCCGGCCTGTGGAGTGGGTAATCCAGGCTTTCGAAGAGAGTTGTTTTAAGAATCTCCAAATACAACAAGACTTAGCTATCGTTCGTGCCAAGGTCGAATTTTTTGAGCCAAATTCCTGGATGGATCCTTATGATCTCTATTTATCTATAGAAAGGGTCGGGAATCGCTCGTTCGATTTGATGGGGAGTATCTTCAAAGGGGAGAAGAAAACTGTAGAGGTGCTTCTTACGTTTGTAGTTCCAAATAGTAGCGAAGAATTTCTAAAAATGGCTTGGGGAGAGGTTTGAATTTATAAGAGATCTTAGAAAATCTCTTGATGGTTTTGGAGGATAACCCGTGGGTAATCTTATGAGCCTTTTTGGAACCATATAAGGGGGCAGCAATTTTTTAAATGCATCGAAAAACGGTTCTTCAATAGGCACATCCGGTCCATCGTATGCTACACATAGGGCTTCCCCCCAGCATAAATCTTCATTCCCGAACGCAAAAAAAAGAAAATCGGAAAATAGCTCCTCTGCCTTAGCCTCTATATAATCCAAGAGCACCTTTTCTCCCCCTGTGTTGACTACCCGGTCCGCTCTGCCTAAAATCTCTATCCCCCCCTCAAAATAGGAGGCCAGATCTGAGGTTGTATAGTACCCTTCGCTATCTTGAAAAGCAGCAGCAGAAACCCCGCCCTTTTTTATTCTCAAGCACCCCCTATCGTCCATAAGCACCCTGGTATTTTTTAGGGGTTTATGATCAATCAAACAGGCACCCAACTCAGAAGAGGAATAAATGATAATAGGGGTTAGACCCCAATCTTTTATAAGTTTTAGTGTTTTTTGGGGGCATTTAGCACCCCCGATAAGTAGTTTTTTTGCTAAATAGGGGGTATTTGAATGCAATTTTTTAAATATCTGCGTAGGGACAGCGCTCTCAAAACAGGCTATAGTTGTTCCATCCAATATTAGGGTTCCCTCTGATAAAAGGGGCCGTAAAATAGACATTAGCCCGCCCATGCGGGAAAGGTCTAGTGAGGTACGAAACGAGGCACCTTTAAAATCGGGGTAGGATTCCAGTTGCTCTTTTATGTTCTCTAATAAACTTCCCCAGTACCAACAGATTTTTTTCGGCAGCCCTGTGGTTCCGGATGTTTTAATAAATATTTTCGCATATTTAGGGATAGAGGTGGATTGTTCCCTTTTGAAGCAAGGTATCGTTTCAAAATCTACGTCCTGTCCGTTTCTCAAAAGGGCAAAAAAGAGGATGATACTGCTCTGGATACTTTCAGCTTTAAAGGATTTTATTTGTTCAAAATTACATTGAAGAATCCATGAATTTAGCAATCCATAAGAGATCTCTTTTCCATCTGCGATCAAAGCGATTTTATCGGGATCGGCTGCTGCTATGGGACAGGCGAGCAACGGAGTTTTAAAGCGATCGATGTCAATACCAATTGGTTCATCCAAAAGTCCTAGATGGGTGGCCAACTTTAAAATCGGGAGAGAATCTTCAAGTGTCGCGCTTAATACGACCCTTTTGCCACTCAAAAAAGCCTGCTGTACAATCGGCTTGTAAAATACTCTGTAAGGCTTTACGACTGCTGCGACTACCTGACTGTATCCGAGTTTTTTTTCCCATCCCTCTTCAAGAAAACTCTCATCCAAAGCCAAAGGAATATCCAGATGGAGAATATCCTCAATTTTTTGTGTAGGCTCTTCAAAATAATCGAGTCTTTCAACCGGAATAAGCGCCTTAAGAATTTCTACCTGTTCTACCGACAATGTTCTATTGGCATCAATTCGGATTTTAGATTTGAGAGAGCGAACGGTTTGGGCAACGAGGTCTATCCCCTGCTCAAAATCCAGATGAGTGATTTTTATCTTGACCGTAGTCGCAGATTTTGCCCTTTCTATATCCTTGCTGTCTGCTATGAAAAAAGCGAGCGGTATCGATCGACATTCTTTTAGTGAGGCCATTTCTAAGGGAAATAGAACCCCCGGAGTGTAGGGGAGTTCTACGTACTGCCCATCGACAAACAACCGAATCAAACTCTTTTCCCCCTCAAAAGGGGGGTTGCAACGATAGCGGATTATTTCCATAACACCAGGGCATCAATGCAATAAAGCAAGGTGTATAAAATATAGGCACCCCCTATTTTTCCTAAAAGACTGGGGATCTCTTCGTCATTCCAAAGCTTCTTTAAAATCGGTAATAAAACCGGAATCAAAACGATATTGCAAGGGGAGGGGGTGATAAGGAAAGGGGCCAAAAGGGCTCCGGTGATTTCTATTTTCCCAAAACGCTCCCCATAGCGCACTACAAGAGTATTTTTTTGGGTAAGTCGATCCTCCTCTACATCCCTCAAATTATTCAAAGCAAGGAGGGCAACCGAAAAACAGCCCGGTCCGAGACCCACAAAAAGGGGGTAATATCTCCATTCAAGAGTTTGTAAATAGGTTGTGAAAAATACTGCCACCGAACCTAAAAAAAAGAGGACGATAGGTTCACTTAACCCTTTATAAGCATAGTGAATAGGCCCTTTTGTATAAAAAACCCCTAAAATTATGGCGAGCGCATACATAAAAAGGATGATCCAACCGCCCCTAAAGATCAAAAAGATACTAAAAATAAATCCGATTAAAAATGTACCGGACATCAGCCAAAATAATGTATTTTTCGATACAAGATCGGATCCCCCCAAACGTCTAGGACCTTTACGTAGAGATGTGTCCCTTCCCTGAATGCAATCGTAATAATCATTAGCTAAATTTGTCCCCATTTGTATAAAAAGTGCACACATGAGGGTAAAAGTAAAAATGACCCAATCGATGGAGGGGGCTAACAAAGTCCCTATGATGACAGGGCTAATAGAGGCTATCCATGTTTTCGGTCGAGTCCCCTCAATCCACAGACGCATATTTTCCTCTAAATGGCTGAAAATTTGGCTCTCTTTTTTCTATAAATGCTTGTTTACCCTCTTTAGCTTCATCAGTCTTGTAATAAAGCATCGTCGCGAGACCTGCCAATTCCTGAATCCCAGATTGCCCATCAATGTCCGCATTAAATGCAGCTTTAAGACAAGAGAGGGCTGTTGGGGAGCGGGACAAGAGGGTAGCGCACCACTCTTTAGTTGTTGCAAGGAGTTCCTCATAGGGGACTACAATATTTACCAACCCCATCATCAATGCTTCACGAGCGTTGTACTGGCGGCACATATACCAAATTTCCCGGGCTTTTTTCTGCCCTACAATGTGAGCGAGATAGCTTGCTCCAAATCCTCCGTCAAAAGAGCCCACTTTGGGCCCAACCTGACCGAAAATAGCATTGTCGGCAGCAATCGTTAAATCGCAAAGAACATGCAGAACATGCCCCCCTCCAATTGCATATCCAGAAACCATCGCTATTGTAGGCTTCGGGGACGAGCGGAGGATTTTTTGAAATTTCAAGACGTTTAAACTCTCTTTGCCATCTAGGTCCTTATAACCCTCGTCACCTCTTACACTTTGATCTCCCCCTGAACAAAAGGCCTCTTTACCTTGTCCGCTTAGAACAATCACTCCGATATCAAGATCCTCGATCGCATCCTCAAGAGCAAAAATCATCTCTTTTACTGTTAAAGGTCGAAACGCGTTTCTTTTTTGTGGTCTATTGATTGTGATCCAGGCTATTTGAGATTCTTTTTTATAGAGAATATCTTCAAATGTCATGTTAAAATCCTTTTTAAAAGCTTAGCTAATTGGAGAGGCTGCTCCAGATGTATCAGGTGACCGCAAGCGGGTAAGGTATGTTGAAAAATAGGATGGAGTGCATCCTTAAAACAATCTCTCATGTCTTTCTCTAGAGGATCTTTTTGACCGTAAATGAAATGGACGGGTTGCGTAAATTGAGGATCAAACGGGGGCTGCTTAAGTATGCTCAACCGTTTAAATTGTTCTAAAAGTTTTTTTGCCCCTAGACGAATTTTAGCTTGCAAGGATTTTTGTGGAGGTGTGTATCCTGCAAATAGAGGTAAGGAATACCACCAATTAAAAAATGTTTCCGGATCTAATTCGATGATTTTTAATGCGACCTCTTTTTCAAATGCCCCCCGTTTTTTTATGCAAAAGGAATCGGTTAGCACTCTGGTGGATAGGCAAATCAATTGTTGGAAGTAATCGGGTTTTTGCCTATAAATTTCCAAAGCAACTCTACCACCCATCGAGTAGCCTATCACCGGGATTTTTTCTAGGCCTAAAGAATCCAGAAAGCAGGTGATTTTTTTTATTACAATCTCCATATCCCCATCGGGTAACAGAATGGATATTGGGCTGCACCAAGATCTAAGTTCGCTAACAAGCGGTTCAAAATCTTCCTCAACTGTCGCAAATCCGCCGATAATCAAAACCGGGTTCTTTATGAGTAAAGGAGAGATAATTTGTCTTTTAGATTCCATTCCAAGGTAGTTTTTAAACGTTCAACATGTTTTACATCATCTGCATGATAGGTTTTTATTTCCAAAAGAATCGGAACTTTCTTTTTAAGTAATGTCTCGATACAAACATCCTCATTGAAATAGTGGTATTCGAGCTCAAAGAGATTTGCTACCTGCTTGTAATCCAGTTCATTAGGCATCAAAAATAACTCCTCTTTCTCAAAAAGATCTTTAACCCCCTCAAGGTAGTTGAATATCTGTCCTCCCCCATTGTTAAAAACAATCAAAAGAAGGGGAACGGGATTTTTTTTAAGAAAAAATAGGGAATTGAAATCATGCCAGAAGGTCATATCGCCCAACAGAGCGACCGTCATCCTCTCCTTTTTAAGGGCTATGCCAATCGCTGTCGCTATGTTTCCGTCGATCCCCGAGTGTCCTCTATTGGCAAACAAATCTCCCCTGGACTCTTCCGGATAAAAGACCCGGTCCACATGTCGTATGGGCATGCTGTTGCCGATAAATGTATTAAAAAAGATGGAGCTCTTAGATAAAAGACGTATAAAAGCTATTTCCGAAATTAGGGGATCCTCAAAAAGGGCTTTATCAATGGATTCTTTACTGACTCCTGCCAGTTCACCGCAATTCTTGCTGAAATTTGAGGGGAGTCTTCGGGGTGTATACTGGATTATGTCATGGATGAATTGGGATGCGTCCATCACCAGTCTATAGGTGATCGCATGTTCAGGATCACACCTCTGAGTATGGGGGCTTACAAAAACGACCTCGGCTATCGTATTTAACCAGGAGTCCATTTTTTTCGAGACAAATCGATCCCCAAATTTCAGAACGATGTCCGGTTTGAGCTCATTGAGAAGATTTTCGTAATTTTGCAAAATTGCATGGTGCGAAGGGAGCTTTCTACAATTGGATAGCGGGTCTAGAATCAGTGGCCAACCTAAATGTTTGGATAATTCTAAAATTTGTTTTGGGTTTATAACATTTGTTTCACCGACAACGATCACCCCTTTTTCATAACGAAGAATATTTCGTTGTATTTCCAACGCCTCACCTTCAGAAAGGGTCCTCTTTACAGTCTTGAATTGGGTTTTTGGGCTAAAAAAAGGGCGCTCCTTAATAGCAGAATGCACCAGCGGTGTCCGAAATTGGCAATTGAGGTGGATCGGCCCCCCGTTCTCCGAATTAGCGATGAAAACTCCATGTGCTACCATAGATTTTGTAAAGCTCTCAGGTATCTCAGAGGAAGGGGGGGGGAACTGAAAATGGAAACGGATAAAAGGGTTGAAAAAATCGTACTGCTCGATGGTTTGATTTGCCATAGATTGGTGCTGTTCAGGTGGGCGGTCTGCAGTGAGCACAACCAGCGGGGTGTGAGTTTGGAAGGCCTCTATGACTGCCGGCAATAAATTTGCCAAAGCACTTCCCGAAGTGACAATAATCACAACAGGCTCTTTATGTACTTTGGAAAGACCCAGGGCTATAAATCCAAGACCCCTTTCGTCAAAATGGGTCCAAACTTTTGCGAGCGGATTTCTTTTCGCGGCCAAACTCAACGCACTGGATCTCGATCCGGGTGCGATACAAAAATGACGAATGTTTTGCGCGATAAGTTCTTCGATAACAGTTTCCGAAAAATGCGTGTTCCAGTAAGCGGTATTCATAAATTACCATAGGTAGGGCGAAATTTTGTGATTGAGTTCATTCCATTCTTGGTCAATAGTCGATCCCTCAACTAGGCCACTTCCTGCGAATAGATAAAGATGATCGTTTTTGAGAAGTATAGAACGGATTGCAACAGAGGCCAGCGTAGTTCCGTCCATCATTAATGCAAAAGGAGCGGCGTATAAACCCCTGTCAAAAGGCTCCACGTGATAGAGTTGTTCTAACGCAGATACCTGAGGGTAGCCAGAGACAGCGCTTGTCGGATGTAACAGCTCGATGAGATCCTTATCTTCAACTCCCGGCTTAAGGATACCCTCAAGTCCTGTTTTCAAATGGTAGAGTTGATGGGAGGTGATGATCTCCGGTTGGGGACTAAGGGTGACCTCGGAGCAAACCTTCAAGAGCTTTTCTTCTAGGTCTTTTACGACAAATTGGTGTTCTAACAGATCTTTTTTAGATTTTAAAAGGGTGTTGGGGTTTTGATCTATGGGCAGGGTTCCGGCGATAGCAGCTGTGTAAATTTTATCTTCCTTCCTCTCATACAATCGCTCTGGCGTTGCCCCCATAAAAGCTACCCCTTTTTCAGGCATGAAAAAAAAGATATCTTGGGAGCGAAAAATAGAGAGGTGGTTATTGATGAGATGTTTCGCTTCAAGAGGCGATGCAAATCTGAGGGCTGTCTTTCGGGCTAAGACAATTTTTTCGATCCCCTCAAACCCCTTTTGGAAAGTTTTTGTGTAGCTTTCCTTATCGGGAAAATCTTTGCGGTCTAATGCTTTTTCAAGAGGCTCAATGACGGGATAAACCCTCGACTCTATCCGATACGAGGCGGGCTGGGTCCACATTTTTGAGGGAAAAAGGCTCCATAAATCACTTTTGCGTTTAAAGGGGAAGAAATCTCTGAAACCAATCAAGGGATATACCCCCTTCTGCGGTTCTTCAAAGCTAGCTTTAATCCCATAGCCTCCGAAAATAAATTGGGGTGTCGCAAAAAGAAATTTAGGATAGGTATCATCATCAAAGAGCCAATCAATCACGGTTTTCTTCCTGTATAAATGGTAACAATTCCAAAAAAGAGGGATTTATAGGTCGTATTAACAAAACCTGCTTTACCTAAAATTTCCACAAAACTTTCGCGCTGTGCAAACGTTTCAATCGTCTGGTGAAGGTACTGGTAGGCATGTAAATTTGAGGTGATCCAGGCCCCTATTTTTGGGAGAATGTGACGGATATAAAAGAGGAAAAATCCCTTAAAAAGCCTATTCAAGGGTGTAGAAAATTCAAGAATATGGAGACTTCCCTCTTTTTTCAAAATCCTGTGTATTTCTTGTAAACCTTTAAGCGGATCTTTGAAATTACGTATTCCAAAACTTAAGGTCGCAACATCAAAGGATAAATCGGCAAATGAGGTGTTTTGGCCATCTTCAATTTTGAGATCCACCATGGAGCTATAGCCCAGTTTCATCACCTTTTTCAGACCGGCCTTCAGCATCTCCTTCGAAACGTCTATGCCGGTTGCCTTGGTTATGTTCCCCCTTTTTTTTAAGCAATAAAGCAGTTGGTCGCAAGTTCCTGTTGCAATATCTACGAGTTCCAGAGGGCGATCTTTAGGAATAGTTTTCACTAGCTCCCTGCGAAATAACGGGTCGATTCCAAACGAAATACAACGATTTGCAACATCGTACAATTTACCAATCGAATCAAACATCTGAGCTACGTGATCGCGAGATGGGACGATTTTTTTTGCTTCCATAATTTCTTTTTTTACCAGAAAGATTTTATATATACAACGAAAAACCCTTCGTGAGCCTCTTTTAAAGCTTAATGAGATAATCGGATTCTTGATTTTTTTCCTAAAAAAAAACTTAACAAAATATCCAAAAGCATGTTAATAAAAAATAATCACTTGTGGGGTATAAGATTTTATGATGGCTGCAACACTTACTTCTGCTGCACTAGATTCAGTCGCAGGGCAGGCTAGCCCCATTTCAGTCGCTCAATCGAATGATTTGGAGCAGGCAAGCCCTCAGGCAAGAGCGGTTTCTACCGATCTAAGACCTCAAAAGCAAGAGTATTTCAAAGACCGGGCAACTCTAGTTCTATCTGCTTATCAAGGTGTTGCCGGTTTGGCGGCTATTGCAGGCACAGTCGCTGTTATAGCCGGGGTACTTCTCAAGGATCCCTACATCATAACTATGGGTCTAGGTTGTATTCTACTCGGGGGCGGTGGATTCGTTTTGGCAGGTAAATACCGTCAACTAAAGTCGCAAAATCAGATATTCGATGATATGCTTGCAGAAAATGGTCGCTTAAAAGGCCAGGTGCATTTTTTTGAAGATCAAAATAAAAGCTTGGAACAATCCAATAGCCATCTCAAGGGGCAGGTGGGAGAATTGAGTAATAAAGTGGTTGCGTTGCAGCAAACGGTTACAAGATTTGACCAAGAAAATGACGAGCTAAGGCAGTCAAACGAGCAATTAAGCGATCAGATAGGGGAGCTGACTGAGAAAGTCAAGGAGCTTCTTCAAAATGTCCGCAGGTTTGATGAGGAAAATGAGGAGTTGAAAAGCTCGAATGCATTACTCAAAGGGCATGTTGCCAATTTAGAATCGATGAGCGGCAGATTTGAGGTGAGCGTTGGGGAAATGGTAAAAAATGAGCAATCATTCAAAATCTTAAGAGACCAATACCAAAGACTGCAAGAGCAGTTCATTCAAGCCCAAGAAAAAGAGATAGCGCACGATATTGAGAGGCAAAGAATCGATGGCGTTCGACAAGAAAAAGAGGAACAGATGCTCGAAAGAGAGGAGGAGGGGATCCGTCAGCTACAGTTGATTGCTCAAAAAGAGGAGCTGTTACTATCGAGAGAAGAGGAGATTATGAAAGGGCTGGACTTTTTGCATGAAAAAGAGAGCGCTCTCAAAGCCCAGGAGGAAAAGATTGTAAAATCTCTCACAGATTTCGCGCTTGAGAGGGGGGATTTAATACGGTTAAGAGCCATCATTTCGAAATTGAGAGATTTAAATCCGCAGCTAGTCTCTAACGTGGAGGGGCAGTTTGTGTCTGTTGTAGATGTTCCAGCAGATTTTCTAGCTTAGGGAAAATATTTTCTTTTGGAAGCGATTCCATTAATGTAGAGTTAATTACGGTTTCATAGCAGTCATCGTTTAATTCTACAAAAAATAGTTTACCTCCGTCTCTAGCGGTCTCTTCTGCAAACCCTTTTAAAAAATAGATAGCTGTACCGTCTATGGTTGCAATCTGATTAAAACGAAGGGCTATGTTTTTTTTATAACGACCTAATTCGTGGAAAGTAAGGTCGAATTTTGCGTACGCACCAAAGAATAAAGCCCCTTGGAATTCAAAAACGTCTAAATCGGGAGGTATCTTCAAGGATTTAACGTCGGTAGCTTCCCCTTTTTGTGATTTTGTACTGGTAACGGTCATAAATTCCCCCTCAAGTTTTTTTATAGAGGCGGCTTTAGACATTCTATCGACAAAAAGGAATGCCGACATCAACACACCAACCTGGATCGCAGCAATTAAATCGAGGAACACTGTGATTCCGAATGTTGTAAGAAATATAAGAAAATCGGCTTTTGTGGATTGATAAATGTGCCTCCAGCTTTTCCACTCGGACATGTTATAAGCTACCAGCATCAAAATGGCAGCCAGGGAAGCCATCGGAATGTAGACAACCGTGTCTTGTAAAAAAAAGACAATAATAAAGAGATAAACTGCGTGGCTTAGTCCTGCAAGGGGGGTTTTAGCCCCGGCGCGTACGTTAGCAGCGGTCCTGGCTATAGCTCCGGAGACGGGGATTCCGCCAAATAACGGTGTAGCGATATTTGCCAACCCTTGTGCTATCAATTCTGTGTTGGAGCGGTGCCTTTCTCCGACCATACCATCAGCAACAAGTGCGCATAAAAGAGATTCGATAGCACCTAAAATGGCGATTGTAAAAGCAGCAGGAAAAAGTACAGTGATTCGATCGAGGTCGAGTGGAAATAGAGAAACGTACTCCAACGCAAGAGAAAGTTTTCCAAATCTTGATTGAATTGTTTCTACCGGAAATTGGAAAAAATAGCTTAAAGCCGTTACGGCAACAAGGGAAATAAAGTGGGCCGGGAAAGTTTTTTTAAAATAATGGATAGACTGGATTAAGATTAAAGTGAGCACAAAAATAAAGACGGCATAGGGATTGACACTCTCGATATTTTGCCAAAATGCTAGCATCTTGTCGACAAAGTGTGCCGGGACGGTGCCCAAATCAAGTCCTAAAGAGTCTTTTATTTGGGAGGTGAAAATAGTAACGGCGATACCTGCCGTGAAACCAACCACCACAGGGCGGGAAATAAATCGCAGCCACGATCCAACACCGCTAGCTCCCATAGCAATCAAAAGGAAACCGGCAATCAGAGTGGACTGCATAAGCCCCTTAAGTCCGTACTGCATGAGTATCTCATAGACAATCACAATAAAAGAGCCCGTAGGGCCTGCGACTTGGACAGAGCTTCCGCTAAACATAGAGACAATAAAACCGCCAACAATGGCGGTCATTAATCCAATAGCAGGTGTGACACCACTTGCTATTCCGAATGCTATGGATATAGGAAGGGCAACGATCGCTACAAGCACTCCTGCTGAAAGATCTTTTACCATCTGAGACCATGTATACCCCGCAAATGAGGTAAAAATCATCGGAAAGAAACGATCTTTTAGCATATGCTCCTTAGATTAGAGAGCGCTACGCCCTCTGCGTTTGCGTTCGTTTTCGGTCAGCTCCTGTTTACGCAAACGGATGCTTTTTGGGGTGACCTCAATCAATTCATCCACTTCAATAAAGTCAATTGCTTGCTCAAGGTTTAGGATGCGAGGAGGAGTGAGGATGATATTCTCATCAGAACCTGAAGCACGGACATTTGTCAATTGTTTTCCACGCACCGGATTGACAACAAGATCGTTATCCCTATTGTGCTCACCTATAACCATCCCTTCATAGATTTCTTGCCCCGGTTGAATAAACATAATCCCTCTTTCTTGAAGGGAGAAGATCGAGTACGCAGTTGCTTGGCCCATAGAATTGGAAATCAGCACGCCGTTATGACGCCCCTCGATCTCCCCTTTGTGCGACTCATAAGAGTGGAATAGGGAGGTAAGAATTCCTTTTCCTTTTGTTTGGGTAAGAAAATCGCTGCGATACCCCATCAGCCCACGCATCGGCATGATAAACTCAATAGAACTGATGCCGTGCTCATTTGTGGATAGGTTTTGCATCTCCCCTTTTCTCTTGGAAAGGGTCTCAATAATAGAACCGGAAAATTCCTCAGGGACTTCGATAAAGACTCTTTCAAAAGGCTCGTGGATTTCCCCCTCAATTTTTTTCAACACAACTACCGGTTTTGAAATGGAAAATTCGAACCCCTCCCTACGCATGGTCTCTATCAATACCGACAAGTGGAGCTCCCCGCGACCACAAACCTCAATAGCATCATCTCCCGAATCATTGATACGGTAGGAAATGTTTGCCCTTTTTTCTTTGAGCAGACGTTCACGGATTTTATTCATCGTGACATGCTTTCCCTCTTTACCGACTAAGGGGCTTGAGTTCACCATAAATTTCACAGAGATTGTGGGCTCATCTAAAGGAATAGGGGGGAGCCTTTGATGGTTATTGGGATCGCTTACGGTGTCGCCGATCATGGCGTTGGTAAGGCCACTGATACAAATGATGTCACCTGTGCAGCCTTCCTGGAATTCCACCTTTTTAATCCCTCGGTACCCCTCAACCTTTGTGACCTTATAGCTCTCCGATTTCCCGTTGCTTCCCGATAGCAAAACCTGCTGTCCAGGTCTCACGGAACCGCTGAGGACGCGCCCTGTTACTTGGCGCCCTAGGTAGTCTGAATAGGAAAGGGTGCTGACCTGCATCAAAAAAAGGCCGTTTTCATCGCCGGAAGGGGGCTCTACTGCGTTTACAATAAGATCGAAAAGGGGAGTCATGTCCTTTTTTTCATCGGCTGTATCGTTGATCGCGTATCCGCCGATTCCGGATGCATAGATATGTTTGAAGTCTAATTGCGCGTCATTGGCCCCGAGCTCAACAAAAAGATCGAAAGTCAGGTTTAGTGCTCGGTCCACATTGGCGTTCGGTTTGTCAATTTTGTTGATCACCAAGATTGGTTTGAGACCCATTTTTAAGGATTTGCTTAAAACGAAACGGGTTTGCGGCATGGGCCCTTCTTGTGCATCCACAAGGAGAAGAACAGACTGCACCATCCCTAAAACACGCTCCACTTCACCGCTGAAATCGGCGTGGCCCGGTGTGTCGATGATGTTTATGATCGTGTCTTTGAAGGGGAGGCTTGTGTGCTTGGCAAAAATGGTGATCCCACGCTCCTTTTCCAGGTCGTTCGAATCCATCATTCGCTCGTCGGTCGCCTCGTTTTCTCTAAAGAGGTTCGCCTGTTTGAGGAGTTGATCGATCAGGGTGGTCTTTCCGTGGTCGATGTGAGCAATAATAGCAATATTACGAATGTTTTTGCGTTGGGTCATAGCCTTTTCAATAAAAAAATTGTTTAGGCTCAGAATCATAGCACAAATGATTAATAAAAGGTATAGTTTGCCATTTTTACCTGCTGTGTCTTAGGGAGAGAGTCGTTAAAAATTTGTTCGATATGCTCCACCGCCTCGGCCGTGGGGTTTTTTAAAGCCTTGGCCTCAAGATTTTTTTTATAAAAGTGCAAATTTGAAAGGATAAAAGGGAATTTATTTTGAAATTCTTCAAAAGAATCCCAGCTTTGCCCAAACTTCTCCTCAAGAACCCAATCAAGGACGCTTATTTCCTGCTTCATCAGATCCAGCCCTGACTTTAAAAAAAGAGGTAGATGCGTATGGGTCGCCTCTGTCACAGTCCCGGGGCCCGGCTTGCCGATCAGGATATGGCAGGCCTGCATGTACGTATGCATGTTTTCAACAAATCCTAAAATTCTACAGTTAGGACCCGCGTTATCGGACAAACTTTTATATAATTTGCCGTTTGAGCCGCAAACAAATATCGCCTGCAACTCCCTGTTCAGGTTAAAATAGCTCAAAAGATCCTGCATCTCTTCACTCCCATGCCCGCCAAAGGACACCAGTGCTGTAGGTTTAATAATACTTAGCTTCATCTCTTGAAAAATTTCGTATGATTTTGACTTTTTGGGGGTAAAATCGGGGCGTATGCACATCCCGGAGATGGGGAACAGGTACTTGGGATCTATGTTATTTTTGAGTTTTGCGTGGGTCCGGATGATATAGTTTGTACCGTTTCCGGGGCTTGTCCACATCACCTCTTGCACCTCATCAAAATCGCTCATCACAACAATAAAAGGAGCCGAAATATCCGCATATTCAAGAGCGGTTTTGATAAACTTGTTTGTAAAGGAGGAGGTCGAGATCACAAGGTCGGGCTTCTCTTTTTTTAAAAAGCGGATGAGGGGGTGGTCCTCCTTGTGCATGCTGATTTGTCTTTCGCCCAGGAATTCGAGTGTTCTTGTGATAGGGCCAATAATCCAA
The DNA here is from genome assembly GCA_016866475.1 of Chlamydiota bacterium. Lineage (GTDB taxonomy): Bacteria > Chlamydiota > Chlamydiia > Chlamydiales > RGXB01 > RGXB01. The sequence continues at coordinate 221,328 of VGMF01000001.1, read as the reverse complement.
TCGCCATAGAGCCGATTCAGGTATCTGCCAATAGGGGAACCCAGGTTTTGAGTATAAATTGTTTCTAAGGATTTGAATCGGAGGTTTTCAATGGGGTTTCCGAGGTTATCGCCTGTATTAAGCAAAATAATTTCAGACCCCTCAAATTTCTCGTGCAGAGCGGACTGCAATGCTTTGGCAGTCGCTTTGTGCCCTCCGCCGGCCTCCGTATAGAAAATCATGATTTTTGCTGGTTGTTCCCCGAACAGGCCAACAGATAAAACAAAAAAGGATATTATCAAGAAAACTTTCATGAGTCCATTTCATCTCATAAACTAAAAGTTATCAAGCGGATTTTTCAAGTTCTCTTCTTAAAGAGGATTTAAAAATAAAGCAGAGGCCTATCTTCATGGTTGCAGTTTTGAGTTGGTTAGACTACAATTAGAAGTTATTAATGAGTCGTGGAATCAAACGAGTTCCTTTTGGGTATGACGGCCCCCTGCCTACGGGCCGAACCTTGAAACGTCTTCTTCCAAAAATCATGGAGCGGATTGACGAGACTCAGGAACAGCGACCGAACGTTGTTTTGGAAGCGTTCCAGGAAATTCTCGGAAGTGAGTTGTCCAAGATTGCTCAAGCGAAAAGTTTTCATGACGGAGTTTTATTTGTGATCGTGAAAAACGGAACTTTTTTAAGCCTTCTTCAGTCTAGGGAAAAGGGGAGGATTCTATCTCAATTAAGAGAAAAATGTCCCAAACACAGTTTCAATAATATCGTATTTAGGGTGGGTTAGAACAAGATGACAGAAAAAAAAGCATACGACGAAAGTTCGATCACCGTTTTAGAGGGTCTGCAAGCGGTAAGAGAAAGACCAGGTATGTACATTGGAGACACCAATACGGGTGGTCTTCATCAGCTGATCTACGAGGTTGTCGACAACAGTATTGATGAGGCTCTGGCTGGCCATTGCTCGAAGATAATTGTGTGTCTGAACGAAGACGGAAGCGCTTCGATCGAAGACAACGGTAGAGGCATTCCCGTTGGCAGACACGAAAAGGAATCGATCAAGCAGGGCAGAGATGTTACTGCAGTGGAAGTCGTGATGACAATTCTCCATGCCGGTGGAAAATTCGATAAAGATACCTACAAAGTATCAGGTGGATTGCACGGAGTGGGTGTTTCTTGTGTCAATGCAGTCTCTAATAGGCTCGACGTCGAGGTTTTTCAAAACGGAAAAGTGCATAAGATCTCCTTCTCTCGCGGCAAGGTCGTAGATCCCTTAAAAGTTGTAGGAAATACCTCTAAAAGGGGAACCAAGGTCACATTTCTACCCGATGACTCTATTTTTACGACGACAAATTTCGACTACGATACAATTTATAGGCGTCTAAGGGAGCTCGCGTTTCTTAACAGAGGAATCGAGATCCAGTTTATCGACAAACGGGATCCTGAAAAAGGGGAAATCATTTTCTCTTATACAGGCGGAATCGTCTCTTTCGTGCAATATCTGAACGAGGGAAAAGCGCCCCTTTTTGCCGAACCTATTTTCATAAAAGGTGGTAAAGAGCTTGAAAGCGGCTGGATGGAATTTGAAATTGCGATGCAATGGAACGAGACCTATACCGAATCTGTTTTTTCGTACGTCAACAATATCTCTACAAGACTAGGCGGAACCCATTTAACCGGTTTTTCAACCGCTTTGACGAGGGTGCTGAACACCTATATCAAAGGCCATGCGATAGCAAAGAGTGAAAAGGCCGGGATTACCGGTGAGGATGTCCGCGAGGGGATGACGGCCGTGATCTCCACGAAGGTTCCCAATCCCCAATTTGAGGGGCAGACAAAGCAAAAATTGTCTAACTCAGATGTCGGTTCGGCAATTCAAACGGTTGTGGGGGAGGAGTTGACAACCTTCTTGGAAGAAAATCCCTCGATCGCAAAAATCATAGTCGAGAAAGCGACGATCGCGGCTCAAGCTCGGGAAGCTGCGAAAAGAGCCAGAGAATTGACGCAAAGAAAATCTGCGCTTGACAGCGGCCGATTGCCCGGAAAGTTGACCGATTGTTCTGAAAGCGATCCTAAAAAATGTGAAATCTACATCGTTGAGGGGGACTCAGCGGGTGGATCGGCTAAAGGGGGAAGAGACCGCCGTTTCCAAGCGATCTTGCCGATTCGTGGTAAAATTCTGAACGTCGAAAAAGCGCGTCTTGCAAAAATCCTGCAGAACACTGAGGTGGGATCGATGATATCCGCTTTGGGCACCGGTGTAGGGGAAGGATTCAAGATTGAAAAGCTTCGCTATCACAAGATTATTATCATGACCGATGCCGATGTTGACGGCTCCCACATCAGAACTCTTCTGTTGACATTCTTTTATCGCCACATGCCGCTTTTAATAGAGAATGGGTATGTGTACATAGCACAACCTCCGCTCTACAGAGTTGCACGTAAGAAAGTATTCCAGTACATCCGCTCTGAAAAGGAGATGGACGAGTACCTTTTCCAGCTCGGAATGAGCGATGTAGAATTGCGTAGGCCTTCACAGCATCAAACCATGGAAAAGACTCAACTCAAAGAGCTCGTTCAATCGATTATGGAGCTTGAGTCGTTTATTCTTTCCGTAGAGCGCAAGGGGATGCCTTTCAAGGAGTTTTTGACCAATCGCAATCCTGAGGGGCTTTATCCAAAATATCTGGTAAATGTTGGCGATAGCTCTAAGGTGGCCTATATCCGTGAAGAACTTGAGGATATGAAAGCTCAAGACCTAGAGATGCAAAAAACGCAATTTGAAACCACGATGGCCTCGATCCCCGAAGAGGAGAGGATCAAGATGTCCCAAAACTTTTTTGCCAAACCGCTCCAGTATGTCGAGTTATTTGATGATAAGCGCCTAGATGCTATTATGGAACATCTCGCCAAACATGAATTCTCCATCAAGCAATATGTTGTTGGTGAAGGGAAAGTATTGGATGTAATTGACGAGAGTGGTAAAGAGACACCGTTGTATACCCTCAAAGAGCTTGTCGATTACCTGCGAGAAAACGGGAGAAAAGGGGTCGAGCTACAACGTTACAAAGGTCTTGGGGAGATGAACGCTGACCAGCTTTGGGAAACGACGATGGATCCAAAAATCCGCACACTTGTCAAGGTAACCATGGAAGATGCGATCAGCGCCGACCATATGATTTCAATGCTGATGGGGGAGGAGGTAGGCCCTCGTCGCAGATTTATATTAACCCATGCCCTCCTGGTTAAAAATTTGGATGTGTAAAGTATGTCATATACGGAAAATGAGCAGATTGTAAACCGGAATGTCGAAGAGGAGCTCAAAGAGAGCTATCTGCGATACTCAATGTCGGTCATTATTTCTAGAGCTCTACCCGATGTTCGGGATGGGCTTAAGCCATCACAAAGACGAATTTTGTATGCGATGCGCCAACTGAATTTAAGTCCCGGCGGCAAGCACAGAAAATGTGCGAAAATTTCGGGTGATACCTCAGGTGACTACCATCCGCATGGAGAGTCGGTGATCTATCCGACCCTGGTGAGGATGGCGCAGGACTGGGTGATGCGTTACACCCTTGTGAATGGCCAGGGAAACTTCGGCTCGATCGATGGAGATCCCCCTGCTGCGATGCGTTATACAGAGGCGAGACTGACCCATGCGTCGGTTGCGTTGATGGAAGATCTTGATAAGGAGACAGTAGATTTTGTCCCCAACTACGACGAGACAAAGAAAGAACCTACTGTATTTCCCTCGAAATTTCCGAACCTTCTATGCAATGGATCGTCGGGAATCGCTGTGGGTATGGCAACAAATATTCCGCCCCATAACTTGTTGGAGCTTTCTCGGGCCGTACAATTATTGATTGACGATCCGAATCTTTCCATCGATCAGATCATGGAGGTGATGCCGGGGCCCGATTTCCCTACTGGAGGTATAATTTGCGGGTATCGCGGTATCAAAGAGGCCTACTATACAGGTCGTGGGAAACTGACTCTTAGAGGTGTTTTACGAACTGAAGAGTTGGAAGGGGACCGTTCTAGAATTATTATCGATGAGCTGCCGTACAATGTGAACAAGGCTCTTTTGATCGAGCGGATTGCCGAACTGATCAACGATAAGACCATGGCCGGAATTTCCGATATACGTGATGAATCGGATAAGGACGGGTTGAGGATTGTTTTGGAACTAAAGCGGGGAGAAATACCCGACGTCACCATCAATCAGTTGTACAAATTTACCGATCTACAGGTAACTTTTGGCTGTAATATGCTCGCGCTTGACAACGGCCTACCCAAGACGATGAATATCAAGCAAATGATGCAAGCCTGGATTACGCACCGTATCGAGGTTGTGCAGCGTCGCACCCGGTTCGAGCTCAATAAAGCCGAGGCCAGGGCCCATATTCTTGAAGGCTACCTAAAGGCTCTTGACCATCTCGATGAGATTGTCAAAATGATTCGCCAGGCGCCGGATCGTCATGTAGCTCGAGTCGAATTGATCCAGACCTATCAGTTTTCAGAGCGGCAGGCCGATGCCATTCTAGAACTGAGATTGTATCAGCTTACAGGTCTTGAGCGTGAAAAAATTGAAAACGAGTACAGAGATCTTATCCTTAAAATCGAACACTTGCGTGCGATTTTAGCAGACGAGAAACTTGTACGAGGAATCATCAAAGAAGAACTCTCTGATATCGAAAGAACCCATAAAGGGCTAAGAGCGACTAAAATCGTCGCAGCGGAAGGGGAGCTGCAGATGGAAGATCTGATCCCTAACGAGACTGTAGTGATTACGATCTCATCGGATGACTATATTAAGAGAATGCCTATAGATACCTTCCGTGAGCAAAAGCGGGGTGGTAGCGGGGTGATCGGTGCGGATCTCAAAAAAGAGACCGATGCGGTGAAAGATGTCTACATTGTAGACACGCATGATACATTACTGGTGTTCACTAGCCTAGGCCGATGCTACTGGCTCAAGGTCTGGCAGGTTCCTGAAGGGAATCGTCGCTCTAAAGGGAAGCCTCTTATCAATCTTTTAGAGGGATTGACAAAAGATGAGCGTATTGCTGCGATTTTGAACATCAAATCTTTTGAGGATCCCGGTGCTGTCATATTCGCCACAAAGCAGGGGACGATCAAAAAGACTCTGTTGGATGCATATAGTTCCCCAAGAAAGAAAGGGGTCTATGCGATCGCAATCGATGATGGGGATGAGGTGATCTCTGCAAGGCTCGTGCAGGAAAAAGAGCAGGTGATGCTGTTTACCCGCGACGGTATGGCGGTGCGCTTCGATGAGGACAAATGCCGCCCGATGGGGCGTGTTGCACGTGGTGTGCGCGGAGTGACCTTGAAGGACAGAGAGGACTATGTCGTATCGTGTGAGGTTGTGAAACCTACCGATACGCTTCTTCTTGTTTGTGAAAACGGATTCGGTAAACGTTCCGACGTGGAAGAGTTCCGCCACACAAACAGGGGAGGCAAAGGGGTGCGAGCCATCATGATCAACAAGCGTAACGGCTATCTAGTCGCAGCACTCAGAGTGGATGAAAAAGATGGGATCCTCATGATGTCTGAAGGGGGGCAAACATTGAGAACCTCCATCAAAGATATCCGTGTTATGGGTCGGTCGACGCAAGGGGTCACTCTGGTGAATCTTGGGGTGGATGATAAACTTGTTGCGGTCCAAAGGATCAGTGATGGAGAAGAGAGTGGCGCATAATTCCCTTTTTATCAGTTTTGAAGGGATTGACGGGTGTGGAAAATCGACGCAGCTTTTGAAGGCTGCCCGATTTTTTCGAGATAACGGGTTCGAGGTTGTAGAAACCAAAGAGCCCGGAGGTACTATGATAGGCAAACACCTCAGATCTTTGCTTTTGGAGGAGGGCGCTAAAATTCAGCGCTCCGAGGTATTAATGTTTATGTTGGACCGATCGGAGCATGTACGCCAAGTCATAATGCCCGCTTTAAAGCAGGGGAAAATTGTATTATGCGATCGTTTTATCGATTCTACCCTCGCCTACCAGCATGACTACTCCTTTGAAATCCTTGATGCGTTGAATGAATTTGCGACAGGGGGGCTCAAGCCGGATCTCACCTTATATTTTGACGTCCCTCTTGAAGTTGCTTTGCACCGTAGACGACAAAGATCCGAGACGGATAAAATAGAGTCAAGATCTAACTTTTATATGGAGACTGTCTTAGCTCGCTACCTCAAGGCCTCTATTCGAGATCCTCAAAGGATCAAGATTATCCCGGCGCAGCAGTCTATAGATCAGGTCACCAAAGCTATGGAGGCGCAATTGAGAGGTTTGATTGCATCCGGTCTTTGAAAAGTTAAAAGGACAAAAAGATCTTTTAACTCCTTTATTGATTATCTCAGAAAAGAATCAAGGACGCATCGAAGAGGTAGTGGACTTATGCCGCACTTTTTTATCTCGAACTTGTATCGATCACCCAGACTTGCTTGTTTTTACTCCCGAATTGGGATCTAAAACCTACTCCATGGATACGATTCGATCCCTGGTGCAAGAAGCGATGTTGCCTCCGTTTGAAGAAAAGTATCGCTATTTTGTGCTGGACCAGGTCGATGCCATGTTGCCGGTGCATCAAAATGCACTCTTAAAGGTACTCGAGGAGCATCTCCCTTTTGCAAAATTTATTTTAATTTCGGATTCATCGGCCCCTTTGCTCCCTACAGTTCTTTCAAGGGTAAAAAAAATTTTTTTAGAAGACAAGCCTTCTGAAAAACCCCTTATCCCAAACTTTTCTCTTCCGTTTTCAGAATTCCACCTGGAGGCGCAGCTGTCGGCTGAAACTTTTTCATTTGTGGACTTGAAAGGGGGAGAAGAGGTGATGCATGAAATGGATGAAAAGACTTTGTTATGGACTCTTGAAGGGCAAAAAGCTCAAAATCTCCATATCAAGAAAAAACATATCCTCGAGGCTCTCTATGCAAAGTTTAAAATTGAAAAGGGGTGAAGTTTCGAGCATATATAAGGACGATAAATTCGCTTGTTTCTAGAAATTCTCTAAGGTATACTGTCCCGCATGTCTCTCAATCAATCAAAATTTCGAGAAATCGTATTTCACTTTTTGTTTGCACGCCCCGAATCTACCGATGAGGTGGAACTTTTGTGCAACTCTTTGATGCATTTCCATAAGACAACAAAAAAAAATGTCATGGAGGCTTTTACCCAATATGAGAAAATTTTAGAAAAAGTAGACAACATAGATCAGGCTATTCAAAAAACCTCTAAAGAATATGATGCAGATAGGATCACCAGAGCTGAACGGGTTGCGATAGAATTATGCGCTTATGAGATGCTTTTTGATCCCGAGATACCGGAAAAAGTAGCTATAGCAGAATCGATCAGATTAGCAAAGAAATACGGAAGCAAGGAAGGGGCAGGTTATGTCAACGCCATCATGGATGCCCTCTATAGTGCGAGAGAACATAAGTCTTAAGCCTTATACAACGCTTAAGGTTGGCGGGACCGCAAGGTATTTCGCCAGTGTGAGCACTCTAGAGGATTTAAAAGGGGTTCTTGGTTTTCGTAAAACTTTAAACTATCCCCTTTTTATTCTTGGCAAAGGGTCGAATCTGTTGTTGGGGGACGGGCAACTTGAGGCTATTTTTGTCCAAAATAAATTAAATGCTCTTCAGTTGGACGGTGAGAAGGTACGTGTAGGCGCCGGAGTGAATGTCTCCTATTTATCCCAAAAAGTCTCTAAGATGGGCTACGGAGGCCTGGAGTTTTTTTCAGGAATACCCGGGACTGTAGGGGGCTGCATCGCTATGAATGCGGGTGCATCGAAGGCCGATACCGCTTCCAGGCTTCTGGTCGTCAAAACTATCGACTACGATGGTATTGAGCGCGCATATGAGGCAAAAACGCTAGAGTTTGGATATCGGACCAGCCCTTTTAGATCCAAAAACGAGGTGATCTATGAGGCGGTATTTTCTGTATTCAAAGACGGCGAAGCGGAGAATAAAAGGCAAACTATTTTGAAAAATAGGCTTGATGCTCAACCTTATACTGTTCCAACAGCCGGTTGCGTGTTTAAAAACCCGGAGGGCAATTCTGCAGGCCAATTGATTGATTCCCTTGGACTGAAGGGGAGAAAAATAGGCGGGGTGCAAGTTTCGATGAAACACGCCAATTTCTTTGAGAATACCGGGACGGCTACTACCCAAGATATTCTTGAATTGATGCGCAATATTCGTTATGAAGTAAAAAAACAAACCGGCATTGAGCTGGAGCTGGAAATTATCCCATGTTTTACGACCTACACACACATACCACAGCATCTGATGGGCAACTAACACCATTTGAGCTTATAGATGAGGCGGTGAAGCGGGGAGTTCCGGGGATCTGCTTTACCGATCATGATACAATCGATGCTTATACAAAAGATGTGATGGGCTATGCAAAAAAAAAGAAGATCTTTTTAGGTACGGGGATAGAAATCTCGACAGTATTCAAGGACACTTCGGTACACATCCTTGGATACGATATAGACATTCAAGCATCATCTATCAATAGATTTATTGATCAAACACAAGAAAGAAGGGTCGATCGGAACCGAAAAATGGTCGAACTTCTTAGAGACTTGGGTTACAAGATCGAATGGGAGGATAAAGAAAATCTTGGTAGACCCCACATAGCGCAGAAGTTGATCGAAGGGGGGTATTTTTCAACTATGCGCGACGCGTTTGATCTATTATTAGGGGAAGGAAAACCTGCTTTTGTAATGGGTGGATTTCCTTCAACTGTCGATGCAATAGCTCTCATTCACGAGGCGAAAGGGAAAGCATTTATAGCCCATCCTCATGTCTTAAAGCCCAAAAAACTGATCCGAAACCTACTCGAGCTCCCTTTTGACGGTATCGAGGTGAACTACGGAGTTTTTTCAAGAGATGACAACCTCTACTACGAGGTTTTAGCAAAGAGTCGAAAACTTCTTATTAGCGGCGGGAGCGATCACCATGGACTGCAAACAATTCCTCTTTTGGGAGAGCGTGGAGTCGGCCTTCAAGAGGTCGAAGCAATTTTTACCTCTCAGTTTCAAAAATCTAAAGTTAGATCCTAGCTATAAAAGCATCCATGTCATCGGCACCAATGGGAAGGGCTCTGTAAGTCTAAAGATAGCCTTCGCTCTTGAGAGGGCCGGCTATAAGGTAGGGTTATTTACCTCCCCGCATATGGAGTGTGTTTCGGAGCGGATACAAATCAATCGGGTTCCTATAAAAAAAGAGGTTTTGCAAAAATTAAGGGTAGGAATACCCTACGAGAGAAATTGGTACGCCCACCTATTTCTAATAGCCCATGCGTACTTCATGTCTCAAAAGGTCGATTTTGTTGTTTATGAAGCCGGGATAGGGGCTAGATTTGACCCGATCACATGGGTAGATCCCCTTGTGACTGTCATTACCTCGTTGGGTTTAGACCACAGAGAAATTTTAGGCTATACTTTAGAAAGTATTGCTAAGGAAAAGGGGGCTCTTTTAGGCGAAAATCTTGTCATCTCGTCAGGAGCGCTTACGCCCACATTTTTGGCTATGTGCGCCTCAAGGGATACTAAAATCCATGTAGCGAAACAGGATCCTGGTGACTATCAAGCCTCAAATACTTTTACCGCACTCAAGACGGTAGAGTTTTTAACTAGAAAAAAAATCATCTGTCGTCCCTTCAATTTCGAAGATCTCTATTCTATTACCCCTCCCGGACGCTTCGAGAAGATAAAAAAAGAGGTTTTTTTAGATGTGGCCCATAATCCTGAGGGTCTAAGAGCTCTCCAAAAAAAAATCCGGTCCTGTTTTCAAAAAAGGGGGATCCTTGTTTTGGGGGGATACAAGGACAAAGACCTTATCACCCCTTTTAAAGAATCCGTACCGGTTTTTAGAGCCATTTATGTAGACGATGATTGCACAAGAGATTCCAGAATGACTCCGAAAGGGGAACTAAAAAAGAGGCTTGGATATCTTCAAGACACAGAGGTGATAGAAACAACGGACCCTATTAAGGAGGCATATCTTCGAAAACAGGAGGGTGAACCGCTTGTGATCAGTGGAGGTTTTGGTATCGTTCGCAAGGGCAAAGAGTGGTTTAAAGATCATTCAGGTTGGTGAAATCTTGCTCCATTAGTGCGATCTCATCGAGAGTCAGGTAAGGGCTTCTGGCCCCCTTAGTGATTGCAAGTTCGGCTAACTCTGCAAGGGCTTGAATGATGGGGACTTTTTGGTGTTGAACGGTTTGTATGTCAATAGCACGCACTAATTGTATGAGATCGCCGCCTGCCCTTTCAATCTCCTGGTACAAAGCCCACTTTACCTCATGCCTAAGAAGTTCAAGCCGTTGAATAAATTCCAAAAGATGTTCCTCTAAAATCAATTGCAGCATCGCATAAAGCTCCTCTGCAATATCTCCACGCATAAGTTCGTCATAACTTGGAAAAGGATCCTCTTCCATTTGATTTCTGCTCAGGGCAATTTGCTGGCGCTCTTGTGAGGAGAGGCTCTCGGTCTTTCTAAGTTGGATGACAAGGGCGTCGGTTGGCAGACCCTGTTTTGCGATCTTTTGAATTTTTTGCATTGTTTTGTTTATAGAATTTTCTCTCTCAGGAAAAATTTGTTCTTCCATAAAAAACCCAGTCGGCAACTCTACCATCATTTCCCGATCCTATGTTACACCAAGAGTTAATCGCAATCTAATTTCTTGATTTAAATGTACTCTCTGGCTAAGATTATAGGCCCATTAGGGGGTGCTAGCTCAGTTGGTTAGAGCGTTACGTTGACATCGTAAAGGTCAGTGGTTCGAGTCCACTGCATCCCAATTCTTAAATTAAAATTTTATTAATAATCCAATCCACCCTATCATCTATCCCCAGTTTTGGGACTTCAACTAATTTATATTCATAAGATGTGTAAATATTGGTTAGCAATTCTGCAATTTCCACACTTTTTTCAAAGGATTCTTCCCTTTCGGGGTCATTCATAAAAATTTCCTCCCAAGGGGGGAAAAAGAAGACATTTTTATTGTAACGGATCGTGTGAGCTAATTCTGAAACCTCCTGTATTTGAGGGGTAGGATCTTGGTAGTCGAAAGCGAGCAGGTCGATAATTCCTCTATCAAAAAAAGCGATTTTTTTTGGTGTTAAAAGGGCCTTGTTGTAAAAATCTAGATCCTTTTGAAGAATTTTATCTCTAAAAAGTGAGAGGTTTTTTTTTGGATGGGCCTCATGCCTCCCCAAGTTAGCGTACTGTTTGAGATGTCGAGCAGACTCGGGAAATGTTTGATACCCCCTTTTTTTCAAAACTTCCAAGGTCGTCGATTTACCCACACCGGGGCCGCCTGTAAAAATATAAAAGGGGAGATCTGATGTTTGCATAAGCCCCCTTTAAAGGATTTTATTATTTTAATGAAGTCCAGGGCGGTAAAGGGGGAGAAAAGAGATTTTTCTAAAGATCCCTTTTCTTTTACAACCGTATCAAATGGGGAGATCGTATAATTGAAACCGATTTCTACGGCTTATCTTTTGCCTATCTCCCTTTTAACGTACCTTTATTTGAAAAAACCGGTGGAAAATAGTACCTGAAGCGCCCCCTCTTTTGTCATGGAAAAATCATCGTCCGCATCCCACAAATTTTCTAAAAATTTTCCGTTAAAATTTTCGTTCAGCTGATTAAAAATACCTCTTCTGCTCCTTTCGGGGAGTTGTTGATATGCATCTTGTATAAGGGTTAGAATTTGATTGATATCTAATCTTGCCAGGAACCTTGCAAGCATTTTCTGTTGAGAGAACCTCACAATATGAGGAATGAGCACCCCTGTATAGGAATCAAAGAGGATTTGATGCCGAATCCCCAAAAGGCGTGCTATTTTGTTTTTTACAAAAAGCACGTGGTGGGGAAGTTCAGCTATTTTATGATACACTTTGGGTTTAAGAAGATCTTTTATCCAGGCTTGGCTATCGAGCTCTTTTTCAAGAAATGAAAAAAAAGTTGTATCCAATAGCTGCCTGATACCGTCAGATTCGTCGACAGCGCCATCAAAAAGCCTCAAGTGGTCAGGTAAAAGTCTATAAGCGCGCTGAATTCCCAGTTTTTTCCCTTCCGGACAATTGGAAATGCAAAGCGAGACATCCAAAAGGGCGGTTTCGAATTCTGTGAGGTATAATTCTGTTTCGTTTGCGCGACTTAGGGTGTTGAGCCAACCGACAATCTGTCCAAGTTTTAACGCATGGATCGGGATTTCGTCCGGTTTTTTTGATAAACTAAAAAGGCTTGTGTCAAAAAAGGGATCTTGTAGATTTTCTTTAAGGTGCACAAAAGGGGATCCCGTCCGTACCTCGATTTTAGCAAGAACCTCTTGTCTAAGGGGAGAGACCATTTGAGCAATTTTTTTATCCAATAGATCAGCCGATAGTTTAAAGAATTTGAAGTCAAAATCCGAAGGTAGAGTGCACATAGGAACAAACATTTGCGAGGATTTTTTAAGCCCTTCCATCGGATCAAAAAGGAGGATGCGATCTTCATGGTGAATTGCAATCGGGGTCATCGGTTTTGGTCTGGACGCTCTATCCAAATGTTTTCTATAGATTTTGTAGGGGTCAAGAGGGTTTTTTTTATCCTGATCTTGAATAAGGATCAACTCAATAGCTTTAGCGAAAAGATAGGATTCATCGTGTATTCCTAAATTTTCATGGTTCTCGACTATGTACTGAGATATTTCTAAAGCCTCTTGCTGATCAGTTTCGTGTTCTTGAAGATGATAAAGAAGAAAATCGGTATGCACCTCTCTCAGCGGTAAGTTCGGCGCTCTAGAAAGCAGAAAGCGTACCCCCTCTATAGGTCTTATAGAGACATAGCGGAAATAGCGTATGCAATCGAGTTTTGTGGACCGATTGTCAGGTGGAACCCTCAATAGCCAGGAGGCCAACTCCTCGAGATCCTCTTTTCCTAGATAAAAAAACAATCTTAATAGTGAAAATGATAGATGGGCCGGATCTAGACTCCCTATGATAAACCGATAAATAGAATCGATTGCGGGGAGATTAGCCGCAGGAGAAGTGAGTAGTTTCAAAAACAACTTCTCTTTTTCCCCCATTTTCGGTGTTGCTTGGTGGAGTTGCAGCACCATACAAAGTTTACCGTACATAACTAGCGGATCATCGCTAAGGATCGTCTTGATGAGCTCGGATCGATGGCAAAGTTTGACAGCTTGATTTAGGAAGGAGGCCTTTTGGCAAAATTTTTTACGCAATTTTGGTGGTATAAGCCGAATCCGCTCTATCAGAGTGATCCTGTCCTTGAGATCCAACTCAGCATTTATTAGATCTTGAGCGTAGACTAGCACCTCTTTTTCAGACGCGGTTTCGACCTCTTTAATTGACTCAATAAGGTCAATTTGGTGCTGTAAACTGTCATTGTGCGTCAAAAAGGGGAGCCCCTGTTTTAGGTAAGAGTGTCTTCTATCGGGTTCCATTCCTTGGGTGTTGCTAACAAAAAGGCATTTATCATGGCTATTTGTAATTCTGTGAAGATAGGGTTGCACATCTTTAAGAAATAGGATCTGGTCATGCTTGGGGACAAGGTGTAAGGTCTTTAAAAAATTAACCCTATGCTCTACATTACTCATCGATGAGAACATAGGCTTCACAAGAGCCGAAATTTCGTCAATCAGGTTTGGATCGAGAGAAATCAGGGCTTTGTGTATTTTCCATCGATCAATCCGTCGAAGCCCTTTGGAAAGATTTTCGGTAGCAGCGTGGATGGATCTTTGAGAATTCTCTTTTCCAGGCGACATCTCGCCGAATGAAATAAATTCCTGAAATGCGCCTGAGGCAGTCGGGGATAAATTATTTGAAGACATATTTCAGGATTCTATTGAATTCTTTAAAATAAAGCAAAAATTTTTTCAAGAAAGTTTAAAGATTATCCCTAAAGGCAAAAGCCGCCGATTGTAAAATTTCTAGCTTTGAGTTCTATGCCCCCTTTTTTTGCCCTTCTATAGGAGAAATAAGCATCAGATTCGGCAGTGCATAAAGGGGATACCTCAATGTTTTTTTCAGGTATTCCCATAGAGATGCATTGCATTTTGGCTATGTTTTTAAGGTCGAAGTTGCAAGGTTTGATCAACATCTGGTGGTAATATTCTGGGATTTCTTCTATGTAGTTTATGAACGTACCCCAACTTAAACCCAGGCTAGGACCTATGAATACAAAAAGGTTCTTTGGATTTGAGCCCGAGTCGACCATTTTTTCGATGCTTTTTTTATAGATGTCTTGAAAAAGTCCTCTCCATCCAGCATGAACAGCGGCAAATTTTTTAGACTCGGCATCTAAAATAAACGTCGCTTGGCAATCGGCATGAGTTATAGCTACCGCTATATCGGGTTTTGTAACAATCACGCTATCGGCTTCGACTTGGTCTTTTGGATCCTCTACCAGTAAGGTTTTTGAGGTGTGCATGAGTGAGGGGATGAGAACCTGGTTAAATCCCATTTTTTTTGCCTCCACGCAAATGGTATCTCTTAAAAAAGGGGGAGCAAAATGATCCGATTCTTTTTCCAAAATTTTTGGATTAAAGATTTTGATTTTAAAAAAAGGGAATGGGGAAAAAATTGAGTCGGGACTCGAGGTGGGTAAATCCATAAGTGGAATTTAAGTGTTTTTGATTTTTTAAGTAAGATTTCCATGATCTTAGATCTTTTTTAATTAAGGTCGGGTATTCACAACCGTTTTCGAAGAAAGAAATACATTTCCGTAAATTAGGTGACTATGGTTTGATTTTTTCGATTTTTTTTCTTTTATGGTAGAATCATGCATCCGGTCTCTTTAAGTTCTCAATTTAGTACATTAGAGGAAGAACAAAATCCGCGGGATTTTGATGTTATTAGGATTGTGGTTTTTATTTTCACATGTATTTTTGTTTTAAGAATCCACCGCCGTTTTTGTACATCAGAGAGCCCTAGGATGAGACGAGAGACCGAGATGAGGCTCATTTTAGATATTTCCCCCGATCGGGAGGTACAGCAACTTTTTTTTAGAGCGTTTAGCGATCAGTTTATGAGACATCCGCAAACAATTTCGATCTCCGGTAGAGGAGTCGATTCGGTGCTACGATTTCGTGAATCCGATCGTTTAGTGAGGAGGGTAGAGATCTATGACACATCGATTAGAAAAGTTCCGAAGAGGCTTGAGTTTTTAACGCATTTACAATATCTTTTTTTGAATTATAATTCTCTAGAAAAACTCTCCAGAAGGGTGTTTGAGTTAGAAAACCTAAGAAGCCTTTCAGTTTGCGGGAACCATTTGCAAGCGGTTCCTGATCTATTTGAGCGCCTCCCTGGTCTTGTCAATTTAGATCTGTCCGATAATCTCCTAAATTATTTACCCGGCTCTTTGACTGCTTTAAGAGAACTCACCCATTTAAGAGTTAGCAATAATAGATTGGTGGATCTTGAAGATATTTTTCAAGAGATGGAAAGCATGCAAATCTTTGATGTGAGCCAAAATCAAATCAAGGCAATACCTAATTCCCTCTTTAGGCCAAGCTTGATTTTTTTAAATCTTGGTGAAAATAGGATTTCTACTTTGTCCTCTGCTTTGAAAGCGTGTACTAAATTGAATTTTTTAAACCTTGGCTTGAACCAATTGGAAGAACTTCCGGCTGAAATCGGTCAGCTTTGGAATTTGGTTAATTGCAATTTGAGCTCCAATCAACTGGATCGGCTCCCCCCTCAGATTGGAAATTTGACATCTCTTAGAGTATTGGATATTCGGGAGAACCCAGATCTGTCAAACCTCCCTTTTTCCCTATCTGGCTGCAGATCACTGGAGTTATTAAGGTTTGATCTCTCTCGAATTGCGGCCAGTCAGGTGGAGGTGATCTTTGCACGAATATCTGCACAAAGCTCCGGGCTTCCCTTGGAAATGCACGCAGATAGAACTGTAGCTTTATGGGCGGATTTCGCAAAAAAAGAGCCCCCTAAAACTTTTTCAAATCTCTCGTTAAATGAAAAGGCTATGGTTCTGGAGTGGCTCCTAAGGCTGGAGAAAACGGTCGATTTTACGGAGCAAAAAACCCAGGTTGCCTTTGTTTGTATAGAAATTTTGGAGGCGTTACAAGATCCATTGTTCAAGGAGTCTTTTTTTCTACAAATTGAGGATAATTTAAGCGACTGCGAAGACAGGGCTCTTTTGAATTTGATTCTTTTGCATATGAACTACGCTTTGCATAGCAAAAGAAGTTCGTCACCTATGGGCCACCTAAAACTTTTGGCCTGCTGCGCCCGAACGCTCCAATTCTTAAGGTCGATTCCTGAAAAAATTTTTAATGGCAATGTTCATGACGAGGATACAGAGATCTATCTTTTTTTACTGCACAAGCACCACCGCATATTAAATTTATTGATGCCTTTTGAGGTGCATATGCGGTTTGAACGGTATGCTGTAAAAAGATTGAGCGAACTCAAGGGTGCGGATGTTGAGGGCCTTATTTTGGATATGATCAGGAAAGATCCTCTCGAGATGATTTTCGAGCACCTTCCCGAGAAAGCTTTATTATGGCTAAAAGAACATTTCCCAAAAATTCTCTCTCAAATTGAGGAGCAAATTGATCAGAGACTTGAGGAGATTGAAAAGCGAGCCGAAAGCCTGGATTCGCAAAAATACCTGGAGGAAATGGACGCCCTAAGATCCCTAAAAACGGACCTATTAAGAACCGCCTTGCAAGCAAAAATTGCTGAGGCCGAAATTTCGTTCGGTTAAAATAGCAATCCGTTCCTGGGTCTAATTTACAAAAGCAGGGGCTTGAAAAAAGGTTGTACAATTTAATTTTCTTTTTAGAAAAAAAAGTATTTTACTCTACCCCCTTTAAGGGGGATATGGTAGAATTTTTCACTAAATGTACACAGAAAAAGATCATCTCTTAGGGCATTTGCTTGCAGCGGCACTTGAGCTTATGTTGGGGGAAAAAGCACTTATCGCTTTTTGTGGCGGATGCCCCCACGGCTTTTATGCGGATGTATTTCCCCCTTTTCCTTTAGGGGCAGGCTACCTAGTACCGCTGAAAGATCATATGGAAAATTTTATCCGAGCAAAGGATTTTAAAACCTATGTGATGGAAAAAAAGAACGCTGAGGCTTTTTTAGCGCACCGGAATAAAAAAAGGACTTTAAAAAAGCTTCAGGAAACCGCCAAAGAGACGGTTGTCTTGCTCCAAATTCAAGAGAGTTTTTTTATTTTAGACCAGGAGCTGACCTCGGTGGAGATCAGGGGTGCTTTTACACTTGACCGAATCGATCCTCTTGAAAGGGGGGGGTTCCGATTTTATGGGAAGAGGGCCGGAGAGGAGTCGAAAAAAAACTTTCATTTGCAAGAACTAAAAAAATTCGGCATCTGGCATCAAAAAGAATTTTTATGGAATCCGGCCGGTTATAAATTAAAAAAAGATTGGATCCTTTTTTTCGAGAAATGGATTGAAAACGAGGGGGGATCCTGGATTGATACAGGTTTTTATTCAAAAGAAACTTTTAAAAAAGTGAAAGAACTCGATATCCTATTCCCTTTTCAATGGACAGCTACATCCACTCAAATTAAAAGCGACCCTTTTTTCGGGCTGAAGGGACTGGAAGTGCAGACCAGCGATCGATTTTTTTATCTTGTTGAAAATGATAATGTTCGAGATGCGATGAGATCCTGCTTGCGTTTGATTGAAAAATGGACTAAAATTCTCGGAATCCGTGGAAATTTCACCGATAGGGATAAAGGGAGAGTTTCCTGGATGGTTCAAGATCCGTTCGGAGCCGTTTTTGAAGGGCCGCATGTGGAGCGGCACCCAAGCGGATGCTTGACAGGATCAATTATGGGCCCATTGGAATTACTGATTGCAATCCATGCAGAGGAGAAGTTCACCTGGAATCTAGAGAATCAAGAATAAACGAGCAAATCCGCGTTTCACAAGTTCGACTTATCGATGAAAACGGCGAGCAGCTCGGAATTGTACCGACCTACGATGCTAGACGTCAGGCGCAAGAAAAAGGGCTTGATCTAGTAGAGATCGCCCCCCAAGCGCAGCCCCCTGTATGCAAAATCATGAATTACGGGAAGTTCCGCTACTCGAAAGAGAAACAGGAAAAGAAAAACCGCAAAGCGCAGATCAAAGTCAAAGAACTCAAATTGCGCCCCGGGATAGCCGATAATGACATCATGATCAAAGTTTCCCATGCAAAAGAATTTTTGTCTGAGGGGAATAAAGTTAAAGTTACCTGTATGTTCCGTGGCCGTGAAATGGCACATACTGAAATCGGCGAGGCAGCGATGCAACGCTTTGTCGATGAGTTGAAAGATTTCGCAATGGTAGAAATACCACCGAAAATGACGGGTAGGAGCTTATGCCTAGTGCTTGCGCCCGCTAAACAAACAAAAGGAGACGACCGTGCCAAAAATGAAAACTAGGAAGGCGTATGCCAAGCGTTTCAAATTGACCGCAACAGGGAAATTGAAGCGCACTAGACCAGGTAGAAGACACATTCTTACCAAGAAGTCCTCTAAACGCAAGAGATCTTTAGCAACACCTGCTTTGGTGGATAAAGGTCAATTGAAAACATACAAAAAATTGATGTGCGTGTAGGAGGATATCGATGAGAGCAACGAATGCTGTCTACAGCCGTAGACGTAAAAAGCGCTTACTGAAAGCCTGTAAAGGGTATTTCGGAGATCGCAAAAACCATTACAGAAACGCAAAAAATGCTCGCATGAAGGCGATGTATTATGCGTACCACCACCGTTTGATCAAGAAAAGATCTTTCCGCCGTCTTTGGATCGTACGTATCAACGTAGCAGCCCGTCTTTATGCCGGACTCTCGTATTCTGCGTTCATCCACGGATTAAAGAAAGCTTCCATCGATTTGGATAGAAAGGTATTGGCTTTCCTCGCTGTTGAGGATCCGAATGCTTTCCAAAAGATCGCATTGCAAGCCAAGGCTGCCTTGGTAGCTTAAAAACTCTAGTGTTTTTACGAACGGAATTTTTTTCGTATGATGAATGACAAGCCCTTAGATCTTCACTCTTTAAAAAGAGAGTTTCATGAAAAGCTTCACCGAGCGGTGAGCTTGGAGGAATTGGAAGAGATAAGGGTTTGTTATTTTGGGAAGAAGGGGATTTTACAAGACCTCATGGGCGCTTTACGTTTAGCCCCAAAAGAGAAAATTCCTGAACTCGGCAAGGAGATCAATCTTTTCAAAGAGCAACTTGCAGTGGAGTTGGAAAACAAAAAAAGAGAGGTGGAGGAGCGACAGCTAGCCAAGAGTCTTGAGAAAGAAATTTTTGATGTGACCCTACCCGGCAAAGCGCGTCTTCGATCCCACCCCCATCCGGTTCTCGATGTGATTGAAAAAATGACCGAGATCCTCCGTTCATTAGGGCTTAAAGAGGTGCATTCTAATGAGATCGAACAGGAAAATGTAAATTTTGATCTATTGAATTTCCCTTTAGACCACCCTGCGAAGGATATGCAGGACACATTTTATCTTGATGACAGCATGCTTTTGAGAACACATACGACAACCTTTCAGGTTCCGATGATGCGTCTTCATTCTCCCCCCATGGCCCTCTTTTGTTCCGGAAGGGTTTTTAGAAACGAAGAGGTTACCTCTCGTTCACACCAGCAATTCAGTCAAATAGACGCCTTCCATCTTGGCAAAGGGGTCAGTTTGGCCGACCTGCTTTCGTTATTAAAGCTTTTTTACCGTAGATTATTTGGAGACAATGTAATTTTGCGTTTTCGCAAAAGTTACTTCCCTTTTACCGAGCCGAGCGTTGAGATCGATATAAGCTGTATTCGCTGCGGTCAGAAAGGGTGTCCAATCTGCAAGCACACCGGATGGCTTGAAGTTGCGGGTGCGGGTATGATGCATCCTAATGTGATTCAAGCAGGTGGCCATGATCCTGCGGTCTATACAGGTTGGGCTTTTGGCATGGGTGTCGATCGTACATTAATGCTTTTACACAACATTCCTGATATCCGCATGTTGTGGGAGTCAGACGTCCGTTTTCTACGCCAATTCTAATTGATCCAATCAGATTTTATTCGGGATTGAGCGGACCCCAGATCAGACGGTGGTGGATCGGGTGAAAGGGTTTAGTTTTTCCGATTTTATTCGGGATTGAGCGGACCCCAGATCAGACGGTGATGGATTGGGTCGAAGGCTCTTATCGAGGGTTCTATATGGATACTATGCTTTTCTTGTCCTTCTCTAAAGTCAATCACCTCTTGATAGAGATATAAGGAGATGGGTAGATCAGTCGGCTCATTTTTGACCGGAGTCACCAAAACATATTCTGATTCTTTCTCAATGGAGACACCATTTTGGTATACATGCCATTTTACCACGGCCAAGTAAGGTAGATCGCCCAAAACTTTTTGTGGGGGGGTAGCTAAATCAAGAACCTGTATCACATTTTCTTCCCCGTCTGGATTGACGGCCATGTGTGCGAATGAGGGGAGGAGGGAGTTCGAGAGCAGTTCCAATCGATCGACAGGATTAGCGATCTGCTTGAGAAGTTCAAAAAGCATCTCTTGCGAAAAGACTTCATGCTCATTGATTTGTAAAGCCAAAAAACCTTTTTCCACTCTATAGAGGACTTCATTGATCAGGTCGAGTTCGTTTTGACCAAAGGGGAAGGGGTTGAGCTCAAAAGATGCGAACGGTTTTTGATCCGAACTATCGTTGGTCTCGTTTTTCAAGGATTCTTCCCCAAAAATATTTTTCAAAACCCCTTTTACTTCCTCTTTGAATTTTTCCTCTTCATCAGGGGTAAATGGGGGTGTTGGATGCGGTTTTTCGGCTGGTTCCGAATTTTTTTTCATGCAGTTGTTTGGGAAAGGGGGATTTTGTTCTTTTATGTTGGGATTGGGGGTGGTGTTCTTTTGTAAGATTGATAAGGAGATGCAAGAACCCTTTAGTGCCATTTGAATAATTAAAGAGTTCTTAGAAAGCGGCTTGTAACGCCCATGACTTTGTGGAGTGCTCTCGTCGGGTGTCTTGTATGAGTCGGGATGATTTTCCATAAATTCTCTTTGCTATCCAGTTCCTTTAATTTCAATCGAGCTAGGGTTGGCGGGTGAATGCGGTGATGCTTTTAGGGCTATGGCTATACGTCTTAAGTGATTAGATACAGGGGGGACATTCCATTGTACAAGAACCGGTTTATTCAACTCTTCAATCAGTTTTTCAATGGGGAGATTTTCTAATAAAATTGTTTTGTCATAGAAATCACTAAAGAAAGTCGCCTGTAGTACAGCCTCTTTGTCATCCTCGCTAAAATTTTGAAAGGGGGATTTAAGGAGGTCTGTCACAGGCTGTCCGTTGATCTTCAAAGTGATGCTCTTGGTGTCTATGAGCCCTTTCATAATTTGTATTTGCCTAATTAAAGGGGTAGTTTCCGATCCGAGAGTTTTGAAGCTATCCAGAGTCTTTTTGAATCTATTTTGGAATGTCTCTGCCTCTTTTTTAGAGGTAAGAGCATGCACAACTACATCTTTGGTTTTATCACCCTTTGAAGGGCCTGGCATGGGACCCTCTTCTCGGAAATCGCCCCCACCTTGAATAGGTCTACTCATCATTTCTCTCATACACCCCCGTAAGATAAATAAAAATATTTATTTTATTCTTCTAAAAAAGAGGGGTTTAAAAATGACAACAAAGAGCGACCGCCTTCTCGAAACGGTATTAAAGGGTGCAAACGCCCCTTTTTTTCGTTAAAAGATAAAACTAATTGATAAAAAGAGACTTAGACTGCTATACTCTCTTCATACTCACCGCGAGATTTCGCAATCCTTACTGGAGGGATGGCAGAGCGGTCGATTGCGGCGGTCTTGAAAACCGTTGAAGGGCAACCTTCCGGGGGTTCGAATCCCTCTCCCTCCGTTCTTTATAATCCATACAATTCTAATAATTTACAAATAATTACATCGTGCTTATGTTTATTTTGATAATGAGCATATAGAAAGTAAATGAACAAAATATTTTGCTATTTGAATCTAATTGTAATTACTACAAATGCCTTTCTTTTTAGTAAATCGGTTACAAATCAAGTCAGGGAGGATGGGTTCGGTTCGCAGTATCTACATCTATTATTGACTTTTGCCTATGCAGATCTGCACAACATTGAATATAGATATACCCCCATGGAGTATGTGGAACATAATATCGGGAATGATCTCAATTTTATCGAAAATTTGGAGAAATTTATCGGTTTTAAAAAGCATCTCCCACTGAGTGATAGACAATCCAAAAAATTGAAAAGCTATAACAGTATATACAAAAAAATGGATAGATTTGTTACTAGCAATGCACTGAAGAAATCGAGGGATTTTTTTTATGAGGGGAAGTGTAAAGAGCAATTCCTTGATCCGGCATTTTTCAACGTAGTGATCCATGTTAGGCGCTGGTCTAAAGACGATAAAATGGAGGTGTACGAGCCTAGGAAATTTGGATCGTACGACGAGTGGAATCTTTTGTTTATAAAAGACCTGTCAAAGCGCCGTTTTTCTAAACCTGTGAAGTTCCACATCATCTCCACAGGCAATCGGCAGGAGCTCGTAGACATCTATGGCGACAACAATATCGAGTATCACCTCGGCAGCTCTTTAGAACAAGATTTCGGAGCTATGGTGTTCAGCGACATTCTCATTATGGCCCCGTCAGCTATGAGCTACACGGCGGGATTATTGTCAAAAAACAGGGTGATTTGGCTCCCTTTCCTCAAGGAGCTCCCGGCAGGTAATTGGATTCCATTTGATGTGGATATCTCAAAATCCGACCCTGCAATTGTGAAAAGTACCTTGGATGAATTTTTCAAAAATTTTATTTAGAAACTATTTTAGCTTAGGGAAAACCAAATGAATAAAGTATTTTGCTATTTGAATCTAATTGCAATTACTTCAAATGCGTTTCTTTTTTGTGGAAAGTTCACAAATGAAGTTAGGGATGATGGCTTCGGATCGCAGTATCTACATCTGTTATTGACCTATGCTTTTGCGGATCTGCATAACCTTGAATTCAGGTATACCCCCATGGAGTATGTGGAACATAATATCGGGAATGATCCCAATTTTATCAAAAATTTGGAGAAATTTATCGGTTTTAAAAAGCATCTCCCACTAAGTGGTGAAAACGACAAAACAATTAAAAATTTTTGGTTTTTTAATTTTCGAAAGATGCATAGATTTGCCGATAGCAACGCACTAAAAAAATCGAGGGAATTTTTTTATGAGGGGAAGTGTAAAGAGCAATTCCTTGATCCGGCATTTTTCAACGTAGTGATCCATGTTAGGCGCTGGTCTAAAGACGATAAAATGGAGGTGTACGAGCCTAGAAAATTTGGATCGTACGACGAGTGGAATCTTTTGTCTATAAAGGATCTATCAGAGCGCCGTTTTTCTAAACCTGTGAAGTTCCACATCATCTCCACAGGCAATCGGCAGGACCTTGTAGACATCTATGGCGATAACAACATCGAGTATCACCTCGCTAGGTCTTTAGAACAAGATTTTGGAACTATGGTGTTCAGCGATATTCTCATTATGGCCCCTTCGGCTATGAGCTATACGGCGGGATTACTATCAAAAAACAGGGTGATTTGGCTCCCTTTCCTCGAGGCGCTTCCGGCAAGTAATTGGATCCCATTTCATGTGGATATCTCCAAACCTGACCCTGTAATTGTTCAAAGGACCTTTGATGAACATTTCAAAAATGTTCTCTAATGACATGTAAATAATTAATTTAATCAGCCGATTTCGTAGCTTATAGTTTAATAATTTTTTAAAAAACCTGATAATAGATACTTTTTACAAAAAAAAACTGATCCATAGAGGCATATCTGAAGGGAATAGCTAAGAGAGGTTTAAATTTTTTTTATCGAGAGCGGTTTCTGTTGCCGCAAAATTGCGTTTAAAATCAATTTTGTTTATAATTATTGATATAAATTTTTAGGATATGAATGAGTGCTTCTTTTGATAAAATAAACTTAGGGATAAACTCTATCCCGTCTGAGGTTCAATTCCAAATTCTTTTAGAGGGGGCTCAAAGGGGTTCTTTTGACCAGCTTGTCCTCTCCAACAAACAGTTTGCTAATTTAGCAAGTGAGGCCCTTAACCCGCGGGACTCGAAGGGTAAACCAAAACAAGAGCGGGGGCAGATGCTTGAGTTTTTAAGAGCTCATGAGTTCATCACCAGAAAAAATTCCACGCTAGACAAAATCCCAGAGTGGCTCCGCACAGATGAAAAAATTTTGATCCAAGCCCGCAGATTTGGTTTGAGCGACTGGTGGTTGTGGAATGATCTTGATGAAAGTAAGTTAGTCGATTCCGATTTTGTGCTGAAGACATTCCAGGATAGACCCGATGCGATTGGCCATTTCGCATTACTTTTAATTGATCGTCCTCATTTGAAAAGATCCTTCGGGATCGAGCCGGATGAAGCTGTCAATCAAGAGACGATTGCAAGAATGACCGATACCCAATTGAAAATATGGGCGTTCATTTATGTTGTCATGATTGAGTATACCGAACAAGAACCTGAAAAAAACCCTTTTGGAGTCTTTTTTGGAAGATTTACGTACCAACAATCAATGGACTTTATTCTAAAATTAGTGGATTTGGACCCGGGGGTTCTAAACTGCTTTCCCTTAAGCCCCGCCAATGCGCAAGATGTACAGCAGCTTGCGGAGCTTGTGAATATATTTCCCGTTTGCTACCAATTTTTGGAGAGAGAACGTAGATCGATTGAAGAGGTTGCATTAGAGGCTGTAAGACTTCGAATGATACGCCAAATTCCTCATAACTTGAAAAACGATACACTTTTTTTGCGTAGGGCGGTCCAAGTTGATTACCGCTGTCTACAGCATGTTCCGATTGAAATTAGAAAAGATTTCGTTTTCATGCTGGATGCCTGCTCTGATAACGAGAAATGTTTTCCATTTGCAAGTGATGATCTTAAGTCTGACATCAATTTTTTAAATAGCGTTGATCAGTTTATTACAGACCCTGAGCTTAAAGCAAAAATAGACAGAAAAAAACAAAAGCTCCTTTGAGATGTGCTCTTTAAGAAAATTCAAAGAACGGAATTTTCATCGCTAATCAAGCAAGCGGGGGGTAGGATAATAGATCTACCCCCTCTTCTTTGTCTTTATTTCTCTTTGATGGGAGAAAGAGGAGATCGGGTTTAAAAAATTTTTTAGCGCAAGCGGTTGAAAAAAAATCAAAATAAGGAAATTTATCCTTTTTTAATTTTTGACAAACCACCGTCGACAGCTAGAATTTGTCCCGTGATCCAGTCATTTTTTGGGTTTAAGAAAAACTCCACAGCCTGCGCAATATCAGAGGTGGTCCCCAGGCGGCCTATAGGGTGCATTTTTTCCGAAATATGGAGGCTATCGCTATTTTGAAACAAAAATTCGGTGCCCCTGGTCTTTGTTAGTCCCGGTGCGATCGCATTCACCCTGATTTTTTTTGAGGCATATGTGGCTGCTGCAGATAGTGTCAGTGCGTTGATCCCCCCTTTTGCCGCCGCAATCGCCTCGTGATAGGGGATCCCTTCAAGACTGGCTGCGGACGAGAGCAAAACGATACTTCCACCGGTTCCCATGTGGGTGGCCGCCGCTCTTACTAAAGCAAAAGCGCTTGTCAACGAGGCCTGAATTGTTGTTTGATATTCCTCGAATGTTGTGCTATGCGCCCCTTTTAAAATGAGAGATCCGGCAAAACAGACTGCTCCGTCCAAGCTTCCCAGCTCTGTTCTGGCCTGTTGGGCGACTCTCATCACCGCATCGAAGTCGGCCGGATCTACCAGAGCGTAAGGGGAACGGGTCACTTGAACTAGGGGGGCAATTTTTTCTTCAGAACGGGAGGTTAGAAAAAGATTATGCCCTTTTTCAGAGAGCCTTTTTGCCGTCTCTTCCCCAATAGAACTTGTAGCGGAAATCAGAAGATAATTTGCCATAACCTGCTGGTATTTAATTTGAAAGGCCCTTTTTTTTGATCAGAACCTGACCAAATTTAAAAAGATCCATACTTTGATAATTAGCAAAAAAGTTTAAATATTTAAAGGATAATTTGGATATGTTAAAATTATTTACTAAGGAGGTCGATATGTTTTTTTATGCTGCCATGGCAATTGGATGTATTTTCATGTTACAGAGGGTTTTACGCCAAAAATAGGTCTTTGTAAGTCTTAAAATGCAATTTTGCTATCGACGGAAAGAGCTCTTTTCCGTGAGTTGTGTAAATCTCTTGGGCTTGCGCTTGAACCAACGTGGATGCCCCCTTCTTCAAAGGCGTTCCAATAGAATCCCCTAAAGCTTTAAGACCCTCTAGAAAAGCGCTTCGGGCCAGGATCGAAGCTCCTGCGACAGCTAGATCGTTTTCCGCTTTCGGGAACATCTTCAGGTGCAGATTGACCCCTTTTTTTCTGAGGTAGTATTCCACAAGTGGTTCCACTGTGAATTGATCCACAAGCGCCTGTAAAGCGCCTGTTTTGTCCGTTAAAGTTTTGATCACGGCTGCATGAGCCCATGCAAGAAGATGATTGAGATTTTTAAATCGGGAGTAAATCTCATTATATGTCTTAGGAAATAACACAATCTGGTCGTAGGGAATTTTTTGGCGGATGACAGAGGCTAGGAGGTCAATAGTGGCGTCGCTGAGTTTTTTTGAGTCCTTCACACCGATCGTTTTTAATATTTCGATCGTCTCTTCATTCACCACAATACCGGCGACGACCAAAGGGCCGAAAAAATCCCCTTTCCCTGACTCGTCGGATCCTATGTACAACCCTTTAAATTCCATTCTTCTATCTTACCAAATCAAAGGTAGAATTAACAGAACGTTTTGGTTTTCGTGAATGAAAAGAGGGGAGCCGCCCCCCGGGGAAATACGGTTCATTTTCACAAATAATCTCAAGTTTGTTAAGTTAAAAGTCTTTACAGGTTATACAGGGTGCTTTAGCGATGCAAGAGGAAATGGTTAAACTCGGTCGCCTTCTAAAGGCTATGCGGGAGGATAAACGGATCTCATTGAAGGAGGTAGAAAGCTCTACATCGATCCGCGAGAGCTATCTAATTGCTCTTGAAGAGGGAAAGGAGGCATCCGGGCTAAGCGATATTTATCGATTCGGCTTTTTGAGGCAATATGCAAGCTATCTTGAAATGGATATGGTGGATCTGGAAAAAAAATATCCTCATCTGTTTCAGAACACACCGCAAAAGCATGATTTTGCCTATGGAATCGGGACTTTGGAGATGCGCAATAATGCAGGTCAATCGGGACGCCCTATTCCGGGGTACGTTATGGTAGGCGCATTTTGTCTCATGCTTATAGCAGCCTGGCAATTAGCGAAATATTTGCAAGTGGTCTAGGTGGACATGGATTTTGGGAAAAATGCGTTACAAAATCAGGGCTCTCCGTATCTCAAGGAGCACTCTGAAGATTTAGTTCATTGGCAACCCTGGTGCATTGAGGCCTTCGAGAAAGCTAAAACTCTCGACCGTCCTGTTTTTCTATCGATAGGGTATAAGAGCTGCCATTGGTGCAAGGTTTTGCAGGAGGAGTCGTTTAAAGATGAAATGATCGCATCGATCATAAACTCCTCTTTCATACCCATTTTAGTCGACAGGGAGGAGATGCCCCATATCGATCGACTATATATGGATTTTGCGCAGCTTCTCACCCAGCATCCCGCAGGTTGGCCACTCAACATGATTCTTACCCCAGACAAAGCCCCTTTTTACGTATTCACTTACCTTCCTCCGATGTCGGTTGATGGATACATCGGCCTCAACGACATTTTGATAGAGCTTGCCCACCTATGGAAATCTGAAGACAAAGAGACGCTCCTCGAGCAAACCAACCATCTGGTCCAGATTTACAAAGATGCGACTCAGGATGTTGTATGTCCTATGCCGTCTAAGGAAATCCAGTTGCAGATACTAAATCATCTTTATGAAAGTTTTGACCGGACTCACGGCGGGTTCAAGACGGAAGTGAAATTTCCCCTCTCGTTTCAAACTACCTGTTTGCTGCATATTTCTGAGATTTTTGAGGACCAGCGCCCCCAGTTTTTTGCGGAAACTACACTTGAAAAACAGCTGTTCAGCCCCCTTTACGACCCTATTTTAGGCGGTTTTAGGCGTTACACATCGGACGCAGAGAGGTTAGAGCCCCATTTTGAGAAGATGTTGTCTGACAATGCCTTTCTTATGGAGGCATACGCTCACATGTACTATGAAACCGGAAAGGTTTTATACAAACAGGTTGTATTGGACCTTAATACGTTTTTTGATACTGCCCTCAAAATGGATTGGGGATATGCGTCGTCAGTCAGCGCCGATCATGAGAATGAGGAGGGGGGGCACGCCCTCTTTACCTACGAGGAGCTCCAGGATGTGTTGACTCAAGAGGAGCTTGCGTTCGCGATACGATATTTGGGATTGGCCCAGGAGGGGTTTTTCGATGGCGATACCATTCTTTATCTGACTGAAGAGGTCCCTGAGGATAAAAAAGGGGTTTTTCTTGAGGTAAAGAAAAAAGCCCTTTCGATAATTGAGGAGCGGGGTGTACTTGATGTCGATCGAAAAATCCTTTTGGGGGCAAATGCAAATTTAGCCCATGCCAGAATAAAAGCCGGTAGCTATCTCAAGGATCGATCCCTGATCCGATCTGGCGTTAGGTTGGTAAAAGATCTACTTAGACATTTTTATCTGAACCACAAATTAGAGCATGCACTTGTCGATCATGCATTTGTTGGCAAACCTCTTTTAGAGGACTATGCCTGTTTGATGAGGGCGTTATTGACAGCCTTTGAAACGGGGGAGCTCCCGGAGAGCTATCCTTTGATTCATTCCCTTATTGATGCTGTGGATCAAATTTTCAAGTGCGACCAGGGTGGATATTTCAGTACCGCTATTGACGATACGTACCTCGTAAGGATCAAGCCGTTTCTAGATGGTGTCGAGCCCTCTGCTAATGCTCTCATGGCAGAAAATTTTTTAAGACTTTATAATATGAGTCATAAGTATGAATACCTAAGGCGGTCGGAATCGATCCTTAAACTCGGGGTAGAAAAATTGACGCACCACCCCGCATCGGCTTTGAGCCTTTTTCTGAATGTTCTGTATTTTGGATCAAAAGATAAAAAAACTATTTTTCTAAAAAAGGAACTTGAAGATAATACAAATTATTGCTTCTGCCATCCCTTTACTTCGGTAGTGGTCTGTCACCCTTTACTGACAAAGTTGATCCCGGCGATTGAGGGGAAATCGTGCATCAACAATAAAACTACCGTTTACGTGTGCACCCCCTCGAGCTGTAGTGAACCAATAGACGATTTTGAAAAGCTAGGAGTTCCATGGAACCACGTTTTGTAGGAGATTATCAACTTAAAAGATGGCTTGGGTGTGGCCCTTTGGGTCAAACCTATCTTGCGGAACATCGTTTCTTAAAAAAATCTTTTGCGCTCAAACTATTGGATGATTCTTTTGTCCAAGACCGATTTTTTATCGATCGGTTTGAAAAAGGGGTAGAGCAACTTTCCAAAATCGAGGGAGAGGGCTTTACAACGTATCGTTATGTTGGTTGCCATGAGGGGAGCTACTACGTGGTGAGTGACCTGGTTTTGAACGATCAAGGGAATTCCCAAACGTTGTTAGAATACCTGAAATTGGTCAATTTTCAGCTCGAGATGGAGCAGGTAGAGCAGATACTGCTCCAAATTGCCAAATCTTTGGATCGTTTGCATCAGCACCGTTTCCAAGATCAGCAGATGGCGCATCGAGGCGTTAAGTTCTCCAACCTTTTGATGGGGAAAGAGGGGACTATCGTTTTGACGGATGCGGGTCTGACAGGCCTTGTGTCGGAAGAGAAAATGCTTCCAAAGATTTATAAGGCAGTCGCTGATGAGATCCCGCACCATGACTCCAAATTCAAAGATGCCTTTTTGAGCGCTTTTTATTTTTACGCCCCTGAGCAGAGACATGGGAGCCATGTGAATTATTTGGCAGATCAGTTCGCATTTGGCACGTTAGCCTACTATTTGCTCCAAAAAAAGTTTCCTGAAGGGATTTTTACTTTGCCGGACAAATGGACCGACATGATTCGCTCCTGTTTGCAATACAAACCTCAGGATCGTCCGGAAAAATTAACCGGTTTCTTTGAAAATAGAAGCGGGACTTACGCCACTCCTGTAGATGCTATTTCAAGAGTTTTGCAAACAGAAAAAAACGCGATGGCAGCTGTTGCCCCCCTTGAGAAAAAAGAAAAGCTCGTATTCCATTCTTTAGAGGTGCCGCAGCCAAAATTGCAGGAGAGTGTGATCGCAAGACCTACTTATGATCCTGACCCTCTGGCTAAATTTAAAGTCGACCAAAATGTTGCCGTCTTCAAACCTGAAGCAAAAACAGATCACCAGGTAACACCCCTTTTGACCCAAATGAGTATCGTCCCTAACGGATTTTACTCAAGGGGATCCCAGACCGGTACTAGGGATGAGAGGCCACAGCATCAGGTGTATGTCAATAGTTTTGCCGTCGATATCCACCCTGTCACTAACGAGCAATTTATCCGCTTTTTGGAGGCTATGGGGGGAGAAAAAGATGCAAACAACAATGACATCATCCATCTTAAAGACTCCAGATTGAAGAGGCATGGGGGCAAATTCATATTTGAGCCTGGATATTCAAGGCACCCTGTTGTAGGGGTTACATGGTACGGGGCAACGAGATATGCCGAGTGGGTAGGCAAGCGCCTTTTGACTGAGGCGGAGTGGGAAATTGCGTCTAGAGGGGGCTCTAGCGAAGCGATCTATCCTACCGGACAGTTTGTGGAGCGTTCAATGGCCAATTTCTTCAGTTCAGACACAACGCCCGTCATGAGTTATAAAGAGAATAATTTTGGACTCTTTGACCTTGCCGGAAATGTTTATGAGTGGTGCAGCGATTGGTACGAGTACAATTACTACGAACTTTCCATGCAGGAATCGGACAACCCTAAAGGTCCACAGCAGGGGGTATACAGGGTTTTAAGAGGCGGATGCTGGAAGAGCTTGAAAGACGATCTCCGTTGCTCTCACCGCCATAGGAATAGCCCTTCTGCCTCGAATAGGACTTACGGATTCCGTTGCGCGGCTGATGTGGATGCTTAGATATGGAGCTGGTGCTCGTTTCGGTGCGCGGTTTCTGTGCAGGAGTAGTGCGTGCCGTTGATACAGTCCATAGAGCTCTGGAAGTTTTTGGTGCCCCGGTCTATGTAAAACACAAGATTGTTCACAATCATTTTGTGGTAGATCTGCTTGAAAAGAAGGGGGCTGTTTTTGTAGACGAACTCAAAGACGTTCCAAAAGGGGGCGTCCTTATTTTTTCCGCCCATGGGGTACCCCCGTCCGTACGGCAAGAGGCCAAATTGCGGGATTTGAAAATAATTGATGCTACCTGCGGGCTTGTCACAAAAGTTCATTCTGCGGTTTTAAGGTTCAAGAAAATGGGGATTCCCACGATTGTTATTGGACACCGTGACCATGTGGAAATCATTGGTATCACGGGGGAATCTTTAGAAACAACGTTTGTTGTGGAAAATACGGACGAGGTCGATTTAATCCCTTTTGACCCAAAAAAACCTGTATCTGTCGTCACCCAGACTACCTTAAGCCTCCTTGATCTGGAGCCGATCATGGAAAAAATTCATACAAGATTTTCTCAAGTAGAAACGATGCCGAGCTCCTCTATATGCTATGCAACCACAAATCGTCAAACAGCCCTTAAATCGGCACTTTCAGGAGCCGATCTTGTGCTGGTTGTCGGGGATCCTTCAAGCTCCAATGCAGTCCGTCTTACGGAAATAGCGAGACATGAGGGGGTACAAACGTATCTCATCTCAAATCCAAAAGCTTTACGTTCCGATTTCTTTGATCACAAAAAAAGGGTAGTGATCACCTCCGGCGCATCTGTCCCCGAGGAACTTTTTTTTGAGGTTGTTGAAGCGATAGAGGCTTTAAAAGATTTAAAGAAAGTCATCTATGGGGAACCAGAGGAAAAAGTTTTCTTTGAAGTTCCTGCTCAATTAAGAAAGTAGTTCATTTTTGACAAAATTATCTTGTACCGAATCGGGTCCCGAC
This sequence comes from Chlamydiota bacterium, assembly GCA_016866475.1. GTDB lineage: Bacteria > Chlamydiota > Chlamydiia > Chlamydiales > RGXB01 > RGXB01. The sequence goes on along the minus strand of VGMF01000001.1, from coordinate 189,174 downwards.
AATAAGAAAAAGTTAGAATTTCTAACGCTTTTTTTCCTTGTGTATTTTCTTTAGCTTCTGTACATAACCGATTATGGCTGATAAGATTGCGCAACTGGATAGGGGATCGATGCGTCGTGTCCTTGGGATGTTCGACCTATTCGCAGTAGGGTATGGGGATCTCGGATCTTCGATTTTCTACGCCCTCGGGATCACAGCTCTGTACGCTTTAGGGGCAACACCCATCGCCCTTATGATCGCAGGGTTCGTTTTCATGTGCACCGCTTTGACCTATGCTGAAATGTCTTCGGTCCTACCAGAGGCGGGAGGCTCCGCCTCATTTTCCAGAAGAAATTTCAATGATCTGATCTCTTTTATAGCAGGATGGGGACTTCTCCTTGATTATATCGTAACGATCTCTATTTCGGCCTACTCCATATCCCCCTATATGGCAGTCTTTTTTCCTCTTTTGAAAATTTTGCCTATCAAATTAGTGGTTACGGTATTTCTTATTTTTTTTCTGATGGTATTGAATTTTTTTGGTGCAAAACACTCTACAAAAATGAGTCTGATACTGAGCCTTTTGGCTATTTTGACTCAAGTGGTTATTATTGCGATCGGTTTATCGACGATTGTGGATTTTAACGAATTTTGGGGGCGCTTAACTATCAACGGGCCAAATACCGAATATTCCCCTAGTTGGTTGGATTTTGGAAAGGGTGTCGGGATGGCGATGGTAGCCTACACAGGGATAGAATCGATGGCTCAGTTAGGAGCGGAGGCTAAAAATCCTTCCAGAACCGTCCCAGGAGCTATTATCCTTGCCATGGTGACCTTGCTTGTGATGTATTTGGGACTTTCGATTGTGGGACTTTCTGCGATGACTCCTAAAGAGCTTGCCGGCAAATATCTGGAGGATCCGATCGCCGGAATAGTGATCAACCTCCCGTTTGGATCGGAAATTATTGCCCCCTGGATTGGATTGCTAGCTGCTGTTTTGCTTTTTGTGGCGGCTAACGCGGGGCTCTTGGGTGCATCTAGGCTAGCATTTAATCTAGGGGAATTTTTTCAGCTTCCCAAGTTTTTTTATAGGTTACACCCAAGGTTTAAAAGTCCGTATATAGCATTAATATTTTTTGCCGCCCTTGCCTCCTCCATCGTTTTGATTAGCAATGGGCGTCTGGATTTTATGGCGGACCTGTACAACTTTGGAGCCATGATCGCTTTTTTTTCCGCCCACATGTCCCTTTTGAGAATGCGTTTTAAAGAACCTAACCTTGAGAGACCGTTTTTCATCCCTTTCAATTTGTCGATAAAAGGGAAAAAATATCCAATCACAGCAATTTTGGGGGCTCTTACGACTGTGACTGTGTTGATCGGAATCATCATTACCAAACCTTACGGTCGTTATTTGGGGCTTCTCTGGATCTCGATAGGAGTTTTGATGTACACCCTTTTAAGGCGCAAATATGCTCTTGATTTAACCGGTACGGTCAAGCTGGAGAAAGTGCCTCTAGATGGTTATAAAGAGCTTGAAATAAAAAAAATCTTGGTCTTGTGCACACTTGATCCTAATGCTGAGGCGGCCCAAGTAGGGGTGATCGCTGCCAAAGCTACCGGCGCCTCTATCGATTTTTTATATGTGATAGAAGTTCCATTTAGCTTCAGCTTACAGTCGAAACTTGCTTTTAAAGAGGCTAGGGCTAACGCATCTCTAGATTTTGCGCAGGCTATCGCTGTCGAAAAAGGGTTGAAGCCCAATCTTTACCTAGTCCGCTCCCGCGTCTACGAAGACGCTATAGTCAACAAAATAGAAGAGGGTAGCTACGACCTTCTCATCTTGGCTGTTCCAAAAAATCTAGATTATTCGGAAAGCCTCGCCAAAGTCATAAATCCCGCCGTTGTCATGAAACAAACCAGTTGCCGCGTGTGGGTAATTGAGGCGGAATCAACGTTTCTTTTAACTCCGGATCCTCAGAGTGGTAAATAAATCGGTATAAACCTTCCCTTTTTTAGAAATATTTATTTATTCTACGAACAATTTGAGAAATTAATTGGGTTTATTTAAAATTAATTTTTATTTACAGACTCTTAAAAGGTTTTGGAATGCGTTTTTTTATTTTATGTTTTGTTGTGATATCTGGTTTGTGTGCTAAAGAGCATGCAGTGGTTTTCGTAGAGACAAGGTCGGTAGTCTCGCCGCAGATTTTAGATTCAATCAAGCAGATAAGGACATTTAGTTACGCCACACCGATTTATTTTGTGACACATAAAAAAAATTTTATTTTGTATAGGGACTTCTTTGTTCAAAATGATGTTTTTTTCATCGGACAGGAGAGCTTAAGAATATCGGAGGAGCATAAGATTTTCAGAAAAGGTCACCATATGCCGCTAAATTGCATCCGTTTTCCAAATGAAAAAAGGTTTTGGAACGAGCAAGCCGAAGAATTTTTCTATTTGGCCGCGTTTCTTCAAGAGCACCCTATCAAAAACGTTTTTTTTATGACCCCGGGCAACCTGATGTACTGCTCTTTTGAGGAATTGCTAGAGAGTATTTCTTTTGAAAAAGAGTTTGGGTTTACTAATGTAGATCAGGAAAATATCTCCCTAGATTTGTTGTACATCAGGGATATCGAGGCATTAGAGAAGATTTTTAAACTGATGTTTTCAGTAGAGTATAGGTCTTTTGGGGGGCTTCTCGGGAGGTTGAGTAATCTTGAGCAAAAAAACATTCACGATTTGGCTAGATGGAATAAAGTCCTATTTAACTCCATGTATGCGAAGCTTGGCCTTTCGAAGGTAAATGCCACGGAACCTATGAACCAAAAAAATGGATCCAAAAAATATCTTTCCGATAGTGGGTTTTTTGGAGATATTTTTAGAAACATCCCTTATAATCCCAGTGAAGACAAAGATAGTAAAGAGGACAACAATACCCATCAGATTAAGTATCTAGACTGCCGATGGGTAAACGATAGTCAAGGGAGAAAAGTCCCTATCGTGAAATTTGGCGATGAGAGGTACCCGATTATAAATCTCTGTATCAATAAAGGAGATTTAACCCCCTTTTTATCGGTAAAATAAATCCATCGACCGATTGTAGTATAGAACCCCTTGAAAAAGGCCAACCGCTATTTTTGAGGGGCTTAGAACTCTGTTTTTTTTTGACTCATTTGGTTTGATCAAACGGATTTAAGCGATCTAAAAAAAGTCTCCATACGCCTTTATAGGACGGGGGGCAATGCGGGCTGGCCCATGAGCTTCGGAATACTGCTTAAAAGAGTTTTAGTGTAGATGTGGCGTGGGTTGGAATAGATGATTTCACTGTCTCCATGCTCTACAATTTTTCCGAAATGCATCACCGCGAGATCATCGCAGAGATATTTAACCATAGCAAGATCATGCGATATGAAAAGGTAATTCAATCCTAACTCGGATTTAAGCCTTTTGAGCAAGTTGATGATCTGCGACTGGATCGATACGTCAAGCGCTGCGATCGGCTCATCGCAAATGATGAGTCTCGGGTGCAAGGCCAGCGCCCTGGCTATAGAAATTCGCTGTCTTTGACCTCCACTAAACTCGTGGGGCAATCTTTGAGAGAAATTCGGATCCAATCCGACGAGCTCGATTAAGTTTAAAACACGCTGCCTTTTTTCGTGAAAACTCAAGTTTTTCATGAAGATCTCTAGAGGTTCCATAATCACCTCTTGAGCGGTCATACGGGGATTCAATGAGCCGTAAGGATCCTGGAAAATAACCTGGAGTTCCATACGGACATCCATCATCTCTTTGCGGTTTAATTTTAAAAGATCCACACCCTGGAAAAGGATCTCCCCGGCATCCGGTTTTTCCAACCTAAGTATGAGTTTTGCAAGTGAGGTTTTTCCGGAGCCACTTTCACCGACAAGTCCTAAAGTCCTGTCCTGAAAAACATCTAGCGAAACTCCATCTACAGCTCTGACAAAACTATCTCGGTTATAGAATGTTTTGCTGAGATTGCGGACACTAAGAAGAGGTGAAGAGCTCATATTTTTCCTTAAATCGGGGATCGTAGAGCCAGCAGGCAACCCGGTTGATCATCAAAGGGGTCGATGTGGCGCACTGAGATGTTTTGAATTTGCATCGGGGAGAAAAAGGGCAACCAAGGATCGGTTTGGAGAGGTCGGGTGGGTTCCCTTCAATTACCTCCAGTGGAGAACTTTTTGGTAAATCGAGACGGGGGATGGAGCGGAGCAAAGCTTTTGTGTAGGGGTGTTTAGGATTTTGAAATAGCTCCTCGATGGTTGCCTCCTCAACGATCTCACCGGCATACATAACGAGGGCACGATGACAAAATCCTGCCAAAAGCGAAAAATCATGGGTAATAAACAAAATGCTCATCCCAAACTGCTCCTGGATCGTTTTTAGTAAGTCTAGAATTTGGGCTTGTATCGTGACATCAAGGGCGGTCGTCGGTTCGTCGGCGATCAAAAGTTTGGGGTCGGGGGCCAAAGCCAAAGCGATCATGACCCTTTGACACATGCCACCGGATAGTTCGTGGGGGTACTGATGAAAACTTCTTAGGGGATCTTCTATTTGAACAAGGTCCAAAAGTTCCAACACCCTGGTCCTTGCCTCTTTTTTTGTGGCCAAAGGGTGGTGATCCAAATAGGCCTCGACAATCTGATCGCCCACAGTTATCAAAGGGCTCAACGAGGCTCTGGCATCTTGAAATATCATCCCGATTTCGCGGCCCCGATAGCGTCGCATCTCTTTTTCGGACAATGACAAGAGATTGACGCCATCATAAAGGACTTTTCCCTCCTCGATTTTCCCTGCGTGGGAGGGGATCAACTGCACAAGCGCTCTTGCCATCTGGCTTTTGCCACAACCCGATTCTCCCACAATCGCAACCCTTTCATTGGGTTTGATATTGAATGTGACGCCCCGCACGGCATGAATTTTCCTCCCGTTGGGATAAAAATTGACACGCAGATTGACAACCTCAAGTTCGGCAGCTTTCATCTAAACCCTCCCTGTGGATTCCCAACAAATCCAGGACCGCTTTAGGCGCAGATTCGTAGCACAATAGATTTCTGGTCTGCCTGAGGCTATAGGGGAAAACTCTGTAAAGATCCAAGCTCATCGTCTGAGCCTCGGATCAAATGCATCCCGTAGACCATCGCCCAGCAAATTGAAAGCAAACATCGTAATACTTATAAAAAATGCAGGAAAAAAAAGGCGCCAGGGATAAAAGCGCAAAGCGGGCAATCCGTCGCTTGCCATCGTTCCCCAGCTCGCCATAGGCGCTTGCACTCCAAGGCCTAAAAAACTTAAGAAAGACTCGGTAAATATGGCGCCGGGAATTGTCAGTGTCACGGTAGTGATGATGGAACCAACCGCGTTTGTGATCAGATGGTGGGTGAGGATCCGGAATCTGGAGGCGCCCAGTGCCTTGGCTGCCATCACAAAATCCAGATGCTTGATTTGATGGATATGTCCTCGTATGATCCGGGCCATATTGATCCAGCCGGTGAGTGTGAGAGCTATAATAATCGTTGTCAGCCCCGGGCCCATCAGTACCAGTAAAATAATGACAATTAGTAGCTGCGGCAGGGAGTTGAGGATATCGCAAAATCGCATCATCATCTCATCGATTTTTCCACCGACAAATCCTGCAAATGCTCCGTAAACCACTCCGATCACCATATCAATGAAGGCGGCTGATATGCCCACAAAAAGGGAGATGCGGGCCCCAAGCCAGATTCTAGAAAAAACATTTCTTCCGAGCTCATCCGTCCCAAACCAGAATTCTTTTGATGGGGGATAATTTTTTAAACTCAAGTGCGTTTCATAATAGCTGTAGGGGGTAAAGAAAGGGGCTATGACCGCAGCTATAAAAAGAAGTATTAAAAACCAAAGGCCCACCATCGCAGCATTATTTTTTTTCAGACGGAAGATAGACTCTTTAAAATAGGGGAGTGAAAAAGAGGGATGGTTCATCGCGAGCTCCGAATCCGGGGGTCAATACTGTAAGATAGTAAATCTACTATGAACACGGCAACCATCAAAATGGCGCTGTAAAATAGGGTGATCCCCATAATCATGGTATAGTCGCGGTTTGTGATACTCATCACAAACCAGCCTCCTAAACCGGGGATTCCAAAAATTTTTTCAATAACAAAGCTGCCGGTGATGATATTCGCAAAAAGGGGGCCCAAGTAGGAGAGTACCGGTAAAATACAATTTTTGGTCACATGGCGAATCAAGATTTTTGCTGTTCCCAACCCCCTAGCTTTTGCAGCAACTATATACTCTTGCTCTAGGATTTCAACCATATTGTTCCTCACAAGGCGCGCTATAAAAGCGGTCGGAAAGGCGCTCAAAGAAATAGCCGGCAGTATAATATGTCTCAATTCACCCCATCTTGCGATAGGCAAAAGATTGAACTTCATCGCAAAAACATACTGTAAAAGAGTGGCTAAAATAAAGCTTGGAACCGACATCCCGATGACTGCCAAAAGCATCGAAAACCAGTCTTGCCATTTTCCGCGACAGAAAGCGGCAAGGGATCCTAATGTGGCTCCGGCAACAACCGAAATTAGTATCGCGACTGCGCCCAAAGTTGCGGAGACTCCGAAACCCTCTTTAATGATGTCTTGAATCATCCTCCCTTCGTACTTGAATGACGGACCAAGATCGAAACGGGTCAGACCCTCGAGATAGTGAAAATATTGTTTGAGAATAGGTTGATCCAGCTCGTAGTGAGCCATGAGGCTTTTGAGAATTTCATCCGGAATCGTTTGCTCTTGGGAAAAGGGATCTCCGGGGATGATGTGCATCAGTGTAAACGTGGCCGTTGCAACAAGAAAAAGGGATAAAACCAATGTGAAAAATTTATACGTAAGATAGTAGGCCCAGGACATTGATCCCATTTTCTACCATTTAGAAATAAAAGGGAAGTCGTGTCCTTAAATAGATAAGGTATGTTACCCTTGTAGGGGATCTATGATTAAAGAAGTTTCTTTTAAAGTCAGACAGGCCGAAGCCGAAAATTTCAGCGATTCTTTGATGGAGATGGGAGCATTGAGTGTTTCCGTCGAGTGCATCGAAGGGGAAGAAATTATCAAGGATGAAAAGAGCTTTGAAGCCGAATATTGGGACATTAACAAAATTAGCGCCTTGATCAAGGCCGAGGACGAGCCCCTTTTTCTCGCTTTAGCCCCTTTTTCCTCTTTAGAGGTACCCGATCTAGACTGGGTTCTAGAAATGCAGAAAAACACCCCTGTCCAGGTAGTTGCCGATACCCTATGGATCGTGCCAAGCTGGCATGAAGTCCCCAAAGAGGCCAAAATTGTCCTTTTATTAGATCCTAGAAATGCCTTTGGGACAGGCGACCACCCCACTACCAATATCTGCCTGGAATGGCTAGTAAAGAATCCCCCTGTTGGAAAAACTGTTGTTGACTACGGGTGCGGATCCGGGATCTTGATGATCGCAGCCAAAAAGCTTGGAGCTAAGAGCGTAAGGGGATTTGATATTGACAGCAGCTCTATGAAAGTCGCCAAGCAAAATTGTCTCGAAAACGGCCTATCAGATCCGATTGACCTGGATAACATAGAGGCGGACCTGGTTTTGGCCAATATCCACCTTGGACCCCTTTTATCTCTAGCAGATACCCTCAGCAGTTTATGCAAATCCAAGGGTACTCTGGTTCTAAGCGGAATCCTCCCATTTCAGCTTGAGACTTTGTTGAAGGCATATCTCACTCATTTTGAACTAGTAACCGTCGATACTCAAAAAGGGTGGATGCGGCTTGTTTTTCAAAAAAACGGTATCATAGAACGGTTGTAAAACCATACATTTTTTTATATAATATTTTCTAATATCATGCTACAATAGAGGGAACTTTATGGCTCATGAACTCAGTACCAAATCCACGTTAATGGATGCTTCTTTAGCCGGCCCCCTTGGGGTTGTAGTCCTCAAAGAGGGGCGTGAAAAAACCCTGAAATTGGGGCATCCCTGGATTTTTTCGAAAGGGATAGAGAGGTTTTCCGGAGTCAATGGGCAGCTAGTGGAGGTCTTTTCCTATAAGCGTGAGCATCTAGGGATAGGCTACGTCAACACAAAATCTAATATCCGTCTAAGAATGTTGGGTTTTTTAGAAACGCAAAGGGAAAACCTTCTCGAACGCCTTATCAAAAACAGCATAAAAAAAAGGGAAAACCTGCAAATCAACTCGAACGCTTTGCGTCTTGTGAACGGGGAGAATGATGGCTTATGCGGTTTGATTGTGGATCTTTACGACCGCACTGCAGTTGTTCAATTTGGGACTTTGGGGATGGAGCTTTTAAAAGACGAGGTTGTCCAAGCTCTTAAAAATAGTTTAGATATAAAAGCTATTTATGAGAAATCGACGTCGATATCTCGCAAAGAGGAGGGACTTTTGCCTCAAAAAGGGTGGTTGACTGAGGAAAAAAGTGAACAGCCGATCGAAATATTTGAACACGATGTCCGTTTTTTAGTGGATGTTGTCCACGGGCAAAAGACCGGGTTTTTTCTGGATCAAAGAGAGATGCGATTCTATTTGCGCTCCTATGTAAAAGATAAAAAAGTTTTGAACTTGTGTGCTTATTCTGGTGGTTTTTCCCTACACGCTCTAAAGGCAAAGGCACTCAAAGTGGTGAGTGTGGACATTTCAGGGGAGGCTTGCAGGCAAATGCAAGAGAATACAGATCTAAACGGTCTTGAAAATCATGAAATTATTGAAAGTGATGTTTTTTCCTTTTTACAAAACACCACCGAAATGTTCGATGTTGTGATTGTTGATCCTCCCGCATTTATTAAATCAAAAAAAGATACCTCCAAAGGGGTCCGCGCCTACAGGGAACTCAATCGAATGGCCCTTAGACGTGTGCAACCCGGTGGGGTGCTTATGACCTCTTCATGTTCCTATAACCTTGAAGAATCTCTGTTTGATACGATCCTATTAGAGGCCTCCTTGATGGAAAAAAGAGAGGTCAAGCTTGTGCAGCGCCATTTAATGGCACCGGATCACCTGAAGAATATAGCTTTTAGGGAGGGGGAATATTTGAAAACGGTGGTACTGCTATGTTGAACCCAAACGCAGCCACTTTTAATCCTCAAACTCCCATCGCTGCCGAACCTCAACCGGACACTTTTGAAAGCCAACCGATTTTGTATAAATACTACAAATCCCTAACTCCGAGCCAAATCACCAAATTAGATGCGATTTTTCGCAAAACTGTTGAACTCATATCAACCGATCCCAAGGATCCTCCCATCCGGTTTAAGGTGGGAAATTTTGTGAAACATGTTATTTTCAACGGGTATATACCGAATCTGATCGGGGGGGCCTCCCAGTCCCTATTCGTAGAAAAAGACTTTTTAGATGTTGACATTGCGGTTTTTTTTCCCGAGCAGCCCGATCCGGAATATTTTACCCAATTATGCTTAACCTATTTTCAATCCCTTAGGCCAAGCTTTACAGAAGGAGATTTGAAGAGCAAAAAATATGTCCGCTGGAATGCAGCTCACCAGTCGATGGAGACAAAAGAGTTCGATTTTAAATTTGTATCTTTTTTGGACAAACGGACGCACCTGTTTCACCACGACGCCCTGTGTACCGAGTTGAGTTTAAATGCCAAATCTCAAATTTTGGGTCGAGCTACGCTTGTTCCTTATGCGAAATTTGGAGAGGAAAAGGGGTGTTTCAAAGAAGCTCTCGACTGTTTGTTATCAAAAAAATTAAAGCTTTCTGATCCATGTTCAGTAATAAAACCGTTGTTTAGGGTATGCGGTCATTTTACAAAAGGATTCACCAGCGCATTCAACCACAGGGAAGTCATCAGACTGCATCTTGACGGATTCGATTACCAAGAAGGGCAATTTTTAAGGGAACTGGATTACTATTTGGAAGGGCACGTCTCAAAAGAAACAATAGATTTTTTTATCGCAAATTTAATGACTTTACTCGACGAGCAGAGTCCCCATCCCCGGGCGAACATCTTTCTAGAACTTCTTAAAGGAAGATACGGAAAGCATTTTCAGGCGAAGGTTTTTTTGGATAATTTTCTTTCTGTAGATGATAAGCGGTCCTTTTTGAAAAAAGAGAGCCTCATCACCCCTTCAAAGACCCTATTAAGGGGAGAAAACGAGTCCCATTTGATCCGTCAAATGCAATCTGATCCTCAAGAAGGGGAGGGTGTTTTGCCCAAGCTTCGCCCCAATCCTTTTGAAAAGGGGGAGTCTTCGAAATTAGCCCAGGCGATCTGTTGTCAAATCTTAAGACTTTATAACACCGATGAACTATGTCTGGAACAAAGAGTAGCCCTTTTAGAATCTAAAAACCGCTCCTCGAGACTCGATTTGGATGCCATTCTACAAGCTTTGACAGATCCGGTATTGAACGAAAGGGGAAGAGCCCTTTTTCATAAGCTTTCCCATGAAGGTAAAATTCTAATTTTGGACGCTTTGACAGGGCATCCTAAATGCAGAGAGCAGGTTTTACAATCTATATTTGATCGCTCCCTATCTATGCGTCCTGAGGATAGGGAAAAACATTTAAACCAATTTGATCCGTCACTACGGGTAGAATTATTACTTTTGAAAAATAACTTTACGAAATGTTCCCTAAATTATTTGGTAAAAAGTGTTCAAGAAATCGGGATAACCCATTTTTCAACCCAAAATTTGATCGAAATTTTCCATCATCTTAGCCTTGATAGAAAAGTAAAGTTGGGAAGATTCGAAGAAGAGATATTGGAATGCCTCGTGGACCGTAAGGAGGATCAACGGGAATTCCCCCTTCTATTTGAATTGCTTGGCAGAGACCTTATTACCTTGAAAATACTCCCTGAACAAACGTGTCTCAAACTACTAAGGGAATACCCTTCCTGTTTAGGAGCCGATTATCCCGATTGGATCAAAGCTCTTCTTCTCAAATTTTACGCCGTGAAATCGGGCGCCTCGACCCCATTAGATGAGTTTGCATCGATCGTGACCTCATCAAAGGTCTCCTCTTGTCCCACCCCGTTTATGGAGATGGTCAGTCAACACAATAAAGATTTTTTCACCCAAGGCTTAGGATCCCTAATCGATCGTCATCCTTGTAAATTGACAGCAGCGCATCTTTACCGCTTTTCCCCCGTCAAATCCGATGAGGCAGCAAACTCTTTTAAAGACATCCTGCAAAGCACGGCTACTTATGAAAACATAAAAGGGAAACTTTTTGATTTTCTCTCTTTTGTAGAACAGCTTGCCCAGGAGGATCCCTTAGCCGCACTGAAGGCTTACAACCACATGGCAAATTTTTTGCATGAGGGGTTTCGGGAGGGGGTGGCGTATTCCTTTGAAGAGACCTTTGAATTGTTCGGTAAAAGCCTTCTAAAAATTCTCCCCCTTTCCACAGGGGTCGAATCCTTAGGTCAAAGGATACAAGGGACAATGACCAAGCTTGTCATCGCATGCTTCGACCCGAAAGACGATAGGCTTATCCGTTTTTTAGAAAAAAACAGGATTCTTTTAGGGTTAGAGCCGGGTGGAGGGCAGTATCCTCACATCCTCGATGCCGCAATGGTATCTATTGAACGGTCGGCCGAAATTGTGGAACTTACTAAACAGATCGATTATAACTGCCGAAAAGAGACAAGTGGAAATCAACTGGCGCACATATCCCTTGCCCTGATGATACAAAAGGCCTTTCTTGATATCGAAAAAAAACCGGATCCTCAATCTTTCAATAGAGAATCGATCAAATCTCTGGGTTTTCTATTTATGGGTTATTTACATCACGGTGCTTTAGAGGGTCCAAAGTGCCCATTTTATAACGAAAGGATGATAAGTTCTTCAAAAAACATCATGAAATTTGTCCACCGATATAGAAAAGAAATAGATGCTATCTATCCTACCCTTGCGTTAATGGACGGGGAAAAAGATCTTTTTGCATTTACCATCCTAAATAACTTTTGCGAATGTGTTGAAATCTGTAAGCAGGACTTTGATATGAATGAATGGAGGCTCTTTTTCGATGGTTTTGGGTCAGCTGTTAGATTTGCAATTGAGAAGACAAATGACAGGGTTGTAGATCCTGTTTACGCTGCCTACCGCTATGGTGCTGATCTTGTCGATTTAGCTTTAAAAGATGAGCAAGAGGCGAATTTGAGAGAATTTATCCCTTGCATCGTAGAGAAAATCGAACTATTCAAAGAGAAGAGATTTTCTCTAAGACCCCTTCATGATATGCATAAAGCCTGTGCCACAAAATTCGCCGAAGAGTGCTATAAAAAAATTTCGGCCAAGACGGCGCAAATGGCCAATGGAGAACTGAAGGAGTGGTTAAAAGGGGAGTCTTCTAAAATTCTTCAAGTGGTGGCAGAGCTTAAAAAATAGCGACTGATGCTGAAGGATCCTAGCTGTAAAAAACAGTCAAACCCTATCAAACACCTATTGTAGCAGTTCTCTATAACACTTTTAGCAACTCACAATCTCTTTTTTTCATGGGTACATGCGTATTTCCTAATAAGGGCTGCAATTCTTTACAATAACTATAGATCTTATCGGCTCGTATTTTGTAAAGTTGGATTTTTAAGGTCTGTTTCTCAAGTTTTTTTATAAGCTCTTTACTTTTTTTCAAAATTATAGCCGAACGTACCAGGTAATAAAGTGGCAAAAGGCCAAACGAAATGATCGATAAAACTATTTTCGTGATATTTATTTTGGAAGCTTCTGAGTGTATTTTTTTACATTCTTCATAAAAGGGTTCAAGTTTTGTTTCCAAAAATCCCCCTTTTTGGGCTTCGGCCCTTAGGGCAGGCTCGTGCTGGGTTAGATATCTCATGAGATTTTCAGATAAAATCCGCCTTGTGCCCTCTTTTGAATGGAGCGTGACCGGGTTTTGAAAAATGGTCGGATCGACAGATACGAGGCCCCACCGAAGCTCTTTTTCTAAAAGTCTAAAATGGTCGAAAGTCAAAAGCGCTAGCCCTATTTCAGTTCCATAGTAGATAAGTGATCTCGCAAGTTTTTCCTGGTTATCGGCAGAAAGTTCCTTGAGTTTTTCAATAGTTTGATTGGCAGTCAAAAGACCTTTACGTTCCAAAGGGAGCCGAAGGGGATGTTCTAAATCGGGGAGATCGACGGTCATCTTTAATTTCCTCGACGGGATTAAGAGCCCTAAAGTCCAGTTGTATTTAAAGAAATCTTTCAAAGGGATCGAATAGGTGAATAAACCGTTGAAAGTGGGTTTGGTCCAAATGACAGCCTCCTCTTCCAACTTCTTATCGATAGGAGGGGGATTTTTTAGCAATGGTATAGGGGTGAGTAGAGTTGTAGGTTGGTAATGGGAGAAAAAAAGATCTTTAAGAACAAGGGGAGGCATAAAGGCTTCTAGAGTTTTAAATTATAATTTAATACCTTACATGGCACCCCCTTTTTTTTCAAAAAATCTTAACATAAAATAAACAAAAAGAGTTTGAAAACAACGCGTCTACATTTTTTCTACAAAAACCGAAAAAAAAGATCGTTTGTTTTTTTTGTGTTTTTGATAAAATATTGAATTGAATAATTTCTTAGGGTAAATTTTGACGATCTCTTACAGTGGGAATATAAGCTTTACCCCGGCATTTTTTCCTGAGATGCTCGAGCGTGGAGCTTCTTTGGATTCTGGCTCTTCGTGCAGGTTAGAGGCAATTTTTGCAGAAAATATAGGTAATACCCTTTTGACAAAAGGGTTATTGATTCAAAATCTTAAGATGTTTCTGCCCCAATTTGATAGCTGTCAAATTTTTATCGTGGGAGGTTCGGCACAACAAATTCTTTTCGATCACCCCAAAAATGACTTTGACGTAGCAATCTTTAGCCCCTACAGGGAGAGGGATTTTCCAGCTTTATTGGACCGGCTTATCCCCCACCTTTTGATGTGCGGATTTCAGGAATCCGACTTAAGAATCAACCATAAATTTCAAATAGTTTCATTTGGCGATGTAGATATAAAATTTCCCCACCCTGCCAAGCGTCCCCACCTATTTGACGCAGATGCTGTGGGTGTGGATATCACCAACGATGGGATGTGCTGCATGAAATTGTTGCCCGGCTACATCAAGAGCATCTATTTGGACCATGTATTGGCTTGCAACAATCGTAAGCACCTTATTCTATCGGATCCGGATAGTGCAGAGTCGTATGGACTCAGGGCAATTTTAAAATGCACGCAAGGCTGGCATGCTCAAAACGAATTAATAGAAAGATCTGTCGGGGCTATTTTGTCGGAGGATCTTGCAACTTTCGAATGGAATTTGTTTCAGTTCCTACGAGGGCATGGCCATCAAGAGAGGGTTCTTTTTCTTATGAACCTTAGAAACCTTCTGACTAGACACTCTGCCTCAAGGGAGATGGTAGGGGTCATCGAGAGAAATTTTTTTGGAGACGGGGTGCCGCTATTAGACATGGAACAGGAGATGCACTCGTATCTATTGGAATTCATGGGGGAGAGCTCGCACTATGACAGCGTCTATAAAAAATTCATAAAGGGCTCCTGCCAATTTTTTCTCGCCTCTCCTCTTGAGGTGACTCTTTTAGAAATTTTAAGAAAAAGACCGCATTTTCATAAGCACATTTTTGAAACATTGTGTCATTGGTCGCAGCGGTTTTTTTTAAATGAGGACGATTTAATCAAATTCAGCGAGTTTAATTTAAATAGAGGAGATTTTCTAAAAAATAAATTTTTACCCCTACTGCAAAAGGCAGAATTTGGGCAGATCCGGCAGGCTCTCGACCATTTTTTTGAGGAACAAGAGGAGTTGGGAAGACTTCAAAATTTCAAAAGGCTCTCTTTAGAGGGGCAACTGAGTCAAATTTTGCAAGAGGGGTGCATTTCGGGGAGGGAATACAAAATCATCTACCCCCATCTCGACACCCTTTTGGATAGGCTTTCATTAAAAGATCTCTTTAGATTGGCGCAGTTTGAGTGCTTTGAGAATGATAAAGAGAAATTTTTTTCAAAACTGATGAGGATAGAACAGCTCTCCTTGGTAGAAATTTTGGAAAACCTTAAAAGTTTAGGGTGCCAAGATCCGGCCCTTTACCTGATAGAGCACCTGGAGTCTAACTCGCATTTAGTCCCCCTTTTAAGGGCTAATTTAGAGGAAGAGGCGCCGATAAACGGAAATGAATCCCTTTTTTGGGATAGAGCCCTCAAGGATTCGCGGATTTTATTGCTTTTAGGTCTGGAGGGGCTCCTTTTGGATCCTTTCTGTCCGGAGCTTTTTATCTCTTTTATTGCTGATCCGCAACCCTCGAGAGTGCAAAATTACCTTCAACAAACCAAAGGGGAATGGCTAGCCAAGATAGCCGACCTCGAGATAAACCAAGTAGACAGTTCTATTTTAGAGCCGGTATCTCTCTATTTTAACGGTTTTTCATCTACAGTCACAGCAAAATTCAAACTCGGTTTTTATATACCTAAAATTCAGGAATGGATTTTAGGGATTCGTAAAGATCCGGCCCTTGCCCAGCACCAAATAAGATCCTTCCCTACACAATTCCAACCTTTTTTACAAAGAACGCTCGAAATCAGTGCTTTTTCATCCAAGGAGATTTTTTTCGAAAATTTAGTAAACACCAAAAAGTCTTTTGACGATGGCAGGTATTTTGATCTCATCGCCTCCCATTATCCCAAGGGGCTGGATCAGGGGTATATGGAATATGCTCTTAAAACTTCATCAAACATGATGCAAAATCCGACAAAAAACCCGAATTACCTGGCCTTTTTGAGGGGTGTGTATAAAAGCAGTCAAGGTCCTTTCAAGGATACATTGCTTGGTAGGTTGGTCCTTCAAGAGGATTTTGATAGAGATTGTGATCCAAAGGTTTTTCATGAAGGATTAAAATTAAAAAAAGTCCCCCTCCAAAAAGTGCAAATCCATTATGCCGCCCTTTTAGAGATAGGGGATTTACAATCTTTGGATGGAGAGCTTTTAAAACCTCTAACCGATGAAATTTTTTTAGAAAAAATTCCGTTGGAGAGCGCTTTAAAACTGGTCACAAACATCTTGCCTGTATCTAGCGATGATCTGTCTTTCAGGGTAGATTTTTTGATGAAACATGGTAAAACGGACCTCATCCCTGAGTTGATTTCGAAAGGGGGAGAGAGAGGTTTTTACACCACCCAAAAACTTCTTGCAGTTTGTAAACCTTTTTTTAGCAGTACTAAAGAGTGGCTTGAAAGCTTTGATTTAAGAGAAATCGATAAAAGAACCTCTTGTGTAGACTTGGTGTGCATGGATCTTTTTCTAGAAAGTCTTGAAAGCCTTTCTTTAGAGATGAGAAAACTTCTCACGGGCCAGCTTGCAAATGCCTTACCTCATATATCTCCATCTAAAGGGTCCCAGATCGCCTCCCTTCTACTTTCAAACCAAACTGTAAACCTCGACTGGAATGTAGTAACGACAAGGTTTTTGGAAAATAACTACCTAAATTATCTGGAGCAACCCCAGATGGGTGAGTTGCTCAGGCTTTTTTTACGTAAGAATAGCTTTAAAAGCGCTCTTTACGAAAATATAAGAGATCTACTCATCGAGACAGCTCCTAAGGACCATGATTTGGAGTTTATGGGAAATAAAGAGATGATAAGGCTTTTTAAATTCCAACCGGAATTGTTGGAACCTTTCATCTCTTTAAGGGTACGAATGGGACGGTTTTGTCCTTATGAAATCCAGGAAATCAATCGCAACGGAGTGGTAACCCCCTATCTTATAGAGGCATTTTTGGATAGCCTCGAAAAAAATAGGGATGATCCCCCCTTATTCAAAGAGATCGTGTGGTTATTGCTTTCGCACGGGGCAGCTCCAGAAGAGCTCCTAACAGAGGGTGGTTTTCTGGACACTCTTTCAGATGATGAGGCAAAAAAGCATCGTGATGAGCTCTTAAAGATCTTGAGCGAAGACCCTAGGGCGATCGACCACTATTTGAGATGGATACAGCAGGCACTGCAAAGAAAAGATATCGATAGGGGATGGATCAGGGACATGGCTCAGCGAGCTTTTGATCGTAATACCGGCTCCAAGGAGTGGGATGCGTTCAAAAAAACTGTCCTCTCAAGTCCTGTACTGCCCTCCTCGGTACTATTTTTAACGGTCCACTTGGCACGAAAAATGAGAGATAAAGAGTGCGTGGTACGATGCCTTCTAGATCTTAAGGACGACGAACTCTTCCCTTACTACTTCAGGGAAAATTTATGGGCCATCGATCTATTGTTGGCTCAAGATTCTATCGAGTGCAAAGACCAGATTTCAGTTCAAGTTGTGGATCTGATTCGCCATTTTTGGAGGGTAAACGCTTTTCAAACAGATGCGCCGGGGATCAATATAGTAAATTATCTCCCCTTTTTCCCCCCCGATGCAGTAGAACACTCTTTTGTCAATTGTTTGACCCATAGTGAGTTTTTTAGAACACAGGTGGAGGCAAACAAACCTTTGGATGAGGATACCCTTCTGGATTTTAAAGGGTTTTTGGAGGAGTTGGTGAAACCGAACGGTTCTGAGCCGAGATGCGAGGTCCTTTTTCCAATTCTGGATGGGATCACAAACCTTTTTGAAACGATGATGGCAATAAATAAAGAGGACAATCCCGCCGGCAACCAAATTCGGGCCTTTTTTCTGGCCAATTCTGGCCTATTCAGGGTACTTGTGGGCGATTTGGTGCGGGATCTTTCAAAAATGGGGAAGGCCTTGCAAGGTGAGGGATTCTCTTTGGAAGTCGTGAAACGGTACCATTTTATCCTTATGGAGCTAACCTTTGCTATCACGGATCCAAATAATGATGTCGAACCTATCTTTTCAATTTTGGACTTTCCCATTTACATGACGGATAGGTTGGAAAAAAGCATCTTGTATATGCACCTGTATATTTTATTGGGAAAAAGGTTTCATCGGGCCTCTTTGCTGAAAGACCCCTCTTTTAAAGACCCTGAGCAGGTAAGCCTTCTCCCTACAATTCTGCGTGCATTTGTTTGTGAACTGATAGATAGGGATTTTGTAGACAGAAGGGGTTTTGGGGAAATCATCTTCTTAAAAGACGCTATTTTTGAAAACTTTTCTGATATTCCTAATCAAACGCGTATGGGCGCTTTGGATATTTTGACAAGTTATTTGGACCACTGCCATAAAAAAAATCCGGGGTTTTTCCAAAAAGACTTCTCAGAAAAAATTTCGGAATTTAAGAGGCTGAATGTTCTATATAGAGATATTTTACTAGGTGCCGAGTACAAAATGATAGCATCCCGATGGATAGAGGTGCTAAACAAATTGCTTCCCCGTGATCCCGAAATTTTAGAAATTTCCAAGGAGTTTTTAGAGTCAAATCGGGCTCAGGCGCTTTTGAATACTTTTGACTCTTCTAAGCCTGAAGAAAAATTCCAGTCCCTTTTACAGGAGATGCCAATAGGGCAACGGGCGGATTTTATTGAAAGTCTTTTGGAGGAAATAAAGGGGCGTTCAGCCTCCATAGATGTAAAAACTCCCTATTCCAAAGGGAATATTATGGCCTTGAAATTTCTTATTAAAAGTCTCCTCTCAAGAGAGTTTAGGAGTTTCCTAGGCTTGGATCAATCGCAAAACCGGCAAAAAATTGCGACTCTTTCGTATAAAATTTTGCATTTCTTAGGGAATGAAACCTACTCTTATGATGTTGCAGAAGTTTTTACGGATCCCGAAATAGACATCAATCAGCTCGTCGCCCTCTTTTTATCGGTACAAGAAGGAGATCTATCCCAACGGGATTTGGTTTTGGAACTGTTCAACCCATTGGTGGAGTCGTTCAAAATCGTTTTTTCCCCCTCGCGGTATGGATCCAAAAAAGTGATGCAAAAGCATATTCCTGAACTAGAAAAGAAGAGAAGGGCCCTCCATTGGATCGGAAAATTTAGCGAGCTCGAGAGATTGCTTTTTGATGACCCCAAACTCCGGCTAACAAAGTATCACAAGGATTTGATTGAGATAATCAAAATGCAGGTCTACGCCCAATCCGATTTTAAAATGGAAGAAATTAAACTCATTCTGCTACCCTTCTTCAATTGCCAAAAAACCCTGCTCTTAACTCAAATAGCTGCAGCTAAGAGCGACCTGCTCGTTAGCTCGGAGGACAGAAGCTTTAAAAAGCTGTGCGCAGAAGTAGTTCTGGAGACGTATAAGTATATAGGTTCTTTTCCTCCCCCTTTTACGATGGATGTGCATCGTGATATTAAAGAGATCAAAACATTTTATTTGAGCTAGTGTTTTTAGCAGTACGCCCCAAACGGTTCTTCTAACTCCACCTTTTTTCTTTTGATTTTCGGGGTCTCGCTTTGTAAAAAATGGAGCATACGCATCCATAGATTCATTTTTTTCCTATACTGCAGCTCCTTTGCTTTTTTTTCTGCGTAGGGGAGAGTTCGGTGGTAGTGCGATTTTTTCAAATACTTATCTTTGGTGGTATCGATTAGAGTCCGTAAATAGTCGAGGATAAGGGAGGTAAAAATCGCCTGTATGGCCCGCAAAAGGGGGATCACCCCTAAACTTAAGACAGAGATTACCTTCTGGTTGAAAGAAATATCTAAAGATCTGTCTTCAAGAATCATCAAGTCCAGCATCTCTTTGAAACTTTCAAATCCTTGAATGGCTATCTCCGGTTCCTCTTTACCTAAAGCTGAGCCCTTTTTTATACAAAATTCCGCTCTCAAGATATGGAGGCCAATACGAGCGCTTTTTTCCAGTGTCCCGTGATAACCGTACCGAGTCCATGGAAAGCTCCAAGAGAGTGTCCTTTCTCTTAAAAACCCGGCCGGTTCCGTGTCGATAATCGCTATCTTACCTTCTTGTGTGAGCCGGATGTTGTTCAAAGTGGCATCTAAAAAACCGGATTTGCGGATGATCTGTCCCATTTGATAGGCGATAAGGCTTTGCTTTCCGGAGTCCATAGCTTTGATCCGTTGGAACGTTTCCTCAATTGCTAGGATCGAAATTTTTTCTGCGATGACAAAATAATTTTCTCTTTTATTTTCCCTATTCGAGAAGGGGATTTTTGCGTAAAACTTTTTAGGCAAGACCAAGGGGATATTCTCCTCGTCGGCTATCCTTTGGATCCGCTCTCTCATGGGGATACGGTACAGCCCGTCATTAGGGTTGAAATAGGCCATTTCGCTTAAGGGATTTTTCGGCCCATAGATAAATGTGGATCTTGGGATCCGCTCTCCCGAGGGCTTCAGCACCCAATCGGGGAGCTTTGGGTGTTCGACTGCAGAGTAATAAGGCTGGGAGAAACCTGAAATTGCCGGCCTGGAGCCTAGAAGCTTAAAGTTGTTTTGCTGCAGCTCATGCGTGTTACGGAGAATTTTATCAGCATCGTAACTGATCGGCTCGTTGAAGATCGAGGATACTTTGGCCTTCAACAGAACTTCGGTAAGCGGCGCAACCAATTCGGGGTGGTGCCTCTCAAAGCTATAGTTTTCAATCCAGTCCTCCAAGGGGTCTTCAATAAAACAGTACGTTCGGGGTAAGTAATAGGAGTGAAAAATTTCATGGAAGGATCCGAGCACATTTTCCTCGTCTTGTAAGGTAAAAAAAATATTTATTTAACATTAAATTTCAGACAACTTTTTTTCAAGAAAAAAGTGATGTAAGCTCCTAAAGAAAAGCTTTCTTTTTTTAGCGCCGTTTTCACAAGAGGTGTTTTGTTAAGGATTGATATAAAAATTGCAGAGATTGGCTTTTTTGGTTAAAATTTTGCGGTCAAATTAAAAAACCGTTATGTCTTTTTCCCCAAATGTTCACTGTTCGCCCTTAGCTCTACCTGCTGAAGAGATCGTCATGCCTGGTGCTTTTAGCAGGTATCTGGATTTGGATCAGTGCTCAAGGCTAGAAGAGCTCATGGGACAGCCTATTGTGGTTGGTCCCGATCCAAATCTTTATGCGGATCTGCCCGTGGTGAAGCGGAATTTTGGGGATTTTCTTAAATTTTTGTCACAAAGAAAGCCTGATCACAAGGTGTATATTATTGGGGGAGCTGCAGGCTGGGTTATTGGGGGAAATTCTTTCAGCGATATCGACCTTGCTATCTTTGGAGTCACAAATCCTTACAAAAGCTTTGCGGAATACAAAGAATTTATTGTCCCGATTGTCAGAGATTGGGTCAACAGTTTCGGGTCATTTGGCGCTATGCAATACCCTCACCAGGGTGCCTTCCAAGCAAGGCAATTTTGCAGACGCCCCCTTACAGACGAGGAGGTATTTAAGGCCTATTTTTATAAATCCTCTGAAGAGCATTTCTGCCTCTCTTTCGGAAACTTGGATTTCAAACTCATGCAACCAAGAGCCAGGCCGAACCTTTTTGATCATGAATCATTAGGTGTTGTAAGCGAGGCCGGATTTTCAGCAAATTTTAAAATGGAACTCCTTCCCGGTGCTACAAATCAGAATTTCGATGAGGTGCTCGATTTTTTAATAAACCGGATTCTCAAAATCTCCTCGATTGATGAGGCGTATGGTTTCGGGCTGCGGGTTTTTCAAAAATTCGGGGTTGATGGGTTTGAAGTAGAGCCCGAACTTTTAGACGCTGCCATACGACAATTGATAGACAATTTTAAAAGAAACCCGAGATTTTTTGAAGGTTTAGGTTTTTTTTGCGTCAATCATCTTTGTAGAGAAAAAGCTCTGCATTTTAAGCTAAATTTACAAAACGCTTTCCTTTTTTGCCCGGACTTGACCGTTGATGAAAAGACAACTCTTTTGACGGGATTGAATCTAAAATTAAACGAATTCATGGGCCTTTCCCCTTCAGGACCGGCGGAGGATTCCTACAGGGAATTGCTCGCTTTTTTTGTGCAGGGATTTCTTTTTGAACCCGATAATTTTATTCTGAAAAAACGGACTTTTATTTTAGGAGGGCTAAAGTTTTACTTGCCGAAAAGTTTGAAAGAATCCCTGGAGGATCTCTTTATCTATCTAAATCTTGACCATAAGAGTCTACTGCAAGTTTTACAAAACGGACTAGTCATTCTTTCCAAATCCCATTTCGAATCCCCCGATGCCACGGTCGATTTGATACATAAAACGTATGATATCCTCCAAAAAAAGGGAGGTGTTTTACCGGAAATTCGGACCAAATTAGAAGCTTTGCATAGGTTTTATAAAAACAAGGTCATTTTCGATCAAAATCCTTTAGCCGAGCTAGAACAACTTCTAGATAAAAAAAGTTTTGATTCAAAAACGCATTGTGAATTGTTTTTTAAGTGTATGCAATCCGGAAAAAATTCTTCAGAGGAGATACGAGATTTCCTTCTGAAATTTTCTTTTTCCAAAGCCCTAACGGAAAAAAGGGGGTACTTACGCAAGTACTACCTTGAGACGCAAAAAAGGGTCCCTTTTTTGCAAATGCAGCAGTTGACAGAAGAGTTTTTTGGGCCAAACTGTTTCCAAGAGTTTTGTGAGCTGTACCCCACCACTTTTTTTTCTCAAGCGTCCGATTTTTTAATGGATTGCAGTATCCCGGTTGAAATGAAACAACCGCTTTTGGATTGGATCGTCGAAAATAGCCTCTTATCTCAACTGTCCAAAAAAGCTCACGATTGCGTTCAAATTACCACCTTTACGATGGATCCGAAAAAATCTGTGAAAATTTTGTTTAAAAACGGGAATATTTCAGCATACGGTTATTGGCTAACGAATGCTTTTTTATCTGATGAGGGTTTAAAATACTTAGAAAATATAGGCGACCAAATCGACGACCTCGACACGCTTTTATCATGGCAGAAGTGGCTGATTCAGGCAAAAGCAGAACCCATCTCGATCATGGATGTCTGGCAGCAGGATCTAAGTGCATTCCCCTTAATCGGGCAAAGAGCATTAAGGTTTTTGAGAGTTTTTTATCATCAGGGGGCTGTCTCGGAAAAAATCTTGACCGATTTGAAAAACATTGAGGTAAGGCAAATCCCATTTTTGCAAAACTCGTTACTTAAAATAACCGAAACCACGATGCAAAGTGGTGTTTATCCTCCCAAAGCGCTCCTCTCTTTTCTTTTGGAGGATTTTTCTATGCAGGCGGTCACAAGGCTGCTTAGGGTTCCCATGAAAACGGATTTAAAAGAAACGCTTATCTTTTTATTAAAAGGGGACATCAAACTGCCAGCCTTTAAGGCAGGGGATGCTACTGCAATAATCGTTGATTTTCTAAGAGTCTGTCCCACATTTCTTTTTGAAAAAGGGGGGAAAAGTGCGTGTGAACACCTCGTTTCAACTCTTACTGAGCAAGAAATTTTAGATTTTCAAAATGACTTAGCCGATCAGGTTGTTGAAAACCTGATTTTAAAAAAAGGTTTAAAAACAAAATTCTCGGGGAGCCTTGCATGGAAAAAGGGATGCATCAGGGCTTTTTGCTCCCTTAAAGAGGTTTTAAACGACTTAGAAATGGCCGATTCTATTTTTGCTCTTGTTACTGGATTGCATGATGAAAATCTTGATCCTCATCTTCTTCTCGATTTTTTTAGGTTCTACGGTCTCGTTTCATTAGAAAAGGCAAGAGAAACCCTGAGCTTTTTTACCAAGTTACGGTCTATTCCGGATACTTTGCATGGTCTTCCGAAGCTTTTTCAGGAAACGTATCCCGATTTACATCTTTCGTACGAAACAGTAGTAAAGTTGAAAGAACTCCTCGATGATCATGGATCTCAGAACCTGTTTGATCCTAAGAAATCTCTAGGCTCCATCCAAGCCTGCCTTGGAGTTCTTGAGGCTAAGGGATGGGACCTGATGGCGAATGACCATAAATTTAGGGAAATTTTCTTTGATCATCTTTGCGCCAAGATCTCCCCGGATGATTTACAGACACTTTTGGGAATTCTTGAAAAAGGGGATTTGCCGGTAGACCAACCGTTTTTTCTTTCTTTTTTAGGAATTCTTTTAGGGTATGAGTCAAGCTTTACCCCAAAAAACCACAATGCAATTTTTACCTTTTTTCAAAAAATCATCGAAAAAAATGTGGAGGGGGGGCTTGAGAACTACTTCCAAGATTCCCGAGTAAAAGGATACCTGAAGGGAGAAAATCTTTTGCGGATATCCAATGTTTCACTCAGGATGGATATTTTCAAACGCCTTTTTTTGAGTCCCGATTTTCAACTAAATAGCCAGCAGTATGCGGTTTTGACCTCTTTTTTAAATAAGAAAAATTTGGATCGATTTTTCCAAGAATTTATCGACGATAGGATACTAGGAGAGCTTTTTGCCTATCAGCAAAATCGGGAGTTTTCCCCAAGCATTTTGGAATTTATTGCAAATATTCTTGTGAATCCCAGATTGTGCGGCCGAGTTTCAAAAGAGGTTTTTGTCGATTCCATAAAAAAAGTACTTCTACATCTCGATTTTGAGACTCGCGACTGTAATCACAAACTGGAACTACTGATGCTTTTAGAAAATAACAGCCCAGTAACGGAACCGGTTTTTTTCGAAAAGGTCTTGACTGAACTTCAAAAAGAGTCCATTGAACTGCGCCATCTTGATTGGCTTGTCGATTTAATAGAAAAAAAACAAATCCACCAATCTCTAGAGGGCTTCATAACGATGCAGCTTTTGCTGCAATTTTTGCCTACTAAAGAGGCTAAAGGGCCGATCTTAAGGCTGTTGGCTGTTTTGGATCAAAATTCGGAACTAGAGGAGAATCAAGTACTAAAAATTGCAGAACTTGTATGGAAAAAAGACCTAAGAGATCCACAGCTTGTGGCAGGGCTCACCGGTTTTTTTGACCATTACGCACTGACCCTTTTTTTTCCAGACAGAAGCGAATTGTTCGACCTCGCATTTCTATTCAACCTATCACAAAGGCAGAGTTTGGAGAATGGCTTTGAGAAAATCCAAAACCGTCTGGGTGTATTTCAAAAAAATTTGGGGTCTTTAGATAGGGGTGCAATCGAGAATACAGCGGAGGCTGTCACCCTTTCGCTATCAAAAGTAACAGAATTAGAAAATCTTGACACGCTTCTGCCATTATTGCCGGCCCTTTTGGCCCCCATCGAGAAAAAAAAGTCGTACGCATCTTCATGGTGTAAATTACACGTATACGGTACCTCTTTGGTGCAACTTAAAGACGAACGCTGTTTTTTACCGGAGATGGATTTGCAAGGGTTAAAGCCAAATGAGGTGGTGGCGATTCTTACGTTAAGGTCCGGGCTGATCAAAAAAATGATCGAGAGTAAAATTGAGCTCTTAAAAAACTGGGGGACTTTGAGAAAGACAGCCTTTTATGTGAAAAAGTCCAATTTTGAAGCTTCGGATCCCGATTACTCTTTTTTAGACACGATTAAAGTCCATTTTCCCGACATCACAGATAGTTTGATCGAATTTTTGGGCCAAAACCACCAGGTGTTGTCCAAACCCGAAAATTATTCATTTTTTTCCGATAGGGTGATAAGCGAAATGACCCTTTCTATCAACTACCTAGCTCGTCTCTACCGTATATCTAAATCTAGAGACGAAAAAATGCAAATTGCATTTTGCATCAGCAGCTGCGTG
Organism: Chlamydiota bacterium; assembly: GCA_016866475.1. Lineage (GTDB taxonomy): Bacteria > Chlamydiota > Chlamydiia > Chlamydiales > RGXB01 > RGXB01. The sequence goes on along the minus strand of VGMF01000001.1, from coordinate 163,660 downwards.
CAATGTGCTGCTTGCTCCTCGCAATTTTTTTCCACTGAAGACAACTTTGATCTTGAATTTATAAATGCGGCTTTGAGTGACTATGTCAATTTCCTCCCCTCTGACTACCACTTCGGATGCACGAATACGGTTTTCACTGCAATTGGATTCAGGTCAAAAAACTTCCCCACGGCGTTTATTAAGAAAAAACAAGAAATTTCAGAATTTTTTAAGAACCATGTGGTCCCCCATTTTTGTATAAACCCTACCCATGCAGCCAAGTTTTTAAAAGATTCGTTCAGGTTGCATGCGCAAGCGTTTAAAATGGAGGATCGGGAACTGGTTTCTATGACTACCCGGTTGATAGAAACCTATTTCCCTTTGGGTTTAGATCCCCCGATTATGAAAAAGAAGGAGGACTTGATAAGAGAGGAGGCCCATTTTTTTGGTCCGGCTTACGAGGAGATGATCCTAAACCTTTTAAACTGCTTCGACATCCAGCTCTACAACGCCGCAAAAACTACCTATGGAAACTATAAAAGGATCTTCAAAAAGAGTGTCCCGGCAATTGAAAAAGCGATCCATTCCGACAGGGATTTATACGAATTTTCAACAAAAGATTTCGCTAAAAAAGGTAAAGTATTTGAGAAAACACTTGCCGAGATAGAGAGCCCGATCGAAAAGCTATATTTTATCCAGCGTTTTGGTGGAAGGATAGTCCAACTGGTAAATGCGTCGAAAACAGATCTAAATAGCCGTTTTTTGGAGGATGTTTGCCTATTTTTAAAGAAAAATTTTGTCCCTTTATTCCAGAGTGAGACTTTCATTGCCGGTATAAAAAACGAGGCGTCGCAAACTGCGATTATCCTGTACCGCTCTTTGATAGGGGAGTCGGTTTTAAAGGCTGAGGCTTTGGGCTTGACAGACAAAAAAAATCTCGGTTGCGCACTAAAGGTATTGGAAATCTGTTTCAGCGAACTTACCGACCTCACCGAGCTGATACCCAGTCTCAATGCCCCTATCCTCTACCCCTTTTTCATCCAGATATTTCCCCATATTGAGAAACTTTTAAGTCTCCTTTTTTCAAGCTCAATTAAATGTCGCGAGGTAGAAGTTTTCAAATCTTTAATGCAGAGTGCTTCGCTGCGATTTTTACTAAAAGGGATGAACATCTTCGATAAAACCATGCCCGAAATAGTTAAAATCACCGAATTTCTTTTCAATTATCTCTTTTTAATAGAGAAAGAGATCCATAATTGCAGCTCTTGGACTGAGAAGGAGCCGTACGTATCTGAAAAATTTAAAATACTTATTGCCTATGCAGAACCCGACATTATGGAAAAGGTGATTGCAAGCGACGAGGAGTATCTGTACTTTTTAGATCACTTTATTGAAGTTGTGGAATTGTTCAAACATATTGAGCCGGGGGTCAGGAACAAAATTTATGGAAGATTTGCACCATGGTTCAATAAGAAATTCTTTGAAGGCTCTCCCCCTTTAATTCAAGGTAAAATCAGGGCGATTTTAACACATATGGATCAACACCATTGACGAAATGGATAGGATCTTTTGGATAAGGCTCTTTTATAGAGGTTGTTTGATAAAAATTTTGCGGACGTTTTTTTAAAAACTTACGATAGATTTATGAAAAAAGGGGTAAAAAGTGGTATCTTGTGGATCCGATCAAATTTTTAAAGATGTCTATTACTTGAAAAAGGAACTTGCATATGCACGGATTTGTGATCATAGGGACCCTAATTTATGTCCTTTCCAAGGATAAAACCTCTGTTTTGATGGTTCATAGACACAAAAGATCTTCGGATGATCAGCTAGGTTTCTACAACGGCCTCGGTGGAAAAATGGAGGACAAGGAGACTCTGGTGGAGTGTATGCAAAGAGAGCTCTTTGAGGAGGCGAATATTCGTGCCACTAAGTTTTCGTTGCGAGGTTTTGTCCACTGGGAGGGTTTTGGGAAAAGGGCTGAAACATGGATGGGAGCCGTTTTTTTAGTAGAAGAGTTTGAAGGTGCCGTTCACGATGAAAATCAGGAGGGGACCCTTGAATTTATACCCTTGAATAGGCTATTTAACCTTCCCCTTTTTGAGGGGGACAAGGCGTTTCTCTCCAAAGTTTTTGATAAAGAGGAATCTTTATTCCATGCGTTCCTTTCCTATGAGAATCAGAAGTTTCTACACGGGAGATGCACTAGGCAAGAGGATGTGGAGGAGTTCAATACCCATGCTACCGGGGATGTTTTCTTTAGTTAATTGAATATAATTTTAACAAACTGTTTAAAATTAATCTTTATGTTGATAGTTGGTAGATTATGATCTACATAATTATCTTGCTTGCCTCTTTTTTAATAGGCTTTAATTTAAGCGTCATATCGGGAACCCTTGTTTTCTTACAAGATAAGATCCTTAGGACCCCATTTCAGCAGGAGTTAGTGGTGGGGAGCCTTCTCATCGGCTCTTTTTTGGGTCTGATTTGTATAGCGTCATTTATCGATTTGTTTGGTAGAAGAAATTCCCTGGTCATCAGTTTTGCAATCTATTTTTCTGGGGCCATCCTTTTTGCTTTGTCGAACACTTTGGACGGGTTTGTTGTCGGCAGGCTCTTAACCGGGGTCGCTTTAGGGGCGAGTTCTGTAGTTGCCCCGATGTTTTTATCCGAAATAAGCCAGAAGGAGAACAGGGGAGGAGTTGTCTCTTTGCACCAGCTTTTACTGACAATCGGAATTCTATCTGGCTATGTGGCAAATTATCTTGTGGATGCTTCGGGCGAATGGAGAACACCCTATGCCTTCAGCGCTTTTATTGCCGCTTTGGGATTGTTTGGAGCGGTACTGAGTAAAAGGTTCCATTTTACACACGAACCGGTTCGGGATACAAAAAAAATGATCACTTTGAACCCCGGGATCAAAAAGGCACTGTTTTTTGGGATCATCTTAGCTTCATTGCAACAGGTGACTGGGATCAACGCGATCATCTATTATGCCCCTACTCTTTTGCTTCAAGAGGGGATCGCTTCAAGAGACATCGCTTTGTTTGCATCGGTTGGAATTGGGATAGTGAATTTTTTGATGACCATTTTCGCAATCTACTTTATTGACAAACTCGGCAGAAAGCCCCTATTGGTCTACGGTTCCTGTGGTATGATAGTCGGTTTGTTTTTAAATTTGTCGGGATTTTACGAGATCGGTACTCTTCTATATATAGCTTCTTTTGCAAGCAGTCTAGGTCCGGTCGTGTGGGTTTACTTAGCTGAAATCTACCCCGAAAAGTACAGAGGCAGGTTGCTCACCGTTGCAACTTTTTTCAACCTGTTTTTTAACGCTGTCGTCGCTTTTACGTCTTTAGATATCATCTCGTTTCTTGGGGTCGACGGCCTTTACGGCATATTCATCTTTTTTCTGATTTTCGGTATTTTTTTCATCTTGAGATTTCTACCGGAAACTCGCGACAAATCTTTGGAAGATATTGAGCTTTTGTTTCACTCTAATTCTCAAGAGAGCCAAACAAAAAGATAGCTTAGCCCCGAGCTTTGGGGATTAAACGTCCTCCATAAATACTACGGAATATTTTTTGAAAAAAAGCCTCCGTATGCTATGGTTATTTAACAGAGCGTTTTGTTGCGAGGTATAGCTGTGGATTTGAAAGAGATCGAGTCAATTCTTGGGGGCAAAACTTTTGAAAAATTGATGCACTATACTCCAAGCGTGGCCAAGGAAAATCTTTTCCACCAGCCTAAACACCGGATGGACGAGATTTACCTCAAATCGGATCGTAACCAGACTGTTATCAACAATCTTGAGCGGATTTACGGATCCGGAAGATTGGGGGGGACCGGATACCTTTCAATCTTGCCGGTTGATCAGGGGATAGAGCACTCAGCCGGAGCCTCTTTCGCTCCAAATCCAGCATTTTTTGATCCTGAAATGATCATTAAGCTCGCCCTAGAGTCGGGCTGTAACGCAGTTGCCTCCACATTCGGGGTGTTGGGGTTGTATGCCCGCAAATATGCCCACAAGATTCCGTTTCTTGTAAAAATCAACCATAACCAGCTTTTAAGCTATCCTAACCAGCACGACCAGGTTCTTTTTGGTACCGTGGATGAGGCCTATCAGATGGGAGCTGCCGCAGTAGGTGCAACCATTTATTTCGGGTCGGAGGATTCGAACCGTCAAATTACGGAGATAGCGCATGCCTTTGCCTATGCTCACGAGTTGGGTATGGCGACTGTCCTTTGGTGCTACCTCAGGAATCCTGCTTTCAAGGTGGGTGACATCGACTACCATTTGGCTGCTGATCTGACTGCACAGGCTTGCCACATCGGTTGTACTATCCAGGCAGACATTATCAAGCAAAAACTCCCCATATGCAACGGGGGGTATAACGCTTTGAAATTCGGAAAAACGGATCCCCGTTGTTATAATGAGCTTTGTAAAGACCATCCGATAGATTATGCCCGCTATCAGGTTTTGAATTGTTTTGCCGGCAAAATCCCTCTGATCAATTCAGGAGGAGCTTCAACAAAAAGTGATAAGGAGGATCTCTCTGAGGCCGTTTACACTGCTGTCGTGAACAAAAGGGCTGGTGGTACCGGATTGATTATGGGGAGAAAAGCTTTTCAAAAACCTTTCAAAGACGGGGTGAAGCTTATCGAAACGGTCCAGGAGGTCTATAAAAATCCTATGATCACAATTGCATGATCTCTGAGTGTATTTTAAACATAGGATCAGGTTTGCTAAAATCTGCTACAGAAATCACCTTAACTGTTTTTTCTACCACATTTAGAACCGGCTCCCTATCTTCATTAAATTTGTGTATGGTATAGGTGCTTTCTTGGGCTACTGTTTTTTCCGTTATATTTATGGAAAATAATATTGATCCCTGTATCTGCTTAGGATGCATATTTTGAAACTGTGCATGAACATGTTGAGCGTGTGTAGATAGAATCGCCTGGTTTAGTGAACTTTGCAAATAATCCAAATTTACCGGAAGGACATCAAAATCTTTGACAGCTTTTTTCAGGAGTTCGATATCATCAAGTTGCAGGGATGGATTACCTTCTAAAATAAATTTAGCTCGGCCCATATCTGCCCCAAATTCTTCGTCTTTAGGCGGTGTTATTCCTAAATTTTTAAAATACTTTTCTTCAACTCTACTATTGCCAACATGGGGATTAGGTTCTTTAATACCAGGCTGTTCTGGGTTTGTAATGAATGAGAATAGACTAGATATTAGATTGAATATGAACTTTACTAACAAGCACAGAGTATTAGATTTATAATCCTCACGTGACGGATAAATTATAGATTTTGGATCTGACGCATGCGGGAGATGATATGCAAATGTAGTTCCAATTCCTAAATCCATTTTCTCCTCCCCCCTTTAAACTATACACAATGTTATTTTATATAATTATAATATATTTTTTAATTTATTGCACTAAAAAACAACCCATTTAACAGCAATAGGTTATAAAAGGATTTTTCAAAAATGGGGGATAAATTATAAAAAAGGGGAGCTAGAGGCCCTCAATCCTGTTATTTCCTTAAAACCAGTTATTTAGAAAGCAATCCTTGTTATATCATATGTAATACCTGGTATTTCCCCTCCTAAACCCCGATAGGTGTCGATTTTTAGAAGTTCCTCTTTTTGGGGTTTCTTGTGAAGAGACGCAAAAAAAAGGGGTTAGTTTTCCACCCAGGACGGGGGGCATGTCATGGGGGGAACGCTCTTTTGGTCGACAAGAAAATCGAGATTGATTTCGTTACCCTTGGGGGCAAGCCTTTGGGAGTAGATTTTAGCTGTAAGGAAGGCGATAGCGGTCACAATATCCTGCTTTTGAATTTTTATACTGTCCAGATTTCCAAAGGTGCGAATCGGCAGGACAAACGAGGGGCTCAACTGCTCAATTCCTAAAGCTTGTCTGAGAGTTTGGCCTGTTAATCCTATATAGATGGTTGTCTGGTTTGTTTTGAGATCCATAGAGCCCCACATGACAATCCAAACCTTATTGCCCACCAGAAGGTCAATTCTAGGGATATAAAGTACCCCTTGTACAACACTCAAACTCGCAGGCCTTTGTTCCATTCCGATTTTTTGATTTTCACCACAAACCGGCACACAGTAAACTAGAACCGAACCTTGGTAGCCTAAATCTAGAGCGCTAAGGACCGATTTTGTATTTCCCTCCACCTTTGTACTGACGACAAAAGGGGCAAACACCACCTTAGGAAGTTGTATATTTTCTATCTTCAAAGGAAATAGCGGAATTCTAACATCCTTTAAGGGGATATAAAAAGGGACCCAGTTTCCCCTTTGCAAGCTCACGTTTTCAGATTGTATATTGCGGATGCGTCCTTTGACCGGTGCACTCAGAAAGAGGATGTTTTTTTCAATATTTGCATCGGCATCAATTTGGAATGTTTGGGATTCCAGATGGAGAGCTGCTTTACCCAGCCCCTGCGTAGCGTCGATAAACGCTGTGCCATTCAAGGTGGATCCAAAAAATAGGGTGTCCAATACGGGAAATTGATCGAATTTTATATAGAGGCTTATGGTGTTTTCCTGAGATGGGTTGTAGACCCAACGGAAATTTGAGTTCCCGGTGAGAGGGGATCCATTTGCTTGCCTCAAGGAAGTAGAGGCATCTAACTGGCCGTTAAAGGGGCCAAAAGGGCGTTTATCGATAGCGACCGTACACTCATTAATTTCCCCCTCTATTTCCGTTTTTTGGTTTACAAACGAGATTTTTTTGGCGCTTAGTACACCTACAAACTCAAGCTTTTTTAGGTCCGCATCATGAGGATACAAAAACGAGTCTATTATCAGTTTCAAATTTCCGCCACCTCTGACTCCTATAGAATGCTCTTTCAAGAGAGGGAGCTTTGTCCAATAACCGGTTTTGAGCTCTATAGTCGAAGTTTGTTTATTCTTCGAAACGGAAAAAGCCTCTTTGGAGTAAGTTCCATAGAGTTTTACCTTCACCTGGGGGTTTTCAGCGAAGATCTCAGTATCGGCAACCTTACGTCCCTTCGATTTAAACTTCAAATCGATAGATTCTCCAACAAAATCGGCAAAAAGGGGATCGAAAAATTTCACCGGAAGATGTTTTCCTTCGCCTTCAACATCCAGATACGATAGAAGGTCGTTTTGGATTTGAAATTTGCCCTTGGAATCTATCGAGCCCTTTTTACCTTGGGCATCGTTGAAATCGAAAAAAGTTTTATATTCGATCTTGGTTAGATCCGATCTATTTTTTAGATCTATCCGTATATTTCCCCCTAAAATGTCCATTTTGGGATCTTGAAGAGTGCTTTTAAGAATATCGGCATGGCATGAAAGCTCGCCCCCTTTTTCCTTTTCCCAAAAAAAAGAGGGGATGACTCCAGATAGCGTAACCCCTTGAGGTGTGGTCAAAAAGAATTGTGATTCCCTTAACGAGGTAACCTCTTCAAATCTATCTTCGAATTTCCAGGCAGACTGAAAAGATCCGTTGGGAGCCTTTAGATAAAAGGTGCTAATCTTTAGTTCCTCGAGTGACCCTTCGAAATTCCCTTTAAAATTCCCCTCTTTAAAAAGCTGCTCGGTATAGGGCCCCTCGACAGCGCTGAAGTCCACATCAAAATAACCTGTAATTGCGGAGTAGAGTTGTTTATTTAGGGCAATATTTTGTACGAAAAATTTCGATTTATAACCGTTCTTACTAAAATCAAGAGGGGACTGCCCCCCCTCAACTGAAAAGGCTATAGCCTCCTTTTCTTTTAGAAACGATTTGATTTTGTATCCACCCCACGCGGAGCTGAGGCTCGCCTCCTCTAAAAGGGTCACATCGGACCCTTCGATTTTTACACGAAGCGAGGGTAGCTCAAGTTTTTCTGCCTGGATCGAAAGATTGAGAATAGGTTCTTCCAAGCTACCGTTTAAAGAGACTGTTGGCCCAAGCTGGAGAAGATAAGCGCCGTTTTTTACAAGCTGTCCCCAAGATGTAGAGACGTTGATGAATTGGAATTGGGTAGCATTACGCAGGGTTTTTATCGACAACGATCCCTTTTTTTGTGGCTGGGTTAATTGGGCGTCTAAAGTGTAGTTTTTGAATTTTCGATCTAAATTAAAAGATTGAAACCCGAGCGTTTCACCCTGTTTTGTCTTGAGCTTTAACGGGTTTTGCAGACTTAAAGACCAATCTTCATTCGATCGAATGGCTCCGGCTATCGAAGAGGGATTCAAAATAGAAAAATCAAGGTCGAAAAGTTCCAAAAGGCCGTTTGTAAAGGTGTAATTGAACGCTGAAGCTCTAGTGAATGAGAGGCCTTCAGAATCAAAATTACAAGCTGCATCGAGATTGAATAAGGGGGACTCAATTTCCACCGAGGCGACGAGGGAGGGATCAAAATGGGTTTGAATTTTAGCCGAAATCGACTCTCCAACTAAAGAGGTTGCTGTTTTGGACCATAGCAAAGGGAATTTCTTCGATGTAAAAAATAGATAACCCCTCATATTATTTGAAAATTGCAGTATCTCTGCGATATCCTCGGACCAATCAGAATCAAATTCCAATTTTGTATCTAAAGAAAATTCCCCTTTTATTTTCTCAAACTCACACCTGGATTTGAGGTTTGCCTCAAAGGATTTTTTTTTGTACTGGATAAAACCATCGATGGGTGAAAAATTGGCTCCGTTGTACTCAATAGAGCCGTTTACAAAGTGTACTCTAGGGGTGTAGCTCGGATTGTACGACCCCTTTTTTTCACCATTTGCCCCTTCGATCTTTTTAAGCAGGGTCCCTTTTAGTTCGAAGAGATACAAATCGGTAAAGCGATAAAAAATAAGTGCCCAATAGATGCCGGAATCGATTCTTATCTTTTCAATCGATGCGTTGATCTCGTCCGATTCTATCCGTACCTCTTCAAGGTATTGGGTTCCAAAGGGGGCAAGATGCATTTTTTCTATCCTGACCGCCCCTTTTGCCGATCCGGATAGGATCGTTTCGACTAAAGATTTTGGGATGAAATAGGGGAGGGCGATTCCTAAAATAAGTAGAAAAAAAAGGATGAAAAGGGTTTTTTTCTTGAATCTTAAAACCATAGGTGGGCTCTATCTCTTAAATACTTGATAACGACCTTTTTAAGGTTTTGTCAAGGAAATAGAGAGAAAAAAATTAAAGAGGCTATTCCACCGTCACCGATTTTGCGAGATTTTTAGGATGGTCAATGTCATGCCCTTTTTTTAGTGCGCTATAAAAAGCGTAAAGCTGTAGCGCTACAGCGTACAAAATCGGCAGTAGCTGCTCCGGGATCGGCGCATCGATAGAAAAGCTATAGTCGGGGGATATTTCGTCTAAATTTTGATCCTTTTGATGGACTGCGAAAATTTTTCCGTTCCTTGCCTGGATCTCCTGGACATTGGAAATCGTTTTATGAAATGTGGTTCTATTGCCTAAAAGCGCTACGGTGAGGGTGTTTTCATCAATGAGCGCCAGCGGGCCATGCTTCAACTCTCCTGCCGGATAGGAGAGGCTAAAAGTATAATTGATTTCCTTAAGTTTTAAAGAAGATTCCAGAGCGGTGTAGTACATGTACTGGCGTCCAATAAAAAGGATTTTCTCAAATCCTTGGGTCTCGGCTGCAATCGCTTCGATAAGATTTTTTCTTTGTAGCAAAGACTCGATCAGCGAAGGCAAGGTTCTTAGGTTTTGAATCCAGTTGTTCTCAAATGGAAGGGAACCGTTCCGAAATTGGTACATCTGCAAGGAAAGGAGGTACAAAAGGAGCAGCTGGCTTGTGAATGCTTTGGTGGAGCAAACGCTGATCTCCTGACCAGCCTGTGTCATTAGATGAAAATCCGAATCCCTTATGATCGATGAATACGGAACATTTGTGATACTTAATACTTTGGCCTTGCGCTTTTTTGCTTCTCTAAGGGCCGCTATTGTGTCTGCCGTTTCTCCGGATTGGGAGATGGCGATCACCAAGGTGGTCGCATCGCTTAGGGATTCTCTGTAGCGGTATTCAGAGGCAATATAAGCTTCGGCGGAAATTCCAAGGAGCTCTTCAAGAAAATGGGCTGCTATGCAGGCAGCGTGGTAGGAGGTCCCGCAACCTATGAGGGCGATTTTAGATACCGTTTCAAACGTCTCTTCAAAAGCCTTAGGTAGATTTAAAAGAACCCGATTTCCTTCAAGATCATATCTCCCTTCCAAAGTTCTTCTTATAGCGCTTGGCTGCTCAAAGATCTCTTTGAGCATGAAATGGGAGTATTCCCCTTTGAAATGGGGGGTGTCTTTCACAGTGAAGGGCTCAAAATTCGGAAAAATTTTAGAGGAATCCCGTTCAAACAATTGGATCGCATTCTGATCCAAAAGGGCGACCTGGTTGTCCTCCAAATCCAAAGTCAAAAACTCTCCCCCGTAAAGAGCGTTCCTGTCCGAAGTGACAAGGACCTGCCCGAGAGTTGCGTCCTTTGCTATTGTGAGGGGCTTATCTCTTTTTGTGACGATTAGGCTGTCAGGATGGTTTTTATGGATACAAGCTATCGCAAAACTACCGTCAAGGCGCGCCAATAATCTTTGCATGGTACCTAAAAGATCCCCATCGTAGAGATCGGTGAAAAGATGGGCAATCACCTCAGTGTCTGTTTGCGATCTAAATAAAACACCCTTTTTTTCAAGTTGCAATTTGATCTCAAAAAAATTTTCGATGATCCCGTTATGAACCAATGCTAAACTATTTTCACTGTCGACATGGGGGTGAGCATTCGCCTCTACCACGCCTCCATGGGTAGCCCACCGGGTGTGGGCAATCGAGACGGTTTTCAAGCTTTTGAGATGGGATATTTTTTCTTCAAGATGATGGACTTTTCCGGTGCTTTTAACAACTTGAATAGCCCCTTTGTCGAAAAGAGCGATTCCGGAAGAGTCATAGCCCCTATACTCAAGTTTTTTCAAACCTGCTATGCATTGATCCACGCTTGAGGAAAAGACTTTTCCGCAAACACCAAAAATTCCACACATAGGAAATGTTCTACCCTACCGGATCTGAAAAAGTAAAGAGAATATTCATCGCTCTTAAAGGTCTATAGATAAAAGAAATAGGATTTATATTTTACGACACTTCAAACATAAAAAAAGGGGAAATTCTTTGCGGGCCCTATTTTCCATCCCCGATTTGGGTCCTGTGCTGGTTTTGTTTGAGACGAGCTCTTCGATCAAAAGGATGGAAAAACCGGCCTCTTGTAACCAGCGGCTTAAAAGAGAGAGGGAAAAGTGGTGGTGAAAAACCTTTTTAGTCTCTTGTTTTGAAGGATGTATTTCAATTGGAATCAAATTTTCGGACATATAGGATTCAATTTTGCGATATTGGGTTTTTTTGCTCTCATCGATGCCCCAGCCCGATTGTCGCGGAATTCTATAGCAAGGATGATTGAGGACTACCCAAAGCTCTTTGCCGGGCTCGAGGAGAGTATGAGCATTTTTCAGCGCCGCTAACGGGTCTTTCATATCTTGCAACGAGAGTAAGAAAAGGGCAATGTCGTGGAGATCATCCCTTTTTTTCATCGGGGTGGTGAGGTCTTCTACAAAGCAGTTCGCTATCCCGCGCCCTTTAGCAGCTTGAACGAGCGATTTTGAGGCGTCATAGCCTGTATAGATCCAGTTTTCGGGTATTTGCGAGGCAAAAAAAGCCTGGCCACAACCTAGATCTACAATTTTTTGGGCAGGTTTTTGGAACCAGGTTTTAAGAAAGGGGATGATCACCTCCTGATGATAATAATGGCCTGCATCGCCTACGAGCTGATCGTACCATTTTGCTCCTTCTTCCCAGCCTGCGCTCTTTTTCGCCATAAAACTTCCCGTACCTTTTCCATTTTTAGTCTTTTTAAGTTAGGATCGAACTTTTTTCGTTAAGATTATATTCAATTTTTTACCGCCCCTTAAATAGCCCTGTTAAATAAACAGTTCGATCCTAATTTGAAAGAATACAAAGCTCAATTTTTCAAAGCTCATTTTCTATAGAGGATCAGTATAAAGTTTATGTGGATTCTAGGGAACTTCGGAGCCCAATTTTTTTCACCCCTACTGCGGGAAGCTGCAGATTTTTTCATTTGTTTAGGGTCAGGTCTGTCTTGAGTACGATTCTGGCGTCTAGAATTAAAAACTCTTTTTGATTGGCAATAAGCGGGTTAATGTCCAGCTCGACAATATCGGGTTGAGATGCGATGAAAAGGGAGAAAAGGCTAAAAAATTCTGCCAATTTCTTTTTGTTGACCGGACCCAAATTTCTGTAGCCGTCTAGGGCGCGGTCAATTTTAGTTTTCTTGAATAGTTCGAGAGCCTCTTCGGGTGACAGGGGAGGGATGGCGAAAACGACATCTTTATAAAGTTCTAAAGCGATTCCACCCGACCCAAAAGTGACTAGTGGTCCTACCATAGGATCTCGAATCATCCCAAATAAAAGCTCAACCCCCCCCTTAAGGTTGAACATTTTCTGTACCGTAACACCTTCGAAACCTTCCTTGATCTTATTTTGAATCTCAAGAAACGCCATAAGAACCTCTTGTTTATTTTTAAGGTTTAACAGAACACCCCCCATATCGGATTTATGGGTGATGGTCGTAGAATTGAGCTTCACGACGCACGGAAAACCTATTTCTTCCGCCATTTCTTGAGCTTCAAGAGCGGTTTTGGCTAGCATTGTTTTCACAACAGGCAGGCCGGCACGCTCCAAAAGCTCCTTAGATTCGTATTCGGTTAAAAGTGTGCGCGTTCCTGTGAAGGGGAGGGGTATTTCTTTGGCCAGCTTCTCTCCCATAAGAGAGAGGGTGTTATGCGCCTTTTCCCTCCTTTTTTCGTGCCCGATGATTTTCGCTAGGATTTTTGCACCCCTGTCCGGTGTTGGGAAATGGGGGATGCGGTGTTTTTTGAGAAATCTGACACCCTCAAGGGTCTGTTTTTGACCCACAAAACTTGCCACAACGGGGATTTTCCCTTTAATTTGCTGGACTACCTCAGCGATTTTAACAAAATCGGTCATCGACTGGGGCGAACCTATAATTAAAAGGGCATCGATTGCATCTGTGTCCTTTAATTCTTCCCATGCTTTTTTATAAGCCTTTTCCGTTGCATCCCCCAAAACATCAACAGGGGGGAGCGCTTTTGCTCCGTTAAGTTCAATCGCGTCGGTAGTCAAAACACCCATTCCGCCTGCGTTTGTGATGATACCTATTCTGTCCCCTTTTGGGGTCGCTTCTAAAGCGTAGTAGCTAAACAGATCAAAGAACTCCTCCATCGTTTCGGCTCTTAAGACCAGACCTTTTTCAAAGATGGCCTCCACTGCAGTGTCAGAACACACCAGGGATCCCGTATGGCTTGCTGCTGCTCTGCGGGCTGCCTTACTTTTTCCCGGATTAATCGCTACAATAGGTTTTTTGAGTGCGGTATGTCGGCAAATACGTATGAATTCCTTTGCGTCGCCGATCGTTTCCATATACAAAAAAATCGTGTGCGTTTTCGGATCATTTGCCAGATATTCGATACAGTCTTTAAATTCCAAGTCCGACATAGAGCCAACCGAAATGAAGGCACTGAACCCGATCCCCATGTCGTTAGCGTAGTCAAGCATCGAGGTGCAAATAGCGCCCGACTGGCTTATAAATGCCACGCCTCCCGCGAAAGCACGATTTTTTGCAAAGGTCGCGTTCAAATTTGAATAGGGTGACATAACCCCAAGACAGTTTGGCCCAATAATTCGTAACCCGTAATTTTTTGCCAGGGCTAAAACTCGAGTCTCAAGCTCCAGCCCTGTTGGGCCCATCTCCTTGAAACCAGCGGAAATGATAATAGCACTTTTTACCCCCTTTTTTCCCAGTTCAGTAATGGCTTGAGGGACTAGATCTGCTTTTATAGCTAAGATGGCAAGATCCACATTTTGATCCATTTCCAAGATAGAATTAAGGCAAGGGTGGCCTAATACCTCTTTTCTTTTGGGATTTATAAGGAAGAGCTTCCCTTTAAAATCGAGAAGATTTTCAACGATCGCACGCCCGACACTCCCCTCTTTTTCGGTTGCGCCGACAAATACCACCGAGTGCGGATGGAGGAATGGGGACAAAGCATGCATATTTCGTAAATAGCCCAACCTGGAATTATTTAATATAAAAATTTATATATTACTTTATCTCATAGGTTTGTAAGAAGATCTAGAGTGGGTGATCTTAGGAAACTAGTTGGAACTAGAAAAAATTAATTTTTCTTCAGGGCGCCGGCAGTAAGGATATAGTTCATAGCCTGCTCAATAGTGAGGTTGACAGGTTGAATTTTCTCTTTTGGCAAAATTAAGGTATATCCGCCTATTTGATAACTCATTGGGAAATAGACGATGACCTCATTTTCGTTCCCAATCGGGGGTTTAGGAGATTTGTCGGTTAAAAAACCTATAAGGCGGAATTCACCAAACTGCACCTCGACGACAACACTCCCACTCTCCTCTTTTTTTCCAAAAAAGCTAAGCAGGTCTTTTACTGAGTTGTAGAGTGTTTTGATAAGGGGAATTTTCGAGATGAGTTTTTCCATGTACTCGTAAATAAGTCGTGAAAGCCAGTAATTGACCAAAAAACCGACGATAAAAATAGTCACCACGATGATGAGGACGCCCATCCCTGGGAAATAAAGATCGGGCCCCAAAAGGAACACAAGAGGTTTCTTCAAGATCCCTTCAGCAAAGTCAAAAAGCCAAATAATCAGCGCAATTGTTAAAACTATAGGGGCTAAGGTAAAAAGCCCCTGCATAAATATTCTTCCCATATATATGATGCTACTTAAATCAGGTTTTTTTTGGTACCCGGGAGGTTAGATGAAAAACTATTTTTTTAAAATTTTGAAGCATGGAATTGTTTTATTCAGTGGAGTTTCTATGTCATTATCGGCAAAACCAATCATAGTATTGGAGACAAATCAGGGAAATATCGAATTGGAGCTTAAACCTGAAGTCGCCCCCAAAGCCTGTGAAAATTTTCAAAAACTGGTACAAAAAGGGTACTATAATGGGGTCACATTTCACCGTGTTATTCCCAATTTTATGATTCAGTCGGGGGACCCGACGGGGACAGGGGCCGGCGGCGAATCTATTTTCGGACGCCCATTTGTTGATGAGTGCACCTCAAAGATCCTTTTCACGAAAAAAGGGCTTTTGGCTATGGCAAATCGGGGTCCAAATACAAACGGAAGCCAATTTTTCATCACAACCGTACCCACCTCTTTTTTAAATGGGAAGCACACAATTTTTGGAGAAGTTGTTTTGGGTTATGAAGTGGTCGAAAAGATTGAAAAATCCAAGACAAGAAACGATAGGCCTATTGAAAAACAAGAAATAATCAAAGCGTACGTAAAATCGTAAGCAAAAACCTTTCGAAACTTTTTTCAGGACTTTGTGGATTTCAAAGAAGTTTCGAAAGGGAATCGCTCCCTTTATGGAGCGCATCAAGAAAAAAAGAGAAGTTTCATGCGTTTTATCTATTTAATCATAACCCTTGTATTTTTTGGCTTAGGCACCATGTATTTCCTTTTTAGGAATGAGGTGGAGTTTGCATCGCAATGCGCACTTTGTAGCCACGTCTTAGACGAAGAGCGTAATGTTATAAAGGTTGTATACCCGGGGGAACCTTTGGTCGAGGGGCATTTCATTCTATTTACTCATAGGCATGTGGGTTCTTTTGACGAGTTTACCCAGGAGGAAAAATCGAGCTTAGTCCGTTATTTAGGTACGATCGATAAAATGTACTTAAGTGAATTCGGGTCGATCGGACATAGCCAATCTGGCACTCTATCCACCTCCGGACATCTTTTTTTTGATGTGGTCCCGAACAAGGGTTTTACAAGATTCATCCTTTTTCAAATGTATCGGATCCTAAGAAATTTTAATCTCAAAGGGGCGCAGCTCTTTTTAGATTGCACGCCTGTCGATCTTCAAAATGAAAACTTCTTAAAAAAAGAGAGTTTAGGGGTACAAGCCATCTAGATTCAGCCAATATTTTGAATATCTGTATAAAAATCGGCATCCAAAACCATCGAGGCCGGATGAAGAGCCGATTTTTCATTCAAGACCTTAATGAGCATCTCTTTTTTTTCCTCTCCCAAGACTAAGAAGAATTTATTTTTGCAAAAATCCATCGCCTCAAGGGTAAAAGTCATCCTCTCGTGGCTAGCGCCCGGAGCAGGCATAACCAAACGCTGCTTTTCCATTAGCACAGGGGAACCGGGAAAGATGGAGAGTGTATGGCCGTCTGCCCCCATACCGAGTAGGCAGACATCAAGATAGGGTCTGATAAGACGTTCATACGTATAGCAATTGGTATCGGGATCATTATCAGCTGCCATCCGGTGTACGTTTTGTTCCAATAGCGGAAGATGGTGGAGCGCTTCCATAGCATTTTTGTAATTACTATCGGGGTGGTCGCTTGGAACTTGTCTCTCATCAGAAAAAAAGATCTGTACTTTTGACCAATCCAGATCATTTGGTTGAAATGAGCGGTACAAATCCATCGGAGTCTTGCCCCCCGACAAAGCAATTCTGAATCTGCCCCTCTCTTTAATGGCTTTTACCCCTTCAAAAAGAATTCTTTGCTTTAGTGTTAAAAGGGTTTCTGCGGCCGATGCGGACTGCACCAATCTTTTTGCCTGCAGGCTTGAAAGTTGTTTTAGCGCCGTTATTTGCACCTGGTTTGTTTGATCATATTGGAGTTGACGCATCAAGCTTAGACCGATATGCAGGTCATCGGTATTAAAACTTGCAGGGCCGGAGGAGCTAGTTTCAGACTTAATGGATGTGAGAATCTTGTCGGGTTGCTTGGGGTCCCTTTTAAGAAGGAATGTGTGGGTTGGCCCCACCATTTCCATTTCAAGAATCTTCCCTTCACCAAGATCCTTCATATTTTCGCCCTGTTCTATCACTGCAACGGCACTCTCATAGACGATTTTTGTCCGGTGATAGGTATTTATTTTGAATACCGGTTTAAGTTTACCCCAAATGGCAAGCCATTCAGCCAGGTAGAGGGATTGGATAGGCACATCACTGCATTTATACAAGCAGGGGTTATAACGGATCTTAAGAGTGTGGTACTTATTGATGATAGGGGCCAACTGGGGAGCGGTGAGCTCTTTAATCAGGATTTCTCTGATAGAGAAGGCTCTTGTGTAGCTGAGATCGCCAACCGATACCCTTTGGGGGACTTGATTGATATAAGACAAAACAAGTTCAGGAGAAGAGGCATATTCTGAGTCAAAAATAATTCGGGATGCTATATTTTTGAGGGCTTCAAAAAAAGGCCTATGTTCCTCATTTTTTTGCCAAATCACCAAAAAAACATCTAATTTCGGCAGGGCAAATTTACTTAACGAGGTAGCAAGCCTCTCTTTTTGGTTAGGGGTAAATTCTATTTCGATGAATTCGCAGAACCGATTGGATCCTTTTGTCGTCTCTAAAAAAGTAAGTTTGGCTTTCAAAAATTCCCGGTCGGCACTTGCTTCCTCTTTAATGAGAATATAGCGGGAGGGGTACTCGGTAATGATAGTTTTTGTGAAAGATTCAAGGTAGTAGAGGTGGTCATCCGGTTTTGCTATAACAAAAATTGTGGAGTGGCCAATCGTTCTTTGAGATGTTGAGCCTAAAAGCTTGAATATATCCCGGATTTCAATCCATTCGCCGATCATATGACTAGGTAATGCCCCTCTAAAAACACTTTCTTCATAATTTCCGGCCAAGAGCCTGCAGGATAGAACTCCTCCGTTGAAAGGTTCTCTGTTTTCCATTTTTGGATGATAGGATCAAAAAGTTCCCAGCTGGCAATCAACTCTTCTCTATCGGTAAACAACGATCTATCTTCGCACATCGCATTGAAAATAAGGGTTTCATAGGCCTCGGGTATCGATTCGCTACTAAAATAATCATCGTAGTAGAAATCAAGTTTTACAGGTTTGAGACTAGTTTTAGCAGGTACCTTTGTCCGGATGATGATCGATATGCCCTCTTTGGGTTGAATCTGTATGGAGATGATATTTTGCTGCGAGGTCTGGGGAAATAGGGAGAAGGGGGCTTTTTTCAATACAATGTTCACTTCAGTATACTTGCGAGGCAAGGCTTTTCCTGCAAACAGGTAAAAAGGGGTCCCACCCCACCGAAAATTATCCACGAAAAGGCGAAGCCCTACAAACGTATCGGTATCGGAGGTTTTTACCCTCTCATCATCTCTATACCCTTTCACCTGATCGGTATTGATATACCCTTTTTTGTATTGGGCGCGCACGATCTTATCAATTTGTTTCACCGATCTGAGAAGTTTCGATTTTTCCTGATGGATATATTCCGCTTCATTCTTGCTTGGGGCCTCCATAGCTATGAATGCAAGAACTTGCATCAGGTGATTTTGGCAAAAGTCCCTCAAACACCCCACCGAGTCATAGAATTCCACCCTGTCTCCAACAACCAGGTCTTCTGCCGCGACTATTTGGACCGACTCGACGAATTGGGAGGTAAAGATATGATCGACGAAATGGTTGGAGAAACGGAAAGCGAAAATATTTTGTACCGTTTCTTTTCCAAGGTAGTGATCGATCCGGTAGATTTGCTCCTCAAACAAGATTTTTTTCAACTCCTGGTCGAGAGCTAGAGCAGAGGATAGATCGGTGCCAAAAGGCTTTTCAATGATAATATTTGCAAAAGATTTTGCCCCTTTATCATGCAAGAGGCCTATCTCTTTAAGTTTTTGAGGGATGATCGTAAAGTAAGAGGGGGCTACTGCAAGATAAAAAGTTCTATTTTCCTGCGTCCCAAAAGAGGGCTCTTTTTCGCTTAAGATTTTTTTTAGCGGGGAGTAATCTTTATCGATATCAAGGGAAAGATAGAAGATTTTTTCCGAAAATTCCCTGCGTGAAGAGCGATCTCCTTTTAGCCTTGCGAACTCCTGCAGCCTATCTTCAACGTATTTTCTAAATTCTTCATCGGTATTATCTTTTCTCCCTAGGCCTATGATGCAGAACCGGGAGGGGAGTTTTTTATCTAGAAAAAGGGCAAATAGGGCAGGAAATATCTTTCTTTTTGCTAGATCTCCTGTAGCACCAAAAAGGACGATGCACTGTGGTTTAGCCACATTTTGACGCGCTATGAGTTGGGTAAAATTTTCTAAATCAGACATTCCAATAGTGCTTTTTATGGTGCTATCTGAACCTTAAACGGTTTAAGACTTTTACTGCAATAGGCAGAAGAGAGAAGGATGCGTTTGGACAAAAAGTAAAAAAAGCCGAAGCTAGACGGGGGAGTTTTTTTTTCTTTCAAGAAAGGTCGTGAGAATGTTCACCGCCGCCGCCTGATCCAAAAAAAGCTTTTGTTTTTTTCTGGAAAAACCATGCGAGCGGTAGGAATCCTCCGCTATTTTGGATGTAAGCCGTTCGTCTATAAGTTGGATAGGACCCAAAAAGAGTTTTTCCAGGTGCTCTTTGAATTGGCCAACTTCAATACAAAGGGGGCTGATTTTTCCGTCCATGAATAGGGGCCAACCCAGTACTATCTCCTTAATATCCCCTAATTGCTCTACTTTTTGAAAGACTAATTCTGCTGCTTTAGGGCAAACTCCTTTATGCTCTATGGTGCAAAGAGGGAGAGCCATGGAGGCAACTGTTGAAGAAACTGCCAACCCGATCCTTTTTTTTCCATAGTCCACTGCAAGAATACGCATCTATGTTGCAGTTGCCCCGCACTCAATTTTGGACTTTGACTGTTCTAGAGCAGCTTGAATGAATGAGAAGAAGAGGGGATGGGGAGCAAAAGCTTTAGATTGGAATTCGGGGTGAAATTGGACGCCGATATACCAAGGATGGTCTGTGATCTCTACCATTTCAGTCAAACCGGTCTCCGGGTGTCGACCGCTTATCTTAAGGCCCGCGCTCTCTAAGGAGTCTATATAGTCCTGGTTCACCTCGTAGCGGTGCCTATGCCTTTCTTGGATTAGGTCTTTTTTGTAGATTTCATGGCAGCGGGTCTTTTTTTCAACTAGACACGGATAGCTCCCTAGGCGCATAGTGCCGCCCAGTTGTGTGACATTTTTACATTCAGACAAACTCAAGACTACTGGACAATCGGTGTCGGGCGCCATCTCGGTAGAATGGGCGGTTTTTAGACCAAGAACTGTGCGTGCATATTCAATAGTCATTACCTGAAGGCCCAAACAGATCCCGAAACAGGGAATGAGACGGGTGCGGGCGTGAGCTGCCACCTGAATCTTCCCTTCAAAACCGCGGGGTCCGAACCCGCCCATAATAATATAGGCGTCCACTTCGGAAATCTCCTCCCCGTTTTCAAGTTTCTCTGCGTCTATTTCGATCAAGCGGACTTTTACACCTTGATTTAGTCCTGCGTGGTGCAGCGCCTCGAAAACCGATTTGTAGGCGTCCTTATGTTCCAGGTATTTTCCAACTACGCCAATCTGTACTTCGGTTCTGAGCTCAATCTCTTTTTTTAACAGAGATTCCCAGATAGACGCATTTGCCGGATTCGGGGGGGAGAGTTTTAAGATTTGCGATAAAAGAAGGTCGATCTTTTGCTTTTTAAGATGGATCGGAACCTCAAAAAGGGCCCTTTCCACATCAGGTTGGTCCATCACAGCGTGGATCGGAACGTTGCCGAAAAGGCTGATTTTTTTTAGGCTTTCAAAAGGGAGTGGATGCTCAGATCGGCAAATCACAATATCGGGTATAATCCCTACCTGTCTTAGGGCGACGAGGGAATGTTGGGCCGGTTTAGTTTTTGTCTCTCCAGAGCTTTTGAGGAACGGGACGTAGGCGAGATGGATATTGCAGCAATGTTGCGGATGATCGCAGCGCATTTGACGTATTGCTTCCAAAAAAGGGAGGGACTCAATGTCTCCTACAGTTCCGCCTACTTCAATAACGGTGATATCGGTTCCCGGCTGTTGGGCAATTTGTATGCGCCGTTTGATCTCATCGGTGACATGGGGAATCACTTGAACGGTAGAACCAAGATAGTCCCCTTTGCGCTCTTTTTGCAAGACGTAGTCAAGAATTTGTCCGGCCGTGGCATTTGATTTTTTTGAGATTTTACAACGGGTATAACGCTCGTAGTGCCCTAAATCCAGATCAGTCTCGCCCCCGTCTTCGGTGACGTAAACCTCTCCATGTTGGTAGGGGCTCATGGTCCCAGGATCAACATTGAGGTAAGGGTCAAGCTTAATAATCGAAACGTTCAGCCCCATGCTCTCGATTATGGAGGATATGGACGCAGCTATAACCCCCTTGCCGAGTGAGGAGAGGACACCGCCTGTAATAAAAATGAAACGACCTTGCATAGAAAGATATTACCTGTTTATGGGGAATTTCGGCAAGATTCGACCCAGAATAAAAACTTTATTTACACGAATCAGGAAAAATAATCCCTACTATAAGGACAGTGGGACCGTGTAAAACGTCCCCTTCATTAAGGGTGTGTTATGTTTTTTAAAAATTAGCATTTGCAATAGATTAAGATTTTTTCTGTATCGCATTAAATATTTCAAACGTATATGGTTGTAGGCAAGGAAGATGAATGACTTTTTAGAAAGGAATGGATCATGGAAATATGGAATGCTTTCCCGGGATTTTTTTTAGATTTTTTTAAAAGTGTTGGTGAGATCTACTCCGAAAAAACGAATCCGCAGCAAAAAGATATGGCGAAAAATATCCAAAAAATAGTCAAATTTATTTTGAACGTTTCCTTGATAGGAACATTTTACTGGTTTCTGAAACCGTCCCATTTCCTGGAGTCAAGAGTCACCCTTTCCAGGGGTTTTAAATTTCTTGGGTGTGTGACGTTATCCCGCTCATCATTCTGGTTTGCTTTGGGATTAGATATGATTTTAAACCCTTATAGCAGGGGTAGCGGGTCCATGTCGAAGATCATCAACACCGGTGCCAAGGTTATCGGCATCTCTTTTATATTAAATTCCCATGATGATGGGGAAGAGTCTGTAACGGAGGTGTTCTTGCATGCGTACTCAAGGAACGTTTCTTTATGGATCAACCAAAGAGTTTTTCCTGAGATAAAGGCGCCGCCCCTAAGAGTTTAATAATCCTGCAGAGGGTTCTTGTTTTTTTTTAAATTTGCCTGTATTTTTAAGAAGAATTTTGACCCTTTGGTTATTCCAATTTATCTCCCTCGAGCCAAAAGCCGTCAAAAAAATCTTAACATCTAAATTTTTTGGTGAAAATGAAAGAAAGATTACGTGTTGGAGTTCTTTTGTCAGGGGGGCCAGCACCCGGAGGACATCATGTGATAGCAACCCTTTTTGATCTGATTGACGGGTTTGGTGAACTTTACGGGATAGAGAGGGGAGCGGAAGGGCTGATCGAAGGGGTGGCTCACGTTTTAAAGAAAGAACAAATTGACAGGTTCCGATACAAGGGGGGGTTTGACCTCTTAAAGACCCGGAGAAAAAAAATCTTGCCCGGGGATATAGACGCAATAAAAAAGACGATACAAAAGTTCTCTTTTGATGCCCTTATCTTCATAGGTGGCGATGATACGGCTACCAATGCTTACAAGCTTTCTAAAGAGGTAAGCACTCTAATTATCCATTTGCCCAAGACGATAGATTTTGATTTGGCTGTGCCCTCTTTTGGTTTCGATACGGCTTGTAGCCTTATGTCCCGATTGATCCGTAATCTCAAAGTCGATGCAAGATCGACTGGCAAATACTACCATGTATTGAAGCTCATGGGTCGGGACACAAGCCATATTACCCTGGAGTGTGCCATCCGCTCCAGGGCCAATTTTGCTCTGATCACCGAGGAGCTAATCCACAAAAAGGCGACCCTACCACAAGTCGTTGATGCCATTCTCCATTTCTTCGAGGAACGTAAAAAAGAGTATGGGGTTATACTGATACCCGAGGGGATCAGCCTTGCTATTAAAGAGCTGGAGGAGACCACCGAATTGGACCCGCATGGGAATGCTGATCTATCAGGAATGGAATCTCATGTGAGACTGATGCAGCATGTGGAGAAAGAGGCTAGAAAGAGGGGGCTACATCTACCCCCTTTAAGATTTTCAACTATGGGGTACGAGGCCCGTTGCGAGGATCCTACTCCCTATGATCTTGAGTATACAAAAAAACTGGGTATCAGGGCTTTTCAGGCGATTTTAGAGAAGAAAAGTGGGGTAATCGTTGCAGCCGATGGGGCCCACTTGATCGAAAATTACATGGTAGAGGACTCCAAACGGGGACATGTGGTCAAAAAGGTAGCTGTGGATTTGCATGGCTCAAAATTTTTAGAATTTCACCAAATTAGAGAGTCTTTGGTTCATGAGGATTAAAACCCACCAGGTGAGAGTTGGATCTGTCTTGATAGGGAGCGTTCACGATGTGAGGATCCAATCGATGACGACCTCTAAAACGGAGGATGTGGAGTCCACCCTAAAAGAAATTTTGGATCTTCATCATGCGGGCTGTGAAATTATACGCTGTACCGTTCAGGGAATGAAACAGGTAGATGCGATCAAAAAGATTAAAGAGAAGATCCGGATGATGGGTCTAGACATCCCCTTAGTTGCCGACATCCATTTTTTCCCAAAAGCCGCGATAGAGGTTGCACCCTATGTGGATAAGGTGAGAGTCAATCCGGGAAATTTTTCGATCGAGAGTTTCGGAACCTTGATTGATGTCTGCAAGGAGCATAAGACCGCTATTCGGATAGGGGTGAATCACGGGTCGTTGGCTGAGGATATTCTCTTTACGTACGGAGACACCCCGAAGGGGATGTGTGAGTCGGCTTTCAGGTTTTTACGTATTGCAAAAGAGAAGGGTTTTGACCAAATTATAGTTTCTTTAAAGTCATCGAACCCTTTAGTGATGGTGCGTGCGTACCGATTATTTGTCGCTTTGCGTGAAAAAGAGGGGGTATACCCCCCTTTACATCTAGGTGTGACCGAGGCCGGTGACGGAATCGAGGGGAGAATCAAAGCCGCAATCGGAATTGGACCGCTTCTTATGGAAGGGATCGGCGATACAATCCGAGTTTCGTTGACAGAGGATGCGCATCGGGAAATAGCCCCTTGTAAATACCTTAAAAATCTGCAACCTTATCGAGGAAAGTTGGAGTATCAGGGGGATTCCAAAGAGGAAGCTATTTTACAGCTTTCAGCATGGGCGGGTTCATTTTTAATTGAAAACCCGACCGAGGAAATAGAGGTAAGTACCCCATTTGGATTCGATTTTGATCAGGATTTGAAGATGGGGATTTTACAAGCGGCTAGAATCAAGATGACTAAAGCCGATTTTATTTCGTGTCCGAGTTGCGGACGCACGCAGTTCAATCTACAAGAGGTCACCCGCAAGATCAAGGAGGCGACAAACCATCTTATCGGGGTCAAAATTGCCATCATGGGGTGTATCGTTAATGGTCCCGGGGAAATGGCCGACGCCGATTTCGGTTATGTTGGCTCAAAGCCCGGATTTATCGATCTTTATGTAAAACATCAAAAAGTGGCCACTCAAATTCATGAATCCCAAGCGTTGGAGGCTCTTATTGAGCTCATGAAAAAAGAGGGTGCTTGGAAAGATCCTGTGCTCGTCTAGGACAAAAATAAGAGGGCCGTTTTAGTGGCCCCCTCATTTGGCTTCAAAATGTAAAACATCAAAAAGTGGCCACTCAAATTCATGAATCCCAAGCGTTGGAGGCTCTTATTGAGCTCATGAAAAAAGAGGGTGCTTGGAAAGATCCTGTGCTCGTCTGGGACAAAAATAAGAGGGCCGTTTTAGTGGCCCCCTCATTTGGCTTCAAATCTAATCGATTTATTAATGCGAATCTTTGTGTGTAGGATGTTCATCCTCTTCGCCGTGAGCTGTTTCTACCTGATTCCACGAGGGTTTCTTGAATGCATGGATGATCAGCGGGAGGGCTACCATCGAAACAAGACCTGTTACTAAAAAGGATACGTAAGTGATGACAGATTCATCCTTAAACTGAGCAGGGGGGATGAATACGAGGAAGATTCCGAAAATTGAGGTGAGGATACCGATACCCGCAATCAACCACATCCCTTTGTGGGGATGGGGAATCTGGTAGGCTCTTGGTACGTTTGGCCGTGTGTATCTTAGACGAATCGCTGATATAAACATCATCACATACATCACAAGATAGATTTGAGCGCTTAGTGCTGTAAGAATCCAGAAAGCGCTGCTTATGGAGGGCATCAAAAGATACATGAAGGCAGCAAAGGAGACAATGATCGCCTGAAAAAAGAGAAGGTTTACAGGGATCTGGTTTTTGTTTAATTTTTGAAAAAACGGTGGGAGGTTCCCGTGGCGGGAAGTGGTGTAAAGTCCTTTAACAGGCCCGATAATCCAGGCATTTGTTTCCCCGACCGCACCTGCGACAAGCAAGACTCCCAAAAATCCAAGCAGCGGGGCTAGGTTGTAGTTATCCAGGAATATTTTCAAGGCTGCCATTAGGCCCGAAGCTAGGCTGATTTGGTCTTTGGGGATCACCCACGCAATCGATAGAGAGCCTAACAAGAAAAGAACAAACGTAATGATTGCGGCCATAAGGATCGCAAACGGAAAGTTTTTTTGCGGGTTTTGAACCTCGCCGGCATAACCACTTGTTACCTCCAGCCCAGCAAAGGACAAAAAGAGCCCCCCGAGAAAGACGATATTGTCGAGCCTGCTTAAATCGGGCAAAAGACTATCTGCAGTTAATTTAATTTGTAATGGTTCCCCTGTATATACCCATAGGATGCCAAGACCGATCAAAAAGATCCCCGGCAGGATTGTCCCGGCTATGACACAAAAGGTACTGAACCAGCTTGAGATCCGAATTCCTGAAAAATTAAAAATAGTCATTCCCCAAAAGCTTGCAAGAATGACCGTTAGAACATAGTACTTATTCTCAATAAATGGCGGGTAAAAAACATAAGCCATCGTTGTAGCCACGAATGAGAGTATCACCGGGAACCAGGTGACGTTATGAACCCATTGGATCCAAATAGCAAAAAAACCCCATTTATCCCCCAAGGCTTCCCGAACCCATATGTAAATTCCCCCTGACTTTGGCCACCCCGTCGCCAGTTCGGCCGCGACTAGAGCCTGAGGAAGTAGAAATGTCAACGCCACAATTAAAAAAAAGAAAATTGAACTGTATCCAAATTCCGCCACTAAAGGCAAGCTTCTGAGGCTGGCCATTACCGATACGTTAAGCATAGCGAGTATAAAAATGTTAATTACCCGCTTTGATTGTCCGTTTGCTAGTTCCAAAAAACACCTCTAGAAAGTACTATTTCTATCTTCATAGGTTTAAAAACGGTTTTTGTCAAACTATTATTTCATTGAAATAGAGCGGTTTAGATGTCCAATAACGCAGGATGACTCATAAATGGCCACTTTGCCTATTAAAAGACAAGCGACTTGGAATTTACTCCCTAGCCGAACGAGTTCCTTGGCATGCTCAGGATCACTTACGTCTCAAATTTTCACCAAAGCACTAAGATTTTCGACCCCAAAAAAGACTTTTTCACACCATTTTCAGCATTTTTTCGAGTAAAGGACCGGCTTGTCTGTCTCCCTGGTTATCGAGGGAGCATCTAAGATGAAAAAAATGAAAAAATGAAGAATTTAAGCATAAATATAATCTAATCGGCCCGTAATTAATTAGAGTTAAAAACGCTCTAGAAACCATCCTAAACTTATATTAGAATTTTTTTTAATTATAAATAGATTTTAATTATTTAATTTGTATATTGCAATTAAAAGACCTTAATTTGGGTATAAAAGCTTTTTAAAACAAAAAAAAGGAAAATAACATGGTAGCAAAAAAGAAAGCTGTAAGAAAGGCTTCAGCAAAGAAAGCTTCTAAAAAGCATTCGCACAGAAAGCATGCTAAAAAAGCTGCTAAAAGACCAGTAAGAAAAAGCGCTAAAAAAGCTGTAAAAAAATCTACACGCCGTAAGACTTCTAGAAAAGCAGCTAAAAAGACAGGTGCTAAAAAAGCTACACGTCGTAAAGCTACAAAAAGAAAAGCTACGCGTCGTAAGACTTCTAGAAAATCTACTATTAAAAAAGAAATGGGCGAAGTTGTAAGCAAGCTTAAAGCTGCTATTGCTGCTCGTTAATCTTTGAAATAGATTGATTTACAAAAAAAGGGGCTCCAACGAGCCCCTTTTTTATTTTAATGTGTTCCAACTTGGCTTCTTAAACCACAAGATGATAAAAGGGGTCACGCAAAAAACTATAATCCCCACAACTTGAATAAGTTCGTATTGTAACACGTCACCAACATCAAGCTGGCTTGGTGGGAAAAATCCAAAGACAATACAGAAAAGACTTGAGATGATCCCTATGCTCGAGACAATCCACATCCCGATGGTCCCGCCCGGCACCGTGAAGGCTCTAGGCACCTCGGGTTTTTTAATTTTTAAAACGATAGCTGAGATAAAAAGGAGTAAGTACATCAAAAGATAGAGCTGGGAGACCATCGCGGTCATCATCCAAAAAGAGCTGTTTATGTTTGGCATAATTAAAAATACCAGGGCCAATACAGTTACGATAATTCCTTGAAAGATCAGCATCCCCACCGGCATCCCTTGTTTGTTCATTGTGCGAAGGATCGGGGGAAGGTCTCCTGTTTGCGCTGCAGTGAGCAATCCCCTTGAGGGTCCGGCTATCCAAGTGCTTAAACCCGCTAGGGCTCCAAATGAAATGAGGACCGAGATCAAAGGTATATACCCTTTAAGTCCGTAGGCGGTCAAAAAATAATCGATGGCGGCTACCCCTCCTGCCACAAGATTGATCTCTTTTTGGGGGATTACCATCGCGATAGAGAGGGTACCAAAACTTGTAAAAAACACGATAAGGAGTACCGATACCAAGATGGCCAATGGGTAGCTTCTTTGTGGATTTTCAACGACATTGGCGTGGACGGCATTCATTTCTATCCCTGCAAAGCTGAGAATGACACCTGCCAAGAACACAAGCTGGTAGGGGTGCGTAACGGTGGGAAAAAAAGCGTCCCAACTCATCTCGATCTCCATCGGCCTTCCACCAAACAACCATGAAAGTCCAAGGATCACAATCAGGGAACCAGGCACAAGGGTACCAAAAATAACGCCGACTGTGCTAATGAAACCTGATAAGCGGATCCCCTTAAAATTTAAGAGGGTAACACCCCAAAAAACAAACAGAATTGTAAAAAAGGTGAAAATAGCGTTGTCTGTAAGTTTTGGGTCGATCCCGTATGCGATCGTCCCGGCGATGAAAGAGAGGATTGTGGGATACCACACGACGTTTTCCACCCACAAGAGCCATACGGCCAAAAACCCCATTTTGTTTCCGAGAGCTTCTTTAACCCAGACAAATATTCCCCCCTGCTGAGGCCAACCGGTCGCCAATTCGGCAGACACGAGAGCTGATGGGATAAAAAATGTAAGCACCGCTAGCAAGATGAAAAATAGCGACGAAAAGCCAAATTCGGCCGCAAAGGGCCAGTTTCTGATACTAAGAATCGTTGCAAGATTCATCATGGTCAGAACAAAAACACTGATGGAAGGTCTAGTCATTCGTTGAGGTTAGCAGACACCTCCCGTTATTTTCAATTAAGAATTTATTTAGAGCCCCCGATGGTCTAAAGAACGGACAGTTAGAATATGTACAAGACAAGCAGCCCTAAACAGGAGAATGGTAGCTTGTTATTCTTTTTGGATTTTCGCTTTTCGATGCGTGTATTTTAATAAATTTTAGGGCAAAAGCCTGGAGTCGCCAATTTTTTTTACTTTCAGCGGACAATCTTTTCTTTTTTTTGCGACCCAATCGTAACACCGGTTGAGGGTTTTCAACGGGATAAGCTTTATAACTGCAAAAATACCGGTGAACCAGGGGAGGTAATCAAGTAATTTCAATAAAGCGTCGGCCCCATCGTTTGAACCTGTATCCTGCTTTAATAGGATCCGGTCTTTTTTTGGGGGCTTGTCGAAATATTGGTAGTAGGTTTTCCCTTCAAGGGGGGCGAACCGCAAAAAATGGGATCGGTCAAGGAAAAGGAGCGTCCTTACTGCTAAACTGCATAGCCCGCAGGTTTTATCAAAAAATACGATAGGATAGAAGGCGGGCTTGATAAAGTTGGCGTTCACAACCGTTTTTTTTGCATAGACCGCTAAAACTGGGGCTATAGTCTTAAGATCTATCCCCGATTGAAGATCTTTGAAAAGATCTGTGTCGAGTTTTATATCTTCGATCTTTTGAAATTTCCAGGGGGGGTGTTTGACATTACCTTCGTAGATATGAGACTTATTCAGGACAAAATAGCTCTCCCTAGCACTGATAAAGTCGGTCAAAGGGTCGTTAACCGCTTTCTCGGAACTTATCCGAGCTTGGATGATTGTCCTTTTTTTGGAGGAGTAAGGGGAGCACATTTGAAATAGGTAGGAATCATTTTGAAGGCTGAACCTAATTTTTCTAAATCGGTAATTCAGATGAAAAAGGGCTCTTGCTCCAAAGACCTCGAAAAAGCTGGATGCGTCTAGAGAAAAAAAGTAGACACCGGTTTTTTCTTGAACCTTGACGTAAGTTCTTAGGTTGCACTCATAGAATGAGGGGTTGAAAATCGCTTTGAAGCCATTCCATGAAAAATCTTTCATTGTAAGCGGGGCTATCGTGATGTACCCCTTTCCATCGTAGGTATCGACCACCATACCCTGAGGGAGCAGTTTTTGGAGACGATGGGGATCGCAGGGAAAGTTAATAAAAATCAGGTCTTCCCATGTCATGCTTAGCGGGAGGATCTCTTTGGAACTTTTTTTCATGAGATCTCATCCCACGAGGGCTTTTTGAACAAGGTTATGATGAAAGGTGCGGCTACGAAGAAAATCATCCCCGCCACCTGGACTATTTCATAGACCTTTAGATCTGCACTGCCCAGCTCGCTTGGGGGGATGAAGCCGATCACAAGGACAAAAAGAAACACTATAAAGCCGATTATATTGGTGAGCCAAAAACCGATAGCTCCACCCGGTACTTTAAAAGGGCGCCATACTTGCGGCTGGGTGTACCTCAAACAGATGGCCGCTGCAAACATGAGGATATACATGATAATATAGAGCTGCGCCACCATCGCTTCCAAGATCCAAAAAGAGTGACCCACGCTGGGTAGAAGAATAAAAAGGGTGCTGATGATCGAGACAAGGACACCCTGCAAGATCAACATCCCAAGAGGCATCCCTTTTTTATTGGTTTTATGGAGCACTGGGGGGAGATCACCAAACCTTGCTGCCGTCAGAAGACCGCGGGAGGGGCCGATAATCCATGTTGAAAGGCTTGCTAGAGCCCCTAAAGCGAT
The DNA here is from genome assembly GCA_016866475.1 of Chlamydiota bacterium. GTDB lineage: Bacteria > Chlamydiota > Chlamydiia > Chlamydiales > RGXB01 > RGXB01. The sequence goes on along the minus strand of VGMF01000001.1, from coordinate 133,312 downwards.
GAAAAGCCCGACTATGGGTGTAAGAAACGAGAGGTTGTATTTTTGGAAAATGTATGCCACAGTTTCAATTCCACCCGAGGTGAAACTAATCGTGCTAGAAGGGAGAACCATAGCAACCGAAAGGGTTCCGAGAGTGGAAAAAAGGGTGAGGACTAAGATCGTGATAAAAATGGAAATCGGAAAGCTTTTTTGGGGATTTTGAACATCGGCTGCGTGCACTGCATTCATCTCAATCCCTGAGTAGCTTTCGACGAGTCCTGCGATTACAGCTAAACTTGCAATAGTTCCCACATCGGGCAAAATGCTTTTCGTGTCGATAGGTATCTCGACTTTGTTTCCTGAAAAGTACCATCCTAGACCCATCAAAATAATCAAAGCTCCCGGAATTAGCGTGCCGAGTATGACGCTGTAGGAGGTGAAAATTCCTGATTCCTTAAGACCCCGTAGATTAAAAAGGGTCATGCCCCAGTAGATCACATTGATGGAAATTGCGGTGAACCAAGGGTTGTTAGCCAGATTGTCCCCAAATGTGTAACCGATAGCGCCCGCTATAAAAGTCAAAATAGTTGGATACCAGACGACGTTTTCGATCCAAAGTAGCCAAACAGCCAAAAATCCGATTTTGTGACCAAAAGCCTCCTTCACCCAGATGTAGACCCCGCCGGTCTGAGGCCATGCAGTTGCAAGCTCCGCTGATATGAAGGCGACCGGAATCATGAAGCCAATGATGACACAAAGTATCAGAAGCACTGATCCGAGCCCAAAGCTCGCTGCAAACGGCCAGGTTTTTAGGCTGATAATGGCAGCTAGGTTCATCATGGTAAGAACAAACAAGCTAATTGATCGTTTTCTCATAATCAAATCTATCGATCCTTAAGAAGTTAATTGTCAATTGATTATTCGAAATTAGTCTACTCCTATTCAAGATTCTAGGGAGAAATTTTTATTAGGAATGATCCGAGCCGGCAAAAACTATCCCTTCTCTAAAATTAGGTGAACAAATATGTAAAGCACATGAGCGATTTAAAAGAAATATGGCTTGTTCGGCATGGGATAACTGAGTGGAGTAAAAACGGACGGCATACAAGTTTCAGCGATTTGGATCTTCTTCCTCAGGGGATAAAAAAGGTAAAGTTGCTTGGCCGTTTTTTTGAAAAGGAAGAATTTGACGCTATCTATTCTAGCACCTCGATACGTTCAAGGCATACCGCAAAAATTCTCGGATTTGAAGATTGTGAACTTACATATGATTTAAATGAATGGAACTACGGCGATTATGAGGGGCTCACCACTCCACAGATTCGAGAGATAGAAAAAAGGGATTGGACAGTATTTAAATATGGCTGCCCCGGTGGCGAAAGCCCAAAAGAAATCAGTGATCGTGTAGATCGGTTTTTACAGAAGATTGAAGGGAAATCACTTTTATTTTTGTCAGGCCACGTGGGCAGGGCTTTGATAGCAAGATATCTGAAATTGCCAATAGAGGCAGGTGCCCAATTTGTGCTTGAACCCGGTAAGTTATCCATTTTGGGATATGAACATGAGTCCCCAGTGATTAAAGGTTTAAATCTCTACTAGACCTCTTCCCTCATAAAATCTATCGAATCCGGGCAACTCGTCAAGAAATCCAACACCTGCTAAATAAAATCCAACCCGCTCGGGCGAACCCGGCACTAGGTTCTTATCCTAATTGAAAGTTTATAGATATTTAAGCTAAAGTCAAAAACCGCTTTTTTAAGAGAAGGTATATGCGCCTGATATTCTGTGGGTTGGTTTTTCTGCAATGTGCTGTCATTTTTTCAGAAAATTTTGAGATCCTTAGGGAGGGCGACCTTGAGGTGAAAGTACAAAAGGATCCAAATGGGCGTTTGACAAAAATGGTTCAGGGGGGAGTCGAGACAGGGTATTTTTACGATTCTCAGGGACAATTGGAGAAAATTTATCGGGATGGATCTTTAGAGGTCGAATATATCAGGAATGATCATGATGCGGATTTGATCATCCTAACGAAAGAGTATCGCTACTGGTTCAAGAGAAGGGGAAGGCTCCTTGAATACGGCGAGTTCAATACGGATAGGTCAGGGTACCGCCTTTATAACGATGAACGGAAATGTATCTATGAGAAGTTCCTTAACGGAGCTTGTGTCAGCTACGAGCGGACAAAAGATAAGAAAAGGATCACCCTGAATCGAGATATTGCCTTTGAGATCGATTTTTCATCCAGCAGTGTCGTCTCGTCTAAAGGGGAGGCTTGGGATTTGCAAGAGGGCCCGGTTTTAGGGGAGATCTTAGAATGGGATCCTACGGGAAATCCTATCAAAGCTGAATGTGGGGGTGTTCTCCATCACTACGGTTATGATGAAGAAGATCAGTTGGTATTCGAGCAGATCGGCGATCTAGAGATTCACCACAACTATATCCCCGGTAGAATCAAGATTTCGTCTGATAATATAAATTCAACACACTGTGAAGATAGTTTGCAAAGGTGCACTCATTTTTCTATGTCTGATGATGAGATCTATTTTGACATCGATCCGTTTGGCAGGGTGCTTTCGATGAAAGAAAAAGGTGGGTCTTTGAAGAAGTTTATCTACGAGGATTGGGATGAGATAGGCTGCATTGAGAAGGGAAAGCTCAAAGAGTTCAGATTTTTGAAAAAAGAGGAGGGGACGGACGAGGCCCGCACGGTATTTATTTATAAAGAGGGAAGTGGTTACAGGGTTTGGAGCGATCTTTGGGGCAACATTGTCCGTTTGCAAGAGCCTGGAACGAACGAAATCAAAGAGGAAATCTGTTATAGCGCGTTCAGAGAATTAAAGGGGGGTACGAATCCTATATCGCCTTGGAGATACAGGGGGAAAAGAGCGGTCCAAAATCTAGAAATCTCCATTTTTCCTCTAAGAATATATGCGCAAAAAGAGGGGAGGTTCTTGACTTGTGATCCGATTGGTTTTGATTTTACATTGAACCGGACAGTATATTGTCTCAATAATCCTCTGCGGTACAGTGATCCCAAAGGGGGATGGGTAGGATTTCATCTTACTAGATCTCAAAAATATGCGGTTGGTTCTTTTATAGATTTTTTGGGCAAACACCTCCCTTTAAGTCTATCGCTTGGGCAAAGACTACAAACCTTCGGAGCGCAGTTTATGGGTCTTGAGGAGCCGGAAAATTACGAGATGGATCAGGTTTTTGAGATCAATAGTCACCTTAGAGAGAACAAATTGGCGATCCTTTTTGTAAACGGCATTTCCACCGAAAAACCGGTTGTTGAGCACCTTTGCTACGATCTTTCAACAAGATTCAATCAAAAAGTCCGGTGTGTTCATTTGGCGACACAGGGATCGGGCCGGGATTTGTTGAACTCCGCTAAGGAGTACCTAGGGATAAAAACACACGGAGCTATCCTTCTCGAGGATCTTTTGAGGTCTTTACTCGCGGATAAAGAAAAAAAATTGATCATTTTTTCCCATAGCCGGGGAGCTCTGACAACTGACCTTGCGCTAAAAAATTTCACTGAGGAACAAAAAGAAAGGATTGAAGTCTTCTCGTTCGGAGGTGCCTGCTTGATTCCCAGAAAATCGGCTAAAAGGGTTGTGAATTTTATTTCAAAAGGGGATCCGATCCCTTTTTTAATCGACTTTAAAAGTTATGTTTTTGGAGAAAAATACTTTGATGTTGAAATCGTCCGATTAGATATTGAGAAGGGGGGGCTGAAATATTTTGACCACGCAATTTTGGGGGCAACCTATAGAAAGTGTCTTGACAATCTTGTCAAAGAATATTTAACGCAGTATTCTGCCTAATTGTATGTCAAAAGTTATTCTCAAGTCGTTTATTTTCCTTGTTTTGCTCAGCTGCTCTAAAGAAGCAAATGACCAATTGCCCCCAAAAATGGAAGTTTTTATCAAAGATTTCAATACCGAAATCTATGAAAGGTACAATTTGGTGTCCAATTCCTATGGAGGGGATTTCCATAGATCTGTAAAACGTGTCGCAATCAATTATTCCTCAGAATATTTTCTGGATAAAACGAAGGCGGTCTTTTTAATACAGCGAATTTCAGATGACTTCCTATTTTATTTGAATGGCAGTCTGGATCTAAACCCTTTTTTGATTCCAAAGCCTTTCACGAGGAACCAAATGGATATAAACATAGAATTCAATGATCCTGAGACAAAAGGGCCCGTTTCTCCCCCTTCCATAGCCAAAATTACGATGAAACAGGGTCATTTAAGTCTTTTTGTGTTAGACCCTGAGACAAATAAATTAGTACCTGCCTAAAATGATTAGATGTATTTTATGCTTATTTGCCGAGTTTTTCTGTTCGGATCCGGATTTAAAATCGGTGAAGACTATCAATAAGACTGTAGTTGCAATCTTTCCTCAAATTATCGATCGGGGATGTGGGGTAAGGGAGGGACAGCTCTATTTGCAGTACCAGAGTAAAGAGCCCTGCACACAGAACGAAGCCTCTTTTCTTGCAAAAAAGCTGAAACTGCAAATCGAAATGTCTAAAAAAGAGTTGACCAAACCCATAGAGGCTCTTCTAATCTTTAAAAGCAAAAGCGACGGAGAATTTTATCAAATCGATCTACAAAGCGATACTTTTGACCCTCTTTTTTTGGAATAGTAGTATTTTTTCCTACTCCAAAAAACCGCTTGTGGTTGACGAGGAGGAGATGTTTAACTTCAAAAAAGCTCTCCATGAGCAGGGGATCGATTTTGTTGGCTCTTTTATGTACCACTTGGATGCAAATCTTGTCGGAGGGATCAAAACAGGCGTTTTGAATCAGTGGTTGGTGGATCTTGGCCTACTATTCCACTCCGAAAAAATCCTCCACTATCCGGGCGGAGAGCTTTTCATCAATCTCGAGGCCCACGAGGGAAAAAATCCCTCTTTTTTTTTGACGGGGGATGCGATGATTTTTGACGGGATATCGGCACCCAATTATGTCCAGTTTTCCGAGTACTGGGTGAAGCAGAGCTTGGGCAACTTTTCTGTAAAATTTGGTAGGATGTTGGGTACTAATGATCTTTGTGTCATTTTAAATGCTAAATTCCTTCTGAATAATAGCTATGAAACCCCCCCGACTATCCAAGGGTTTCCGGCCTACCCTTCTGCTGTTCCCGGTGCTATTTTGACCTATGATTATCAAAAAATACTCGGTTTGAAACTGGGAATTTTCAATGGAGAAGAGGCAATCTATTCCCTCAATGAAATTTACTCATTTGGATTATGGAGAAATTTCTTTGAAAACGTATTTGTTATGTCAGAGGTTGAGATCCACTTAAATGCAAATCAGGGGAGGTTAGTTGCGGGTTTGAACTACAATAGGAGCCAGATCGCTATTAGCTACGATACTTACAAAAAAGTGGGGTTTTCAGGCTATTTGATCGGAGAGTACAACTTTTATGATAGATACCGTCCCTTTGTCCAGGGGAGTATTGGCGATCCTAGTTCATTAATAATCCCTTATTTTTTCGGTTGCGGTATGCAGGTGGACCAATTTCTACCGATACGGTATGAAAATCATTTGATCTTGGGTCTTGCTTCTAGTTTTTTTTCAAAAGACGAGGCTGTGAATCTAGGAGCTAGTGGGGTAGAAATTTCTTTGGAGGCTTCTTACAGGATCAACTATTTCAAACTAGCTTTACAACCAGATATCCAGTACATCATTCGACCTGGCGGGATGGGATTAAAGAACGCATTAGCGTTCATTCTTAATATCGATTTAGATATTTAAAAACCTTCCCCCTATTCTTCAATAGGAGAAAGGTAAAGTTCGATAACTTATTTTCCAATTAATCCCAGGACATAACCGGGGTAGTAGTTCCCTACGGCGCTTACCGTGGCAGTGACACTTAAAAGTGGAAGTGCAACGATCAACCTATGATTTTTCAGTATGTAGGCAGACGAAAATAAGCCAAAAATAATTGAGGCGACTCTAACCACAAATTCCTTTATATCCGGAATCTCCGATGCAGGCCCTCTACCGTACAGTCCTGCTGGATTTTGTCTTTGGGGGTCAAGAGATGTTATCGATTGCATTTTAAATCCTATTAGCTTGTATGATTTCTGTTTTTTCTACATTAATTAAAGAAAATTCATAGGGAGAGCCAAATATATTCGCATGGCGTCTATTTGATCCCAGTATGACCGCCTGACCCGGCTTCCATTGGCGAAGCTGAGTCAACGAATCGGAATTAATCTGCCAGGTCAATCGATTGTTGTACCCGTCTCTAAGTAAAAGTATCCCTCGATAAAAATCGATCTCCTCTATTTCTACGCAACCGGGTCTTCCTGAAATAGGTCCAAGTGAAAGATCAACATTCACATTTTGTCCACTATTTTTATTGTGAAAGAAAAACATCGAGTCGGATAAAAATCGTAATATCACAGGGTAGATCACAATAAGATCACCCTCTTTGTAAAAGTTTTTGGATCTTGGCAATGAGTTTTGGTGCACTTTCCAAACTGATCCATCATCTAATTCAAGGGTGTGCCCCGTAGGATCCTTTCCGGTTAATCTTCTGCATGGTTCTGCATAGGCGAATACACTTGAAAGTGTAAGCACAAAGAATAAAATTGTTTTTTTCATAATCAATCCTTAAATAGCCCTATTTTGCGTTGTCGCTGCCTGGAATGTGCCTTTCGCCATTTGCGACCAAACTACTTATTCCGGCAAATCCCCATGAATCCCTATCAGCAGATGCAGATTCTCCTTGGGACCCACTGCTTGAGGTTAAAGGTTGGATTGTGGCTGGTGCTCCAAAAGATGCAGATTGCCCTCTGATATTACGTCTTTGATGTTGGGTTTGGATCGGAGCAGGGGTTTTAAAAGATGCATGCTGCACTCTGTTTGAGCGTCTTTGATGATGGGTTTGAGCTGAAATCGGTGCTGCGAAAAAATCTTCACCAGCATTTGCTTCCCCAGCTTCTGGAAGAGGTAGCCGAATCTCCGAATTAGAGCCCCCTACCTGGTGCCTAAGCCCATTTTGGGAACCCGCAAATGGATTAACAATTGCTGATGACGGGAACATACCAGCTCTAGGATCGGTTGGATCGACAGAACTCTCAGAATCTTGTGCCACGACATGTCTAACGCCTTCGTAAACGGCCCGGCTGTCGCCCATTCGACTTTGGACATGGTCATCATCTTGGAATTGAGCGTCCTGAGGGACAAATCTCAAATGAGTCGAACCTGGAAAAGGTCTTTGCGTTACAGAGCTACCATCTAAAAAAGCTCCTCCGGCGAAGGAGTCCGAACGATCAGAGCCTACTCTGTGCCTTACGGTGTAGTTTCTTTGAGGCTCTTGATAGGGATATCGATGACCTACGTTCACCTCGCTAAAGCCACTTAATCCGGAATCAAATCCACCAAAATTTTGTCCACATCTATGGCTAATGTTTGGGCCAATATTGATGTGGAGATGTTCTGAGTTGTCCGAGGTGTTCAATTTAATAATTTCAAATGCTAATACCGAGAGGATAAAAGTGGGAAAGCTTCTGAATCTAAGACCAATGAGATTTAAAAGAAGTGCAGATGCGAAACCGTGTATAATTTTTACCGTTTTTAAAACGGGGTTTTGATTCTCTTGTGGGAGATTATTGGTATTGATAATCGCCGCAGAAAAGAGCATCGGGAGGGTGAGGAGTTTTGCTGTCACCGAGTTTCTCGCTATGAGCCAGGGAGCCAACAGCAAAAGAGAAGTGGTCGCCAGTCTGACGCTTCTAATTTGTGTGAGACAGGATCCCTCTATACCGGGTAACACAGGTGTGCTGGTTGTTGCGTACATATATTTCCTTTATTATTTTTTTACGTATGACGATTTTTATAAAAGACCAATTCTTATCACTTTAAGGGTCATTTATTTACGACATGTTAAAAATATTCCATAAAACAGTTAAATAAATCAACTTTTTAATAGGCTTGGAGATGATTTTTTTTCTTTTAAGATGCCTCCTGAAATTCTCTTTTCAAAAAGCCTTTCCCGACGGATAGAAAGTCGGACTAGAGCATCAATAAAATTAAAATCTTTTGGAGTATGTGTCCTAGGAAATCTGTGGGTAAAAACCAAAGGATTGAAAGGGATAAAATCGGATTGAGTAGGTATTTTAAACCCCCTTTCATAAACTTGGAATACTCGTAGAAAATGTAGAAAGAGAAAAATTCAATTAGATCCGTTCGATGATGTCGAGAATGAGGGGGTCGATAAGTTTTTAGGTCTTTGAGTTGACGAGAAAGGGGGAACGAATCAGATCCGTTCGATGATGTCGAGAATGAGGGGGTCGATAAGTTTTTAGGTCTTTGAGTTGACGAGAAAGGGGGAACGAATCAGATCCGTTCGATGATGTCGAGAATGAGGGGGTCGATAAGTTTCAGGTCTTTGAGTTGACGAGAAAGGGGCAACGAATTGGACATGAAATAGAGGAGTTTTTGAAAAGGGTCGTCCATTTTCAAAAATAGGGGATCTTTTTTTTCTAATAGAACTAGGAGGGTAAAAAGAAATGAGAGCAGAAGAGAGGCACTTAAGAGCTCTTCGATCAAATCCTGGGGGTCCTTTTGGCTATGAAAACATTTATGGGGGATTTTAAGCCCTAAAAAAAATCCTCTCGACACAAGGGCGAGGCTATGGAGGTAAAGATTCTGACTCGAGACTGTTTTGTCAATTTCTTCTGGCGGCTTCTGGATGATTTTTAAAAAAAATCTCATGGTAGGCTCCAAAGAGGAGGAGGAAATTTTTTCAAGTGTATCATCGAAAAGATTTTTAAATGGATCAAGAAGACTTTTAGGAAATGCGGCGTTTTTTAACCGATGGTATTCCTGTTTTTGCACTAAGAAGTTATAGCGGCTCCCAAGCCCCTTGGGTAGGCATGATAAAAGATCTCCCTTTTTGGGAAAGGTCGATTCGAGTATCGCTTTTTTGAATGAAGGGGGGGTATCATAGTCTATGGTAAATTTATCCTTATGTTCAATAAACCATTTTAACAGTTCCCCTTCTATTTTAGGATCGGCATCACAAAGAACTACTAAAAGTGGCACTAATCCATAGAGTGAAAAAGGGGCTTGGAATACGCTGATCATCAGGTTTTCTATTGACTGGGGTCTTTTGTTTTCCTGGAAAAGGAGAATTCCCCTGAAAATCCATAAATGGGGGTAATCCGGGGCTATTACAATCAAAAGATCCAACAAGTTTTTCGCCTCGTCAACTCGGTTCGCTTTTAGCATTCGATGCAGTTCATCAAGCCCCTTTTGAACCGTTTTTTCCGAGACTCTCAACACATCCTGTAAAATGACCGGATAAGGGATATTCACTTTTACGAGCTCATCCACCGATTGGAAATAGGTTTCGGGTGACTCCACAGTCGCAATCGATAGACCCGTTAGGTCACAAAAAAAGTTTACCTGGTATTTGTGGACCAAAGGATCGGGGGCAGTGAAAGAGTGGGTACTATTTTTAAGTGTGGCTTTAAGGTTTTTGAATGCTCTAAAAATCTGATCGAATTCCTCTACAAAATTTTTAATAGAAGGATCCGAAGAGTGGGAAAAAGATTCCATGAAGTCGAGAAAATCTTCTATCAAAGCATGCTCATTATCGGGCAAAGGGCAATCCTCTAATTGTACCTCTCGATCTAGAGTTTTTGGTACTTTTTTTCAATCAATTATGAACAGTATGCAGGCTAAACTTGGAATGAAGCTACTTGTTGATGTTTATAGAACAGACGAAAGAGGTAAAGCGATCGTCATTTTTATCAAAAACAGTGAACACCCCACCCATAATAATCCCGAATTGGGAGCTGAAATTCCATTCGACTGCCGGGGCTAAGGAGATCTGATAGACAGAAGGATACCCCACAGTTGCCGATTGTCCGTTTATCAAGACCCCCGGATTTCCCTTGAAAGTTGCAGGGCCGATGTATGTGGATACAATATCGAGGGCAACGCTCAAATTCTTGGAAAAAGAGAGCTCCATCCCCACGCTTGCCGGAAAGGAATTTTGTCTGTAAACCCTCCCTTTTGTGTGTAATGATCCGCCGTAAGAGTTTAAACCCTCAACCGATACCGGATGAAAAAAGTTGGTGCTTAAAAACAGCCTAGAACTCAACCAAATATAATTTCGGATGTGGAAAGTCTTTCCAAAAACGATTCCTATCCTTGTCGAAAAACAGCCGTCTCCTGTGGCATCAACGCCGCCTAGGAACGGATCGAGGTTTTGGTAGCTTCCCGTTGGGAATCCCTCAAGAAATAGAAATTTGGCTCCAGGCAAAAGTGAGTAGGGATCTTCCTTCCAAAGCTGGACGTTAAAACCTATGAGAGAATTCCCTATCCCGGTATAGGTTTTCCCCCGCTTTTCATTCGAATTTAGCTGCCCGACAAGTATCAGGTTCATCCTATGGGTCAAACCGTAGGTAATGTAGGTTTCAAAATTCACGTTATGAAGGGTAGAACCGAGGGCCCTAAAGCCGTGAGTTATGAAATGACCTCGGACCTCATTTACAAAGACGTAAGGCTGAATGTTGATACTCCCTTTAGGTACAATGACCGCGGACGGGGTAAAAAGAGGGCCGGTAGTCCATGGGGCGTCCAGTTCGAGAGGGATTTCGGTATTTACATAGTCGCTTCTCCCGAAAAGAGGAAATTGATACGGAAAAAATAGAAGAAGAAATGGGAGAAAAGCTCTGATCTTGGAAAATGATTCCCTCTTTTGTTTGAAAAAAAGCAAAATCTTAAAAGCCCCATGCCTTAAGGATCGCTTGATATTCATGAAAAAGACCCGAAATTGATGAGAGATTTCGGATTTGTATTAGGGGTTTTATGCAAAAAAATCCTAAAAGTTTATTTCCAAAAAAAAGGTAAAATGCATTTCAATTTTAAATAACTTACTTTACTCCAAAAATACGTTTTTGTGAAAGAGTGAATATGGCGGGGATCAAAAGCGATAGAAAAAATAAAAAATCTTAAATTATCTCATCTCCCGCTAGGCACTATTTCTAACGAAAAAATTATATTCACCAGGGGCATCATCGCTGTTTTTTTCTGAGATCACATACTCAAATCGGTATTTTTTTAAGTTATCGTATAAAAATAGGGTGAGATTTCCTATCCCGACTGGAAAGCTAATCTCAACAATCGATCGAAATATATTCGCTAGCCCGTGCACTGCCCATTGTAAGTGGCGAATTTTATCCTCGTAATAGCCGATAATTTGATCGTTTTCCACATCAGGGTTTGGGGCAAGTTTGCAAATATCTGTGACGCTCCTCGCATAGAGCTGCACTCTTTTGGCAAATGTTGCGGGATTTCCTGTATGGATACCAAAAAAATGCTCCGAACGTGATCCATATCTAGGTGGAGACTCTGACCTCTCTAATTCGATCATTTTCTTAGCATCAAAAATTGCATGAAATATTCCGCAAACCAAAAGGGAGATTCCATACAATAGGCGACAGCTTCCGGTGTAGGTGCTCAAAAAGGGGATGTATCCAGGGACGTTTAGAGAGAGCTCAATAGACTCCAGGATCACCTCCTTAGAGACGTGAGGATTCAAAAAATTGAAATTAAGGTGGGATGTTTCTAATCTTGGCTTATAGGTCAAGGCACCGGTACTCATATGGCATGTCTCGTTAGGCTGGTTTTTTTAGTTTATGGATATAATTTGACAGGTTATCCCAGTTTCGCCACTCAAATTTCAATTGGTCTTTTACAGCTCTGATCTCGAGTTTCAAGTGATTCTTGATCTCTTTTAAATCTTTGCCAATCTCCCTGTACCGCCTCCCTTTTTGGATAAAATCCTCCAGAGCACTTGTCAAAGCGTCTGCTTGCTTATGCACTCTTTCTATGAGGTCCTCTTTCGAATCAAGGAAAGACTGGGTGAGTTTTTTTACGAGCTCTTTTTTATGTTCAAGGATCAGCTGAAACTGGATCTTCTCGAAATTCATACGTCTCAGGTTAGACGCAAGCCCTAGCTTGGAGAGTATAAAGATTAGCCATTTTGTAGGATCGTAGTGGTACCATTTGATCCCGTTTCTATAGTCATTTGAGAAGGTGTGGTGGTAATTATGGTACCCCTCACCGTAAGTCAAGAGGGAAATGATGAAATTATCAACGGCACTGTGTTCTTTTGAAAAATTCTTTTCTCCCCAAGTATGTGCTAAGGAGTTGATAAACCAGGTGGTGTGGTGGGAGAAAAATGATCTCAGCAGATAGCAAAATACAAATGAGCCGAAGTAATCATTTGTAACCCAGCCAAAAAATAGGATCACAAGAACATGCTGTGCGATCAGCAAAGGGAGATAGTAATCGTTTTGGAAACGGATCAAGGGGTTTCTTTTTAAATCGCTCACTATCCGGTCATCTATGGGGGGGCGGGCTTTAAATAGCCAAAGTATGTGTGCGTGCCAAAACCCTTTTGTGACGGAGTAAGGGTCCTCATCGGTATCTACATGGGCATGGTGCAATCTATGCTCATAGGACCAACGAAGAGCGCTTCCTTGGGTCGCGAGGTTGCCAAAGAAAAGGAGGACCGACTCGACTAGGGGATGGGCTTTATAAGCTGGGTGGGAGAAACACCTGTGGTACCCTGCCGTGATCCCTATGCCGCACGCAAAAACCAGGCCGATCATAGAAAAAATTAATGTCTTTGAAGGGGAGAAATAGAAAAAATACAACGGTAAAAAAATTGCTAAGCAGAAATGATACGAGGCTATGTACCCCAGGGAGACCCAATCCATTTTTTTCATAAACTAAACTCTTTAAGCATTTAAAAGAGCTTAGCATAGCGTAGTTTTTTTCCCAAGTAGCTAAAAGTGAATTTGTTGCATTCGATTTAAAAAAATACAAAAAAGTACTCTTTACACCCAAAAGATCCCAAGGGGGAGAAAGGGGCTCGATTATGTGGAGGTGAGAGTCTCCAAATCTGGTGCCTGAGAAGTTTTTTGTGTAAATTTTTTATTCAATGAGCTGACTGCGATCATCCAGCCTATCGTAGCTATCAACACGATGGGCACCAACAAGTGCGTGATAGAGAGTACCGAGCTTGTGCCCATAAGTCCGAAGAGGAGGAGCTGGATCCAGGAAGCACCCGATTTGCCCAGACGCGAGCCGACGATATCGATAGAGGCTTTCCCTTTGACCTTTTCACTTTCGGAAAGGGGGATATAGGCCATCTCCTTAGTGGGATCGAAAAAGGAATATTTTGCTATTTTGCTCGAGACGTTGTTAAAAGCTCCCAGATAAACCAGTACGAAAAGAGGGGACATTCCAAATATCGGGCTGATAAAGTTGTTTAATTCAGGATTTGAGGACAGAAGAAGGAAAACAAGACCCACCCCACCTACGGTGATCGGAGCCATCTGTGCTGTTGCAAGCCAACCGAAGCGTCTGAGGAGGGAGCTCCCTAAAAATGCGGAGATAAAGAAGGCAAAACCGCCGACGAGGGATTGGCAATTCGCTGTAAAAGCCTGGAAGTCGGCCTGGTTTGGGAATGCGATCTTCAGATTCGCTTTCCAGGACAATTCAACCAGGGTCATGCAGAAGCCATAGCCGATCACAAGGACCGTAATTCCCAGAAGATAAGGTGAGGAGACAAGGTGCTTCATCCCTTGGAAAAAGGAGATTTTCTCTTTTTTGGAAGGTTTCAAAGCTTCAACCGACTCGGGTGCAAACTGTTTGGCAAGGACGTTTTTCTGCACGTACCCATAAAGGGCTATGATCGTGATCCCGGCTACTAGAACAAATGTGATGAGGCACTGCACCGTGAATGAGAAATCATAGATAGAGAGTTTTTTGCTGATCCAGTTTACCGCTTTACCAGTAATAAGGGGGGCAAGGTTCCCGGCTGCTATGTAGATGTTGTAGGAGCGCTTTGCCTCCGATACGGTGGTGATTTCATTAGCGAATCCCCAGAACACCACGAGGATCATTACGCTCCCCCATAATTCCGCTGTTGCAAAGAACAGCGAGTGCATCCAGTTGCGGTAGACAGAGATCCAGTGCGATTGATTTTCACCCAATACTGATGTGAGCCAATCGGCGGTGGCATGGGGGGTGTAGGCGTCGGGATAAGGGTAGAGAAGGAAGGCGTAAACAAACAGGAATGCCAAAAAGGAGGCGGTGGTAGCATAAAAGAGGGTGGTTTTCTTTAAGACGCTCGACATGCGTGAATAACAAAAAGCCGCGATTAACGCGGCCGGAAAAACTACAACACTTTTTAGTACCGGTATCGCCTCGGCGCCCGAACCTTTGGTAGTAATGGCAATCGTGTCCTTTAAACAAAAAAGGACGCAATAAATAACAGATACCAGGAACTTCATTAGAATCAGGGGAAAGATTTTTTTCATCTCATGCTGATGAAAAGGCCAAAGTCTGTTTCTCCATTTTCCGAAAGCCGGTAGCTGCTCAGTATGCTGCATAGATCCACTTGTTCAAAATTCACAGGATTTTACCATGTTCCCCAATTTAAGGCAACTTTGCGGGGAAAATTTAATGATAATTAAAAATTTAATTTTAGTATAATGCAAAAATAATTTAAAAAATCTTTTCCTGGATGAGCTTTAAGCTGTTTTACCGTGGTTCTATTGTGGGGGAAACCCTTTCTCTGCTACGATACAATTAAACCCCACAAAGCCATGCCCATAAGACGTTTTATTAAATCCCTGTCGCAGCCCGAGACTACTGCGGTTACCTACATGGTTTTATCCACCATGTTCGCGGCCCTTTTTGCGTTTTTTGGGAAAGTCGGGGTGGAGGAGCTCCCTTTCTCGCTACTGCTATTCTTTCGGTTTTTTATCCCGCTGGTTTTAATTGTCCCGATTTTCGTTTTTTCGGGGGCTTTCAAAAAATTTCATGAACTCCACAACATTGGCCTGCAGTTGCTGAGGGCTTTTGTCGAGGTTATTTGCCAATACTGCTTTTTCGGCTATTTAATCCATGGAACCCTTCTTCATGCAACCCTATTTTGGAGTAGCGCCCCCCTTTTTATGCCCCTTTTTTATCGGTTATTTCATGGTTATAGGTCAGATAAGTCCAATCTTATGGCGATCATGATCGGCTTGATAGGGGTCATTTGCATCATAAAACCGGACAAGGGGATTTTCGATCCCTTTAGTATATTGGGGGTCCTTGTCGCTATAACCTCTGCTTTATCTCAAATATTGAACGGGTTGAATAGGGAGAGACACTCCAACGAGGAGAACTTATTATATTTTTTTACTTTTACTTCCGTTTTGAGCTTTATTCCTCTTGGCATTTATGCAATCCTTTTTTTGCCTGAATCTCTAAGGCTCAAAACGGCGCTCGCTTTGCAGCAATTTTCTGTCTGGACGCCGTTACTCGCAATTTCAATCACCACCATATTGATTCAGACATTTAGGGGTATAGCCTTTAAGCGGGTCAAGCCGCTCTATTTAGGCCCTTTATTTTATCTTGCGATCCCTTTTTCGGGTTTGATTGAATATTGGATGTATGGAATCAGTCCCGATTTTCTGTCCGTGATAGGCTCTTTGCTTATTATTTTAAGCTCGTTTATAAAAAGAGACATGAAATCGCTCATCACAAACACGGCCGTAGATGAGAAGCCATAAAATAGAGATCGTCTATCCACGTTACCCCAGAGAAAGGGTCAAGGTAGCTTTGTGTTTCAACGTAAAAATTTTAATATTTTCCTGCCTACTATCTTGGGGCTAAAACTAAAAATTAGGGCCGCTTAAAACTCTAATTCCAGCACAACTCTTCCGAGAAACCCTTTTTCAACAGGTGAGCCTAATAAGAAGCCTTGGGTTTTTACTCCCACGTCACAACCTAAATTAATGGTGTTGAAGGCCGCATAGTCGCTTCTGAGAGTTACTAAAATTTGCGCTCCGGGTCGCATAGGGGATTTTTGGTCGAATTCCAGGTCAGGATTGGCAATATTTCCGAGCTTTGGCGCATACCAGGCATCAAACATACAACCTAGATGGAAGTTCTCGTAAGATTTTAAAAAAAGATTCTTATATCCGGCTCCATAGATTCCCCTTTTGTTGTAGGGGGTGTGGCGAAAATAGGTCTTGAAGGGGGTTGTCTTAAAAGAGATATATTGCTCGACGATCAGTTCGGGACCAAACGGGGTCAAATTCATGCTACATGCGGGGGCAAATCGGACGGCGCTCCACTGAAAGACAGGTGTAGGGTATTCTTTCCCGAGTACTACGTAGGACCAAAAACTTACAAAAGATCCCCACAGGTACGGGTCCAGTAAATAGACCATCGACATCTTACAAAGCTGTGAGATCGTAACAGGATTTTGAGGGTTTAGTTTGTTCACTGTATTGAGATAGTTTCCTATATCATTCCCTTCGGCTGTTGCTGTCTCTTTATCCTCGATTTTATTGAAGTTTTCGATGTAATGCACAAGATCCGAGGCTCCAAACAAATAGAGGGAATGGAGCCTGCCATCCATGTGCCCTTTTTCAAAATAGAGCTCCCTAAGGCGTTGTGTTATTACAGTGCTGGCTTCGGTCCCACCGCTAGCAATCAAGTTGTCCAAAAAGGGGTTTTCATCCCCATTTCTGGTGTATGCCGTGATCGCGGCAATCGAAGAGATTTTCTGATCCATCTTTAGGTCAAAACCAATAAGATTGTACCCATACTTTCTGAACTCTCTGACCCGATACCCGTGGCCAAAAATTTCGTGCTGCCCCAAACCTGAAAGAATCCCGATCGGCGCCCACCATGCGCAACTTGAAAGGAGCCTGTAGCAACCGCCAGCTCCTTGCGATAGCCAAGTCTCCTCATCAAGGGAGGCCCATTCCTTGAGCGAATCTTCCACCTCCATTTGCGTTTCGATCGACGAGATAAACAAGTCGGCTCCGGTGTAGGGTGAGAGATATTTGTCGACACTGATTTGTTTCGAAAAAAGGGGAGAAATGGCCCATAGAAGCAGGAGGGATTTTTTCATATTCAAATCTTATGCTTTACTTAAATAAAAGGCAAAGAATATGCCCGGTATTTTTAAACCAATTTTAAATTTTTTTGACATATATAAAAGTTGCAAATACCCTTTAAATGCATTTTAAAGCTTATTGGATTGACGAGACAATTCTTATGATTACGGTTTTTCAAAAATATAGAGATATTATTTCCGGTTTTTCTGATTTAAAAAAACAGACATTAAATCAATTAGATTTAAGCGTCCTTTTTGTGTTGGAGAGGATCCACTCAACAAGGGTGCTCAACCGTGAAAATAGGATTCTTGATTTTCCCAGGGCCTTTTTCTTCCGTTCTTTAAGGATAGAGGGGTGGCAAGACCGGGAGCTCTCGAGCGTACCTATCCCCCCTCTTTCTAAAACATTAAAAGTTTTTTTGGAGACTGTTCGCCCCGTTCTATCCGAATCCGAATTCCAAAAAACTGTGGCCCTTCAAGAAGAATTTCAGAAAAATGAGGGGGTCAAATTACAACGAGATCTGCTGATCTACGCCACGGGGGAAAAAAATTGGCTGGCTCCGGTTTGGGAGCAGGTCGTCTATCTACGGGATAGAGAGCCGTTGCCATTGCGCTCAAACTATTATGGTCTCGGGCCTTTGAAAGAACCTACGCTTCAACAAGGTTTATGCCCCCAAGTGAAGTTGAAGCATCTTAGGGCAGCTTTGGCGATTCAAACAGCACTCGAAATCAGAGAACTTGCAACTAACCAGGTTTTAGAGGATCTTTTTGTACCCGCAGGGATGCATCTTGCCATGGACCAATACCACAGGTTATTCGGAACAACAAGAATACCCGGAAGCGAATCCGACAGAATACAGCAATCGACAAGCAACCATTTTGTTGTCAACTCTAGGGGGGTATTTTTAAAGGTGGAATTTGATCCTAATGAGGCTATTCCACTCGCATGGATTGTCAATACGATTGTAAAAATAGACTCCATCGATCTGCCAAGGGGGCACCGTGTAGAACACCTCACAAGCTTACCTAGGGACGACTGGGCGCAACGGAGGATTGAGCTTCTAAAAATGGGTAACAAGGAGGCGCTTGATGCGATCGAAGGGGCCCAATTTTCGATTATTCTAGATCCACGCTCCCCGGATACTGCTGACGAGGTCGCCCGTTTATCGCAGTTGGACATAGAGATGAAATGGTACGATTTGGGCATCCAATTGATTATTTTTGCAAATGGCCGCCTTTCAGGTAATCTGGAGCATTCACCTAAAGATGCGGTTGTTACCGCAAACTTGATCGAAAGGATCGCTCTGAATGAGAAAAAAAATCAAGAGGAACATGGGGGTTGTCTCTCCTTTAATGAGGGTCCCGGGGAATTGAGATTTAAAGTCCTGAATATGCATGTGGACTCTAATCTTTTAAGGCATATCCATCGGGCCAAGAAAATCTTTAACGAGAAAGCAGACTCTATCGACTGCACCGTGTCCATTTTTGAAAACTTCGGAAAAGCTAAAATAAAATCAAAAAAAATGAGTCCCGATTCTTTTATTCAGGTGGCCTTACAGTTGACCTATTTTCGTTTATTTCAGTCCACTGTCATGACGTACGAAACAGCAACCTTAAGGAATTTTTGCTCTGGTAGAACCGAGACAATACGGTCTCAATCCACAGCCTCGAAACTCTTTTGTGAAATGATGGAGAATTCTGCTTCTTCTAAAGAAGATAGACAAAAGGCCCTGAAAGATGCGGTGAACTTTCACAACGAGTCTAAAATCAAGGCGATGGCCGGGGAGGGGATCGATAGACACCTTTTGGGTCTTAGGATGCTTGCTTCTATGTACAAAATAAAGTCCCCTTTTTTAGAGTCGGAGGCTATAAGGCTCGGATTTACGATGGCAACTTCGCAAACGCCGATTCCAAACTGTTACGGCGGGGGCTTTTTGCCAATTGAAAAGAGCGGTTTTGGTATCTCCTATAATGCTGCTGCCGATGAGCGTATGATTTTTATGATATCGGGATATTTTGAGGAGGGGCAGCCGCGAGCGCACCAGTTTCAACAGACCCTTTTTAGCTCTCTAGATGCGATGATGGAGATCCTCTGACTTTTAAAAAGAGTCGGTTATATGGTTGTTGGTTTTTTCAAGAAAGGTTTCTTATCAAAAAAAGGATATTGTATAGGGTTTTATCTCGAAAAAGAGGGTATACTAGGAACATTATTAAGATCTTGCAGGGCACTCTAAAGAAGTTAGCGTAATTTTTTTCTTGGATTAATTCGTTTTCTTATCGTAGAATGCACCTGAAAACGAAATAATGAGGTGCCGAGTGCGAGTTAAATATCCGAAGTTAAGCCAGACGCCAGGTTTTTTGCTGTGGCAGATCAGCATAGAGTGGCAACGTCTTCAAAGAGAAGCCTTAGCCAATTTGGATCTTACACATGTTCAGTTTGTTTTACTGGCTACAATACATTCTATTGAGTCAAAAAACGAGATGCTTAGTCAGGTAAAACTTTCTTCGATTGCGAATGTGGATGCGATGATGACTTCGCATGTTTTGAGAAGTCTAGAAAAGCGCAACCTTGTAAAAAGGGAAAAAAATCCTAGCGACACAAGAGCTATGATCCTTTCCACGACGCAAGAGGGTAGAGATCTCCTCACAAAGGCTTTGAAAGTCGTAGAAGATGTAGACTCCAAATACCTGGGTCGTGCCGGTGAGGATACGCAGGATTTAGTGAATAAACTCAAGAAACTGACTCAAGCATCTGTCTAGTTCTTTGATTTTCAATTCAAAATAAAAGGCAAATCGGTAAGGTTTGCCTTTTTTTTTTCTCCTTTTTTTTGTAGGAAAAAGATGTCGCACCCCGATTTGAATAAAGGGGGGGCTGGAGGGTTATTTTTTTGCATATCTCAAAAATTCAGTGGTTCGGTTTAGGTCTGGATTTTCACGCCCTCAACATTTGTCAGGCCTTGATCACGTTGAATGACGCAATCGCCAGGATGCTGGTGATTTTTTTCTTAAACGATCTTGTAGGGATAGAGTCGGTAAACACCACCCTTTTTTTGACAACACTTGTGATTGTTGTCCCTTTTTTAGTGTTTAGCATGCTGGGCGGGGGGCTTGCCGATCGTTATCCCAAAGGGATTATGATTCAGTGGCTCCAAATTGTTTCTATTTTGGGTGCTTTGATTATTTGGATAGCGATGGTACTGACGGATGGATTTTGGGTGTATGTCGGTCTTTTTCTTATGGCTCTACAAGCCTCCCTTTTTTCACCTGCAAGACTTTCGATTGTTCCGGAGATTGTTCTAAAAGATAAAATCCCCGTTGCAAACAGTATACTCACTGCGTCCAACTACATAGCACTCCTTCTCGGAGCATTTGTTGCCTCTTATCTTACGATCTTAACGGATCGTAATTTTTCCATTTTAGGTGCCAGTTTAGTTTTGATCGGATTACTGGCGGGGGGCGCTTCCCTCTTTGTAAAATCTACCCACAGTTTTGAAGATAAGGAGATCGAGTGGAATTTTATCCGTTCCACCATCCGATACCTTAAATTAACAACCCCTATTCCCCATTTGCTTCATGTGATCGTTTATGGTTCTTATTTCTTGCTTGCATGCCTTTTTACCCAGCTTAATCTCATCCCCTTGGGGTACGAAGAGCTTAACATCAGCGATGCCGAGACGGGATATATCCTCCTCTATACTTCGTTGGGTTTAGGGTTGGGGTCGCTTTTATACGGCGTTGTCTCAAAAAAGAATATCGAGGTGAGTTACGCCCTTTTGGGGGGGCTGGGGACTGCCCTTTCCTACTATGGGATTGTGATTTGTCCCCATAATTTTACCGCCGTGTCCATTTTAGGGTTTTTAATCGGTCTATCGGGGGGGTTTTTTATCGTGCCGTTAAACGGATTTATCCAGACAAAAAGTCCGGAGCCGATCAGGGCCTCCATTTTAGCTGCATCAAACACATTAGGCTTTGTATTTCTCCTTTTAGGGGCCGCTTTTCTTGAGGTTTCGGGGGGTTGGCTCGGATTTTTAGCCCATACAAATTTTATCTTTCTTGCCACTTTTACCTTATTTATGTGGTTTTTGTTTGCGTACGAATTCAGGTACGCCCTTTTGCGCCCCTTTTTTGTGTTGATAATCAACATATTTTATAAAGTCGAGAATAGGCTCAGTCCAAAAAAAGTGTTCATCTTGAACGAGCACTCGCCCCTTTCGATTATGGGACTGATGAGCCAGTTCGAGCCTTTGCTGATCGTTCGTAATACGACGAATCCTTCCAAAGGTTTTAAGCGCATTTTTCATATGTTCTGCTCTGTAATTGAGTTCGATTTTGAAAAGGATTCCACCTTTTTTGAGAATTTGAAAGGAAAAATGGATGAGGAAGGGGGGGTAATTGTCGTATTGGACGCTGAGCTTAAAACCACTTCCTTGATACATGTCGAAAGAAGCGGGCGTCACCTAATTTTCTACTAAATGGGGTGCTTTTCAAAAAAAGGTATGGAAAGAATCAAAAAAATTGAACTTATTATTGTCCATTGTTCCGGCGCACCCATAAAAATGCTCTCTGATGCTAGGAGCATAGACCTTTTTCATAGGAAATTGGGTTTTGACGCCATCGGATACCACTATGTGATCAAACGGGATGGTCTTGTCGAGACGGGCCGAAAAGAGCAGATGGTCGGAGCACACGTTTTAGGTATGAATAGAAAATCTTTAGGTATCTGTCTTATTGGAGGTATCAACAGTAGGGGGGAACCGGAAAATAATTTTACAAAGAAACAATTTCTCTGCTTGAGAAGGCTCATTCAAAAAACTAAAACAAAAATATCCCGATTCTGAGGTTTTGGGGCACCGTGACATACCCGGCGTCACCAAGGAATGCCCCTGCTTTAATGTAAAAAAGTGGTGGCAAGACCAAAAAAAAGCCGGTTAGAATAGTCCCTTTATAAAGGTTTTTACCCCTTTTTTCAAAATAACGTCCTTAAATTTTTCGTGCTCATTTTTTTCGATGATCAGGGTTGGGATCTTGGCGTTCACTGCTGCTTGAAGATCTGGCCAATCGTTTCCCACAAAAAGGGCAAATGAGGGGTCAAGGGAAAATTTTTTAAGAATCTTTTCCAGCATCTCGGGATGGGGTTTTATGTTTTTTGTGAGGTCAGAGTGGACGACCATGTCAAAAAGTGGGGAGATGCCGAAGTGCTCTAAAATCCTGGTTGTGGATTTGCCCCGATTTGTGGCGATGGCAACCGGACATTTTTTTTTTATCTCTTTTACAAAATCTATCATTGTATCGAATGTTCGTAACAAACCCAGATACTCGTCGGTTTTATAGAGCTCTCCTGCGTAAAATAGCGCTCTTTTTTCGTATTTAGGGTGGCGCTTCAGGAGGAATCGAAGCAGATTAAAAGTTCCCAGGGAGTGATATTTATCTACAGTTTCACGGTCGAACGGGATGTTGAATTCCTTTAAAATTGTTTGGATCACTTTATCCAGGGCCTCTTTTGTATCTAAAAGGGTTCCGTCAAGGTCGAATATCCATAATTTAGGTTCTTTGAAGGGTAGCAAAAGATTTGCTATCATGGACGTTCCTTAATACTGCTGAGGACGACACAAATGAGTATGAGGGCAAAAGAGAGAAACGACGCCACGGGTAGCGTAAAAAAGGCTGTAAAACCCTCGTAAGATTGGGGGAGTTCTTTTAAAAGAGAGGGTAATTGTTCATATGGAGTGTCTTGTAAGATAGTATGGTCATACGAGATCAGCAATCCTATCGTACCGCTGATTGTTGCCAAAATTTTAAAAAAGGGATGGCTACCCCACACCGGAAAAAGGGATACTAAAATAGAAACCATCAGGTACCTTTGAAACAGACATAGGGGACAAGGGTCATATTTTAAAACGAACTCGGCAAAATAACTGCAGATCACAGCAAACAAAGAGAAAGCCCAAGCTGCCCGGATCAGAAAACTGCTATACATTCTAGATCTCCTTTAAATACTCCATGGAAAGACACGATCTGAGATCCTTGGTTAAAATCTCTTGTGTCTTGTCTTGTCCGTTGATGTAAATACTCAAGGGTTCACCCGCTTCTTTACGTTCGAAATAACAGACAAACCCTTTTGCGATGAATTCATCCTGGATAGAGGCTACCTCTTTGATGAAGTGTCTACCTAAAGCTGTCTCGGGGTCGAAAGAGGCTACTAACTGGATTTTTGAAAAGAGCTCCCCTTGTTGTGCCATTTCAGTGGTATCAACGAATGCAAGCGGGGGTTGTAGAAGATCATTCATGATGGCCCATGCTGCTACAAAACCTAGTTGGATCAGTGGAAAAAGCAATTGTTTCATTAATCGCTTCTTTTGTGTCATTATCTAATTTCTGTAAAGAAAATTCGTTAAGACTTTTTTTGTTCATGTTTAAAAATTTGTTTGGAGTTTATAATGAAAACGAGCCTTTTTTTTTATTTGTTGGTCCCAATAGCTATTTTTGGGGAGATCTTTGAGGTCAATTCATTTGAGCAAATTGTTGTTCCCGAAGAAAAGAATCTATTAGTGATCCTCGATATTGACAATACCCTGATCCGTTTAAAACAGGATTTAGGCTCGGATCAATGGTTTTACCACCGGTTCGATGAGTTAAAAAATGGGGGGCGTTCTTCAAGCGAGGCCCTGTCTAGGGTAGC
Organism: Chlamydiota bacterium; assembly: GCA_016866475.1. Classification (GTDB taxonomy): domain Bacteria; phylum Chlamydiota; class Chlamydiia; order Chlamydiales; family RGXB01; genus RGXB01. The sequence goes on along the minus strand of VGMF01000001.1, from coordinate 109,710 downwards.
GGCCGAATTCAATGGCATCCAAAGCCTGTCTCAATCACAGCTTGTCGAGGAGTGCATCCCCAAATTCCTTGAGGGTTTGAGGCAAAAGGGCATCCCTTTTATGGGGCTAACCTTCCGTAGTTTTGAGCTTTCAAAAAGGACCCATCAGCAACTTAACGATTGCGGCATCCGTTTGCAAACGGATGTGTTCGATAGAAAGCCCCAATTCTTAGATCACGATACCTTTTTATTTTCATTCGATGGGGCAATCTTCACAAACGGGGGGAATAAAGGAATTGCCTTTTTAAAGTGGTTAGACTTTTTTTCTCAAAAATGGGAACACATCGTTGTTGTCGATGACAAATTGGCCCACCTAGAAGCCGTTGAAAAGGCGGCTCAAATAGCCAAGATCAAATTTACCGGTTTCCGTTACGGTCATTTAGATGGGCTCGTGAAAGAGTTTTGTCCCAACCGTACCCAGTTGCAATATAGTTTTATAAAACCGTTAGTAGATGGAACCTTGCATCTGGTTGCAGAAGAAAAAATCTGAGCAAAAAAAAGGGAGGCGGGGGGGGAGAAGCAAAAAGGCTCCTGTAAAAACAGGAGCCTTTTGATTGCCCGCGAAGGGACTTGAACCCCCACACCTCTCGGTACCAGATTCTAAGTCTGGCGTGTCTGCCATTTCACCACACGGGCGCATGATGTAACTGGTTAAACTATAACGAAACACCGTCTTGATTGTCAATCGTTTTCAAAGAATGGAAAAAAATAGACCCGGTCGGTGTTCGTATAGGCAACTATTCCCTATTCGGACCAAGATTGATGCTCGCTAATCTATTTAAAATCTTAGCCAATCCTGAGGGCGATCTGTGAATATTGAATTCAGGGCTTCCCCCTCCAAGTAATCGACTAAGCTCATTATCAGAATTGTCCGGAGTCACAAAACCATCTTGGGCTCTTCCGATTGGCGTACCAGGTTTTTGGGGGTTAAAGGCCACGCAAGCCGCGCCATCCATAGGATCTCCGTCTTCTTCGTTTTCACTAAGCTCGGAAAGCTCTCCATCATGTTCTTTAAGAAAAAAAGAGGGGCTAGAAGCTTGTTCTGGGCTTATGTGCTCAAAAAATCTAGGAAGCAGGGCTCCTTGAATGCAGCTTTGGGGCTGGAGGATCCCTGTGGGACATAGTTGCGCACAAACGAAAGAACTCGTTGATGTCTCAGCGGTTAGATGTATCGTTGGGCACGCTATTGTCTTATGAAAAAGGCACTGTCTTTTATTGGGGTGCGGCTGTGCTGAATCTACCAAAATTTCGCTATCGTTCTCTTTTCCATGGCTTTGCGATCGACGCCCTGTTTTTGCTCCAACAAGATCTGTCGCAGGCTCATAGGATTGTGGCTGTTGAACGAATAAAGGGTTCATATAAAAGACCTTACTTTGCTATTTACTAAAATATTTTAACATAATCGGGATTTATTTTTCACCTTATTTTACCAATTATCCGTTTACAGAGCGTTTGGGTTTTAGGTATGATAGAACCCTTTATGAAGCCCAAAGACTTAGCTTATCCCTTCTCATTCGAGGATAGACGCCTCTTGGTTGAGAACGGCATTTTTTATTTGCCTAATTTTTTACCCTCTTATAGGGGTTTTGATCCGAAATTACCCTTGGGGCACCCCTGTGTCTTCATCGAATTTTGTAGTGGCAACGGGGAGTGGATCATCCAGAAAGCCTTGGAAAATCCCGATATTCAGTTTATTGCTGTGGAAAAACTTTTTTTGAGAGTGCAGAAAATTTTTAGCAAAAGAGAAAACCTTGGAATTAAAAATCTTTTTTTAGTTTCTGGAGATATCAATTTATTGCTGGAGCATTTTTTACCGAATGCATCTGTCGATACTCTGGCTATAAATTTCCCCGATCCCTGGCCTAAGGAAAGGCACAGTAAAAACAGGCTTTTTCATAAAAATTTTGTTACTCATGTCCATCGTATCCTTAAGAGGAAGGGGGAGGTATTTCTTGTCACGGATGATACCGATTTCTCTATCTGGGTGTCGAACTCAATGGAGGGGCAGTTTGCTTTGTTGAAGAGCGATTTAAACAGACCTTTGGAAAATTACGGGAGCTCTTTTTTTCAAAGGCTTTGGGAGTCCAAAGGAAAAGAAATTTTTTATCACCATTATGCCAAAAGGGATCTATGTTGGACGTGAGTTTTTTAAGTAAGTTTGACTGGAATCCGATCCAGTTGGCTCAAAAAAAACTGGAAGTGGATCTAAAACTATTTAGACCCAATTTTTCTTTTGATGACCAGATCCAGTTTCAGGTAGCTGGAAATGTCTTAGAGGCTCTATGCCAAAAAGCACCGGATTGCGAAACGATCCGTTTATATAAAGGCCCCCTTGATTGGACAAGGTTGTACCCTTTTTCTTTCAGTCTGGAAAAAAGATATGAGGAGTGGCTTTTGGATGTCTATGGGGACACTATGAGGCTGGATCAAAGACGAGCAGTTTTTGGGGTTAACCTTTTAGCTGAGTACTTACATAGGATTGCCTCGTTTGCCCCGGACCATGTGCAGTTCACTCTCTATTTTGACGATCTGGATTGGTATGCCCCTTCCCACCTTGCGCAACTTTTTTCTAAAAATCGGTTTACACATTTTCAGATAGAAAACGACCCTTTTGATGGGATAGTGGGTTTTGTCCTTTTTGAGGACAAGGACTTTGATGAAAATAGTTACAAGTTGATCGACAAAGTTTTGCAGGAAAATGCTCAGAGGGTGAGGTTTTTGCCACAGGAGATGATTCCGGAGCTTTGGCACAATCTTGATGCGTTGTATGTGATAGAGGAGAAGCTTTCAAAATTTGGGAAAAGGGGAATTGCCGGTTTTGAGGCTGCTGAAGGAACTGTGTATTATCTTTAAAAGAATTCGGAGCAGAGGGATTTGAACCCCCGACCCATTGGTCCCAAACCAATTGCGCTAGCCGCTGCGCTATGCTCCGAATGTGAATAATTTACCAATCACTCGATTTTAATTCAACAAATTGCGATAAAGGGGGAAAATATGGGATATTTGTTGCATGAAAAACCGTCTTTTTTTTCGTACACCCTACAGTTTACACTCAACTGAAACCCTTGATATTGATAGACATAAGCGATTTATGTCCTCTTCATCAGCCATCCGCTTGCATTATGGGTTTGAAAAAATTGACCCGACAATCGAGGCGGATCTTTTAGCGATGCCTCAAGAGCACAAGCTTTTTGAAAAAATGCAAGAGATCTTTGATGGCAAGGTGGTAAATACCATCCATGGTTATCCCAGCGAAAACCGTAGTGTCGGCCATATGAAGTGTAGGGACCCTTTTGATAATTTTAATCAGACCGAAGTTAAAAAAGCGATCCTCTTCGCCAAGAATTGCCCATACAAGCATGTTGTAGTTGTAGGTATTGGCGGTTCGAACTTAGGTACAGAAGCAATTTATGTGGGATTGAGCAACTATTCGAAAAAAAGAGAGATTTTTTTCATAGCAAATATTGATCCTAGAAACACCGAAGATGTTCTTCAGCATGTAGAACTAAAGCAAACCCTGTTTATCTTTTGCAGCAAGTCTGGGGGTACTTTAGAGATCCAATCGAATTTGGAGCTAATGAAGGAGCTATATCAAAAGATGGGGATAGAGGCAAAAAAACACTTTGTTTGCGTTACTACCCCCAAAAGTCCGATGGACGACTCCAAAACATTTTCCGATATTTTTTATATGGAAGAAAGTGTTGGCGGACGCTATTCGGTTACGTCCATGATAGGAGTCCTCCCCTTAGCTTTGGTTTATGGTGAGGAGGTTGTCACCGATTTTTTGAAAGGGGCCCACGCAACCGATCAAACTCTTCTTGAAAAAGATCCAAAAAAAAATCCCGCTTTGATGGACGCACTTTTGGCCTACTGGAATACGGCCGTTTTGGGCGCTGAAGGGACATTGATAGCCCCTTATGCTTACGATTTAAGGCGTCTTACCGCACACTTTCAGCAGCTATTCATGGAGTCTAACGGGAAGTCGGTGACAAAAGAGGGGGAGTTTACCCTTAAGCGGACCCAAAATATCGTTTTTGGTGGAGTTTTGACGAACGATCAGCACTCCTACTACCAGGCGGTACATCAGGGAACATTTCATTTGGACATGACGGTGGTAGGTTTTTGTAAGTCCCATTCCAAGGTGAATATCGAAAATGACCAGACAACGCTGCATCAAAAATTGAATGCGAATCTTTTAGCGCAATCTATAGCCCTTGCAACGGGACTTAAGACTGATAACCCAAATACAACATTCATCGGGAATCGTTCTTCAAGGATCTTGATGATGGAAAGCTTAAATGCATTTAACCTGGGTGCATTGCTTGCCCACTTTGAAGGGAGAACGATCTTTTTCGGTTTTTTATTGGGGATCAATTCGTTTGATCAAGAGGGTGTGCAACTCGGCAAAAGACTGGCAAAAGATGTGATCGAAAAGATGAAGAGCCCCAAAAAAGACCCCCTTGTCGAGCATATTTTTAACTGGTAGCTTTCAAGAAAACAGCCCTCACAGTTTCGATAAATCCATTTGCTAACCCCTTTCAATTTCCCCCACTTTCAGGGTGGGGATGTTGAACCGGTGTGAAAGCATCCGTGCTAAAGTATCAATTTTCTTGCCCTGAAGATGCAAGATCTATTGAGCTGTTTACAAAATGCCCATAGGTTTTATGGCCTTGGCAATAATTTAAGGCTTCCAGCAAGAGGTAGGCAGATCGTAATATTTTTCGTACATTAGTCCGTCTTGTTTATCTTCCAGGAATTTTTAAGGTTAGTTTCCCTAAACTTTGTGAGTGTACCTTCGCCAGTGATTAAGAGGGTGTTCAGCTTAGGTTCAGGCTGGCTAAAGATGGGATCGAAAAGAGGATGGGGCCAAAAAAAGATCCTCTTTGGTGAGCCTGTCTCTAATAGATTATTTTATGATTAAAGTAGAAAGCTGCTGATGGACTATTTGAAAACTCTAGTCCGACAGCTCGCTTTGCTCCCATTTTTCGATAGCTGTTTTTAGAGGCATCCTTTCTTTGGGGGAAAGAGCCGTAAGCCCCTGAATGACCTCGATGACAGGTAGGGGATAGAGTTCTAAAAAATGGTTGATAGCACCACGAACAAAGTCTTTTTGGAAATCTTGAAATGCACTGAATTCCTGATTATCCCATTCATAAAGATAGAAAGGGGGAACATAATTTCCTAAATGGAGCTCGAGGGCATCGTCTAAAAAAAAATCGGCGAGCACTGTGAATAGTGTGCTCCCTAAGGTATAGAGGTCGATGTGTTTTATCGAAAAGGGTTTGATATCCTCAGGGGCGTTTTTTAAACTTAGAGATTTTCTTAAAAAAGTTTTCGGAATATATTCAGGAGGGATAAATTTTCTAGAACCGCACCTTCTTAAAGAGACCCCTTCTTTTTCAGAAAATCCGAAATCGCAGATGAAAGGCTCCCCCCGACGCATAAGGATATTTTGGGGTTTTATATCGCGGTGGATAATCCCTATTCGATGGAGCGCAGCAAATTTTTTTAAAATTTTTAGTCCCAAAGAGGAGCGATCACCTAAAGTTAAATTTTTCTTATTGTTATTGAGAAAACAGAGGAGATCCCCCTCGTCGGCAAATGGGGTCAAGAATCTAGAATCATACTCGACTTTTAAACCGTAGCCAGAGGGAAATTGCCCTTTGTCAGGGTTGAGTCCGGAACCAACGGAATGCACTACGCGGATACACTTAAGAGCCAGTTTGTAGTCGGCTGCAAGGCTGTGAAAGTCTAGTTTTTTAGCATCGAACGGGCTTTTGGTTGTAGTAGGGGACAAATTAGGTTCAAATAGAATATACTGCTTTAAGCCTTTTTTACTTTCTTTGATGGAGGGGAAGGGGGTATTTTGTGCGGAATTTACAAGGGGGGTCCAGTAAACAAGGTAGCTTTTTTCCTTAAGCCCTTTTTTCCCTTCTTTGATCAGGGTAATAAGCTCCAGTTTTTTTTTATCGATAGCTATTTTTTTTCCCGACAAGGTTTTGTACATCGATTGAAAAATCGCATCGATATCTCTTTTACAAGAATGGTCTGATCGGGGAGATGCTAAAGAGGGTGGTTGATCGTGAAAGCAGGGCAGGGTTTTTTTTGTCTGTCTTGGAGAGGAAAAGGGCGATGTAACACCGAGCCCTCCATCGCGGATATAAATTGGTGTTACGGGTGTGGAGACTCTATCAGTTGAATTAGGCGTTGGGGGTCGAATCAGATTTGAAAAAGGGGATAAAAAGGACATAAAACCAGAGGAAATTGAGTTCTATAGTACTACTGCGGCTTATTTATTTCTATGAGAACCTCGTATGGTGGTAGGCTTACCTTTAAATGTTCAATGCACATCCGGTCTCTGGGGAAAGGCTAAGATTCTGCAAAGCTTCATCGATGGAGAGCCTTTTTGCTGGATCCGTTCTTAAAAAACCTTTTATCACCCAACTGTGTTCTTGACTCAAAGCTCCCTTTGTTTCTTGGGTGTCAAGAAGGTTATCGATCGCTTTTTCCTTACGACCGAAATATTCATGAAACGTCTCATCGGGGGTTGGGGGACCTATTCTCTCTAACGAATCTGAAAATGATTTTCCTGTGATGATCTCATAAAGTGTGACACCGACAGCATAGAGATCGGTCTTAAGAGGTTCGACGTTGGTTGGGGGGTTACCCTTAGGAAATCGTTTGTAGTATAGTTCAGGAGCCATGTAACCCTGCGATCCACAGGTGCGTGTAGAGGAGGTTTCTCTTGTTGCAAATCCCCAGTCGATGAGTTGAATTGTTTTTCGTTGATCCTTTTTATAATCAACTACAATATTTACAGATTTGATATCACGGTGATAGATACCCATAGAGTGCATACGTTGAACTTGTTGTAAAAGTTGCAGGGCGAGATCGGCACATTCATCAGTAGAGCTTTTTTTAAAGTTATCCGTAAAGGATCTAAGGTCTCCCCCTTTTGCATGCTTTATCAACATCCTACTATCATCTAGGGAAGGCATTATAGAAAAATTGTGCCCGCACTTATTGCCTTTTTGAACAACTTCTTCTGGAACGCTCTCCCCCTCTTTAAGGATCAAATAGTGGTGCGGTGTGATTTTTGCCGTCACAAGCTCTCCTAACATTTTAATAAATGCCGGTTCACGCGGTTTTACGGGGGTCCCTTTCGCTTCAGCAAGAAGAAGCGGTTTTAGATTTTTTTGAATATAGGGAGTGATTCTGTTTTCTAGAGAATTGGTATTAAGGGGGATTCCTAATGTGCTAGTTTCCAATCTTCTAAAAAAAAATGGTCCCGAAGACTCTTCAGCTTTAAGTTTTAAGACTAAAAAATCTTGTTTATGAACAGCACCTTGACTGATATGGGGAATAAACCATTTGTCGAATATCCTGTAGGAATCCTCCAACAACCCATGAACAGCCCTTTTTTCTAAGGTTTCTTTAACAATATGCCTTATGTCCCTATTTATCCTAGAGGAGCTATCGGAATCGCTATCATAACTTGAGCTATATTTTACCCTTTTGAGAGCAGGGGACGCAGGTAGCTCAAGCCCCTGGCAATCAGACTCACCACTAGAAAAAGGGGGGGCCAAAAATGCAAAAGGATTATCTAAACGGGTGCTCATGGGTACCTTAGTTAACTACGTATCCCTAAATTATAAGGGTTTTTACTTTAAAAATAAATATGAATAATTACGCTTCTAAGCCTCTTAAGCTTAGGAACAAAAGGCCCCAAACTCCTCTAAAGAAAAAACCGAGGTGGCTTTATTTGGTGCATGGGGGACTGTTAGAATCGATTGGGGAAGCTTTAGAGTCCGTTCCAAGAGCTGATTAAACCTTACCCTGTCTAGGTGAGCTCCAAAATCATCGATAAGGAGAAGGGGGGCTTTATGGGTCTTTTTTTCAAGAGCTTCGAGCTCCGCAAATCGTAAAGCAAGGACCAGAGCCCTTTTTTGGCCCTCTGAGGCATGGCAAAAAGCCTCTTTTTCCTTAAAAAGGATAGAGAAATCATCTCTATGGGGCCCTTTTAGGGTGGTGCGCCGCTCGATTTCTTTAAGGCGACCTGAAGGGGAATTATCAATAAACGAGGGGACATATTTTAAGCGGAGCGATTCGTTTTTTTGCAGGAGCTGTGGGCTCTCATTTTGAAGAAAAAGATTGAGCTCATCCAGAAGCTCCGAGCGCATTTTTTGGATCAAGAGCGCACTTGAGGCCAAAATTTCTTCAAAAGGGAAAAGTGCTTTGATCGCATGCGCTTTTAGAGCGGCATTTTTCTGCTCCAAAGCATCCATATAGCGCTTCCAATGAAAAGCGTACTCTTTTGAGGATTGGCATAGTATTTGATTGAGGTATTTGCGCCTGAAGGAGGGGCTTCCTTCAATAAGAACAATGTCTTTGGGGGAGACAATTCCAACAGGGATGTGCCCTAAGAGTGGGCTAAAACTTTTATGAAAAGTCTCGTTAAATCGGATCTGCTTGCCGCTAGCCCCGAAACGGTAGCCGATCTCATGGTCTACCCCGTCTTCTTCAAAACCAAGGAGAATTTGGGCATCTCCTTCCCCCTCTTTCAACATCTCTTTAAAGGAGTCTGTCCGGAAAGACCGGCCCAAAGTAGCGACAGTGATCGCCTCTAAAAGATTTGTTTTGCCAATTCCATTTGGCCCCACTATAGCAAACATCCCCTTGGTGAAGGGGACGCTACAAAATGGATGAGAGCGAAACTTGTGGACTTGTAAACTTTTAATCATCCTCTTTCAACCGCATCGGCATCACTACAAAATCCACCCCGGGGGAAGCTGGGTCAAGCACAAGGCCGGGCATATAGGGGTGGCAGATTCCCAGACGGACAACATCTCCTTTACAATGTTTAAGCGCTTCCATCACATAGTGAGGATTGAAGGCGATGTCGAGCTCTTTAGCAACATCAACTGCCATTTCGACCTCTCCTTCACCATACTCGGGGCTTTGGGCGCGTAATCGCATAACGCCGTCCTTGAATGTGAAACGGGCTGAGTGACTTGTCTCCGATGTAAAAAGGGCGATTTGACGCAAAAGCGCTACCCACTCTTCTTTGTGGATATTGATCATCGTAAGCTCATTTTGATCGACAAAGGCGCGCGCGTAGTCGGGATAGGGGAGTCCGATCAACTTTGCGATCAAACAAACCGGTCCTACCTTAAGCAAGATCTTCCCATCTAAAAACGAAAGGGTCGCCGTTTCATCAAAGCTTAACAGATCGATCATCTCCTGCACCGCTTTCAACGGGACCACAGCTGTGATATCCTGATCGATCTCAATAGATTTCTGGAAACGGGCAAGACGCTTGCCGTCGGTTGCAACAAATGTGGCGACCTTTTTTTCGATCTTCATCAAGACGGAAACGCAAGCGGGCTTGCCAACCTCTTCCCTTGCCGCTGCAAAGGAGGTACGAATAAGCATTTCTCGCAGATCATCACTTTTCACATCAACGGTCAGTCCGTTCATCTGGGTCGGAATCGGCGGAAACTCCCCCTTGTCGATACCATTGACTTTGAAGTGGGAGGATCCTGCTCGGATTTGCGCAATGGTCCCCTCCACGGTGATTTCAATCATAGGTGTCGAAAGTTCCCGTATGAGTTGGAAGAAACGGCGGGCAGGAAGGGTGATCGCCCCTGCGATCTCCACTTGCGCAGGCATAGAGGCTTGCAAGCTCACGTTGAGGTCTGTTGCGCTCAATGTGATCATCCCGTCGCCCGCTTCTATCAGCACGTTAGAGAGAATGGGCAGAATCGCTTTTGCAGGGACAATTCTTTGTGCAACAGAAATGAGGGAAACCAATTGCGATCGGTTTACAATGCATTTCATTCCGATAGCTTCCAGTGTACTACTCATAGAGCCTTTTGCTTAAATCTTTTGGAAAAGATTAGAGCATAAAAACTCTCGATGTCAATCCATTTTTCTTGACTACGAGTGAAAAAAGGGATTGATCCGTAGAATCTAAAAAAACTTTTTTCAAGAAAGAACCAAGGGGAGATTAGCTGTCAAAAGGGTCGAAAGCGGGATGGGTTGCTTCAAGCGATGACCAGGGGTGCATTGTGAACGCATAAGCTTTGATATCAAAAACACCCGTTTGACGGTTGATCGCAAAGCGGGCACAAAGTGTGATCTTTTTTATTTTTGTAGCCGTATCTCTTACGACATTAAAATTGGTTTGGACAGTGTCTACGAGGATACGGTCATCTTTGAAGTGCGCATGAATTTTTTTTGTGGCATCAGCTCCCTGAAAAAGAAGCAGATCGGGGTCCAATTCAATGAGTCGCCCGCAAGTTATACCATGCAATCCGTTTAAAATTCCTTGCCCCGAAGCAAAATAGAGCTCTTTCATAAATTCGGGGTTATGGGAATTCATCTCTTCGATTTTTTGACCGAATTCCTCGGCTGTCATCGATTTTCCATCAAACAAAAAATTTGTGGTAGAGGATCTATTGAGATCCAGGCCAAACTGGTTTTTTTCTTTTTGGTAGTCGAGCGGTTTTTTTAATAGCGCTTGTTTTAAAAAGGATTCGAAATCTCGAGAGAAGTCAAATACAGCCGTTTGGAGCAAATTGAAGGTGCGTATATCCCCTTTTACCTTCAAAGTAGGGAAAGTGCACAGATTTATAAACCATTTTCCTAAAAATTTTATGGGAGCAACGGAAAATGTAAAAACTTTTTTTAAAAGACCGAAAGTAGGCAAAGTTAGTTGGTGGATCTTCTGGCAAAAAAGCTTAGGGCGAGTCGAAAGATTCAGAAGTGGCTGGTTATAAGGGATTCCCAAAATGGATGGCATTAGTTCCTCTTAAAGTTAGAGGCAAGTGTACCAGATAAAGTATTTTTTTATAATAAAAACTAGATTTTATTTTTCATTGCCCGTTCCGCTTCACGGGAGAGTTCTCTCTCTTTGATCACACTCCTCTTATCGTGCAATTTTTTCCCTTTCCCGATCCCGATTTTTAGTTTGACAAGACCTTTTTTAAAGTAGACCGAGAGTGGGATGGCTGTATACCCTTTTTGCTCAATCATTTTTTGAATCCGGAGAATCTCCTCTCTATGCATCAAAAGTTTACGGACACGTTTTTCCTCGTGGTTGTGGATGTTACCGAAGGCATAGGGGGGGATCGACATGAGCTTTATCACAGGGATGTGGTCTTCAAGATCCACGTAACTTTCTGCTATCATGCATTTGCCGTTGCGTAGAGATTTTACCTCTGTGCCTTTTAAGACGATGCCGGCTTCAAAAGTGTCTGAAATCTCGTAATTGAAGAAGGCCTGGCGATTGGAAGCGATCTCTTTTTCCATAGGTGAGCTGATGATAAATGAAGCCCCTTTTTTTTCACATCAATCATTTATCTTTAAAGTTCAGGGGAGCTTTTTTTATTTCTGAAAAGTTCGATGCCGGCATAAATGAAAAACAAAAGGGTGATTGCCCAGAATATCCATTTGAAGAACTCTCTCGTGGTAAGCACATTGATGCCGAAATCGAGCTGCATCGAGCTAAATCCCGCATCGATGAGAAGCCGTAAACCGATCCAAAAGATAAACAGAAGGGTAAATTTCTCTAAAAAGGGTTTTTTTTCGAGCCATACGATCACCTCGGAGGTAAAAGAGCGCAAAAGGACGATTCCCCAAAAAGCTCCCACAACAACAATCCATAATTTAGGGGAGGAATCTCCATCGAGAGGGGAGATCCCTACAACTGCAAAAGCCGCCAGTATCGAATCGACGGAAAATACCAGATCAAGAGCTAGAATGTACAGAATCATTTTACAAAGACCGGGTACTTTTTGGGGGTGGGTGATAGGATTTTTTTGGCTCGTAAGCTCGTAACCGGCAAGGTACATCAAGTAGAGTCCGCCGATCCCCTGAAAATAGTAAAAACGTATCAAATAGGAGGCAAAAAGGATTGCGATCGTCCTTAAAATGACACTGCCTAAAATTCCGGTCCAAATAGCGGTCGATCTTTGCCATTTCGGGAGCTGTTTGATCAAAATTCCTATAATTAGCATATTGTCTGCTGAAAGGAGAATTTCGACAAAAATGACAACAACTAAAATAGGGACATCGACCCATACAAAGGTCTGATTCTGGAATAGGGTTCTGAAAAAATTGGAAAAAATGGCCAGGTCGTGCATTACCACTCAAATATAAAAAAATTATTTTAACCTCAAAGCAATCTTTTTCGTCAGTTTCCTCTGTATTTAAAAAGAACTCTGATGAAAAAAACTGTTGAATAAACTATAATTTCCCCTTACAAAGAACTTAAAAAAAGGGTTTATGAGGCTTTTGTCTTTAGAGGGTGCTCCCTGCCGGGGACTCGGACAAATACAGATCATGAAAAAAATCTCTCAACTCCGTTCGATCCCATTCGACCGGCATTTTGACGTCTACTTGGGGAGTTCCTGGGGAGCGGTCCTCGCGTTATGCCTGGCCGGAGGGATGCCGATGGATCAAATTGAGGCGGCCTTTGAGACTTCCCAAAAATACCTTAACTCAAGAACCCATCGATTTCTTTCTCCCCTATTTCCTAGAATGTGCCCTAAAAAAGTAGCCGAGCCTTTCAAGGAATTCTTTCAAGAAAAAATACTTAGCTCCCTCAACAAAAGAGTGATCTGCCATGGCTACGACTACAGGTTCAAGCAGATTGTCACCTTTGATTCTCAAAACCCCAAAGATAAAGATCTAAATGTATACGATCTCATCCTCAAACTCATTTTTGCCCCGTCTGTTTTCAAACCTAAAATGGACATATCCATAGTGGACGTCTCCTTGGCAAGCAGAAATCCTCTGTTTTATTCTTTGATGCAATTTTATCGGGAGTGGAAAAGCCTCAATTTGGAAATTTTGCATATCGGCGTAGGGGAAAAAAGGCAGGAGGGGTCTAAGGTGCGCAAGCTCTTTGAGAAAGGGTGGTTGCACTGGGTTTTTTCCAAGCAGATATTTGAGGAGCTCGAGTCGATTGGTAGGTGTTACCAACAGTACCTGTCCGAGATGGTGAAAAATTCGAGGTTATTCCCCTCCTTTAAAATCACGACGTTTTATCCGCTTATTGAAGGGGGTCTCGACTTTAGCTTTATGGGGGATTTATCATTAACACCGGAACAGATTCGTAAAGAGGTGGATGGATGGATGGAAACGTTTCCAATCGATCATTTAGAATTTTAAGCCTTGACGGGGGTGCTTTTGCCGGTGTGTTTACAGTTCGCCTTTTGGCGGAGATCGAGCGGCGCAGTGGCAAGAAGACATCCGACTTTTTTGATGCCTTCTCAGGGATATCGGCAGGGGCTTTTTTGGGCGCTATTATGTCCTTCGGGGATATTACAGCAAACGATTTGATCGATGAGATCATTTTTACGATCAAAAATATGCGCTCCAATAGAAAAGAGCGTATCAGAACCCTTTGGGGTGCTTTGAAGCCGGCATTGAACCATGATAAAAAATGGGATGGTTTATACCGCTATTTCGCAAATGCCCAACTCAAGGATCTACGCATTCGGGGAGTTTTTCCAATTTGGGATTTTGAAAATAAAAAAATCCGCATTTTCGACTCCGAAGCCGATAAAAACATCTACCTTTGCGATGTGATTTATCTGTCAACAGGGGCGAATGCTGTTTACGGTGCCGTCGATTCGAGGTTAAGCGAACCTAAATTTTCGGGTTCCGATCTTGCCCTGTATGTCAATGATCCCCGCCTTCTGGCCCTATTTAATTTCAAGGACCAGATCCATAGCAAGGGAGCTCATATCCTTTCGATCGGGAGCTCTTTGACCCCATCCGAATCACAACATAGCGCTTTCAAAAGGGGACCTTTACGTTGGATGAATAATATCCTGGCAGAGTTGAGACAGGCCCAAGAAGCCTTTGTCAATCAGACGATGGAGTTTTTTAATAAGGAAAGCATTTTACCTATCCAAAGCCATCTAAGACTGAACATGATCTCCACTAAAACGGCCGACGGCTTTAAAGGGGACGATGAGTTGAATGTCTATTTTCTTGACCTTGCCGAAGAATTGATTGAGCGGCGCTCCTACGAGATCGACCGCTTTATTGAATCGTGTGAAAACAACACCAAATTCCATCTTCCCGTGATCCTTTAAATTGGTTTATTCTTTAGTTGTTTTGGTCTCTATCTCCTTAATGGGGGCAAACAATCCTCCCTGCTTGGTAGTGAGCTTTTTGGACCAGTTCATGACATAGGTAAAAACCACCGGTCCAACAACAAGACTCATCACTTGTGCGAAAATCAATCCCCCGACAATAGCTGTCCCTAGCGGTGCTCGACTTTCTGCAATGATGCCCCCGATCCCGGCCGCTACCGGAACTGCACCCATCATGGCAGCCAAAGTGGTCATCAAAATAGGTCTAAATCGGATCATAGAGGCTTTAGTGATCGCCTCTTCGGGTGTAATGTCGGGATTTTTTTCAATTTCTTCAAGAGCAAAATCTACCATAAGGATACCGTTTTTCATCACAATACCCATCAGCATGATGATACCGATCATCGCATAGACCGAAAATTTTATCCCTAACAACTGCAACGTTATGAGGCCGCCAAATGCAGCGAAAGGAACCGCAGATAAAGGTGTTAAAGGGTGAAGGAAGTTCTCGTAGAGGATCCCGAGAATGATATATATGGCAAATAGGGCTAAAACAAAAAGAACAAACAGGTGAATGATCGATGATTTGAATTCTGCTGTGGAGCCTGCTAAAAACCCCGAAGCTTTTCCCTCAAAAATGTTAGGTCCTAACATTTCAAGCTTATCGATAGCTTCAGATATTGTGTACCCTTTCGGGACATTGAAAGAGATCGTGCATGAGGGGAGGGAGTTAAAGTGGTTGACCATATTTGTTGTTGCACTAAGAGACCCTTTGAAGACGGAGGTCATGTTTGTATTTCCGTTTTTTGGACCTAGAAAAAGGCGATTCATTTCATCGGGAAATGTTTTATATTGGTTTTTCAATTCTAAAATAACGTAGTTCACCGAATTTGGGTTGTAAATCGTCGAAACGTATGTTTGACCGTAGGAATAGGCGAGGATATTTTCGATGTCCAGGGGGGTGATATTCCCGTAAGCTCTTGCCTGATCGCGTAACATATTTATGTTAAAAACGGGGCTACCGATCGAAAGATCGGAATTTACCGTTATGAATTCGGGCTCTAACTGCATAGCACTCATCAGTAGCTGAGCTTTTTCCTCAACAGTTTTTTGGTCTGTGGCTGTGACCACATATTGGAATTCTGCACGTGAGGTGCTTCCTGTCTGGATATTGATCAGAGGGAGAGGTCTAAAATAGGCGTTGCAGCCGATAACTTCTGCAGATTTATCGTACAAATTTTTTAGAATTTGTTCGAAAGGGGGAGAGCCTTCAGATTCCTCAACGATAATAAAGAGTACACCCATGTTATCAGTCGGGGAGTCTGTGACTGTACAAAACCCCTTAATAAAGGGGGTTTCATATGCAATTTTTCCGATTTGAGTCAGGTACTGGTTTGTTTTTTCGGAAGACGCCCCGTTTTCGGCAATCACATACCCTACGATGGCATTGATGGGGATAGTAGGTAGGAATTCTTTAGGGGCGGTGGTTGCAATCCATATAGATGCTAAAAAAATTCCGAAAGCACTAAAAAGAATTGTTTTTTTATATTCTAAAGACCACTTCAGTAAAGGAGCGTAGAGTTTTTTTAAATATTCATTGAAAGCGATCGAAAGCTCTTCGACGTACGATTTTTTAGTTTGATTATAGTTTGGTATGAAACGACTGCAAAGCATCGGGGTAAGCGTTACGGAGATAAATCCGGAAAGGAAAATGGCGATGATCACCACTCCGGCAAGTTCGCTAAAAAGCTGACCTACGATTCCGGGGATATAGAGCATGGGGATGAAGACAGCGCATAGACAAGCAGAGATGGAAATGATGGCGCTAAAGATCTGTTTCGAACCATTCAACGAGGCGCTTTGAGGGGTCTGCCCCTCTTCTGTATGGCGGACAATATTTTCTAAAACAATAATAGCATCGTCGACCAGAAAACCTGTAGACAAGGTGAGAGCCGATAGGGACATGATGTCGATATTGTACCCCAAAAAGAGCATGAATATGAATGTTCCGACAATAGTGATCGGCAGGGTGATCAGGGGGATGATGCTATTACGTAGTCTACCTAGATAAAGGAAAACGACAATCATTACTAAAACAAATGCGATATAGAGGGTGAGCTGAATATCGGCAATCGCTTCAAGAACGTAACTTTTTTGCGATAGAGGGATTTTGTATTGAATAGATTGGGGAATAGATTCACCCAGCTCTTCCATTTTATTCTCCAGATCTTTGCAAACTTTCACTGTGTTGAATTTGTCTTGCTTGTAGATGGCTAATAAAATCCCGTTTTTTGGGATCGGATCCCCTTTGTTGAACCAGATCACAGACTGCTGATCATTTGTATTACTGTCAAAAGCATAGCCAACATCCGATAGCCGTACGACATTGTCATTGTTGATTTTTATTATCATCGAATTGTAGGGCTCGGGTTGGTACATCTGCCCATCTGCTTCTGTAATGATAGAAAAATTGGGGCCATAAAATTTTCCCGTTGGCTGGACAGGGTTATTCTGGTTGATGGCGTTTTGAACGTCGGCCATGGTGAGCCCCTTTGCAGCTAGAGATTCGGGGTCGACTTGTACACGTACTGCAGGGTTGTTCCCATAAACATAGACATCTGCCACCCCATCGACAGTAGAAAGCTGTCTTGCAAGGATATTTTGCGCATAATCATAGATGGTATTTTGCGTTTGCGTCTCGGAGTAGATCACAACGTACATGATCGGGGCATCAGAGGTATTGACTTTGTTGTAATTAGGTAGTGAGGGGAGTGCGGGGAGCTGTCCTTGTGCCTGCGAAATAGCCTGTTGGATATTCGTCGCAGCATCATTTTCGTTGACTGAGGGGTGGAACTGGACCATGATCGAAGAGGTGCCGTAACTGCTTGTCGATGTGAGGTAATGCACACCCTGAATAGATAAAAACTGGGACTCCAGAGGTGTTGTAACCAGATCAGCCACTTGTTTCGGGGAGGCTCCCGGATAACTACAGTTTATGGAAAAAGTAGTGGATACAATGTTTGGCACTAAAGCGACCGGGAGGCTTTGAAGGGCGAAAATACCAAATACAACCAGGGTCAACATCGTCAAAACTGTCGCTACCGGCCTTGTGATAAAAGATTTGGAGAAATGCATATAACCCCTTATAAAACCTGTACTCTAGACCCGTCGGCCACGTTGATCTGCCCTTGGATAATGACCCGATCTGCGGCAGAGATCTCATTCGAGATGAGCTGTATCATCTTGTCCACCTGAACTCCCGTTTGTACCCAGGTATATTTTGCTGTATTAGAGCTATCGACTTTGATCACATACTTCCCTTTTGCTCCAATTCCTAAAGCATCTACGGGCACCATCAGGGCGTTTTGGATTGTTTCAAGAACGAGTTCGCAGTTCGCGTATTGCCCTGGCCATAAGGCCTCCTCTCCGTTTTCATATTGCGCCCTTAGAGGTATTTGGCCGGTAGTTTGATCGATCTGGTTGTCTATAACAATCAATTTCCCTACGACTATAGTATTGGATCCGGGTACTTTGATTCTTACGTCCAGATTTTCCTTTTTTTGCATCTGCATGATGTGGGAAAAATCATATTCAGGGACTGAAAAATCGATATAGATAGGGGTGATTTGATTCAATAACATAAGATTTTGAGCGGGATCAGAAATGAGATTTCCCACATCCACAAGCTTTTTTGAGCACCGTCCTGAGAACGGAGCCTTTATATAGCAAAAATCTAGATTCACCTGATTTTTTTGGACTTCACCCTGATTCATGACAATCGCACCGTCTTGCTGCTGGTCATTACAGACATATTGGAAGTAGTCAAGCTCGGAGACGAACTGATCTTTCACAAGACTGGAGTAGCGCTCCTTTTTATTAGAGCTGAATGCCTTATTCGCCTTGGCTTCCATGAGGCTTCCCTGGGAAGCCTCCAATTCTGCCTGGTATAGTCTTGGATCTATAGTGATTAAGAGGTCCCCTTTTTGGACGAGCTGCCCTTGTGTATAGGAGATATCCACAAGATACCCTTCCACCTGAGCGCAAATTTTGGCCGAATTGAATGCGGTCACGTGTCCTATCCCCCCGATTGTGATGTCTACGGGCATCACCTTCACCTCTGTTACCTTTACACGTGGGGTGGGGAGCTGTTTTCCCGGTTTGGGTTTAGAGCAACCGTAAAATAAAACCAGGGGCATAATGTGCAAAAGAATTTTGTATTTCATGGAGCCTCGTTTTTGTTTATTGTACCTATTTCAAAGGTAAGATTTGCCTTGGATTGAAAGTAACTACTTACTATCTGTACAAGCTTTGCCCTCGCATCCGCTAAAGATGCCTGCGCATTTAAAACATCCAAGATGTCGTTTGTCCCCGCTTTATACCCTTCAAATGTCCCTTTGTAATCAATTTCTGCAGCTCCAAGGTATTGCTGGCTTAAATTGAGCTGGTCCAATGCGGCGACTAAATTGTTATATTCGGTCATCACTCCCGAAATTACCTGTAGTTGTAAAAGATTGAGGGAGCTTTCTGCCTCCTCGATAAGGGCTAGCTGTTGTCTGCAGTTGTTTGTGATCTTCCATCCGGTAAAAATTGGCATATCGAGATTAAACGTTACATTCCAGTTTCCTTGATCGGTGAATCCCTGGTTAAACCAATATTGCCCTCCGTTAGCTCTTAATGTAAGCTGGGGGTAATTTGTAGCAAAAGCCTTTTTAAGGTCTGCTTTGCGTTGAAGAATCTTTGTTTTTATCGCTTTCAAATCGGGACGCATGGATTGGGCAATAGTCAAAAGCTCGTCTGGTCTTAAAAGGGAATTTTGGATTGTCTTGGGATCTGGAAAATCCTCGACGTTAAGGTTTGTTTGTCCTGGAACACCTAATGTAGTGTTGAGCGTAATCAAAGCATTTTTCAAAATAGCTTCTTGGGAAACTACATTGATTTTTTTTTGTAGAAAAACACTTTTGGCCTGCATCACATTTGTAAGATCGGAAATTCCAAGCTGCAACCGTTCGATGGCGGCGGTGTAGGTCGCTTGAGCATCAACAAGATCGCTTTGATAGGCAATCAGGAGGTTTTTTTGGTACAAGTAGACGTAATAGCTGTCGGCCACATTTTTCAAAACTTTTTGGATCTCCACGTTATGGGTAAGATTTTGAGTAAGCAACAGGAAATAGTTCGATTCGATGTTGGGCTGCCTTGTCAGATCGATCAGAGCGTAGTTTAGGATCACTTCGGGTCCATACGTTGTGGTATAAAACTTGAATAGGGTGTTATTCAATTGAAAACCCTGGAGCTGCCGTAAATATTGAAAATTGATTTTTATGTCCGGGTAGAGTGCCGAACGGGCAATTCCATAATTTGAAGCTGCGCTTTGGGCATCATAGAAGGTCTTTTTCGTGAGCGGACTGTTGCTTAACCCTAGCTGAAACAGGTCTAAAATGCCGAGCATAGTTGGTTGGTTTTCGAGCTTACTGAGGTCTATAAAAGGGATTGCGTCGATATGTCGTTTATCCGCTTTTGAGGTGATCCAAAAACTCGCATTGGATTCCGGTGCATACCTTTGGGGTGAAACTTCTGGAGGAGGTTTACATCCCATAAGAAAAAAAAGTAGGTACCAGTTTCGTTTCAGCATAAATTTTTCTGATAAACAATCTTTTTAAATAGCGCAACTCAATCATTTGCGTTCCGATTCATCAGACTGTTCACAGAATATTTTCAAAAAAAACTTCTGTTTCCAAATTTCTTTTTACCATAGTTTTAGAAGTATGGATAAAAATAGCAAAATTTTGATCGTCGGAGCGGGTCCGGTAGGTTTGACCCTGCACAGACTATTGAAGAAAGAGGGATTTACACGAGTGCGTCATATCGATAAAAATTTGACAGCTGCTCAAGAATCGAGGGCTATTGCGATCCATACATTTACTCTTGAGGTAATTTTAAAAGAGTTAGGACTCCAAGAAGAGTTCAAACAGCGGGGCACCCCGATTCAAAGGTTTATTTTTGAAGAAAAAAACGAACTGTTACACACCGTAACTTTGCCCAGATTTTTGTGCAGCATTGGACAAAACATCACAGAGGAAATTTTGGGGCGGGATTTACCCGTTCAAAGGGGAATAGAGTGCCTCTATGTAGATGTCCATGGAAATGCGCGCCTCAAAAGACAAGACGGCCTTATTGAAGAGGATCAATACGATCTTATTGTCGGAGCCGACGGAACTCATAGTATTGTAAGGC
Source organism: Chlamydiota bacterium (assembly GCA_016866475.1). GTDB lineage: Bacteria > Chlamydiota > Chlamydiia > Chlamydiales > RGXB01 > RGXB01. The sequence continues at coordinate 89,335 of VGMF01000001.1, read as the reverse complement.
AAATGATTGGGGTAGACTTTTTGGGAAAAAGCTATGTGCAAACCTGGTCGCTGAAAGATGTGCAATTTGATCACTCGCCTACCGATCCACAAACAGCTATGATCCAATTTTTTGACGATGGCGTCCTCCTTTTTATAATGGCCATCGGACCTAAGACATTTAGGGTGTTTTCAAATTCTCCCGATTGTGAGAAATTTCTCCCCAAAGACATCAAAATCGAGAGCACCTATTGGTCTGCAAACTACCATGTCCATTGCCGCATAGCAAAAACATATGCCAAAGGGAAGTGTGTCCTGATGGGGGATGCGGCCCACACCTCCTCGCCTGTTGGGGGCACCGGAATGAACAGCGGAATGGAAGATGCTTATCTCTTTGTAAAGGCTCTTTTAAAAGACGATATTCAAAGTTGGGCGTCTAAAAGAAGGCGCTATGAGAAAAACCTCCTTTTTTGGACCGATTCTATCTATGAATTTTTTACAAAAAAGGGAGGGTTTCATCGCTTTTTGAGAAGATTTCTGTTGAAATATGTGATGAAGATCGGGGCTATTCAAAAAGTGCTTTTCAACAAGTTTTCAAGACCTCTTAAAAAAGGGGCCTCTTAACCCCCTTAAGAAGGGGGATTCGCATCCATTTGTCCGCTCTTATAGCGGTTGAAGGCACTCTGATAAAGTCCGATCGCATCCTTTAAGGTGATAGAGTCCTCTTTTGAAATCTCCTGATACCCTCCCGGTACATTTTTGTAGACATTCACCTCCTTTTTTGGAGACAAAATAACCAACTCTTGTTTGCCGAAAAACCCTAAGCGCTGATAAGTCCCCAAAGGAACGGGGCGATCGATCGGGGTATGGATTTGATCGTTTCCGTAAAATCGGCTCTCATAGTTAATTCCCAATAGCCCGATAATTGAAGGGATCACATCCATCTGGCTTGTGCGGATGTCGATACACCTCGGTTCAAGATGTTTTGGCGCATAAAATAGGCAGGGTGTCAGGTATTTTGTTGGGTCCAGCTTCATTTTCCCGGCACTCGAGGCGCAGTGGTCCGCTGTGATGACAAATAGGGTATTGTCGAACCAATCTGTTTTTTTCGCCTTTTCTAAAAACTGCTCGATCGCCCAGTCCGTGTAGCGTACGGCAGCTTCTCGTGTCCCCTGTGGCATTGAAATTCGGTTTTTAGGGAATGTGTAGGGGCGATGGTTTGAAGTTGTCATTATAAGGCTAAAAAAAGGCTTGGAGCGCTCTTTTCGGGTGTTTATTTCCTCCAAAAAGGCATCAAACAGGTGCTCGTCACTCACACCCCAGATGGTTTCATGCTCAACTCTATTTGAGGGGATGTGGAGACGATCTCTGACTGTAAACCCGTTGCGCTCGAAAAACGCATTCATGTTATCAAAATAGCCGTAGCCCCCGTACCAAAAAAGCATCTCATAGCCTTTTGGTTTGAGTACCGAGGAGACAGTATACAAGTTTTCATGGTGAGGCCTTCTCAGAATGGAGCTTCCGGGGGTCGGGGGGACACTCAATGCTAATGCTTCGAGGCCACGGACGGTCCTTGTTCCCGTAGCGTAGTGGTCATTAAAACAAATCGATTGAGATTTTAAATTTGAAATAAACGGTGTCCAAGATTCAGGTTTTTTGTCTAGAAACTCCTGACTGAGGCTCTCGACAGTGATTAGAACAACGTTCAAATTTTTAAAAGGGGCATAAGAGGGGATGTTCCTGGAGACTAGGTCCTGTTTGTTTTCGGGCTGCTTTACTTGTAGATAGCTCTCTACCCGGTTTTTCAAATAGGAGGGTTCTATCGTTTGGTAAAATTGATTGTAGTTCAATTGATTGTTAAAAAAGGCATGAAGTAAGTTGCTGGTGCCGTTTTCACTCAGTTCCTGGGAGAAATTGTTTTTACTCCAATGTTCTATGGGGAGCAAAAATGAAAAAACTAAAAAGCAGCCGATCTTCGATGTAGTTTTTAGATCGTAGGCTAACGCTGCTTTGGGGAATCGTTTCAAGTAGTAGCCCCCTAAACATGCGATCGCAAGCATGATGGCTAAATAGGTTTTCATCGGATAGGACTGCATGATGTTATGGACCACTTCATGGGTGTAGACTAGATAATCGATCGCTATAAAGTTGAATCTGCAATCCATGTCCCCCCAGAAAATCCACTCCGCAAACATCTGAAAGGATAAAAGAAAGAGCACTACCATAAAACCGAACCATTCCAAAATCGGGTTCTTATCGATCCTTTTTTTAATAAATGACGGAGTGCATATAGAAATCAGTGCAAAACAGAGGGTAAAAATCAGAGCCGGCCTTAGATCAAACAAAAGTCCTATGCCCAGGATCGCTGGGATTTCAAACCAACTAATGGTCCCTATCCCGGCATTATACAGAGATAAACTAAGTCGTGTAAAATTGGAGAAAATTAAAAAGAGCAAGGGGGCTCTGGAGTACATTTGCTGATACATATTGTCCCGAGTTAAACAATAACCTTTAATTTGGGCTTTAAACCCCTTCTTAGGTGGATTTGATCCAACACTTTAAATAGGGTAGGTGTTGAGGAAAAAATTGTAAATAACGTAGTGTGGTGGGTATCCATGTTCAAAGATGTAAAAATTCCCGGAATCGGTTTCTGTATAGCTTCATTGGCATTCTGTGCCCTTGCGTTATTGTTTTTCGATGCCCCTTTGCAGATGCAGTTTTTTGACCCTTTTCAAGAAAAATGGTCCATTACAGGGGCGGAATGGTGGCTACGCCTTTGCTGTTACCACATTCCCAAAACTTTTTTTGGGGGATTGATCATCTGTCTTATTGTGAGAGCTTTGATTGCAAAAGGGGGTACTAGGGAGATTTTTACGGCTGTTTTCCTCTCCATTTCTCCAATATCAGTAGCTCTTTTGAAGATTCTGACCGGTGTGGAGTGCCCCAAGGACCTTTTCTGTTTTGGGGGGCACCAGCCCGAACTTTCTTTAGTAGATTCTTTTATATCCGGAACAGGGCGTTGCTTCCCGGGGGGGCATGTGAGCGCCGGATTTGGATTGTACGCAGCCCTTACTTTATTACAGCCTGCTAGAAGATTTTCTGCTTTTTTGGCGATCTCTTTTTTGGGTCATTTTATGGGTTTTTACCAAATTGCAAGAGGTTACCACTTTATTTCCCATAATCTAGCTACTATGGGATTGTCGTATGCCTTTTTTCTTGCCAACCAACACTTACTGCATTTCTATGAAAAACCTGGGGATGCACTTTTGAAAGATCTGCGCTACTGGTTGCTAGGACGAAAAGGGGTTCTTTTTGGAAGGCAATCCTAAAACAGTTGAGGTTCCTCAAATTGTTATCAAGTAGAGTGCAAAAGAGAATTTATTAAAATTTAAGGATTAAATTAAACAATCAATTATTTAATTTTTGATAATAGGTAAATTATAAAAAAAGTTATTTTATTGTTATGTTCTATATTATTAATACCACTCGCTTATGCAGATAAAAATGATGTATTTCCAATTTCTACAGAAATGCAGATTGGTAAAATTCGTAATCTCATCGAGTAAGCTCCAGAAAATGGAATATATCTTTCAGTTGGAGGTGAAAGAGCATTTAGAGGCGCTTCTATGTATAGGACAATTGAGCATTTAGTGATTTTTGATATTTCGCCGATAATAATAAAATTTAACACAATTAATTCGTTACTTCTTAAGGCAAAAGATAAAGAGTTATATAAGCATTTAAGATGGAATAGTGCAGTTTCTGAATGGCAAAAAATAGACTCAAATCTGACAAAAGAAGATTTTAAGTGGTGGACAGACAACATAAGAAGCATGAAAGGTTATGATGTGCCTGAACGCCTCAATAAATATGGAACTTGGAACGGATATATTAAAATCAGAGAGAAATTAATGAATATATATCCTAAAGTAGCGATGAATTATAATAATCGCATCAATACTTTCTTAACTTATATTACCTGGGAAGATGTAGAAAAAAATCAGCAAGGATTTGCAGATAAGCTATCAAAGCAAGACTGGGATTACTTTGAACAAGAAAGGAAACTCCCAAATTCATGTGTTCAAAAATTCATAGATAATCCAGAAACTGCAGTGGATTGGGCTGATATCATAGATTATAAATCTGGCAATTATCTATTTGACGATAAATCATATTCAATACTACATAAATTAGCGATCAATAATAAAATTACAATATTAAAATTGAATCTAAGCGATACTGAAGAGCTTAAATTGTTAGCAAATAAACTAGAGAAAACAAAAAATAAAATCGCAATTTTGGATCTAGATAATTTATATTTATATGAATATATGGGTGAAATTAAATTTAAAAAGGCTGTTGATTTTTTAACAAAATATGGCGTCAATGACTCAGTTTTAATTTTAATGAATAATTACAAAGATTTTCCATGCACTCAATTTTCTATTTATGTTGGCTTTACATTTGAAAATATAAAATCATGGCCAAATCAACCATTTTTCGACAACTTCATTAATTCTCTGCCGGCTGATATCCAGGCATTGATAGACGGTCGTTTGTATGAAGGTCAAGATAAAGTGCCTTTGTATCTGATTAAGTGTTGGAAATAAATTATGAAACACTACGACCAATAATCGCAATACGGCTACCATAAGGTACTTGCACACTAAAATCGTCAAAAATCTATAAGTTTTGAGGTAGCAAAAAAGCATGAGAGGTACATTCCCATGCTTTTTTGCTATGAATAGGTGTTAGTCCTTGGCGAACTAAATTTTAAGGTGCGGATTTACCTATAAGCCGGTCTCATGCTGTCACGGACATTTCCGATCGTCCGCAAACTTAACTTACTATGTCTTACCATCCAAATACCTTAATTGCCTATTGTGTTGCCTGTTGCTATTGGCCTTTTTAGGCACCGAATCTTGCTGTCTAAGGCTTAATACAGGAAATTCACCTGATGCTTCTTGAAGGTTGGCAGCTCTGCTCCCGTCTAAGGAGCTAGGTTCGATTGCGACAACTAACCCATCTTCTGCATGAGCAGCAGACTTCTTAGGCACCGAATCTTGCTGTGTAACGCTTAATACAGGAAATTCACCTGATGCTTCTTGAAGGTTGGCAGCTCTGCTCCCGTCTAAGGAGCTAGGTTCGATTGCGACAACTAACCCATCTTCTGCATGAGCAGCAGACACTGGAGGTGTAAAAGAGGCTAATAGTTCTCTGAATCTGCTTATGTACAGATGTTCACTTGGATCAGAAGGAGTTGTAGAGGCTATAAAACAGGCTACATTATTATTATAGTTTTCTAGAGAATTTACAGAGGTTTTAAATTTGACAAATCTCTCTATAAAGTCCCTTTCAGTGTAGGCTCGAAGCTCTAGAATGGTTTTCTTTATCCCTTGAAAATATTTAGCATACCCGACTAATTCTATACCAATAGAAATCAGCTTTCGTGATGATTGACTAAGATCCGTTTCTGAGGTTAACCGAGCTTTAACCTTTTCTAGACAACTTTCTACCCTTTCAATAGATTTAGCATTCAGTTCTGCATTCTGCTCAACTAATCTATGGAGTGCAGCCTGTTTCAAGGATGGTTGTTGGTTTTCAAAAAGTTCCATCCATCTACGGGTCTTTTGAAATCGCCCACCTTTCTGGTTGATTACAGCTTGGTGGTTTTCAGGAAGTGTCAAACTGTTTTCCGATTTATAAATTTTACGATTCTCAAGGCCCTTAACGTATTGCTCGAGTTTGGTTAATTTTTCCTTTAGACTTTCAATAGGTTCATCCTTTTCAATCCCTAATCCACCAAAAAAAGCTTCGTCTTGTTGTTTATCAACAGGTTCAAAAGCATAATTGTGGTATGAAAAGGATTGAAGCTCTCGTTTGAGATTTGTCATCAAACACTTTATATCAAGCTGTACACGATCCAAACTGCGGCAAATTTCATATTGAGCCTTCGAAGTTTCACTAAAGTTTCCTTGAATGTCTATTAGTTGTTTTTTAATTTCCCTTATAAAATTGTCCTCTTGAATGAAAAATAGGCGGTGGATAGCGGCACCTATAGATTTTAAAATCGCAATAGCTATTTTGGCTACTTGACTCAAGGGGGCGGTTACGAAACGTTCAAATGTCGAGGGGAGGGATGAGGGGTCGACGGGTCTAAACATATAAATCTCCTACTAAAGGAGATATTTTATAGCCTAGACCTATTTATTATCTATTTAAAACCTATTTTTTTTTAACTAGGAGCTTTAGGGACTTTAATCTATTGGTATTCATTTAGTTAAAAGGGACGGGGGATAGATCCCCCGTGCTCTAAATAGCGCCTGTATTACACCTAGAATCAATGATTATCTAGATTCAGGCTGTGGGATTCCTCGCTTTCGGGGGGTTCAGAAGCTAAAGTTGGGTTAGCTGCAATCCAATCCTGCACCTCCTGTGGAACATCATCGCCACAAACGTAACGGATATGCCAAGGCTCTGCCGGGACAAGCTCCCAGCTCCAACCAAACCTCTCAACATTGTCAATCAGCCATCTTATTCTTGATTGTTCGGAAGCGTTGAAGATATCAACAGCTAGGCCCCAATTATGGTTACTCGTCCCGGGTGAAGCAAGTGGAGCGAAGCCCGGTTTCAAATACCATATTTTACCCTCAAAATGTCTGGTAACTGCATTAGTAATCGGTTCGAGCTGAAAGCGAGTGAGAAATGCAGATCTTTGGGAACTATATGAGCGGTAACAATCCCCTGCGGAGGTGGGTTTTAATTTAACACCATCTGCTTTAGCAGCGGCACGCATCGCATGCCATGCATCGGCTGCACGGAAATGGAGCTTTCCGTACGGCTTAATATCTGTTAAAAGATGGGCCGGGAGCTTTCCTGCCTCCACACCACTACTCTTATTGATGCTGGAGGGGAACTTCACAGGTACAATATAATCCCACGAAACTTTAGCTGATTTGCCTCTTTTCTTATCCGGTATACCTGCCTGTAAAAAAATAAAACTAAATAATAAAAAGAACATCGGTGCTTTTAAACTGATTAGCTGGTGCATATTTCTCCAATAAAGCTGAAAAAAACATAAAGTTGACGAGTCTTCGACAAGGAAAACTAAAGATAGGCTACATGTAAAGGAAAAAATTTTAAACAATATCTCAAAAAGAAGCAAAAAATTTTAAGAAAAAACTTTTATTAAATCAGCTTACAAGTCTTTTTAAAGAGGGGAGATGGCTTAAGCGAAGAGGAACGTGCGTGAGCTTATTGCTATGAATGAAGATGGTCTTGAGCTTTTTTAGCTTGTAGAAGCTTGTTGGGAGGTTATAGAGCCGGTTTTTGGATATGTTGATGGTCTCGAGCTCCTCAAGTTCACCTATCCACTCGGGGAGAAACTCTAATTGGTTTTGGGAAATATTCAGCGATTTTAGATTTTTGTAGAGTAAAATTTCTTTGGGTATATGTGTGAGCTTCAATTTTGCAAGAGAGAGTTTTCTAGTTCCAAGAAATTCTCTCGATTTTTCGGCCATCAATAAACGAATTTCAAAAGGGGTAATCCCAACGGACGCCTTGAAAAACCCCAGATCCACAAGGTGATTGAAAACAATTATAAGATTCTCATCCTCCAATTTCATCATTTTAAACTTGATAGAGTGCTTGGCAGTGATCGCCTTGGGTTTGTTTTCTGCATTGTGGATCAAATTTTCCAGTTTCCCAATCAATCCCTGCTTTTTATGCTGGGCGCAGAATTTTTTCAGACTATTTTTCTTTTCAAGTAAGGGGGTGTAATGGCCGAAAATATAGTGGATTTTCACTATGAGATGTTCAAAAGGATCGAAACCTATGATCGCCCGGAACCGTTTAAGTATTGTCTTAAGTTCATCAACTTCTTTTGAGAGTACTTTCCATTTACGGTTCATGAAAGGAGCATGGGAGATCCGAAAGGATTGTAAGTGCTCAGGGAGATTCCCAAGTTTAGTAGTTGATTTACATGGCATTAACTATGCAAGCTACCAAATAGGCTATTTTCTTGCGAGGGTTTATTCTATTTCGACAAGATTAGGAATTATTATTTCGTTGAGCGTTCGACAGAACGTCTGTCTCTCCAAAGAAGTCTTGGATCGACACCCAGTTCATTTTTTCTTTTCACGGCAAGCTGGCCGCATGCAGCAGATACATCCTGTCCACGGCTATAGCGCACCGGTGCCGATATGGAGCGTTCTTCAAGGTAGGCCTGAAAGGTTGCTAGATTTTCTGCAAGGGCCGGTTCCATAGGAGACCCCGGGTGGGGGTTGAGGGGGATGAGATTGACTTTTACCTTTAGCCCGTGTGCAAATTTCACCAGTGCCTTGGCATGCCGTAACGAATCGTTTTTATCTTTGATCATCACGTATTCCAATGTGATTCCATGGCGCGTTTGTACTGGGTACTCGAGCAAAGCTTTCTTCAACACATCCAAAGGGTATGTTTTATTGACAGGCATCATTGACGAGCGCTCCTCATCAAAGGGGGTGTGAAACGAAATAGCTAAACTTACCGCTACTTCTTTACCTAATGCTGCAATTTCCGGAACAAGGCCCGATGTGGAAACGGTGACTTTATGTTTGGAAAGCTGTAGTCCTTGGGGATCCGTCATGATTTTCAATGCCTTTACCACCTCATGAAAATTATCGAGCGGCTCGCCCATCCCCATGAAAACAATATTAGTAACTTTGGCATCCTGTAGCTCTTGATTTGCGATCAAGATTTGTGAAAGGATCTCCCCTGAGGTTAGATTCCTCATAAGGCCCATTTTCCCTGTTTGACAAAAAGAGCAGTTCATCCGGCATCCCACCTGAGAGCTGATACAGAGGGTCACCCTATCCATTGAGGGCATCAAAACCATCTCGATAAATTTACCGTCAAAGAGCTTGAGCAAATACTTGGTGCTACCGTCCGAGCTTTTCAGTCGGGTATCGATAGTGGGGAGTACCCACAAGAAAGAGTCTACAAGTATTTTTTTTAAATCTTTAGAGATGTTGAATCTTTGGGGATCTTGGACACCTTTGAGGATCCATTCAAATATTTGCTTGGCAACGAATGCCCCAAACCCTTGCGCTTTAACCCATTGGGTCCAAGAATCAAGAGTCATGTCTAGATAAAAAGGGCGCTCCATAAGGTGGCTATTTTACCCGAAATTTTTCACGTTTGCAAGGTGAAATGCCTTTTGGTCCATCCGGGGTAAAATTTTTTAAGAAGCGGGCCCAGGTAGATTTCCCCCTTAGCGACAGTTCCATCTTTCATGAAACGAAAGTTATTAAACCAGCTCTTCCCATGTTTTATAAAGGGATTCCAATTCTTTTTTGAGAAAAAGGTGCTGTTTGCAAAGCTTTTCAAGATCTTGAGGGGAGGCTCGGGCTAATTTCTCTTCTAGTGAAAGGATCTGTTCTTCTAATTTTTCAATTTTTTGCTCAATTTCTCTTGTGGAGCGCTTTTTCTCCTTAGGGTTTTGGGAGGTTGGTATTGCGCCCGCTGATTTGGTCTCTTTTCTTTTTTGGGAGAGCTTTTGTTGCCACTGCTCAAAATCGCTAAAGAGGTAGCCGGTTTCGCTGTCTACACCGAGTCCAATATATTGAGTCGATAGGGCGTTTAGAAAGTAACGATCATGGGAAATCACTACTACTGCACCCTCAAAGTCCTCTAGGGACTTCGTAAGAAGGTCAATCATCTCCATGTCGAGATCATTTGTCGGCTCGTCAAGGAGAAGCACATCGGCCGGTTTTAGCATAAGCCTTGCCAGAATCGCGCGGGCCCGCTCTCCGCCCGACAACACCTCAATGTCCATCGATAGTCTGTCGGGTTCGAAGCGAAATTTTTTGGCCCACGAGATGATATGCATCGCCTTACCCTGATAAAAGACCGTTTCGGCCAAGTGACCTGTAAGTGCTTCTTGTAGAGTCATCCCTTTTTTAGGCAAGGCCTCCTTCATTTGGTCAAAGTAGACTACGTTCAAATCCTCTTTCCATTTCACTGTTCCCTTGTCCGGAGCCAATTCTTTAAGCAAGATTTTTAAAAGGGTGCTTTTTCCCGATCCGTTCATCCCTAAAACGCCCAGGCGGTCTTTTCTAGAAATTTCGATATTGAAATCTTCAAAGAGGTTTTTTTCATTAAAACTCTTAAAAACATGCTTCAAAACGATCAGCTTTTTAGAGCTCGAAGTAGATTGGCTAAAAGTAGCTAAAATACCCAGGTCCCGGTTCCTCTCCTTGATATCGCGCACCTCTTGTTTAAGGCTGCCGACGTCTCTGATTCGGGTAAGGGATTTTGCCGTTCTCGCCGGAGCTGTTCGCCCGAGCCACTCAAGCTGTTTTTTAAGCTCTTGTTCAAGAGAATGGGCCTTTTTGGACTGACTTGCCTCGTAGATCTCTTTCTCTTTCAAATAGGTCGAAAAGGGGCCGTCAACGAAAAAATGTCCTTTGGGATAGCGGTGGTTGATCTCCAGGGTGGCATTGGTTACCCTATCTAAAAAAACCCTATCGTGGCTGATGATCAGCATGGGCGTCGAGATCGAATTTAGCATCTCCTCAAGCCACAAAATACCCTCAAGGTCCAGATGGTTTGTCGGTTCATCCAAAAGTAACAGAGATGGTTCCTGATCGATTGCATGGGCGATTAAATATTTTCTCTTTTGCCCTCCCGAAAGTTTAGACGGGTCCACATCCATCGGAAAGTCAAACAGATTTTTTCTATAGGCGCTTAATTCAAGATTTAAGATATCCGCCTGTTGGGCGGCATACGCAGATTTGACCCCTTTTCGATAGATCACCTTCCCTTCGTCGGGGGCATCGATCCCTTGTAAAATGCGTAAAAGGGTGCTTTTACCCGACCCGTTCGGCCCTACGATTCCAATTTTTTGATGGTCGAAAACACTGAAGCTAAGGTTGTCAAAAAGGTTTTTAGATCCAAATGATTTGCTAAGATTTTGTACGCTAAGGAGGATTTGCATAGATCTAGTATAAACGAACGCCCCTTTTTTTTTGAGGGAATCTAATCGCAGTTCAAATATACTCTTCAATGAGTTCTAATTCATGACGGAACAGACATATGTTTACCCATCTGGTATTAAGCCTGATCGTGGCAGTAGCCCCTGTTGAAACCACAAAAAATGATCCCGCTTTAAGTCCCTCCAAACTAACCGTAGCGCTTATCGGTAGCGATAAAAATGGTAACGACAAGGAGATCACGCTTGAGGTAAAAAAACTGGCTAAAGAGATGGACACCTCAAAAGTCCGGCTTATTTATGACGGAGGGGGCGCAGGTATCAGATATTTTTTTGTTCAGGAGTTCAAGTCTCGAGGTGGGGAGGTGGTGGCCTACAGAAACGAAAAAGAGAAATTCAAAACCCCCGATGCCATACCCTCCAAAATCTTCCAAAATGACTCCGAAAGGATGCAACAAATGTACAACGACAGCGACCTTTTCCTGGTTTTGCCGGGGGGTATAGAGACGATTGCAGAAATGAGTTTTGTGATCGATCAGAATGCCACCAAGGATAAAGCTCTAAGACCTTTGGTTGTATTTGATATCAACGGGTATTTTGATCGCTTCTTTCAATTCATAGAGTTTGTCGAAAAACAGGGGTTCATGGATCATAAGCGCCTTTTTAAGCGTTCTGTGAAACAGGAAAAAGAAATCACAAAAGTACTATCCCAGATCTATTTTGAATCCAAAAAAGTGAAGAAGGGTTAAAAAAAGCCCCCTGGGCAGGGGGCCTTATGCTATTTTTTGTAGTTTACAAATGATGCAAGCCAGGTTTTTAGCGTTACCTCATGAAGCAGCGGATCTGCAAGAAGGACTACCATGTCGTTCAAGTAATTATTGAGAACGCTGGTGGTCTGATTTTTTGCTACACGAACGATTGGAGAGTCTTTTGTTAAAAGAGGAATGTCCACCTCTTCTCTCTCCAAACGAGTCTCTAATAAAACGTCGAGTGCATGACCCTCAGAAGACTCCTCTTCGAGCCACCCTAGGATCGCGTCATTAGTAACTGAGTTTTCAGGGAGAGCGCTGAATGTTTGTTCGAGTGCCCTCAATTTAGCCGATTCTGCATCAATTAAAGCGCGTTGCTCTTCGCCTAGTCTAGAATCTTCTTGTGAGGTCAGTTTACCCGCCAACGCACAGGCCGACGTTATGGAAGAGTCTAGATCGTTCCAGTTAGAGAATTTGTTGAAAAGGTGCCTTGATTCAATGAACGATTTCCTAATAGTCGTTAACTCTTTTTTATTTTCGTGCGTGGGATTCGCAAAAACGGCTAAAAGGCGTCTGATTAGAACCTCAGGTTTCAATACCAGACTTTCATAGGTATAACGATCCATGAGCTCCGAAGCTTGGAGAAGGATTCCACCTAAACACTCGCTTATGCAGGAAAGCCGGCTTTTCAAAAGATTCAGGTCTGTCGGATTCAGGGTTTGGGACCTATCTAAACTTGACGAATAAACAATAATTTGACGCTGAGCGGTCATTAAGAGCAGCCTTAGATTTTGGGCATGTACCGCTTTAATGGATCTACTATTCGGGTTGCTTTTCAAATTTTTTATGGACTCTCTTAAGAGCTGGATCGAAACCATCTTTTTTATTTGAGCCATAGCCTCGGTCTGGTAGGGTTTGGACTCTAAAGCAGAATCTATACCCCGGTCAATAGAGATCTGGAGGATGCTGCGCAAGAGCCGTCCAATGGAATCTTTTTCAGACGCTATTTGCTTTTGCAGGGCACCCGGATTGGGATTTGCTGAGCTTTCAATTGAGGAAATGGCTGTTTCGACAACTGTGTTTAGTTGAGTTTCAAGAGAAATCTTATCCGTGACTGATCGATAGACACTCATGAACAGATCTCCCAGGATCGCCTCGTTTTGATCGATCAAATACCCCTCTGCTTGTTCTGCAAGGGGTGTGTCATTCTTCATATAGTCGCTTAGCTGTTTTTCCGTTGAAAAGCCTTTTAAGCGTCGGATTTGAGCGATTTGATGACACAATGCCCGGATTTCTTTAAGACCTTGGCTTGAGAGTTGCACCTCTGCTGTATCGTCATTTCCTGCATGTTGCATACCCTTATAGACACGGGCCAGTTCTTCGTGAAGCGATTGATAGATCGTAAGTTCAAGGTTCGTCGATTGATTTCTTTTTGTTTTGATGCTATCGAATATTACAGTAAGTGCGTCTGTTTCGTTCAGAAGTTTTCTTGAGAACCATGCGATGAATTTGTTGGGGATGTAATCCAGTGCTCTTACAATAGGAAGAAGCACTTTCAAAACCGACTGTCCCGGCAACCCTTTGATCAATTCCAGGTAGCCCTCTTCAAGTTTTATCCTTGGCAGATAATCGGATATGATTTTGTCCGTAACTCTGTTTTTCAGCGTTGTCTCCGACATACCGTCGTAGAAATCAGGTTCTTTCGATACGGACTCCATCACTGTTTCCAAAGATGCGGAGTCGCGATGTTTTCCAGATTCAGGTTGAGCCGCAGAACGGTACATTCTGATCATGTTGCATAGGGGACTATTCAATAGTTCAAACGGCAACCTTTTTGTGTTGGACTCCCCGCTCTCGCAAGATTGGATCTGTTGCATATCAGAGCGCATTTTTGTCAAAATTGATTGGGAGCAAACAGAGACGATTTTTTCCGAGAACCAGAATATAAGGCTAAGCACGTGTCTCGATCCAAAGAATAAGCGTTTCAGCCAGTTCGCTTCTTTATCTTTTTGGATCAAGTTTTGCAGCTCCCTAATAAATAATTCTTTTTCGCTTAAACTGCTACGCTCGTGTTTTTTTTGTTCTATTTGTTCCAAAAGCTCCGGGTAGTCATATTTCTTCCGGTCCGACGTTTTTAAGAACAAGTTGCAAATCGAAAGGGTGGAGTACGCAGAAAAAGCACGTTCAAAACGGCCCATCGTATAGTTAGTAACTTCTTTTGCATCCTCGAAGGATGCGTGTCGGCGGGAAGGCGTCAACAGATCTTCATCGAGAGGCCGTATAGAAACAGGCTCAGAGAGGCTGCCGGCGCCGATAATTCCAATCCCCTGAATGGCAATCGGAGGCCGCTGGTTTAGGACTTGGGTAAACGATGTAAAAGCAGACAGGATATCCTCCGGAGATTTAGTGTCTAGCGCGGATCCAACTGCTGATAACTGTGTTTTAAGCTGACGGACATAAGGTTGTAACTGTTGCGTAGATGGGGATTGTTCTATTTTTTCTAGGATAAACTGCAGTGGAGGGAGTACGCATTTCCTTGCGATGATCCTCCCTACTTCGCTAGTTAAGTCAGCTCCCTGCAAAATTTTCTCAATCTCATGGATAAACCCAAGTTGATCATCGGGGTTTTGTCGCGGCTGTGGGGCTCCCAACGCCGGACGAGCTGTTCCAGCATTAAAAAACAGGGCCTGAGCTGCTAGAGCTGTCAGCTGGGGAAGGGGTAATTCGGCTTGAGTGAGATCCAGCTCGGCTGCTACAAGAAGTTTCAGTCCTTCCAGATCTTCGCCTGAGATACCAGATGAACATCTCGTTAAAAGAGCCCTCTGGGGATCTGAAAACTTGTAGGTGCTTAAAGCTTGTTGACACCAACTATTAAGATCAGCATTTAAATTCGACGGATTTTGGAGCAGTAAACGGCCCTTTTGGAAGAAAGTGTATCTCTCGAAGGGGCCCTTGACGAGTTCAAGCCCTTTTTTAGGAATCCAGCATAAAGCTCTTTGTATAAGGCCGGATGGGGGCAAATTCCCATTTTCTCGTAAACAGCGTATCTTCTGATCTAGGGACGGGCCTAAGATGCGACTGGGTAAGTTAGACAAAAAATCCAGGAGTTGAAAGCTACTTTGGGGGGAGCCGGCGCTTCCATTATGCTGAACAAGAGCGGTATGGCGGGACGCTGTTTCGGAGTTCTTTCTGACCACTCCTAATCCAGATCTATGCATGTATGTTGATATGTCGTTTAGGTTCGGGGTTGTCCTATGCATCACGGACCATGGTATTTTTCGCGCCGCCTGGGGGTTAGGGGAGGGCCATTGAATAGGCATCGATAAAGGGGGCCGGGTCTGTATAAGTCTCCTGCGATCTTGAAGCCATGAAGATTGGCTACTGGACGAAATGGGGGTATTTGCACTCATAATAAAACCATTAAAACCATCAGATTAGGAATTATTATAAACAGAAGCCCTTTAAAAAAATAGATAAAGATTATTAAATAAAAAAAATTTTTTATTCGATTGTGAAGCAACTACTTAGGCGCTAGACAGCTTAAAAAATATTCGTTTGTAAACGTTTAGGGCCATGTTTTTTTGGCCAAAAGCCCCCTTAAAAGGGGGGAAATACGAAAATTAAGGGTTGGAAGCGGGTTTAAAATAATTTATTAACGTCGATAGGGGTGGGAAAAGGGCAACGATCGCTAAAATCCTGTTCGAAAAACGGGGTACGAAAAAACCCATTAGGAATCCCGCAAGGACATCTGACGGATAGTGAACCCCTTCCAAAACCCTCACCAGGGCTAGGGGGGCTAAAAAGGGCCAGAATCTAGGTCGAAAAATGGATAAAAACAGGCCAAGGGCTGCTGCATGGGATGAGGGAAATGAAGAGTACAGCTCGTTGAAGCTGAAAGGGACACAATTAAAAATATCTTCATTTAAATAAGGTCTCGCACGTCCGACAGAGCACTTGACAACGAAGATGAGGGGATACAAGAAGAGGGATCCAAATGCAGCCTGTCGTATCTTGGGCGACTGGAGTTTGGTTGAGGCGAGGAGGAAGATATAGGCAACGGAGTGTAATTTGGGTTCGAGTAGGGAAGATAGCCACCATGTGCATGCAAGGGGCCGAAGTCCCTCGTAATGGTGTAACAGCGAGTCCAGATAGTGCGCAATTTGGCTAATAAAATCCGACACATGCCCACAATAGTCGATGCGATTTTTTTCGGCCAGTCGGGAATTGCAGAGCGCCAAGAAAATTTACCCCCTATTTGGTAAAGATAAGCGGGAATCATCGTGTTGCGCACGGTGGAGATAACTGCAGCGGTGATGGCTAAGGAGGATATAACAAGGGGTGGAGCAAGAAGTGCGCTGACAACGATTGATAGGCCGCTTAAAAATAAACAGACCAGCGATATGGAATAGATAATTTTGGCTTTTTTCAATTGGGTTTGAAAAATTTCTTCAATTTTGCTTGTAGGAAATTCGGTCCCTTCCATGACATGGGTACACAAAAGTTGCCTTATCTCAACGATGTTTTTTTCGCCTAAAATTTTCTGAAACGAGCTGTCGGTTTTGAGCTTTTGTTGAAGAAGTTCAAAGTCTTTTTTTTCGAGGATAAGGGGGAGTTCATTAGAAATTTTTGTTGTGTGTCTGAGTTGAAGGGTATCGCATACGATTTCGATTCCTGTATATACAGTCGCAACGATCGGACTTAGGATTTTCAACCATGGGAGCGAGTATTTTAAGGCTTCCAAACATATTTGTGCGATGTTGGCCAGGGAGTAGGCTAAGTTTAGTGGGGAACCGAGGATTTTTAGGGTGGAATTTGTTAGCGGCAGGATTTTTTTCTCTTTGAAATCGACAGCGAAATCCTTGCAGTTCATATAGATATCATTAAAAAATTGAATAAAATAGAGGGTAGAGGGGGTATTTGAGACTCTAATACAAGGCAAATTATCGTTTGGACGTTGAAGCCCCCCCCCGAATCTCTCTATCATAAATAAAACCGCATATGGGAATAATTATACTCTTTTTTTTATAAAAATGGTATGAACTTAAGGAAAATAAACCTAATGGACTCACCTTGTATGGGTAAGAAATTTTTGATTACAGGATCCTCCGGATCTATTGGCAAGGCTCTGGTGAATTTTCTTTTAAATCAGCAAGATGTTGAGCTCTATTGCTTAGTGAGGGATCCTTGTAAGCTACCCTTCAGAAGCAGCTCTCTGCATGTCCTTGTAGGGAATCTGTTGCAACCCGAGAATCTGCCACCGCTTCCCCAAAATTTGGATGCAGCCTATTTTTTTGTCCATTCCATGTCCGAGGGGGGCGATTTTGACCTCAAAGAGCAGCAGATCGCGCTAAATTTTGCCGATTGGGTAAAAAAAAGCTATGTCCATCAGGTCATCTACTTAAGCGGACTTGGGAAAAACGAGGACGTGCTCTCGAAGCATCTTTTAAGTAGGCGTAAGGTTGAGGAAATATTTATAAAAGCGGATCTCCCTTACACGATTTTACGTGCTGCCATCATTCTAGGTTCCGGTTCGGCCTCTTTTGAAATCATTCGGGATCTTGTAGAGCATCTGCCTGTAATGATGACTCCAAAATGGGTGAATAACCGCTCTCAACCGTTAGCATTGTCCGACGTGCTCAGATATCTCACCGAGGTGGCAAATCACCCCGATTGCATAAAGAAGATATTTGAAATCGGTGGGCCGGAGGTGATCTCTTATAAGGAAATGTTGTTGCGCTTTGCTAAATTCAGGGGTTTTTACCGGTTGATCATTCCGGTTCCGTTCCTGACCCCAAAACTCTCCTCTTACTGGATCTATTTTGTAACAAGCACCACCTTCAAGCTTGCCCAAAGCCTTGTATTGAGTCTGAAAAATGACACTTATGTACAAGATCATTCGATTCAAAAAATCATCCCCTTTCAGACAAAAAGCTTTGAAGAGGCCTGTCAGGAGGCATTTATCAAAACGGAAGAGGGGCATGCGCCTACATTTGGCACCCTTTCATTTGAGGTGAAAGCTCCACTCAACATAGCAGAACCGAATCTTTGGTATCGGTTACACTACTTCGGGCAAAGTCAGGATCGTTTCTATTTTATGAACTGGGCATGGAGAATCCGGATCGCAATCGATTATTTTTTCGGGACAAAAAAGGACTTTTTTGAGGTATGGGATATTTTGATAGAGGATCGGGAAAGGAAACATATTCTCTTGTACGCTCTGATGCGGATGCCGGGGGAGGCCTGGCTGGAGTTTTGGATTGAGGATGGATATCTAAGGCAGAAGGCCGTTTTTAGACCATCGGGGGTTGTCGGCAGGCTCTACTGGTGGTTAACTTATCCGATCCACCTCTTTTTATTTCCCGGTATGTGTAAAAAATTAGCGACAAGAAGCGCATAGTTTATTACCCGTTTTCTTTTTGACCTTCCCTTCAAATTGAGTATACTTTTTTGATAAATTAGAATGGAAGTTTTAATACTCATTAATTACTATTTATCAGCTCAATTTTTGTAGGTAGGCAAAAAATCTAATGAATCTTGATAATAGATAAAGCTAGTCTACATTTGTTATATAAAAAGAGGTATATATGGTGCCGGTTTTAAATTTATCTAGTGTTGGCAACGAGGATAATCACCCCGTGCAAAAAAAGGTGGAATGTGCTCAAGGGGTAGATGCAAATTTTAAGTTGGCGACTATGCATTTGGGATTTTCCACTTCGAAAGAGGTCTACGCAAAATTTTCGAAGCTTGAAGAGGACTGGAATGCTATCAAAAAAAGGCCCAATTCGGGGGAGAATAGAAACCACGTAGTAGTTTTTATAAATAGTTTGGAAGCGTTTAAAGAGAATCAGAAAAAATCTTTTCGTGACACCCCTGTGAATTCTCCACGTGATCCCGAAGTGCGCCGCAGGGAAACGCAGATACAGGCTTTATCTTCTATTTTAGCCGTTGCAGAGGCTTTTAAAAACACCTTCGAGAAATAAATCTATAAAAAGCCCAACTCCCTTTCGAACAATCCCTAAAAAACGTACTCGGGTCTTTGCCATGTACGTTGATCCAACCAAGTTTCAACTTTGTTTCTTTAGAACGCTATAAAAAGGATCTGATCCCCACCGATTCCACATAGTTTAAAGTGAGGAGATTAAAAAATTTCCTGGATCCTAGTAGCTGGGAAAAATTTTTTTGTGGATCAAATCGGCTATCGTATCGGGGGTCTGTGAGGCATCCAAGTTTGTCAGTAGCCCTTTTTGACGGTAAAACTCAATCACAGGGGCAGTCTCTTCCTGGTAAACTCTCATCCTATTTCTGATGACTGTTTCTACGTCATCTGCACGCTGAATGAGAGGGGTAGCGCACTGATCGCATGTAAAAGGTTTGATCGGGGGTTTTGAGACCAGATTATAGACCCCTTTGCAGGATGGACAAACCCTCCGATTTGTGAGCCTTTCGACAAGCTTATCAACGTTCACCTCGAAAGAGAATACCTGTGATATTTTTACTTTTTCATCAAGCCACCGGGCTTGGTTAAGCGTCCGTGGGTATCCATCAAGAAGAATGTGCGGACTGAAATGGGACTCGATGAGGTCAGAAATTAAGGAGTCAGGCACCATCTCCCCTTTGTCGATGATTTCTTTACAGCTCAAACCGATCTTAGACCCTTTTTTGATCTCTTCCCTAAGAAGGTCTCCGGTCGATATATGCCGGTAACCTTTTAATTTTTCTGCCTGTGTCCCCTTCCCCGAACCGGGGGGGCCAATAAAAATGACAGCTTGAGGAGTGGCTTCTTTTTTCATGGGAATCTCGTCAAAAGAGTGCTTTATATAATTATATTTGAGTGGTTCGGCTGCAGAGGAGTTTATTTCAGCCCAAAAAAATATACCAGCTAGGGGAGCAAATATCAAGAAAAGGGGTATAGAGAAAAAAAAATTTGGAGGAAAAGCCCTTTTTTGGCTAGGGTGTTTCATAAAATGCTCTCTTCCATACGGCGTAGGAATCCTGTAAAATAGAGTTCGTTTGCGGTTGGAAGGTTGTCTCCTCTTCTAAAAGTTTGGTGAGAGGATTAGAGGATGCAAGTTTTATGGAGCCTAATATGTCCGTGTCGAGGCAGCGGGGGCGTATGAGGCTAATGCCGCTTAGATCGCTTAAAAGCTGCATCATGTAGTTAGACCGGCTCACACCACCGCTAACCGGTAAAACAGCAAACAGGGCGTGCTGTCTTTTTTGCATTTGGTCAATCATGTCTTTGAGTGAGAAGGTAAACCCCTCAATCAAAGAGCGCGACCACTCGCAAATGCCGATGGACGAGCCGAAACCTTTGAACTCCTTTAGCTCGGGGTGGTAAAATAACCCCTTTGAATGAAAAGTCCCGGCAGCCAGAGATTCTAGATCCGTGTAGCATCTTTGGGGGCTGAAATGGAAGACAAGATTTTGTAATATAGGGGCAAGAGTGGTAAGTTCTATTTCTGTGTAGAGAACTTTTCCTGAGCTTGTTTTTACCCCCGAATAGAGCTTGTCAGACCCCTCTTTGGATGGCGTTTCTTCAACCTCATGCAACAAAAACGCCCCGGTGCCAAGAGTTAGGATCGCAGGGTGGTCCAAGGCATACAAAGAGGCCGCTTGATCGGCGACACTTGCTTTTATAGGAATTCCCCTATAGGTGCCAAAGTGCGAATTGGAGGGGACGACCTCGGCTTTTTCTGCAGCCGTAGTTTCAAATTTTGCGTAGCTTGCATGGGTGGGGTCGGTGATAAATTTCTTTTCTTTTGTCAGATGTTGGATAAATAGGGTATCAAGGGTTGCTATTTTTACTTTTGATGTGAGATTGAGATTTTTGGGTTTAGTCGTATCCTCCCAGGAGAAAAGGGGTGAATAGCCGGTATTGTCAAAAAAGGCAAAACTCCCTCTTTGTGAGGAAAGTGCGAGGCATGCAATTTTGTTCTCGTTTAGACCACAATCGCGAATACATTCATCGATAGTATCTTGAGCCAGGTGCAAGAGGTGGAATAAATCCTGCCTTACCCTCCCATCAATCCGTTTAACAGGATTTGGTTTTGAGCAGTAAGAAAGGATAAGGCCGTTCTCTGCGACGATCATGGCTTTAATGTGTGTCGAGCCCAGGTCTACACCTAAATAATAATCCATTAATCTCCTTCAGGTATTAAGATAGTACCGGCGATATAGCTCACAATAATTGGAAAGATAAAAGGTGTAAAGGCAACAACAATAAAAATAAGTCTAACGAGAGTGGAATCCATAGAACAATATTTAGCAAGTCCGCCACAAACTCCGGAAATTTTTCGATCATTTAAAGAGCGGTAGAGCTTTTTGCCCCTATTTTCAATCATGACGGGTCCCCCCTCGGGCATGATCAGCGCCAAAATGAGGTAAAAGGCAGCCGTAAGGGGAAAAAGCGGGGTGGCGCAAAAGGCTACAAAAAGGAGTCTTAATAGATTAGAATCGACTTTAAAAACAAGAGCTATACCCCCAATGACACCAAGGAATTTTTTGTCAAAGCGATTTTTACAAAAACGTCTCATAAAAAAAGTATAAACGAGTCAAAAGAATAATACCGAGAGGTATTTAATTTTAGGCTCTGTTTTTTTCTAATCGAAAAGATGGGGAGCGAAGATTTTTAATCCCGATCGTCTTCTTCGCTTCGGACCTCTTTTTTTATCGGGGCCAAAGTTTCTTTTTTGTTTTTCGCCAACCTTAAAATAAGCAACAAAAAAAACACCAAAAGGCTTGATAGGGGAAGAAATGACAATAGAGTGTTGCAACTCGACTCGCAAAAGAGGGGGTTTTTCAACACGCTTAAAAAAAGCGACAACACAAGACCAAAGATTTCTACAAAAAAAGAGAACTTGTCAAAACGGACAGGCAAAAGGATCAAAACAAATAAGGTCCATCGCAAGCAGGAACACAACAGGCAAGATTCAAAAAAAAATGAGATCGAAGAGCTGAAAAGTAGAGACATTGTCAGCAGTAGTTTTCTAAGCGTGTACATTTCAGATTCGGTGTAGCTACTAAGTTAAGATTAATGGTGAAAATTCAACGATTTTCCATCCCGTATGGAACTATCGATAGGAACTTACTCATAACATAATAGAAGATTTCAAGCACGCTTAACTGTAGGAACGAACAGTGTTTGCACACTAACAACTGATTCTTATCAATTTGAATTTCGACGCAAAAACGGGAAAGTTCGATTTTTTCGGGATGTGTATGGAGGTACTCGAGAAATTTTACCTGATGAAGAGGATCGATGCCGTGGAGTTTTCCCATAATGCAGTTCACCTCGATCGACTGATCGACAGCCCAAAATCTGGGGAGTTGCCCTCTTGCTCCCACCTTGACAATTTTATAAAAACAGGCCGGACAATCGGCGCTTACAAAAAGGACGTTTTTAATAGGGGGCTTCCATACTATCGGGAGGATAAAGATCAATACTATGAACAACCGATACAGCACTTCACCAGACTAGACGGCAACAAAGAAAATAGGCAAGGATTTTGATTTTACCCCCCCCCTTAATCTTGCCAAACTTTAGAGGAATCGATAGATGCTGTTTTAAAGGGTTTAACGACAGGCGGGTGTAAAGGAATCGATGAAATCGCTCGCTTTTTGCTCTATTTCGGGGTCGTTAAGAGGGTAACTGACTTGGACTTTATAGATCTGTTTATTTGCCAGCACTATACGTATAAGCTGAGCTTCCCCATTTTTGATTCCGCGAATCACTGTGGATTTGTTACCCTGATGCGTCCCAACCTCTTTAGAGCTCACCTTATCAAGGCGCATGTCATCCAAGATAACATAGACGGCCCCCTTCATGACGATAGAGTAGGGGTAACGGGTCCAGTCCGAATGCATTGCGGAGTGTTGGACCAAATAAGTAATCCGCTGACTCTTGTCGTCGATTTTGTACAGGGTATACGGGAGATTGCCTCCGTTCCGAGGAAGTTTTAAAACCCCTTTAGACAGTTTTCCTTCAGACGGCTGGACAACACTGCAGTGGAGCTCTTCAAGGAAGGTTGTTTGGATATTTTGAGGCGTTGAGGTTGCAAAGGTGTCGAGGGGCTCTGCGAGGATAAAGACCAGCAGGGCAGTAATTGGAAGGAGGAATTTTAAAACCCCTCTTCTTTTTTTGCTGATAGGGATCTTAATAAAGACAGGGGTTCTCAATACCGTTTTTAGGGAAGGGTAAATAATAAATTTTTTATTTACCACTAGCTCTGCAAAGGTGCATCCGAGGTACTTGCGCTCCAAAAAGATGCAAAACGGGTAAAAAATTATTGAGAGTAGGGGAAGATAGCCACAAAGCATGAAGAGGGGAGAAAAGAGTCCCGCGTGCAATACCATGTCTACCAAGAGGATAGATATTTTTATTAAATGGTAATAAAGTTTTCTCATTAGGATATATATTACCATTTTATAGTAAATAGCTCAATCAATGATTGCACTCCCTAGACAAACGTCCCCGTCATAGAAAACGACATACTGGCCGGGAGTGGCGGCCCTTTGGGGGGTTTCAAAATCAACCTTTAAGCCCCTGTCCGTTAACCTAATTGAGCATTTTTGGTCGTTTTGCCTATAGCGGATTTTCGCCGTGTAGGATTTTAAGATATCGGGGGTGTCGTGAATCCAAAACGGGGAGGAGGCGCTTAAAGAGGAGGTGTAAAGAAGCGGGTGGTCTTTGCCTTTGACTACAAAAACGTCATTACCCTCTTTTTTTGCCACGAAATAGGGGGCATCGCTTCCTGAGATCCTTGCCCTTTCCCCTATGGTGTAAAAACAGGCGCCGTCATGCGAAGAGATCCTTTTTTTTGTCTTCATATCGTAAAAAGAGCCCGTTGTTGCCGGGATATAAGATTCAATAAATTTCTTAAAATTTTTGTTTCCAATAAAACAGATGCCCATGCTCTCCTTTTTCGCATGTGTGGCGAGGGATGCACTTTTTGCAATCTCTCGCACCCGGGGTTTTTCCAGATCTCCTATCGGGAACAGCGATTTTCGAATCGCTGTGGAGGGGACCTGGGCTAAAAAATAGCTCTGATCTTTGAGGGGATCGATCCCTTTCAGAAGTCTGCCGTTCTCATCCCTTCTGCAGTAGTGTCCGGTAGCCAAAAAATCGGCACCTAAATTCTCAGCCGCTTCTAGAAGAACCTTGAATTTGATTTCGCGGTTGCAAAGTAGGTCGGGGTTAGGGGTTAAGCCCTTCTTCAACCCTTCGATGAATTCATCAAAGACTTTTTCTCTGTAGGCTTTTGAGTAATTTACCGTGTAGTAGGGGATATCTAATGCCAAAGCGACACGCATCACATCGTCAAAATCCTCCTTGGCAGGGCAAATCCCAAGGTCGTTATCCTCCTCCCAGTTTTTCATGAAAAGGCCGATAACTTCATGCCCCTCTTCCTTGAGAATTTTTGCAGATACGGAGGAATCAACTCCGCCCGAAAGGCCTACTACTATACGTTTTTGGGGCATAACCTCAATATTTTACCTGTTAGAACCTTGTTTTGCAAATTTTGATTGGTACTTAAAGGGGGATTCCATACTATTTTGTCGTAAAGAATTTACAAAGAACTACTAAAAATAGGAATACTATGTTTGTACAAGGCGCTTGTCTGGATGATGTAAAAAATTTAATTAATGATTACGGGCGTGCTGTTAATCGTAAATCAGACTATGCGAATCCAGGGGAGGACGCTTTAGGACCTGTGCAAAACTCTATGGTTCCACGAATCCAGCTTTTAGTTCACGGTACGATGAGTTTGACCGCTTCAATTGCCTTGACAATCTTTTCTTTTATCGCAAAATTGGCAAATAGAAAGAATGATGAGTATAGACAATGGCATCAAGAGGAAAGAAACAACATAGAGGATGCTTATTCCCTTTTGGGCCATTTTGGCATGATGATGATTTCACCCGATCATGCTATTGTAAATCTGAGTGCCTGGTATGAAAGAGCCAAAAAAAACTTTCAACAAAGGCTTTAATCGCGCTGACCCGATCCGCAATTATGATTTTGGTTGCTACGTAAGCGAACGCTCCTGGGGCACTGTCAGGGAAGATAAAAGCCCTGCACAAGACCCCTGGACCGGATTTGATTTTAATAAAGCAAGGGTATCCCCGTTTCGCTACGGGGAAGATGCGATTGCGGGTTTTTCAGATTTTAGACAAACATTTATTTTCTCTTTTGTTTTCTGGAACTCAAAAGATTCCATTCTAAAAGAGCGCCTTTTCGGATTGTCGAACCATGAGGGAAATCATGGAGAAGATGTGAAGGAGCTTTATTACCATTTGACCTGTACCAAGGACCACTCCTACGTAGAGTACCTCTACAAATATCCGGTTAAGAGTTATCCTTACCAAGAGCTTATTGACGTATCTCAAAAAAGAACCTCACTCGAGCGCGAGTATGAAATTTACGATACGCACGCTTTTGACGAGGGTTATTTTGATTTGAAAATCGAATATTTCAAAGTGGACTGCTACGATGTTTTTATCCGCCTTGAGGTAACGAATCGCTCTAAGCTTACCCGTCAATTGCATATTTTGCCCCAATTGCAATTTAGAAATCGGTGGAAAAAAACCGGAGGCAGACCCCCGTCGATAGAGCTCTACTCCCCAAACTGTCTATGTTTGGACACAAAAAATGTTGAGGAGGAGGAGACAAGGCAAGGGGGGTGGAAGCTTCCCGAGATGTTTTTTTTCTCCCCTTTTTCGAAAGCTATTTTTACCGACAATGAGGAGGGGGCAAGGGGGGCTTTTCACGATATTGTGATCCGTAATTCAAAGTCAGATCTTTCCATGGGTACAAAAGCGGCATTTCATGAGGTTGTCGAGCTGGCTCCATTTATGACAAAAGAGTTTGTTTTCCGTTTATCTGACAGCTATACGGAGCTGCCGTTTGAGGGAGCATATGAAAAAATGGAGTTGGTGAAAAAAAAGTCTTTCGATTTTTTCGATATGGTGGCGCTTCCCGCAAAAACAGACCTGGATAAAGAGATTATAAAAAGGGCTGCATCAGCCCTTTTATACTCAAAAACCTATTACGAATACAATGTTCGCAAGTGGTTGGAGGATACGCAGGGGAAAGGTAGGAACCAGGAATTTTCCCATTTTAACAGCTATGATGTCCTTTCTATCCCCGACAAGTGGGAATACCCCTGGTTTGCTGCATGGGATATGGGTTTCCAGGCGATGTCTTTCGGGTACCTTGATATTGATTATGGTAAAAAGATCGCCTGGTATCTTCTTTCGGACCGTATTATGCACCCTAACGGGATGCTCCCCGGTTTTGAATGGGACTTTTCCAGCATCAATCCCCCCGTTCATGCTTTTAGCGTCCTAAGGCTCTTTCGGTACGAAAAAGATTTTAATCAGATTCAAGATATCGATTTTCTTAAAAAGTGTTTTGAGCGTTTGACGATCCATTTCACCTGGTGGGTGAACCGAAAAGATCGGAGTGGCTTAAATGTTTTTGAGGGGGGCTTTTGCGGTTTTGACAACATCAGTGTCGTCGATAGGGAAAGCTTACAGCAAAGTTCACAGAGAATTGAGCAGTCGGATTCCACCTCGTGGATGGCCCTTTTTGCTCTGGTTATGATGCGTATGGCCTTGGAGATCGCAAAAGTAGATCCTGTATACGAGGTGATGGCCTCTAAGTATTTTCGCCATTTTACTTTAATTGCTCACGGTTTCAGTAAAGGTTTCGAGCGGCAGATAAACAATTGGTCCGAAGAGGATGGGTTTTTTTACGACGTATTGCGGTTTCCTGACGGCAGGCAAGAGCAAATGAAAATCAAAAGTCTTGTCGGTATCGTTCCCCTTTTCGCTTTTGAATGGATTGAAGATGAGGAATTGGAAAAATTCAAAGAGTTTTCCTATTTGTTCAAACGGTTGATGCACCGCCTGGAAACACTCACGGCAGACTTTGTTGTGCGTATCGAAAACGAAAAAAAATCGGGTTACCTGCTCGTCCTCGCTCCGATGCCAAAATTAAAAAAAGTTCTCAGTAAAGTGTTTGATCCTAATGAATTTTTAGGAACTTTTGGAGTCAGGAGTTTATCGTATTATCACAAAGACCATCCTGTCGATTTTAATGGAACCGTTTTAAGGTATGAGCCAAACGAATCGCAAGAAAAAATTATGGGGGGTAATTCGAATTGGAGGGGTCCGGTATGGATGCCGATAAATTATATGATTTTTGATTTATTACTCCGGATCGATGAGGTTTTTCAAGATAGCTGGAAATTGGAACTTTATGATGGCAGCAAACGGAGTGCATTTGAACTTGCAATCGATTTAAAAAATCGCCTAACATCGATGTTCGCTGAAACTGAAAAGGGGAGGCCAATTTACGGAGGGCATCCGCTCTTTATTGAGCCCGATATGTGCCGTTACTTGCAGTTTTTTGAGTATTTCAATCCGGACACCGGGCAAGGTCTTGGAGCTAGTCATCAGACAGGATGGACCGCCTTGATTGCAAATATAATCATTAGAATTTCAAGAGCGCGCCCGTAAGAAAATAAAAAAACCAGGTCGGCTCTATAACTCATTCATTTTTTGAGGATGGACGGGAAGTTTAAGATGAGTGCGGCAGATTTTTATAAGTAGGACTGAAATTTGAAAAAGACTATAGAGCAGTGGGTTTTTATAGGGGTTGGGGGGGTTGCTAGGGCCGTTATCGAGATTCTTTTTAAAGAAAAACCCGATTGGATACAGGAAAAAAAAATCCTGTTGGTGGAGCCTTTGGATATCTCCCAAATACCCCAGATGCGTTTTTTTAACCCTTTAAAACTGCAAGAAGAGAATCGATTTGTTTCCGAAGACGAAAAATGTGTTTGGTTAAAGACAAAGGTTACGGAGTCTAATTACCAGGAAATTCTCGGTAAGGAAATTGGGTTAGATGCATTTATTGTAAACTTGAGCACAAGGGTCGGTACAATAGATATCATGCTGCTTGCAGAAAATAAGAAATCCCTTTATCTAGACACGGCGCTTGATTGGTGGGACGATCCGATCACCGATATCACGCGAGGCTATAACGATAGTTTAACCCGTCTTGAGCTATCCCTTCTGGAAGCTACCAAAACTGTCTCTACAAGCATGGTGTACACTTACGGAATGAACCCGGGTATTGTAAGCAGCATGGCGCTTATTGGGTTGGAGAAGGCGGTACAGACACTCGACCCTTCGTTGGAGTACTTGATCCCTTTAAAGCAGTACCATCAAATAGCTGAAAAGCTAGGTCTAACAACAATACAAATTGTAGAAAGAGACACCCAATATCCAGAAAAAACACTAGATCGGAATGTCTACTATAACACCTGGTCCGGGACAGGTTTTATTGATGAGGCACTCGACTCCTGTGCCTATACCATGGGTTCGCATGAGACACATATCCCTTCTTCTGTCGACTGCGAGCATCGAACAGAGTCTTTGCAGGTTTTCTTTTCATGCCCTAGCATAGACATAATCGCCGAATCCTATGAGCCGAAAGGAGGGGCGGTGCATGGCAGAATTATTCCTCACCAAGAGGCGCACACACTGGCCCGTTTTTTAAAAAATGGGGACTATTGGCCCTCGGTATACTACTGTTATGAGCCAAGCGATTTGGGAAAAGGGCTTCTGGAAGCGGCTCGAAAGGACAGGGAGATCCCTACCAGATTTTTATCTGCCTCCGAGATTGCAGGGGGGTATGATAGCGTAGGTTGCTTACTGTATTTCAGAACCAAGCAGGGTTTAAGAACATTTTGGATAGGTTCGATTGTAGAAAATGGGGACTCGATCTCTCAAGACCTGAATGCTACGCTAACTCAGGTTGGTTCAGGAGTGTACGCGGCGATAAACTATCTGGTTGAAAATCCCCAAATGGGTGTGATTTCCCCTGAGGAAATAGATCCCCATTTTGCCTTCAAGCTGTCAGCCCCTTATCTCGGGAACTGCAGTTTTAAAGAGGTCACGGCTCATTATAAACCGAAAGGGGACACTCTCATGGATCTCCTTGTTGTACCAAATAAAGGGCTCCTTTCATGGGAGCAGGTCTCTTCTAAAGAGATGCAGCTTACCTAGGGAAAACATCCTCAAGCTTCAAAATGTGGTCAAGAAAAAAGGGTTTTTATCAAAAAACCCTTTTTCTAGCGATTGTTCCTAAGACGATGCGTTTCGAATAGTTCAAGTGAGCACTTGATCAAGCAAAAGATCGTAGTCGGGATGGTCGCAAAAATTGTCGTGGCCCCAATCTTTGAAAACCGCAAAATTTTTGTGGCTGGATTGCACTTTTTCATAGAGGCGGTTAGCTTCAACGAGCGGAACCCATTCGTCTTTGTCACCATGTGCAAAGGTGACGGCAGTTTTTACGTTTGGCATCCACAAATCGCTTCTTAGATGGAAGGAGAGGATCGATTCGATAGCCGTTTTTGGAATATAGGGTTGATCAATCAACGCCATGTCTAGCATGCTGTGGAAGGGAGCCTCGAGCAGGAGGTGTTTGGGCTGGTGTTGCGAGGCGATAAATGTTGCCAAAGAGGTCCCAAGCGATCTACCGTAAAGGATCACATTTTTTTCCCCATACCGATTCACGAGTCCGTCGTAGACAAACAGGGCGTCCTCAAGAAGGTCTTTTTCTGTGATTTTCCCCCCGCTTTTACCGAAACCTCGATAATCAAAGGTGTAAAATTCATATCCCTTGCTAAGAATCTTTTCAGGTAGTGACTGGGGGATTTCACTTATGTTCGTACCGCTTCCATGCAAAAAAAGGACGATCCCTTTGCTTTTTTCTGCCGGTTTAAAGTGAACGGCCGATAGTAAAGTTTGAGCATCCGAGGCTCTGATGGTCAATTCTTCGAATGGTATGGTAAAATCAAAACGGTGATTTTTTTCTAACTTCCGAATTTCGAAGATAAACTTCTCCTGATTTTGGTGTAGGTAACCAAGGTAGCACATCGGTGCTGAAAAGAGGGTCAGGGCAAGAAAAATTTTTTTCATAGTTCTTTTAAGAATGCGTCTATAGAGGGTTCGTATTCAGGGTGCTGAGCCAAACTAAAGTGGTCTGCTCCCTCAAGTTTTACAAAATGGTTTTTTTGTTTGTGCTTGATAATATCGAAAAGACGAACCGATTCGCAATAGGGAACTGTATTATCTTCGGTACCGTGAAAGATAAGAATAGGGCAATCGACCTTTTTTATGTGCTGGTTAGTGTACATAGGGTACTTCAGAATTTTCTCAAGCAAGATGCGTGGGATATAGGGCTTGGTAAGGCAAGCCATATCCAGCATACTATAAAAAGGGGCATCCAGGATCAGCGCATCCGGTTTTTTTATCGAAGCTACAAAGGTTGCAAAATTCGTCCCCATGGATCTTCCCATAACAATTGTCTTCTTCCCTTTGTATTCCGATGTGACAATTTCATACATTTTAATCGGATCATTGTAGATGTTCTGTGGATCTATATGACCGTCGCTTTTTCCAAATCCTCTGTAATCATAAATTATGAAGTCGTAGCCACGATGGATATACAGTGCCGCAAGCTTGCCCCAATCTCTTGAAAGGTTTGTCCCCCTGCCGTGAAAGCAAATCACCACCCCTTTTGATTCCTCCTCCGTTATTTGGGGAAAATAGAGGGCGTTGAGTTGAATCCCGCGGTCTACAGAATAGGTCCTCTCTTCAAACTTTTGAGACATTTGGAAGTTGTAGCTGCGGGGGAGGGTCTTGTAGTGGAAGATAAGGGAATCCTGCGCGTTGTAGAGATAGACATAATTGCCCGCAAAAAGGAGGGTTAACCCGATCAGGAATGACTTAAAGAACCGTTTCATAGTAAAGCATTTTACAGGACCACTCTATTTTTTGAAAGAAAATGCGGGATGTGGCATGTTTATTTGATGAAGATTCCCCCCTCCAAGTCACACACAATGAGAGCCCTAGTCTTTGAACACCTCTCGAAAAAAGAGTGCATTGTAGAAAATATTTTACAAGCCCCGGAGGTTGAGGAGTTCAAAAAAAATTTACGCATCTGGTGGGATATCGATACGGTTGATGTCCGAAATTCGGGACTTGCACTCCATTTTTATATGGCACTTGCCTCTCTAAGGGGAAAAAAAACGGTCGTTACGGGCGACGCTTCGATCAGAACCCTTAGACCGGTAGCCCCTCTCGTAGAGGCTTTGCGCTCTCTGGGAGTTAAAATAACGTATTTGGAAAGCGAGGGATTCGCCCCGCTTGAGATAGAGGGCCCATTGCACTCCGGTTCGGTCGAATTGGATGGGACGAATTCCCAACATGTTTCTGCGCTTTTGATTGCGTTATCCCAATGTGAGGGAAAGAGTACGATTCATGTAAAAAACCCGTGTGAGAAACCTTACGTGGAAATCACCCTGGGATGGCTGAACCGTTTTCAAGCCAATATCAAAAATTGCAATTATGAAACGTTCCATATACCCAAAAAGGTCACCATAGACCCTTTTGAAACAACAATCCCTATGGACTTTAGCTCTCTTGCATTTCTAGTAGCCGTATCGAAAATTTTAAATACCGAATTGGATCTTGAAAAATGTGATTTTTCTGACGCGCAAGGTGATAAAGCCCTTTTTTCGCTATTGGAACAGTCAGAGTGTTCGATTGAGGACACCCCTGATTTACTTCCCGTACTCATGGTTCTTGCCGTTTATGGAAAGGGGCCCACAAAACTGCACAAGATCCACGTGGCACGACAAAAAGAGTCCGACCGACCATTTTCGATGCGTACTGAATTGGTCAAGATGGGGGCTTGTATTCATGTAGATGAAGCAGCAGATTGGATCGAAATCACCCCGGGACCCCTGAAAGGTGCGTCCCTTTTTTCCCATAACGACCACAGGGTCGCCATGAGTTTAGCGGTTGCGGCAATCGGCGCCACAGGACCAACAACAATAGAGAGTGTAGATTGTGTCTCTAAATCTTTCCCTTCCTTTTTTGAAACCTTTTGTCCTGATTGGGCTGCCGAAATCGGGAAAGACGACTTTGGTAAAATTGTTATCAGACCAAAAAAACCTGAATTTTGCAGATCTTGACCTCTATCTCGAAACTAAATATCAAACAAAAGTCCGCTCTCTTTTTAACGAATTTGGGGAGAGTGTTTTTCGTAAAAAAGAACTCGAGGCCTTTCAGGAGCTTCTCTCACACAATTCACACCTGATTTCATTGGGTGGGGGAACCCCTATAAAAAAAAATCCCTTCCGTTACACTACAATTTGGATACGCATTCCTAAAGAGGTTTTAAAAGCGCGGATCGATTTTACTGCACCCTACCTTAGAGGGGTAGATTTTGAAACCTGGATGACCGAAAGAGAAAAAGGGTATGCCTCTAATGCCCAGATCACTGTAGAATTGACAGGTATAGATACGAAAATGGATACTGATAGACTATGGGAAGCAATGCAATCGGCCGGCACTACACTTTAACGACGGCGGGGGAATCTCATGGGCCTGGATATGTCGGGATCATCGACGGGGTGCCGAGTGGGTTCAAAATTGTTCATGAGGAGATTCAAAGGGATTTGGACCTAAGGGCGCCTGGACGCTCCCATTTTTCTTCTCAAAGAAAGGAACCAGACCAAGTGGAAATCCTTGCCGGAATTTACGAAGGTTTTACAACGGGAGCTCCGATTGCTTTTTTTGTACCGAATCGGGATCAAAGATCAAAAGACTACGATTTTTTAAAAGATCAGCTCAGACCGGGTCATGCCGATTTTACCTATTTGGAAAAATATGGGCATCCCGATTTAAGGGGAGGGGGCAGAGCTTCAGCTCGAGAAACACTCTGCAGGGTAGTTGCAGGATCGATTGCCAAACAGATTTTGCGTAATTATGATATCGATCTTTTAGCAGATGTGCGGCAAATCCAAAATGTGCGTGCCCCAGAGTATTTTGATCCGCTCCCTACTGCTAGAGAGCGGGTCCTTAACGATCCTTTCGGTTGTCACGACCCCTCTGCAAGTGCCGACTGGCGTATTTTATTGGAGAAGGCGATGGAGGAAAAAGATTCCCTTTCTAGTTCCGTCTGTTTTAGAATCGACCCGATGCTCCAATCGCTGGGCGAGCCTGTGTACAATAAACTTACAAATAAGTTGGCCGATGCGCTGATGAGCATCCCCGCTGCAAAAGGATTTATTTTGGGGGACATCAATACCCTTCAAACGAAAACGGGCTCCGAATTCAATGATCCCTACGTTGAAAAAAACGGATCTATACGTCCGATAAAAAATGATATGGCAGGTATTTTGGGAGGTATCTCCACCGGAGAGCCGATATTTGGGGAGCTCTTTTTTAAACCTCCTTCGTCTGTTGGAAAGCAACAAATTTCACAAGGAAAAACTCTGACAATAAACGGTCGGCATGATCCGTTGCTAGCCCCAAGGGCGCGCATAGTAGTCGAATCCATGTTATGGATCACTTTGATGGACTTTTTTTTGTTGTTCCAAACGCAACTGCATTTGAAAAGAGATGTTGCATGCCACGCCAAATAATTATTTATGCCAAATCTGTTCTATCCCATCTTCCAAGGCTCCACTTTTATGGTATAGAAGGGGTGCTGTATGAAATCGACGGCGAAGAAAAAGACAAGTCCTGGGAAATGTATCTCAAAATCGTCGATTTTTTGATCGGCAACGATTTCAAAAAATCGGACCTCCTTGTGGGTGTGGGGGGCGGTGCGCTCTTAGATCTGGTAGGATTTGTCGCTTCCACCTACATGAGAGGGGTTGACGTTGTGTTCGTTCCAACGACTCTACTTGGGATGGTTGACGCCTCTGTCGGGGGTAAAAACGGGATCAACCGCCCTTTTTTAAAAAATAGCATCGGGACCACCTACTTTCCCAAAAAAACGATTATTGATACCGCTTTTCTAGCAACTTTGCCTGAGGAGCAGCTATTGTCTGGGTATGTAGAGGTGATAAAAATAGCCGTGGTTCACAGCTTTAAGAATTGCCATCTAAATAAAGGGGATTTTATCGATCCAAAAACCCACGAGGACTTTTTACGAGGTTTAGAATATCCCCTTTCAGAAAAAAGTATCGAAAAGGCCAGAGATTTGAAGCGGCAAATTGTTGATGAGGACCCTGATGAAAAAGGGATCCGATATCTTTTGAATTTTGGACATACGATCGGACACGCCCTTGAGGCATCCATGGATTTTTCCATAACGCACGGGGAAGCGGTCCAGCACGGTATAAGATTGGAGATGGCTATTTTGGGGTTTCCGACTTGGCTTCAGGAAAAAATTGCCTCTTTTTTGCCATTTAAAACACCCTTTCCCCGAATCGATAGTGCTAAATTTGGGAAAATTCTACAAAGAGACAAAAAAAATCGTTCCTGTGACATTGCATTTTCGAATGTGGTGCATCATAAAATGAGGGATTTTCTGGTTTTTTTTCCCTATGAGCATGTGATCAAGATTGTCGAGGAGGTGATGCTGGATGATTGTCTATACTCTTCAAACGGATGAGGAGGAGGTGGAGGGGGCCGATATTATCGAACTCAGACCGGATCGAACGACACGAACCGAGCATAAAAACCCTTACCTTTTAACAAATCAGCCACCTCACCAAAATGCCCCGTATGTCGATGTTGCCTATCCAAACGAGTTAGGGCCCTATCATGAGAATTTTCCAAACACAAAATGGATTTATTCGTATCATGGCCCTTTTGTTTCTAAAGAGCATGTGACAGAGCTTTTAGAGATAATGTCAAAAGAGCGCCCCTATCTCATTAAGTGCTGCTTCGATTCCATTCGTATGGGAGATTATCTCGATTTGATCCCCCTATTTTCCATCTATTCCCAAAAGCTGATCCTTTTTGCAAAAGGGGAAAGGTGCCAGGCTACGAGGCTCTTGAGTTATATTTTCGGTGCGCGCTGGATTTACACTTCAAAAGAAGGGTTCCATGGTCAAATACCTTTTAATGAGTTGAAGGATATATACCAAATTTCAAGGCTGCGTAGAGACACAGCCCTTTTTGGATTGCTTAAAGGGGAGGGGAGTCCTAAATCAATTGGCTATAAAGTTTACAATCCCCTTTTTGCCAGAGAAGGGATCAACGCCTTGTACATGAATCTAGTGATTGAGACCTCTGAGATTAAGAAACTATTGGACTCCCCTTATTTTCAGGGGTTTTCCATTACGATGCCATTTAAAGAGGCGAGTGTAGAATTTTGTAAAAAATTAGATGCAAGCGCTAAGCTCTGCCAAACGGTGAATACGTATTATAAAGGAAAGGGTTACAATACGGACACAGAGATTCTCAACGATTGTGATTTCAAGGGGAAGAGAGTCGCCATTCTAGGGGGAGGGGGGGTTGCTAAAGCGTTTGCCAATTTTTTAAAAAAAGAGTCGTTGGTGCACGTTTTTTTACGTGACCCTCGTAAAAAAAAGGCTTTTGAAGAGAGTTGTGGTGTCCCGGTTTTTCTTCTTGAGGAGCTACTACCCGAATTTGATCTTGTTATAGACACTTTGCCTGTAAAAGGGCTAAGGCTCCCTTTTAAAAAGGAGGCAGCTGTTTTGGATATGAAAATTTTTCATGACCCCTACTATGAGCAATCGTCTTATTTCATAAGTGGAAAAGAGGCTTTTTTAAGGCAGGGGGAGAGGCAGCTCGGGATTTTTTTCGAAACAGAATTTTCTCTTTAAAAAAAATTTATACTCTGTTAAATTTTTATTTAAGATTAACAGAAGGATCTTTCGATGCCATTCAAGGTTAGAAGCTCAGCAGGCTGTTTTCCTCTGGAAGAACTGATCAACCAATGCGATTTTGCTGTAAAAGCGATCGATGAAACGGTGATCAGTGTTGGACAAAACTTTGAGTCAAAAGAAACTACAGAAATGGTTGCGGTGATCCAGTCTCCTTTAGCTATTTTGGAGAGGAACATCCAAAAGCTAAGGGAGGTGCAGACGACAGTTGAGCAATTTCTAAACAAAAAAGACCCCTTTTTTTGTGGAACAAGATTTACAAAGCAGCAGGTTGCGGATTGGACGTTTAGGGGGGTCGATTATATGGCAGCTTTCGTTGCAGTTGCCCTGATTATTATGGAGACTTCCGATACGGCAACTAAATTTTTTGGAGAGACGGACGTGCCGAAAGGGTTTACGGCGGCTCTTGTGATGGTATCTAAGGTTCTATCGGCGGCTACCGATTATAGAAACAAGCAGAAGCTGGAAAAAGAAAAATTTTTGGGGATGCTCAAAGATGTTGAGATAAAATGTCAAAAGATTGAGGAAGCTGCCGCAATTTACAATGTTTTCCGATCCATCAGCGCCCTAAAAAATCAGGTCCCTACCGCAATAGATCCAAGATCTAATTGTAAAGATGCGGTAAAACTCCTCAAAGGGATGCCAGAAGTTAAAATTCAAGGCGATCTTGCTAAAAACTTAAAAAAACAATTAGCCTCTGCTATTGAGGATGGAGCAAAGGATCTTATTCAGGAGAGATTTAGGGTTGTTTTTGACCGTAAGAATCCGATAAATATAAAGAGAAGACTTTTCAATAGATGGTACCATGCGGTTGTCCTTTCCAACAGAATGTCTAAAATTTTCAGGCATAATCGTTTCCTACTTTTACAAGACCAAGAAAAATTAAAATTTGCCTACAAACAGTGGGCAAATATTATTTTGATCCGCAAAAAAATTATGGATAGATCGCAAGAGTTGCTGGGAAAAAGACAATCAGTGCAGGGCCTTAAAGCTGAAACCTCCCAACCGCGTTTTTTGGTGGTAAACCCAGAAGTTCCCCGGAACGGAAGGTCTATCCAGGGTGCAGGGGTTTCTGACCGATCTTTTCAGAACGAGGATGCGCGCTCTATCAACTCGCAAAACCTCTCAGGGGAGGCCCTTTCAGAAAGTTTTACATCCGATGAAGATGGGCTCGAATCGGTATCTTTAGCCGGCTCAATATCTCGACGCACAATGCATCGGTTGCAAGGAGGATACCGATCGGGATCGAACGTATCTATTCAAAGTACCCAGTCCTCTAAAGGTCGTGATCAGTCAATCGAGGAATACCGCTCACAAATAACCTTACAGCCCTACGGGTCCGGGCGCGGGTTCTTTTCATCGGATGAGGTCCGAAGTGCAGGGCCCCTAATCTCTTCACAGACATTTACCGTTTTTGGAGGAGGGGAATTGGATCCTGGAATCCAACAGTACCCCCAAAATAGGGATACGCCGAGGACAATAGATTCTGCAAGCCGAGATTTGGGGCAAGAAATACAGCCTCCTAATACTTCACGACAAGGGGCCGTCAGGCATGTGCGTAGCGAAACAATACGTTCTTTAAGTCAATCGAGTTCGCGCCGTCCAAGCAACTCCTCTGACACAATTTTGCAACTCGTTCAACATGGAGGGGAATCATCGCAGGTTTTAGAGGCCGGAAATTTTAGACTTGAGAGCAATCTAGTATTTGCTCCTGGCCGCAGTGAAACCTCCCAAACCGGTTTGCAAAGTACGTCTGATCCGGTGCGTCTGAACCTGCCTCCGGTTTTTCAAACTTTTAATTCTATATCTGCTGAAAATAGCGGATATGTTGTTTTGCAAATGCCAAGCCATGATCATGAAACTCCCTTTAGAGGGATGGAGGTCTAATTTATTTCCATTTTCCCACAATTTTGTTAAACTAATTTAAGAACAACAAATAGATACGCATGTCCTCGCTTACAAAGCCCCTTTTTTTACGGCTACAACATACCACAGATCTTTTGAAACTTATTTTCTGTATAATAATTGGGGGGATATTCTGGCATTTGCCCGAACCTTTAGGTACAGATCCGAGGGGGATGAAAGTGTTTGGTGTATTTTTATTCACAGTTTTAGGAGTGATCCTCAAACCCCTCCCATCAGGTGCCATTTGTATCTTTTCCCTTTTGGTTCTTCCCCTTACAAGTGTCCTTACTTTTGAGGAGACGTTTATAGGTTTTTCGAATCCCGTGGTTTGGTTGATTGCCTCGGCTTTTTTTATAGCCAGAGGTTTTATAAAAACTGGGCTTGGATTAAGGCTCGCGCATATTTTGTTAAAAGTGATGGGAAAAAACAGTCTTGGTATCGCCTATGGGATGGCCTTGACAGATTTGTTACTGGCCCCCGCTATACCAAGCGTGACAGCAAGAATTGGGGGGATAGTCTATCCGGTTGTCTTATCGATCGCTAAAGCTTTTGGGAGCGATCCCGACCATAGCCCGAGGCGCATCGGAGCTTTCTTGATTCAGACAATTTTTCAGTCGGGCACCGTCACAAGTGCGATGTTTTTAACTGCGATGGCTGGAAACCCAATGGTGCTGAATTTTGTAAAACCTTATGGGGTTCAAATCTCCTGGACCGAGTGGGCGATAGCTGCCATAGCCCCCGGTCTTTTAAGTCTTTTGGCTATCCCTTACCTTTTACACAAGATTTATCCCCCCGAATTTAAAGAGACACCCCAAGCTCCCCAAAAGTCAAGGGAGGAATTGATTGCTATGGGAGGAATTAAGGGGGACGAACTTGCTATGCTGGGTGTTTTTTTTATTTTAGTTTTTCTTTGGTCAATTGGAAGCGCCTGGCTCTCGGCAACGCTCACAGCATTTATTGGTTTAGCTCTTCTTTTAGTCTTGCAGGTCCTCACATGGGAGGACGTCCTTAAAGAGAAAGGGGCTTGGGACACGCTGATCTGGTTTGCGACCCTTTTAATGTTGGCCGGCTACATCACGAAATTTGGTATTGCCGATTGGTTTGGGCTGGTAGTTAAGGGGCATTTTATAGGCGTTTCATGGGGTTGGGGACTTGTGACCCTAGCGCTCATTTATTTTTACGCCCACTATTTTTTTGCAAGCAACCTGGCCCACATAGGAGCGCTTTTACTCCCGTTCTTCGTTGTGGCGGTAAACTTGGGGGCCCCTGCAAAGCTGACCGCATTGGTGTTTGGTTTTACAAGCTCTCTTTTCGGTTCTCTTACCCACTTCGGGTCGGGGCCCGCGCCTATCCTTTATGGAGCTAATTTTGTAAAAATCGCCGATTGGTGGAAAATTGGATTTGCGATGAGTGTACTCAATATTTTGATTTGGGGATTAGTGGGGGGGATATGGTGGAAACTGCTCGGGATTTTTTAATCCCCGATGAGAGTGCCTCTTTAAGCAATTTTTACAAATTCAACTATCTGGATCAACTGGTATATGACGAGAATGTAGATCAGATTTGGATCCAAAAAAAGGGGGAGAAGCGATTGTCAGATCCAAAATTCAGGCAGTTTAATCGCTGGAACTTAGCGCTATTTAAAAGGGAACTGTCGGGAATTCGACAAAAAATGAGTGTGCGTGAAATCGATGAGCTAAAAGGTGCAGGTCTTTTTGCCAACCAGGTGTTAGCCGAGATGACATGTGTAGGGGAATATACTGGAATTGTAAAAAAAAGGGACCGCAAAAAAGATCGAGACAACAGTTACATTTTTGAATATGCGATTGATACTTTTGATACTGGCTATGTGATTGATGCAGAAAAACAGGGGAACCACACAAGGTTTATAAATCATAGCGATCAACCAAATTTGATTTCCAGATGGCTTTTGATCGAAAACCTTCCTAGGATCATTTTTTTTACAAACCGTAGGATCGAAAAAGATGAGGAACTTACCGTCGATTATGGCCCTTACTACTGGGAGTAAAATCTTTCTTGCAAAGGTTGGAAAGATCTGTTACTGATTGTTTTTAGAAGCATTCAAAGGTAAGGAAATGGGAAAGAGTTTACATGTCTATTCAAAAGAGGCCCTAAAAAAAGAACCCTTTCTCCCATTGGATCGCCCGTATCCGCGCAGTTTGAAGGTTATTCTCAACCTAAAAAAACAGGTGAGAAAATTTAGCGGGAAATGGGATCTTGAAGACCATCTTGCTACCAAATATGAAAAGTTTCTCGGAAAAATTCCCCCACATTCTTTAGAAATTCGTTGGGTGAATTCTACTATCGGAAATGGTGTTTTTGCAAAAGAGCCGATCAAAAAAGGGGCCTTCGTTTGCGAATATATCGGCTTGATCACACATGAAAAAGAGATCCACCCCGATAACCGCTACATTTTCAACCTTACCGTTGGGGACGATGAGACCGGTTATGTCCTTGATGCTCGTTACAGTGGGAATGTTGCCCGTACGATCAATCATGCAGACGATCCTAATGTCGAAGCAGTCACAATATTTGTCGAGGGGCTACCAAGAGTCATTTACATCGCTAGAAAAAATATAAAAAATGGGGACGAGCTTTGCGTGAACTATGGCGAGGAGTATTGGGAGAATTGGAAAGAGCAGAAGCGATAATCAAAAAATAATTTAGCGAGCGATCTGTTTTCCTAAATCGGTAAGCCGTAAACACCGTTTACTCTCATAAATTCCCCATTCGATCAGCCCCGACTCAAAAAGTGTATCGAGATTCTCATGATTGAGTCTCACCTCATCTTGAATTTCGTAGTCAAAACCATCCCTACCCCGGACAAGTTGGGGTTTTCCATAGGAAATATTCTTTAAAACTTCGTCTGCTAAAACCCATCCATTTGCAATGATCGACGCAAGCCCTTTTTCTGCCTGCTTGAGGTTGGGATTTTTTTGAATCCAAAGCGCTTTGTAAAGCGTGAGAGCCTGCTTTTCAATGGAGTAAAGTAACCATGGTTCTGCCTGGTGGTGTAGTGTAACGAAGTCCTGATCAATTTCGAGCAACTGGAGTTCGATTCCTCTTGATAAGATAGTTTCCAGGTAGGCTACCGAAAGCGATAAAGTTTCAACAAGCTTACTGAATACGGGTGAGGAAAAGTTATGCCCCATACCCTCTCTAGTTGCCCTCATGGGGTGCATTTTGACAAATCGGATAACTTGGCTCAGATCAAAAGCGAATGCGAGGGGGATGCCCCGATCGGGTATGACTGTGTTTTGGATTACAGGTGTAAAGGGGAGGGGATGAGATTGTTTTTTAAGATAGGCACTTAGCTCGGCAGGCAACTCTAGATAGGAGCTCCAACCCTCGCCCATGCTTTTGTAGGTAAGAATCGCAATGAAGTTAAATTCCAGAAACAGGCAAAATTTTTGTAATTCTCCCCCTTTAAATCCGCTCAATTCCTCCACTTCCTGAAGGCTCAGACTATGACGAGGGGATGCTAAAAGGCTTTGAACTAGTATTTGTACAGGGTATTCTTCCGATTCAACCTCCTGCAAATGTCTTAGATATTGGGAAGGAGTTTGAAAGATCCTCTCCTTAAGACTTAAGAAAATGGAATCGCAAGTTCTTGGCAAAGGGTACCAGGTGGGAAGGATACTGATGGGTACTTGCCTTAGCAAGGTCTGGAAATACTCGATTCCGGGGATGAATTCCTCAGAAAACTTTTCAAGGTGGCATTCTATTTTCTTTTTGACGTCTTTATCGATCAGAACCGCCTCTTTGTCGAATGAAAGGATCTCTAGAGGGGCGATCTTATCAAAGAAATTTTGCAGCTCGTCATCTGTCAAGTCAAGAGCGTTTTTGAGCTTTTGAACGGTAGTTTTTGAGGAAAGGTAGAATAGCTCGAGCAAATGCGTGCTCGTTTGAGAGTCTAACTCCACCAGGCACGCCCGATAAAAAAGGTCCTGCTCAACAGGGATCTCGGACAAATCGACTTTATGTTTCTTTTGAAATTGTAGTTCAAATTGCATTCTGCATCGAGTTTAGGTCATTGAAGAAAAAAAAACAATCTTAAGATGATGGCTTTGTTTTGGCTTGATCCTTTTTTTCTTTGTTTTTTGTGTCATGTCAACAGTTGACAATAAGGGGTCCAAAGCGTGTATAGTATTTTTCGAAAAAGGGGGCATTTCCCTTGAGGAGAACCTTTAAAAGTGCATTTTTTAGAGCATTAACCAGAACTTAAAAAATGCCTTTTGCACACATTGAAAAAATCATTTGCTTCAGTTTTTCTAAAAATCTGCTGCAATCTTGAAGGGTTATATGGTTTACGATCACCACAAAATAGAGAAAAAATGGCAGGCCTTCTGGGAGAAGAACAAAACGTTCAAAACAGACACCTCTTCTGTTAAACCAAAATATTACCTCCTGGACATGTTCCCTTATCCATCCGGTTCCGGGCTTCATGTAGGCCACGCCAGCGGGTATACCGCTACGGACATTGTCTCGAGGTTCAAGCGGCTTTTGGGGTACGAGGTCCTGCACCCCATGGGATGGGATAGCTTTGGTCTGCCAGCTGAACAGTACGCCATCCGGACCGGGATCCATCCTGCTCAAACGACAGAGGAAAACATCCAAACCTACAGAACCCAAATCAAGGCTCTCGGGCTTAGTTACGACTGGGACCGCGAGGTAAAAACGAGCGAGCCCGACTATTACCGCTGGACCCAATGGATTTTCAAAAGACTCTACGATAAGGGTTTGGCTTACGAGGCCAACGTTTTGGTGAACTACTGTCCGGCACTCAGGACGGTCTTGGCAAACGAAGAGGTGGAAAACGGCCTTTCTAAAGAGGGGGGGTACCCGGTCGAGAGAAGACCTCTTCGCCAGTGGGTTCTGAAGATCACCGCTTATGCAGACCGGCTTTTAGAAGACCTCGATGAGCTTGATTGGCCCGAGGGCTTGAAAGCGCTTCAAAGAAATTGGATCGGTAAAAGCCACGGTCTGGAGATTTTATTTGAAAGCAGTGGACAAAGACTCCCCCTATCCGTTTTTACTACAAGGGCAGATACCCTTTTCGGCGTTACATTTCTGGTCATATCACCAGAGCATCCCCTATTGGACCGCCTGATTTCCAAAGGGCAACACGAGGCCGTCAATAAATATAAAGAAGAAGTAAGCCGTAAAAGTGATTTGGAACGGACTAACCTGAACAAGGATAAAACAGGTGTTTTTACCGGAAGCATGGCTATTCATCCGATCACAAAAGCGCTGGTTCCGATCTTTGTAGCAGACTATATTATCATGGGTTATGGTACCGGAATCGTGATGGGCGTCCCCGGACACGATGAGAGGGACAGAGAGTTTCAGGAAAAATTTGGTCTGGCCATACTGCACGTACTCACCAATCAGGGCGATAAAGAGATTTTGATCAATAGCCGGTTTAACGACGTCGACTTAAATGGCAAAACACCCGAAGAGGCGACAAAGTGGCTTGGCGATTATCTGGCAGAAAAGAAAATAGGTAAATTAACAACGCAATATAAGTTGCGAGACTGGTTGTTTTCCAGACAACGTTACTGGGGAGAACCGATCCCGGTGCTCAATTTTGAAGATGGGACTAAACGCTCTCTTGATGACGATGAGCTCCCTTTATTGCCGCCGCATATTGAAAATTATTTACCCTCTGAAGACGGTCAAAGCCCACTTTCAAGGGTCGATTCCTGGGTGCACATTACCGATCCTAAAACGGGGAAGCGCGCTGTAAGAGAGACAAATACGATGCCTCAATGGGCCGGATCGTGCTGGTATTATTTGCGCTTTTTGGATCCCCACAACAAAAATGCCCCTTGGAACCCTAAAATAGAAAAGAATTGGATGCCTGTAGATCTTTACGTCGGGGGGGTGGAACATGCCGTTTTACATCTTTTGTACGCCCGATTCTGGCACAAAGTTCTTTTTGATTTAGGTCTTGTATCAACAAAAGAGCCTTTCAAGAAATTAAAAAACCAGGGGTTGATCACAGCCTACGCATATAAAATTCCGGGCGGTGGGTTCGTGGCGCCAAGCGACGTTGAGGAGCGAGAGGGGGAGTTCTACGATAAAAGAAACGGTCAGTTGGTCAAAAAGCAACTGGAAAAAATGTCAAAGTCCAAACTTAACGGCGTGAATCCTTTGGATGTGGTCGCGGAGTATGGGGCTGACACTTTGCGCCTGTACGTCACATTCATGGGCCCTTTTGATAAAGAAAAAATTTGGAGCGACGAGGCGATTGTCGGATGTCATAGATTTCTATTAAAGGTAGTCGATCTATTTGAACGCAACGAAATCGTGACTGATTACCCGGTTGAAATCCGCCGTTTGACGCATAAGCTTATCTATGGTGTTCAGAAAGATATCGAGGAGCTAGCTCTCAACACCGCGATTTCAAAAATGATGGAGTTTGTGAATGCGATGCAAAAGTTCAAACAGCTCCCTAAAGAGGCTATGAGTGACTTTTTGAAGATATTGAGCCCGTTTGCGCCCCATCTTGCAGAAGAGCTTTTTGAGCGGCTTGGTTTTCAAAATGGCATAGCGTACCAAAAGTATCCTGCATATGACCCGATGCTACTTGTGGAGGCTACCTGTGAGATCGCTGTTCAAATCAACGGAAAGGTGCGCGCCTCGATTGTTATCGAAAAGGGGATGATCAAAGACGAGGTGCTGTTAAAAGCGATGGAGGTGCCTCAGGTGCAGAAATACGTGGATAAAACGATCGAGAGGATTATTTTTGTCCCTGATAAAATTTTGAATATTTGCCTTAAAGACTAGTGTCTAATTGTAGAATTTTTGTTTTAAAAACTCTTTATACGTTATTTTTAGGGATGGCGACTCTGATGGCCGCCCCTATTCTTGTTTGGAAATACCTGTTTCAAAAGAAATACCGGGGCGTGCTGCTTGTGCGCCTTGGCCTTTCAGTTCCCCAGGTTCAAGCAAAAAGCGGGGAAGATTGTTTCTGGGTGCACGCCGTTTCATTGGGGGAGGTCCGCGCATCGAAAGCATTTATCGCAAGATTACAAAAGGCCCATCCTAAGACAAAAATTATTTTCTCTACTTTGACTAACACCGGGTTCGAGGAATTGAAAAAATTTGAAAACGTTTTCCCTGTTCTCCTCCCTTCAGATTTGTATACCTCAACCCTAGTGAGGCGCTCAAACCCGAAAATTCTTTTCCTTGTCGAGGGGGATATCTGGCCCAATATGGTCGCTGCTGCAAAAAAGGTTGTAGTGATCAATGGAAAAATCTCTCAACGGACTTTACGTTGGCTCCAAATGTTCCCTTTTGTAAAAGATCTGCTTCTAAGACCGGTGGATTTCTGGTGTGTCCAATCGGAAATTTTCTTAGAGCGCCTCCTTAGGTTGGGGGTTGAAAAAGAAAAGATATCCATCACCGGTGATATAAAAACCGCAGTCGAACCGGTTTCTGTAGAGC
This sequence comes from Chlamydiota bacterium, assembly GCA_016866475.1. GTDB lineage: Bacteria > Chlamydiota > Chlamydiia > Chlamydiales > RGXB01 > RGXB01. The sequence goes on along the minus strand of VGMF01000001.1, from coordinate 44,547 downwards.
CATTTCATAGAAAGGGTGTTTTACTTGTTTCCTCGCATAGAGGGGAGGAAAGATTTTTCCTTGAGCAACTTTTGGAAAAAGGGCTTTTCTTGATGGTTGCCCCAAGGCACCCGGAACGATTCGACGAGGTCGCGAATCTACTGGATGCGATGGGCGCCCCTTTTTGCCGATCCTCCTCTCTAGAGGCCTTTAAAGGTTATAAAGGATCGGAAATCTATCCCGTTTTGCTTATCGATCAGATAGGCTTGATGCCAAAATACTACCGATCTGCAATGTGCACTGTTGTCGGGGGCACTCTTGTAGAGGGGATAGGCGGGCATAATTTGATCGAACCGGTTTTGTACGGCAGTGTCCCTATTTATGGACCGTTCATAGAAAAACAGAGGCATCTCAAACGCATCTTAGATGATAGGGGAATAGGTTTTGAGTGCACAAAAGCTACGATTGCCTCTGTGGTTTTAGGTCTGATTGACTCTTTGGAGGTTTTAAAAGAGCAGGTAAAGAAGATAGAGAATATTGGGCAAGATTTTCAAAAACCTCTTCAAAATACTTTCTTAGCCGTGGGTCTTGATCACGCAATATTGTAAGATTTTGTGACTATAAACACTTTTTTATTTTTGGGATATTGAGCATTGAAAATAATCCCTTGCGATAAAATCAAGGTAAGAGGTATGTTATACACATCAATGACGCGGGGTGGAGCAGTTGGAAGCTCGTCGGGCTCATAACCCGAAGGTCACAGGTTCGAGTCCTGTCCCCGCCATTTTTTTCTTTCTGGCGGCATAGCTCAGTAGGTAGAGCAACGGGATCATAATCCGCAGGTCGTTGGTTCAAGTCCGACTGCCGCTACAACTTTCGAAGTTATCTTTGCCGACGTGGTGGAATGGTAGACACAGTAGACTCAGAATCTACCCTAGGTTGCTAGGTGCTGGTTCGACTCCGGTCGTCGGCAAACCTTTCAAGCACAATATATTGTAAAAAAAAATAGTATTTTATTTCTTAAATATCGGTTCTGTTGTATGGAATAGATAAGAAAGGATAAATTTTTTATGAAAAAAATATTTGCAATACTTGCCATCGCCGGCTTGGTTATTGGATGCAGCCCCTCTGCACCAAAGACAACTCCCCCAGAATCCAGTAGCGCCAGATCCACTTGTCCCCCAATGGACAATTCCACAAATTCCAATAGCTCTAGTTCTGCACAATCTACCCCTAAAAGTAGTGGCTCCTCGACCCAAGGTACAGGTCAAAGTACCAATCAAAAGGGGGCAACTAGCCCCTCAAATGGAAGCAAGTCCAGTAAGAATAACGGCGGCTCAATGAGCTCTAAAATGGATGACAAAACTAAGGACGGCCTGGCCTATTCAAGTTCTGGTTCAAAAAACTCCTCAGATTCATCCAAGCAAAAAAAATCGTCGAAATCTGATAAAAATTCCGATAAGAAGTCCTCTAAGAAGAATCAAAACCAATAATTACAAAATTTTAATATTTTTTTAAGCCGGTGAGGGTCAGTTGGATAGCTGACCCTTTCTTTTTAAAGAATTTTTTATTATTTTCTATCTATCGGGATTTTGCTAAAAATAGATATAAATTACTGAGAAATCTATGCTTTTAGCTATTTTCTTCCTTACTTTTGGCCAGTTACTAACAAAAGAGGGTTTAAAGAGGGTCGAAGACAAGCGGTTTGTTCATACGCACTTTTCCTCCGATGATGAAGGTGAAGTACTCACTTTGGAGCATGGGGCGAGATCGTTCGTCCTAAAGCACAGTGACTTGGATGCAGGCTCAGGCCCCCCAAAATTACCGATCCGTCAAAGCGGGTTAAAGGGTTCCGGCGAGTATTTATATAGGTGGGAGCTCAAGCCTGATGAGAAAATCTATCTTGGGATCGGGGCCGGCTACGAGAACCGATTGAGAGAGGACTTTCTGGTAGACGGGAAATATTTTAATCACACAAAAAATATAACTGTATTAGGCTCAATTGGTTATGAAAATAAAGACCCAAATCAATCGCCTACTAGCGTCTCGGCACATATGCATGTTCCCGTAACAGGGGAACAAAACAAACTGATTGTCAGCGATTTAAAAAAAATAGACGCCAACACATCAAAAAAGCCCCCAAAACCAGGTATTGAGGTCTCTTTCAAAAAAGGGTTCTAGACAGAACCTGCTCATCATAAATGGATGCAATCTCCAAACGTATTTTAAAATAATTTATATTGAAATTTTATAAAAAAACCTTTAAAATAGTATGTAGGGGCGCACTAGAAGTGAGAGCTCAAGGAGTTAAAATGTCACAAGTAAATAATAATTACGGTAATTCACAGGGTGCCACCGCCTACGGTAACACCTCGAGCAATGACATCCCCGATGACCCGGTCGCCGATGCAGCAAAAGCTAAAATGGATGCCTATTTGCAGGCGATTCAGGGGGGAATTCCTCAGGATGCCAAAGATGCCATCGCTAAATTTTGGCAAATCTTTGCTAATCCGCAGAATTATATACAGTATGATGGTCCAGGCGGGCCGAGCGGCGTTAATGGTTGGGCCGCAGGATCAGGGAATGGAGACGTCGCTAGTCAGATCGAATTTGCGGCTTTTATGAATGAGAACTATGGGTGGAAAACGGGTCCAAACACATGCAATGGCGTGAACCCGCTGACTGCGTCGCTTTTCGCCCTGTTCGGATTAAGGACTTGGGACAACGCTAGCAGTGATAGTGATTATAATATGAATGTTCCCAACACCAGCGTTTTTCAGTCAATCATAAACACACTGCAGGGCGGGATGTCCCAAGACGATTTAAAATCTACCTTAGGGGATCTGGGCAATGCTAAAGATCAGATAAAATTAAACGATCTTCGTCTCAAAGTACAGCCCCTCTTGAATTTTGCGAACCATGTGGTCGGGATTATCAATGACATGGTAAGCTTTTGTCAACAGAATGGGCTTGGCAGTGGGACTAACCCGTGCTGGAACATATGTCGTCAATGGAACGCAAACGGTGGACATGGATCAAAATGGGAGCCACCCGTACACGCGGATTCGTCATGGAGTAGGGACGAACTGAAGGATCGTCGTAATTATTATGTTTATAACGATTTCGGGATCTCAGGGAGTGATTTTGTCAAACAGGTAGATGACTTTTTGAACGATTTTAATTCACTTTCACAATAGTAACATCATAGATTTTGAAAAAAAGTTAAAGGGCGGGTGTTTCACTCGCTCTTTTTTTCTTCTTCTTGTTCAAAATCAAAGTTAGGCTTCTTTAAACGGCTCCCTACGATTGTATCCCCATGATCATCCAGGGATATTTTTTCTCTATGAGCCTCGTCTTTTGCATTCTCTAAGAGTTTTTTTACAATCTTTTTCTCTCTCTTGATGTCCTCTTCCATTACCCTATTTTCCTCTGTTTTTAGCTATTCAGATATTGACCCTTAATTCAAAAGGATAAAAAACCCGTCATTTTAAAGATATTTTTTTTGAGTTGCTTATGGATATTTTTTTACCAAAAAAAAGATTTAAGGTATATTTAAGAGACAAAAAAAATTATACTTTTTGTTCCTTTCGATATGTTGGGAACTGAATGGGAGAGTGCCTCATGGTGACAAGATATATCCAGGAAAATAGTGTTTTAAAATGGTTGTTCCATGGTGCTTTTGTTGCAGTTTTTGTTCTGTTTGCCGATGAGGTGAAATTTTACTATTCATCTAAGCTAATAGCTTCCTCGTTTGCTGAGGCAACGCAAGGGCTCGTTTTATTTGAAATGAGTGGAAAGGATTTTTCACAGGTACCGCGGACGGTAGGGGGGGGCAGGCTTGAAAGTTTTATCCTGCAACCCACAAACGTAGGGGGCGCCCCTTTTTTGAAAGTAGAAACTGACACGATATCCGGCTCGTTTGTGAAGTTGGAGCACGCAAAAAAAATAGAAACGAAGGTTTTGCAGGGCACTATAGACAAAAAGATTTCAGGTGCGACGAAGGTCTATTATGCGACTGTTCCCGATCATGCTATCGAAATAAAAAAAGAGTGTCTAAAGGCGATTTCCAAAAAAGAGATCTCAAGGGCCTTGAGGTTTTCCCTCTATAATGAATCCGCAATCATAAAGAATTTTGGTTGGGAGGGGGCAGGGGCTCTTTTAGGGGTCTTCGTTCTTTTGAACACCCTCTTTGCCATAGTCTACCGTCGTACTGTGACGGGAATACTGAACCTAAGATTTTTCGGGGTCCCCTCAACGACTATAGTTCCGTTGATGCTTGCTAGAAACGGACTATTACTCCTTCTTTCTTTTGGTTTTGTATGGCTCTTATTCCAGATTTTAGGGGCAAAATATCCTTTTTCCATCTGGGTTTGGAGTTTCATCAGCTCATTTTCGTTGAGTGCCTTTTGGTCTTTTTTCGGATCCGTTAAATCTAGGTCCTCGCTTGATATATAAAATAAATTTTAATACGGTCGAATAAGCCGGGAAAAGCTATAATTGGAAACCATGCAAATATTTGATCCTATTCATAATTTCATCCCGTTTACTCCCATAGAGGAAGAGCTTCTCAACCATCCTTTTTTGGTGCGCTTGAGCCACATCTACCAATGTGGACCGGCTTTTCATGTCTACCCCGGAGTCACCCACACCCGTTTTTCCCACAGTTTAGGGGTTATGCATGTAGCAACAATGCTTTTCGATACGGTAGCCTCTTGGGTTGAAGACCCCTTTGAGAGGCAATTTTTAAGGCAGGCGGTCCGTTTGGGAGCTCTTCTGCATGATGTGGGTCATTATCCCCTCTCGCATACGGTGGAGCTTTTTTTGCCAAAACATGAGGTACAGGTCCGCAAAACTTTTGATAGCAAAGCATTCGACCTCATATTCGATAAAACAGCCGAGCACTTCAAGAAAAAAGGGGCCGATGTGAAGGACCTGGTCCGCTCGATTGCGCTTGGAGAGCCAACCGACTTCCCTTTTTTGAGTCAATTGATTGCCGATCCGCATTTTGGAGCCGACCGGATCGATTATCTTTTACGCGATGCGCTCTATTCTGGGCTGAGCTACGGCCGTATAGACCTTTACCAGCTTGTCCGTTCCGTAAAAATTGGAAAAGAGGGGAGGCTCACGATTGCCCCCTCGGGGCTTCCGTCTGTAGAGGCTCTCCTTTTGGCACGGCACTGGATGCACGAGCGTTTATATCAACACCCCAAAGTGCGCGCTTATGCCTTCCATTATGCCAAGGTTGTTGAAACGGTGCTGGTACAAAAAAAAGCGCTCGAGGATATACATGTTTTTATGGAAATCAATGACCACCACATCTTTGCCCTAATTCCGGAATTTCCCGGGCATCAGAGGGCTATACTTGACCCTAATAGTCGCGTCAGGGCGATTAAACTACCGATGAAGGAGCTTTCCAAAGCAAGAAAAATTCAGGAACAAACGCAAGGTGTTTGGATCGATTTGGCTCCCGATTTCAAAACGGTACCCCTACAAGGGGGAAAGGTGCAACTGGATGCTGAACAGATTTTTTGGGTCTACACGGATCTCAAGGAGCCTTTTCAAGAAATCGGTTCCCCGGATTAAGGTAGACGTATGCTGAGCGCACTCAAAGAAGAGATCAAAAAATATTCGGGCTACGAGGTGCTCTTTCTGGTCCTTGCGATGGTCTCGAGCTTTTTGATCACGGCGGAGGCCTCGATTACAAAGCCGGTCGCCCACTCTCTGTTTATGGAAGCTTTCGGAGTCGAGTTTTTCCCGTATGTCTGGATAGCGGTGATCCCTGCCAGTTTCTTCTTTGTGACTCTTTACAACATTTTTGTAGTCAAGATTGGCTGCTTCAGGATGCTTTTTTTGACTGTTGCCACAGGCGCAATTATCAACATGACCACTGCCTCGTATGTGCATGAGTTTCAAATATGGCCATTCCTTTTTTATATTTGGAAAGACATCTACATTATGCTGATGTTTCAGCAGCTCTGGTCTGTGATCAATTCGACCGTCCATCTTGCCAAGGCTCGCTATTTGTATGGTCTTGTCTTTGGTTTTGGGGGGCTGGGCTCTATGCTTGCCAGCATGATTCCAGGTTTTTTAGCGCTCAGGATCGGGACGGAAAAACTCCTTTATTTTTCAATCCCGTTCTTTCTCTTCCTCCTCGTAGCCTATTTTTTTTTAATGAGGGTCCGCAAACGGATTGAGCATGTCGAAAGTATCGTTTTTGACGACAAAAGAGCTTCCGATTTTTACGAGGGGATCACCCTTATAAAAAATTCGTCTTTGCTACGCTTTATTCTACTGATAGTTGTTGCGATGCAAGCCACTTCGACCCTGTTGGATTACCAGTTTAACATCAATGTGGCCAGTTTTTTAACCACCACCAATGAAAGGACCGCCTACTTTGGCTGGTTCTTCGGGTTGGTTAATATCATGAATGTTTTGTTGCAAGTTTTTGGAACGTTTTTTCTTATAGAGATCATCGGCTTGAAGCGTTGTCATCTAAGCATACCGGTTTTTCTTGCGAGCGCCCTTTTAAGCTTTCTGGTGTTTCCCTCTTTTGGTCTGATCGCATTCACCTATGGATCCATAAAAGCGCTCGACTACTCAATTTTTGGTGTCGTGAAAGAGATGCTTTATATTCCGCTTGGGATTGATCAAAAATTCAAGGCCAAAGCGGTGATCGATGTATTTATGTATCGAAGCGCAAAAGCAATCGCATCTCTTGCAATATTAGTCCTTCCGCTTCTATGGATCGATTATGTGACCCTATCCCTGTTTGTGATCTGGACTACAGCCGTCGCAGCCCGTTTTCGGCACGTTCCGGCCATCGAGCCCAAATCGAGTATTCTTTAAGAAAGGGACTTTATCGACAGTTTTTGAGTTTTCAATCGCTGGAAAACACCTTATTTTGGTCTTTTCTTTTTTCGATTTTCTCCTAATCCGTCGTGGCTTTCAAAAAGGTTTTGGGTTTATCATATAGAGATAGATTTCTAAAGACCTAGGATGTTTTTTAGCCCCTTTTTAAAGATTTGTTGGTTTTTCTACCGATACAAATTTTTTTCTGCTACGCTTTACCTAGAGCGTGAAACCCAAAAAAATCAGCTGGGGATTGGCGCGATCTTTTGAAACTAGATAAGGCAGGATATGGCACTCAACCGGTCGATTTTTCAACCAATCGGATATCAAAATCAGACGCGCGAAGAAGAGCTGAGGCGTCGGTATTTGCAATTTTCACGCATACAGGAACCTTTAGACAAGTTTTTATATTTAAACTCGATGGTTGAGGAGGATCCGAAATTTTTCAGCGAATTTGCAAAATTGCATGTGTCTGAGGTTTTGCCAATCGTTTACACCCCCACAATCGGAGCCGCGTGTCAAAACTTTTCGATCATCATGAATAAGTTTCGGGGAATCTTTGTTAGCGAACACACGATTGATATTCTTGAGGAGACACTGAAAAAAATGCCCGAGGTGGAGGTGATTGTTGTCACCGACGGTGAGCGAATTTTGGGATTGGGAGATCTCGGGGTCGGCGGGATGGGAATTTCGATGGGAAAAACTCTGCTCTACTCCCTTTTTGGTGGGATCGATATAAAAAAAACCCTTCCGATTGTTTTGGACGTAGGTACAAACAACCACGATTATCTCAACTCTTCCCATTATGTGGGGGTTAAAAAGCCAAGGCTTAAAGGGGCTGAATACGAGGCTTTTGTAGACCGTTTTGTCAAGATCGTCAAAAAGACTCTGCCACATGTTTTACTTCAATGGGAAGATTTTGCCAAAGATAATGCGCGGCATCTTCTGAAAAAATACGAAAATGAGATCAAGTCCTTTAATGATGACATCCAGGGTACGGCGGGTGTGACGATGGCTTGCCTGATTTCGGCGGTCAAAGAAAAAGGGTCGCGCCTGGAAAACGAGCGGATCCTTTTTTTCGGTGCCGGTTCGGCCAATCTCGGCATAGCTGAGCTCATTTTGGAGTACCATGAATCTAACGGCGTTTCAAAAAAAGAGGCCTTGGCCCATATCGCAATGGCCGATTCCAAAGGGCTGATTACAAAATCGAGGGGGGAGCTGAGCTCTGATCTGGCACCATTCGCAAAAGATCTTACCCAAACAAAAGATCTAATGGAAATGATCCGCTCTTTTAAACCGACTGTATTGATCGGGGCGTCGATGCAATCGGGAATTTTTAATGAGGAGGTCATTAAAGAGATAACAAATCTTGCCAAACGACCCATCATTATGGCCCTTTCCAATCCTACAAGCAAGGCAGAATGCACCCTTAAAGAGGCGATAGAATTTTCTGATGGGCATGCGATTTTTGCATCGGGAAGCCCCTTTGCCCCTGTCACGTATAAAGGGAAGATTTATCATGGAACGCAAGCTAATAACCTTTACGTATTTCCCGCCATGGGTTTGATGGCCAGCAAATGTGCCATTAAAAAAATCACCTCTAAATTGTTTTTGGAACTTGCGATAGCATTGAGCGAAGCAAGAGAAGAAAATCATCTGTTGCCCCCGTTTCAAAAATTAGGAGCTTTGGTCCCCAAGTTGGCCGAGCTGTTGGTTCACAAAGCCAAAGACCAGCGCCTTATCTGATTGCCTTAAATCTCAATTCTAATGGGCTTTTTTTTGATACGGATCGAAAAAAAGCCCTTTTGACTGCATGTGAAAAATTCCAAAAAAAGATTCTCTGGAGTAAAAAATTTACTTGCTATTATGTAAAGTTTTGATTAATATCTTTTTAAAGAAAGCAAAAGAACTTCCATGCCATCTATCCAAATATCCGCACATAAGATAGTCTCTTGCTGGCAAACCGTTGCGACCAAAACGGGGAAGGTAAGGGGAAGGGCTTTTTCTACTTTGATTCGGGTGATTGACGTCCCCTTGAAAAACAAAGCTTTCTGTTATCAAAAAGGGCAGTACCGTTGGACGATAAAGATTGAAGATATTCATAACCCCGGATATAACATTCAAGAGGTGGATCAAGTGTGCCGCCATCAAGATCTGTACAAGCTGGGCTACGAAAAGATATTCTACGAAAAAAGTTTAGTCGTAAGACGGATCTCTTTGATTCGATTGATAAGAAAAATACCCAAGATCCTACAAAACTTCCCTACTCGATCGTTTTTTGATGTGCCGATTAAAGATGTACAAATTTTACGTTTGAGATAACCTTTTAGAGGTGAGGCCAAAGGAGAACCAGTCCGACTATAAACAAAAAGACCCCAAGGACCTTTTCTAACGGATTCTTTTCTACAAGATTCGAAATTTTGCATCCGATGTAGGCAAAAAGAACGCTAACGGGGGCTATGTATAAAAACACTATAAAATCCACCTGACCCAAAAGTGGCAGGACAGCTATTAAGGTGATTGTTAGTGAAAGCGAGGTTGTTAGCCCCAACATGCTTTTTATCGAGATACCGGAAAAAAAATAGTAGATAGTTGCTATAATACCACCCCCAATTCCTAAGAATGAAGCCACCGAAGCGGTCGCTAATCCGAAAAGGAAGAACTCGCCCGATCGGGTCATTTTATTAAAACCTAGGGAAGTTTTGGGCGTACCGTTAAAAAAAAAGAGCGATACCAAAATTGAGAACAAACCAAAAACGGTTTTCAAAAGCTCTTTATCTACTTCACGGGCTAGATAAGCGCCTAAAAAGCTCCCTATGAGTAGGCCGGGGAACATTTTTCGATAAATTTTGAATTCGATCGATTGTTGTTGCGCTCGAAGATATGTCGATACGGAGGTGGGGAGTATCATGGACGCCAAAGAGGTCGCTATTGCCTGGAGGGGGTTAGGCAAAAGGAGCATGAGGATCGGGGTGAGGATAATTCCGCCCCCTATACCTACAAGTCCTGCCAAAAATCCCCCAAAAGCACCTGCTAGGGGAAAAATCCACCAATCCATTATAGGCTAATTTGCATCCATTCTCTGTTTTTTAAAACCTTTTTTCTTCCCTTTTTTGGTCTTGTGCAGGTAGTTTTATATTTAACTAGCTTGAAATAATAAATCTTCTGACTGCCCTGAACAGGCTGAACAAAAAAATTTTGCCAAAAAAGTAAATAGAACACCGATTGTGAAAATCATCTCTAATACAGCTATTAGTTTGGACGGTCGTATCGGGACAAAAGATCTCTTTCATTTAAAACTTGGGAGCGACTTTGACTCCAAGGAAATGTCTAGAATTCGCTTGCAAGCTGACGCTGTTCTCATGGGTGGTAACACATTCAGAGATAGCCCATGCCCCCTTTTCACAAAAAGAAATACCGAACTGGAACCGATGTGGAACGTTATCCTAACACGTTCAGACAACCTCCCTATTTCCCAAAGTTATCTCGATGAAAAACGGATCAGGACGCTCGTATTCAGTCCGTCTGTCCATAAAAAATTGCCTTGTGAAAGATGCGAGTCTATCGTTTACGATAAAGAGGATTTTTTACCCTTTGTTCTGGAAACTCTCGCGCAACGGGGGATAAAAACCCTCTTAATTGAAGCTGGTGGAGACCTCCTTTTTCAGTTTGTAAAAGCCGGCCTCATTGATGAGATGTACATCACCCTTTGTCCAAAACTCATAGGGGAACGGGGGGCGCCGACCCTCATGGATGGGGCGGGTTTCAAACCAGAAAGGACTAAAAATGCAAAGCTTGAGAGCGCGAAAATAGTGGACAATGAGATTTATCTCCATTATACAATCCTCGATAGGGGTACCTAGGACATTTTTTGGATATTGAAAAGACTGGGCGAAAAAAATGAAAAAAACTTCTATAAAGGGGAGATGTGGGCTTGAAAAATTCTGATCCAGATCAATGTTTTGAAGCGATTCAAAAGGCATCCAAGATGATATTGGAAGCGGTTGGCGAAGATACAAAAAGAGAAGGGCTGGTTGATACTCCCTACAGGGTAGCCAAGAGCTTGCAATTTTTGACGAAGGGTTACAAAGAAAACCCTAAGGATGTGATCAACGATGCGATCTTCCATCAAGAAAGCACTGAAATGATACTGATTAAGGATGTGGAAGTCTATTCCCTATGCGAACACCACATGCTCCCTTTTTTTGGAAAGGCGCATATTGCTTACATCCCCAACAAAAAAATCATCGGATTGTCAAAAGTATCACGTGTAGTGGAAATTTTTACAAGACGTCTCCAAATCCAGGAGCGGCTCACCGATCAGATTGCAAATTGTCTTGATGAAAGTCTCTCCCCTTTTGGAGTAGCGGTTTTGATCAAAGCGAGCCACATGTGTATGCAATTGAGAGGGCAGGACAAGCAAAACAGATTGATTACAACAAAGATGCTTGGGAGCTTTCGCACCGATCCCACGCTCCGCTCTGAATTTTTAAGTTTATTGAAATCCGATTTTTAGTAGAGGTAGAAATGGGCCCTATGCAGCATCTTCAACACTTTATCTTCGATTTTGCGGGCACCTTGTTTGATGATGCTGAGCTAAGTTTTTTTGCTACACAAGAAACTATTCTCCGTTTGGGGGGCGAGAAAATATCCAGAGAGGTTTTTTTCAACAAATTCACAATACCCGCCGAAACGTTTTATTATAGGTTTCTAGATAAAAAAATCCCTTTTTCAGAGATAAACTCCCTTTATTTTCAAATCTACACTGAATTTGCAGTTAAAGGTTCCTTACGGCCGGGTGTCATTGAGGCATTCGAGGAATTGAAGAGGCAGAAAAAAACCATCTCCATTTTTTCGACGATTGCGGAACCTGTATTGAAGAAGCTGGTCGATTTTTTGCATTTAGATAGATTCCATCTAATTTTAAAAGGCGGAGTGATCAACAAAGAGGTGGAGCTGAGTGCTTTTTTAAAAATATACCCTTTCAAACCTGCCCAAACCCTTTATGTGGGGGATATGGATATAGACGTTTTGGCAGGGAACAGAAATGGTGTTGTGAGCGGTGCCATTTTGAGCCGATACCAGTCACTGAATAAAGTTGCCCAAGCCAAGCCAAAAATAGTTTGGAACAGCCCAATAGACCTAATCGAATTTGTAAAAACATTAGAAAAAAGGCGAGAGGTTAAAAAAGCAAAACCCTATCCGGTGGTCACAGTGGGCGCCCTAGTTTTCAATCAAAAAAAAGAGTGTCTACTTATTCTTACCGATAAATGGGGCTATACTTTCGCTATCCCGGGCGGTAAGATCGATAAAGATGAAACCTCAATGGATGCCCTTTTACGTGAATTCAGAGAGGAAACGGAATTGACGCTCAAAGAGACGTCGTTATTCATGGTTCAAGATTGCATCCGATCCGACGAATTTTATGTACCCGAAAGTCACTTTATATTTTTGAATTATATAGCACGTACGGATACCCAACACGTTGTCCTCAATGACGAGGCGCAAAGTTTTCTGTGGGTTCATCCAAAAGATGCTTTGCTTCTAAATCTCAATCACCCGACTCGGCTCCTCATTGAAAAGTATGTGACGACGCATTTATAAGCATCTCACCATTCCTTGTGCGATTGTGATCTTACTTTCCTGTAGAGAACTAAAAAAAATCGACGAACGATCTATACAAATAAATCAAGAATTCATACAAGGGGGGTATGTGGCGTAACACACTCTTATTTATGATTTTAGCAGGCTGCAGTGTATCATCGAAGCAGGCGATGACTGGAAGTTCAGGACGCAATTCCTACAATTTTTTGGTTCAAGAGACCAATAACGAACAGATGCTTTTGAACCTGGTGCGGCTTCGCTACGGTGATTTCCCCTTTTTTTTAGACGTCGCCAATATCACATCGCAATTTTCCGAAACCACAAAAGCGGCAGCTATTTTTCCTATCCCCGGAATTTCGCCGGCAAATCCTGCAACATTAGGGGGTGAAGTTTCCTGGACCAGCATACCAACTATTCAGTATGCTCCTCTGGAAGGTGCCGATTTCATCCGGCAAATGATGAAACCCATCGATTTATTAAACATCCAGCAATTGATTTTTTCGGGATGGGATGTCGATCGGGTATTCCGATTGACGGTTCAAAATATAGACAAGCTGTCTAATGCACGCAACGGACCTTTTGCGGATATTCCACCGAAATACAAACGTTTTAAAAGACTCTGCGAACTTTTAAAGTATTATCAAGATATTGATGAGCTTATCGTTGGTGTTGAAACTCTAAAGAAAAAAAATAGTCCCCCATCAGAAATTCCTACAGGAAAGTCCCTTGAAATATCGGTCCCTTTCAATAATCCTAACACCGAAGAGCTCATGTATCTGTTACCCCACGGAAAACAGCAAAAAGGGCGTTACAGGGTGGATTTAAGTATCGAATTCAACCAGTTCAATGAGATAGGAATTTTGCCCCGATCGATTCTCACCATGATGTACTACCTTGCATTCGGGGTAGAAATTCCCCAAGATCAGATATCGAAAGGGTGGGTGAAGCTCACATACCGGTTAGATGGAAAACCATTTGATTGGCAGGAAGTTTTAGACGGCCTCATGCAGATAAAGGTTTCTAAGGCAAAGCCAAAAGATACTTTTGTAAAAGTCTACTACAAAGGGAATTGGTTTTCGATCGATCTTGCAGACACAGACTCCAAAAGAACCTTTATCCTATTGTTGCAACTCTACAATTTTCAGGCTATCGAGGCCAAATCGAACGCGCCGCTTTTGACAATTCCGTTGAGGTGATCTCTGATGCTTGTTTCCAAGGACGGATTTTTTTGGGATAGGGAGGGGGCAAGGGTGCGCCTAAAGGGGATCAACCTTTCAGGAGCGGCCAAATCACCCTCTCCCCAAACCGATTCCTATGAGGAGGTCCCTTTTTCGGTTGAGGATGCCGATACCCATTTTTGCCGATTGAAGGGGCTCGGATTCAATGCTATCCGGTTTCTTGTGACCTGGGATGCTATTGAGAGAAAGGGTCCGGGGCAGTACGATGAGGGCTATATCGATTATGTCGATCGGCTTTTGAAGAAGGCCGGATCGTATGGATTCTACATTTTGCTAGATCTGCATCAAGACCTTTTTTCCCGCTATTTTTTTGGCAGTGGTGCTCCAGCTTGGGCGATAGAGGCAGCAGGGATAAATTTGGAAAAAGTGGTGAAAGCTGATGCGGTGATACATCCCCAGCACCACGAGGAAAAAGAGCTTAAGCACCTTAATTGGTTCAACGCTTATCAAAGGATTGCATGCCAAACGATGTTTACCCTTTTTTTTGGGGGAAATACTTTTGCTCCTAAACTCCTTGTTGACGGAAGAAATATCCAAGACTTTTTACAAGATCACTATATAGCAGCTTTTGATAAACTTCTGTTAAAGCTCCAATCCAATCCTTGGATAATCGGTTTCAATACAATGAACGAACCTAATCCCGGTTTGATAGGCGCCTCTTTGAAAGAGTCCCATATGTTCCTCGATTTAGGTATCACCCCTTCACCTTACCAATCGATCCTTATCGGTGCCGGTTTGTCTCAGTCGGTCCCTTTCATCAAATTTTCATTACTGCGAAGAAAAGAGAAGGAAAAAAGGGTTCTTAATCCGGAAAAAATCCCGATTTGGAAGGAAAGATGCCTCTGGGAAGAGCATGGCGTCTATGAAATCGGCAATGATGGATACCCTGTGCTACTGCAGCCAAACTATTTCAAAAAGGGGAAGAAAGCCTCTTTTGAACAACATTTTTACCGCCCCTTTGTATTGAAGATGTATGAACGGCTTATGAAAAAATATGCGCAGTGGAATTTTTTTGTAGAGCAAGGGGTGGGTGAGTTACCCCCTTTTTTAGGCGAAGAAAAACTCAAAAATCTAGTGGCCTCTGTCCATTATTATGAGCCCTTCACAATGGTTTTTAAGCAGTATATCCCTCTGCTTCACTACAGCATATTTTTCAAAAAATTACGGCTTGGTTTCCCTTTTAAAATCAGTAAAGCTGTTTTGGAAGATTTTAAACATATCGATCAGGAAAATAAAAAACGGTTAGGCAAAGACGCTCCGACTGTAGTCACAGAGACCGGCGTGACGCGTGATGTGGGTCGATTTTTGTTTGAAGATGGTTCGAAACAACGTTTGAGGGCATTCCACCGCACCTTGAGTGTGATGGATCAGCTCGATTTGAACTATTTTGTGTGGCAATACGCCCCTAAAGGGGATCTCTGGAATCATGAGAACTTTACAATTTATCAGGAGGGGGAAAAAAATGACTACACCCCCTTTTTAGCCCCCCATGTTGAGCTATTGCCCGGCTATGTGACATTTCAGTCGTTTGATCCTTTTAAAAAGCATTTTATTTTAAGATTTTGGTTGCTACAATCGTGTCCAAGTCCCGTTAGGATTTGGGTCCCATCCTCTTTCGATTACGTCTCCGGATCATTTACTTTAGGGCAGTTTCAGATAGTGAAAGAGGAGAGCAAAATTGAATTCTATCCCGATTCTAATGTTTTGCAGCATCAAATAAAGATTCAGTTTAGACACAAAAGTTGATTTTCTTTTAACCATGCTGAAATTTTATCTTTTCATCCTCCCCTTTCTACTGCAAGCAGTATCCGTTTCGGGAAAATATCTCCTTGATGAAGAGGGGAGGCAATTGTTTTTAAGAGGGGTAAACCTCTCCGGAGCTGCGAAGCTACCCGATCCCTTCACCCAATCGTTTATCGGTAGGCCGTTAGGGTTGCAAGAAGCTGACGAACATTTTGAAAGAATTCGTAATTTAGGGATGAACCACATCCGTTTTCTGGTCACATGGGAGGCTATAGAGGGGAGGGGACCTGGTCTTTACGATGAGGAGTACATCCGTTATGTGGCCGAAATTTGTAGGATTGCCGCGGAGCACGGACTCTATGTGATCATCGACATGCACCAGGATCTGTTTTCCAGATATCTATTTGGGAGCGGCGCTCCGAAATGGGCTCTTGAGTCGGCAGGACTCGACTTAGATTTTCTAGTGGAGTCGGATGCTCTTGTTGACCCTTTACGTCTTGAAAAAACCCACCCTGAGTACCTCCATCTTGCCTGGTTTTTTAATTACAACAGGATCGCCTGCCAAACAATGTTCACCCTATTTTTCGGGGGGGAAACATTCACCCCCTCTTTGAAAGTAGGGGGGGTAAATATTCAGGATTTTTTAGAGACGCATTACATCCAAGCTCTCTGCCGGCTGATGGAAGAGCTGAAGACAAATCCCTATGTTCTAGGGTGCAATACGATGAATGAGCCCCATCCGGGTTTTATTGGGAAAGATCTGGAAGATCGACCCGAAAATCCGTTGGGCCCGTCACCGCGTTATAAAGAATCGCTCGCACTTGGGGCCGGATTATCCTCACATGTCGAGGTTTTTGAGCGCAAAATGACGCGTCTTTTTAAGACCGGTTCTACCGTTTTGAATCCAGGAAAACTCTCAATTTTCAAAAATGGTTGCCCTTTTGCCAAAGAGGGGGTGTATCGTGTTGTAAATGGCGAGCTCGTATTATTAAATCCCTACTACTTTCAATTCAAAACGTTTCCCTATCAGTTCCAGAAGGATTTTTACCTCCCGTTTGTTGAAAAACTCCTTGGGAAATTATTAAAAGTTGACCCCCGTTTCTTGTTATTTATTGAGGGAATTGTTGGAGAAAACTTTATCGAAATCCCTCCAAAACTCCAAAAAAATTGTGTCTACTCCTTCCATTGGTACGAAGGGATTGCGTTTTATTTAAAGAAATATTTGTCGAATCTTACCTATTCCCACCTTGAAAAAAAGGTCCACTGGGGTAGAGCTTCCTTCATTCGAGATAAGATGCTCGAGGAGTTAAAAAAATTTTCGGATCATCCCTTACCTGTGGTGCTCTCGGAAACAGGATTTTCCCGAGATATTCCCCAAAAAGAGCGTAGGGACTGTTATGAAAGGCTTTTTTCCATTCTGGATGCTTTACAATTACACACAACTTTCTGGCATTATGCACCGCAGGGTGATGCTTGGAACTTTGAAAACTTTTCTATATATAAAGAAGGGGAGGAGAATGATTTCTCCCCTTTTATACGCCCGTACCCGATGCGCATCCCCGGAATTTTGCTCTCTAGTCACTACGAACCCAAAGAAAAAATCCTAACGTTGGAATGGGAGCAGGATCCCAAAATTTTTGCCCCCCTGGAGATTTTCTCTCCCTTAGGATACGAGCCGGTTTTTGTGGGTGAGCCCACCCCCTTTAAAAGGGAAAAGGGGGTGCTTTATCTTTACTGTAACCTTTCAGAAGAAGGGAGTAACCGATTAAAAAATCCCCGAACAATGGTACTGAAATTCTGAAAAAGCAAAGATAACGAAGGTTTTTTAACGGAAAAGGCTTGAGAAGTTTGCTCTGCAGGAATTTGTTCCGTGCTTGCATTTGCAGAAGGTAGTACGGTCCATTGGACATCAGCCCCTAATGTGTGGTCAAACGGGTACACTATTGCGAGGGCCAAGTTATAAAAACGTGGGTTTTCACTAACGCTATTGGTATCCAGGAGCTGCAAGATAACCTTTGCCGTGACGTTTTTTTCTTTTTCATTAATGATGAATTCTGGTTTCGAGAGTTTATTATTATTACGAGGGCTTAATTGGTATCTTCTAGCTATATCGAGTGTAAGATCGGCATGGGCTGTTTGACTAAGGATGTGGCTAAGATAGCTTTTTTGCGACTGAGCATCATTAGGTCCAGCTTTTCTGGATTCAGTATCAACAAAATCTATTATCGGTTGTTTACGAGGACTATCCTCGCTCTCGTTTTCGATAATTCCATACTCTACTTCATTTAATGTGTGGGCTGCTCTATGTAAGTCATTACTTAATTGGCCTGGACCGAGTCTTTCGCAGTGTTCATAGAATTTTTCTAAATCCAACTTATAATTAACTCGTACACCGGGTTCTAAAAGCTTTAATCTTTCTATTTCGTCCCGCGAAAAACCTTCCCCTTGCAAAATTGCTTTTTGTCGCAAAACATTAAGGGTAGATTCGTCGAGCTTTCCCCTTTTTTCCGCTTCTTTGATTTTGCGTTTCATCTCTCTATGGTGGGGGCCGACAAGAAGCGGTCGATTTCCACCTTCGGACAGGACATCTGATTTATGATCAAAAGTATGGGTGGGTTTCAACCAGGTTGGTCTGACTATAGGCAATTTTAATAAAGAACCTACCCCAAGAAAATACGCAAGGAGTGTGATCGTGAAAACAAACAGCTGTATGGCAAAATTTTTCACTTTTTGCATAGTTGTGATTGGTTTCAGCCCATCTTTGGGGATAAACTCGGCAAAGGTGAAAGCTACAATATCCACACCTTCATGCCATTCATACCCGGGCAAGACCCGATTCGTATTGATACTGCGGTTCAAATTTACCGCAGAACGTAGATCTGCAGAGGTGCTAAGCTGCGCTTGGAGTGCCATCACGAAATTTTTTTTGTACTGATCTTGTTTGATAATTTGCGAAAATTCCATATTGGGCTCAATTTCCATCTTATCATCTAAAACCATTCTATTAGCAATCGATACGGCTCCGGCTCCGGAAGTTCTGTCTACAACACTTTTACAATGTAGAACAACCGGTAGTCTGCAAATTTGGGCTAACATGTCTACCATCGCAAGGCGTAGATGGGGAGCAATAGCGGTACTTTCTTTCTCAGATCTTAATTTATCAACGATCTCATCGGCCCAAACCTTGTGCTCCCGTTTTAGTGATGTCTTATCCATAGCGTTATAATATTTGATGAGTTGGGCATACCCATCCGTATTGATCTTATTTTCAAGATCCTGTCCGCCATTTTTAAAAAATTTATAGAAAGAAAAACAGTTCACCATACAGTGTGTATGCATAGGCTTGAGTAGTACATTGTACGTTTCACCCTCAATTTCTATCCTAATAGGGGTAGTTGAATTTCTAAGTTCTCCAAGGGTACGAACTTCCAATTCAAGCGAATCTCTTTCATCAAGAGCTTGACCGGCACCATGTACATACTTTCTCCACTCGCTAAGCCCGGGCAGAGTATTTGTAAGAGAACCTACGAGGTAATGGAGTTCGTAGGTTCCATCTTCTCGAAGCTTTATACCTTTATTTTTCTTTGAAGCCATTTCATTTTTAAAGATCTCTTCTCCAAGAATCTCCGCCCTCTTTTTTAAATCAGGTCTGCCTCCATAAAAAATCGAATCCTTACTTTCTGTCTCTACTACCCGTGCACCCGGAACGGCGTCATCAGGCGCCGTCCGATCCCAACAGGAGCAGGGGGCATCTGTTACGGCACAAGTTACCCCTTCCTCGTTTTTGAACAGTTTACCATTCAGTTTGTTAAGGTGATTAAAAAGACGTATTAAAACGGGAAAATCTCCTTTATTAGGAGTAGGAATTGTCGATCGACGTATACCCGGCGCCTTTTGGAGTGAAAAGAGGATGTGCCCCTTTTTAGGTATGAGTCCGCCGAAAGCTGTTGGGTTTTTTTTTGTTTGGTTTAGACGATCCTGATAAACCACATCTACTAATTCTGCACGACTGACTGTTGTTGTTGGCACATCCCCATTTCCATCAGGTGCTACGGAAGGACTGTTTTTGCTAACAATCTGAGTACGAACACCTGTATTAAAACGGAAATCCTGCTCAAATAGATTGGCTTGGGTGTTTTTTACTTCGCTCGACATAAAATAGCACCTTTGTGAATATTATAATAATATTTTAACATAAAATGTAATAAAAATTAATATAATTCATAGAGGGTTGAATATGTGTAATTTAGAACGGTTGGTCAAGGGTTTTGCTTCGATTTTTCTATAAAGCGGAGCCCGGTTTTCAATTTTTTATGGATTTACCTTTTCTTAAGCCCTAGTCTAAGCCGATAGTGGGATCTAGATTTAAAACGATCGGGTTGTCAGGGTTGAAATCAAGCGGATTCGTATCGATGGCATCTTGAAAGACCTTTTGATCCAGTTTTTCTATATGAATTGTGGATAATTTCCATGGAGCCGTTGGTAGAGACATTTTTATTGATAGTCCACCCTTTGGTTCCCTGTTGCCTAGTGCATCAACTTGAATAAGGGGATGATAGAGCTGGATCTCCACAATTTGTTGATCTTCAACCAGGCGAGAGTAACCTGATTGAGCAGCTAACAGTGTTTGTGAAACTTCTTTTAAAATGTGTTCAAAAATTGCGTTTTGAGGGACAGGGCTATAGCGTTGGGACATCATGAAAAAAAGCCTATCTTTGTAGGTGTTTTTTTTAATACACTCCGTCAATTCGCCCATGGCAGGCGTAAAAGAACTACCGTTTGTGGAGGCCTGCTTTTTATTAAAAAATAGGATTCCGCGTTCTTTGTCTAGGTTGAATTTTTCTTCACCCGGAGTTTCGTCTCTTTCGCGATCTCGAGAAAAAAGCAAGGCATCTATGTCAAGCTCTATCGTAAACTTAGGTCTAGGGTCTTTTGAATTTAGAAGTTCCGATGCATATCTTTCAAACGCGGCAGTAAAGAGGGGAGCTTGATCCGCAGGATCTAAATCTCTTATCAAAGCAGACCTTAAGAGTATGGCAAGATCCTTCGAATCTAGCTGTTTTAATTGTTCAGATTTAAGGAGGTTAGCGAGATCCCTCGACTCTAGCTGTTTTAATTGATCAGATTTAAGGAGGGTTTTAAATGCCTCCGGTCTAAGCTTTTTTAAAGCGGCTTTATTGATTTCGAAATTGATTTGCTTGATCTGCGATCAAGTGCGTCTTTTGGCAGGTTGACCCTCTTCAGATGAAGAAGAAAGTTTCCCTTTTTCAAAAGAAAAAAACTGTTTCACAAAAGTAGCGATCTTGGAGATAAGTGAAATCTCTTCTAAAACTTTGGGCTCTAATTGGGTGGTGCCGTTATTGCAAAAACCGAAAATCAGGTTTGCATCTCCACGAATCATATCCCCCCCTTTTTTAAAGTCCCCTTAGTTAATTATAACATATTTTAAAATAAAAATATATAGATTATAACTGCTTGAAATGCAATCAGTTATTTTGATCTAATGGGAAGAAATGGAGTTTTTGTGAAAGTTTTTTTTAGCACATATTTGATCTCGCTGGTAATCTTACTCGCAATTGATGCTATCTGGTTGAGTATCATGGGGCAAGGATTTTATAGATCCCAGATAGGACATTTGATGGGTAAAGAGGTTGTCTGGGGTGCTGCGATTCTTTTCTATCTTATCTACGCCCTTGGGCTTACAGTTCTTGTCATCCAGCCCCTTGTTCTTACTACCGGCTGCCCGATGCAATCCCTTTGGAGAGGGGCCCTTTTTGGACTTGCAGCGTATGCGACCTATGACCTGACAAACATGGCAACTCTCAAGAACTGGCCGGCTCTTTTGGTGGTTGTTGACCTGATATGGGGAACAGTGTTGACCGGAGGTTCCTCTTTTATCACTTTTTTGATAGTAAAACATGTCCTGAAATTAGCCTAGGTTATCCCCCAAAAATTTCCCCTGCCTTAAGCCCATGGCTCGCAAGCCCATGGCTCGCTGGGGGGGGAGTTTTCTACTATCTGCCGGAATCTAGCGAGATGGGGGTGTAAAAGCGCCGTTTAGATGCGTATGGTAAGAATGTCCTCCCAAAGGGTTGTGTATAGAGGAGAGCGTTGATCTTTCCTGGTTTTCCAGAGCTTTTGGATCCCTTCGGAAGCATACTGGACAGCATCAATCCCAAATCTTTTTTTTATTCTGTGAACCGCCTCAACAAGTTCTTTTTGCTTTTTAGGAATCTGGAACTGCTCTTGAAAAAGGGTGAGCTGATGTTGTGTGGTAAGGGCTAAATCGACAAACGTGACCCCCACTTTTTTGTAGAAGTAGCCTTTTCTATAAATCTCGGACAGCCCCTCCAATCCTTTCTCCATTAAAGCCGGAGGATAGAATGTTCTTTCCGCTAAAGGGATATAGATGGAATTAGAATAATAGGGTTCACTAAAGCGGTTTGTTGTGAGAAATACAATAACCCCTCCGGCGGTACCCCCTGCCTTGTAGAGTTTTTCTGCAGCTTGAGCCGTATAAGAGCTAAGGGCTTCTTGCAAAAGAGAGAGCTCCTCTATCGGTTTGCCAAAGGAGCGGGAGCAGGTGATCGATTTTGGAAAACGGGGTATCTCCTCCAGAGCAAAAGAGGGGATGGAGTCGAGCTCCAGAGCCGTTTTCACAACAACAATGTTAAAAAGTTTTCGCAGTTTATTTTTATCTGTTTGCTTTAGATCAAATGCGGTGAACACCCCATAGGTTTGCAGCTTTGGGGCAAGTTTTTGCCCAATTCCCCAGATTTCAACCACGTTGAGCTGTTTAAGGGTAGCTGTGATCGCCTCTTTGTCCAACAGGGAATGCACACCCTCAGAGTTTTGCTTGGCTTCAATCGCTGCAATCTTTGCGAGTGTTTTCGTATGGCTGATCCCAATAGACACAGGGATCCCAATCTCTTGGAGAACCGTAGCACGGATCGATCTTGCTACTGCCACCGCATCGGCCGACGCGGGGATAGCTACAAATGC
Source organism: Chlamydiota bacterium (assembly GCA_016866475.1). GTDB lineage: Bacteria > Chlamydiota > Chlamydiia > Chlamydiales > RGXB01 > RGXB01. The sequence continues at coordinate 22,132 of VGMF01000001.1, read as the reverse complement.
TTCATCAATCGAATAAACTTCAATGACAGCGCTGAATCGCCGCAACGTGTTCATGACCCTTGAGGAGATGTCGTTATAGAGGGGATAATTCGAAGAGAACTGGACTACATCAAATGCTTTCACAAGATTTTGGATTGTAAAAAGGGGGGCTCCCATAGGGATGCCGATCTTCTTAGCCTCTTTCGACCGTGCGACAACGCAGCCGTCATTATTGGAAAGGACGATCACGGGGCGCCCTTTGAGGTCTGGTCTAAAAAGGAGTTCGCACGAGGCGTAAAAGCTGTTGCAGTCTATCAGGAGGATAACTTCAGACATACATCCTAGGGCTTATGGAGCACATAGGTGACGACACCCCAAACTTCTAACTCCTCATCCCCTTGCAAGCGAATCGTCGGATAGTTCGGATTTTCAGGGACAAGGGTAGGGTGCCCGTTTTCATATACAAGCCGCTTTACCGTGAACTCTTTGTTGACGATCGCCACAACAATAGAGCGGTCGACTGGTTTTAGCGAGCGATCTACAATAAGAATGTCCTCGGAAAAAATCCCTGCCCCTTGCATCGAATCTCCCACGACGCGCACATAAAAGGTGGCGTGCGGATGGGGAACAAGCATTTCCTGCAAGTTGAGGCTATCTCCCACCTCATCATCTGTAGGAGAGGGGAATCCGGCCTGGATTTTATTTTGAAAAAGGGGGCGATCCAGCTCTTTTTCCAAGATGAGGGGCCCAATCTGTCTTACACTCATATGAGATGAAAGTATGCCTTGTTTGCCTAGCCGATTCAAGAGGGAAAACTAAACTATTTTTCTTTTGATCCCTTAGCGCTAAAAAAAGGTCGCTATGGTAAAAAACCCGAAAAGCTTTTTTATCGAGCGCCCAAAACAAAGAAGGGCGCACCTAAAGAACCCCTATCGAGATAGGTGATTAGTATCTTCCTCTAGAGGAAGGCAAGGATCTCGCAACTTGCTGGAATTGTTGAGCCGGGGAGGGTCTAGTTAATTGTTGAAAATTTTGCTCCAGTTGATCCATTCGTTGAGAACAGGGTTCTAAAGCACGCAAGGCGGTCTCAAGCGAGGCCAGTTTTGAGGAAAGCCCCACCTGTTCAGCTTTTAATTCGCTAACTGATGCCTGCGCCCTTTCAAAGAGATCGGTTGCAACGTTCTGTTGACCGGTTAAGCTTTGTTCCAAATCAAGAATGGTCGCTTTTAAACGCTCAATCTCCTCTCCAAATCCCGTATGTGCAGATTTGAAGGCGCTCTCTTTTTCCTTGACGGCGCTTTGTAAGATTTGAAGGTTTTCGTCGAGACTTGCCACAACTCTAAGCTTTTGACTCAAATTCTCAACATCTTGTTGTAAGCCTCTGTATGCCGTTTTTAAAGCTTCTCCTTTTTCCTCTACATCTCCTCGTAAAATTTGAATATTTTGTGTAAGGATTGCCACGTTTTCATCGGCAGCCTGAAGGCCCGTGATAGTAATTTCATGTAATTGTGAAAGGCGTGCATCCAATGAAGGGCCAAAGGAACTCTCCCGGAAATTTGTCGCATTTTGGAATATCGATCGGATCTTCCCGTTACACTCAGATAATTGCATTTGCGTGAGAAAATTGGAGCCCACGAGCGTCACCAAAAGGCCAGATGTCGCGGGGATTTTTTTCATCAAAACAAGACCTAAAGCCCCTACAATTAAACTCACGGAGCTTACTATGCAAAGCTGGTTTTTTGAGATCGGAAAATTTGCTGAAACTGTTTTATTAAAGCATTCTATCGAGCTTGAGAGATATGCAGATACCCTATTCATGTCGCGGCTCCTAAATTTATTCTATTTTTAATTAATTTATTGTAAGTAAAACATGAATTAATAAATTAGACAAGATGATTTTTGTTGAAAATTGGAGGGCATTTTTAATTAGAATTACCTATCTCACTTCATTTAAGGCCTAATAACGTCTATCAATCACAGACTGAGCGAATCATACATCATCTTTCTCACTGGATTTAAGGCTAAAAAAGTCTAGATAGCACACTGAAAAAAAATCATAAATCATCTTTCTCACTAGATTTAAGGCTAAAAAAGTCTAGATAGCACACTGAAAAAAAATCATAAATCATCTTTCTCACTGGATTTAAGGCTAAAAAAGTCTAGATAGCACACTTAAAAAAAATCATAAATCATCTTTCTCACTAGATTTAAGGCTAAAAAAGTCTAGATAGCACAATGAAAAAAAAATGATACATCATCTTTCTCACTGGATTTAAGGCTAAAAAAGTCTAGATAGCACAGACTGAACAAATTAGAGCAAAATATCCCGATTTTTGGACCGGATGCCCCGGGTCCATAAAGCAATTCCCAATTGAATTTTTGTATTTTTTATTATAAAATATATTTGATTATTTCAGGGGGGCGAAAGTCGGGTGATTACTTTTAGGCAAGGGATTGGATGGTCGTTCGCACGTCATTTATCATCCGCAGCTACCTCAAAAGTCTTTGGATTAAAGAACCCTAAAGGCCCCCTCTTGACTAGTATGGGGCCCCAAAGGAACAGAATTGCCGAACAGTCCCGCTCCCTGCACGACTTTTCTTTTTCTTGGGCAGATCCGAAATCAAGTCTAGGGGCAAAGCTTGCCCTCAGGATACCAAAGCCCCTTTTAAATCTTCCTAAAACGAGATTTGCTCTAAATATAGAACAAATTCTGGGGAATCCTTTATTGATGAGTAATTTCTTGTCCAAACTCGACAACTTCACGTTTGACCTTAAAGAGTATTCCACCTTGACTCGGCAAAGGTTTTTATCGGAAATGGAGACAGCTATCGGTCAAGAGCCCGAGCTAGGAAAACATCTAGCAGATGCGGCCCTAAGGTTTGTCTCCACCGAGTCGGCTTTATCCCCCTTTTTTTGGAGGAATTTAGCAAAAGAAGATGGGTTCGGGGCTGCAAATGAGCTCCTTTGCTATTTGCAAACACAAGGAGGGGAGTTAAAAAGACTGATCCCCATGTTGCTAGAAGACCCCCTGATGCATCAATTTATCCTGAAACACATTGAAAGATGGAAAGTGGACGATGACGGGTTTTTTTTGGCTCTTTTTAAACTGGCATCGATCGATCAAAGAACCGATCTCTACAAAATCCTATGGGAAAAAGCTACGCAAAGATGGGATCAAGCCCCCCCTGGAGAGGATATTTTTAAAGAGCTGTTAACTTTAGATAGAAAAATCCTGGAAATGGCCCCCAAAGGGTGGATTTTAAAACGAAACAAGGATGCCTGTCAGGCGCTAAAGCTCCCACTTTTGGAGCTGATTCTTTTAAAGAACGAATGCTCTTTTCTGGAAGAAATTTTTCTAGAAAGAGCCAGCGCCCCTTCGTTAGAAAGTAAAGAAATCAACCTCTCTAGATTAGCCAAAAAAATTGAAGAGCGCAATCAGAGAGGAGATAAGAATACAAACGAGTTGGAACTGCTGAAGAAATTTTTTCGGAGCAACGACGCCCTATTTTTGGGTGACAAAAAGGGGGATTTGCTTTTTCTTGGCACCTATTTTTTCTATGCCAATGATAAAGAGGGGGTGGCCCTTTTCCTTGAAAAGTTAAAGACGTTGCAAACCAAGAACAGATCATGGGCGATGGAACAATTTTCTACCTTGGTAAAATTAAACCAGTCCTCCCGTTTTCCGAATGGGGTTGCATCCCTATTGAACAAATCGGCAGACGGTCTTTTGGAGCCTAAAGACCAATTTTCCCTCATGCGCTTCGATGACAGATTTTTAGAGGCTCTTTTTTTACAACAAAAAGACCCTTTTGGCCTGATTCAAAGCGATTGGGATCGTAAACTATTCAGAAAATTCTTTGACCTGTGTCAAAAAAGGGGCCAAAAAGAGCTTTTGCAGAACCTAAATTTGAATATTACTAATCTTCTTCCGGTATTAGATTACTTTTTTTCACATAAAATTCCCGAATTTCAAGAGATTTTCGCAGAAAAACTCCAACAACTTAGTGATCTGGAGCAGATAGAATTTATAGAATTTTTGGCCTCTCGCACCTATGAGAGTAATCCTTCGCTACCTGAGCTATCCTCTCGATCCGTTCACCCAAAAAACCCTGTTAGGGCTATGTCCGAATCGATTCTTTTATGTTTTTTGAAGGATTCTAAGAAACATTCTCCGGGTGTCCGCTCCTCCCTTTTTCGACTGGCAGCAGCAACTGAAACGGGGTTAGAGAAATTTTCAGAGGCTTATAAAGACTCTTCGTCCTACACCCGGTATGCAAAATGGACCGATCGGGAGGTCGATCTATTTCTCGAATTGCTCGATAGGCAAAATAAACTTGGCACCATTTTGGAGCAGCAGCTCACCGCTTGCCTAATAAAAAGCATCCCCCTGAAGATCCTCTCGGAACCCTTTTTTGAAAAAATACTAAAGCAGGGCAAGAGCGCCGAATTAGCGCTGTTTATTGCCGAACATAGGCCGGGCTTATTAGCCGAATACATAAAAAAAGCAGAATCATTTTTTACAACAGAAGGGTCTATCGATGAGGACGCATCCAAACTCCTTTCGAAGGTCAAAGATCTGGTGAAATTTGAGAATAGGTCCTACTATCGACCGATCATTTCTTTATGGTGCAACTCGGTGAGGATGGCAATCGATAGTGGCCAGGGCTCATTGACTAGGGGTTGGAATATTGAATTTCCGAAAATGGGGAAATTTTTTGTGTTTTTCCCGATGCTTTTCATCCAAAAATGGGACGGGTACGCCTCCTCGTTAGCGGCTGAAAAACTCAAAGAGACTTTGAAACGGTCCGAAAACGTGTTAAAAAGCGGCGAGACCCACGTGATGGACAATTTGTTGGGCTTCATGGAATTTTTAGATAGGACGCCCATAGATCCCTTAAAAAAAATCCGCATCATCCAATCTATTTTTGACGTTTCAACAGACGGTCCAACGGACAGTTTAGCGAGATTTGAACAGGCTAAGAGAATCGTCACCCGTATCAGCATGCTTAAAATTTTTGCCGATCTAGATGGTTCGAAGCTGGATGAAATCCCGGTTGAGGGGGAGGCTTTCCTTGTGAAAATGCTCCCTTTTCTAGAAAAAATGCCTCAAGAATACAAGCGCCTTTTTTCGGAAAAGATTTTAAATGATAGGGTTAGGGGGGCATGGTTCCGCTACTACTCGGGAGCGGTTGAAAAGGCGTTCGTCCCCAGGTTTTTGGAGCTGACCGATAGAATGGTCATGAGCACCAATAAAGCGCGCTATAATACGATCCCATTTCAAGAAAAGTGGAATGAAACAAACAGCCATGTTTGGGAGAAGTGGAAGCAAAATAGGGAATTTGTTTTAAGTGATTCAGGGACAAAAATAGAATTTACCGACGACCCAGTCGATCTATTTTTGTCCGGAGACGAGGTTCATGGGAGTTGCATGCACACCTCAAAAAAGAACCCTCATCTTTTACACTACACAAACGAGGGTGTAAATAAGCTGATCGCGGTCAAAAATTCTAAAGAAAAGATAGAGGCGAGGGCTCTTTTGCGCCTTGTTTGGAATCAGTCGAAGCAAAAACCGGCCTTTTTTTTGGAACCCGCTTATGGGGACAGTTTTTACCACAGTAAAATCAGGGAAAGTGCCAAGAAATTGGCAGAAGATTTTGAGGTAGAACTTTTCTCTCAGTGTGAAGAGGTCAAAGGGGCGCTTGACCCCTCTTTGATCATGTTTGAAAGCCCCGAAAAGCTTGGCTGGTCAGATTCGATCGGCGTATTAATCAAAAGAGAATTTCTCACCTTAAAAGCGATACATCCGGCGGCTCAGTGTCAAAGGATGAGCCTCTTTTCAGATACTAAAAAAGGGGAGGATAGGGATTGGTTTTTAGGGGTTTTAGTTCTCATGGGGCTAGGGGTAACAGCAAAAAACTGGCATGCCGTCAAACGGTTACAAGCTGAACAAAATCCCTGACAATTTTTTACCGAACAACGCCCTTGGTTAAATATCCCTATTTTTTCGGAAAAAATCGGGCCAACCCATTTGGTCCGAAAAGATCCATCTCCTCGCAGGATTTTTCCATAATTGAGTAAAGAGGTGCCACTTTGCGTTGTTGCAGACGCTGGTTATTCTTTGCGTTTACAGGATAAAATCGCTCGGTATCAATGAAGTAGGTGTTTGGTCCGACAACGGTTTGGAGCTGATTTGCAACAGACTTAAATGTCGAAAGCCTATCTAGATAAATGTTGGAAATATAGGCAAAATCGAGAGGCGCCCTCTTTTCTAGGGTCGATAAGAATTTCGTCAGGACCGGTTTTTGATTGAAGTCAATGCATAAAAAGATGATGTTCCCTAAGTTTGCAAGACGTTTCATTTTTTCGAATCGAGTTACATCGGATAACCAGGAGCTCGAAAGGTGAGGGGATGTCCTGGATAGGGACCCTAGAGCACAATCTTGGAGGGAGTGATCAAATCGCTCAATATAGTTTTTAGCGATGAGATCCGCCGGCTCCAAAGCCCCCTCATAGTAAAATTTGGCATTGGAAAGAATCTCGAAGCGGACAAATTCCTGCATGTCCAGCCTCGAGGGGGATATTTTGAGACGCTCGATCATAGCCCGCATAAAGTGGCGCACCCTTAAAGAGCAATCGACCAGAACAACCCCTTCCAGTTTATTTTCTTCTGTTTCAGGTCTTACGGCTGCAATATCAAGTGTAAAAAATCCCGACACCCCCATCCCTATCTGTCCTGTAAGGGGGTTGTGCTGCATTTGTCGGAGCGTATCCAAAGATTGCCCCTCATTTGTAAGCAAGTATAACCCAAAATCGGGGCCATCCAGAGCAGGATCCTCAGGGAGTAGACGAAACATTTCTTTAAGAGGTAAAGTCATAAAACTTCATCCATTCTTTCATCAGGCTAGATATTGTAACAAAAAGATCCCATACTCGCTTTATAAAAAAGAAGATATCTAGATTTGAAGGGGGAAAAGGGATATCCGGTGATTTAGGGGAGGGGTAGCATGGAATCCTTGCAAGGTAGGACCGTTTGGATAACTGGATCGACTAGCGGCATAGGGTTTGGGATTGCCACAGCTATGGCAAAAAAAGGGGCGAATATTGTCCTTCATGGATTAACTCCGGAGGAGGGGAGGCAGAAGGAGCCCGAGATCCGTAGTTTGACAAAAGGGAAAGTTTACTATGTCGCTGCAAATCTTGCCCATCTGTCTGAAATTGAGCGCGCATTAAGAGATGTACACAGTCCATTTGATGTCGTAGATATTTTGATCAATAACGCAGGTGTACAACATGTCGAATCCATCGAGACCTTTTTCTGAGAAGTAAATGGGATCTCATTTTGGCGGTGAATCTTTCAGCCCCTTTTCATCTAATGCAGGGTGTTGTCGAAGGGATGAAAAAAAAGGGTGCGGAAGGGTGGTCCAGATTTCGAGTGTCCACGGTATTGTAGCATCACCCTATAAATCGGCATATGTTGCCACAAAGCATGGTATTACCGGGCTTACAAAAGCGAGTGCTCTAGATTTGGCTCAGTTTGGGATCACTGTGAATGCGGTGTGCCCTGGCTACACGGTGACCCCTTTACTACAAAAGCAGATACCCGAGCAGGCGGCTATGCATCAGATCACAGCGCAAGAGGTAGTCGAAAAGATATTTTTAAAAGAGCATGTCATAAAAAAGTTTGTAATCCCTGACGATATCGCCGATTTGGTTCTTTACCTCTGTCTGGACGCTGCAAAAATGATCACTGGCCAGTCTTTGGTTATCGATGGCGGTTGGACGGTTCGCTAGGAGGATTTATGAGACATCGTGGAATGCCCTTTCATTCCCCCGCATACCCCGAAGGCCCGTATCGATTCATCAATCGGGAGTATTTTTTTATATGGTATAAGACCGACCCCGAAATAATCCGTCTGCACCTGCCGGCTCCCCTTGAGCCCGACGGTAGCGACACCGTAGTTTTTGAGATGATTCGGATGCCTGATAGTAGCGGATTCGGCGATTATACCGAGTCGGGAATTGTGATACCTGCTATCTGTAAAGGCGAAAAGGTGCAATTTACCTCTCAGATGTATCTCGATTGCGAGCCGCCAATATGCGGGGAGAGGGAGATCTGGGGTTTCCCAAAAAGCTCGCCTACCCGAAGCTTCATGTAGAAAAAGAGACTCTTGTCGGTCGTTTGAAATGGGGGGAGGATCTTGTGGCGCTTGCAACGATGGGCTATAAGCATCATGATCTTACTGATCAGGGGCAAAAAACGGATGAGATCTTGAAAATGATGGGTAAGACGCAGGTGAACTATAAGTGGATTCTCGATTTGAAAGGAGAGGCAAAAATCGAGCAGCTTGTTGCTTATAATTTGCAAGATATTCACGTAAAAGGGGCCTGGATGGGGCCTGCCAGATTGCATTTAGTTCCACATGTACAAGCTCCTTTTGCAGATCTACCTGTCAAAAAAATAGAGAAGGCGATGCACGTTCTTGTCGATTGCACCCTCCCTTACGGAAGCGTACTACACGATTACAAGCTTTAATTCACCTAATCTTTAAGAGGTTTTTTGTTTTTATTCTGACATATAATAAAAAATATTACAGAATACGATCTTAAAAAAGCTCTTATGAATCATATTCTCCCGATAAAAATTGACTCATATTTTTTGATCATTTACTGGTGAATTGATGTGTGTACTATGAAATATCGATCCGATTATTGTTTATTACTTCCGAAAGGGTAACATCCTGGAATTGTGCCTCATCCAAAAAAATATTTATAAAATATTATTGAGGTAAATATGTCTATCACTAATCCCATGGGAACATCAGATAAAAGGGCTGGGATTGTTTATTTTTTAGCTTTGTTAGAGACAACTTTACTTAGCCTTTTGGTATTTGCAAAACCTATTTACGACCGCATAGTGCTTGGTGTTTGGCAACGATATAACATTATTTTAGAATGGACTCTGAGCCTTGATTTGCATGTATTACTTTCGTCTATCTTAATAATATTGTTAGTTTTTCAAAGTATTCTGATATTTACGCAAAAACCAGGTCAGATTTCTAAATTATTCTCTCGATTATACTCGGTTATTATTTTATATAGTTTGCTATTTTGCTTACAAACATCCTGGGTTGTCTATGCTCGAATCTCCACATTAGAAAGACAAATGGTTTTCTATGCTTCATTAATTTTTTTAGAATTTTTTTTGATCCGTGGTTATCTAAGTTTAAAAAACAATGACTATAGGAAATTTTTGGACTCGTTCATTGGGGCATTCATTTTATTAGGTGTTCCACCAATTTTAAGACTTCTTGTTCCTATTTATATCTTGATTTTCGGTTTACCCTCCTGGACTCAAAATTTTCAAAATCATTTGGTTTTAAGTTCTGCGGTTTTTGTCTATGTCAAGCTTTTCTTAATTTATGCTATTGCAGGAAGATTACAGCAAAATACCCTGATAGTGTTTTTACAAGCCTTCGCTATCCTCCTTATTTTTGCTTTTCTCCCTTGCCGTTCCATTTAAATCTTAAAATTGAATCTAAGGCTTAAGTTTTTTAAATCTCGATTTACTGGCTATCATAATTACATCGATAATCTAAGTATTTGAAAATCCCAAAGAGATGTACACAGTCCATTTGATGTCGTAGATATTTTGATCAATAACGCGCATGTGCAACATGTGGAATCCATCGAAACCTTCCCCTGGAAGTAATTAGGATCTCATTTATCAAGAGCAATAATTTTTCAGATCTTGTCCTTAAAAAAAATGTAAATTATTTTTTAAAAATCTGTGTGAAGCCGGTTTTTTTATTTATTCGGGCTTATCCTGAAAAAGAAGCGTATAATAGAGGAGACCTTTTTTAATTTACACTTCTTATAGGGCAGAACTTACCCGGAAGATGGACAAAAAAGTATTTTTTAAATAAAGTTAAAAAAATTTTAAAGGATCTTGAAAATGGCTTCTATCAAAAGAGTGGTTTCGGTTTTTTGTTTTTTGTCCTGTTTCAGTTTTCGGGAGATGGACGGATCGGTGGTTTTGAAAGATCTACAAAATGACAAACTTCGACTTTGGATTGAAGAGGTGCAAGAATTATGCGAGCCTGATCAGATCCATATTTGCGACGGAACTGAAGAGGAAAATGCCCTTTTGTTGAAAGAGATGGTAGAGACAAAAAGCTTGATCCCTTTACACGGTAAGTTTCGGCCCAACTCGTTTTTGGCTAGATCTTCTTTTGAAGACGTCGCTCGAGTTGAAGACCGGACATTTATTTGCTCCAGTTCGATCGACGATGCAGGACCCACAAATAATTGGAAAGACCCTAATGAAATGAAAAGCCTTTTGAAATCGCTTTTTAAAGGATGTATGCGGGGGCGCACGATGTATGTGATCCCTTTCAGTATGGGGCCGATAGGTTCCTCTATTGCCCAAATTGGGGTTGAAATTACCGATTCTCCTTATGTTGTATGCAATATGCGGATTATGACCCGCATGGGAAGAGAGGCGCTTAATGCTCTGAAAGATCAAGATTTTGTCCCTTGTTTACATTCTGTGGGCGTGCCTCTTGAGGCTGGTAAAATGGATAACGGTTGGCCTTGCAATCCTCAAAATAAATACATAGTGCACTTTCCCCAAACAAAAGAGATCTGGTCTTACGGTAGCGGGTATGGAGGAAATGCGCTTTTGGCGAAGAAATGTTTCGCTCTGCGCATAGCTTCTCAGATGGGAAAAGAGGAGGGCTGGTTAGCGGAACATATGCTCATTCTTGGGATAGAAAATCCTGACGGAAAGAAAAAATATTTTGCCGCAGCATTCCCAAGCGCTTGTGGGAAAACAAATCTTGCCATGCTGCAATCCTCTTTACCCGGCTGGAAAATAACCCTTGTGGGCGATGACATCGCCTGGATGAAATTGGGTGAAGATGGCAAGCTATACGCGATCAATCCTGAGGCTGGAATGTTTGGTGTTGCGCCCGGCACCTCATTTCAAACGAATCCCAATGCGATGGAAACCATTAAAAGTGACACAATTTTCACTAACGTGGGATTAACACAAGATGGGGATGTGTGGTGGGAAGGGATGGATAAAGATCCCCCAAAAAATTGCACAAATTGGCTAGGCGACATGGGGGAAGCAGCTTTGGATCAAAAAATTGCGCATCCGAACGCCCGCTACACAACCCCTATCAAAGGGTGCCCCACTGTGGATCCTGCTTTCGATGACCCTAAAGGGGTGCCGATATCTGCTATACTTTTCGGAGGAAGACGCGCCTCGGTTGTTCCGTTGGTATTTGAATCAAAAAATTGGCGCCACGGGACATTCTTAGGGACGATTGTCTCATCGGAGGGGACTGCGGCCGCTAACGGACCTATCGGTAAATTGCGACATGACCCTTTTGCGATGCTCCCTTTTTGCGGATACCACATGGGCGACTACTTTTCCCACTGGCTCTCTTTTGAAAAAAGGGGCGACCCCTCCCTTTTACCGACAGTTTATTACGTAAACTGGTTTTTAAAAGATGGATCGGGAAGTTTTTTATGGCCCGGTTTTAGAGAAAACGGGCGCGTTCTTAAGTGGATTTTTGAAAGGCTGGACGGGACGGCTTCAGCTGAAAGCACTCCTATCGGGAATATGCCTACACCCACGAGCCTTGATTTAAATGATCTTAACCTCTCAATAGAGACGGTGGGAAAGCTTTTAACAGTGGATGTTGGGGCCTGGTTGAATGAAGTGGAAGAACTTAAGAATTACTACAAAATATTTGGTGAAAAATTTCCGTCTGAGATTGTTGAGGAGCTTCACTTGTTAGAAGCGGCTCTCGTTGATAAAAATCCTAAACCAACGGAGAGCTTCTAAATCTTTATCCAAGATTTAAAGAGAAAAAACAAATTCTAGAATTTGGTGTGTTGCCGATTGATCGAATCAGGTAAACACCCCCTTAAAGTATACTTGAAAAGAAATGCTAGCATCATTGATTTGTCTAGAATTAAACCAAGTTTTTCAATCTTTAAGGAGCTCAGCAGCTACTTTATCAAGAGCATCTTTATTTTCGCTCAGGATGAGTTTTGCAAAATTGTCTATTTTTTTAAGGTTTTTTTTGGAAAAATCAAAAGAATTCATTTCCAGCCACTCGTTGTTTTGATCTAGGCCCATTTCCAACATGTATTCAATTTTGTAAACGCTGGATAAGGTTTGTAGGGCTTCTCTAGTCATCTGATTATGAGCTAAAACCTGTAAATATTGGTACCTTATAGTTGCCTCGAGCCAGCCGGAATAAAAGGGAAAATTTATGGTGTTTTCTAATTCTTTGGGCTTTATAATAATATTATTTATCAAAAATTTCTTATTTGGGTAGGCTTTTGTTAACTTGTAGACGACATCTTCTAGCGGATTGTTGACGACAAAGGCCGCATCCCCGATAAATTGAGGGGGGTAAAGGGGACTCAAAAGAATTTTATTGACAGGGGCAATCCCAAAAGGGGAGGTGGTACTCCCAATAAGTTGATACAGAACCGGATCTGCAGATTGAAGAGGAGGGCCTCTATTCTCGAAAGCTGAAACTCTACTGGTATTAAAATTATACCCATAAAGAACCAAATGATTGATCGTTTCACTGAAGAGCATATTACCATAAAAAGATTGGAGCACTTTAATGAATTTTTGGTTTTGCAAAATAGGGGATAAGAGACCGTACCCTGAAAGTATTTTTTCCTTCCAGGTGGGCTCCAAAGTCCGATGGGCGGTTTCGGAAAAAACTTGAATGATTTGTTCCGCTGAATATAGTGGCTTTTTAGGGTTGTCAATCTGTGGGATGGATAATAAGCTTACTAGCAAAGAACCTATCGAACTTCCACCCATCACATCATAAAGTTCACAAATCGGTTTTCCGGTTTTTTTTTCAAGGTAGTCAAGGATTCTCAAGGCATACAGCCCTTGTGCACCTCCCCCTTCGATTACAAGTACTTTGATCCTCTCTTGATCGAGGTTCGGAACCGGATCTTTGTCACCCCATTTTGGCTTCAAAACTTCAAGTGCAATTTTCTCCTCGCTATCAAAGAAGGCCTCACACGATTCTATTTGTTGATTACGATACAATCGGCTCGCTACATAAAATGTCCCAAAAACTAGGGCTAAAAAAATGGCGAATTTTAATAAACGTACTAATACACCCATATTTTTATTAGAGGAGTGTATTAGAATTTTTTCAAGAAAAAAATTTGTTTGAGTACCTTTTTTTTACTTTTGCTTAAGCAGGGGAGGGGATGTAAAGAAATTTGTGATTGATTTCAATAGGTTTTTACTTAACAATTTCTTTTCAAAATTTTAATTGAGCATATAGCGCATTTTTAAATATTTGGCGCTTAGCTTTTGTATAAAACAAGGGAGAGAAAATGGTTTCTTTAGGTTTAGTAGAAAATAGTTATTCAAATTCTGGAGTGATTACACAAGGTTTGAATAGAGCCTCTAGAGGATTAATCAATTTGAATAATAGGTTGAAATCAATAGCGCTGCCTGTAATAGCACTTGCCTCGTTGTCGCTTTTGCCTCAAGCAGAAGCGGGACCGGGTGCGTATGCCGCATGTGTAGCGGCCTGTTTAGGCGGTTCTGCACTGGTAGCTATATTCACAGGTGGAGGTGGCGGTTGCACAGCTTGCTGTTGCGCTAACCTTTGTGCACCCTTAGGGCCCACACCTACTCCATAGGCTTAAATTTCTTTAGAAATATTGATACACCTTAAAAAAGGGTAAAAAAGGGCTTTTGAAAGTTAAAATGCTTTTAAAGGCCCTAGATTCGACGATAGAGGGTTTAGTGGTGTGATTGCACTCTTTAAATCAAAAATACCACGCTTTTTTTGGTTCGCAACGTCCGATAATGGGCCTTATGAAGCAAACTTTGGAATTTTTAACCGTTATTCTTCAAAAAACCTTGCACCACACGATGCACAATCCTCAACTAGTGCTTGTCTCAGCTCCGGACCGATGCCTCGATCTATACATTGAATAGCCGCGATAACAAATTGTTTCCAAGATTGTTGCTCTTCAGTTTTTTGTGGACTTTTCCATATTCGTTTAATCTCTATGCTACAATCTGTTGATTCAAGCATATTTTCAGAACTCTTACCTATCATAGATAAAAGATCTCTACGGAAAATTCCGCTAGGAATTTCAATAGTAATATCACTCTCTTTATAGATCTTGTGTAAATAGGTTAAAAGTTGACCAAAAAGAAATAATGCCTCTTCTTGTTGTTTAGTTTTCGCAACAGGTAATTGTTCGCGATGAAACTGTGGATCCTCACCTGCAGTTAGAAGTTTATGAGCTTCTAGGCTAAAAAAAAGTATGTTAAAAAGCATCTGGTTAGAATTATTCGGTAAGTTTGCATTTGGGTCCACAATCCTTACTTCAGGAAAACCTCTTTCGCAGTAGCTCCTCAAGTAATCTAGAGGATAACTGACAAGATGTGTTATGATAGGTATTCTTAGTACCCCGTCTTTTTGATCCATGAGATGATATAGATACAAAATAAAATCTTGCGAAAGAGCTCTGGAATTCTCTAAAAATACCGTTCCAAGCCTCCCTATGTTGTAAGAGATCTGTTCCGGTTTTGCATTTTTGTGAGCATCTAAAGCTTTGAAAAGATACTCTTCTTCAATGTCTATGATATCGCCACTAGAATCTCGCATAAGACATGGTACAACTTCGCAATGACCATTTGCTGCCGCTGCTACTATTGCTTCACCGCGAAATTGAGGGAGAACTTGATCCTCATCCTGTAGAAGCCTTTGAATTACCTGTAGATGACCATTTGCTGCCGCTGCTACTATTGCTTGACCGCGAAATTGAGGGAGAACTTGATCCTCATCCTGTAGAAGCCTTTGAATTACCTGTAGATGTCCGTATATCGCTGCATGTCTCAAAGCTTCACCACGTGCAGCCCGGCTGATCACTCCCCCACCACGTGCAGCCCGGCTGGTCAATCCCCCATTTTGCAAAAGCCTTTCAATCAGCGAGCTCAGCCCTTTTTCAGCTGCTACAGTTACTAGCCTGCCCCGAATACAAGGGTCGATATTTGGGCACTTCTCAAGAAGCCACTCCACAACAGCATTGTGCCCTTTTTGAGTTGCGTGGAGAAAAGCATAATTTATAGGGTTAGAGAGATCGTCTGGGTTTATTGGTGTTTCCTGAAGCAATCTCTCTATCACTATAATGTTCCCATTTTCTGCAGCTAATTTTACCGCCGAGACACAATCCCGCCCAGGCAATTCAAAACCCGTTAGAAGCCTATTAACAGCACCCTCTTGCCCGTGCTCCGCTGCTATTTTGATGGCTTCTATCCTTTCCTTTTCAGGCATTTTAAACGCACTTAGTAGCCTGTCGATAGCACCCACTTGCCCGTGCTCCGCTGCTATTTTGATGGCTTTTATCCTTTCCTTTTCAGGCATTTCAAAACCCGCCAAAAACCTGTCCATTACCTGTTCAAAACCATTCCTAGCGGCGGCTTTTATGGCCAAAGACCTTTCTTGAGGGCTAATCGGAGTCCCTTTTCCAAGGTGATTATTGATATCTTCAAGATTCCCTAAGGCTGCCAACACGACCCATTGAATTTTTTGTTCGCTTTGGTTTGATCCAAATTGAGTTGGTTTTTCCCTTCCCCCTAAAGCTGAAAATCCAACGTGCCCCCCTGGCCCTATAGACATACAAAATTCCCCTCTATTCCTTTATTAATTATATAATAATTTTTATAAAAATTCAATGATAAAAAGGGAGGGACAAAGGTTAACGTAAACAACTGATATTTAGTGAGTCAATGTAGTCTAAATCAACCAAAGCTTATCGTAATGAAATCATGACGATGCTCAATTTTTCTCTTGCAAGGTCGAAAATCTGTGAATAGAAGTATTATCTATCGTAGATAAAAGATCTCTTTTAAAGAATCTTTCGCTCGGCATTCTGATAAGAACGCCATTCTCTTTAGAGATCCTGTACAAAATCGAATTTAGAAAATGGGGATTTTCACTGAAGCTTATTTTTGTAATTTTTTTAGAATACGGGCCTCTTTCTAAATCAACGGGATAGGTAGATTGAGAACCTAGACTGTCCACAAGATTTACCTATCCCCCTCAATATCATAGGGTTAGGTAGAGAATTTTAAATATTTTAGGCTGATTCCACTATTTTTAATAAATAATTTTATTTTTATTGCAGAAAAGTTTATGTGTAAAAATAAAGGAACTAAATAAATGCGCATCGATGCAGTATCGGGTGGAAATTCCCACTACGACAACCAAAATTCTTTGACAAAACAAGAAATAAAAATTCGGGATGAATACAACAATTTATTAACGAATTTTCGAAATACGCCAAATAAATTGAATGGGGATAAATTGCTCCATTTTTTACAGAATAAATCACATTATGAAGCGCTAGAAGATCTCGCTGGAAAAAACCCTCACCATGGCCCCAAAACTCATCCAACTTTTGAAAGCTCCTATAAAGGAGCAATAGAGTCTTTGCAAGTTTTTGAAGATAAAAAAGGAACCCCGCCTTCTATCCCAGAGGAGTTTCTCGGGGATGTCAGGGGTTGGATCAACTTTTAAAGGATGTTTTTTTCTATGGAAATTCACACTAACACCACATCAAACTCACAGTTTGGCCCCTATCCGGGGGAACTGACTCCAAAAGAGAAAAAAATTCAGAAAGAATTTATAGACAAGCTAAACGCCTTCGAACAGAATCCCACAAAGGAGGGGGCCATACAACTAGGTCATTTTATCGAGGTTCACCACAAGACTTTAGAAAGCATAGCCGCCAAAAATCCTAATCCTAAACCCCTTCCAGACCCCTATCCTTTCAATCCCTTCAAGACTTGTTACCAAGGTGCGCTTCAAATTTTGCACAATTGGGAGACTAAACTTCACGCTGACCCCCATAACACTACAGGTTTGTTTGAATTCTTAAATGATTTGGGTAAGTGCGTGGAGTATCCTCCTCGCTAGTTTCGTCGATTTATGCTTTATAATCATGCAGCACTCGCCCATAGGGTAGAGTACAATCGACAAGGACATGCATAGCCTTGTCGATTTGTCTAACGGGCATATCTGCTAATGGAGCTTGTACATGTGGGACCAAATGCAATCTAGCAGGTCCCATCCAAGCCCCTTTTACATGGATATCTTGCAAGTTATACGCAACAAGTTGCTCAATTTTAGCTTTTCCGTTTGCATCCGGTATCTATTTGTAATTCACTTGGGTTTTTCCCATCATTTTCAAAATTTCTTCCGTTTTTCTCCCTTGATCGGTGAGGTCATGGTGCTTATAGCCCATAGTGGCCAAAGCGACTAGATCTTCTCCCCACTTTAGTCTACCCACAAGCGTCTCCTTTTCTACATGAAGAGTGGGATACCCTAACTTCTTTGGAAAGCCCCAAATCTCTCGACCTCCGCTTATAGGTGGCTCGCAATCTAGATACATCTGTGAGGTAAAAAGAACTCTCTCTCCCCTATACATAGCAGGAATGACGATTCCCGATTCGGTGTAGTCCCCAAAACCGGAGCTGTCGGGCATGCGAATCACCTCAAAAACAACGGTATTGCTTCCATCGGGCTCTAAAGGAGGAGGCAAGCGATTTGCCTCTCTTACAAGTTGTTGTTTATCCTTAATGCTATGTCTTCGTTCATCCGCAAAGAAAAGCCCAAAGGCTTGATCCGGAGTCAGAACAGGCGCAAGATCGTCGATTTGGACACCTTCAAGCCGTCCTTGCAGGACTGCGTTAAGCAGCCGTTGCGTCTTTCCTGGGTTACAAACCAATTTTTTTCATAAGAAGTACCTCGATAATCTATGGTATGAGGTACCTCTTCTGCAGAACATCGCTATCAATTAAAATCTTTTTTTAAAGAGGTATTTACTAACCTACATTATAACTTTTTTGTTCTAAGCTTGCTTCCAAGGCTTGATTAAACCTTTATTGGTCCATATTATCTACCCGCGGAAGTGCTAACGAATTTGAGCATGTATGTATTTCTAAAGCCTGAGCCAACTCCCCAGGACGATAGTTTTGTTCAATAAGGATTTTCCCCATATTCAAAGATTTATATCCGGTTACACAATGTAAAAATTTTTCTAGTTGGTCTATACTTGCTTTATTTATCCAAGCCTTCAACCACTCCACCATTTGTGTATAGGTTTCTACAAATTGTTGAGGTTGGCATATATTCAAATTTTCCATTACCAATTGCGCCGTAATCTCTCTTCCAAAAAACTCGTCCTTAAGGGTCCTACAACCCTCTAAAGTTACCATAACATCAGTTAATGGAGGGCCGATTCCCGCTTTTAATAGACTCAATCCTTCTTGAACGGATGCTTTCCAACCGCAGAATGCATGCATAAAAGATGCATTCTCCCCTTCAAATTCGATTGTCGACTTTACAAAAGAGATAGAACGTTCGCTCGAATTGGAAGAATTTTTCCAAATACCTTGTAATTCGTCTGGGGAGTCCAAGGTGACTAGCTCATGACCTTCACCAGTATTTATTCCTTAATCAAGTCATCGATATCGTCGTGCCGCACATGCTGAATATCGCTGTAGCCACCGCGCTGAAAGACTAGGATTTTTGTGAAAAAAGCGAGGTCATTTTGCAAAAGGCTATCCCAGGCAATATCTATGATGGTCTCATCTGGGGCATTTTTTGCAAAAGGGATGGAAAGAAGCTTTTGGTAGCAACTTTCAAAACAGGCTAAAAGTTTTGGGATGTAATGGGAATTTACCAAGTAGGCATGAGCCCGTCTAGAGCTTTTGACGCGTGATATACCCGCAAAAGAGGAGGGGTCACTTTTTTTTATGCGCCCGCCAAGAAAAAAAATGTCGTACGTTTTGATTCTGTCGTAAAAGTAACTCAGGTGGGTTTCAATCTCATCATTATTGGCAAGAAAAAAGGCATCATCTTCCAAAATCAGAACCTCTTTCAGACCTCTTTCTTGGGCAAGTTTTAAAGCTTTGATATGGCTTAAAGCACAGCCTCTATGCCCGTTAAGCACATCATGCTCTCCCTCGATTCTCTCGATTTTTTCCTCTTTTACGCCTAGCTTTTTAAGCTGAGAAAGAATCAAAGCATTCCGATCGGCTCGATGACTTAGGTTGATGTAAAAGATTTTTTCCAACCTGTTGAGTCCTTTGCAAGTGCTCATTGTTCTGCTATCTCCTGTTTTTAAGACAAATATGTGGTATACTCATCATGGGTAAAGTAACGCTCTCAGATAATAGGCCGCGCTGTTTTAAGATCCTCTTTTCTCCTTGGAAGCCGCTATCCAAATGGATTTGGTCGAACTTGGCTTGTTTCCCCTGCTCGATTACCCACTTTAATAGTTTACCTCGATTTCCGTTTCTTCGCGCTCCACAGTCTGTGATTAGGTCGTCGATGTAGAGAACACTGCCCCAGGCTAAAAATTCTAGGAACCTAAATGCTACAAGTGCTTTTCCGATAGGAGAAGTTAAATGCCCAAGACCATGTAAAATGGGAATAAGCCAAATCATCAAATTCTGCAATTATAGGTGATGAGGATTAGAAGGGAAGTTTTAAAAGTCGAGTACAAAGGCCTCGCCCACAAAATCGATTCTACCCGCTGCCAAAAAATCCTCTTTGAAAGCCTCGATTTTAGGAGGGTTTTTTTCCTAGGCACACCTCCGTAAATCTTGTAAAAACCATCCAAGACAACTTAAAGCCAAGTTCTCCAAAAGAAGAACTTTTTACCCAATACCTAAGAGAGAATTTTTCACCAAAACTAACTGAAGATCAGGTTATGGGACTGGACAAGGATGTCAATGAGTTATGGGGGAAGACTAAGACACAAAAAATAGCTGCATTTGAAACAATAGACCGAATTCGCAAAAAACCATCCCAAGAACGTACAGCTCAAGAAAAATTTCAGATGGCAACCCCCATCTTAACTGCCGATGAAAAAGCTTGTGAATTTAAGGATCAATTGGATTTGCTTTTAGAATCTAAGGAGCAAAGTTTTAAAGATACAAATATCAAAAGCGGAGTGGAATCGATAAAAGACGAAATTTTGTATCAAGAACACTTTGATGAAGAAGCAAACAGATGGAAACCGGAAATAATTGCTAAAGCGCTCCAAAAAATGGGTATTTTGGCTACTTTAGAACAACTTGTCCCAAGACTGCTTTAATTACAAAAAGGATACGATAAAGGGCCGCATCGCGCTAAAAAAGTTTAACGCTGTTTCGAGAATTAAAAATGCATTCTAAGATCGGGCTTAAGCAAAACAAAGCTCTTCATGATTTGCTTCAATCTTATCTAGAATAGAGTCTATTATTGATCTAGCCTCAGCATGGATAAGCTTTTCTTCTTTCCCTCTAGCAATCTCATCTGGAGGAGAGTTTATTATTGATCTAGCCTCTTCTTCGTATGAAGAAGGCTCTTCCTTAAAAGGTTGCTCTTCCTTAGGTTCAGCCTTAACTAAAGGTAGCTGAGCTTTTTCCTGGCAAGCGGCTTTTTTCTTTCTTTCCAACCAACCCAGAATATGGGGAACTGTTGCGGCAACAACCGCAGCGGCGCCTATCGCTATGGGTATTGCACCAAAGGTAAAAACCGTTGAAGCAACAGTTGAGGCAACAGCCAAAATAATCTGCGCTATGTAAGCGACTTTGAGCGCGGTGGACATCTGTTTTGGGTTACTAAGCTGTTTAACAATAAGTTTACCGTCCATTAAGAATAACGAGACAGCGTTTGCAGCCAGAGAAAGTCCGATTCCTAATGGTTTGATTATAGGTATCACCAGTTGAACTATGTTGATTGCAGCCGAAAAAAGAAATGCGACCACCCCGAGAGCACAATCTATAAAGTTTGATACAATTTTTTGTTGTATTTCCAATGATTCAATTTCTTTTCGTTCATAAATTCTAACCGCTAGATCGCGATCCCCTAGGGCACGCCCTAATCTATCAATTTGCCCGTCCTTGATCTCATCATTAGTGTCCTTAAAAAATTCCTCATGTATCTTGTCGATATTCCCATCGAGCCTCTTGAGTTTGTGCATATCGTACAGTCTAACACCAAACGCCACTGTCCCAGACATAAAAGAAACAGTGCCTAGAATAGATGAGCATCTAGAAAGAACTTCCCCACTTCTAGTTAGAATTGTCGAGGCGATGCTTGTAGCTACAGAGGCGACTCTTGCGACAAAACGGCCTAGCTGAGCTGAAAATTCTCTAACCCCTTGTGCATCTTTATTTTTTCTAGCTCTATGGCAATTCATTGAGTGAAAAGCAGTCCCAATAATACCGTACAATCCGCCGATGGAAGCGGTAGTGTAGACTCCTGCTTCCGCTTGAAGTGGAGCCTCCTGCGTGACTAATTTTTGGCTTAAAGAGGCTATGGCGACGGTTTCCCCTTGAGAGGACATCGGTGTCACAATAGAACCAAAAAGAGGGCGTAAAAACTCAAAAGTGCGACCGGTCTTGGGAACAGATGGAATTGTAACAGGTTGATCGGTATTTTTTTGGCTATTATCGTTTACTGGCATTTTTCCCCCCTAAGAGGAAACCACTTCCCCTATCTATTTATCATTATATTATATTCTTATTATAACATTTTTTTTGATTGCTTGCAAAAAATGCATCTAATTGATAGTGAATAAGGTAAAATTTAATTGGCATCCCAATGCTCTAAAAAATAGGCTCTTATAGATTTTTTGTCTTGCGAGAAAAAATCCCAATTTAAACAGATTTAAATGCTTGAGTCACGATTTACTTATGACATTGATTTTAAGTTACTTAATTAAATATAAGCGGGTATTTTCTTTTGTTTCGTTATGATTGTAATTCCCAACGTATGAAAAGCCATTCTTTTCCAGTAGCCGAATCGATGGGGCATTATCCTCTTTCACCACAGCAAAAAGATGGTTACCCCATTCATAAGAGCGAGCATGGTCGATAAAAGCCTTGACGGCTTTTGAACCAAGTCCTTTATTTAAGCATTTATGGGTAATAAGTAGATATTCTTGTTTTAGGAGAGTTTTTTCCTAGGCGCACCTCTTTATCGGGCCCATTGAATACCAAGGCAACCTCCGCTTTGATCTTTTGGAGCATAAACTCTAAAAGAGGTTCAAGGAGGTTTTTCATATCACTAAAATCGTTATCCT